>NZ_LJCO01000047.1 GCF_001399675.1 Paenalicyclobacillus ferrooxydans
GTTTGCCGCCGCCTTCCTTCAGATTCCACCTCGCGGTGGACACCCTTGGCTTGAGCTAATGGCTACTGCTACCTTCACCACTCCGGACTTCCACCGTATAGACAACGCCCATGCCGGGCGCACAAATAAAATTCAGGCTGCCGTGTGTATCGGCAGCCTGAATGCATTTGGTTCGATTGCCTACCTTCTGTTTCACTTCCAGGTACAAAACACTGTTTGCAATCGCGGTATGTACGTCTGCCCGCGGCTCAGGTTCTGTATCCTCGTGGAATTCGATGCTTACTTGGCAGCCTCGTAACGCTTTGACACTTCTGCCCAGTTCACAACGTTCCAGAACGCAGAGATGTAGTCAGGACGCTTGTTCTGATACTTGAGGTAGTATGCATGTTCCCAGACATCGAGACCGAGAATCGGTGTTTTGCCGTCCATGTACGGGCTGTCTTGGTTTGCCGTGCTGAATACCTCAAGCTTGCCGTTGTCGACAGCAAGCCAAGCCCAGCCGCTGCCAAAACGGGTGGTTGCCGCTTTCCCGAACAGCTCCTTGAACTGATCAAAGCTGCCAAAGGTGCTGTTGATAGCGTCAGCCAAAGCACCTGTCGGTTGTCCGCCGCCATTTGGGCTGAGTACTTCCCAGAACAGGCTGTGGTTGGCGTGACCGCCGCCGTTGTTGCGGACAGCAGTGCGGATTGACTCAGGTACACTGTCAATCGATCGGAGCAAGTCTTCGATAGACTTTGCTTCGAGGTCTGCATGTCCTTCGAGAGCTGCGTTAAGGTTATTCACATAGGTCTGGTGATGGCGACCGTGGTGAATGTTCATGGTTGTCTCGTCAATGTGTGGTTCTAGTGCATTTGCAGCATATGGAAGCTGCGGCAGTACATGTGCCAATCCAATCCCCTCCAAATCATAGAATCTTAGCCTTGCCTTTCATAATCATCTTAGCGCAACACCAAACTGATTTCCAGCAAACCGAAGTCACCGATGGAAGGAAAACGATGTTCTTCGAGGCTGTACTAAGACGAATCTGCCCAGAAACTTCGATACCTATCGCTTTTATCCAAAGCTGTCTAGACCGTCCTGCAGGAAGGTCTGCGTCAAAAACAGAACTGATATAGAAATGATTTTGAACGGAAGCAACCAGACATGATAGCCGTCTACGGACATTTCCGAATTAGGTGAACCGCCGCGAGAGTGGAAGATGTCACAGACTGGGGTGGCATGGATGGATAATCAGCATCGTCCGGCGTCAATTTCGACTGGGTTCGAGACCCCAAAGGGAGTCACCAGGAACCATAGGGATACTCCGATGACCGAAAAAGCCTATCCGTTGTCACAACTGCTCAATCCATTACACGGTTTTTTGACAGGTCTCCTTCAGGTGTTTCACAGCGGTGTCGCCATCTTTATTACGGAGACGGGTGCCAAAAGCATAGCAGGGGGCACTTCTGTTTTGGGCGAAGGTGATAGTCTCGGTGAGAGTTGTGTGAGTGATCATTTGCGGATGCATGATGACATGTTTCGCGAGTCGGTTGTGTGGGCTGCCAAAGGGCGGTTACTCGGTGTTCCGGCAATCCGTTGGGTCTATTTACTTCGAACACCTATACGCGTTGTGCGTGGAATGAATGTACCTTTAATCATTCGAAAGGCAGATACTGGGCCGTCTGCCCTGTTGACAGAGTGGCCCGTTGAACTGGATGCTGAGTCCATATGGTTCTTTCCCACGGAGATGGGTATTCTGGTGGTCATTCACCGAGTGTCCGACACGTTGCAGCGCGAACAATGGAGGGATAGCCTGTGGTATGCAAGACACCTCCATTATTTTCTGGAAGTCTACCAAGACACCACATATCCTGATATTTTTTCGCTTTACCCGCTCATCATTGAGATGGAGAACAAAGACCCTTTCATGGCTGGTCACTCCATGAAAGTTGCATCGTTTGCAGCACAGCTTGCTGCCCGAATTGGGATGCCAATGGCAGAAACGAGAAGAATTTATGTCGGAGCGTTGCTGCACGACCTGGGTAAGGTGGAGATACCGAATGAGATTCTACTCAAGCCTGGGCGGCTGAATGACGAGGAATACCGGCACATTCAAACGCATCCCGTGATTGGGGCCGAGTACCTGAGCCGTTGGCCTCAACTGACGGTATTCCGGGATATTGTCCGTCATCATCACGAGCGGATAGATGGGAAGGGATATCCGGATGGGCTTAAAAGAGATGACATCTCTTTATCCGTGCGGATTGTATCACTCGTTGATGCATTTGATGCCATGACATCGCGCCGTGCATATCGCAGTGCCTTTACTAGAGAGCAAGCCATGCTCGAACTGCGAGCCGGCAGCGGCACGCAGTTCGACGAAACGCTCGTGACTGTTTTCGAGCACTGTCTTAATCAGAGTCCGTATCAACTCTCCATTCGGTGACCAGAACCGACGGCTTCAGACAGAGATGAAAAGCCATCCTGCCGAAGATAATTCGGCAATTCACGAACGATCTCGCTGATTGCTTCCGGTCCCTTGTAGATAAGCGCTGTATAGAGTTCTACGAGGGAAGCACCGGCTTTCACTTTCTCGTAGGCATCTCGTGCTGTAAAAACACCGCCGGAAGCAATGACGGGGACTTGTCCGTTGGTTGCCGCGTAGACGATAGACACCACTTGTGTGGAGCGCTCTTTGAGGGGGAGACCGCTAAGTCCGCCGGACTGATGGGCCTGCTCGCTTGTCAGGTTGGGCCTCGCAATGGTGGTATTGGTGGCGATGAACCCGTCGACCCCAATCTGTTGTAGACGCTGTGCCAAGAGGGCGATGGCGTCATCTGCCAGATCAGGTGCCAGTTTGACCAAAACCGGGGGAACCGGGGCCTGGCCATTTCGAACTCGCATCGTGCCGCGAGAAACTTGAACATCCCGTTCGTCGAGCACTGCCTGAACGAGTGGGATGAGTGAATCGGCCGCTTGCAAATCCCGAAGTCCGGGAGTGTTCGGCGAACTCACATTGATCACGAAAAAATCAGCAACAGAGTACAGTTTGCTCACAAGCAGGGTGTAATCGTTGGCGGCGTCATGGTTCTCCGTCACCTTGTTCTTGCCCAGATTCACTCCAACAAGACCCCTGGATTTACGAGATTGTAACCGTTCAAGCAGTCTGTCGGCGCCTTCATTATTAAACCCCATGCGATTGATGAGGGCAAAATCATCAATTAACCGAAACATCCTTGGTTTTGGGTTTCCGGGTTGGGGACGGGGTGTCACGGTGCCTACTTCCACGAAGGAAAACCCCATGTTCAAAAACGCGTTGACCGCTTCCCCGTTTTTATCGAGTCCTGCTGCGAGTCCAATCGGATGTGAAAAATCGAGACCCCAGATGCGTTGTGACAGCATCGGCTGTACGGATGCCTGCCGACCAAACATTCGAGCGAGCGAAGGCATCCGTGACAGTGTATGTAGGGTAAAGGTGTGGGCTTTTTCTGCGTCCATTTTAAATAACATCGGACGGAGACGCTGGTACATGGAGTGATCCTCCTATGATAATTCATCATGTCCATCAATTCCTTAGCTGACTTTAACACATTCCCGCGTATCCAGGCATAGACACATCGTGACCGTGCGAGGTTTTTGCTATATTTAACGTGTTGTTTGCACGGCCGTTTGTGCCGTGTCACATTGTCAGGCTCCGCGTCGTCCAAGTGATTGGGAGCCAGTCGGGAGGAAACGGACGTGAGTGAAGTGTCCGAGACCGGTTCCGACGCTGTGTACTTACTGCGCAGGTGGATGGAACAATACGGAACGGATGTCATTAATTTTGCTTATTCATATGTAAGAAACTACCACCAAGCGCAAGATATTGCGCAGGATGTATTTCTCCGTGCGTTTCAGAACGCGCATACGTTTCGCGGCGAGAGTAGCGTCAAGACTTGGCTGTTGTCCATCACGGCGAATCGTTGTCGAGATTACTTGCGTTCATGGCATGTGCGTCATGAGTTGCTGCCGAAGGAAGAGGCTTTGCAGGATGAAGTGGCTCCGTTAAACACGGAAGCAACGGTCATCGAACGCATATCGAACGATGAGGTCTGGCAGCAGGTCAGCGAGTTGCCGGTGAAATACCGCGAAGTTGTAGTTTTATATTACTTGCGCGACCTCTCGACGAAAGAAGTTGCGGACGTACTCGGCATCTCGGATGAAGCTGTGCGAACGCGGTTGCACCGGGGGAGAAGTTTATTGAAAGAACGATTTGAGGAGGGGAATCGATGAACACCTCCGAGGATGAATTTGACAAATGGTTGAAAAGTGCGGTGGAGGTCCCCTTTTCATCTGAACTGCAAAACCAGATTTTGAAACAAGCCGATGCTCTTAACGGGACCTTACCTAGGGGCGGCACTCATCCGAATGACAGCCGGGTACCACCCAGTCGCGGCCGAAGAAAACGTGACTTTCGCTCTTGGCTCGCAGGAGCTGGCGGTATTGCCGCGGCGATATTGCTTGGAGTGGCGGTTTGGAACAGCGGTCTAAACCACAACGTGATGCACCAAAAGTCGACAGCAGACGGCGTACCCGCTGTAAATGGACCAGCACAGTCTGTTCAGACTGGGACGAATGCGATTGGATTAAAGCAAGCACCCCTTCGCGTTGTAGGCCTGTCTATCACTAACTCCACTCCATCTGGACCAGACAATGAAGTTGTGGCGACGCTCCTAAACACAGGTACACAACCGATTTCTAAGCAGGATGTGTTCGGCGTTCTGTCGTTTCATGCGGGACAAGGTACGGGAATCGGATTGGCAGACTGGATCACGTTTGTTGATGCACCGAATCAGGTCGTGCTGCCAGGCCAGTCTGTGCAGTGGACGTTTCAACCAGTGACAGCACCGGTCGACAGCAATGGCAACCTGTCTGAGTCTCCGTCGCTTGCGTTCTATGACAGAGGGACGGTCCCGGCAAGTCAAGCAACCACGACTTGGCAGGTTGAACCGCTGGACATTACAGTCAGTGGTGTGACCGTCACACAGACTTGGAAAACCGGGGAAGCGTTTCAGGTTCAGACGGCAGTAAAGAACATATCAGACCGCCCAATTGCTTGGAACAACCTGCTTGCCATCATCTGGTTTGGCGGAAGCGGTCAATCTATCGCAAATTCTGCGGGTGGATTCTCATCTGGGGCTTCTGACTTTACCCAGCCAGGCATTTCGCGTTATTTTACAAAGGTACCTGTATCCTCTGGTCAAGGTGACGCTCTGCAACCAGGTGCAACTGCCAACCTGACTTTTAAGTTGGTCGGGCCTGTGAATCCTTTCTTGGCGTCCCAGCGGCCTCACGTTTTGGTCATCACACAGGGAGGAAAGTAACCTTGACGACGCGTTTCAGTCTCTCTGAACTGGCGGAAATGCTCCACGTCCCCGTTGGGGTGGTTCGACGGGCCGTGGATGACTTGGATAAAGAAGGACAACTGACTGCAGAGTCGTTTGTGTACGGTGACCGGAACTGGCGTGTGGCACCGAGTGACACAAAGCGGATTGCACAGTGGATTGATGCAAAGAAGGCAGCAGGGGATATTACTCTGACTGCTGAAAAACGACGGATTAAGCGTAAACAAATCAATCCGGTAACAGATGAACCATGACTGGACGGGGGATGCCCCGTCCAGCTTTGTTATCCGCACTACGCTCATTGCGTTTGCAGTTGATTGTGCTAAACTTGGTGACGAATTTATTGTTCATTGACTCGCAGTTCCTCAGAGGACAAGCTCTGGGCGATATGAAGGAGGTCTTCTCGCCGTGAAGGTGGGTATCCCGAAGGAAATCAAGGACAACGAGAATCGCGTAGCAATTACCCCAGCAGGGGTCCATGCGTTGGTGCAGGCGGGTCATCAGGTATTCGTCGAAACCATGGCTGGGGCTGGGAGCGGCTTTGAGGACGAAGTGTATCAACAATCAGGTGCCACGATTGTGTCTGCTGAGGACGCGTGGAACCAATCAGACCTCGTTCTTAAAGTAAAAGAACCACTGCCAGCAGAATACGGCTTCTTTCGTTCGGATCTCACGTTATTTACATATTTGCACCTTGCCCCTGAACCAGAACTGACGAAAGCGTTGCTGGACAGCGGTATTACCGCGATTGCCTATGAGACCGTTCAGCTTCCTGACCGGAGTCTGCCTTTGCTGACGCCAATGAGCGAAGTTGCGGGTCGGATGTCAATTCAGATTGGTGCTCATTACCTGGAGAAGGCGCATGGCGGCCGCGGAGAGCTGCTTGGCGGCGTTCCAGGCGTGCCACCTGCACGCGTTGTTATCGTTGGCGGTGGTATTGTTGGGACCAATGCTGCACGGATTGCCATGGGCATGGGTGCGGATGTCACGATTCTTGATTCCAATGCCAATCGCTTGCGCTACCTAGATGATGTGTTTGGCAGCCGCCTACGCACGGTCATGTCAAATGCATACAATCTGTTGCAACACATTGAAGGCTGCGATTTGCTTGTCGGCTCTGTCCTCATTCCAGGCGCGCGCGCACCGAAGATCGTGACGGCCGAGATGGTACAGGGTATGAACCCGGGCGGCGTTATCGTTGATGTTGCTATCGATCAGGGCGGCTCCATTGAGACCATTGATCGCATTACAACGCACAGCAACCCCACCTATGAGAAGTTTGGCGTCATCCACTACTCGGTTGCAAACATGCCAGGGGCTGTGCCGAGAACATCAACTCTGGCATTGACGAATGTTACGATTCCGTATGCCCTCCAGTTGGCCAACCAAGGCACGGGAGCAGCAATTGCAAACAACCAGGCTTTAGCCAAGGGCGTCAATGTCATTCAAGGAAAAGTGACTTACGAAGCCGTCGCAACGGGTCTCAATCTGCCTTACACACCGTTGGCTGAAGTTATCTAAAGAACGTATCGTTATCCGGTATTCCGGGAGCAGCGGACGCAGCTCTTCCGTTGGGGTACTGCCGATTGACTTCCGGCCCCCGCAAAGGGCGGATGGCGATGATTGCAAGGGTCCAATTTGACCTGGGTGGACACAAACTTGTCCGATGGGGTACCCTAAATAGGAGATATGTTCTGGGGGTGAGATGAAAATGGTGACAGAAGAACAAATCCGTGAAACGCTGACGGAAGTTCTTGATCCAGAGATTCAAATAGATATCGTCAACCTCGGCATGGTGTACGGGGTAGACGTGTTTGATGAGGGCAAGCGGGTGAAAATCACCGTGACGCTCACAACCATGGGGTGTCCGTTGTACGACGAAATAAAGGATCAGATTGTGGAGCGCGTCAAGGCATTTGACGGGGTGGAAGACGTGGAGGTTGAACTGACTTTCGATCCGCCTTGGGATAAAGAAATGATGTCTGATGAGGCAAAACTGGTCTTTAAGTATCTCTTCTAACTTGGTTGATGAGTTGCACATCTCTGCATGAATAGACGCTTCGGTTGAACCTCATTTGCGTTGAATCGAAGCATCAACTAGAACAGGGTGCCAGATGTGCACCCTGTTTTTGATCTGATAAAACCAGTGACAAAGGACGTGACAAATTTTTGACAAACCCGAGTAAACGTATGGATCGGTTGCATTTTCAGAACGATATGTTAAGCTGATAGGGAAAACATGACTGAAAAAGTCAACTTTACATTCGGACAGGAAAGGTTGGTCACACGAATGGCATCTCCTGTGTTTCAAATTCGCGATTTACACGTTAAGGTCGAGAACAAGGAGATTGTTCGAGGCCTCAGTTTAGAAATCAAGGGTGGCGAGATTCACGCCATTATGGGACCAAATGGTACAGGCAAGAGCACCTTGGCCTCCGCGCTGATGGGGCACCCTGCCTATGAGATAACGGGTGGGTCCGTCACACTCGATGGCGAGAATGTACTTGAGATGTCTGTCGATGAGCGTGCTCGGGCAGGTATGTTTTTAGCAATGCAGTACCCTGCGGAAGTCTCTGGTGTTTCGAATGCCAACTTCCTTCGGACAGCTCTGAACTCACGCCTTGGAGAAGGCAACGAAGTGCCGGTGCTGAAGTTCCACCGCCAATTGCAGCAGAAAATGAAAGAGCTGAACATCGACCCGACGTTTGCCGAACGGTACCTGAACGAAGGTTTCTCAGGCGGCGAAAAAAAGCGCAACGAAATCCTGCAAATGGCGATGCTGAACCCGCGTCTGGCGATTCTCGACGAGATTGACTCTGGTCTTGATATCGATGCGTTGCGGATTGTAGCAGATGCCGTAAACAGCCTGCGCTCCCCGGAGATCGGCTTTTTGATCATTACGCACTACCAACGCTTGCTGCAACACATCGTACCGGATCACGTGCATGTCATGATGCAGGGACGAATCGTCCGATCCGGTGGACGTGAACTGGCGGAGAAACTTGAGCAGAACGGATACGATTGGCTGAAGCAGGAACTCGGGATTGAAGACGAGACCGTTGGAGCAGAAGCGTAAGGGAGGTAAGGTCATGACGACGGAACAAACACCGATATCGACAACGTCCTCCCTCATCACGGACCTCGTCCATCGCTTCAATGAGCCAGCTTGGTTGAGGGAACGGCGTGAAGCAGCATTTGCAAAGTATGAGGAGATGCCAACTCCTAAGCTCGAAAAGACCGACCTGCGGCGTCGTTCCTTCGACATTGGTCCATTCGCTAGTTTGACAGCAGGTGGATCGGCACGGGTTCGGGCTTTACTTGACAGCCTCAAAGATAAGGCTTTCGTATTTATCCGTGATGGCGTTGCCGTGCAGTCCAATATCCCGGATACCATACACCAACAAGGTGTTGTTCTCTCAAGCCTGCACGCTGCAGTGAGTTCACACGGGTCATTGGTTGAGAAGCACCTCGGCAGTGTGGTGACTGCGGAGGAAAGTAAATGGGCGGCTTTAAATGCGGCCTTCTGGAACGACGGTGCCTTCTTATACGTGCCGCGCAATGTGAAATTGGAAGAAACGGTGACCTTCGTCTACGAGTCATCTGCGCAAGGACACGGCGCAGCTGTTCGTTCACTCCTCGTTGCGGAGGAGGGTGCCGAGTGCGCGTATACGGAAGTCTTCTTGACTGATGGTGAGCTTGAGAGCGGCAAGGTTCATGCGGATGTACTTGAGGTTGTCGCGGGAGCAAGAGCCAGCGTGAAGATTGCTGCATCGACGGAGTACCGAAAAGGCCCGACAAACTTCACTATCCGCCGAGCGAAGCTGGCATCTGACGCTAAAGTGGACTGGGTGTACTGCGATATCGGTGACGGATTCACAGTTGGCTTGCTCGAGAGTGACTTGGTGGGTACCGGATCGACATCGACCCTTTCCGGCATTGGAATCGGGTTTGGGCGCCAGCACTTCGAATTGACGGCAAGTATGCTCCATCGTGGCCGTTATTCAGAGAGTGACATCAGCATGCACGGTGCGATTCGGGAACGGGCGAACTCCATCTACCGGACGTCCACACATATCTTCCGGCATGCTGCGGGTGCAGGCAGTGAGCAACGCGACCGGATGTTGATGCTGGACGGTACCGCGAGAGCGGACGCCATTCCAATGCTGTTAATTGATGAGAACGACGTGCAGCGTTGCGGCCATGCGGCCAGCGTGGGCAGACTAGATGAAAACCAATTGTACTACCTGCAGTCACGTGGTATTCCTGAGAAACAGGCCCGACGCATGATCATCTGGGGATACCTGGAACCGACACTGGAGGCGTTCCCGGATGAGGTGGTTCGGGAATTCGTGCGTCAGCACATTGATGAGGAGCTTGTGTGATGGATATCTCCAAGATCAAGGAAGACTTTCCGATCCTCAACCAAGAAATCAACGGCCACCGCTTGGTATACCTGGACAGCGCGGCGACCTCGCAAAAGCCGCAGTCGGTCATTGACGTGTTGAAGCGGTATTACGAAACCGACAACGCCAACGTGCACCGCGGTGTCCATACGCTTGGCTCTCGCGCGACCGAAGCGTATGAGCTTGCGCGGGAAAAGGTTGCGCGGTTTATCGGCGCACCTGATGCCGCGCAAGTGGTCTTCACGCGCGGGACGACAGAGTCTTTGAATATGGTCGCTTACGGTTTTGCGAGGCCCCGTTTAACGGCAGAGGATGAGATTGTTCTGACACCTGCCGAGCATCACAGTAACCTGATTCCTTGGCAACAGGTGGCACGTGTAACAGGTGCCAAGTTGAAATACATCCCCCTGCAGGAGGATGGAACCATCTCGCTCGAAGATGCGAAGAAGTTGATTGGGCCGGCGACGAAGATTGTCGCGATTGCGCATGTTTCGAATGTGCTTGGCACGATTCACCCAGTTCGTGAGCTTGCCGATCTGGCTCACGAGGTGGGCGCAGTCATCGTCGTTGACGGTGCGCAAAGTGTGCCCCACATGCCGGTAGACGTAAACGACCTCGATTGCGATTTTCTGGCCTTCTCTGGCCATAAGATGTGCGGTCCGACGGGTATCGGTGCACTCTACGGCAAGCGCAAGTGGCTTGATGAGATGGAACCAACCTACTTCGGCGGTGAGATGATTGACGTCGTGGAGCTGTACGAAGCGACGTGGAAGGAAACTCCGTGGAAGTTTGAAGGCGGTACGCCGATTATTGCGGGTGCTGTAGGTCTCGGCGCAGCAGTGGATTACCTCGAGAAGATTGGCATGGACGCGATTCGCGAACATGACAGGGAGATCACAGGCTACGCCTTGAAACGCCTCTCAGAGGTTGAAGGTCTGGAAATTTATGGACCTGCAGAAGGAGCGGAACGCGGCGGTTTGGTTACATTTAACCTCGGTTCCATCCATCCACATGATGTATCAACAGTGCTTGATGCGGAAGGCGTGGCGATTCGAGCAGGTCATCATTGTGCGCAACCGTTAATGCGGATCCTGAATGTGCCGGCGACTGCACGTGCGAGTTTCTATTTATACAACACTAAGTCAGACGTTGACGCGTTGGTAGATGCCCTGGCGTCTGCAAAGGAGTTTTTCCAGCATGCAATTGTCTGAGTTATACCGTCAGGTCATTATGGATCACTATCAACATCCCCGGAACCAAGGTCTGTTAGAGGATGCGGTTTCGGTGGATTTACGAAACCCAAGCTGTGGTGACGAGATCACGCTTCAACTGCAGATTGAGGACGGTGTCGTAAAAGACGTTCGGTTCAAAGGCAGCGGCTGTTCCATCTCGATGGCATCGGCATCGATGATGACAGAGGCCGTGAAAGGGCTCAAAGTAGAAGATGCCCTGAAACTCGGAGAGTCATTTCGCTTGATGATCCGGGGGCAGGATGTTGACTCTGAAGAGCTCGGCGACCTTGAAGCCCTGCAAGGTGTGTCTCAATTCCCAGCCCGCGTAAAGTGCGCCACCTTGGCTTGGCAAGCATTGGACAGAGCTGCTCATACAGATGATGTGAGATAGAGAGCTGGACGGTGAACAATTAAGGAGGGAATAGACATGGCGAAGTCTCTGCCAGAACTGGAAGAGTATCAATACGGTTTTCGCGATAAAGACGTCTCTGTCGCACGGTTGGAAAAGGGTCTCTCGCGCAAAGTGGTTGAGCAGATCTCAACGATGAAGAACGAGCCCGGTTGGATGACCGATTTTCGCCTGCGCTCTCTCGATCTCTTTTATGAGAAGGGGATGCCGAACTGGGGCGGCGACTTGTCGGAACTCAATTTCGACGAGATCACCTATTACGTAAAGCCGGCTGAGAAACAGGGCAAGACGTGGGATGAAGTCCCGGAAGAGATCAAAAACACCTTTGACCGCTTGGGCATCCCGGAAGCGGAGCAGAAGTTCCTCGCGGGTGTATCTGCCCAGTACGAGTCAGAGGTCGTCTACCACTCGATGCGTGAAGACCTCGAGAAGCTGGGGATTTTGTTTACCGATACGGATACTGCGCTGCGCGAGTATCCGGAGATCTTCAAGGAGTATTTCGGGACAATTATTCCGCCTGAGGACAATAAGTTTGCTGCACTGAACAGTGCTGTATGGAGCGGTGGGAGCTTTATCTACGTCCCGAAAGGCGTGAAATGTGACGTTCCACTTCAGGCGTACTTCCGCATTAACTCGGAGAACATGGGACAGTTCGAACGTACACTGATCATTGCGGACGATGACAGCTTCGTCCACTACGTCGAAGGATGCACAGCGCCAATTTACAGCACCAACTCCTTGCACAGTGCAGTCGTCGAGATCATCGTGAAAGACCGTGCACGTTGCCGCTACTCGACGATTCAGAACTGGGCACCAAACATCTACAACCTTGTCACCAAGCGTGCGATGGCGTACAAGGATGCAACGATGGAGTGGGTCGATGGGAACATCGGATCGAAACTGACGATGAAATACCCGAGCGTCTACCTAATGGGTGAAGGTGCAAAGGGTATGGTTCTGTCGATTACGGTTGGCGGTCGCGGACAGCATCAGGACACCGGTGCAAAGATGGTGCACAATGCACCGAACACCACTTCAACCATCGTGTCGAAGTCCATCAGTAAACATACCGGCAAGACCACGTATCGCGGATTGACCAGCTTTGCTCCGAACGCCATTGGTGCAAAGTCGAACGTCAAGTGCGACACGCTTATCATTGATGAGGACTCCACGTCAGATACCATTCCGTACAACGAGATCATGAATGACCATGTGACCCTCGAACACGAAGCCAGCGTCTCGAAGGTTTCCGAAGAACAGTTGTTCTACCTGATGAGCCGCGGGCTGTCTGAGGAAGACGCCACACGGATGATTGTGATGGGCTTCATTGAGCCGTTCACACGCGAGTTGCCGATGGAGTACGCGGTCGAGATGAACCGTCTCATCAAGTTTGAGATGGAAGGTTCGGTTGGTTAAACCCTTGTTGGATGGCGCGCCCGGAGAGTCGGGCGCTCTTCAACTGAGAATAGGGAAGGTCATCGTCAAGATGGCCTTTCCGTGTATCTGCGGGGCAGGTTACCCATCTCCAGCAGGGGCCCTGCGGATACAGATGACAGCAGGAGGTAGACGATGTCCTGGACCAAGGTTGCCAGTTTATCTGAAGTTCCGGTTGGCGCAATGAAGCAAGTGACGATCGACGATCTCGACATCGCGATTTATCATACCGACCAAGGCTTTTATGCAACGTCCGATGTTTGCACCCATGCCAGTGCATTCCTGACAGACGGCAAGCTCGTCGGTTGTATTGTGGAGTGTCCGAAACACGGGGGCAAGTTTAATGTAACAAACGGGGAGCCGACTGCATTTCCATGTGTCATCCCTGTCGAAACTTTTCCCATTGAAATGCGCAATGATGAGATTTGGGTTGAGGCTTAAGCTTCATTAAACCAGGCCCAAACCGCATCACTCGTCGCGAAGGGAGGTAGTTCTGTGAAGGTCGCTAAAAAAACGGAGTATGGACTTCGGGCCATGGTATGCCTCGCGCTCA
Organism: Paenalicyclobacillus ferrooxydans; assembly: GCF_001399675.1. Taxonomy (GTDB): domain Bacteria; phylum Bacillota; class Bacilli; order Alicyclobacillales; family Alicyclobacillaceae; genus Alicyclobacillus_B; species Alicyclobacillus_B ferrooxydans. The sequence continues at coordinate 13,395 of NZ_LJCO01000047.1, forward strand.
GTGGCGGACAAAAGCAAGCCGTAGCCCTGCCAGTTGTGGCGCAAGCCGAACAGATACCGGAACAGTTTCTCGACCAGATCTTTGCCAAACTGCGACGCGCTGGGTTCGTGAAGAGTGTACGAGGAGTGAACGGCGGGTATCTGCTGAGCCGTCCCCCAGAGGAAATATCGATTGGAGAACTTGTCCGAGTCCTTGAAGGCTCGTTATCACCGATTGGTTGTGTAACTGAAGAGAATTCAGATCCAGGGGACTTCTGCGGGCGGTTCTCTGCATGTCACACGCGCAACGTATGGCTGCGCGTGATGAACGCCATCACGCATGCACTCGACAGTTTGACGTTAGCTGAGGTCATGCACGACGACGTAGAGGTAAGGCAAGTCCTTCAAATTGACTCAGTCAGTCCGTGATCTAGGGACACCGCCTGGCGCGGTGTCAGCGTCGTCGCTGCTCGCAGTAAGGGCACAGCCAGAGACGACGGGCGGAGGCAATACTCATGAACAATAGGGCCCTCAGAGTTTCTTCCGTCAACTCTTAGGGGCCCTATTTTGTTTGCCCGCGCCGGCGACCACGACACAATACTTAAAAACCGAGGTCGACTTTGGGGGACTGCTGAATTTTTTCGACAGCTGCATCTCTCGCATCGCACGCACTTACGTAATCGGCGTACAGTTGCTTGAGCGATTCGTGTTTGGCAAGGAGGTCGGCGTCTATCATCAGATGCTGCATCGAGCGGTCGTACGATACGTGATAACTCGGGTTGTAGCCCAGGTCTCGCAACTCGTTCAGAAGTCGGCTGAGCAGATCGTTGACAGCCAGGTGAGCTTTGCTCCATTCCTCCGAAGACTTCATCAGATCCATGAGATGTCCTTCCTTTCTCGGTATCAGACGGTGGCTGAGGAACTCCGCTTTCCTTAAATCGGCCGTGATTTGAATCGTTGTAGTGTGTCTAGTATAATGCACTTTGGATGGAATCGCCAAGCTCAACAAGGCGCATCAACGATTTAGGAGGGATATCGATGCCATTAGTGGGACAACCAGCTCCAGACTTTGACATGCTGTCAACAAAGGACATGAAGACGCTCGACCAACACGTGAAGCTTTCCGATTACAAAGGGAAGTGGTTGGTGATGTTCTTTTACCCAGCAGATTTCACATTCGTCTGCCCGACCGAAATTATCGCCATGAACGACCGACTGGCTGAGTTTCACGACCTCGATGCAGAAGTTCTCGGCGTTAGCTGCGACTCTGTACATAGCCACAAGGCTTGGATCAATACGCCGAAATCCGAAAATGGACTTGGCGGCTTAGACTATCCGCTCGGCGCTGACTTCACCAAGGAAGTTGCACGCAAGTACGATGTGCTTGTCGAGAGTGAGGGCCAAGCCCTTCGCGGGTTGTTCATCGTCGACCCAGAAGGCATCCTCCGCTACCAAGTTGTTCATGACATGAACATCGGCCGCAGCGTTGATGAGACCATTCGCGTTCTTGAAGCATTGCAGGCTGGCGGGCTGTGCCCGGCAAACTGGAAGCCAGGAGACAAACTGCTCGAAGTTTGATGAGCCTATGCGCTCAAAGGGCCCGCTTGTGATTTTTGCAAGCGGGCTTTCATGATTATTTCACAACTATGCGGGAGGTGCGCTATCGCATGCCAATGAGACTGGGTACCGACATGCCAAATTTGGATGGAGTCACTGAATGGTTTAACTCGGACGGTCAACCGAGCATTGAACCCGGCAAGGTTACGCTGATCCACTTTTGGGCTGTGTCCTGTCACATCTGTCACGAAACCATGAACGACGTGATGGCGATTAAGAACAAGTACGAATCTGAAGGCTTGCAAGTCATTGCATTGCACATGCCTCGATATGAAGAAGACGTGAATGTCGATAAGGTTAAAGAGGATATGAATGAATACCATATGACTCAGCCGATTGGGCTGGATCATCAGCATAAAGTCACCAATCGATTTGAGAACGAATACGTACCAGCGTTCTTCGTGTTCGGTAAGGACGGAACCCTCAAGTTCCGCGCTGCCGGAGACAAAGGGTTTCTTAAAGTCGAGCCAAAGGTTCGCGAGGCGCTCGGTCTTGATTCATAAAGCAGGTGGAACAGGCATAGATTGGACAGGCGCAAGTTAGGTTGGACAAGCGCCGATTGAGATGAACAAGCGTCCATACAAAGAGGTGCTGTGCGATCCGTTGAATTCCCATCAACGGATCGCAAGTCTTCTATTGACACTATCCGTTGACAGCGTTTACAATGAAAGACGAAAATGAATGGTCATTCATTCAGTGAGGGGGGAGGGGCATCGGAACCAGAAGGGACGAGTCCAAATACAACGCAATTTTGGACGCAGCGGTACTTGTTATGGCCGAGTTTGGGTATCACCACGCGCAGGTCTCAAGGATAGCCAAAGCAGCCGGCGTCGCAGACGGAACCGTGTACCTCTACTTCAAGAACAAGGAGGACATCCTGGTTTCCATCCTGCGGCAGACTATCGGGGAGATTGTGGAGAAAGTTAAGGAGCGAACAGCCTTAGCCTCCACAGCTGAAGAAAAACTGCGTTCCCTGGTGGGTCTCTATCTTGGTGAGCTTGGTGTACGCCCGGAGTTGGCGATGGTGACCCAAGTGCATCTCAGACAGGTCGATGCAAACATTCGGCGCGAGATTGGTGAAATCATGCAGCCGTTTTATCACCTCCTCGATGAGATGTTTGAGCATGGAGTTGAACATGGTGTGTTTTCTCCGAAGTTAAATCGTCGGATTGCCCGTCGACTGGTCTTCGGCACGATTGATGAAACGGTCAGTGCATGGGTATTATCCGGTGCCAAGTATGACCTTGCAGCCCTTTCCAACGAAGTTGTCGACGCGCTCTTGTACGGGCTGACAGGTCCCCTGTCTGCTGATGGCTCCCGAAAGGCTGAGGCAACACCGTAAAGCAGGTAAGATTGTGCACCGTAAGTGCAGGTCAGGCTGTACGCCGTTTGTGCAGGTCAAGGCTGTACACGGTAAGTGCAGGTCAGGCTGTACGCCGTTTGTGTAAGTCAAGGCTGCAGCCGTAAATCACAAGGCTGATGTTCTGAGAGGAGTGTTGATTTCGTGGACATCCTAGTACTTCTAAAACAGACGTTCGATACCGAGGAACGCATCACCGTCGAAAACGGCAAAGTCAAGGAAGACGGAGTGCGCTTCGTCATCAATCCGTACGATGAGTATGCAGTGGAGGAAGCCATCCGCTTGAAAGAGGAGCATGATGGTACGGTCACCATTTTGTCAATTGGTCCTTCACGCACTGAGGAAGCGATTCGCACCGCTCTTGCAATGGGTGCTGATGAGGCTGTGCTCGCTGACGACGAGTCTCTTTTTGGCGACGAATATACCGCAGCCAAGGTCTTGGCTGCGATGGTTAAAGTCCGTAACTACGACTTGATTATCGGTGGGAACCAGGCAGTTGACGACGGATCCGGCCAGGTTGCCGTCCGCTTGGCGGAGGAACTCGGCATTCCGCACATCTCGACCCTGACGAAGCTTGAAATCAACGGCACTGAGGTCGTTGGACATCGTGACGCCGAAGGTGACGTCGAGGTGGTCACCGCCACCTTGCCCGTCCTCGTGACGGCTCAGCAAGGTTTGAACGAACCGCGTTACCCATCCCTGATTGGCATCCGGAAAGCCGGCAAAAAGCCGCTGACCCATGTCACAGCAGCGGACCTCCGGTTGTCGCCGGAAGACTTGACGGCGCGCACAGAGATCGTCGAAACCTATCTCCCGAAACCGAAGGAAGCCGGCCGAATTTTGCAGGGTGAGATGAACGATCAGGTGAAAGAACTCGTTCACTCGCTGACAAACGTCGAAAAAGTCGTAGGCTGAGCGTAAGCGAAACTGCTTCGTTGAGTGCGAGCTATAGGAGGGAATCGTGATGTCAAAAAAGGTGCTTGTATTGGCCGATGTGCGGCGTCAAAAGTTGCGCAACGTGACCCTGGAGATGATTGGAGCTGCGACCCGCATAGCTGATGGCGGTGAGGTCGGAGTTGTGATACTTGGCAAGGACATCAAGGCTTTGGCTGATGGACTTGGTAATTACGGCGTCGATGTTTCTTATGTGGTTGACAGTGCGGAACTTGAGCATTACAACCCTTCTGCATACCGCAAGGCGTTCATGGAGGCCGTGCGTGACTTTGAGCCATCTGCCATTTTGATGGCACACTCTGCTGTCGGCCGTGACTTTGGTCCGGTGATGGCTGCCCGTCTTGGCGCAGGCCAAGTTTCGGATATTGTGGACATCGAAGGCGAAGGAGACGACCTTCGTTTCGTGCGTCCGATATACGCGGGTAAGGCGTTTACAAAAGTTCGCATTAAGCAGGGTACAACGATTGTGACCGTTCGTCCAAACAACCTCACACCCGCTGAAGCAGGCGTTGGCAAAGCAGGAACTGTGAAGGAATTGGCTGTCAGCTTTGAACAACCTGACTTGGCAACGATGGTCCGTGAGATTGTTGAGAAGGCAAACACCGGTGTCGACCTCACAGAAGCGAAAGTTATCGTTTCCGGTGGCCGCGGCGTGAAGGATGCATCCGGGTTTGAGCCCCTCAAGGAGTTGGCAGACCTTCTTGGTGCTGCAGTCGGTGCATCCCGTGGTGCGTGTGACGCGGGCTACTGCGACTACTCTTTGCAGATTGGCCAGACCGGTAAGGTTGTTACGCCAGATCTGTACATCGCCTGCGGTATCTCTGGCGCGATTCAGCACCTTGCTGGTATGTCGAGCTCCAAGGTGATTGTAGCCATCAACAAGGACCCTGAGGCCCCAATCTTCCAGGTTGCGGACTACGGCATTGTGGGGGACCTGTTTGAAGTTGTTCCGATGCTGACTTCCGAATTTAAGAACGTCTTGGCTGACCGCTAAGCCGTCTTTGGGAATCTACAAAACAAACGAACGAGGGCCTCGCAGCGCAGGATACGAACTTTCCGTCGCTGACGAGGCCCTTTTCTTCACAGTCGAATGTCGGTGGCTATGTAGGTCTCTTAGGTCCTTTAGGTCGCTTACAGACCCGGGAACAGCATCTGCAGTGCGCCACTCAGGTATAAGCTGCTGGCCGACGACGGGAACGGTGCTTGTCGGCGGAACGTCTCAAACGCCACTACAACCAAAGCAATAACCATTACAGTCCACATCAGTTTCTTCACGTAAACGCCCCCCTTACCGGTTAAAGATGTGATGCCATTTCTCGGGCACGGTTCCTGCCCGGATGTCAATTGAGTACAAATCGAATGATTTCCGTACACGTCAAACGGAGGTCTGGCGAGATCATCATCGCAGCCATCGTGACCAATGACGATGAACACTGACCGTTCCTATTTTAGCAAACACCGGGCCAATCTGCATCTAAAGAAACCTACTTACTTATCGACAGTTGTTCCAGCCGGCCTAAAGTGTAGAGTCGCTCGCTTGTTGTTCGTTAGTTTCGTCCGAGAACCGTTCTCTATACGGAGTTGAATAGGATGACATCAGGCTGCTCCAGAGTGCGCTCGCTTGAAACCGGAAGACGGTACTTGTACACTGATATTATCCGTGTGCGGCCGCACCATGAGTGGTCCGCTGGGAATAATGTTGCCGTGAAGTGAGGGTATCTATGAACCGCTACGATCCGCTTGATTGGATCCACCAATGGGATGATTATGAAATGATGATGTACGCTCTCCACGAGGATGAACCTGGGATCTACATGCAGGTCTCGCAAAAGACCGTTCGCTCTGGCGCAGAGGAATGGGAGATCATCTATGACCGACGGATTGCTGATCTGTGGAGTGATGCATCCGAAGTTCCCGGATCCGACGACTGGCAGGAGCAGGTATTGCGTCATCACTTGAATGAGCATCCGGAGCTTGTTGCCGAAGAAAAGGCGTATTTGCAACGCTGGCTTGCTGAGGCAGGCACAGGCGCTAAAGCAGATGCGGGGGCCGACAAAGATTCAGGCAACGGATCAGACAAGGAGTAAGCTTACATAGCCCATATGGTGGTTGGTTGAACATACCAGATGACTGGGGTTGTTCGGTTCAGTTAGAATCCAAAAGAAACCACATTTCACGGAAGATTCATTTCTATCATTGTCTTGTGTCTTATCTTGTCTCTATCAACCCTGCGTGAGACAGAACGAGTGACAACAGAATGGGGGCTTTATCGTTGGCAAAACGCGGTGTATCGATTGATGATCTGTATGGGTTTGAGTTGGTAGGAAACCCTTCGGTGGCCCCGAACGGCGAGCAGGTCGTATATGAACAGACAACAGTAAACCGGAAAACGGATGAATATGAGACACAACTGTTTATTTCTTCTGTTGCTGGTGGGAAGCGTTCTCAATTGACCTCTTCCGGGACACGAAACTACGGTGCAACTTGGTCTCCTGATGGACAATCTCTCGCATTCCTATCAAATCGTAACGGGGGTACGCCGCAGGCCTTCATCCTGCCATTAGCTGGCGGTGAAGCACGGCAACTGACCCGGTTCAAGAATGGCATCAGCTCTTTGGTATGGACTCCAGACGGTCAGAAACTGGTGGGCTTGACTGCGGTCGCGATTGGCGGGACCATCGAAGCCTTCGAAGCTGACATGTCAGCCAAGGACTGCGAGGAAGCAACCCAGAAGGTCCAGAAAGAGTGGGCCGAAGGGCCGAAACGCTACGACCGTTTGTACTACAAGATGGACGGCGCAGGCATGTCCAAGCACCGCGAAAGCCAGTTGGTTGTCGTCGACGTGGAGACAGGGGAGTTCACACAACTGACAGACGGTCCACACAGTGTCAGCGGCCCTGCTGTGTCCCCGGACAGCAAGTATGTCGCATTTGCGTCGAATCGTCGCGATCACAAAGACACTGACCCAGAGCGTCACTCGGACATCTACCGCGTGGCAATCACAGGCGGAGAGCTCGAACTGCTTTGCGATGATACCATTGGTTACAACCCATCGTACTCGCCGGACGGATCAACCATTGCATTTTATGGGAATAAGAACGAGTTTGAATCTGCAACCCATACTGACATTTACACGATTCCTGCAACAGGCGGCGCAGGTGTAAACTTGACCTCAGAATTCCCGGACACTATCATGGACGCTGTCCTGAGCGACACCCATCCTGACGTGCGTGGGGCCGGTCCAAAATGGAGTGCAGATGGAAAGCATCTCTACGCACTCTCATCCCGTGATGGCCGGACTGAACTGGTTCGTTTCAGCGCAGGCGGAAACGGCAGTGAGGCAAAGGTGCTCATCGGCGGTGATCGGCAGGTTTATGGTTTTGACTTTGCCGATCCGGCGACCGTTACCATTGCTTACGCCACACAGACGCATCCCGGCAAGGTCGCAACCGTTCACCCTGTTGAAGGCGAGGCACAGGCGCGCCATTTCCGTGCCGTCACCGAGTCGATGGGCAGCAAACCGGTAGCTTTCTTTCCGGCAAGCGAGACACGCCTCGACAATGCGTGCGACGCACTGTTTGAAGAAGTGGAGACCATCCAGCCAGAGCGCTTTGAGTTCCGCTCACAGGATGACTGGGTTGTCGAAGGTTGGGTCATGAAGCCTTTCAACTACGAAGAGGGTCACAAATACCCTGTGATTCTCGACATTCACGGCGGCCCGCAACTCCAGTATGGATATGGATTTTTCCACGAGATGCAATGGTTTGCGAGCCAAGGTTACGCAGTGCTGTTTATGAACCCGCGCGGAAGCATGGGGTATGGCCAGGAATTTGTGAACGCGGTTCGTCACCATTACGGTGAGGGCGACGCGGCTGACGTGTTGAACAGCGTCGATGCAGCTGTGGCACAGTTTGATTTCCTCGACGGCAAACGCGTTGGCGTCACAGGCGGCAGCTACGGAGGATTCATGACCAACTGGATCGTCGGTCATACAGACAGGTTCTTTGCAGCGGTTTCCCAACGTTCGATTTCAAACTGGTTCTCGTTCTACGGGGTCAGTGATATCGGCCCGCTGTTTGTTGAAGCACAACTTGGCGGAGACATCTTTACTGAACCAGAGAAGCTGTGGAGGATGTCCCCGCTTGCCTACGCACCACAGGTGAAGACACCGCTGTTGCTTTTGCATTCGGAAAACGACCTGCGTTGCCCTATCGAGCAGGCAGAACAGTTCTACACGGCCATCAAGCGTCGCGGCGGGGAAGTCGAATTGTTCCGCATTCCAAACGCCAGCCATGGACTGTCCAGAAATGGGAAGCCTAAACTTCGCCAAGAACGTTTGCAGGCAATTTTCAACTATATCAACGACCGCCTGCCAAGCGAAGAGTAATAGAGCCCCAAAGGGGGGAATTGCGTTGAGTTCTAAAAAAAGAAAGCACACAGCCTCAGTTGAAGACGGGCGAGACAAGCCAGACTTTGCTGCAGATTGGTTTGGCAACGACGAGCGCCGACAACGCGCTGAAGCCCGTAAGCAGGGAGCGAAGGATAAGGACAAAGATTCCGACGCCCAAGCAACCCTTGCTCAAGCTTTAAAGGGTGATATGGCCGATAAGCTGAAGCAAATGAAGGCCTCACTCGAAGAAGAAGCGGCGCAAAAGGAAGCCCGTGCAAAGCAGGGGCAGGTAAAACCAAGGGCGGCTGCGGGTTCGGCCGCGAAGCATCGTACGGGTCAACGTCGGCATGACGACGGAACTGAAAGCGACGAGGCGGAATCGTTTGCCGAGTTGTTCAACCCGATGCCTGCAGATGAGGAATCGTTTGAGAGACTGCTCGATGACTCAAAGCTGGATTGGCGTTCCTTCAAGGAGTAATGAAGCAGGCGAGATTGCTGCGCTGGATAACGGGCTGAGGCTAGTCAGCCGGGATTCAACTTGTGTGAGTGTCAATGCGGGGAGCGAGGTACTCCCCGCATTGCTTCACGCATACCATGTCAAAGGCATAACGAGATCTGGGAGGCGTTTAGAATGGCACGGTCACTCGACACTCGTTTGATTCATCAACCCGATTCTGTTCCAGGAAGCAGACCGTTTGGCAGCGTGACTCCACCGATTTTCCAAACCTCAACGTTTACGTTTGATACGGCTGAGCAAGGTCGTGCTCGCTTTGCTGGAGAAGAAAGCGGTTACATCTATTCGCGGCTTGGAAATCCGACGACTCGGTTGCTGGAAGCCGCTATTGCCGACCTCGAAGGGGCTGAAGAGGGGCTTGCCTTTGGCAGCGGTATGGCAGCCATCTCAGCAGTACTTATAGGCTTAGTAGAGTCTGGTGATCACATTCTTGCTTCACGCGGCCTCTATGGTTGCACCTTTGGCTTACTTGAGATGCTTCAGAGCAAGTTTCATGTTTCGTTCAGCCTTGCCGATCTCGGTGACGAGGCCGCCGTTCGGGAGGCGATACGCCCAAACACCAAGGTTGTGTACGTCGAGACACCAGTGAATCCAACGATGGAACTCGTCGATCTTGAAGCGTGCGCTCGTGTGGCGCATGAGTTCGGCGCTAAGTTAGTCGTGGATAATACGTTTGCCACGCCTGTCCTTCAGCGCCCGATTGAATTAGGTGCTGATTTCGTCGTTCACAGTGCAACGAAGTACCTAGGCGGTCACGGGGATGTGATTCTCGGACTTGCGGTGGGCCCGAAGGACTTGATGGATGAAATCCACATGCACACGCAAAAGGATATCGGCGGGATCGCCGCTCCATTTGACGCTTGGTTGGTGTTGCGGGGGATGAAGACACTCTCCCTCAGAATGGATCGGCATGTGGAAAACGCACTTGAGATTGCTTCAAGACTTGCACGTCATCCTGTTGTGGAGTCTGTGTATTATCCAGGACTTGCAGGCTATAAACAAAGAGACCTCTATCTGCGCCAGATGTCCGGCGGGGGCGGCGTGATTGGCTTCATTGTGAAAGGCGGGTTGTCTGCGGGAATGAATATGATGAACCGTCTTGAGCTTTGCGAACGGGCAGTGTCCCTTGGCGAGACACATACGCTGGTTGAGCACCCGGCGAGCATGACTCACACGGTTGTTCCGCCCGAAGTGCGGCAGGCGATGGGGATCGACGATGGACTCATTCGACTGTCGACCGGCCTCGAGGATGTGGATGATATCTGGAATGATTTGAATCAGGCCCTCTGCAGCGTCGACGGCATGTAGGCGTCTCCTGTTCCAGACGAAGGCAAAATGGGGGGAGAATTCGCCATCGAATTCTCCCTCTTATTTTTATCAGCGCAGCAGGAGCGAAGAACCCCGCAACTTGGCGATAGTCGATCACAGTCTTCTATGCTAAAAGTAAGTATACCGTTCAGGCGAGGTGAGGCTGTGGAGTACGTTGAGTCAAACATGAATCTTGAATCCCCAGGTCCAAACCAGATATCCACGACGATAAAAGCCACTGTTGCAAGCAGCAAATTCAATCATTTCAAAGACCTGTCAATGGTACTTTTGGGGGCTGTCCTTTGGTGCGTATCAGGAACTGTCTGCGCCCTTACGCTTTCGTACGCTTGACCACCTGGGACAACGATTTTGTATCCAGCGCCTGATTTAACGCCTTTGCATCCACCCCTAGTGCTTCCCCCGATTCTCGCAACGAAATATTGCTCGCCAGTGCCTGCTTGACTACTTTTGCGGCAGTTTCATAACCGACCTCGGTGTTGAGCGCTGTGGCTAGTGACAGCGACAGATCCGCGTATCGTTCGCAGCGGGCAGTGTCCGCCGTGATCCCTTTTACGCAGCGCGTGGAGAAGGCATTCATCCCCGTCGCAAGGATGTGGATTTCATGCAAAAAATTCGCCGCCATCACGGGCATCATGACGTTGAGTTCAAGTTGTCCGGCTCCTCCTGCGTGCGCGACAGTCGTATCGCATCCTTGGACCTGGAACGCGATCATGTTCAACATCTCGGCCATCACGGGGTTGATTTTCCCGGGCATGATGGATGAGCCAGGCTGCACAGCAGGAAGTTGAATCTCCGCCAGCCCCGTCCGTGGGCCTGATGATAACAGCCGAAAATCATTGGCGATCCGCTGCAACGCCAGCGCGAGGCTCCGCAACACCCCGCTCACGAAGACAACCTCATCCGGGTTTTGATTGAAGGTAAACGGATTGCGTGCGATTTGAAAGGGTAGGCCGGTAAACTGTCGGACGTAGCTAACGCTGACCTCTGCGAATCCTTCCGGGGTGTTAATCCCGGTCCCTACTGCGTTTCCCCCAAGCCCGATCTCGAACAGCGACTGTCCTGCCTCATCCAACCACTGCTTATGCCGACGAAGGTTATCTGCGTAAGCGCTAAATTCATCCCCGAGTCGAAGTGGAACAGCGTCTTGCAGGTGCGTCCGTCCGGATTTCACCACCTCCGCGAATTCGCGAGTCTTGTCATCGAGATCGGCGATGAGATTGTCCAGGGCAGGGTAAAGTTCATGCACCAGGAGCTCCATCCCAGCGATTTGCATGGCCACGTGGATCGTGTCATTGGTGGACTGCGACATATTCACATGGTCATTTGGATGCACGACAGAGTAGTCCCCGCGCGATTTGCCAAGTAACTCAGCTGCCCGTGAGGCAATCACCTCGTTGACGTTCATGTTTTGGGACGTCCCGGCGCCTGCCTGATAGACATCGACTTGGAACCAACTGTCAAATTTTCCGTCGATGACTTCTTGTGCCGCATCGCAAATTGCCGTGGCCTTGTCGTGATCGAGGACGCCGAGTTCTTGGTGTGCTTTGGCAGCGGCCCACTTGATAATCGCCTGAGCCCGGATGAAGGGGCGTTGTAACCGTAGACCGCTGATAGGAAAGTTTTCAATTGCACGGGCTGTTTGGGCTCCGTAATACGCCTCGGATGGAATCGAGAGTTCGCCGAGGGAGTCGTGAACGGATCGTGAGCTTGTCATCAAACAACACTCCTTACCTAGGGGGCAATGTGATACCGTGTGGGAACTTCGTTAAGGTGCAACCTTGAGTCACATGGATCTCCCTTCCAAAAGTATACCAATTTCCATCCCATATCATGATTCCAAGGCCGTCACGTGGGGTGCGCGGGTGCGTCAAACGGTTGGGTATAGGCTTGGCATAGCATTCTACTACCGCTTCCGGTAAGATGATGTGGAAATGTTTGAAGTAGAATCTGCTTGAAAGGGGCGCAATCAATTGATAGCCGTGCACGCGATCTTAGGTTTTATTACCCTGGCTGTGGCAGCCTTGTTACTGATTTGGAATGGCATTCGACTCTCAAAAGGATGGACCTCGCGCAAAAGTTTCTACCAGATCTTGACTGGGCTACTGGACCTGCAGGTGCTGCTTGGGATCATCACGCTTCTGCTGAATCATCGTGGTGGGATATGGCTGTTACATCCGTTGTTTATGCTTGCAGCGGTGGCCGTTGCTCACATCTTTACAAAGGATTCCCGCAGACCGGCGCAGCAACTCACGGGTTACATCGGGGTTCTTGTACTGCTTTTGATCGGCGTCTGGGCTGGCGGGCTGTAGGTCGTTGTTAAGTGGGTCCGTCGGTCCCAGCGACTTAGCCCAACCTATATGGTGCCGTCGGGCGCGTTTAAGTCGGTGTCAGCCACTTAAGTCAGCTAATGGAGTGCAGGATGAAGTGGAAGGCTACGCCAACATGCCTGTAATTGTTGCTCGTGTGTCGACCTGACACCTGGAGCCAAAATCAAAAGGTGCCTTACGGCATCATCGATATAAAGGAGATGAGGACATCCCGTGCAGGAAGGAGTTATCGATATACATCGGTTGTCCATATTGATTCAGGCGTCCATCAAGGCGGGGCGCTACTTTGCTGCGCGCGTGGGAAGCGATAAACAAGTGACGCAGAAAACGTCAGCAGCCGATGTTGTCACTGAGGTCGATAAGGCTGCTGAGGAGATCATTCGGGGGCACATTCGCCGCATGGCACCTGACGACGTGGTGCTTGGCGAAGAAGGGACGGCCCCGGGGGCAAAGGCTGCAAAGTCCGCACTGGAAGCGGTCTCGGATGCAGCCCATTTATGGATTATCGATCCGATCGACGGAACTACCAACTTCGTCTCAAAAATTCCATTGTCTGTCGTGTCCTTGGCGTATGCTGCTCAGGGTGAACTCAAGCTTGGGGCTGTGTACGATCCGTACCGTGACGAGCTCTTTTACGCCGTACGCGGACACGGTGCTTGGAGAGTGCGCGGCGAAGAGGTTTTGAATGTATTCACATCTGATGCGACAGGGCACAGGGTGTCACAGCACGTGGCCGGGGCTGCCTCAACTGCCGCCGAGGGGACTGCCATCGAAGGGGCTGCCTCAACTGCCGCCGAAGGGACTGCCCAAATCACCAGCGAAGGGACTGTTGCGGGCAGCACCTCGACCGAACGCTCCCTAACCCCGACCGTTCCTACGCTGACCCCTTCCACGCTGACGCCTTCCAAACTGACAGCATTACCGGGCGAGCGGATGTCGGCATCATCCATCGGCGAGTTACGAAGATCAGTCATTGCGAGCGGATTTCCAACACGCGCAGACCATCGGGAAGCCTCACTGGTGAATGGCATGGCGATTGTGCGCCGGGCAAAGAGCCTGCGGGGATTCGGTGCCGCAGCACTGCATCTGGCGTACGTTGCGGCAGGAAGGATTGAAGGGTTCTGGGAATACGACCTGAATGCCTGGGACATTGCCGCTGGAGCGCTTCTTGTAGAGGAGGCTGGCGGCGTAATCACAGCCATCGACGGGTCTGCGTACGAACTCGCTGTGCGTAACGTGGTTGCCTGTGGGCAGGCGGTGTTGGCAGAAGATATCCGAAACACATTGGCAACTCCATATCAACCTGAATCAGTCGAATGAATCGAATCCGCAGAAGACAAATCTAAATAAAGACGTCTTAGGCTAAATCAGAACACGACAAAGGCAGATGAGAAATGATGGGTCAAGAACAAGCTGGGGTAAACCTCGAAGTACAGGAACGTGCATTAAAGCGGGTTGAAGAGATCAGCAGCTTGCCTGTGTATCGGGACAGAAGGGTGTCACTTGTCACCGATCTGTACCAACTCACGATGATGTACGGGTATTTCCGGGCCAACCGGCATCACCAAAGGGTGGTCTTCGATGTATTCTACCGGAACAACCCTTCCGGGAACGGCTACGTGGTTGCTGCCGGATTGGAACAGGTTGTTTGGTATTTACATCATCTGAGCTTTGGCGAAGAGGAATTAACCTATTTGCGCGGCCTTGGCTTGTTTTCCGAAGAATTTCTCGATATGCTGCGAGACTTTCGATTTTCAGGCGATGTGTATGCCGTGCCAGAAGGAACCATCGTGTTCCCGAATGAACCGCTCGTCCGGGTAGAAGGGCCAATTTGCGAGGTCCAACTCCTTGAGTCTGCGATGCTCGCGTTCATCAACCATCAGAGCCTGATCGCGACGAAGGCTCAGCGGATCGTCGATGCCGCAGCAACGGCTCCCGGGAAAGTCGGCCCTGTCATTGAAATGGGTCTTCGTCGTGCGCAAAACATAGACGCATCGGTATTTGGCGCCCGTGCGGCGTTCATCGGCGGCTGCCAAGGAACGAGTAACGTTCAGGCTGGCCAGTGTTTCGACATTCCGGTCATGGGAACCATGGGACACAGCTGGATACAAAGTTTCCCATCTGAGTTGGATGCGTTTCGAGCCTATGCGGACACGTTTCCGGATGCAACAGTGCTGCTGATTGATACCTACGATGTGCTCAAAAGCGGCATCCAAAACGCCATCACCGTGGCGAAAGAGATGGAAGCACAAGGGCGGAAACTGCTTGGGGTCCGTATCGACAGCGGTGACCTCGCATATTTGTCCAAACATGTTCGCCGCGTCCTCGATGACGCAGGACTCACTTACGTCGGAATTGTCGCATCGTCCGATCTCGATGAATGGACCATCCGCGACTTGATCATTCAGGGAGCGGCCATCACATCCTGGGGGGTCGGCACCAAGCTGATTACAAGCTACGATACCCCTGCGCTTGGCGGTGTCTATAAACTTGTCGCCCAAGAGCGGGATGGACAGATGACACCGAGCATCAAAGTTTCCGAGAATGCGAACAAAGTCACAAACCCAGGTAAGAAAAAGGTGTTACGATTCACAGTGAACGGACATGCCTCAGCGGATTTGATTGCACTTGACCATGAGACCTTTGATATCTCAAAGCCCCTTGAGCTGTTCGATCCGGTGCACACATATAAACGTAAGGTAATTCGCAATTACGAAGTAGAGGAATTATTAGTCCCGGTGTATCTTGAAGGGAAGCTCGTTTATGAGCTGCCGAACCTGAAGGACATCAGAAGGCATGTGGAAAGCGGATTGGCCTTGTTTTCAAAAGAAATCCTGCGACCGATTCAACCGCATATTTATCATGTCGACCTGTCGAAGGCACTGTGGGAATTAAAGCAACGGTTACTTCACGAGTGGCGTCCGGACGAGGCGTAACTTGACAAGGAGTGGTTTTCGTGAAGGTAATTCGAATTTCGCCGCGAGGCTACTGTTACGGCGTGGTGGATGCGATGGTCTTGGCGAAGCAGGCAGCAGACGATCCAAACCTGCCTCGCCCGATATATATTCTTGGAATGATTGTTCACAATCGTCATGTCGTCGACGCGTTTGAAAGTGCAGGCGTGATCACGCTTGACGGTGCCGACAGACTTTCGTTGCTGGAGAAAATCACCGAAGGAACGGTAATCTTCACAGCCCACGGCGTGTCCCCTGAAGTAAAGCGGCGCGCTCGGGAACGGGGACTGCATGTGATTGATGCGACGTGCCCGGACGTGACCAAGACGCACGATCTGATCAGAGAGCATGTCGCTTCAGGCTACGACATCGTCTACATCGGCCGAAAGGGGCATCCAGAGCCGGAAGGGGCTGTCGGCGTGGCTCCTGACCATGTTTTTCTCGTTGAAAACGAGGATGACGTGGAGGCTTTGGACATTCACAACGACAAAATTGCAGTCACCAACCAGACAACGATGAGTCAGTGGGATACAGCGGATTTAATGGCAAAGGTCAAGGAAAAATACCCTCAGGCTCTCGTGTACAACGAGATCTGTATGGCCACACAGACCCGCCAGCAGGCGGTTGCTGAGCAAGCGAAGGATGCAGATCTCTGTCTGGTCGTGGGCGATCCGCGGAGCAACAATTCGAACCGGTTGGCGCAAGTTTCCATTGAAGTTGCAAAGACGCCGGCGCACCGGATTGCCGATGTAACTGAAATCGATCAGGAGTGGCTAAATGGCGTGGAGACGGTCGCAGTGACCGCCGGCGCATCTACACCGACCGCCATCACCAAAGAGGTCATCGCATTTCTCGAGCAGTATCATCCGGACGATCCGTCGACGTGGGTCCGGGAAGCGAAAGTAGCTACAGACAGGTTGCTCCCGAGCAGTCGCGACAAGTAAGGAGAGAGAACAGTTGCTCGTCCCGTTACTGGTTGTCATTCTAATCATCGCAGTCTTATGTACTTGGTTGCGCACAAAGGCAGTTCGCTGGTTATTTACCATTCTAGCAGTCCTATTTTGGATTGCCTTCTTGGGGTTGCTTGGGTTTGTGATCGGGTTCCAGGCGGGAACGCACGGTGTCCATGTCCTTCGCTACATCTTGTAATGACAAAAATTACACTTTGTTTCGTTTCAACGAAATGCGTGTATAATGGATTGCGGATCAGCTACGAACGTTGTCACTATGGGATTTTTCTGGGAGGATTTTTATGGAACAGTTTATGCGTTCCGTGCTCTTGTCAATGGCGAAAAGCCAGTCAGCAAACCGCTGGGCGAAACGGTACGGTTTGCGTCTAGGAGCTCAGCGTTTTGTTGCAGGAGAAACGATTGAGAATGCTATTGACAGAGTCAAGCAGCTGAATCGTCAAGGTCTTCGTGTGACGCTTGATCACCTTGGTGAATTTGTGTCGGATGCTGCCGAAGCGAATCAGTTGGCTGACGATTGCATTGACGCATTGCGGGCAATCCACCATGCTGGTGCCGAGGCAACCTTGTCTGTTAAAATGACGCAGCTTGGAATGGATATCGGTCTCGATGTATGCATGGCAAACATGCGCCGCATTGTCAGTCAGGCGAAAGAGTACGGGCTGTGGGTCAATATTGATATGGAGGACTTCCCACGGTGCCAGCAGACGCTGGATATCTTTAATCAGCTCCGTCAAGAGTATGGAAACGTTTCAACCGTAATTCAGGCCTATTTGTATCGAAGCCTTGACGATGTGCTTGGTCTGAGTGATGAAGGCGTTTCACTGCGCATTGTGAAAGGTGCCTATAAAGAGCCGTCAGAAGTGGCCTTTCCTGAAAAACAGGATGTGGATGCAAACTACGTTAAGATCATGGAGGCTCAGTTGCTGAGCAAGGGCTATACCATGATTGCAACGCATGACGAGAAAATCATTGATCATGCCAAGACTTTTATCGCCGCACATCAGATCCCGGCCGACAAATATGAGTTCCAGATGCTCTATGGCATCCGCACAGACCTGCAACAGCAACTTGTTCAACAGGGATATCCGATTCGCGTGTATGTACCGTATGGGACCGACTGGTATGGCTACTTTATGCGCCGATTGGCCGAACGACCGGCAAACGTTGGGTTTGTATTACGAGGTATTTTGCACTAATTCATGTACTGCTCTGATTTGTTGCTTCGATGCGTCTTGAGACGATTTTAGGCGTTGTGAGACGACTTCGACTTGAGGCGTTTTGAGGAGTTTTGGAGCGTTTTGGAGCGTTTTGGAGCGTTTTGAAGCGTTTTGAAGCGTTTTGAAGCGTTTTGAAGCGCAGCGAGCAATTATATGGGGACAAATTGGCGGCCGTTACCGAAGGGTAACGGCCTTTCTGCGTTCGTTTTTGGAGTATACTGAACAGAGAAGATTCAGAAGGGAGCCGTGAGACTCATGGAGATTGTACTTTTGGTACTACTGCTTGTCATTGTTTTCGCTCCTGTGTTTGGACTTTTCTATCTATACATCCTCTCAAAAAAGCCCCAACACTCGGTCATCCGAGCGCATCCGTACCTTGGGTGGTTTCGTTACTTTCTGGAGAAGATGGGCCCGGAGTTTCGTCAGTACTGGTTTGATGGTGATACCCTTGGCCAACCGTTCTCTCGCAATGAATTCCTCGGTGTGACGTTTTCCGCGAAATATCAGACCGACCTCGTGAGTTTCGGTTCAAAGCGCGATTTTACCCAACCTGGATACTACATTTCAAACGACCTGTTCCCGCGCCTCGTGGAGGAGCTTAAAGTCGACAATGCGGAAAAGGTGGAAGCGAGACACTACGAGATCGACAAGGAAGGTCTGTTCACCCGCCATGAGCACTTAACCCGAACAGAGATACCGAGATGGCTTTACCGGGATGAGGATGTGATTGTTGTTGGACCCGAGCGTAAACAGCCGTGGCATCTCCAGGGAATGTTCGGCGCCTCTGCGACCTCCTATGGTGCGGTCGGCGAGCACTATATTCTATCGACGGGCAAAGGTGCTGCGAGAGCCGGCGGATCGTGGATCAACACCGGTGAAGGCGGCGTTGCCCCGGAGCACCTGGCGACTGGGGTGGACGTCGTTGCACAGATTGGGCCCGGACTGTTTGGCTATCGGGATGACCAAGGTCACTTCTCGATGGATGAGTTCAAGACAAAAGCAGCCGAGCCGAACATCAAGGCGTTTGAGCTGAAGTTTGCGCAAGGTGCAAAAATCCGGGGTGGTCATCTCGAGGGTTCAAAAGTCACTGCAAAAGTTGCGGCGATTCGGAAGGTGCCGATTGGCGTAACCGTGAATTCTCCAAACCGCTTTCCGTTCTTGAAAACGGCTGAAGACACACTGAGATTTGTCAAACAGTTGCAAACCGAAGGCGGTAAACCAGTTGGCATCAAGATTGTCGTCGGAGACTCCGAACGGTTGGGTCAACTTTTTGACACCATGCTCCGCATGGATGTCTACCCAGACTTTTTCACGATTGACGGAAGTGAAGGCGGATCCGGTGCGACCTTCAAGTCGATGGCCGACACGATGGGGCTGCCATTGATTCCGGCGCTCATCACATTTATTGATGCGGCGCATCGTTACGGAGTTCGCGACAGGTTCAAAGTATTTGCGTCCGGTAAGCTCATTACTGCAGATAAGGTTGCCATAGCACTTGGAATCGGTGCGGACTGTGTCAACTCGGCTCGCGGTTTCATGATGGCAAACGGATGCATCATGGCGATGCAATGCCACACCGGAAAATGTCCGACAGGTGTCACGACAACGGATCCCAGGTATCAAGGGTCGTTAGTGGTCGAGGAGAAACAGTGGCGTGTGATGAACTACATCGTCAACCTCAGACAAGGCCTGTTTGCGCTTGCTGCAGCTTGTGGGCTTGAGAGTCCACGGCAGTTTACGCGGGAACATGTGGTATTCCAGAACGAACACGGCCGCAGCATCCGCTTGAGTGAGCTGTTTCCGCTTCCGAACAAAGGGGATGGCGTTGGCGATCACGTTGCGGCAGACCACGGTGTCACCCGCCAAGGGGCCGTGGGGGACGCTGGGTAAGCGTTGTTGCGACAGAGGCAGGCGATATGCGGGGGGACCACGAGCCACACCACGAGCCGCACCACGAGCCGCACCATGATCGGCGCCCCCTTAGCATCATAAACGGTACTTTAGCACTGCAACGCAGTACATGGTATTCTTGCGGGGTGTTTTGAGAATTGATTATATTGAAATTGGAATGAACGGAGGAAAACAGTCCGTTTGAATCTTGTGGGCCTTATTTGCAGTCCCACTTGAACATTGCAGTCCGGCTTTAATCTTGTAAGTCCCGTTTGAATCTTGTCAGTCAATGGAAATTTGAGGGAGGATCACCACATGACAGATCATCTACCGCTGCTCGGCATTGATTACACGGAATTCTATGTCGGCAATGCGAAACAGTTTGCGTACTTCTTGTCCAAAGGCTGCGGGTTCCAGGTTACCGCCTATGCAGGCATGGAGACAGGTGTGCGCGACAGGGTTTCCTATGTGTTGGAACAAGGAGACATTCGACTCGTTGTGACCGGGGCGTTATCCGCGGATCACCCGATCGCAGAGTTCGTCAAGCTTCATGGTGATGGCGTAAAAGAAATCGCTTTCACGGTCGATGATGCTGAGTTATCGTATCAGGCTGCTGTCGATCACGGTGCGATTGCCGTCAGTCCCGTGGCAGTCCTCGAAGATCAGAACGGGATCGTCAAGAAGTCAGTGGTTGGAACGTACGGCGATACAGTGCATGCGTTTATCGAACGCGGTCAGTACAAGGGTGCATTTTTGCCGGGATACAGAAAAGAGAACAACGTGTTTGGCGGCGAATCCAAAGGGCTGCTCGCTGTCGATCACACGGTCGGTAACGTCGAACTCGGCAAGATGGAGTACTGGGTCAACTACTACGAGAAGGCGCTCGGGTTTGAGCAGTTCGTTCACTTCTCCGACGACGACATCAGTACCGAGTACTCAGCCTTGATGTCCAAAGTCATGCAGAACGGCGGCGGCAAAATCAAGTTCCCGATTAACGAACCCGCGGTCGGCAAAAAGAAGTCGCAGATTCAGGAGTATCTCGAATTCTACGGTGGACCGGGCGTGCAACACATTGCACTCAAGACCAACAACATCATCCGGACGGTTTCCGAGATGAAGGCTGCAGGCGTCGAGTTCCTGAGTGCACCCGACTCATACTACGATGAGCTCTGGGATCGGATCGGCGAGATCGACGAAGATACGAAAAAGCTGCAAGAGTTGAACGTCCTCGTCGATAGAGACGAAGAGGGCTACCTGCTGCAGATCTTCACGCGGCCGCTGATGGACCGCCCGACGGTGTTTATTGAAGTCATCCAGCGCAAGGGCAGCCGCGGCTTTGGCAACGGCAACTTCAAGGCCTTGTTTGAGGCGATTGAGAAGGAGCAGGCGCTGCGCGGCAATCTGTAAGGCACCTTCGCAGCGGGCTATTCGTCATCGAGTATAGGGTTGGATAAGGGGGGCAGATGATGCCGTTTTACGTTGCCCGCGGGAGCATCCCGCATAAACGTCACACACAGTTCCGCCGCCCAGACGGTGAGCTCTACAAGGAAGAGGTGTTCGGCACCAAGGGATTCTCCGGTGTCGAGTCCATCCTCTATCACGTCTATGCGCCAACCGCAGTGCAGCAGGTGGGTGAGTACTCTGCAGTACGTCACGAGGTAGAGCCCCAGGGGCCGCTTCGTCACCGTCACTTTCGGACGTTCGGCCTGACCGAGAGCGGCCACCCGATTGACGCGAGGCAGTACCTGCTTGGCAACGCGGATGTACAGATGGCGGTCTGTACAGCGACACAGTCGATGCAGGACATTTACAAGAACGCGGAATGCGACGAACTGCTGTTTATCCACGAGGGGACGGGAATTCTGCATTCTATGTTTGGCGATCTCGCTTATCGCCCCGGCGACTACCTGGTTATCCCAGCAGGGACGATGTACCAGATGGCGATCGCCGAGCCTACGCGCTATCTGCTGATTGAGTCGGTGAGTCCCATCGAGATCCCGCGACGCTATCGCAACGAGTACGGCCAGTTGCTTGAGCATGCACCGTTTTGCGAACGAGATATCCGCGTTCCAGAGTATGTCGATCCAGTGGGGGGACCAGGCGGAACCCTGGCAGGATCAACTGCGGGTGTGGCATCTGCGGGTGTGGCCTCTGCAGGTGTGGCGTCAGCAGGCGCGGCCTCTACCAGCGCGGGAGGCAGCACCAATGACGGTGGCGTGTCCCAAACGGGATACCCGGTCCGCATCAAGGCGAGGGGCGGCATGACGACACTAACGCTGGAGCATCACCCGTTTGACGTCATCGGCTGGGACGGATACGTGTATCCGTATGCGCTGAACATTGAGGACTTCGAGCCAATCACGGGCCGAATCCACCAGCCGCCTCCGGTGCACCAGACGTTTGCTGGGGAAGGGTTTGTGGTCTGCTCGTTTGTGCCGCGCTTGTTCGACTACCATCCGGAGTCGATCCCGGCACCGTACAACCACAGCAATATCGACAGCGATGAGGTGTTGTACTACGTCCGGGGTAACTTTATGAGTCGCAAGGGAATCGAGATCGGCTCTATCACGCTTCATCCAAGCGGTATCCCGCACGGCCCGCATCCGGGTACGGCAGAGGCCAGCATTGGCAAGCCGGGAACCGAGGAACTCGCGGTCATGATGGACACATTCCGTCCGCTGCAAGTGCTGCATCCAGCTCTCACGGTAGAGGATGAGGGCTACATGTTCTCATGGCAGGAGCGCAAATACTGAGAGATTTCGAGTTGCAAAGTGTGGTTTGGGGTTAATTTAAATAGAAGACAAAGAGAGAGTGTGGGGGCCAGGGTGGCGCGTGCGTGTGTAGGGGGAGCACGAGGCTGCCGAGCGGATCGGCCTCCACATGTTTATGTTCGTACCATGCGCGTGGTAGGATAAACCGGAAAAGGGGTGGATAGACCAGTGAAACCAGACCATGAAGATCATGCACCGCTCGTTGAGATATTGCCGGATGAAATGCCTTGGCAGGATAATTACAAGTTGCTTATCGGATCGATCGTGCCAAGACCGATTGCCTTCGTTTCAACAAGGAGTGCAGATGGAGTTAACAATTTAGCGGCATTCAGCTTTTTCAACGGAGTCTGCCCCAAACCGTTTATTGTGGCGTTCGCACCCATGCGCAGAGGGGCTACAGGGGAAAAGAAGGATACACTCCGAAACATTGAGGAAACTGGCGAGTTTGTGGTGAACGTCGTTAGTGAGGCGCTCGTTGCGCCGATGAGTCGGACAAACCCTGAGTTTGGGCCGGAAGTTGATGAGTTTGAAGTTGCAGGATTGACGCCGGTTCCAAGTGATTTAGTGAGTCCACCGCGCGTGATGGAAAGCCCCATTCAAATGGAGTGCAAGCTTGTTCAGGTGGTGGAGTTTGGTGAGGAGGCCGGGGCGGGATCGCTTGTGCTTGGCCACGTCATCAAGATGCATATCGCACCGTCTGTGTATCGAGATGGGAAGATCGATCCGGATGCGCTGCAGGCCGTTGGCCGCATGGCCGGAGATGAATATGCCCGGATCACGGACAGGTTCCCGTTTCGCCGCTCGACCTTGAACGACTTTGCGCCGCAGGGGGATAAGGGCTGAGGCGGTATAGGCCGACGAGGATCCGATTTAGGCTGAGGTGATTGTTGCGGGCTGGCGCTTTTGGGGCGGAGGGCTTGCCGGGCGGAGGCTTGGGGGCCTGCCGCTGCCGGTCCGGCTTGGTGGGCTTGGTGGGCTTGGTGGGCTTGGTGGGCTTGGTGGGCTTGGTGAGCTTGTCCGGCTCCGGTGGGCCGCGTCGGCTTGGTGAGCTTGATGGCCTGCTATGCGGGCCAGGGCCAGGTGCTTGAGACAAGATTTAATTCGGTATCGGGGAGCCTAGGCTCCCCGATTTCCAATTTGAGAGTTCATTGAGCCTTAGACTGGCGGCCTTGCGGTCGTCGTGGCCCACAGCGGAACTGAGTTCCGTTAAATTTGGCGACCATCGACCTGGGGCGTCCACAGCGGAACTGAGTTCCGTTAAATTAGGCGACCATCGCCCTGGGGCGTCCACAGCGGAACTGAGTTCCGTTAAATTAGGCGACCATCGCCCGGGGGCGCCCACAGCGGAACTGAGTTCCGTTAAATTAGGCGACCATCGCCCGGGGGCGTCCACAGCGGAACTGAGTTCCGTTAAATTAGGCGACCATCGCCTGGCGGCGCCCGCAGCGGAACTGAGTTCCGTTAAATTAGGCGACCATCGACCTGGGGCGTCCACAGCGGAACTGAGTTCCGTTAAATTAGGCGACCATCGCCCTGGGGCGTCCACAGCGGAACTGAGTTCCGTTAAATTAGGCGGCAATCGCCTGGCGGCGCCCACAGCGGAACTGAGTTCCGTTAAATTAGGCGACCATCGCCTGGCGGCGCCCACAGCGGAACTGAGTTCCGTTAAATTAGGCGACCATCGCCTGGCGGCGCCCGCAGCGGAACTGAGTTCCGTTAAATTAGGCGACCATCGCCTGGCGGCGCCCACAGCGGAACTGAGTTCCGTTAAATTAGGCGGCAATCGCCTGGCGATACCACCTGTGCCGCTCCTCACGCAATCAGCGCCCCTGTTACTTGCTCAGCTTGCGATAGAGACTCTCGAAGGCATCCGCAGTCTTGGTCCATGTAAATGCGCGAGACTGCTGCAGCGCACCGTCGCACAGCGTGCTGTATAGGCGGGGGTTGTTCGATAGCCTCGAAATTGCTTCGGCAAACGCAGCCGCAGATGCGTATTTGTCGACGAGTACACCAGACTTTTCCGTCACAACCTCCGGTATCCCACCTACACGGCTTGCGATGACCGGCAAGCCTGCTGCCATCGCCTCGAGGTTGACTAGCCCAAACGCTTCGCGCCGTTGGGAGGGGAGAACGAGAACATCGTGTTCTTTGAGGAGGCTTGGCAGCCGGCGAGGAGATACAAATCCATGCCACTCTATCGGTAACCCCTTGATGGCACTTCTGACCTTGGCTCCATAGCCGCGTTCCCACGGCGGTGTGCGGCCGACGATCGTCAACCGTACTGGAATGCCTTGACGGGTCAACTGGCGAATCGCTGCGACGAGTACCAGTACCCCCTTTAGCTGGATCACTCTGCCAACAAAGATGAGCCGCATCGGTTTGTGCACGCCTGGGCCAGCACCGGTCACTCCCGCATCAGCCGATCCAGTTCCGCCTGATCCAGCACCACCCGGTCCCGCTCCTTCAGACCCCTCGCCCCCGGACGTTCTACTATGGTTAATTGAGGAAAACCGGCCCCGCTCAACTCCTGGATAGATCACGGTCGCATTCCACGCCGAAGGCAACAAGCCAAAGTTTGTCTTTACCGTGCGCTTAAGGTACCTGCTGTTCAAAACAACAGCATCTACCCCCTTCAGCGTCGACACGATGGTGTTTCGAGACGCATTCATCGGTCCAACAAAGGTTGTGGAGTGGAGATTCAGGACCACCTTTGCGTGTCTCAAGCCCGATCCGGTGCTTTTCAGGTTCAGAATCCGATGTGCCAACTTGGGGCGGTTTTCTATTTGAATCACATCCGGGGACAACTCAGCGATCCGCCTGACGACCCACGCTTCGTACCCCATTCCCCGCAGTCGCCGGCTGTGGACCTCGTGTGTCAAGCCATTCATCTTTATCTTCGCACGATCCGTTCCAGGACTCAGTAACGTCACCTGCAACCCCGGACGTCCTGCCAACTTTTTGATCAACGCATGAAGGTATATTTGGACCGATCCGCCCCGCACAGGGGGGATAGGGAGTTCCTCTGGTGCTACGATGGCAATGCGCACCTTGCTATCTCCTTTTCGTGAGTCCCTGGATAACCCAACTGATATGGACTCATAACCGATTCAGCACAGCATATGCGACCGTGTCCGAACAGTTGTGCAGTACTGACGTCAGACGTCTGCGGCTGGTCAACCGCGTAAGATTAGGACCATGTTGTCGAGCCAAGTGCCTGCCTATTACTGACCCAGCCACACCGCCACTCAAGGTATCCGCCTGTTACCACCCAGCCCCATGCTGCGAGTCAAGGTATCCGCCTGTTACCACCCAGCCCCATGCTGCGAGTCAAGGTACCGCCTGTTACTACCCAGCCCCATGCTGCGAGTCAAGGTACCCGCCTGTTACCGACCCAGCCATGCTGCCAGTCAAGGTGCAGTTACACTGCTATTCATGCGATCTCGCTTGTACTCCTTGAGTGCCTTTGCCAGCAAATCCATGCGCCTCGGTTGCCTGTATCCCCCTCTTGGGCCTTTTGCGTTTAGCCACAGAGCCATCGCCTCCAGGTGATCCCCGATGATGAGACGTGTGAGCGGAACGGTTAAAGTCATCCCCGATCCACGTCCGGGACGTCTGTGGTTGATCTTCCTTCGGCGATTGGGACGGACCACATCCACATAGTGGACAGCGGCTATATTCAATCCTTGTAAGACCGCCTGAACCGTCATCCGGGGCGGTACTGCCAGATCGACCGGTGCGAGGCACTGAAGCGCTCGCTCGCTGAGGGCATGCGGGATGGCGGTCGGCGAACTAATCTTCAAATCAGGTCGACCGACCATCAGATTGAGGAAGCGTTTCATGGTGCTTACCGGATCCGACTGCGCCAAAGGCCTTACGCCTTGGGAGAGATTATTCAGTGCAACGTCAACTCCTCGGCTTGTCACAGCGCGAACAAACGGGCGAAGGTTTTGTGCAGCTACCGGAAAATCAGCATCCACAAAAAGTGTTGGGGAAACCTGCTGCTCAGCCTGCTTTAACGCGCCTATCGCTCGCGGAACGTCGTGTCCAAGGGCGTGGTCAAAGTGAAGCACATTTGCCCCGGAGTTTGTCGCGTACCGAGCAGTGCCATCGCTCGATCCGTTCTCCACCACACACACTTCCCGCACACCCGCGCGGTTGATGTGGCGGATGACCTGCGCGATGGTCTTGCCCTCATTTCGCGCCGGAACGACCGCCAATACCGCTGATGTGCGGGTAACCCTGCGTGCCAGGGGAGCCGCGGGAGACTGCCCAACCGTCGATGCCCGAGCAGGTGTCGGAGTCTGCCCAGTCGTCGATGCCCGAGCAGGCGTCGGAGACTGCCCAACCGTCGATGCCGGAGCAGGTGTCGGAGTCTGCCCAGTGGTCGATGCCGGAGCAGGTGTCGGAGTCTGCCCAGTCGTCGATGCCCGAGCAGGTGTCGGAGTCAGCCCGACCGTCGGTACCGGAGCAGACGTCCGTGACTGCGCATCCGCAGGCAGGGGGCCAGTGGAAGTCATATGGACATCGTCACCAGCACCGCCGATCGGCGACGGCAACGCTGCACGATTTCGGATCGAATCGATGAAATATCCGCGCTCTCCGAGATGCCGGATGAGGTGGTAGAAGGCTTCAGCGTGATCGCCGAGTATAACGTCTTTCAGATTGTATGAAAACGGCCGCCTTGCCGGTTGTGGATTGCGCAGACCAACTTGGCTCAGGGCAGCAGCGACAACGCGGTATCCCTTGAGAACGGCCAGCGTGCAGAATACAGGCGGCGTGGCCAAGTGCTCCGGACCGATGGCTTCGATAACATCGCGACGAATCGCGTGCGGGACTGCTGTCATCGACGCTGCCTGTAAGTCCGGCCTGTCGAGTGCCAGATTCAGCGCCCTCTTCGCGACTGCCGTTGGGTGATGGTATCGCGGGTTTCCGCGTGTTGGATAGCGGTTTAAGGCGACATCGGATCCCAATGTGAGACTGCGCAAAAACGGTCTCAGTTCCGCCAGTGTCCAATTGATGTCCGCGTCTAGAAACATGACGTACTTTCCAGTTGCTGCCATTGCACCAATCGCTCGACCTGTATCGTGCCCGAGTGGTTCGGGGTAGGAGATAAGCCGAGCACGGCTTCCCGCGATCCGCTTCAGAGTATCGCTTGGACAATGATTTGCCACAACGATAACCTCTTTGACAGCAGGCCAGGATCGGAGTCGGCGGATGAGCGTTCCAATGAGGGGTGCACGGCCAAACGCAGGGATCACAACGCTTAAACTTCCCCGGACAGTTGAAGATGTGGGCGTACTGGATTTCGTGAGACGTTTAGATTTGCCGACCGGCCGTCGAGCCCTCTGTGGGCGGGCTGTCCCGACTTGACGGTGTTGTTTGCTCCGAACGCGGGCAGGACTGGCGGCAGGTTGATGATTCCGAACGCGGGCAGACCGGCTGACCACAGGTTGACTCTTGTTTGCGCGCCGGGTGCCGCTTTTTGGAATGCGGTTCTGCATGGTTTGCCCCCCTCCAATCGGCTTGATCCTATGTACAGGCTATTCGATAGCGGGACAGAACGTTGGGGCATCTGTGGAGAGTCATCAAAAAGAGGCGGACAGCCATCTGGACACAGGGGATGAGTACGGACATAGCCCAGATAACGTCGCAGCATGAAGCATGAAGCATGAAGCATGAAGCATGAAGCATGAAGCATGAAGCATGAAGCATGAAGCATGAAGCTGAAGTGCGGGGTACAAGGGTCTTGCCTTCTGCAATTCGGAACGTGTCAAGGACTGGTATAATAGCGTCATCTGGGATGACAAAAGGAGCGGTTCGATTGGCACAAAGTGATGTGTACCTTCAACGAATCAAGACCATGCAACAGGAATTAGCAAGTGAGGGGCTCGATGCGGTTATTGTCACGTCGCCCGCCAACTTGTTCTATTTTGCCGGCGTTTGGCTTGAAGTGGGAGAGCGGGCTACAGCACTGGTTATTCGTCATAATGCCGATCCGCTATGGATTGTCCACGCGATGTTCGCAACCGAGGCTGCACAATCGCAAGTGCAGAAAAGCCTGTGGAAGGACGGGGAGCAGCCGTTTGACCGGATCGCAGAAGCAATTGGTTCGGGCAGCCGCTTTGCGGTTGACGGGGACTGGGAAGCGCGGCATGTTCTTTCCTTGATTGCGGCTGTTCGTAAGCTGTCGAGTAGTGCTGGCGAGAGTCCGTTGCCCGTTGCCGCTGACAGCATTGTGAGTCAGCTCAGGGCACGTAAAGATCAGGTGGAGTTGGACAAGCTTCAGCGCGCATCGGACAGGGCTGACGAGGTTGTAGGGAAGCTGAAGGGGGCCATTCAGACCGGATCGACCGAGCTTGAATTGGCAAAGCGTTTGGCGCAGTTGTGGGAGGACTCCGGATCGGAGGGGATGTCGTTCCCGCCGATTGTGGCTATTGGCGCGAACGGAGCAGCACCGCACCATGAGCCGGATGGAACAGAGATTTCATCTCAAACAGCGACCACAGTGATTGTGGATACCGGTGGGTTTTACGATCGCTACGTGAGCGACATCACGCGGACGTTTGTGGTCGGGGAGCCGACGGATGAGATCCGTGAGGTCTACGATTTGGTGCTTGCCGCGAATCTGGCGGGCATTGCAGCCGCAAAGCCGGGTGTCTCGCTGTCTGACGTGGATGCGGCAGCCCGTGCTGTGATCGAGGCTGGTGGATACGGCGAGTACTTTACGCATCGGACGGGGCACGGCGTTGGTGTCAGCATTCACGAGGCACCTTTTGTGGTTGCCGGGAATGAGATGAAGCTCGAAGTCGGAATGGTGATGAGCATTGAGCCTGGCATTTATCTGCCAGGAAAGTTTGGGGTACGGATTGAGGACCTGATTGTCATTGAAGAGGATGGCGCGAGGCCGCTTAATCAGGCACCAAAGCAGCTTGAGGAAGTCACAATTCGTGTGTGATAGAGTCTTTGCGTCCCGTGGGCGCAGAGGTGGACGGGAGGGTTAGAACAGGGGGCGCGAGGTCACTCAGGTCACTCAGGTCACTCAGGTCACTCAGGTCACTCAGGTCACTCAGGTCACTCAGGTCAGCCGATTAGATGGGGCCCCGCCCCCGTTCACCTCAGCAGAACGAACAATTTTTCCTTTAATCGGGGTTTTTCAAGGTTAAGAAGGAGAACAGCGAACAATTTGTTCGCTGTTTCCGAATTTCATAGGTGAATTCGGCAGTTTGGGAGGCATAACGAACATTACTTCCCTTGTGTAGAGGAGCTTCGCCGACAAATACCCGACAGCGGAAGTTTTGTTCGTTAGCGAGCCACGTCAACCACGTCAACCACGTCAACTGTTGTCCCGAACTTTAACTGGTTGCGTTCGGCGACTTAGTTAACATCGCAATCGGAACTGCGAACTCTATCCCATTTGAACCGCGGTAACCCCACGCCATGATGCCTTCCAGCTTGGTCACCGTGATGGTGTCTTTTTCTTCAGTCAGGTGGTAGGTTTGCCCGATAGTCGGGATGAACTCATTCTCAATCAAATAAGACTTAGCGAGGTACCACTTTTTCATGAGGACTTCGTATTCGCTCCAGTTTTCGGTGTTGAATGCTGCCTCGCCTTGGTCTCGCAATTTATCCATTTCACGCTGTAATTGGTCTGCGGTCATTGTACTGTAGAGGGCCATCTTCTCTTCTCCTTAATGAATGTTCTCCCTCTTCTATTGTGCCACAGATGTGTT
This sequence comes from Paenalicyclobacillus ferrooxydans, assembly GCF_001399675.1. Classification (GTDB taxonomy): domain Bacteria; phylum Bacillota; class Bacilli; order Alicyclobacillales; family Alicyclobacillaceae; genus Alicyclobacillus_B; species Alicyclobacillus_B ferrooxydans. The sequence continues at coordinate 43,397 of NZ_LJCO01000047.1, forward strand.
CTGCTTGTCCTGCCTTGCAGCCCAAGCCAGCCCAAGCCAGCCCAAGCCAGCCCAAGCCAGACTTAGCCAGACTTAGCCAGACTTAGCCAGACTTACCGGGCGTTGCTGACACGGATACGTAGAGTTGGCTCACGACGACGACGGTGTTGACGTGGATCGTGAGTTGCTGTTGATCGACGGTGATGGTTTTTCCATCGATGAGGTGGGATATGAGTTCAGGTCTTCGCTGTAACGTCACGAGCGGCTCGCCTATCAAGAAGGCAAGTTCTTGCTTAACGACCTGGATGACTTCAATTTCGGAGAGCCCATCAGGCGCATCAGCATTCACTCGAATGCTTTCAACAACGGGCACATTAGTGGGGCTGTTGAGGCGTTTGTTGAGCTGTTCCACCTGTTGTTGGAGGTCACTGTTTTCATTCGTTACCTTTTGCAGTTGCAGATATTGGTTATCATAGGCTTTGCCCTGATAGGCAAGGGTGCAACTGGCTCCAAATAACGCCCCAATCAAAAATCCTGCCACCACAGACTTGGCTACAGCCATGAGATTTCACTATCCGATGCAAGCCAACGAATCAGCAGCGCCCCCAATTGACAGCCGATAAAAGCAACAGCCAGATATGTGATTTGACGGCCGACAGGAACGAGATCGCGCTTTAGAAAACCCGACTCCAAGACTTTCAGGGTATCCATTGTTCCACCGAGTGTCGCCACCATCGCCCAAATCTTCAGGTCCTCAGATAGCCGGACCATCACTGAAAGTGGGGGGGTATGGAACAAAAGTGCCCCTAGTCCGCCCAAAAGTGATCCCCCAAGGACCATTCCCATGGACACAAAAAAGTCGATAAGAAGGTTTGCCGTAAAACTGATTGAGGAAGTCATGTCCGAACACCTCCTGAAGCCAACCCTGCAGATATTTCAAATGAATTGCTACTCAAAGATTACGGGACAAGACTCATAAATATTCCGGAAAGGGCTTCCGTGAAGAAGAAGCAAATGCAGGAGATGAAAAGGTGCGTTATAATAATTAAATGGATTTTTCAAGGAAGCGGATGTGAATTACAGTTCTGATGCCAAATGCTGAGCACAAATGGACACTTGCACAATTAAATCGCCCACTTCATGGCAGTTTTAAACTCGGTCCAACGTGGAACTCATTGGGGCGTGGTGAACTTTGGAGCGAGGACACCGCCGGCGCAGAAGATTTGGTTCGGCTTGCGGACGCGCTCGTTCCCACCATTGGATCCGACGCAGCCTCTCTGACGACAAACTCGGATTCGGGAAGTGTGACCCTGCAGTGTGACGGCAGGGTATTGATTGACGTACTCATGACAGCGGCCCGATCTGATGAGAGTATGCTCTCACCGGAGCTGCAACTGTTGGTGCGACTCGTGCGCTTGGCTGCCGATATTGTGTCTATTCATGATGTGGTGGCTTTTGCAGCACCTCGAGACACGTGTCTCAAAGACGTCATTGCGGCGTGTGTAGAGTTTGCACGGCAGGAAGAGGAAGGCGTAGGACGATGGACATCAAAAGGTGCATTTGCTGCAGCCTGGTTGCCGGCATGGAGTCTGCCGCAGCACAGGGCACTGCGGGCCCTTTATATCAGCGAGGCAGAGTGCACAACTATACGAACGACGGAGGAAGCCTCGGAATGGGTCGATGGGTTCTTGTTCCTTTGCATCGATGCGTTTGTTCGTGACAATGTGACCGTCCCGCCGGTGCGTGAGGCAGAGCCCAAATCGGGTGGGGGTTCGTCTTACCGCATCATGTATCGAGGCGAAGAGGAAGTTTTGACCGCCTGGCAAACTGCACTCAGCAACGCCAACAAATCGGGCACTGCATCAAATATAGAAAATACAGAGTTTGAAGCGGATGGATGGCTCGTTTGCCGAACGATGAAACAGGTCTTTCAACAGACAGGGTGGAGCGGAGATTGGCTGCAGGATCGGAGTGGGAAGTTTGACTATTATCTCGAACTTCAACTTGTGCCGCCGTTTGATGGTGAGTCGAGTTGGCATCTGCGTTACTTCGTCGCACATCGCTATTGGAATGCCAAACGCCCACTGTCAGATTGGTGGGAGCAACCTGGGCGGGACTTTGCGATAGGGCGCGCAGTGTTGAAGGACATCGACAGATGGGTTTTGCCAAAGCTGCTTGAAGCAGCGGATGTGAGTACCGCCATTGAAGATTCCCTGCAAGAACCAAAGACGAGTGAGGCAGTGATTGCACCGGAGGCCGTATTCTCATTTTTGACCCAAGAGGCCTCGGAGCTTGAGGAGCTCGGTTTCCAGATCCGTTATCCGGATATCAAGGAGATGTCAGCAGGGGATATTCGGATCCGCGTGCAGGTCCGGAGAAAGTCACATAAGACAGCGCACGCACCAAGTCATTTACGAGGCACCAGTTGGTTTGATGCCCAGCAACTCGTTGAATTTGATTGGAAAGTCGCGCTAGGCGGTACAGAGCTGTCCGAGGAGGCTTTTCAGCAACTTGTGATGCAACGTTCTCCGCTGGTCCAGTTAGGCGGAAATTGGCGGTTGCTCCCGCTCGACACCATTATGCGGCAGATGGAAACCTTGCGCCGCAGTGCTGATGAGGCTGCAGGGGGCAGCTTTATTGACGTCACCCGCATGGTTTTGCTCGGCGATACCGAAGTTCAGGAAGAGATCCCAGTCGATATTGAGTTTGCAGAAGATGTTCGAGATATTCGCGATCTCGTTTACGCCTTGCTCCAATCTCGACGCCCGACAGGCACAGCCTCGCCGCGGTTATTTCAAGGGAGATTGCGTGATTATCAAAAGATGGGTTACGAATGGCTACTGCACCTGCGCAAGATTGGTTGCGGTGCCGTACTTGCAGATGATATGGGGCTTGGAAAAACGATTCAGGTGCTTGCCTATTGGTGTCACTTGAAAGACGACGCACCGCGAAGGAGCCCGCACCTGCTCATCTGCCCGACTTCACTTTTGCAGAACTGGCGGGCAGAGATTACCCGCTTCGCCCCTACCCTGGCGATTTACGTTCATCACGGTGGAGACAGGGAGTCCAGGCCAGGGTCATTTACAGATCTCATCTCCGAGTATGATGTCGTGATGACGACGTATGCGACGGCGGTGCGTGACGAAGACGTCCTCGTCACCGTGGAGTGGGATTCGGTGGTTGTCGATGAAGCGCAAAATGTCAAAAATCCGGAGACCAAGCAGGCGAAGGTTGTGTCTCAGTTGAATGGGCGTCACCGGATCGCGCTGACAGGTACGCCGATTGAAAACCGGCTCGAAGAGTTGTGGTCCATATTCAGGTTTGCGATTCCAGGCTATCTTGGGAGCTTATCGTGGTTCCGTAGACAGTTTATTGATCCGATCTCGAACCAGGAGAGTGGCCGCACTTCCTGGCAACTGCATCAACTCTTGCAGCCGGTGTTACTGCGAAGAAGCAAAACCGATCCAAACATTCAACTTGAACTCCCGGAGAAGTGGGAAGTGCTGGAGTACGCAGGACTGACGTCCGAACAGGGTGCGCTGTATCAGTCCGTCGTGAATCGACTATTCCTCAGCATTGATGGAACAACGACAACGATGTCTAGACGAGGACAGATTTTGACTGCACTCGTCAGACTCAAGCAGGTGTGTGATCATCCATGTCTCACCGTTGGCGGAAGCCCAGCTGTGAATCGTTCCGGCAAGCTCAAAATGCTCCTTGACCTCATGGATGATGCACTGTCCGTCGGGGAGGCGGCGATTGTGTTTACCCAGTTTCGCAGCATGGGTGAAATCTTGTGTGACGCAATGGAACAACGGTTTGGATGGCGGCCTCAGTTCTTGCACGGTGGCCTTACTTCTGTCACCAGAGGCGAAATTGTCGATGCCTTCCAAAGCGGACGCGACAAGTCCCCAGTGCTGGTGTTGTCTCTCAAGGCTGGGGGAGTCGGCCTGAATTTGACCCGAGCGAACCATGTCTTTCACTATGATCGGTGGTGGAATCCGGCCGTTGAGGATCAGGCGACAGATCGCGTGTTTCGTATTGGACAGACCAAAAACGTCCAGGTGCACAAGTTGGTCTGTACAGGGACCCTCGAGGAGCGGATTGATCATCTGATTCAGTCCAAACGTTCCCTCTCCAAGGCCGTCGTCGGCGAGTCCGAAGGATGGTTGACGGAAATGGACAACGACGCGCTTCGGAATTTGTTTGAGCTCGACGCTGCGTTTGACTTTGAGGAGGAAGAGGTCTGATGGCAAGGCAGGGGGCACAAAAGAGCAACACAAAAAATAACAGTATGATTGAATTGAAGTGGAAGGCCGTCATTGACCGAATTGAAGTCAGTCGTCAGCGACGTGGAAAAGCCATGGAGAAACAGGGGCAGGTAACGACGCTCTCCATCAAGGACGGCCGTATCGTTGCTGAAATTCAAGGTCCAAAGATGCGCTATGCATCTCAAGACTATACAGTTCGGATGCCATTTCTGGATGACGGTACGACGTATCAAGAACAAATTGCAAGCATATTGTTCTTGCGCCCAGACTGGCTTGGTGCATTGTATCGTGGCCAGTGGACGCGCGATTTTTGGGATAGGTTGTCCGAAATGGGACTCGAGTGGTACCCGACTGAGCGAACTGCAATGAAATGGCTCTCTGGTGTGACGTGTACGTGCAGGGAACCTGAAGTGCCTTGTTTTCATGTTGCAGCAGCGTTGTTTGCCTTGTTACACAAGATGGAAGAGAGTCCGCTTTTAGCGCTCGGTTTTCTTGGGTTGGATACAGAACATCTACTTGATAAGGCGCATCACATTGGCGGAACAACCGAGTTGGGAACATCCTTGACGATGGTGGGTCAGAGTCAGGGGATGAAGCTGTTCGGCAAGGAAGAAGAGGCTGTGTATCAAGAAACGGTATTATCTCAGAGTGAGCGAATTCGGCACAGACTCCCGCCAAACTGGGATGAATCTAAGCAAACCATTTGGCGAGAGCGCTACATGGCATGGGAGTGAGACGAATCGCTGTCGTCAGGATGATTTTCGTTCACAGGATGGCTGCCATCTTCGACAGATGACCGTTCTTCCGTGACCTGCAAGGCTTGACGCGAAAAGATGCCAAGTAGAGCTGCGAGAAAAATGATGCTGATGATAAATCCAACGCCCATATCAATTTCCCTCCTTTAAAACGCATGGTAAGGTATAGTTCAGTAAAGGTATAGTTCAGTAATAGAGACGTATGGGAATGACAAAATGTTTCACGCTTCTACAAAAAAATTGGTTTAACAAGGCGCACAAAGTGTCATGGTTGAGATATGACGATAAATCCAGTTGTGTAAGCCGTACATTCAGCAAGGAGGAAACAAAATTGACCAATGCAACCGAAAAACTCAAAATCGGAATCATCTTAGGGAGTACACGTCAAGGACGTGTCAGCCCTCAAGTAGGCACATGGGTAAAAGAGATTGGTGAGCAACGCGGCGATGCCGATTATGAAATCGTAGACATCGCTGAGTATCAGCTGCCGTTCTTCGGAACGACCGATAATACAGACCCTGGGATTGTCGCTTGGAATCAAAAAGTGGCCGGCTTGGATGGCTTCGTTTTTATTGTCCAAGAGTACAACCACAGTATTACGGGGGCGTTGAAAAATGCGCTTGACTCTGCGCGAGACGCTTGGCACAACAAGGCTGCAGGCATTATTAGTTACGGAGCAGTCGGTGGTGTGCGGGCGGCTGAGCATCTGCGCGGTATTCTCGCTGAATTGAAGGTTGCCGATGTCAAGACAAATCCAGCGTTGTCGGTGTTCTTCGACTTTGAAAACAGATCCAAATTTAATCCCCAACCGTTGCACCTGCAAACTGTCAATACCATGCTTGATGAAGTGATGGCCTGGAGCGGTGCATTGAAGAACTTGAGGGCTTAAGTGGGCTTGAAGAGGTGAAAAACTATGAAGTGTATTGGCATCATTGGTGGAATCAGTTGGGAATCCACGGCACATTACTACGCAGCCTTGAATGAGGGTGTAAAGAATCGCTTAGGTGGACTTCACTCGGCTCAAATTCTCTTATGGAGTGTTGATTTTGCGGAGATCGAGGAATTGCAGAGAACGGGAGAATGGGAACGAGCCGGAGAAATTTTCGCGGATGTTGCAAAGCGCCTAGAAGGCGCTGGTGCAGAATGCATCGTCATTGCGGCAAACACGATGCACAAAGTAGCGGATTACGTAACCAAATCTGTTTCTGTTCCCCTGCTTCATATTGGTGATGCAACAGCAAAAGCTGTTTTGAGTGCAATGAAAAACAATGTTCTTTTACTTGGGACTCGGTACACCATGGAACAACCTTTCCTGAAGGAGTGGTTGACCAGTAAAGGATTACATATTGTCGTACCGGACGATGATGACATTCTCGTTGTGAATCAGATTATCTATGATGAACTGTGTCTCGGAGTTGTCACGGATGAATCGCGTCATCGTTTGCTCGATGTCATCTCGCGAAACAAACAACGTGGAATTGAAGGTGTAATTCTAGGGTGTACAGAGCTGGGCATGATACTAGAACCACAACACGTCGATTTGCAGTTGTTTGATACAACCGCCATTCACGTTGATTTTGCATTAGACTTCAGCTTGAACTCCTAAAACCACCGTCCTTGCTGCCCTAACGCTTTAACGGGTGCATCTGGAAGACTTCAGTGAACGGCAGCTCCATAAACACAGCAGTGGAGCGAACGTCATCTCCTGGCGCTTATGCGCTGTAACATACTTGATGTAAAGGCTGGATGCATGTTGGTTCATGCATCCAGCCTTTTTCTTATTCGCAAGCTGAGGGTTGACCAACGTTACCCTGCACTTTACACGAAGGTAATTCGAATAATTTTACGTAAAATTTACACATGCTTAATATTCAATTCACGTTTCGAATTTAGACTGGATTTGTAGATTTTTGGTGTCTCCAGAATCCGTTCTAGGGGGAGGTGAACGGTTCATACGGAATCGCTGTTTAGCCGTATGACCGAGAAGCACATGTCTCAAAACAACAATGTCGTCGAGGCCCTTAATGATGCACCATTAGGTTTATTTCATTTCAGGGCTGTCTTAACCGCGGGACTCGGATTTTTTACAGATGCATATGACTTATTCATTATTGGTGCAGCCCTATCTATCATTAAAACCCAGTGGAACCTGACAACCACACAGGTGAGTTGGGTCGGAAGTGCCACACTGATTGCGACTTTCCTCGGAGCGTTTCTGTTCGGTAGACTTGCAGACATCTTTGGAAGAAAAAAGTTATACGGCTCTGAAGCTTTAATCATGACAATTGGTGCGATTCTTTCGGCATTCTCACCAAACATATGGTGGCTCATTGGCTTTCGGGTTCTGATGGGTATTGGTATCGGAGGGGACTATCCTACCAGTGCAGTTATCATGTCTGAGTTCTCGAACACAAAGGATCGCGGTAAAACAGTCGGCATGGTATTCTCCATGCAGGCACTAGGCACAATCGTTGGTCCGGTCGTTGCCATTACACTGATTGGCGCAGGCGTTCCGGATTCAATTGCATGGCGTTTAATGCTTGGATTGGGTGCCATTCCTGCATTGTTCGTTATCTACCTGCGTCGAACCCTGCCTGAATCCCCGCGTTATCTCGCACAGGTACGCGGTCGTGAAGCGGACGCAGCCAAGAGTATTCGTCAGTATTCAGGTGGCTTGGTCGCGGTCGAAGGCGGGTCCAGCCGTGTCGAAAAGTTGACATTTGGACGTTTCATCACGAATCCGAAATATCTGCTGATGCTGCTCGGTACGGCCGGGTCATGGTTTGTGTTTGACTACGCATACTACGGGAACACCATTTCCACCAGCGCCATTCTCAAACTTGTTTCCCCTCACATGACGCTGATTCAAAGTGAATCTCTGTCGTTGATTATTTTCGCCGTAGCTGCAGTACCTGGTTATATCTTGTCATTTTTGTCCATGGATCGTATTGGACATAAGCGCCTTCAGTTGATTGGCTTCTTGTTCATGGGATTAATGTTCTTGCTGATTGGCGTTGTGCCAAACGTGGCAACTTCCATTCTGCCGTTCATGGTCTTGTACGGGTTAAGTTACTTCTTCGCTGAGTTTGGACCGAACACTACAACGTTCGTAATGGCTGCAGAACTTTTCCCGGTATCGATGCGTACCACGGGTCACGGAATGTCGGCAGGTATTGCAAAAATCGGAGCGTTCATTGGTGTGTTTGTCTTCCCAATACTGAGCAGGTCACTGGGGCTCAAAGGGACCCTGGACATCACCTTTGCGTTTTCGCTTGTTGGAATGCTGCTGACTCTTGTTCTCCCAGAGCCCGCAAGAAAATCGATGGAAAGTTTATCGCATCAACCAGACAGCTCCACACCGGAAATACAAACCGCAACAACAAGTGCGTGAGTAGTAAGCATCTTATGAGGCTCTCGGGAAATTGCCGAGAGCCTCATTTGTTGGGACGGGTAAAGTGCACATAGAAGAGCTCATGTAAGGCTCATATAAGGCTCATATAAGGCTCATATAACATATGAGGCACAGCACATGTAAGGTGCTTACGACACTTTGGTGATACCTGGATAATTCTTATGGTGATCGTTTTGGGAGTGGTCAGCACGCCACTTGATGAGTTCACCTTTAACTAAGCCATTCGTGGTGCGAGTCAAGACGATAATGAAGCATGCCCAGAGTATAGCCAATTGAACGAGACTGGCGATAAAGAACATTGGATAGGAGGTCAGATGGGCCAATGCATATGTTCCACTTGTGAAACTGCCAATTGGGAAGACATAGCTCCACCATCCCATGTGAAAGGGTAGACCATCTCCGCGGGTGGTCAAATGAAGGATAGTATGCATGGATGAAATGATAATCCACCAGACGCCGATCCCCCATAGAGCCACATCAAATATCAGGCCAACGGTGTGCAGAATTGGTGTATATTTCGCCAGTAATCCAACCGTCTGTGTTGGCAATGCACCGAACAATGCCATCGACATACCGACCGGTCCAATCTCAACCCACAGGCTTGGGGCAGCCTCACCGTTTAGCCTCTTGTGATACACCAACCGTGAATAAACGAGGCCGCTGACCATAATGAACAGAAAGCATGTGACACCAAACATAGCGAGTATCAGAGCTAACATTGTGAACTGAGCCGCATGACCATGCCAAGTTGGGATTAGGTTTACTCCAGTCGCCGCTGCAACAATTGGGGGCACAACAGGTATGAGCCATGTTGCCAGTGCTTGATGTGGTTCGACGTGGTGTTCTACAAAGAGCAGATAGGGCACAATAATGACCGTTAGGATCGAAGCAGCCGCACCAGACATCCAGAAAATTTTGCTTACGAGCAGTGCGGAAGTAGTATTGAAAATGTGCGTGCCAATTAGAAAGTAATCGTTTCCGACCACGTTGATTCCCATTGCAAATGCACCGTAAAATAGCGCCCGAGACGGATGTCTGAAATCGTCCAGTGCTTCTTTGGTGTGCACGACCCAACGCAGTATCCAGGAACAGAGCGCTGCAACAAATACCACATTCAAAATGAGAAACAGGACCACGCCTAAGACGTGCTGAAACGGAATTGAGATTGGGGATGTATATGTTAAGGCTGATACAATGCCTATCCCCATGACTGTCGTAAACCAATTTGGACCAATTTGCTTGATGACGCTCATGAGATGTCGCCTCCCGTTTGTGGATACAACGTGATCATAATCCGGAGTGTTGAATAAGTTAAATACATGTTTTATGTTGTTTCTATAAGTGAATCTTATATAATGTTTTGGGAGAGCGAGGTAATCCTGAGTATGGACATTCATCTTCTTGCGTTCGTGACTGTGGCTGAAGAACACAGCTTTACTCTTGCTGCCGAGAAATTGCGGATAAGTCAACCGGCCATCAGTCAGCATGTGCAGACGCTTGAAAAGCGCTTGGACGTCCAATTGTTTGATCGGAATAAGCGGAATGTTCGGTTGACAAAGGCAGGACAAGTTGCATACAAAGAAGCGAAGGAAATCCTGAACTCATATTCACGGATGACGCGCCTGATAGAAGATTTGCGGAGCAAGCCGAGTGGACCACTTGCCATCGGTGCAAGCTTTACGTTCGGGGAATATGTATTACCTCACCTGATTGCAGATTTTAGAAAGCGCTATCCCGAAGTGGAGCCAACGGTTCAGATCCAGAACACCCGGGCAGTGGCGGAACTGGTGTCCAATGGCGACCTGGACATTGGCATCGTTGAAGGTTCGACAAGCAGCCTTCAAGAGATTGCAGTAGAGCCGTTAGCGGCAGATCACCTTGTTCTCGTCTGTGCGAGTGACCATCCTCTCGCTGGTCGTGAAGTTATCACAGAGGAAGATTTGAAAAGCGCGCCGTGGATTATTCGAGAGGTAGGGTCTGGCACCCGGGAGATTACAGAGGTTGTTTTTGAACAGTTCCAGTTTCGTCCACCTGTAATCCAAGAATTCACGAGTACGCAGTTGATCAAAGAGTCTGTCTTGGCTGGTCTTGGTATTACCTTATTGTCCAGGTGGACCGTACATCGAGAACTGCAGTGGCAGGCATTGGTGGAGTTGAAATTGCCCGGATTGCCGGCTGAACGTGCATTTTCAATGATCCTCGCAAAATCGGGCTTTAGAACCAGGGTTACGTCTAGTTTCCAAAGTTACCTGCTTGAGCAGAAGGACAGATTGACGAAAGGCGGTGGGTATCAAATTGGTTTGGCCATCCGTGAAACACGCCAAATCCTCTCTCCGCATATTTCACGATGTATAAAGTCATGTACAGATAAAAAATGAAAAATTCTGTAATATAATCTTTGTACGTGGGTAAAGACGGGGGGCGGTATGGGTGACAGAGTCGGTTGGTGGACGCGCTGTTGTCGTGGGGGGAAGTATTTCAGGTATGCTCGCAGCAAGAGTGTTGGCGGACTTTTTCGACGAAGTTATCATTGTGGAGGCGGATGATGCGTCTTACGTGAAAAGTGCTAGAAAGCGAGTTCCCCAAGGTGAGCACTCACACGTACTTTTACAGGCTGGACAACAGGTCTTGGAGCGATTGTTCCCCAATTTTATCACTGAGCTAATCGCAGATGGCAGTGTCGTTGCGGATTTTACAAATGACTTGGAATGGTTCCACTTTGGAAATTGGAAGAAGCGATTCGAGAGTGGAATTGTCGCTGTCCAGCAAACACGCCCATTCCTGGAGTGGCATATACAGCGTAGGTTAAGGCAGTACTCTACTATCAACATTCATCATAACTCTTTAGTCGTTGGATTCATTTTGTCTGCCGACCAGAAGACGATTCGAGGGGTTAAAGTACGTGAATCGAATCGTGTGAGTGACAACGACATCATGTGTGATTTCGTAGTCGACGCAACCGGGTTCGGTTCACAATTTCGTAAATGGTTGCCTGACGCAGCATCACAAAGTCCCATGGAGACAGTAAAGATTGACCTATTCTATGCGACTCGTTTCTACCAAACAGATAGCTCGAAACTCGGATGGAAAAATTTGATGATCTCAGCGCAATTACCAGACCAACCATATGCAGGCGTTATCCTCTCATTCGAGGACAATAAATTTGGAGTGACCCTGGGGGGATATTTGAAGCAGCCACCCAAGACAGATGAAGAGTTTATGCTCATTGCTCAATCACTCCCAGAGCCGCATATCCATGAGTTCCTTCGTAATGCGACTCCAATTAGTGATTTACATACGTACCGTATTCCGTCCCAGGTACGCAACCGGTTCGACCGAGCAAACAATATGCCTCACCATCTGGTTGTATTGGGTGACGCATATTGTAGGTTTGATCCGCTCTATGGTCAAGGAATGTCTGTAGCTGCCCTGGAGGCTGAGTTGTTGGGTAGTGAATTAAGAAACATGAAAGATCGAGGAGAGTTAGATACGCTTCACAATCGTTTTTATAAACAACTCGTGCGGATTACGCAGGGTCCATGGGATATGGCAATTACAGAGTCCTTTAGACATCCTGACATAAGTGGATGTCGACCGCGCGGAGTGAAGTTGATGCAGTGGCTCACTCGAAAAATATACAGAGCTTCCGCAAATCAACAAGATGTGTATCTAACGCTCGCGCAAGTGATGAACTTAACGAAACCATCAAGTGCCTTTTTCCGACCAACTCTTTTACCGAAGATTTTCGTCCAATTCTCCAGCACGGATGCTTAATGGACAGATGCTTAATGGACAGATGCTTAATCGACGGATTGAAAAAGGCGTACTGGTGCACAGCCTATCAATGTAGCTTGATGGTTCCAATTGTCCTTTTACTCTTTCTTGAGCGGGCTTATGCGATGTGTTTCGCATGAGCCTGACTGTGTCAATTGGGCATGGTTCCAGTACCCAAGCCGTACAACGGTGGCACACACATTTGAAGGGAACCGCTATTCTTCACAGCGGTTATTGTGGTTCTGGCTGATATTCTGTCTCCTCGTACGACTGCACGACCCGTTGTCTGGCCCGTTCTCGTTGCCGTTCCAAGTGTTCGCGGCGGCGCTGAAGTTCCTCTTCCCACAATTTTTCCTGCTGCTGTGTAACTTTCGCTCTCTTGCGGCGAATGGAAAAATAAGCATGTCCGGCATTGGCCACAAGCAATCCAATCAGCAGATACGAGAGACCGCCAAAGATGAGGTAAACTCCGGCACTGATGATGGCAGCTAAGATGCTGAAGGAGGCCTGTTGAACATCCTTGCCCGGTGACGTCGGCGGATCGGTCAGCATAAAGAACGCCATGAATAATGTTGCGTTCAGAAGCGGCACACGGAGCGCATCGCCTGGTGTGTAAGCCGCATTTCCGAGATGGAAAAGTGCAGCTAATGTCATCAGCAAGAAGGATGTTCCAAGATAGACGAGAACTTGCGGAAATTTGTTGACTCGGGATGTGATAAAGAATCCGCCAATGAGCAGGACAGGTAGAAAAATCACCGGGATGTCTGCAAGATCTCCCCACCAACTTTGCCCGGTATGGAAGACAAGCAGAGCAAACAATAGGGCAAATGCCGCAGGATTGAAGATCGGCTTGCGTCCAATTTTGAGCAGATGTTTCGATGCTACAGCAATGCCAGCGGTCAATGCAACGACGTCCCAGTGCACCGTGTCACTCAAGATCAGTCCAATGATGAGACCGGTAATCATACCGCCATCTGGAATCAGCCGTTTATTTTTACGGATTTTGCCCACGATCCAATCAATGAGACTCGCTGTTGCCATGGCAACAATGATGTTGACGATGCCAGGCCGATCAGACGCATGAATCAAACCAAAAAGCATCAGTACCAAAAGTGTGATGAGCACCGTTCCCTTTGGTGTCTTGATGAACTTTTGAAATTCACTATACGTGGACTGCCGGGGAACTTTCCTCGGTGGGCGTCGATTTGCTTCATATACAGGCGCGTTCATGCAAGTATCGCTCCATTCCCTTTGTTATTTTGATAGTTATCGCTGCTCGTTCGGGTTCTGTGCCTTCAAAAGGATCATCTGAACAGCACCCTCCAAAAGGGCCATCTGAACAGCACCATAGAAGTCTTCGAACTCCTCCTGCAGCAAATTCGTGCAGCCAAATCAGTCAATTCGTGCAACGAAATCAGTCAATCGATTTTTCAGTGGCTATTCTACGGTGTAAATGTTAAGTAGTAGTGAATATCTTGTGTTTATGTGGCAACCTGCATAGACGGATTCGGAGAACAACAACCACATGCTTTGCGGGGACACTTGAATGAGCCGTAGTTGAGGATGTATGGGTGGGCATTGATGCCCTCATCGGGGTGAATGTCTTGAAGCTGTGTTATATGTTTGAATGGTCTCTTTGGCTGCTTGCCAAAGAGAGAATTGCCGAACCACCATCTTGCGCCCAAAATTCCCGCTTGATCTGGCATGTTGACGATCAACGAGCAACTTGTGAATATCATTTGATAGACGGAGGACTGTTGTTGTGTTGGACGCAGCATGATCTCCAAATTGATGGGTAACAGCTTTTCTCCATGACTTTGGATCCACGATGCCTTCATAACCGGAGATTCCCGCAGCAATCACAGGTTTTCCGCAGGACATGGCTTCTAATGCTACTCTTCCCGTGCCTACGACGAGGTCAGCTGCTCGATAATAATCTTGGATTCGAGTTGTAGGGGGCAATACATGAACAACGGCTCGGCCGAGCCGACGATTGACTTGTTTCGCCAAGCGGCTTAGACGGCTTCGATACGCTCCAAATCCAATGAGAACTGCCACAAAGTTTTTGTGCCTTTTGGCGATCCGCTCAGAGGCAATGATTACCTTCCTGGCAACATGCCATTTGTCAGACTGAAATCGACCTGCATATAAGCAAATGTGTGACTTGACTGGCAGACCGAGAGCTCGCCGATATGTAGCAGAGTCTGTGCTAGGTGAGAATCGGTTTGTATCAATTCCATTCGGAATCAGCTTGACCTTTTTGGCGGAACGACACGACTGAACAATTCGTTGTCGTACGGCGGGGGATACGGCAATGACCATATTGGCTGCCATGGCGGCCTGACGTAATTCATTCCTCGAATAATCAATTCCGTGTACAGTCATGAGCCGAGGCACCTGAGGCAACCGTTTGCAAAGATGCGGCAACATCCGAAATGACTCAATGTCATGAGCGTGGATGACAGTATAACCGTGTTGTTTGACGATCTGTGAAATCTGATGAACAGGAGAAGCGAAGCCTCCAGACTTCGAGAGATTGTGTATGGAAACGCCTTGTTGTCGTACTACGTGTACGAACGGCCCCCCGTATGTGGCGAGACCCATATGGATTTTGTGACGTCGGAACATCCGGGCAAGAGAGAGTACATGGGTTTCCGTTCCGCCATATTCCGGATGTGCGATGATCGCCAGGACCTTCATTTCCATCCCCCCACCCATCCTGCATGTGAACAGCTTACGACTTACAGCAAAGATTACGCCACGGGCAACTGACCTGCACTCGCATGCGGCTCACATTTGGTTACCAGCCCCTTACCCTTTGTCCATCCGGCCTGAAGAGCATGTACATACGTTGGTATGGGGAGCGTGAATCCCCTCGAGTGGCAGGGGGGAGAAAGATGAGAAGACTGATGGTGGTGGCACATCCCGATGACGAAGTCATCTTCGGAGGAGCCCATTTGTTACAGGAACGGCACTGGAAGGTCATCTGCATTACGAATGGGGACAATCCCGTCCGAAGCCGGGAATTCAAGAAAGTGATGCGTCTTGTGGGTGCGGATTATGAGATTTGGAATTACAGAGATACGTATTCTGACGCCTTCGACATAACGAATTTGAGACGGGACTTGCAGCGATTGATGCAGCAAAATCGGTTTGAAATGGTAGTCACACATGGGTTGAAGGGCGAATATGGGCACCCGCAACACAAGGTCATTGCGCGTCTCATGCGCAGCCTCGTGCCCCACAACTTGTATGCCTTTGCAGTCGGAAAGCGGGTCCTTGCGCAATCGGTCCTTAGCAAGAAAAAGCAGTTGCTAGAGGTCTATCGTAGTCAAAGGAAAACAATCCGCGAATTGCGTCGTGATAACAAATTGGACAACTTCATTGGTAGAGAGTATTTCATTCTCATAAAAAAATAGTCATCGCATGCACCGGTTCAGAATCCGACTTTATGGCGGGACATTCGTTTAACCTCGATACAATGGGAATCTGGCCTCAAATGTCGTTCCTTGATGTAACACACTCGTAACGTTGATTTTTCCGTGATGGGCATCGACAATCCATTTTGCAATGGAGAGTCCAAGCCCGCTTCCACGCGATTCATTTCTATTTCTTGCAGAATCAACTTGATAAAAACGATCGAAGATTCTTTTTAAATCTTTTGAGGAAATCCCAGTGCCTGTATCGGTCACTGACAATGTTGCGTATGCACGGTCTACACGTACTGATAAGGTTACGGTTCCTTGTTCCGGTGTGAATTTAAACGCATTGTCCAATAGGATAAGGAGCAGCTGTTTCAAGCGGTCTTGATCACCAAGGGTTTTGACTTGTGGCTGAATCTCAGCGGTAAGTCGCTTCTGACTTGCCTCGGCTACTGGATGAAACAAGTCTGCGGTTGCCTGACATAGTTCGGAAAGGTTGACCTCTTGTATGTCCAACGGCGCTCTGTCCGCATCACTTCGTGCAAGAGTCAGTAAGTCCTCAACCAACTTGTTCATACGCCGAGATTCAGCGTGAGCATTATTAATCCACTCCAGGTTGTCTAGCACAGATTCATCTGTATGATCCAAAACAACCCCCAGGTTGGCTTGAATGACCGCGAGTGGCGTACGCATCTCATGTGAGGCATCGGAGACAAACTGCAGTTGACGCTCATACGCTTTTCGAATCGGTAAGAGCGTTCGAGCTGCGAGCCAAAATCCCAGTATCGCCGCTAAGGCGACGCCGAATATACCGACCATAAACAGACTGTGCTCAAGTTCTTTTAATACGGTCATTTCCTTGGTTAGGTTCACAACGAGCAGCCAATAACCTGTTTTATTTCTTGAATTCCTCGGCAGCGGTACATACGTTAACCTGAACGTTTGATCCGATGTGGGAACATTCCACATGACTGTCCAACGCTGTGCAGAGGGACGGGTGTTTACGAGTCTTTCAAGCTTCATGGTCAGATTTGTTGGAGCGTTACTTTGGATAGTCTGATTACGCTGTTTGATCAGGATGTACGTCCCTGGTGGAAGTTGTGCAAGGAGACGACCTGGTTGACCCTTATCAGACCGCAAAACCTTAGTGATGCTTTGGTCAACATTTTGTATTACTATGTGGCGCACTAATCCGTAAATTCCAAGACTACTGACGACGTAAAGGCAGACCACGATGCTTACGGTTAAAACCGTGATTTGCAACCGAACCTTCTCAAACATGGTCTAGCCCCTCTCCATTTAGACCCGTAGTACATACCCCACACCACGAACCGTCTCAATATGGACAAACTCACTAAGCTTCTCGAGCTTTTTGCGCAAAAAGTAGATGTAGTTCTCTACAGCATTTGCGATGAGGTCTGCTTCAGGGCCCCAAACCCTATCGAGAATCAACTCTTTGGAGAGTACCTTTCCGTGATTTCGCATCAGCAGTTCGAGCAACTGGTACTCTCTATTGGTTAATGACAGAGGGGTATCTTCGAGTCGTATGACATGTTCTCCCATGTTCAACGATAGTGGTCCAACGGTCAGCGTGTCTACTGCAACGAGTGGGTGATTACGACGACATAGAGCGCGAACTCGTGCCAGTAATTCTTGATTGGCGAAGGGTTTGACCAAATAGTCATCCGCTCCTGCATCGAGCCCTTTTACCCGATCATCCACTGCATCTCTCGCTGTCAAAAGAAGAATAGGGACTTGTAGTTGGGCTTCTCGGACCGCCTTAACGATATGCAAACCACTTTGACCGGGTAACATGACATCCAGTATTAAAAGGTCATAGCTGTTCATCAGGGCCAGATCCAGCCCTTTATTCCCTTCATACGCAGTGTCTACAGCGTAGTTATTTTCAATTAAAAGCTGTTTTACAGCAGCTGCAAGCCTTTTTTCGTCATCGACTAGCAATAGTCGCATATAGCTTCATCTCCCGTCGTAGGTCAGTTTGCATAAGTGCCCATGACGCTGAAAATTCCATCAAATCGGATTGGCTGTGATGCTCGTGACGGTTACGAGTTTAGCATAAGATGGCACGACTGATTATCGCAATTTAACCGAACGTATGTTTGTGTTTTGGTCCAGGAGGCATATAATAAATAACAAGAACATATGTTCGCATTACGGTGATTCTGAACACCATCAAAACGATAGGTGGAGGGGAGAGGCTTGAGATTTACACTGTTTGCACAGGCTCAGGGTGTTCGAAGTGACTCAACAGAGTCGCTGTGGGCCACCGAATCGAGTTCTGGGCATGTCACCGATGCCTCTTTATCTGCAAGAAAACGCGGAGTTCGACCAGGGATGCAAATTGGTACCGCCAAGGCATTAGTCCCAGAGTTGACAAGCATTGAGGAAGCAGAAGGTCTGCCTTCAAGTTTGGAAAAAACCCTGCGTGTTGTACTCAGCTTTACTCCTTGGATAGAGATTGAGGAGAAGGATGCGTTCTTTTTTCAGATCCCCGGAGAGCGGCCTCCATTGCGGGAAGTCAGGCGGATTTTAGAACAGGTGAACGAGCAGTTTACCGAAGAACAAAGCATCCAGGTTGGGCTGGCAGAGACACCTCGATTGGCTAAAGCACTTGTGGAATGGAACAAAGTTGAAAGAGTTCAAGGAGCGTTGTACTGGAGGGTGGGCAGCCAACTATGGCTGATCTCGCCATCGCTCGCCGGTGTGATTTCCGGATCGAATCGGTCTAAATCAAATAACTTCGGAACAAAAAACTCTGGCTCAAAAAGTTCAGGGGCGACATCGGACAGCGCAGCTGCCTGGATGAGTGAGATGCCCATTACCGCATTCTGGGATGCACCTGTAAAAGTTAGAGAAAGGTTGCTGTCACTTGGTGTTTACCGGATCGGTGAAATAAGTCGTGTACCAACGTCCTACTTGAAGCGTCAGTTTGGAGAGGAAGCACTCTTGTGGACACAACTTCAGCGCCACTCTTCAGAGCGATTGCGGGTGAATTATCCGCTGCCTGAACTGGTTCGAACGTGGTGTGCTGAAATTGGCAATGAGGTCCCAAGTGAACTGCTCATTGAGATTGTGCGCGACCTTTCTGTCGGTTTGGCCGATGAGTTGAGTCGAAAGGAACTCGGTGCATTAAAAATCGGAGTTGCCTGGAGAACGAATGACGGTGAAGAGCACTTCGAACGTGCAACAAAGCAACCGCTCTGCCAAGTCAACCAACTGATAGCCGCTGTTGAGTCAGGTTGCCTCGAAACGAGTTCAAAATCCAGTGGTCAACTGGTTTCGGTGCGATTGTACGCCAAAGACATTCAACCGCTCTCGTCAATTCAGCTGGCCTTATCTCAGCAAAGTCCAGAGGAACGGCGGGGGACTGTAGATATTTTAAGGGTGGTGCGTCACGTGAACCGAAAGTTTCCTGATGCGGTTCAAATGGGGATCCGTCCGACGTTTCGGGAACTTCGTTTACAGGCTGTTTTGGAAGCGAGGGCTGGCTCGGTCTATACCAGCCGCTGGCGATGACGAGACTCATTCGACGAGAGGTTTCTGTGGTGTTGTCTCAAGGGGACGATACACCTGCTTCTTTTTTGGACGGGTCAGAAAAGCACAAGATAACTGAGGTTGTGGACTGTTGGCGAGAGTCCGGAGAGTGGTGGAACGGTGAGCCTCCACGCCAAATTTGGCGGGTGTTTACCGATAAAAACGGTTTTTTTGATTTAGAGCAGGTAGGGGACGCGTGGTCGATTTATCGGGTCTGGGATTGAGCCGGTCGATGTTTGGAATCCGGAGCTTCCAGAGGCTGAAAAAAGATTGCCAGTTGGAATGCGGAGTCTTTGATTAGGGGAGGAACGATGAACGAGTGTTTGTACACCTGCACGCTCACTCCCCGTTTTCGTTTTTGGATGGAGTCAGCGAAATAGAACAGATGGTCGCAGAGGCGGCTTTACATGGCATGCCAGCCCTTGCGCTTACAGATCACAACACGATTGCAGGACTGCCCGAATTTCACCGCTGGGCTGCGATATACGGTATCAAACCGATTTCGGGTGCAGAGGTAACACTCACGGATGGAACCCATCTGACCGTTTTGTCTCGCTCCAAAAAGGGTTATGAGAACCTCTGCAGATTGTTAACCCATGCACATGAAGGAGAGCGTGGTCGGATTCACCCAAAGGTTGACGAGGCATTTCTATTTGCGCACAGTGAGGGACTGATTGTCCTCTCTGGTTGCCGCAACGGGCGCATCGCAAAAGCAGTGCTGCAGCGACAATACACATTCGCGCGTGAGACTGCAGAAATGTATCGGAGGGTCTTTGGCAGGGACTTTTATATCGAGGTCCAAGCGGATGCATTTCCGGAAACCAGGCGGTTGAATCAGGACTTGGCAGCGCTTGGGGAGAGGCTTCAAATCCCACTCGTTGCCACAGGAAATGTTCACTACGTCAAGGCAGTGCAGTTTCCCGTTCACGACGTCTTGCGCTGCATCGGCCTCAACTGTGACATTCACAGCCCGCACCCGGGACGACCGTTGAATGATGGGCAGTGGCTGTTCCCGCATGAGGAAGCGAAACGGCGTTTTGCCGGACTTCCTCCTTCCACTTTAAGCAACACGCTTGAGATCGCAGAGCGTTGTGAAACAGCCCTGTCGTTGACGGAGTCGTTGTTCCCCGCGTATACGCTGCCAAACGGTGTACAAAGCGCGGAAGGGTTTTTACGGGAACTCGTCTTCCAAGGCGCCCGTGAGCGCTATCCAAAGGTGGATGCAAGGCTTCGTGAGCGGCTTGAACACGAGTTGTCGATCATTCAACAACTTGGTTATACAGACTACTTTTTGGTCGTTTGGGACATCGTTCATTATGCCAGAAAGCATCAGATCCGTTGTGCCGGCAGGGGCTCAGCGGCTGATTCTGCTGTTGCCTACTGCCTTTACATCACAGATGTGGACGCAGCCGGCAGAGGGCTTTTATTCGAGCGTTTCATGAGTCTTGAACGCGCTGAGAAACCGGATATTGATATCGACTTTGACAGCCGCCGCCGGGATGAAGTAATGGATTACGTGTACCGAAAATACGGCCGCCATCACGTTGCCAGAGTGGCCACGTACCAGACGTTCCGGGGCCGGTCTGCGATTCGCGGCGTAGGAGGAGCCCTCGGTTTGCCGGAGGACCTACTCGATAAATTGGCAAAACGGGTCCCATGGATGGCGCATGCCGATCAGTTAACCGCTCTCTTTGACCGGGTGCCTGAGCTTCAGTCTTTGAACCAGTACCGGGATGAACTGACCTGGCTGTGGAAACTGTCTGCACAAATAGCCGGTTTTCCAAGACACTTTGGCATGCATGTCGGGGGAATTATCATCAGCCGGCGGCCGTTGCTTGAAACCACGTCACTCCAACCTTCCGCACAAGGGGATTGGATTACGCCGTTTGACAAACACGGTGTGGAGGAGGTCGGTCTCGTCAAGCTCGACTTGTTGTCGCTTCGGACCATGTCTGCGATTTCGGATACCATTGTGCTTCGCGAACGCCAAGGTCACGCACTCGACTATGACCGCATTCCACTTGACGACGCCCGCACCTTCGAGCGACTTGGCAGTGGTGAGACCATCGGCGTTTTCCAGCTCGAAAGCCCAGCCCAGCGCGCATTGCAAACGAGACTCAAGCCGGATGGGCTCGAAGACATCGTTGCCAGTGTCGCATTGATTCGCCCCGGACCGATTCAAGGGAATATGGTCGATCCGTTTCTCGCCCGCCGCCGCGGGCGCGAACAAATTTCTTACTTGCACCCAAAACTTGAGCCGATCCTCGGCAAGACATACGGCGTTGTCCTGTTTCAGGAACAAGTCATTGAAATCGCCACGGCCATCGCAAACTTTACGCCGGGTGAAGCAGACCGGCTTCGGCGGGTCATGAGCAAAGCCCGCTCGCATTCGGAGATGGAGCAGATTGGTCAGCACTTTCTTGAGAAGGCCAAGGCACAGGGGATTGAGGCGGATGTTGCACAGACGATTTTCTCCTATATCCAAAGCTATGCCAGTTACGGGTTTTGCGAGGCCCATGCAGCTGCGTTCGCAACGACAGCCTATAAGACAGCGTATCTCGTGGAGTATTATCCAGCGGAGTTTTTTGCGTCCATCTTGAATCAGTATCCGATGGGTTATTACCCTGTCCACGTGGTTTGTGCCGAGGCACGCCGGCGGGGGATTCGCCTGTTGCCTGTCGACGTCAACTACAGTGAGTGGGGCTGCACAACACCCGATGAGTACACCATTCGACTTGGATTCTGTCTGTTAAAGGGCATGCGCAAAACGGTTGCAGAAGAGATTCATACGACTCGGGACTTGGGTGGGCCATTTACGTCGATGCAGAGTCTCTTGCGGCGGATTCGAAGTATGGACCGATTGATGGCTGAGCGGTGTATCCGTGCGGGGGCTGTCGATTTGTTGATTGAAACAAGGCGCAGGGCGTTGTGGCAGTTGCCGGACTGGATAGCGGATCGGCATACGGAGTATCGACTCTTTGAGAATCTGGAACAGGTTCCAGAAGCCCGTGACATCGGTCAAACCTCTGGGTTGCCAGATGATGAACTTCCGCTTGCCGCCAAATTGGCGGATGAATACAATTTACTCGGTGTTGGCTTGTCCGGGCACTGGGTATCGCTGTTTCGGGAACGTTTGGATACCGCCCGCTACATGACCACGAGTCAGGTTGAAGAAATTCCGGATGATACGGAAATTTGGACAGCAGGTGTTGTCATTCGTCCGCACCGACCGCCCACACCGAGTGGAAAAACTGTCGTCTTCTTCACACTGGAAGATGAATTTGGGTTTGTCGATGCTACAATGTTTCAAGATGTCTATCAGCAGAGCGGAGCTATTCTTTTCACGCCTTATGGTCGTCTCATCGGCGTGATGGGCAAAATTCAACGTCGGGATGAAGGGCGTCCGCAACTGATTGTCTCAAGGGTTTGGCCATTGGTTGGCGAGCGGTCAGATGCGTTTTGATAAAGATGATTACAGGTGAAAATCCCCATCAGGTCGGGCTCATCAAGTGTTCTCGTCAACACCGATGCGGCTTCAATGAACTTATCATTTTGTAAATGAATGGATGGAAAACAGGGATGCCACGACAAATGTGGAATCGAACACACACCATGGTATGGCAACTTAGAAAGGTGGTCGTGGCGTGACTCTTCGACGACAAGCTCTGCTTTCCGCTGTCCTGTTGCTTGGCGTAACGTCCCTTCTCTCCGGCTGCAACAAGGTTTTGGCAGACCCGCAGCCGTACGTTCCACAACCCGTGACCCAGTTTGGCGCAACGCTTGATTGGGGGCAGGACGTGAAGTTGCAGGCCCTAAAGATGATTCATTCGAGTCAGAAGGTGTGCGATCTCGATATCTATGAACTCGGAGACCCTGATATTTTGCGTGCACTTGAAGCAGCCCGCAAACGAGGGGTGGATGTACGGGTCATTGTCGACAGCACCGAAAGTCACAGCCAAGATACGGCTGTACCCGAGCTGCGCCACGCCGGTGTGCCCGTTGTGTCACTGCATATTTCTCATGGCATCTCGCACATCAAGATGTTGATTACGGACGGTACGGATGGCGGCGTCTTGATTGGCGGTATGAACTACGGGCCATCGAGTTGGGCCAACAACGACGCCTCTGTATATTTCGCCCACCCTGGCAGCGAGTTTGAGACGTTGTTCCGTTTTGATTGGAAACGCGCTCATGGACAAGCTGCCGCAGCACCACGGCTGCAACTGCCGCTCGTGACCGACAGTTCCATCCAAAAACCCGTCGTACAGGCGATTGAGGGAGCTAAGCACAGTGTTTCCATGGAGGCCTTTGACCTGTCCGATCATCAAGTGCTTGACGCACTCGTCGCCGCCGCGAAGCGGGGAGTTGAAGTAGTTGTACTGCTTGATCCCAATGAGTACATGAACAACAAGGCTGCTACAACCCTTCGCGACGGTGGTGTAACGGTTCGGTTCTACCGGTCGTACGAAAAAGAATGGATGCACGCCAAAATCCTGGATGTCGACAATGGCAGCACGTTCATCATCGGCAGCGCCAACTTCAGCCATCAGGCCTACACCTACAATCATGAAGGGGATGTAGTCCTCCATGGCGTAACAGGGTTTGATAAGTCCTTCCAGAAGGACCTGTCGATTGAAATTGCACGGGGCACGGACTACCCGCAAAATACCGTGAAATATTGAGAACGAACGGAGCTTCGCGATGATCAGCCAACCAACCGCAGCACAGCGGACAGGCATAGACCGTAAAATCCATGACTGGACCACACGTCAGTGGGGACGGTTTGCTGGAATCGATGCATTTTTTATCGTCACGGCCAAGTGGACACCGACCGTGATGCTGTTTGTGATTGTACTCTCAACACTCGGTCCCATCCGAATTAGCCCGCATGCCCCGCTGATCTGCGCAGCCATTTCGATTGTATCGGCAGTTCTTGCGCGAATCGTCAATGAGCCGGTCAGTCGCAGCATCGCACGGCCGCGTCCATTTCAGGAGTCACTTGTCCCGCCTTTGCTTGGGCATGACGAAGGGGATTCATTTCCGAGCAATCATGCCACCGGCGCGTTTGCCCTTGCTTTTGGCTTTCTGCCCTTACCGGGATACTTTACGGTATTGTTGGTATTGGCTCTGCTGCTTGCTGCATCCCGCATCTATACGGGCCTTCACTACCTCACGGATGTCCTTGCCGGAATCGTGACCGGTACAGCCGTCTCCCTTCTCGTCTCAGCCCTCGTCCATCTGATGTATTGACAGCATGTGGCTGGGGCAGATATAAGAGGTAACTGTGGGAATGGAGTGATAGGGTTGAATGGGCTTGCACTGAGGATTACCCGTAAGATGCGGGGGACTCTGTTGAGTATGGGGTGTCTGATTGGCTTGACCACCGTCTATACTTCGACCCTTACCGCACACGCACAAGTATCGTATAACGTCACCTTGACTGATTCAGGCATATCACCGGCAACTATGAGTGCCTCGGAGGGCGAGCCAGTCTCCATGACCATCATCAACCGCGGCACCAAGGTCCACAACTTCGTTCTGCCCGCGTTTTTCATTTTTACAAGTAACCTTCAACCCGGCTCATCCACTTCTGCAAAATTCACCCCTGACAAAACAGGGAGTTTCCCGTATTATTCAGACACCGGGGGACAACCGGAGCCAGGCCTGCGGGGGACCATGGCTGTTCATTGACCCTTTCTGCAGTACGGTCATCAAGCCCCGCTGGTTGCTCTGTTTCGTTTTTCTTTCCGATCTGACTTACTGTGTAACCCATAGCGGTCGTTTTGCTGTCTTTTCAGGAGTCGGTGCTGCATAAATGTATATACGGTGAGAACGAGCGTGATGCCGCTCCACCAGTACATAGCGGGATCGCCAAAGGAGAGACCGACGAAAGCAACCAACACAGTTGCGACTGCCAGGATCCACGTGGCAATGAGCGGCCGCTTCAGAAGAACCATGGCTCCAATGAGACAGAGCACGGCAAACACCAAGCCCCCGCCTCCATCGCCTTGAAGCTGTGGAATCTGCTGGACAGCGCCAGCTGCGGCAATACGGTAAGACTGGACACCAGAGTAAATTGCGAGGACCATTGTCAGAAACGCGCCAAGTATTCTCACGTCCGTCACCGTCCTTGAGTTCATCCTTTTCTTACATATCGTAACGAAAGCTTCGCGCAGAAACTGTCGGAGTTTGCGAAACCTGAAACATCTGTGCGTAAAGTCAGGTGTTTACACATCGTATTTTTTTGCCTTGGGCGGTACAATGAAATGAAGGAGGGACGCATCTATGGAGATGAATGTAAAAACCACATGGCAAGGAAAACGCCATTTTCTAAGTCAAGGTCCGTCGGGCTACCAGGTTTCGATGGACGCGAAAGAAGAGGCTGGCGGGGAAGACAAGGGCAATCGTCCCATGGAGTTGCTCCTGATGGGGCTCACCGGTTGCACCGGGATCGACATTGCAATGATTATTGAGCGGATGCGCCTTCCTATGACGGGCATGCACATTGACGCACAAGGCACGCGTCGGGAGGAACATCCCCAGGCGTTCACCGAGATTACGTTGACATACCACATCGACGGAGATATCCCGCCTGCGAAAGCATGGCGTGCGATTCACTTGAGTGAGGAAAAATACTGTTCTGCTTCGGCATCACTGAATGCCAAGATCATTCCGCAGCTCGTTTTAAATGGACAAAGCATGCCAGAGGAGCAAGAAGAATCGTTAAACGGATGATCCAAAAGCCCCATTCGGACGATACGGTCGGCAAAGGACCTATATCCGGATGGGGCTCTCCTGTTTCGTGGATGATTATCATCCACTCAAATTAACCTGGCGGCCATTGCAGTTGTCTGCCGCCAAGTACGTGGTAGTGCAGGTGGGCGACGGTCTGCTGACCATGGAAACCAATGTTTGTTACCAAGCGGTATCCGTTTTCCGCGATACCCAGCTCTTCAGCCACTTTTTGTGCAGCTTCGTGGATGTGCAAAAGTGCTGCAGCATCTGAAGCCTCAATATGGTGAGCGGATGGAATGTGCTTCTTCGGAATCACCAGCACGTGCACAGGCGCTTGCGGGCGGATGTCGTGGAAGGCCAGAACATCGTCCGTTTCCAAGACCTTGTTTGAAGGGACCTCTCCACTGACAATTTTGCAAAATAGGCAGTCCGTCACATTTTCACTTCCTCTCATCGAATGAATTTAAGTATACCAAGAACTTCCGACATTACCATGTAACTGCCCCAATCATTTTCAGCGGGCAGCGAAGGGAAACCACGAATTTAGGGGGAGAAGGCATGCCGTTTGTTGGGTATTACAACGGGGAATTTATCGAATCAAACACGACGCCTGTACCGATTGAGGAACGGGGTCACCAGTTTGGGGACGGGGTCTACGAGGTCGTTCGTGTCTACGGAGGCCGTCCATTCTTGCTTGACTGGCACCTTGAACGGATGGAGAACAGTCTAAGGGCGATTCAGATTGCCAATCCGTTTGACCGCCACGCTTGGGTCGAACTGATCAATGAAGCGGTTCGCCGCAGCGGGGAACCGGAATCGACCGTGTATTGGCAGGTTACCCGCGGCATTGCACCGCGGAACCACGTGTTTCCATCCGCGAATTCGGTTGTGAGTTTGACAGTCCGGCCGCAGCCTCCCGCGAAGCCTGCGAATGACATCGAAGCCGGACCCGCGGATCATCCGCTGCCACCGCTTGTAGCGTGGCCTGACGAACGGTGGTCCAATGCGTTTGTGAAGTCGATCAACCTGCTGCCAAACGTGATCGCCAAAGAAGTGGCTCACAGACTGCACGCCCAAGAAGCCATGCTCGTACGAGAGGGCACGATTACGGAGTGCTCCGGCAGCAACGTTTGGTTTGTTAAACATGGCGAACTGTACACCCACCCGACCAACCGGTATATTCTGCCAGGGATCACCCGCCGATTTGTGCTCGACCTTGCCCGCGAATCCGGTGTTCCGGTCCATGAACAAGCTTTGCAACTCTCAGACCTGAAAGATGTCGACGAAGTTTTTGTGACAAGTACAACCCAGGAGATCCAGATGATAGGTGAGATCGTGGTTCCTGTGTCCCAGGAACAGGCATTGCATCACCTGCCAAGCGACATTCCGTCCTCCCTCGTTGAAAGCAAGGAAGAGTTCAAGACTCTTTGGAAGATGTCCGCTGCCCCAACCGTCGGAAGCAAGCTGAAACAAAAGTTCTCCGAAACCGTCCACCGGATTCAGGACGGCGAAGTGACCCTCGCGGTAAGAAATTGACCGCGGGGGCCATCCCCTTTTTTTGATCCCCTTCCTACAGTTCTGCTAGTCATTTTTCACTATGTTTGATATGATAAGGATGCGAATCTACCGACCGGTCGGTAACGACCCGGATCCAGGAGGATTGACATTTGTGGCACATCAGATTCACAAGGTAGCCGTACTCGGTGCTGGTGTGATGGGAGCAGCCATCGCAGCCCACCTCGCAAACGTAGGTTTGTCCGTCCGCTTGCTTGACATCGTTCCATCTGAATTGACGAAGGAAGAGGCTGCAAAGGGCCTGACGCTTGAGTCACCCGCAGTCCGGAACCGCTTTGCGCAAAATGGACTCAATGCAGCGAAAAAGGCAAAGCCGGCGTCCTTTTACCGTGCCGCTGATGCCGCAAAGATCGAACTTGGGAACTTTGAAGATGACTTGGCGAAGATTGCAGACTGTGACTGGGTGATTGAGGCGGTTGTCGAAAACCTCGCCATCAAGCAGTCTCTGTTTGAGCGCGTAGAGAAGTTCGCCTCCAAAGATGCGATTGTCAGCTCGAACACCTCAGGGATTTCGATTGCAGAAATGGTGAAGGACCGCAGTCCTGAATTCAAAGGCCGCTTCCTTGGCACTCACTTCTTCAATCCACCGCGATACATGCAACTGTTGGAGCTTGTTCCGGGTCCGGATACAGACCCATCCATCATTGAGGAAATGAAAACGTTTGGCGGCCGTGTTCTCGGTAAGGGCGTTGTCCTCGCCAAGGATACCCCGAACTTTATTGCCAACCGCATTGGCACATATGGCCTTTTGGTCACGCTCGAAGCGATGAAAAAGTTCGAGCTCGGCGTCGATGAAGTCGACGCGATTACAGGTCCTGCAATGGGACGGCCAAAGAGTGCGACCTTCCGTACACTCGATTTGGTCGGGCTAGACACCTTCTTCCACGTGGCTAAGAACGTCGGCCAAAACGTCACTGAAGACTGGGAGAAGGCTGCGTTTGAAGTCCCTGCTTACATTGAGAAGATGCTCGAGAACCGCTGGCTTGGCGAGAAGACCGGTCAAGGATTTTTCAAGCGTGTCAAGTCGGCTGCGGGTGCTGAGATTATGGCGCTCGATCTCGATTCATTCGAATACCGCCCGCGCAAAAAGCTGAAGTCTGCATCCCTCGATGCCTCCAAGGCTGCCAAGGGCAGCGCAGCGAAGCTGCAGGCACTCGTCTACGGAAAAGATGCAGCAGGCCAGTTTGCCTGGGATGTCCTGAAACGCGTGCTGCTCTATACCGCAAACAAGCAGAGTGAAATTGCAGATGATATCGTCGCCGTCGACAACGCGATGAAGTGGGGCTTCAATTGGGATCTGGGCCCTTACGAAACCTGGGACGCGATTGGCGTTGCACAGTCCGTCGAACGGATGCGCGCTGAAGGCGAGACCATCCCGTCGTTCGTGGAGGAACTGCTCACGTCTGGCCACAGTTCTTTCTACGCACGGGCAAAAGGCGAAGTTCCGCGCTTCTACGTCGGCAAAGACGAGTTCCGCGGTGTCGAAGAGCCGAAAGAAGTCATCTCCCTTGCACGCCTGAAAGAACAAGGCAAGGTCATTAAGCAAAACGCTGGTGCCAGCCTGGTCGATCTCGGTGACGGCGTCGCCTGCCTCGAGTTCCACTCACCAAAACAAGCCATTGGTGCGGATATCATTCAGATGATCGACGTCGCCACCAAAGAGGTCTCAGCCAACTGGCAGGCCCTCGTGATTGGCAACCAGGCTTCGAACTTCTGCGTTGGTGCAAACCTGATGATGATGTTGATGGAAGCGCAGGACGAGAACTGGGATGAACTGAACATGACCGTTCATCAGTTCCAGCAGTCCGCGATGAAATTAAAGTACCTCGATAAGCCTGTTGTCGCAGCACCGTTTGCGATGGCGCTTGGCGGTGGCGCAGAGATGTGTTTCCCGGCCGATCACGTTCAGGCAGCCGCCGAAAGTTACATCGGTCTTGTAGAGGTCGGCGTCGGTCTGATTCCAGGCGGCGGCGGCAACAAGGAAGTGCTGATCCGCGCGATTGAAGGAGTGCCGGACGGCGTTGACACAAGGCTCGATCCGTTCGTTCAAAAGGCCTTCGAGAACGTTGCGATGGCAAAAGTCTCGACGAGTGCCAGAGATGCACAGGACCTCGGCTACCTTCGTAAGACTGACGGTGTAACCGCCAACCGTGACTTCTTGCTTTATGATGCAAAACAGGCTGCGCTCGGTTTGGTTCAGGCAGGCTACACGCCGAAACAGCAAAAGCCGATTCCTGTAGTCGGTGAATCCGGCGCTGCGCTCCTCAAGATCGGCGTGTTTGGAATGAAGACCGCCGGATATGTATCAAGCCATGATGTGAAAATCGCTCACAAGCTGATTCACGTACTGACAGGCGGATCCGTTACTCGCGGCACACTTGTGAGCGAACAGTACCTGCTCGACCTCGAGCGCGAAGCATTCTTGAGCCTGGTCGGGGAACCAAAGACCCAGGCCCGTATGCAGCACATGCTGACAACCGGCAAGCCGCTGCGGAACTAGACCGCCCGGCAAGCACTTGCGGAACTAGGTAACCGGTAAGGTGTTGCGGAACTAGACCGCCCGGCAAGCACTTGCGGAACTAGGTAACCGGTAAGGTGTTGCCCAAGTAGACGCCGCCCGGCGAGCCATGTTGAACGAATCGGGATCGTCAAAGTAAACAGGCTTAACCTTCATGATAAGGAGGAAACGTTGTGAGAGAGGCAGTCATCGTCGCTGGTGCACGCACCGCGATCGGCAGGGCACAAAAAGGCAGCCTGAGAAACACCAGGCCAGACGACCTTGGAGCGCTTGTCGTCGAAGACTTGTTGCGCCGCGTTCCGGAAGTATCCAAAGAGGAAATTGAAGACGTCATTATGGGGTGCGCCATCCCGGAAGCAGAGCAGGGTATGAACGTTGCCCGCATCATCGCACTGCGCGCGGGATTGCCGACGAGCGTGAGCGGTATGACCATCAACCGCTTCTGCTCTTCAGGACTGCAGACCATTTCCATTGCAGCACAGCAGATTATGACCGGGATGTCCGATATTCTGATTGCCGGCGGCACAGAGACCATGAGTCTCCTGCCGATGGGCGGATACAACATCTCGCCAAACCCTGAGCTTGCTGAGCGCTTCCCGGAGACCTACATGTCGATGGGTCACACGGCAGAGCAGGTTGCACAGCGCTTCAATGTGTCCCGTGAGGACCAGGATGCGTTTGCACTGCGGAGCCATCAACGTGCCGCAGCAGCCATCCGTGATGGGAAGTTTAAGGGAGAAATTGTCCCAGTCCCGGTGAAAGAGACCTATGTGGATGTGAACAACAAGGTCGTCACCAAAGAACGTGTGTTTGACACGGATGAAGGCGTGCGTGAGACGACGTCGCTCGAGGCACTAGGCAAACTGAAGCCAGTCTTCTCTATCAAGGGCAGTGTCACAGCAGGCAACTCGTCGCAAACGAGTGACGGCGCAGCAGCAGTCCTCCTGATGTCGCGCGAGAAAGCAACAGAGCTTGGCCTCAAGCCGCTTGGCGTGTTCCGCTCTTTCGCTGTCGGCGGGGTCGATCCGGACATCATGGGTGTCGGACCTGTCGCGGCAGTGCCGAAGGCACTGAAACTCGCTGGGCTCTCACTTTCCGACATTGACTTGATTGAACTGAATGAAGCGTTTGCTTCTCAGTCCCTGCACGTCATCCGGACGCTTGGGATGGACGAAGAGAAAGTCAACGTTAACGGTGGTGCCATTGCACTTGGCCATCCACTCGGTTGCACAGGTGCTCGTTTGACGGTCTCCATCTTGAATGAGTTGGAGCGCCGCGGCGGCCGCTACGGTCTGGTCACAATGTGTGTCGGCGGCGGAATGGGCGCAGCAGGCGTATTCGAGCGTCTAGCGTAAGCAACGTCTAGTGTAAACAGCGCCTAGTGTAAACAACGTCTAGTGTAAACGACGTCTAGTGTAAACAACGTCTAGTGTAAACAACGTCTAGCGTAAACAAGGGCGAGGGGTAATGAGTGGTCAGGCGTAGTCAAAGGGCCTGGCCACTGGAAGCGGACAGGCGGAGTCAAAAGCGCCTGGCCACTGCGAAGCGGACAAGAAAGTCAGTAGTTGGATTGCTGTTTCGACTGTGTCCGTGGACACGAATTACGTCCACGGAGGCAGCCGCAACTTTTCAGCACATTTCCATGTGTGCCGTAAGAAAACAAAAAATGTGCCGTAAGAATAAAAAAAACCAGGAGGCGTGTACCCAATGACCACAGAACAGGGGCAACTGACCAAGGGTGGCGCATTTCTCATTGAGGCGACGAGTCCGGAGAATGTATTTACACCTGAAGACTTCACTCAAGAACATTTGATGATTGCTGACACTACCCGTGCCTTTGTTGAAGGCGAAATTCTGCCGAACAGTGAGACCCTTGAACACCAAGATTGGGATCTGACCGTCAAGTTGCTGCGCAAGGCCGGAGAACTTGGCCTGCTCGCTGCCGACGTACCGGAGGACTATGACGGCCTCGGGGCAGATAAAGTTTCGTCCGCGCTCATCACCGAGTACATTACGCGCGGGGGCTCCTTCGCACTGAGCCACGGTGCCCATGTCGGTATCGGATCGCTCCCGATTGTCTTCTTTGGCACTGAAGAGCAGAAGAAAAAGTACCTGCCGAACCTCGCGAGCGGCGAAAAAATTGCGGCGTATGCGCTGACTGAACCAGGTTCTGGATCGGATGCTCTTGGTGCAAAGACGGTTGCCAAACTGTCCGACGACGGCAAGTACTACGTTCTGAACGGCACCAAGCAGTTCATCACGAACTCCGCATTTGCCGACGTGTTCGTTGTCTACGCGAAGATCGACGGTGAAAAGTTCTCTGCCTTTATCGTGGAGCGCGGATTTGAAGGCGTATCAACAGGTCCGGAAGAGAAGAAGATGGGCATTAAGGCTTCTTCGACCCGTCAGCTGATCCTCGACAACGTGAAGGTGCCAGTGGAAAACCTGCTTGGTGAAGCAGGGCGTGGCCACGTCATAGCGTTCAACATCCTGAACATCGGCCGCTACAAACTGGCTGTGGGTTGCGTCGGCGGCATGAAGGCTGCTCTTGAAACCTCCGTGAAGTACGCGAAGGAGCGCAAACAGTTCAAGACGTCCATCTCGAACTTCCCGCTCATTCAGCAGAAGATTGCGGACATGAACATCCGCGCATTTGTGGCGGAGAGCATGTCCTACCGTTCGACCGGTGACATCGACAAGCAGCTCGAGCAACTCGGTAACACCTCTGACGGTCGCGTGGTCGCGAAGGCCATCGAAGAATACGCACTCGAGTGCTCCGTCAACAAGGTGTTCGCCTCTGAGGGACTCGACTTTGTCGTTGACGAAGGCGTCCAGATCCACGGCGGCGTTGGCTTCATCCAAGAGTACCCGATTGAACGGATGTACCGCGATTCGCGTATCAACCGCATCTTTGAGGGAACGAACGAGATCAACCGCCTCATCATTCCGGATACCCTCGTTCGCAAGGCCATGAAGGGCGAACTTCCATTGCTTCAGGCAGCGGCGGGCCTGCAGTCTGAGCTGATGGGCATGCTGCCGATGGCTGATGAGACCGAAGTCCTCGGTGCGGAATCGCACCTGCTCGAAATGGCGAAGAAAGTCTTCTTGTTCGTCGGTGGATCCGCTGTGCAGAAGTACATGGCCTCGCTGAAGGAAGAGCAAGAGATTCTGGCCAACCTGGCTGACATTGCAATTGAGATCTATGCGATGGAAAGTTCACTGCTCCGTGCCAAGAAGGCTGCGGCAGCAGGTAAGAACGCCGACCTCAAAATTGCGATGG
Organism: Paenalicyclobacillus ferrooxydans; assembly: GCF_001399675.1. Classification (GTDB taxonomy): domain Bacteria; phylum Bacillota; class Bacilli; order Alicyclobacillales; family Alicyclobacillaceae; genus Alicyclobacillus_B; species Alicyclobacillus_B ferrooxydans. The sequence goes on from NZ_LJCO01000047.1 coordinate 76,673, forward strand.
TTCAGGTCTACTCACGTGAAGCATTTGCCCGTATTGAAGGGTATGCTCGCGAAGTGTTGGCTGCCATGGAAGAAGGCGACACACTGCGCACGCAACTTTCCGTTCTGCGCAAGTTGACCCGCTTCCAGCCTGTGAATGCGAAGGCTCTGAAACGCCAAATCGCGGCAGCTGTCATCGATGCCGAGAAGTACCTCGCATAAGGTTTTGGTTTTGTGTGGGCTTGGTTAGTAAAACTTGAATCAGGGGCGGCGTGTGAGGGGGAATCCCATCACACGCCGTTTTTCCTTTCTCTTCCCACGCCGGTTTGGGTCTGGGCGGCGGAATAAGTCGCTTTGACCCACTAGCGTTGCATTAACTTTTTAGTGGATTGTCAACGGGTACCCGTTGACAAATTAAACATTTTAAACCTTATGAAGATTCATGATTCTGTAACCCCTATACATATAAAGATTCCTTAGAATAGATGTACAGGTAGCCCTGTCCAAATCTAATCTAAGGAACCCAAGCATGGATAAGGGTATCATG
>NZ_LJCO01000017.1 GCF_001399675.1 Paenalicyclobacillus ferrooxydans
CACGAATCACACATCATCCCATCAACCATGTGGTCATGGTTGGGCAAGCATGGCGAACCGCCGTATGCGGACCCGCATGTACGGTGGTGTGGGGAGACGGGGGCTTCTTACCCCCTCTTACCCGATTTCTTTGTGCGCCTTCGGACTTTTGCGCTATGTAAAAGAGGGCTGAACTCAGCCCTCACCTCAACCATCCTGAACCTCAATCCTCCTGAAGTTCAACCACCCGAAGCTCAACCATCCCGAAGCTCAACCATCCTGAACCAGAGGTTTGACGTACATGGGCAGGCAAAGCCCTCATCAGAACATGAAGGGGAATCCACGGCCCATCGTGCCAAACCAGTTGAACCCTCCATGCCCGCCGGATCCACCAGTACCTGGCCCGCCAAACGCACCGTAACCGCCCGACCCTCCAGGACCACCGTATCCACCTGTGGAACCGGGTCCGCCGAAAAAGCCGAGGCCTCCAGTGCCGGGCCCGCCAAACCAAGGGCTTGCGCCCGCCCCCGGTCCTCCATATCCGCCAAAACCACTGCCGCCTTGAGCGCCTCCGAAGCCGGACCGGCCTCCAAAAAGATTGCCGAGGCCGCCAAAACCGCCGGTACCACCGGCACCACCGGCACCACCGGCACCACCGGCACCACCGGCACCACCGGATCGTCCGCCAGCGAAACGTTTTCCTCCCCATAGCCCTCCGAGCATCAGGAGCAGGGGCAGGAAACACTCCTCTGCATCAACATCGTTGCGTCCGCCCGTAATTGCGTGACGGATTTCGGGATTTTCAAGCAATTTCAACGCTTGTTTGCGCTGTTGCGGTGTAAGTGAAACGGTACCCGGACGTTTCTTCTGTTTGTACAACTGTATCCACCTCCGTTTCCCGATCCGTAACACAGTATGCGACAATGGAGAGCAATGGGTGGACGATTGGACATCGTTTCCACCAAGGAGGAGTGCCCTAAGTGAGCTCTTGGTAGGACAATCTACGAAGACAACAGATGTATGCCAAAGGAGTGATGGATTGTGACAGAACCGTTTGAGCCCGCTCCAAGAAAGGTCATCGTAGTTGAGGGAAAAACGGATGAGGAGCGATTACTGCAGGTATTGATGGAGCCTGTCACAATTGTCTGCACCAGAGGGACACTGAGTTACGAGAAGGTCGAGGAGTGGATTGTTCCGCTTCAGGATGCAGACGTCTACGTGCTTGTGGACGCTGACAAGCCGGGTATGAAACTTCGCAGTCAGCTCAAACAGGAGCTGCCGAACGCCAGACATCTCTACACGACTCGGGTGTATCGCGAGGTGGCGCGTACGCCGCTGCCGTATTTAGCGAAGATTCTTCACACCGCCCACTTTGTCATAGACGAACAACTGCTTGAAGAGAACGGCCAAGAGCCATAGGTGCACAACAACGGGATGAGGTGTGGTCGCTGGCCCAGCTTAGACATCATCGCATGGCGGCTCAAACGTTTTTTCTTGAATCAGTTCCGCCAGCACCGAAGCGTTGTTCTCAGGTTCAAATCGTGAAGAGTAGAGCAGGGTTACGGGACCTGCAGCAGCCATGCGCTCGAGCTGATGCATGGTCTCTCTGGCTTCCTCGGAAGAGAGTAACTCTGCCCGATACCGTTCACGGAATTGCGCAAACTCATTTGTATTGGCGTGAAACCAGGTCCGTAGTTCTGTGCTCGGGGCGAGCTCTTTGGCCCACATATCAAGGCGGGCGTTGTCCTTGGATATCCCGCGGGGCCAGAGCCTGTCCACCAGGACTCGAAATCCATCTGTTTTGTCAATAGGCGTGTAGATCCGCTTTATGGAGATTGTCATGTTATGATCCTCCCAGTATCAGACTCATTTTTAGTATACTCAATCACGGAGGACGACAGCGTCCAGACATTTCGTGTCGGCTGGTTCCATTGTGGATGCAGAGGGCATGTCCAGTTGCGTAAAAAAACATGTGTGATGAGGGCTCCATGTTACAATTGGGCCGTCGTGGAGGGGAGACGGTATGGAGATTGACGGTAAACAGCAAAATTATTTGAAGAAAACGCTTGTAGAGAGCTGGAGAAAGGAAATTGAAGCAGCCAAGTTGTACCAGTTGACGGCACAGCGTGAACACGATCCAAAGCGTAAAGAGATTTTGCTCAAGCTCGCAGAGGTAGAGTTTAGACATGCGCAGACCTGGGTGGACAAGCTAAAGGAGTTGGAGTATCCAACGGAAAGCTTGGTCGAACCAGAGGTTGAATTGCCGAAAAACATGAACACAGTTCAAATGATGAAGCGGATCGACGAGGTTGAGCACAACAACATGACATGGTACTCGTCTTTGCGCAACGTGATCGAAGACGACAATCTGATTGCAATCCTTGACCAGATCGACGCTGACGAAGCTGCCCATCAAGATATGGAATCGTTACTGGAGCACTCCGGGGGTGCTGAGAAGCGTTTAGATAAGATGTGGAAGAGCGAAAGACATGCAAGCGGATCGAGCGACTGGGTCGGTGATGCGATCTATGGTGTGAACGACGGCCTTGGTGCCATCTTCGGTATCATCTCTGGTGTCGCCGGTTTCACGTCCAATACGCACACGGTTCTCATCAGCGGGTTTTTCGGAGCCTTGGCGAGTACCCTGTCCATGGGCGCTGGCGCTTGGTTAGCGACAAAGTCCGAGAACGAAGTGATGCAAACCACCCAGGCTCAGGAACGGCGGGAGATTCAGAATGACCCGGAGCACGAGGTCGAAGAACTGGCCCTCTTGTATCAGTTAAAGGGCTTCTCTCCGGAAGAATCGGCCCGCATCGCTGATCAAATCGCGACTGACGAAGACCAGTTCCTGAAAACGATGGTCCAAGAAGAATTCGGCTTCCATGAGGCAAGCCTTGGCAGCCCTTGGCGGTCAGCGATTTTTGGCGCCCTCTCAACGCTTGTCGGGGGCTTGATTCCGCTGATTCCGTTCTTCTTTATCGGTGGTATCCCTGCGCTCATCGCAGCTGCAGTCGTCAGCATCCTGGCTCACTTCGCAGTAGGCGCGGCAAAAAGCCTCATTACAACTCGAAGCTGGTTCACGAGTGGCTTAGAGATGACAGCAGTCGGCTTTATCGTTGGTATTGCGTCGTACGGCCTTGGCTGGGTAGGGGCAGTGTTGTTTGGTACGCATCTCGGCGGCTGATATTCGTCGTGAATGTTCCTCTGATAAAAAAGCAGGCTCGCATCCACAGATGCTGAGCCTGCCTTTTATTAACTTGATGTGAGCTCACAGTGTTCTATCGAACGTCAGAGGTTGCTGGCCGTGGGTGTCAGGATATCGAGCTTAAAGTTGGGTCAAGATATCAGGTCCATTGTCTGTGACAGCGAGGGTGTGTTCGTACTGAATGCTCAGTCCACCGTCTGCCGTGCGTACTGTCCAGCCATCGTCTTCGAGTTTGGTCCGGTAGGTGCCAGTGTTGACCATCGGCTCAATGGTGAACGTCATCCCTTTTCGGATACGTGGTCCCTTGTGCGGTGGGCCGTAGTGTAGGACCTCTGGTTTCTCGTGCATCTGTCTGCCGATGCCGTGTCCGATGTATTCACGAACAACAGACAGTCCTTCGCCTTCCACGTAGGTCTGAATCGCGTGTCCAATGTCAGAAATTTGATTGTCAATCACGGCCTGGTCGATCCCGATGAACAGCGCCTTTTTCGTTACCTCCATGAGGTGGCGCGATTCATCGCTGATCTCGCCTACCGCGTAGCTCCATGCTGAGTCCGCATGCAGCCCTTTATGAAGTGCAACCATGTCAACTGTAATAATATCGCCGTCTTTGAGACGGTAGTCACTCGGAAAGCCGTGACAGATGACATCGTTGACTGACGTACATGCGGCGAACGGATATCCGTTATAGCCTTTCTGGGCAGGCTCCATGCCGTACTTCGTAATAAACTGCTCGACAAACGCATCAATTTCCATCGTTGTCATGCCAGGTTTGATAAAGTCTGCAAGCGCTGCGTGACATCCCGCCACAACTTTCCCCGCTTCGCGCATAATTTCTATTTCATGCTTGCTTTTAGTGACTATCATGTCGATACCTCCGCTCATGAAACAATCATTCCATTACTCCACTGTACCACATCTGACGATCTATTGTACTCCAATGCCTCGTCTTGGCAGCGCAATTGTATGTGGTTGACCTGCAACAGATGCCAGATAGGTGGGTGTCTAAACAGCACAAGACCCCCGTTGGTTAACCAACCAGATTCGGGGGTCCTGTTCTATGTGAAACAAGGTTCACGACACTATTCGACGATTCTCATTGATTTTTGAGTGTCGAGAGATGTTGTTCTAAAAACCGTGCAATTTGTCCATAGGCCCGTATCCGGTTTGTCAACTTCACCACACCGTGCCCTTCATCTTCAAATCGAAGGTATTGAACTGGATGTTGGCGGGACTCAAGAGCACCGACAATCTGCTCTGCTTCACCAACGGGCACACGAGGGTCATTAGCTCCGTGGATAACAATCATCGGTGCCTGAATTTTGTCTACGTGGTGAATCGGGGAAATTTCATCAAAGAACGCCCCATCCTGCTCTACGGTACCATATTCACACTCACGCAGGTGCCGGCGGTAGGGACTCGTGTTTTCCATAAACGTTCTCAGGTTCGCGATGCCGACAATATCTACTCCTGCAGCCCACAGGTCCGGGTAGTGGGTCACGGCTGCGAGGACCATGAAACCGCCGTAGCTGCCGCCCATCACTGCAATCGCGTCTTTACGGGCATTACCTTCTTGAACCAGCCAGTCGACCGAACTGGCGAGGTCATGAACAGAGTCCATGCGTTTTCTGACGTCGTCGAGGTGGACATAAGTACGGCCATAACCGCTGCTGCCGCGAACGTTGGGTACAAGCACTGCGTAGCCCTGGTTGACGAAGTACTGAACGACCGGGTTGAACCCGTTTCGGCTCTGGGATTCTGGGCCGCCATGTACATATACGACGACCGAATACGGTCCATCTGAATGCTGTGGACGGTAGTAGTACGCCGGAATGGATAATCCGTCAAAGGACGGGTAATGGATGAGCTCAGGCGCTGCGAATGCAGTCTGAGGCACCCCTGATGCTGCCGCAAATGTTGTCCGACTGAGCGCTTTATCCGACAGGTTCAGGGTCCAGATGTCAATTCCGGCAGACGGCGTACTGAGGGTAAGGGCGAGACGCGATTTATCTCGGGCAAAACGAACCTCCGCAACGACTCCGGCGGGGAGTGCTGGCAAGCCCGCCACGGCTGACCACTCGGGTACGTCATGTGCTGCATCCTGCTCGAGTACTTCGAGTACGTAGAGCTTTGATGTACCGTCTTCGTTTTTCGAAAACGCCAGATATCGACCATCTGACGAAAGAACCAGGTTCTCTGCATCCCACTTGTCATCGGTTATCCAAGTCAGCGAGAGGTTGTCGAGTGAAATACGGGCAACTCTGGTAAACTCGCTGTCTAAATCTGACAGCACATACAGGTATGCTCCGTCTTGTGAGAATTGAGCTCTAGTGAAGGATGCTTCACTCTCATGAGGCGTCAAAAGCCGCATCTCACCCGTTTCAATATCAACCAGAAAAAGGTCGTTGTTCAGGTTGCTGTAGTGACGTGACACCAGAATAGATTTTCCGGATGGGTGGAAGCGACCCGAGCGGTTGGTATGATCACTCTGGTGTACGGGGCGATGTGTATTTGTATCCATGTTGTAGAGGTAGACGTCAAAAGCACGGCCGTCGCGACGGTTACTCGTGTAAGAGAACGACCGTCCATCCGGCGACCAACTGCCAAAATTGTGGATGTGAGCGGGATCGCCAGTCAGGTCTTGAACTGATACGCCGGTGCTGTCTGTCAGGTACAGCTGTGCATTCTCACTGCCTCCATTGTCTCCATTGATGATGAGTACGTCTCCTGTTGGACACGCAGAGACAGCCATCACGCGATCGGAGAAAAAAGTTAGCTGGACAGGCCAAGGGCGCCCTTCGGATAAAGCCCACACCTGATTCATGCCTGTGATGGTGGACAGGAAGTACATCGTCTTGCCATCATGTGAAAAACTGGGACCCGAAGACGATCGAACCTCCATATAGCGTTCAATCGGGATCGGAGATGGGATTGTTGCCTGGATTGCATCTGAATGTGTCATGAAAGCGCCTCCTTGATGGTTGTGTTGAACCGCAGATGTTCACCCGCAGACATTGAACCGCGGATATTGAATGGCAGATACCCCAGATATTGAACCGCAGTCGCTGAAAACATCTGCGATGGAAACCACGGCCCCACCGGTTTTACGGGTGGCCGGTCGGTTCCGGTAAAACCGGTGGGCCAGGCCAAGTGGATGACTTTGTCAGCTCACCACGTCGCGCTCTTTGCTGTATGCGTGATGTCGGCCGGTTTTGAGCAGGTCCGAAATGATCATGACCGCGTCGTAGATGTCTTGATAGCTGGTGTAAAGTGGGGCAGGAGCAAAGCGCAGCGTGTACGGCGGCCGAAAGTCTGGTACGACTCCCTCCACTCGTAAAGCCTTGGCCAACTGTACAGCATCCTCGTGCTCAAAGGCGATATGTCCGCCTCGGCGACTGTCTTCGATTGGGGTTCTAATGTTGCCGCCAAGGTCTGCGTCAATCACAAAATGCGTGAGCAGCTTACGCAGATAGCTGGTCTGCTGCAGGGACTTAGCACGGATGGCGGTAATGTCTGCCTCGTGCAGCATCTTCAGCGACGCTGCAATGGCTGCCGTCGCCAGGATGGGCGGCGTGCCGAGTTGCCATTTGCTCGCGGAACGGGCTGGTGTGAGCGGGAATGCCATGTCAAACTGACGGTCTTTGTCGGAACCAAACCATCCGGCGAGACCGGGCGCTTTATCGTGATGCCTTTCATGAACGTACAGGCCGGCGGTTGCCCCCGGACCGGAGTTCACATACTTGTAGTTGCACCAGACGGCAAAATCAACACCGATATCGTGGAGTTCGTGCGGCAGCGCGCCGATGGAATGAGCGAGATCGAAACCAATCACAATCCCTCGGGCATGTGCAGCCTCAGTCAAAAGTCGTATGTCGGCGAGTTGCCCTGACTTATACCAGACGGAAGGTAAGAGGATGAGTGCGATGTCGTCCTGCATGGCATCAATGATTGTCTGTTCGGACATTAGACCGTTTTCATCAGGTTCGATTAGCACAAGGTCCTCGTCCGGACGCCCGTGAAGCTGAATATGGCTGTGCATGGCGTACAGGTCAGACGGGAAATTTTCGCGATCTGCAAGGATCTTGGTCCGCGTACCTGTGGGCCGATAAAATGTGGCAAGCAGGGTATGAAGGTTCACTGTGGTCGATCCGCTGACGATAACCTCACTCGGCAGAGCGCCTACCAGCGGTGCGGACAGGCCACCGAGTGTCTCTGGCAGATGGAACCAGGGCTCAGGACCCTTTGTCCAACCGTCAATGGCGTAGGTTTTCCAGGCATCGAGCGCTCGCTGCACAGAAGCTTCAGCATCTTTCGACAAGAGCCCAAGGGAGTTTCCGTCAAAGTAAAGTGTTCCATCGGGAATGTAGAATCTTTCTCGGAAGCTGCTCAGCTTGTCTTCTATATCCAAACGGGCTGCTTCAGCACGGGTTAATGCTTGGTCCGTCATATCACACCACCCAAACAAATTTAATAGGTTGAATTTGGATAAGAGTTGTTGAAGAAATGACTAGAAAATCGGATAATAGCTTTCGTAGCATCAGCATTTGAGGGGAAGCGATCCCATGCCTTCAGCTATCTGCCCATACTGTAAAGAACCCGCATATTCCAGTGCAGCCTTCGACGAACCGTGGACGTGCCCGAGTTGCGGCCAGACTGTGATCCCTCCGGAGGATGAAACCGGATCGAAGCGGGGAGAACGCGAATCCTATGTAGAGCGCTACAGCCGCTTCTGGACTCGTGTAGAATAGGTTCGCCTGACCTATCTTCAGGCTGACAATCGACAGCCATGAAGGCAGGTCATACAGGCAACTTACACAGGCAGGTCATACAGACAGGTCATACAGGCAACTTACACAGGCAGGTCATACAGACAGGTCATACAGACAGGTCATACAGACAGGTCATACAGACACCTTTCAAGGGCAGCCTGTATATCAAAATAGAAACACTGGCTCTGCAGTACAGCACAGCTGTCTCTTGTGGGGAGCTGAAGCCGCCGGCTCGTTAAGCGGGAGCAGCTGCCTTGTTAAGCCGATACGGCATAGTAGTTGTCGGAAACCAGAAACACGCCGCTGATAATCAGTCCCACCACAAACAGGGCAACGAGTTTTCGGCGGTTCATCGGTCTCGCGCCGGGGCGTTTCGCGACGAACAATGTAAATAGTGCCGCAATCACAAGTGCAAAAACCCCTCTAATCGCGAGGTGCAACACCCTCATCAGTCCTCTCTCCGTCAATCAAGGTTCAAAACCTATTGTGCCATACTTGTACATAATTTTCAGCTTTACGCGCGAGCGCTTCTCTCCATCCATTTCGAAAAGTAGAGATATCGGGCGACGACCATATGGAGTGTCCAAGCAACAGCAATGCTGTACACCCCGGCGACGACGACCAAAAGTCCTGAACTGGTGCTTCCAGACAGCCATCTTCCGAGGTCGGTGAGCACGATGATAACGATGGCAAGCGGCAACATTACAAGCCACTGTTGAATTAACAAGCTTGGTGCCAGTTTCAGTGCATAGCGCGGGTCTTTTTCCGCGACCAGGGCAATGTCGCCAAACATAAAGGCAAACCGTAACAACAGAACGAGTATGCCCAGTCCGGGGGCAAAAGCAGGCAGACCGCGGCTGACCCCAAGGACGACCATCGATACAGCTGCCCACAACAGATTCCACAACAGCAGTTTTACGAAGGTGCGAGAGCCGTCTACGATAAAAGTAGCTGTATTGACTTGTTCATTGGTGTTTGCGCGAATCAGTGTCCCGTAGAACCCGCCCGTTAACCATACCTGAACAATCAGAACAACAAATGGTGGGAGCCAATCTTTCGTGTTCCCGGGTTGGATGAGGTTCCATATGGACGGGGCTTCGGTCGGAAGAACAAGACGTCCCAGGATCCCTGTCGGAGCGACTTGTAAAGTCAGGTGGGTTACAATGTAGATCCAGGAGAGCACATCCACAACCAATAAGAATAGGACAAGACCGATAAATGAACGCCAAAAGCGTTTGAGCAAACAGGGTACCACCTTTCTCGACATCCACCATCTACATATTTCAACATGGAGAGTCTACCTCTGATCGGAGGAGGTAACAAGCATCAGGCGTTTGTTTCAAGGAACGGACAAATCTCTGGCGCTGATTACAAGCCGGGACAGAAAGGTTGCAGATGAGCCTTAAGCCGTTGATGCCGCTGGTACAAGACATGGTAAGTCCCCAACTGTGGATTCCAGTTATGACACGAACGAGGTTATCAGGGAAGCCCCCAGCGGTGAATTCCAGTTGTGACAAGATAGGGGAAGATATGTTCGTTAATGACTAATTCAGGGCTCGGTGGATCTCAACAACGGACGAAAATTCCCTTGTGGGGTCTGCACTCCCCGGAAGTTGACGGGAAGGAGCCCGTAAGGGAACTTTTGTCTCTTAAATTCAAGTCATTGAGCAAAAAACGAGCAAGAGAGGAAGTTTTGTTCGTTGCATCCTGGCGTTGAGGCGTTTCTCTTCGCTGCTTTCACATAAGAGGAGTAACTGATAGAGGAGTAACTGATAGAGGAGGTGTATGCGGTGATAGCTGGGGTTGGCACCGACATTGTTGAGGTCCCGCGCATTGCCAAAGCATACGAACGATACGGGGACGCATTTTTGCGGCGGATTTTATCAACGGGTGAGTTCGCTCTGGCGAGAACGTATGCAGAGTCCCGGCGAGTCGAATTTACGGCGGGTCGGTTTGCGCTGAAAGAGGCGATGGCCAAGGCGAGCGGTTTGGGTCTGGCACGGCTCAAAATGGCGTTCGTGGACGTTCGGACAACCGATCGGGGACTCGCCGTTGAGTTTACGGCTTCGGATCATCCACTCAGTGCAACAGACGTCAACTGGCACCTGTCTATTTCTCACACGAATGACATCGCGTTTGCAGTTGCAGTTTTGGAGCGCCCCTAAAGACGGTGTACTCTCCGCAACACCTCGTCTCCTGGACGGGCCAGGATTGTACTATTTGTCGGACGGGCTGAATATGCTTTTACCAATCCTCGGGGAGGGTACCGAGTGTATCTTGTAACGAGAGATCAAATGCAGGCACTCGACAATCACACCATTCACGCACTTTTTGTACCAGGAATCGTCTTGATGGATCATGCCGGGAAAGCAGTCGCAGACAAGGTCATGGAAGATTCACCGCATCGAGTCGTCATCTGTGCAGGCAAGGGTAACAACGGAGGAGACGGCTGGATCGCAGCCCGCTGGTGTCACCAGTACGGAGCCGAGGTCGAGGTAGTGACCGTGGTCCCACCGGAGCAACTCAACCATGACGCTGCCACGGCGGCAAAGACAGCCGTCGCTGCCGGCGTGCCGTGGCGAGTGTACTCACCGGGTGATGAGCTTCCAGACGCGGATGTCTACGTCGACGCACTACTTGGGACCGGAACCGACAGACCGCTTCAGGGTGCTTTACAAAGTCTTGCAGCGGCACTGAATGACAGTGGACGTCCCATTGTTGCAGTAGACATTCCAACTGGGGTTAACCCGAATACAGGTGAGGTGACAGGGGACGCGGTACGGGCTTACCGGACAGTTTGTCTCGCTGCCCAGAAGTTGGGTACTGCAATCTCACCCGGCTGTCACTATGCCGGCAAAGTCGAGGTAGTCGACATCGGTATTCCTGTCGCTAGCCTCGTAGAGAAGTCTGGAAAGTCGCATGATATGGCACGTCTCATCACGCATTCAATGGTGCGTGAGCTGTTGCCAAAACGCTTGAATGAGTCCAACAAAGGAACCTATGGCAGGCTGGCTGTTGCAGTCGGGGCGATGCAAGGTGCCTCGGTCTTGGCTGGTATGGGAGCTGCCAGGGTCGGAGCCGGACTGATTGCGCTCATGGCGACTGATAGACTGCAGGTGAGTACCCCTCCAGAGTTCGTCGTACAGGTCCGCCCGGACGGTTGGACGGAGCCTGCAGCGGCAAGGGCGCTGGTCATGGGGCCGGGCCTCGGTGCAAACGCGGAAGCGTGGCGTCAAGTACTGGAGCAATTCAAAGGGCCAGTAGTACTTGATGCAGATGGGTTGCAACTGATTGGAAGTCTTGATAAGTCTCGTCATTCTACTGTCGTCACACCGCATCCGAAAGAGTGTGCCCGCATGCTCGGATGGTCAACCGATGAAGTTCAGGCACATCGATTGGAAGCGGCGCGACAACTTGCCGTAAAGACAGGAGCGATTGTGGTGCTCAAAGGATTTCACTCACTGGTGGTGAGTCCTGACGGGCGGGTCCATGTCAATCCGACGGGGGATTCATCGCTGGCGACAGCGGGAACCGGCGACGTCCTTGCTGGTATGGTTGGTGGAATGATGGCTCAATCACTTGACCCTTATGCAGCTGCATGCGCCGCTGTCTGGCTCCACGGTCGGGCAGGTGAAATGGCAGGTGAACAATTGACATCTGCGAGCACCATGGCGTCGGATATTGTCGACTTTATTTCCCGCGCAATTCGATCCATCTCGACATGATTTCCCAAGGGCGAATCGTCCGTGTGGTTCGTCGATGAAAGGCGAGGTGGACAATGCGTAAAGTTACCGGTTTGATTATTGCCACAGGGATTGTCGTTGGGCTTGTCGCAGGATGCGGTGCGCCGACGAAGCAGAATGTGGTATCGAAACTGGAGACCCAGGCAGAAACACTTGATGCAACCAATTACCAGACCACAGCGAAGATGACTGTGCAAATGGACAACGGATCGCAGACCTATTATATTGTGACTAGCTATGATTCTCCAAATACTTACAAAATTGCTCTGGGTGATGCGAACAAGCAAATCAATCAAATCATTGTTAAGAACCCGAACGGAATGTTTATTGTAAGTCCTTCACTTCAGAAGGTGTTTCGATTTAATGGCAACTGGGCGCAGAACCAAGGGCACATTTACCTCTACGATCAGATCCTTCAACAGATCGTCAACAGCAACAACGTGAAGCTGGCCAAATCGGGGAACAACCTGACGTTCACGATGCCTGTGACACCTCAAAACGATGTGGTGACAACGCAAAAGGTGGAGCTCGCACAGGGAACCTATGCGCCGAAACAGGTCGTTTTGCTGGATAAGCAAAACAAGGCGGTTGTCACGATTGACTTCCTGAGCTTCCAACAGGGGATGAAATTCACTTCAGCGGAATTCGACCCCCAGAAACTCGCCCAGTCTGGCAAAGCTACAACGACCATGGCGAGCATGAGTGAGTTTGGCTACATTGAACCGCTGCAGATCCCGACGGGTGATAAGCTCCAACTGCAGCAACCACAGTCGTCAGACGATATGCTGATGCGTTACAGTGGTCCCTACGGATTCACGCTTGAAGAGTGGCGTCCGACTGCCGGGGTAGCAGGATTGCCAAGCGCTGAACTGGTTGACCTGTTTGGCGTACCAGGAATTTTGTCAGGGTCCGGGAATGCACACCAGCTCACGTGGATGAACAACGGGGTTGAATTCTCGTTGACGAGTTCACAGATGACAGTCGACCAAATGCGGCAAGTTGCAATTTCCACCTTTGGACAGGTCGGGAAATAAAGCATCGGGATGACTGCTGAGTTTGCACGCAAACGAGTGCCTAAGGCCTCAAGGACGGCTGATGCAGCCGAACTTGGGGCCAGTTTGTATTCTTGGGGTGTGGAGGTCGTGTGTTCACAAAACTGATAGAGCCTGCAAGATTTGTACCGTCAGTGACGCCGATAAGTGCTACACTACTTTCAGCAGCTTTGAATGAGGGGGAGCAAGATGTTCCGGGGAACGTTTGCCGTCGTAAACCTCCAGGCAATCACGCGCAATGTAGAAAACATTATTGGCCTTCTGGGGCCAGAGACAAAGTTATTGGTAGCTGTAAAAGCAGCTGGATATGGACACGGTATCGTACAAGCCGCCCAGGCTGTGATTCAGGGCGGAGGACACGCACTCGGAGTGGCTTCGCTTGAAGAAGGAATGGAGCTTCGCAAGGCAGGCATTACAGCCCCAGTGCTTGTTTTCGGGCGCGTACCTGTTCATGGACTACCTGTTGCGGCAAGGCATCGGATCGCCGTGACCATGACATCCAATTGGGAAGATGAAGGTCTCGGCACCTGTGACCCTCCACTTGATGTGCATATCAAACTAGACACAGGGATGAGTCGGCTCGGTTATCAGGATCCCGCTGTGGCAGTTAACTTGGCAAAATGGATAGAGTCGCGATCCGATTTGAGGTTCGCTGGCTTGTATTCGCACCTGGCCTGTGCTGATGCACAAGACGCCGCCCATTTGACAGCTCAGGTTGCCAGGTTTGATAAGGCACTCCGTGTCTTTGAGCAACACGGCCTCCGTCCGCCTGCTGTTCACCTTGCAAACAGTGCAGGAACCTTTAGAAACAAGGCCCTGCATCATGACATGGTGAGAGTGGGGGTCAGCGCGTATGGCTATCCACCCAGTCCAGACTTCCCGTTGCCGATCCCCCTGCAGCCGGCCTTGAGTCTTTTTGCTCAGATTCAGCGTCTAGCTTTCATCGATATCGGCGAGACCGTTAGCTACGGAGCAACGTTCACTGCCAAGCGAAAAACGCTTGTCGCCACCGTTCCGGTTGGTTACGCAGACGGGTACTTCCGAGTTTTATCGAATCAGAGCCAAGTTTATGTTCGCGGACAACTTGCTCCTGTTATCGGTAACGTCTGCATGGATCAATTGATGGTAGATGTTACGGACGTACTAGGAATTCAAAATGGGGATTGGGTGACACTATACGGGCAAGCTGCGCCGGATGAGTGGAACCAAGTGGAATTTCTCAAGCACCCGGAAACGGAAATTACCAAGTATGTGGAAGCAACATTTGCTAAGGTGGCGACTCAGCCCGCTGTTGTGTCTTTGGACACATTAGCAAGATTGGCAGGGACCATTTCATACGAACTTATGTGTGCGTTATCGGAGCGCGTGCCCAGAATTTACTTCCATGGCTGAGTGAGAGACGAAAAGTCTACACATTGTGTATGAAACTCGTTTTACTTGAGCCGTTCATTTCGCTATAATAGCTCGTGTATTAATGGCAGGTTGGTGTTGGAGGTGTGCGGCGCGTGTCCGAGAAGAAGCGCATTGTACTGAGCATTTCGCAGCAGTTGTTGGAGCAAGTAGATGGTATCGCACAGCGGAGGCAAACAAACCGCAGTGAGGTGATTCGAGAAGCGATGCGCCAGTACGTCATTGAGCGACGGAAAGACGATATCAGGACAGCGTTGCAGCAAGGTTATTTAGAAATGGCTCCAATTAATTTAAGAATGGCTTCGGAAGCGTTCCTTGTGGAACAAGAAGCAGGCGGTACAGTCGAACGCTTGGTGAGTGGGGTGTGAGCCTTTGAACGTGAAGCGCGGGGACATATTCTTTGCTGATTTATCCCCGGTTGTTGGGTCAGAACAAGGTGGTTTTCGCCCGGTACTGGTCATTCAAAATGACATCGGTAACCGGTTTAGCCCCACTGTGATTATAGCAGCCATAACCGCGCAGATTCAGAAGGCAAAACTACCAACACATGTCGAGGTTCAAGCTCGGGAAGGCGGGCTGGAGAGGGATTCAGTCATCCTGCTCGAGCAAATTCGAACCATCGACAAGCAGCGTTTAACAGATAAAATCACCCACTTAGACGATGAGATGATGAGACGCGTCAACGACGGACTGCAGATCAGTCTTGGCTTGGTTGACTTTTAAACGATTCGAGGACGCACTTCTTTACGGTCAAGCTTATTTACGATCAAGCTTATTTACGATCAAGCTCCTTTACGATGAAACATCCCCGTTTTGCTTTGATGAGCGAGATTCCGCTTTTTGAACGTGCTTTTTTGACAGTAAGGCACAACCCGTACCCACTCGCATAGCAATTCCATCATCTTTTTATTCGCCCCGGCGGCCTATCCCAGGCGGACCCTGCGGCCACCATATCTAAGTTCCCTGCAAGGACTCTCCTTAAAACGTTGTCCCCCAGACTAATCAACCATGGCATCTCCCTCAGTGCGCAAACAAAATCAGCGCATGAGAGGAGTGAGTGAGAGATGGCACAAGTGACACCAATCTCGCGTCATTTGCAACTTCAGTTTCAGGTGGGTACCACGGCGAGTGGAGCACCAAAGCTCCTGAATCGTAACTACGCCAACGTACTGCCGAGTGCGGCTGACGATGACGTACTCGCTGTTGGCCAGGCATTAGCGGGCCTCTTTGCTGACAGCCTGTACCAGGTTACGCGAGTCGACCAGAACGGCCTGAGCAGCACTGCGGCAACCACAACTCCGTAATCTGACCTGATGGTTTGCGGGGCGCTGCCCCGAGACCCGTGACTCGTGACCCGTGACCTGTGAGATGCGAGGCGATATCAATACAGAAGGAGGGTGAAATCATGGCGACCAAGATGTCCCTGCAAATGGATTTTCTGACGGACCAGAATAAAAAGGTTCGGATCACCGTTCAAAATCCAAAACAACCAGTCGATAGTGCTGCGGTAAATAATACGATGGATCTCATCGTTTCCAAAGGCATCTTCGCATTCCCGCAAGGCGTTATTGTGAAGAAGGTTGGAGCGACCGAGGTTCAGACAGACAGCAACGCAGTCCTCTAAAACGGATAAAAAGCGGGCTTGGTCCGACTGTTGCGCAGCCACTTTGGTTCCAACAGGCGGACCAGTCCGCTTCCCGTCTTCACGTCATTCGTGTACGCTGCCTTTCTCGATCCGGTCAATCACCTTCTCGAGAAGCTCCTCAACCGTTTGCGCTTCAATATACTCGGTATCGTTCAAAAGTACGTAGGGTACATGAATACATCGGTGGCAATAGCCAAGGCATCCCCAACGGATGAGACGGATGTCTGGGAATAATTCGCCAATCCGATCCCACACCATCTGCGTTCCTACTTCAAGATTACTGATACAGACTTCTAGTTTCTTGATGCTCTCCATCAGTCATTCACATCCAATATCCCTTCAGCTCGGAGTCCGCAGCTTTCTCCGGACGACCCAGACCGTTCCTCCGATTGCAAACAGGCCTCCTGTGATGTACAGCAAGTAGGATTGTATCGTGTGCATGACTGCAGTGATGTGTTCCCCAAACCAAAACCCTAGCAAAACCCAGATCGCGCACCAAGCAATCACACCGATCCCAGTGTAGAGAAAAAACGGTGAGAATTCCATCCGCACGGCCCCGGCGACATAGGAACTAACGGATCGGACGCCGGGAAGAAAACGGCCAGGAACCAATAACATTGGGCCATACTTATTGAGCAAAGACGTCGTACGTTCAAAACTGCGCAGGTTCATCATTCGTGATGGCCTCCACCTGTCCAGCCACACGGAACCGAAATAGCGACTCAGTGCGTAACTGATAACCGCCCCAGTG
This sequence comes from Paenalicyclobacillus ferrooxydans, assembly GCF_001399675.1. Classification (GTDB taxonomy): domain Bacteria; phylum Bacillota; class Bacilli; order Alicyclobacillales; family Alicyclobacillaceae; genus Alicyclobacillus_B; species Alicyclobacillus_B ferrooxydans. The sequence goes on from NZ_LJCO01000017.1 coordinate 16,555, forward strand.
AGATATCCAGCAACGCTAATCAGGATTAAGGCTCCCGGTTGAAACTTCCCGTTTGCAGCGGCCAGACCGTATAGAACCATCACCGCATCACCAGGGAAAGGCAGTCCAAGACCCTCAACAACGAGTGCCAGGTATGTACCCAGGTATCCAAGCGACAGCACTGCCTCCGCACCGTGTCCAAACCAATCGAGCATCTCTCACCGCCACCTGTCCAGATTGATTCTTTAATACATACGAGGACAAGTTCGAGATGATGCACTTGGTCTTCTACGCAAAAAGGTGAGCAGGCATCGAATGCCTGCTCACATGTCTCACATCGTAGTTTTCAATCGGCCAAACGACGCTGCTGCCTAAACCAAGTCGACGGACCGAACTTCCATCAACCCTTCTGGTTGGCCAGCCAGGCGACAACCTGTTGTACTTGGCTGCTGCTGGAGAGACTGCCATTTGGGGGCATCGCACCACGGCCTTGGGTTACGAATGCTTGGATTTGCGCTTGGCTCCAATATTTTCCGATCGCGTAAATCGGAGGTCCAAAGCCGCCTTCCGCAGACTGTCCGTGACACCCGCTGCACGTTGATTCGAAAATCTGGTATCCCGGCATCGTGGTATCTACCAAGTGAATCTGGGATGCTGGGATTTTTGGCAGGTTTACCAGTTGCGCTGGTGCCGATGCCGATCCGCTTCCGGATGTACTCGCCGTGGATCCCGACGAATTACCAGATGTGCTGCTCTGGCCGCTGCCATTTGTGGAGCCAGAGGAAGCTGAAGCAACCACCGATGATTGAATAGGAGGGTTCTTTGCGAGTTGGCGGTGTGTGCTGCCATTTGGCAAGCCAATGTAGCCGACGACCCAGATAAAAATGCCGGCGAGCGCGCCAAGTAGAACGACAAACACGCCTAAAGGGGATAATTTCATGAGTCCAAACTCCTTTCCACACAGGGTGGGCACACAGCAATCTTTGCTGTGTCAGGATGAGCCATAAGCGGCTCTGATAAAAGCAGTCTCCCATATCATAGCAAGCCCATAAACACGCGACAAGCCTGATACAAACGTGAAATCGACAGTTTGTTGGCGGTTTTGAACGGTGTATTCTGACTGGAAGTTTTTTTATTCAAATCCTATTGACGAACCCCCTCCGGCTCGACATAGTCTGTGCAGTTTTACACAGGCAGTTGTACCCGCCCTCTCTTTGGGCGTCTGCATACCATGAGGATATATATTCTCGACGGAGGAGGTTCATTATGGTTACGCAACGCAGACTTGCAGTGTTGAAAACCAAACGCAGGCGTATTGTTATTGATTTGACGCCACGGTATTGGGCACTCGGAGTGGCTGTCGGCAGACCAAATGTACATGTACAGTTCGGCCCCTTAGGATTCGGATTTCAAAAAAAGCTCTGTTAGGCGTTGTATGTTTCAGGTGGCATATCCACATGATAAAAAGAATAGAGAACATCGACTCAAAGCAGAATCCTACGGCGCTTTTGGACTCTCCAAAAGGTAACGCCGTAGGTTTTTCACTTTTGGGAGGAGTCTGATACATGGCCGATCTCGCCATTATGGTTGGTGGGGCAATTGGCGGGATGCTCCGTCTATTCCTTGAAATCATCATGCCGCGCCCCTATCAATTTCCTTTACCCACGCTGACCATTAACTTCGTTGGTACCTTTGTGCTTTCGTTTTTTTATCAATTTGCAGACGAACACGGCCTGCCTTCGTACCTTCGGGCTGGGTTCGGGACGGGCGTCATAGGGGCTTTCACCACATTTTCAACCTTTTGTTTGGAAACGACTGACCTCGTCTACATCCATCCGCTGCTTGCTGTGGTCTACGGGCTGCTGAGTTTGTCAGGCGGCGTGACGCTTGCGTTTGCCGGGAAATCCATCGCAGCCTCATTGATTGCATGGACTACTCCCGAAGGTCGTCGGACTCCATGACCGGCGTTACACTTTTTTTCGTCGGACTTGGAGCCGCAGTTGGGTCCATCATGCGATATCGAGTCGGAAGGTTTGTCATGCAACGGGTCGGAGCAAGTGAATTTCCATGGGGTACATTCGTTGTCAATGTCATCGGGACCTTACTGCTCGGCGTATTTTATCAAGAGCTGGATGTGCACCACTCGGCACCGGACTGGTGGGTGCTGCTTGGGACCGGGTTTTGTGGGGCGTTTACGACATTTTCAACCATGTCCGTCGAAGCCCTTCAGTTAGTTCAAACGCGCCCTGTCCGTGGAGTGGTCTACATTGTCGGTTCGTTTTCAAGTGGACTTCTGCTCTCTTGGATGGCACAGTGGGTATAAAGACTGATAATTTCTTCAGGGGGTGAGCAAAACGGAGCACCTGAAGTATCTCGAGATTCGAATGTACGAAGGTGAGCGCAAGGGATGGTTCGGCCCGCCGCGTTATCAACGCCTCGTCGAGCAACTGTGGGAAAAGGGCATCAGCGGTGTCACTGTAACCCGGGCAGAACAAGGGTTTGATCGGCGTGGAAAGATTCAGGATATCCATTCTGAGTATCTGTCGGACAATCTGCCTGTGACCTTAGAGTGCGTTGCCACTGCGAATGAGATGGACCAGGTTATCGCACTCGTCAGGGAGATCGTCACACAAAACCTGCAGGCGTGGACAACGGATCATGTCATGGATGCGAAAACGCTGAACAGAGAACAAACAGGAGTAACTTCTGAAGGGACGGTCGATCCGGTGGCGGACAGCGGACTTGTGAAGGTGTATATGAAGGAATCGGATATGGTCGGTGGTGAGCCCCTGCACCAAGTCTTACTCGAAAAGCTCTCCGAACTCGGCGTTCCTTGGGTCAACGTGTATTCAGCATTAGAAGGGTTCGGCAAAGAACAGGTTCTCCGACGCACCCATAATTTTTCCATGACCAATAAAGCGCCTATCGTGCTTGAGGCGGTTTTAACGAGGGACATTGACACCGCAAACGTACTTGCCGCTCTGCAACCCTATTTTCAGAAGGCAGCAGGCCCGGCGGTCTTTATACCTGGGCAGTCGGTATGAGCACAGGATGGTTTCTGAAAAAGGTCGTCTCCTGCTATCATAGGACTAACTGATATTTTGACAGGAGGAACGCGCCTGTGTGGATGATTGTGGGTGCAAACGGCTATCGGTTGCAAGATTATCATAGAGCACTGCAAAGCGGGTCCACGAGCTCGGTACAAAGCGGGTTGGACCCACAGGGCCGAACCGGGTTTGATAGATTCAACGCTCTTGCTATTGACAACGGCAAAATTGTTGCTGTTGGGGACGCGGCAGACCTGAGACTGCAACTCGGTGCCATGGCAGACCGTATTGTGGATGTCGAGGGGGCGACGGTCATCCCCGGCCTCATTGACAGTCATCTGCATGTGGCAGCCCTTGGCGAGCATACGGCAGAACTTGACCTGACAGGCGTTGCTTCGCGGGATGAACTGCTCGCCAGAGTGAGGGATTTCTCCTCCCGTACACCTGTGGACAGCTGGGTCATCGGTGGAGGATGGGATGACAACCGCTTTGCGGTTAAAGGACTGCCGACCCTGGCAGAACTCGATGAGGCAGCTGGCGGGCGACCGCTGTTACTGACCCGTGTCTGTCACCACGCATACCTGGTCAATCAGGCTGCGCTGCGAGCGGCGCAGTTGACGCTTGAGTCACCGGATCCGGATGATGGTTATTACGGACGCGATGACGACGGGCGTCTGAACGGGCAGGTATTCGAAAATGCCTCTCGTCCCATCCTGAAAGCACCCCCGGAGAAATCGAGAGACGCCTGGAAGAGGCTCGTTCGCGTCGGGATGGAGACCGCTTTGAAACAAGGCATTACGGGCGTGCACACAGACGATGTGCGCAGCCTCGGCAGTTTTGATGCGGTGGCAAGCGTCTACCACACCTTGATTCATGATGAGGGGATTCGACTTCGCGTTCATGAATTGGTGAACTGGGCCAGCATGGATGAGGCGTTAGCAGTCCTCAGTCAGTATCCATTTGAAGACGAGTGGTTCACCCGCGGGGCTGCGAAATTGTTCTCGGACGGCGCACTGGGGAGCCGAACTGCCTGGTTTTCTGAACCGTACAGCGATCAGTCTGGGTGGTCGGGCAGTGCGATGTATGCACCACAGGAACTCATGGAGCGCGTTCGAGCAGCGCATGAAAAGGGCTTCGGTGCCGCCGTTCACGCGATTGGGGACGCTGCGGTAGACCTGACCTTGCGGGCAATGGCGGCAGCACCGCGGGTGGCACAGCGAGATCGGTTGATTCACGCAGAAGTGATTCGCCCGGACTTAATCCCTGTCATGCAGGCGTTCGGAGACCGTCTCGCTGTCGACGTCCAACCTCGGTTCACAGTCAGTGACTTCCCTTGGTTAGCGGACAGGGTAGGTCCTCACCGTGTGGACTTTGCCTGTGCCTGGCGGATGATGCAAGAGGCAGGTATTCACATCGCCGGAGGGTCGGATGCCCCCATTGAGCCGGTTGCTCCTTTACTTGGAATCCACGCGGCACACACGAGAAGGCGCCCTTTTTCAGATGGGCCCGTCTACGGAGCGAAGGAGTGCCTCAGTGCCAGAGACGCCGTCATGCTGTTTACGAGCAAGGCAGCCTATGCAGCAGGACAGGAAGGGCAGTATGGCACCATTGAGGTGTCGCGGCCTGCAGACTTGACCATTCTCAGTCAGGACATTGTGAACCCCGCTCACCCGGACGATATGCTGAAGGCTGAGGTGCTCTACACTGTGGTTGGCGGCGAGATCGCCTACGCTCACCCGGGCGGCATCGCGAAAGAGAGTGTCGGATGAAACTCGATGAATTTGGACTCATTCGCAATTTAACATCCAGAGTTCCGACAACGGGCCGTCACGTGGTTGTCGGCCCGACGGACGATGCCGCTGTGTTGTCGATAGAGCCTGGTGAACAGGTGCTGGTAAGTACCGACACGATGGTCGGCGGAGCGCACTTCTTGCCGGAGACGATGGCCCCCTTCGACATTGGGTACAAGGCAGTCGCCGCATCTATCAGCGACATCGCTGCGATGGGTGGAGAACCGCGGCAAGTCCTCGTGGCTCTCGGGATCCCGTCGGACCTTGAACCTGTGTTTCTCGAGGCGCTGTACGACGGAGTCTGTGACATCTGCAGCTATTTCGATTGCGCTGTGGTAGGCGGGGATGTCGTTCGTACGGACGGGCCATTGTTTGTCAACACCACTGTCCTCGGTGCAACATCACGTCCGCCGCTGCTCAGAAGCGGTGCCAAGCCGGGAGATGTGGTGTTTGTGACGGGGCAGATCGGATCGTCTGGAGCCGGACTCGACTTTTTGCTGCACCCGAAACTGCTCATCGACCCTGCTGATGGTGCTGTTTTAAAAGAACGCCATCAGCGGCCGAAGCCCCAGGTGACGGCAGGGCAGATTTTAAGCCTCGAAGGGGCCTCAAGCTGCGACGACATCAGTGACGGGCTGGCGAGTGAGCTGAACGAGATCGCCAGTGCGAGCGGCGTCCGACTGCGAATTGAGACGGCCCGGATTCCGGTGCACGTTGCTGCGCGGAATCTAGGCAGGCTCCAGGGGAAAGACCCGCTCGACTACGCCTGGTATGGCGGAGAAGATTATCAACTGGTCGGAACTGCCTCACCGTTTGCGTTTGCACGAATTTTGGCCCGTGCTGAGAGTATGCAGATACAGGTGACACAGATTGGCCGAGTGATGCAGGGAGACGGCGTTGTGGCAGAGTTTCCGGACGGAACGCTCGATGTCATCACAGCCAAAGGTTACAATCACTTTCCCGGATAAGGAGGATGCCAGGTGGTCAATGAAATGGCCTTCACAACGCGATCAGCTGCTGAAACACAGCGCCTCGGCCGCCAACTCGGGGCTTTAATGAAGGCGGGGGACGTCATCTTTCTCACCGGCGATCTCGGTGCGGGCAAGACAACGTTCGCAAAAGGTGTCGCACTCGGCTTGGGTATCCGGGAGGATGTGACGAGCCCGACGTTCACGCTTGTGACCGAATACGAAGGGCGAGTACCGCTTGCCCATATGGACCTGTACCGCCTGTTACCAGAGCAAGGAGCCACCGCGGCGAATGGGGACGGCACTGGAGACACGGGTGCGTCCGTCGATGGCACGGGTTCCGGCGGCAGTGTTGGCTCGGGGAGCAGTGTGGCCTCGGGCGGTGGCGTGGCCTCGGGGAGCAGTCTGGGCTCGGGCGGTGGCGTGGGCTCGAGCGGCGGCACAGATTTCGCGTCCATCGGGGTGGAGGATTATCTCTACGGAGACTACGCAGTGCTTGTCGAGTGGCCAGGCGACTTAGTGCATGAGGTGGACGATGCCTTGCACATTCACATTGTGCAGCAGCCCTTGCCTCGTATCGATGAGCGTGAATTTCAGTGCAAGGCAACCGGAGAACGCAGCTGGAAAAGACTCGATGAGTGGGTGAAGCAATGGCTGTTCTGACGATGGATACCTCAACCCAGGCGCTTGCCGTTGGACTCGGAGACGGAGAACAGGTGCTGGTCTCTGCGGTATCGCTCATCCCACGCGCTCATTCCCGATTGCTGCAACCCATGTTGCAGCAACTTCTCGAAAAGGCGGGTCTTACCGCACGCGACTTAACCGAGATTGCGGTTGGAGTTGGACCGGGATCGTACACGGGCGTACGTCTCGCTGTTGCTACGGTTAAGGCGATGGCATTGGCTCTCAACATCCCGGTCATCCCCATCCCGACACTTGCTGCTCTCGCCGAAGCTGCCTGTCCCGGGGAGACTCTCCAGTCAACCTATGTCATGCCGCTTGTCTACGCGCGTCGGGAACGGGCTTTTGGCGCCATTTATAAGAAAACTGGCGTACAATGGACCTGTACCGACGAAGCTCAGGTTTTGCAGGTCGCAGATTGGATGGAGCGGCTTCACGAATACCGAGCGAATGTACCGGACTCATATTGTGTGGTTGTTCATGACTTCAGCGGTCGATCCGATGCTGCCGCCGCCAAGTCCCTGGAAGATGGTCGGACTTTTGTGAACGCAGTGCTTCCGCTGGCTAGCGTGGCAGGAAATCTCGGAGCTGCCATGCAACGTATCGCAACGCGGCAGGATTTTGGTTGCACACCGCGAAACGGGGAGGATATCCATGCGCTTGTTCCAGAGTATGCGTTACGCGTGGAAGCTGAGGTCAAGCAAAGCGAGAGGGGAACGGTTGATGGTACCAGCTGAGGCGTTCAACTTTGAGAACATGACCCTGCGACGGATGATGCTCCAGGACATTGATCAAGTCCTGCAAGTCGAACATCGTTGCTTTACTGCTCCTTGGTCACGGCAGGCCTTTGTCACAGAACTGGTTGACAATCGACTTGCACACTACCTTGTCCTCGAATACGAACATCGCGTGGTCGGTTACGCCGGGGTATGGCTGGTTGTCGATGAAGGACATGTCACGAATGTCGCGGTTGATCCGGATTTTCAAGGGCGTCATCTCGGCGAATTCCTAATGCGCACATTGATGGATTACTGCGCTTCACAGGGTCTGCAGCGGATCACGCTTGAGGTGCGCGTGACAAATACGACTGCTCAGAACCTGTACACCAAACTGGGCTTTGTGGGCGTTGGGAAACGCCGCGGCTATTATACAGACAACAACGAGGATGCACTCATCATGTGGGCTGAACTCCCAGGGGAATGGGCATCATCAGAGATAGATTGAGCGGATTGCATGCCTGATGGTTCTGTTGGATGCCTATGTTGGGCCATGGAACGAAGACTCAATCGAATAGACGAATATATCAAATTGGAGGAGACGACGGAATTGCGGATCCTTGGTATAGAGACAAGCTGTGATGAGACAGCCGCTGCCGTTGTCGAGAACGGTCGCATTATACTCGGCCAAACGATTGCTTCACAGATCGATATTCATACAAAATTCGGCGGAGTCGTACCGGAGATGGCCTCACGAGTGCATGTTGAGACGATTACACAGGTGGTGGAACAGACACTTGTGGAGTCTGGCATCACGTGGTCAGACCTTGACGGGATAGCCGTGACGTGCGGGCCAGGTCTGCTTGGCGCCTTACTTGTTGGGGTGTCAGCCGCCAAAGGGTACGCGCTCGCGACGGGATTGCCTCTGATTCCCGTGCACCATATTGCTGGGCATGTTGCCGCAGCGCTGATCGACAACGCTGTAGATCTGCCGTTTTTGGCGCTGGTGGTATCTGGCGGCCATACTGAGATCTTGTCAGTGGACGAGCAGTTTGTGTTCACCAGGCTTGGCGGTACGAAGGACGACGCAGCGGGTGAGGCCTACGACAAAGTTGCCCGCATGGTTGGACTGGCGTATCCGGGCGGGCCAAAGGTAGATGAGATGGCTGCCAAGGGGAATCCGGTGGCTTTCAGTTTCCCGCGATCGTTGATAGACGAAGACAACTACGACTTCTCGTTCAGTGGATTAAAAACTTCTGTGTTAAATGAGATCAATCAACGGCGCCAGAAGGGTGACGAGGTCCCTGTTGCCGACCTTTGTGCAAGCTTTCAACAAGCAGTGGTTGAAGTGTTGGTGGAAAAGGCGGCGCGAGCGATGAAACAAACCGGATCGAACCAACTTGTCGTCGCTGGAGGTGTAGCTGCCAATCAGGGGCTGCGCAAAGCCTTGCAAGAGCGCGCCAAACAAGATAGTTTTAAGGTCCATTTTCCGCCGCTGTCTTTATGTACAGACAACGCAGCGATGATTGCTGCTGCGGGTACTAAGGCATTAGAGAGAGGACTTACGCACGATTTGTCCCTCGACGCCTACGCGACACTTTCCCTCGCAGATTGGCAAGCTGGTCGTTTTCCCCGCCGTGCCTGATATAGGGAACCTACTTTTCTTACAAAATCCGTCAATCTCCATCAAAACTGTCACTTTCGTTTTTCTGTATGGTCGATATAATAGGTTCATAACCATAGCAGACCGATCTAGTTTATAATCTTTATAGATAGTTAAGGAAAGGGTCCCAATCCGGATCCGAATGATAATTTGGGAGGTATGACGGGCGTGGGACTTGACTTGTTGCGGATAGGACGCTTTTGCCTGGAACTCGCAGCGTCGATGATGGTGTCCGTATTGGTCGTTTGGGCGCTCGCCACCTTTAGCAGCGGATTGTTCATTGCTCGGCATGTCGGCAATGTCATGAAGTGGCTTCGCCTTCATCAAGCTGAGTAAACGGACGAATGACTTGAACAAATGACTTGAACAAATGACTTGATTGAACAGAACAGGGTTGCCAGAAGCCAACTTGAACATGGGCCTCTGCAACCCTCTATTTGTGACAGGGAGAAGCTGTCGGATTCGGAGCCTGTCGCTAGGGGGCAGATTTGGAACGGATCGATGCGGGCTGAAGTGAATTGGTAGTGGATTGGAACGGATCGATACGGGCTGAAGTAGATTGGTAGTGGATTGGAACGGATCCTGTGCTATAAAGGGGCCGTCCCCGGCTGGGAACGTTGCCGTCAGCTCGCAGCCACTCCAGTATAGACAGCGATAGCATCGCGAAGAAACACTGCACCGCCGGGAACGATGTCGTCGTAGTGTTTACGGAAGCGATCATCGTCAACGTACATTTGTGCGAGTCTCGCGTGTGCCTCCTTGCTGTAATCGCTCCAGTAATGAATCAGCCACTGATGGTGAAGGTGCGCCAGTCGTTGTGCTGTTTCTCCAGCGGGATCGCCTGACTGTACAGCCGTTTGCAACGTGCTTCGTATACGATCTTCCAACGTCGCCATGCCCTCGAATGTCTTGGGGCTCATCTCCAGCAAACGCTGGTTGGATTCATCCACCGCTTTATCGCCGTATTGGGCCCGAATTTCATCTCCATAGAGTTCTTCGTTCTGTTGCACGAGATTGCGCTTAAATCCCTCGAACTTCTCCTTGTCCTGCATCGTCACTCGTCCTTCCTCACTGGCAATCGTTTTTTCCACATTTTGAATCAAGGTATTCAGTTGCACTTGCTTCTCTTGGAGTCGCTTCAGGTGCTCTTTGAGTGCAGTCAGCGCATCAAAATTTGGTGAATCAAGAATCTGGCGGATGGTATCGAGTTCCACGCCAAGTTCCCGGTATAACAGGATTTGTTGCAGCTTTTCGATTTCCTGTGAACTGTAGATTCGGTATCTCGACGAACTTACGCGAGCCGGTTTCAACAGCCCGATCTCGTCATAATACCTCAGCGTCCGTGCACTGACTCCGGCCATTCTAGTGAGTTGTTGAATGGTATATTCCGCTGTCATCACCCCCAACGCATGATTCATCGTCGTATGCCAACTGGTTTCCTGATGTCTTTCACTCTAAACCTTTACGCACCGTCAAGGTCAAGACATGAATATCACGACATTCAGAAGCGGGATTGAACGGGCTGGTGTATGCTGATGTTAATAATGGTGACGACGGGAGTGGATAGGAAATGGCTGATTTAAAACTTTCGGATGCCGATATTGCCGCGCGCCTAGCAGCTCTGCCGGAATGGAAAATTGATGGAAAGGTCATCTCACGGAGGTTTTCGTTTTCTTCATTTCCTGAGGCGATCCAGTTCACAAACAGCGTTGCGGAGATTGCCGAGGAGAGAAAGCATCATCCGTTCATTCAGATCGACTTCAAACACGTTACGCTGAAGTTAACCACTTGGCATGCAGGCGGACTGACAGAAGAAGACTTCGAGGAAGCAAGGGCGTTCGATGCATTATATCAGTCCTAGATATGGTCTCTGAACTAGACTTAATCCAGTGGAGGAAGACGATGGAGAGAATTGTACATGGGGTAAAGGTAAAAGGGCTTCAAGTGGACCCTGAGACGCGTTGCGAGCATTACGCTGCAGACGTGGACATCATCGCGATCAAGTTCGCATGTTGTGATACGTATTACCCTTGCAGAGAATGTCATGACGCTTTGCGCGATCACGATGCAAAGACATGGAAGCCGGCGGAATTCGGCGAGAAGGCGGTGCTTTGTGGACATTGTGGACGTGAGCTTACGATTGAGGAATATCTCAGATCTGACTCACGCTGTCCGGAGTGCCATGCACCGTTCAATCCTCGGTGCAGTTTTCACTATCACTCGTACTTTGACGTCCCTTCGGAAGCGTAAATTTGTAACAGCCACGGGTTAGAGTTACGGGTTAGAGTTACGGGTTAGAGTTACGGGATTGGTCAGGTTTCGATCCTGAGGTTGGGGCGACAGCATGAAGGCCGCATGGAGCAGGCAGGAGCAGGCAGGAGCAGGCAGGAGCAGGCAGGAGCAGGCAGGAGCAGGCAGGAGCAGGCAGGAGCAGGCAGGAGCAGGCAGGAGCAGGCAGGAGCAGGCAGGAGCAGGGGAACGGCCATAACTTCCGCTATTGTGTCAATAAGGGACAAAAACGGTTTATCCTTTCAGAACGAACGAACAAAATTTCCCTTATCGCTCTGATTTGAATCGTAGCTCGGTCACCAACGAACAAATCTTCCCTTGTTGCCTGATTTTCATCTTGATTTGGGGTCGCGGAGCCGAACAGCGAACAATTTGTTCGTTGTTCGGCAGATTTTAGTTGAAAAACCCCATTAAGGAACAACTTTTCCCTTAGGCGCCGGGCATTAAGAGGCTCGCAGCGACTTAGCCAGGCGTCCTCGCACCAACCAGGCCGCGGTAAGTCGCTGACAGCCACTTAAATCGCCGAAAATATCACTTTAAGTCGCTGGCACCGGCTTAACGGATCGGACCGTCGGGCATTAAGAGGCTCGCAGCGACTTAACCAGGCGTGACCGCACCAACCAAGCAGTGGTAAGTCGCTGACAGCCACTTAAGTCACCGAAAATGTCACTTTAAGTCGCTGGCACCGACTTAACGGATCGGACGGAAGGGTATTAAGTCGCTCACAGCGACTTAATCGGTTGGACGGAAGGGTATTAAGCGGCTGACAGCCGCTTAACTGGGCGGGTTCCCAGAGCTAAGCGGCTGTAAATCCAATCATGGGGTCTTTGTACCGTGCCGATTTGACACCGGCACCTGCCGTAGTGCGAACCGCCGGCCCCCCACCTCAGTGACGGTCCCTGCCTGAGTGACGGTCCGCCGACCCGCCGGTCCCTGCCTATACCTGCCTTAGTGACGCGCCTAGCCGCTTACGACAACTTGTACACGAGGGCCTCGTATGGTCGGAGGCTGAGACGTCGAACATCCAGGCTTTCACGTGCTTCGTAGTTCGACACAATCAGCTCGACTGCAGTCTCGGGGAGACCTGTTGGCAGAGTGAACTCAGCCTCATCACCGTAGAAATTGCAAATCACCAGCCATACTTCTTCGCCAAGTGTGCGAGTGTAGGCGTAGATCTGCGGGTGGTCACGGAGAATCAGGTCGTACTTCCCGTAGACCATAATCAGATGGTTATGGCGCAGGTCTACAAGCTTCTGATAATAGTGGAACACGGAGTTCGGGTCTTCAAGCGCTGCTTTTGCGTTGATGTCCACGTAATTCGGGTTCATTCCAATCCATGGTGTACCCTTTGTGAACCCTGCATTTGCACTCGCATCCCATTGCATCGGCGTACGGGCGTTGTCCCTTCCCTTGACGTGGATGGCATGGAGGAGCTTGTCGGCATCACCGCTGCCTTCGACGATCCGTTCCCGCCACAGATTGTGAATCTCCACATCTCGGTAGTCCTCGATGCTTGGGAACGCAACATTCGTCATGCCGAGCTCTTCGCCCTGATAGATGTACGGTGTGCCTTGTTGTAAATGCAGGAATGTGGCCAGCATCTTTGCAGACTCAACCCGGTAGTTTTTATCGTCGCCAAACCGCGAGACTGAGCGGGGTTGGTCGTGGTTGTTCAGATACAGGCTGTTCCATGCTTTTCCGTACAGTTCATCTTGCCAGCGGCTCATGATGACTTTGAGATCGCTCAGTTTCCAAGGTGCCAAGTCCCACTTTCCGCCAGGACCGGAATCGACATCTGTATGTTCAAACTGAAACACCATGTTCAGCTCATCTCGGTTATACCCAGCGTAAAGCTGTGCATCCTGTGGCGTCACTCCGCCAGTTTCTCCGACAGTCATGATGTCGTACTTGGACAGAACCCGCTCGTTCATCTCCTGGATGTATTCGTGGACTTTCGGGCCGTTGGTAAAGAACTCTCCGCCCCAAGCGTATTTCTCGCCCGGTGCCGGTGTTGCATCAGGCAGACCCTCTACTTTTGAGATGCAGTTGATGACGTCCATGCGAAATCCGTCGATGCCCTTGTCGAGCCAGAACGTCATCAGATCGTAGACTTCGTTGCGCACCTTGGGGTTTTCCCAGTTCAAATCAGGTTGTTTGCTGCTGAACAGGTGCAAGAAGTATTCATCCGTCGCTTCGTCATATTTCCATGCCGATCCGCTGAAAAATGACACCCAGTTGTTTGGCTCGCTTCCGTCTTTGCCGGGGCGCCATATGTAGTAATCGCGAAACGGGTTTTCTTTTGATTTCCGGGACTCGATAAACCAGGGATGCTCATCAGATGAGTGATTTACGACCAAGTCCATGACCAACTTTATGCCGCGTTTGTGCATTTCTGAGAGCATTTCATCAAAATCTTCCATGGTGCCAAACTCTCGCATGACGTCACGGTAGTTGCTGATGTCATAACCGTTATCGTCGTTTGGCGACTCGTAAATCGGGCTTAACCAGACGACATCGACGCCGAGTTCCTTCAAATAGTCGAGCCGTGATGTGATGCCTTTCAGATCTCCGATGCCGTCACCGTTCGAATCCATGAAGCTGCGCGGATAAATTTGGTAGACAACGGCTTCTTTCCACCACTTGCGATCGAGATCAATCACGCTGGCCCCTGCGCTTGCACGCTCGGCTTTTTTCTGTTGATTTGAGCTATCGTTTGACTGCAAGATGACGTTCCTCCTCGATGTCCATACCGTGTGCAGTGTTTAGCTTGCCGGTATCCAACAATCAGTAATTATACCTGGAGGCCTCAGCCCTTGACAGCACCAGCTGTAAGACCTGCGACAATCCATCTCCGGAATATGATCACCAAGATGACAATCGGCACGATGGATACGATGGAACCCGCAAAGATATCTCCGTACGGGATGTTGAACTGGCCGCTGAAGAGGGCGATACCAACCGGAATCGTCCGCATGTTATCGGACGAGTTGAAGACAAGTGCCATAAAAAATTCTGTCCAGGCAGCCACAAAAGTAAAGACGGCAGCGGTGAACAGACCCGGTGTTGTCAGCGGCAAGAAGATACGGTAGAAGGTTTGAAAAATCGTCGCACCATCGATTTTTGCGGCTTCGAGCAGCGCACCCGGCACCTGTAAAAAGTAATTCCTCAAGATCCAAATTGCAAACGGAAGATTAAATGCAGTATATGGCACTATCAACGCCTGATAACTGTTTAACCAACCAATCTGTCGCAAAATCATATAGAGCGGGGTAATCACCGCTATCGGCGGGAACACAGAGATGATAAGCAGTCCAATCAGGGTTGGAGTTTTCGCACGTATCGGCAGCCGAGCAATCGAAAATCCAGCCATACTGGCCAAAGCCAAAACCAGAAATGTCGTGATGACGGCCACGATAACGCTGTTGATGATATACTTGGCAAACCCAAATTTGACAAATGCATTGGTGTAATGCGCAAAAGTCCAGTGTCGTGGGAACAACGAAGGCGGGTAGGCCCCAATATCCATATTTGGCTTGAAGGACGTGATAAACATCCAGTAAAACGGCAGTAAGATGATGATTAGAAACAGAATCAGAACCACCCAGCCGATGACGCGCTGTGTTCGAGATTGGATCATGCTGCATCCCCCTCCACCATGCTTCGAAATGCTGAAAGGAAAATCAGGCAGACGGCGAGCACGAGGATGACTGTACTGACAGCGATCGATGCTCCGATGCCAAAGTGCAGGTTTTGAAACAGGGACGTTTCGCCAAGCATAGCCAGTGACTCAGTAGAGTTTCCTGGTCCGCCATTGGTAAGGACAAACGGCAGGTCGAACACGCCGAATGCCTGTAAGATGCGAAAGAGTGCCGCCAACGAGATACTGCCGCGAAGAAGGGGGAAGGTGATATTCCAAAAAACTTCCCATTTGTTTGCTCCATCAATATAGGCAGCTTCGTAGTAGTCCTTCGGAATCATCTGCAGTCCACTGACTAGGATGATGACAACAAAGGGGGTTGTCTTCCAAATGTCTGCCACCATCATCGAGATCACGGCGCTGACTGGTGTGCCAAGCCATGTGACAGGCTGGCTCACAATATGCAGGGAGGTTACGATGTAGTTTAAAACCCCGTACACACCGTTGTATATGTAACCCCACATTTGAGCCGAAATCACCGTGATGAGCGACCAGGGAATCAGCATCACGACAATAGACACGCCCTGCAACCGTTGTACATTTTGAATGGCGAGTGCAATCAGCATGCCAAGTACAAGCTCAACGATGACGGTCACGATGGCGTAATAAACAGTGAACCATACGCTGTGCCAGAACACCCCGCTGTTTACAAGAACTCCATAGTTTTTCAAGCCGATAAATGACATCTTATAGCCGCTTGTCGTCAATTGAATGTCATTCAAGCTCATAAACACGGAGTACACGATAGGAAACAGCGTGACGACTGCAATCACAAGGATGGCAGGGGACAAAAGTCCGTACCCAGACCGTCGATCCGATGCTTGTAGGGACTTTCTTGCCTGTACTGGCGGTAAACTTGGCACTTGTGCTTCCATCAATGCCTCACCTCAATATTGGATGGAGGGTGTGGCTGACCACACCCTCCGCTCCTGACTCGAATTGAAACATCCCAATTCGGGACTTTGAAACGATTATAGTCCGCCGCCGCTTGCAGCCTGGTTAATTTGCGTTTGTGCCTGCTGCAACGCAGCCGAAACACTCACTGAACCCGTCAGAGCAGCGTTGACGTTCGTGTAGAGGGCTTTCGAGATGGCCGGGTAGTTCGGGTTCTGATCTGGACGAGAAACGTAATGCGTCTTGCTGACAAGCCCGAAGATGGGGCTGACTGCTTGCACGGATGGATCATTCGCGACCTGAGCATTGGTCGGGATTTCAGAGAACTGTTTGGCCAAAATGGTCTGTGCTTGCGTGTTTGTCATCCAGTCAATAAATGTAACCGCAGCCTGTGTGTGTTGCGTATGCGGGTTGATGTACAAGTCCCAGCCACCGATGGTGCTGTACCCGCTTGCGCCGCCAAAGGTCGGAAGCACAGTTACACCAACCTTGCCGACAACCTTGGAACTCTTGTTGTTTTGCGAGTCCGACCATGCATACGACCAGTTACGGAGGAATGCAGCGTTGCCCTGGACGAACACGTCCTCAGATTGTGGTTCTTGGAAGTTGATGACTGACTTTGGAGTCACGCCGCTGGTGATGAGCCCGCGCATAAAGGTGAGGGCTTTGATTGCTTGCGGTGAGTCGATGGCAGCTTTGCCGCTTGAGTTGAGTACCTGTCCGCCTGCGTCCGTTAAGTACTCTGTAAAGTCACACGTCAAACCTTCGTAAGACGCTCCCTGCCAGACAAAGCCGTATTGGACCAGACCTTTTTTCTGCAAGGTTTCTGCCTCTTGCTGTACTTGCTGCCAAGAGGTTGGGACAGGCAGACCAGCTTGCTTCAGAAGGTCTTTGCGGTAGAACAGGAAGCCCGAGTCAGCAAAGAACGGGGCTGCATAAACCTTGCCTTGGTAGGTCGCACCTTGCACCAAGCCCTTCGAGAATCGATTAAAAAAGTTCGATGGAACAACTCCGTTGAGCGGCATAGCTAATTGGTTACTGGCAAACTGCGCCGGCCAAACAACATCGCCCATATATACGTCTGGTGTCGCAGCACCGCCGCCAATCGTGGTTGTGAGGCTGGCACGGTTGGTGTCAGTGTTGCTGTTCTGGTCTTGAAGGGTTACGTGGATATTGGGGTGCTCCGCATTGAATTTGCTAATCAGGGTCTGCCGAAGTCCGGTGTGGGTAATCGGAGGCGCAGCCCATACGATGTTGACAACGCCGCCGGCCCCGGAACCTGCAGCGGTGTTGGTACTGTTGGTGGTTGCATTTGTCCCTGCTGTTCCATTGGAAGCGTTGTTGGTACCCGTGCCGCAACCTGCAAGCAACCCGCCAGCGACTGTGAGCGTGGCAAGAATGGCGCCGCCTCTGTAAAGACCTTTCATTCTGAAATCCCCCTTTTCACTGTTGAACCTGAAACTACAACAGGCTTCGCACGGACTCCCGTTCAACCATTCGGTGAGGCAAGTAATACACCCCAGTTGGCTTCGGTTCCTTCGGATGTTGAATCATGCCGAGGAGACTATGTACTGCCTGGGCCCCGATTTCAGCAAAGGGTTGTGCCACCGTAGTCAAAGCAGGGATCGTCATCCGTGCCATCGTCAGGTCGTCAAATCCGACGATGGACATGTCGTCTGGAACATGTAAGCCCATATCATACAAGCAACGCATTGCACCCAGTGCCATTTCGTCACTCGCTGCACACACAGCGGTGAGCTGATTGACGGACTGACGCTCCAAGAGCTTCTGCATTGCTGTATAACCACTGTCAAACCGATAATTTCCGACTTCTACCCACTCTGGGTGATATCCGATGTCGTAATGAATGACACCATTTCGATAACCCTGCAGACGCAATTCGCCGGTGATATCATCTGTTTCTTCGCCTGTAATCATTCCAATCCGACGATGACCCCGCGACACCAGGTATGACACAACATCAAACTCTGCCCGAACTTCATCAACTTTGTAAGCTGGCAGAGAGATTCCGCCTCTTGCTTCAGTTAGAGTGAGAGCTACAGGGATTTGCAGGCGTTGCAACAACGCATCGTAATCATCGGTCACAACTTTACTGCTGAAGATGATGCCTTCTACTTGATGCTGTTTTAGAAATGCGAAACCTTCCAGTGAGCGGCTGCGTGAATGTTGGGAGTCAAATAGCAGTACTTTCATACCGTTTTCCCGACTTGCTCGCTCAATTCCGCCATACAGTTCAGTAAAGAACAAATCGTTGATTCCAGGAATAACCAGGCCGATGGTGTGCGTTGCCTGAGAGCTGAGTCCGCGAGCGATAGCGTTCGGCTGGAAATGCAGCGTTTTCATGGAATGCCGAACTTTTTCTTTGGTAGTTTCATCAACCAACTCTGGGCGATTCAGCACGCGGGAGACGGTCGCAGGCGAAACGCCGGCATGCGTTGCAACATCCCGAATTGTGACCTTCATGATTAACCTCCGAATGTCTGCAAAGCCATCTCAGTACGCATGACACAAGTGCATGAATTCCTGAAACAACTATGAATTATTTTCATAAAACGGTTTCATTGCGGATAGCATACTTCGTTTCGAAAACGCTGTCAAGACTGCTGTTCAATATGTATTTTTCTGCTAGGATTGGGAATGTTTTCATGTAAATTCGACCAATTTCAGAGAACTGATTCAGCTTTGGTGCGTCTCAAGGACTAAGGATGAGAGCGCTCTCACGTCAGTCGACCTACGGCTTCATTCTGTTTATCCTTAATCCCACGAGAAAGTTGTACATGTTTCTGTTATCGGTTTCATAACCGTACTAATATCGGCAACCACCCAACTGCGTTGCTTGGGTCAGCGCAGACCCAACTTTCGCAGGCGGTATTGCAGGTTTTGACGACTGAGGCCAAGTATCCGTGCGGCTTGGGAAACGTTGCCGCCCGCACGAGAGAGGATTTCACCAATGTATGCCCGTTCATAGGTTTCCAAGACTGTATGCAGGTCTGGTCGTGACCCGACAGATGGGGTGACAGATGGGGTGACAGATGGGGTGACAGATGGAGTGACAGATGGAGTGACAGATGGAGTGACCCAAGATGTGCCCACACTGCCATTCGACTGAGGGAAGACCTCAGGGGTCGCACTTGCAGTTTCGACGGCTGGATGTTCAGCCGCTGTGTCTTGCTTCTGGGGTGCGTCGTTGTGCCTAGCCATCCCGTCGCTAAGATGCGCACTCGCCTTGCTGCCCTGGGTCAGCCGTCTGCGGATGTGAAATGGGAGGGATTCTGCATGAATCACGTTATCGCCCTCGAGTAGATTCATGGCGCCCTCAATCGCGTGCTCTAATTCGCGTACGTTTCCGGGCCATGAGTAGTGCGTAAACCGCTCGATCAGGGACGCCTCAATGCCTTGTACCTTGAGGTGAAACAATTGATTGTACTTGTCGATAAAGTGCTGGACCAGAATGGGAATATCACCAGGTCGCTCTCGCAGCGGGGGGAGGAACAATGTGACCACCCCGAGTCGATAATAAAGGTCCTTGCGCAAGCGGTTTGCGGCAACAGCGTCCACCGGATCCTCGTTGATAGTCGCTAAGACTCGAATATCAACTGGTTTGTCTTTTGTCGCGCCAACCCTTCGAACAGTCCGCTCCTGAAGCACGCGCAAGAGTTTCGCTTGCAACGCTGGACTAAGCGCGTTCAGTTCGTCGAGCAAAAGTGTGCCCTTGTCTGCTTGTTCAATTAGACCGGGCCTGTCAATCGCCCCGGTAAATGCCCCTCGAACAGTCCCAAACAACAGTCCCTCAATCAAGCTCTCAGGCAACGCGGCGCAGTTCTGCGAGACAAAAGGTCCGTGTGCGCGCGGACCGGCCTGATGCATACTCTGGGCAATCAGTTCCTTTCCTGTACCCGTCTCTCCCACAATCAAAACTGAGGACACGGTGCGAGCTGCCCGTTTAGCCTGCTGCAACACGTCCTGAAGCCCAGAGTCTTCTCCGATGATCCGGTCAAACGTGTACTGCAGGGATGGCTGCAAACGGTCTTGCAGGACCTGTTCCATCGTGGTTACATCGCGGGCGATTTCGACGGCACCGATCACCCTTTCGGCGACCAGAAGAGGATATGTATCGTTAACCGTTGTAATCGCTTTGCCGCGATTGTTGAAGTAAGTTTGACGGATATTACGCGTTTCCTTACACTCCCGGAGGGCGAAGAGAAGCGTACTGTCTTCGTTGTCAGCAAACCGGAACACGTCAGAGATGCGGCGGTCAAGTACGTCGTCAGGCTCCATCGCCTCTAGCTCAGCCATCTTACGGTTATACACCTTCGTCACACCGTCGGAATCGATCACGTGAATCCCTTCGTCAATGTAGCTCAATATAAACGCATGAACAGTGGACCAAAACGCATCCGGAAGCTGTAACGCCATCTGAATCGTCTCCTCTCACAAGTTCAGTGTACATCGGAAATCACTTGGCGCAAATTATTTTTGCTATTGAAAGGCAAATATTATTTGCGCTATGCAAATTCACTCTGCACCATGAGCATTTAGCAGCATTTATGAGCATTAAGGTGATTATGAAGTATTGGTTGATCAGTGCTGGCGAATGAGGTGAATCATTGACAAATCAGCTCAGAAGCGTAGCAGGTTCGGGTTCGCTCTTGCCGGGAAACGGGTATCTTGACCTGGTGGCACGAAAATTGCATATGTCTATAAAACGGAATCGTTGAGGTAGAGTTTTTTATAGGGAGGGTTTGACATGGAGATAACCACATCCATGATGGAACTGGAGTCAAAGTACGGAGCACACAATTATCACCCGCTTCCGATTGTGTTGGTCAAAGGGGAACGCGTTTGGGTTGAGGACCCCGAAGGGAATCGCTATATGGATATGCTCAGCGCCTATTCGGCTCTTAACCAGGGACATCGCCATCCTAAGATTATTGAGGCCCTAACCGACCAAGCGGGGCGCATCACCTTGACCTCGCGGGCCTTCCATAACGACAAACTTGGACCTTTTTACGAGAAGTTGGCGAGCATCACTCAGAAGGAAATGATCCTGCCCATGAACACTGGGGCGGAGGCTGTCGAGACGGCGGTCAAAGCCATCCGTCGCTGGGCTTACGACGTGAAAGGGGTGCCGGATGGTCAGGCTGAAATCATTGTCTGTACTGGTAACTTCCATGGTCGCACAACGACAATCATTTCGTTTTCGTCCGATCCGGAGTATCAACGCGGGTTCGGGCCACTGACACCGGGATTCAAGATTATTCCGTACGGGGACATTGAAGCGCTCCGCAGCGCTATCACCAAGAACACAGCGGCTTTCCTAGTCGAACCGATTCAGGGCGAAGCAGGTATTAACATTCCTCCAGATGGCTTCCTGCGTCAGGCCTACGAACTTTGTCGTGAGAATGAAGTCCTGTTTGTTGCAGACGAAATTCAGACCGGTCTCGGCCGCACCGGCAAGATGTTTGCGTGTGACTGGGAATCTGTCATACCGGACATGTACATCATCGGCAAGGCTTTGGGGGGCGGTGTCATCCCCGTGTCAGCCGTCGCTGCCAACAAGGATGTGCTCGGGGTATTTGAACCGGGATCGCACGGTTCAACGTTCGGTGGAAATCCGCTCGGTTGTGCTGTCGCACTTGCAGCGCTTGAGGTCATCGAGGAGGAACACTTGCCGGATCGTTCTGCGGAGTTGGGTGAGTACTTTGTCAGCAAACTGCGGACCTTGTCCAACCCGGAAATCAAGGAGATCCGAGGCCGCGGCTTATTCATCGGCATCGAATTGAAAACGAAGGCCCGTCCGTATTGCGAGCGTCTGAAAGATATGGGGATCCTGGCGAAGGAAACACACGAAAACACCATCCGGTTTGCTCCGCCGCTGGTCATTACGAAAGAAGAACTCGATTGGGCATTTGAACGCATTCAGAAGGTTCTCGGTTAAACTCAATACTTGCTGCACCCGCCGCCCGGACGAACAAAAGTCCGGGCTTTGCTTTGTCAGGCTTCATCGCTCTCGCCGGTATCCAATTTGGTACATATCCGAAGACTGATTTCGGTACCCTGACATCTGAGGTGGTTCTCATGAACGAGGATGAGCGTATTGAAAGTACCGAAAGCAACCATGAACTCAACCATGAACTATTGATGCACCAGGAAGGGCACGGCTCTGACCTGCAAAATGACATCCCATTGCATGTGCTTGGTGACACACCTCCCGGGCTGTATCCCACTCGTACGCAGATTGCCAACGTGTGTTTTATTGCAGCTGGGGATTCAGGTGAATTCGTGCTTGTCGATGCGGGTGTGTCGCCTGCAGGCAAGCGGATACTGGAGGTTGCGGAAGAACGCTTTGGTCCTGCCGGGAAGCCGCTGGCCATTATCCTGACACACGGTCACTTTGACCATGTGGGTGCCGTCTCGACATTGCTCGAACGGTGGGATGTGCCTGTTTACGCTCATCCATTGGAACTTCCCTATCTGACGGGCGAGTCGGATTATCCTCCAGCAAACCCAGGAGCGGGAGGTGGCCTTATGTCTCTGTTGTCGCCGCTGTATCCACGCGATCCGATTCATCTGGGACAACACGTTCAAGCCTTGCCAAAAGACGGCAGTGTGCCTGGTCTGTCCGATTGGCGTTGGTTGCATACTCCAGGACACACGCCTGGACATGTCTCCTTCTACCGCGAACACGACGGAGCCTTGATCGCCGGGGATGCCTTTACCACTGTAAAACAGGAGTCTTTGCTTGCCGTGCTTACACAGCACGCCGAAGTGCATGGACCACCGGCATACTTTACGACGGATTGGGATGCGGCGTGGAATTCGGTGCGTCTCTTAGCAATGCTTCATCCCGCATGGGCCATCACGGGTCATGGTCTTGCCATGTCAGGCGCTTCGCTGCAGGAGGGGCTGATTGATCTCGCAGCCCGCTTTGACGAGCTAGCCATGCCTGATGAGGAGCGTTTCTTGCAATGACGGATCGGTAACCGGCATTGGTCCAAAACGTCCTAGAAGTATGCGAAGCTCCTTATCACAGTTGGGACTCCAGTTCTTCCAATTCGGCAGCTAGCTTTTCCCATACGAGAAGCTGCTCAGTGTGTGTTTGGTCTAAGGTGTCGAGTTCACTTTGCAGTGCAAGCGTGCCCTCCACGTCCTGGTTCATGGCAGCCTCAGTCATTTCACGGCCGATCTCGTTTTGTCGCCGCTCAATTTCCTCAATCTTCATCTCTACAGCAGCAACCCGTTCTCGCGCCTTACGGAGGTCTGCAGAGCGGACGTGGCGTTTGGCATCACTTGAGCCGCCAGTCCCGACAGACTGTCCGGTTCCTGTCGTCGGCCTAGGTCCTGCACTCTGTCCCTTTCTCTCGTTCGCTCCCGGTTCGGTGCCTGTCCGAGTACTTGCATCATGCATGGTACCTGCACCCGTGCCCTTTGGAGAAACGGTGCTTGAAGTTGAATGGGCATTTCCTTGAGAAGGATTTTTCCGCACGGCTCCGTGCATACCGTGACCCTGGCGGATGCCGACAGAGCGTGACAAATCGTCGAGGTCTTCCGGGTCTGTCCCTTCCGGCTCCTCCCATTTCTCATCGTCTGCCCGTTTGCGCATGTAGTCACTGTAGTTGCCAATGTAGGTCGTAAAGCCCTCGGTATCCAGAACCACGACGTGTGTCGCAAGAGCATCGATAAAGTAACGGTCGTGGCTGACAAAAATCAGTGTTCCTTCGTAATCAGAGAGTGCATCCTCGAGCACTTCTTTCGCGAGTAAGTCGAGGTGGTTGGTCGGTTCGTCCATGACAAGGGTATTGGACCCTTGCAGCATCAGTCGACACAGGGAGAGTCGACTTCTCTCGCCGCCGCTTAAGCTGCCGACTGACTTGTTCACATCTTCGCCGCGAAATAAAAACCGGCCAAGTGCTGTTCGGACCGTTGTCTTGTCGAGTGTCGGGTATTCATCCCAGATCTCCTGAAGCACAGTCTTGTCGGCGTGCAGATACGACTGTTCTTGATCGTAGTAGCCGAGGTCCACGTTGGTACCAAATCGGATCGATCCCTGAATCGGCTTCAGTTGGCCGAGTAACGCTTTGAGAAAGGATGTCTTGCCGATCCCGTTCGGTCCAAGGATTGCGACCCGCTGCCCACGTGATACATAGAGGTTGAGCGGACCAGGCAGGAGTTTGTCCGGATATCCGACAACGAGATCGTGAACGTGGAGGACGTCTTTGCCCGAAGCTCTGTTGGTTGTAAACGCAAGGGCCATCTTCGGCGTGCCGCCAGACGGCTTTTCGAGTTTGGTCATCCGTTCCAACATTTTGCGTCGGCTTTGGGCACGCTTGGTGGTGGTAGCACGCACGATGTTTTTCTGAACGAACTCTTCCATGCGTTGAATTTCTTCTTGCTGCGCTTCATACCGCTTCAAATCTGACTCATAACGAGCTGATTTTTGGTCCACATAATCCGAGTAGTTACCGGTGTAGCGTGTTGTCTTTCCATCCTCGAGCTCGTACACCACGTTGACGACCTTATTGAGAAAGTAGCGATCGTGGGAGACAACAAGCAGTGCGCCGGCATAACCGCGCAGGTAGTCTTCGAGCCAAGTGAGCGTATCCGTGTCAAGGTAATTCGTTGGTTCGTCGAGGACCAGGACGTCTGGCTCTGTTGCGAGCAAACGGGCTAGTGACAGGCGTGTCTTCTGTCCACCGCTGAGGACGGAAACGGGCAAGCGATGCATCTCCTTTGGAAACTGCAACCCGTCCAGCACCCTGCGGATACGGGCCTCTACAGCATATCCATTCGCCTCTTCGAAGCGGTGCATGAGCTTATCGTAGGCACTCGTGATGTCCGCAAACCGCTCCTGGTCTTCATACACGGATGGGTCCGCGATCTGCTCTTGATACGTCTGTAACTGCGCTTCCATCGCGTAAATGTCTGAGAATGACTGTGCCACGTAAACGTAGACAACCGTGTCTTCGCCGGCCTCGACAAATTGGGCCACATACCCCACTTCCACGTCTTTTGCCACACTGAGATCGCCCGTGTCTGCCCGGTCTTCCCCGATTAGAATCCGAAGCAGCGTCGACTTTCCCGCACCGTTTACCCCGACCAGAGCTACTCGTTCGCCGCTTTGGACAACGACAGATGCATCCAGCAGAACCTCGTGACCCTCGTATTGTTTTGTAATATGACTTGCCTGCAGAAGTATCATGGTTGTCCCCTTGCGCTCATAGACTCTATCGAACTGGTTGTGTGGACGTGCACAACCCGACAATGCGTCCGCCCGTCTTTAGTCCACTTCAGTGTATCGCATGTCCGCTGGCTACGGCAATGAAGCTGGCGTTCTGACGAGGGGAACACAGATGGGCGGGCGATGAAGGGGGCGTTCTGAGTGAGTCCGGATTTTCCGATGCCGCACGGTTATGTCTGGCAGTATGAATGGATACGGTGGATACAGACTATCCATGCACCGTGGCTTGAGCGAGTACTTCATTACCTTACGATATTGGGGACAGAGCGGTTTTACGTTATCGTACTCCCGGTTATCTTTTGGGGGATTAGCAAGCAACTCGGATTACGACTGGCGTATGTCTTTCTGACTTCGATGTTTGTCAATGGGTGGATGAAAGACGCCTTGCGCGTGGTCCGTCCGATGGGCATCCCAGGCATTCAATCGTCTCATACGGCCACGGCGACAGGGTATGCGATGCCAAGTGGACACGCCCAAGGTTCGATCACGTTCTGGGGTTTGGTCGCTCGCTGGGTTGGCAAAGCGTGGTTCTGGATTCTCGCACTTCTCCTCGCTTTTGGTATTGGCGCTTCACGGGTCTACTTTGGTCTGCATTGGCCGCTTGATGTGATGATTGGTTGGTTGATAGGACTTGTGTTTGTGTTTGTCGGCTGGGGGCTCGGACGCTGGTGGAGTTATCGGCAGTTCGCGTTCAACGTGCGAATGACGTTTGCTGTGGGCATCCCGCTTGTGATGTTCATCATCCATACAGGCACAGCTTCCGCGCAATATGCGAGTCTCCTCCTTGGGATCGGCGTTGGTGCTGTTATGGAAGAACGCTGGCTTGGGCTGGAGTTGTCAGAAACCTGGTGGAAACGGGTTTGTGCCGTTGTCATCGGCATGGCAGGACTAATTGCGTTACAATGGTTCATAAAGTGGCCTGCAGATGTGCTGGTGTGGATCATTGTACGAGATGTGCTGATTGGCTTGTGGGCAACGTTCGGCGCTCCTTACGTGTTTTTGCGCAGCGGCTTATATCAGAAGAGTGAGGCCAGTCAGTAAGCGACGGACGGGCAAGGAGGAGTCAAATCACTTGAGTACCCAACAGAGCACCGAGAAAAAGCAGCTCAGGCGTCATTACATCAGGGTGCGTGGACAACTTTCAGAGGCGATGCGCAAAACCAAAGATGAACAGTTATGCGCAGGGCTGATGCCGTTTTTGTCTGACATCGCAAAGGGACTGGCAAATGGGCATGGGAACGACACCCATGGCACCATGACGGTTGCATTGTACCGCCCCATGGGCAGTGAAGTGAGTGTGTGGGAAATGGCTGAAGCCTTTGCGACTCTCGGTTGGCGAACGGTCGTTCCTGTGACAGATACCGAGGTGCGGCAATTACGCTTTGCGGCAGTGACCAGGGAAACCATCTGGCGCAGCGGCGCACTTGGAATTATCGAACCTGATTTGACAGACCGAGGCACGTCGCTTGTTGAGCCGGCTGAAGTTTCTGTGTTCTGCGTCCCAGGCCTTGCTTTTACGGAAGACGGATGGCGGCTCGGTTACGGAGGCGGCTATTACGACCGCCTGTTTTCTCACCCTGGGGTCACTGCGCGGCGCATCGGCGTTGCCTACGAGTGTCAGCTGGCGAGCACGCTTCCAGGAGAATCACATGATATTCGGATGCACGCTCTGGCCACAGAGAACGGGGTAAGGGAGTGCAAGGGCGTTGAGCTTCAGTAGTGAGCGCTTCACTGGTGATCGAGGACCGCTTGGGCATTCCATTGCCTTTGTGCTGGCGGGGGGCCAAAGCCGCCGGATGGGGCGGGACAAGCTGACCTTGGCCGTATCGAAACACCGCGATGAGGTGCATCTCACAGGTCGAGATGATGTGCTTCTCACAGGCCGCAATCAGGTGCATCCGACAGCTCGAGATGAGGTGCATCTCACAGGCCAACCGGAAACCATTCTTGAACATGTTGTCAAAGTGGTACGTGCTGTCGCGGATGTGGTGTGGATTTTGACCCCGCCCGAGCACGCTCTGGCGGCGAATGACTTTGAGCAGGGCTCTGACCTGCGCTCGCTTGCTGATGACGAGTTCTACCAGGGGCCATTGGCCGCCATTGCCCGTGCGTGGCCCCGTGCTGTGGACGCGATTGCTGATGACATGTTACAGGCTGAGTCTCGCGCTGACTCTGTAGACTGTGTGTTTGTCGTGGCAGGTGATCTGCCAGGGATTGAGCCAGATGTGCTCCGAGCATGCCGAGATCGTCTGCGAAGTGAAGCACCCAGTGTAGATGCAGTGCTCACAGAGCGCGAAGGTATGTTGCAACCACTGCTTGGTTGCTATCGGGCTAGGGCAGGTCAAGCGTTTGCGGCGGCTTTTTCAAACGGCGACAAGCGCTTGTTTCAGGCCGTTCAAGCCCTGCGTGTCGAGACGGTGTCGAGCGATGTCCAAGGTTGGTCAAAATGGGCAACGAGGCCTGTCCATACACCCGAGGACTACGCGGAATGGTTAAATGAAGCGGATCGACGAGAGGAATCTGCACGATCCGGTAAGGAACCACTGAAATCTGGTGAGAAACCACTGAAATTTGGTTGTGATCGCTTTCAAGGGTGAGTGCGTGATCGTTACAATAGATTTAGATACTGAACGGGTTTTGGTACGGAGCAGGAGGGGAGCGCAATGGTGAAAAGGGAGATACCCGTAGAACAGGCGATTGGAATGACGCTTGCACACGATCTGACCCGGATTGTCCCAGGCCAGTTTAAGGGGCGAGCCTTTGCAAAAGGTCACGTCATTCAACCGGAGGACGTGCCGGTTCTGTTGGATATTGGCAAACGTTACATATATGTCCTTGAGATTGGTTCGGATGAGCTGCATGAGAATGATGCTGCGGTCATCATGGCGGAAGCTGTAGCCGGTGACGGACTTGAATGGGGAGAAGTACACGAGGGAAAGGTTGTCCTGAAAGCGGTGACAGATGGTATGCTGTGGGTCAACCAAGAGGCAGTCACTGCGATGAACTTGATTGATGGAATCTCGATTACGACCCGCCCAAACCTTATCCACGTTACAAAAGGCACATCGGTTGCCGGAGTCAGACCGATTCCGCTGGTAATCGAGAAAAACAAGGTGGATGAAGTCGTCACCATCGCTAATGAGGTAAAAGACAAGCGTTCCGCCATCGACGTTCTCCCGTACAAGATGAAGACCGCCGCGTTGGTGACCACAGGAAGTGAGATTCAGTCAGGGCGCATTGAGGACAAGTCCGGCCCTGTGCTTCGTGCAAAGCTTGAAGCCTATGGCATCCAGGTGGGGCGACAAGTGTTCCCAGGTGATGAGAAAGATGCCATTGTCAGTGAAATCGTATCCGCAGCAGACCTCGGTGTGGACCTGGTACTCGTGACGGGAGGCATGTCCGTCGATCCCGATGATCGTTCCCCTGCATCCATTCGCGAGGCCGCAACACAGGTTGTTACGTACGGCACCCCGATGCTGCCGGGCTCAATGCTGATGCTTGCCTACCGCGGGAAGACAGCGATTTTTGGGTTGCCAGGCGCTGTTTTGCATGATGCGAAAACGTCGTTTGATGTATTGTTGCCACGAGTTTTGGCACGCATGAAGGTAACCAAGTCAGACATCGCGCAGCTCGGCGTAGGCGGGTGGCTCAATGAGTGATGGCAGAGGCCCGCTCATTATCGCCGTCGTGGGACGCCACAACGTTGGGAAAACGACGGTTGGGACCCGCATGGTGGAAGCATGGACGGAGATGGGCTTGCTGGTTGCCGCGCTAAAACACGACGGTCACGCCGATGACAGACGGATGGACAGGGAGTCTCGTTTTGACCGATCTGGGGATGACAGCGTGTCTGGTGTCGAGGAGTCTAGTGTCGAGGAGTCTAGTGTCGAGGAGTCTAGTGTCGAGGAGTCTAGTGTCGAGGAGTCTAGTGGCAAGGAGTCTAGTGGCAAGGAGTCTAGTGGCAAGGAGTCTAGTGGCAAGGAGTCTAGTGGCAAGGAACGCCACTCGCCAGCCGCCCGTCCTCGATCGGATGATTGGGAGAAACCGGGCAGCGACACAGAACGGTTGGTCACAGCGGGCGCCGCGATGACCATGATCGTGGGCGGCGGCCAAACATTGCTTCGTACCACTCGAGACACCGAGGCAGATGACGTCTACAAACTGCTGTCGCGTCTCGAGCAGCACGCGAACGCGGTTGGTCCAGCACTCGACATTATTCTGGTGGAAGGCTATAAATACACTGATCTGCCAAAAGTCGTTGTGATTGGACCTGAGGACCGTGAGTGTCTTTTGAATGAAGCATTTACCAGTGTGCAAGCGGTGATAGAGAGTCCATTATGGGAGTGGAGAGAGTCGCAAAGGCTCGGGAAAACTTTAAATCTCAGTAATTTACCAGCCAAGACTCTGAATGCGTCCTTTACTCAAAAACACCTGCCAGTGTATCATGGGAATAATCTACGAGATCTATGCAGGTCTCTATGGTACACCCACATTCGCGATAACTCGCTTTGAAGTCTCTCTCTAACTGTCGTCGTCATTACGCATTTCAGTGGTGTCTAGGTCGTGCGGGATTTCGGTGCAGGAGTTCAGAAACGAGGGTGTTGAATATTACAGGAGGTGACGCGTCGTGAATTTTGCTAACATCGGATGGTCCGGTCTCATATTAATTTTGGTTGCACTGCTCCTTGTGTTTGGTCCGAGCAAGCTTCCAGAGATTGGGAAGGCGTTCGGCAAGTCTTTGCGTGAGTTCAAGAGTGCCACGCAGGGTATGATGGAAGAAGGCGCTAAGGCAGCGAAGGAAGAGACAGTTCAGCCTGTTTCCGCCGTACAAGCTGCACCGGTTGTGCAACCTATCGAACTCAAGACCACCGCAGAAGAAGAGCAGAAGGCCAGTCAGTGAAGTGAGTGAAACAGCGGCGCAGATGTCTTTACATGCAGCCGCTGGATCCCCACAGAGCCAGGATGTTGCCTGAAGCGGATTGAACAGGAGACGTTTATGGCAGAGAACAACAAGATGAAGTTGACAGACCACCTCGCGGACTTGCGAAAACGCATCATCTACACGCTTGTCGTGTTTGTCGTTCTCCTGCTCGCGGGGTTGGCTGTCGTATCCAGACTCTACAGCTTCTTTGTGAACCCGCTGACAAAGGCGGGCTATCATTTGATTGTCACATCACCGGGTGAAGTCATCACGGTGTATTTGTCCATGGCCGGGGTTGTCAGTATCGGTCTAACGCTGCCGTTCGCCCTCTACCAGCTGTGGAAGTTTGTGAGTCCGGGACTTCGGCCGGTTGAACGTCGTTATACGCTCCAACTGTTGCCGTTCGTAGTGGTCATGTTCGTCGCTGGCGTTTGCTTTGCGTGGTTTATCATTTTTCCGACTATCCTTCATTTTCTGCTCAAAATCTCTAGTGAGCACTTTCAAGTGTTGATGCGTGCAGGTGCCTATTTTTCCTTTATGACAAGTATCTGTATTCCATTTGGGTTTGTGTTTGAACTTCCGATTGTGGTTGTATTCCTTACCCGACTCGGCATTATCACGCCAAAACTAATGCGGAAAATGCGTCGTTATGCTTACTTGGTGATTGTCTTGATCGGGGTGTTCATCAGCCCTCCGGAACTTGTATCTCATTTGAGTGTTGTTCTTCCCATGATCGCACTCTATGAAATCAGCATCCTACTGTCTGGCGTCGCTTTGAAACGGCGTGATCGGGCGTTGAGCAAGCTGAATCACACCGATTGACAAAGCTGCGGGCATTTCCTACTGATCCGATGCTGTTCGACATTTCCTTGAGCTGTCCACGGTGGGTTGTCCACAGTAGCTTTCGAGCTTATCTAGGCTGTCTATGATGTCCTTACGAACAGGACCAATTTTGTTTATCAACCCACTTGCAAAGAGAAGTGGGAGCGATTAATATATGGAATGTAATTAGCACTCAGTCGAATCGAGTGCTAACAAACAACCTACGCTAAGATTTGAGGAGGGTTTACACATGGTAAAACCGCTCGCAGACCGCGTGGTGCTCCGCCCGGTTGACCGCGAAGAAAAGACCCAGAGTGGGATTTTTCTTCCTGACACTGCGAAAGAGAAACCCCAGGAAGGCGAAATTGTAGCCGTTGGACCGGGTCGTGTGGAAGATGGAAAGCGCATTGAGCTTGAAGTCAAGGTTGGAGACCGCGTAATCTACTCCAAATACGCCGGCACAGAAGTTAAGGTTGGCGACCAAGAACTGCTTATTCTCCGCGAGAGCGACATTCTCGCGATTGTTGAACAGTAATCTACATATTCACCTGAGGAGGGAATCGCTGATATGGCAAAGGACATCAAGTTCCGCGAAGACGCACGCCGTGCAATGCTCCGTGGCGTCGATGCACTCGCTGATGCAGTGAAAGTGACTTTGGGGCCTAAGGGCCGCAACGTCGTTCTGGAAAAGAAGTTTGGCTCACCGCTCATCACCAATGACGGTGTGACGATTGCCAAGGAGATCGAACTCGAAGACCCATTCGAGAACATGGGCGCACAGCTGGTCAAGGAAGTTGCCACCAAGACGAACGACGTCGCTGGTGACGGTACTACCACAGCGACTGTGTTGGCACAAGCCATGATTCGCGAAGGCCTGAAGAATGTTGCTGCTGGCGCGAACCCGATGGTTCTCCGCCGCGGTATCGAAAAGGCTGTAGCTGCCGCTGTTGGTCACATCAAGGAGATCTCCAAGCAGGTAGAAGGCCGTGAGAACATTGCGCAGGTCGCAGGTATCTCCGCCGGATCGGACGAAATCGGCGTGTTGATTGCCGACGCAATGGAGAAGGTTGGCAAGGACGGCGTCATCACTGTTGAAGAGTCAAAGGGCTTCACCACTGAGCTCGAAGTCGTTGAAGGTATGCAGTTTGACCGCGGCTACAGCTCCCCGTACATGGTTACAGATACCGACAAGATGGAAGCGGTCCTCGACGATCCGTTCATCTTGATTACCGATAAGAAGATTGGCAACATCCAAGAGATCCTGCCGGTTCTCGAGCGCGTTGTGCAGTCTGGCCGTCCGCTGTTGCTGATTGCTGAAGACGTTGAGGGCGAAGCTCTTGCGACTTTGGTGGTCAACAAGCTGCGCGGTACTTTCACCGCTGTTGCGGTTAAGGCACCTGGCTTCGGCGACCGCCGCAAGGCCATGTTGCAAGACATCAGCATCCTGACTGGCGGCCAGGTTATCAGTGAAGAACTCGGCCTCGAATTGAAGAACACCAGCCTCGATCAACTCGGCCGTGCTCGTCAGGTCCGCGTAAGCAAAGAGAACACCATCATTGTTGACGGCAACGGCGACAAGAAGGAAATCGACGCTCGCGTTACTCAGATTAAGAAGCAGATTGAAGAAACCACTTCTGATTTCGACCGTGAGAAGCTGCAAGAGCGCTTGGCCAAATTGGCTGGTGGCGTTGCAGTCATCAAGGTCGGTGCTGCGACTGAGACTGAGTTGAAGGAAAAGAAACTGCGCATGGAAGACGCTCTGAATGCAACTCGTGCTGCAGTTGAAGAAGGGATCGTCTCCGGTGGTGGTACCGCACTGGTGAACGCCATCGCAGCACTTGGCAGTGTTGAAGCAACCGGCGACGAGTTGACCGGTGTGAACTTGGTCCGCAAGGCTCTCGAAGCACCTGTCCGCATGATTGCTGACAACGCTGGTGTGGAAGGTTCCATCATTGTGGAGCGCTTGAAGAAAGAAAACCCAGGATTCGGTTACAACGCTGCAACTGGCGAGTGGGTTGACATGATTGGCGCTGGTATCGTTGACCCTGCAAAGGTGACCCGTTCAGCTCTGCAGAACGCAGCCAGCGTAGCAGCAATGTTCCTGACCACCGAAGCTGTTGTTGCTGACAAGCCGGAGCCTGAGAAGGCACCTGCTGGCGGCATGGGCGGTATGGACGGCATGATGTAATAAAAGAGGATAGGAAGCGTCGCACTCCGGTGCGACGCAATCCACCTTGGTAAGGTTGGCCTGAGGCGGCACTTGATTTGCTGCCTTGGGCCAGCTTTTTTGCTGTTTGCTTTGCGACCCCAAATCGACGCAGCGAGCCCGACGCAGGGGCCCCCGCGGGGATTAAGTCGGTGCCAGCGACTTAACCGCGTGATTTTCCGGACTTAAGTCGGTTATACCGACTTAACCTTGCTGTTTTTTGGGCCTAAGTCGCTCAGGCCGACTTAGCGAGCCCGACGCAGGGGGCCCCGCGGGGATTAAGTCGGTGCCAGCGACTTAACCGCGTGATTTTCCGGACTTAAGTCGGTTATACCGACTTAACCTTGCTATTTTTTGGGCCTAAGTCGCTCAGGCCGACTTAGCGAGCCCGACGTTCCATCGACCGCGGCGAAAGTCCCAGCCTCCACGAGCCCAGCCCCCACCGCGGCGAAAGCCCCAGCCCTCACCAGCCGGGCTCTACCGGCCCAATCCTTCCACCAACTTCCGAATCTCCGAAAGATTGCTATCCAAACATCTCCTAAAGGTCTCCCGATGTAACACAAATCAAGGTACAATCGTCCATAGAGGTGAAATTCGGACAGGAGGTGCCAGATTGGCCCCAAACAAGACAGGAAAGAACCACTTTGACAGCTGGAACTCAGAAGTTTTACCTGTGGTGCAGAACATCTCGAAGGTCATCATCGGCAAGGATGATGTAATTCGACTGGTGTTCGTTGCATTGCTGGCTTCGGGACATTGTTTAATAGAGGACGTCCCTGGGGTAGGTAAAACGATGATGGTCCGGGCACTCGCAAAATCACTGAGCTGTGACTTTAAGCGTATCCAGTTCACACCGGATTTGCTGCCGTCTGATGTGACCGGTGTTTCGATATACAACCAAAAAACACAAGAGTTTGAGTTTCGTGCGGGTCCCATCTTCGGTCAGATTGTGCTTGCTGACGAAATCAACCGTACCTCGCCGAAAACCCAGTCTGCGCTTTTGGAAGCCCTTGAGGAGCGCAACGTGACCGCAGATGGACATACGTACACGCTGCCGACACCGTTTATGGTGCTCGCCACGGAAAACCCGATTGAGTTTGAAGGAACGTTTCCACTTCCGGAGGCACAGTTGGACAGGTTTTTGCTTAAGTTTTCGATGGGTTACCCAAGTATCAACGACGAGCTGAATATCCTTGACAGCCAGCGCGTTCGTCATCCGATTGAGAACCTGTCAGCGGTTGCAACACCTGCCAATGTCCTTGCGTGGCGTGCGGCTGCGGCTGATGTCTTCGTCGATCCCGCCGTACGACGTTACCTGGTGGAGATTGTCCAACATACACGGGGGCATGAACGGGTGTATCTTGGGGCGAGTCCACGCGCGAGTATTGCTCTGTTTAAAGCATCCCAGGCACTCGCGTTCTTGTCGGGAAGGACCTACGTCGTTCCGGATGACGTCAGATACCTGGCGCCGTACGTACTAGCGCATCGTGTACTGTTATCCGCAGACGCGAGGCTGTCTGGGATCAATGTGGCCCAATTTGTTGAGGAAGTGGTCGACAGAGTCGCAGTGCCGGTGCTGCAGGGAGCGGGACGACCATGACCTTGCGGCGAGCGGGCCTCTGGGCGCTGTCCTTTGTGGGTCTCGTGGCAGCTTTCATCTTTGGGAAAGTGCAAGGGGGATTTCTCGCGTGGTTTATCTTCGCGTTTATGCTTGTCCTTTGCTTGTATGAGTTGGTCACCGCACTCGTAGGGCTCAGATTTGTAGAATCTGAGCGAAGAATATCAGCGACGCGAATCTCTGCCGGCCAGTCCTTGCGGATCCAACTGATCGTCGAGCGACGGGGTTGGTGGCCGCTTGTGTGGCTGCGAGTCCAGGACGATCTTCCGCAACGCTGGGCGCTTGCTGTTTACGGAAACGAAAGAGTCCTGTTACCGCTTTGGGCTAGACAGATTGATTACACGTATCAAATCAATAACGTTCAAAGAGGCGTCTACCATATCGGGCGCACTGTGTTGCAGTCCGGCGATTTGCTTGGTCTGATGACGCAACAGCGGGAGCATGAGCGATTGGACAGTGTGATCGTCTACCCGCGCGTTGTTCCGGTGCGAGGATGGTCAACCACCCATCCGGAGGAGCTCGGTATGCGTGAGTCGACACGCAGACGCTCAGAAGAGTCCACAAACGTGCTGGGGGTCCGGGACTATGTTCCCGGAGACCGCCTGAGCCGTATTCACTGGCCCGCCACGGCAAGACGGGGAGCTTTGCTGGCGAAAGAGTTTGAGATGCACGTCTCGAGCGACCTGCTGTTTGTACCGGACGTGTCCATGATGAGCTATCGAGGACTGGATCCAGCCATTTTTGAACTGGCGATGACGGTCGTCGCGTCTCTGCTTAAACACGCATATGAGCGACACCGCAAGTTTTCGCTTACACTGCACGGAAATACCTTGCAGCGATTCCCGTCCGGAAGCGACGAAGCCTTGTTTCTGCATTGTCTTGAGGCGCTGGCTGTCGCATCTCCAGATGGAAAAACGCCTTTCGCGCAATCACTGCTGCGCATTGCCCAGGAGGCCCCTGCCGGAACCATCGTTGTAGTGGTGTCACCAAGTCTCGATAAGCAGATGGTTGTCACGGCTGAGCAGATGCGCCGGCGAACACCCCTCGAGTGGTTTGCGCCGATTGTCCAGAATGAGCTCACGGCAGATCAACGAAACTCGATTCGATTGTTGGAATCTATGCGCGTACCGGTTTATCCGTTGCGCCAGGCTGAACAGTTATCGCAGTTGGTGCGAGGGGGAGGTCATCATGCCGCAAACGTACGCTGAACGTCCGAATGTATTTTTTCGGATGGTTGTGGGTGTCTTGGCCGCCGCATGGTTGTACGCCTTTCTTCCACCGATGCAACACCTCGGACTGCTGCAGGGGGCTTCGACGATGCTCCCCGTCATGGCTGTACTCGTCGTCGGGCAGTTTTTCCCCTGGCGCTGGATCCGACCTCTTCTCGCCCTCTTCGCGATCCTGATCTATACAGGTTTCTGGTGGGTACAGGCCAACGGGCCAATAGCGGTCATGAAGCTTTTGCTTCGTGAAACAGGTGCTGATATCGTACAGGGTCTTCACACCATGCGATTCGGTGAACCACTCCAGACAGAATTGTTTTTGCTCGTGCTGTGTCTCGTCTACTGGTTGATTGTTTACGCGGCGTTACGTCCAAAACTGTGGGCGTTTTACAATTTGCTGGCTGTTTTGGTGCTCGGCATTGTCGACGGGAATACGCCCGTCCATCCAAATGCCTCTATCGTTGTGCAACTCTTGCTGTTTATTGCTCTGCTCGGGGTCATGCAGTATCGCAGGATTTCCGGCCAGTTGATTTACCGCGGACGGCCGGGTCTTCGCTTCTTCATGCCGCTGGTGGCACTGCTTGTGGTTGCTGCGGGGCTTGGTTTTATCGTGCCAAAGCCTGGGGCTGTGTGGGCCGATCCGTTTGCCCGGTTCGAGAATGGAACCAGCGGCGCCGGTCCTGCCATGAAACAGATCGGCTATCAGATGGACAATACACGCCTTGGCGGCTCGTTTGTTGCGAATCACGATCCGGTGCTTTCTTACATTTCACCAACCCCCACCTACCTGCGGGGAGCGGTTTATTCTCAGTACACTGGGCATGGCTGGCTGCCAGGCTCGTCCGACCTCCGTCCGCTCACGGTTGGTCAACAGATTCCATCTGCTGCGCAGCAGGTGAATCTTTCAAGCGGCGTGCAGTACACGCCCTTGACAGAACAGATCCGGGTCCTGTCCAACAAGCTGAATGTGCCGATCATCTTTGCAGCGTACTCGGCGCAGAAAATCGCCAGTGACCTGTCTTCCAGTAAAGGTGCCGGTATCGACGTCAATGCAGCGACGGACGTTCTGTACGGCCCGCCGCTCGCTGCAGGTCAGGTTTACACCATCACCAGTGAACAGATGCAACCGCCAGACGGCATTCTCAGTGCACTGCCGGCGTTGCCTAAAAATGCTGCTACCGCGTATCCGAGCTCGATCGCAAACGAGTATTTGCAACTGCCGTCAAGCCTTCCTTCTGATGTACATCAGCTGACACTGTCTCTGACTCAAGGCATGACGAGTGAATATGACATGGTCATGGCAGTACAGAACTACCTCAAGCTGAACTATGCGTATTCGACGGAGGGCATCCCGGTTCCGGGTCCGGGGCAAGACTATGTGAGCCAGTTCTTGTTCGATACGAAAAAGGGGTATTGCAACAACTTCTCCACCAGCATGGCTGTCATGCTGCGGACGATTGGCATTCCGACGCGTTGGGTGACGGGGTTTGCACCGGGAACCATGGACCCGCAGTACAACGGGACCAATGACCGCTTTATCGTCACCAATGCGGATGCTCATTCGTGGGTAGAGGTCTATTTTCCGAAGGTGGGTTGGGTTCCATTTGATCCAACTCCGAACTTTGATATGACGTTCGCTATTCCAAATACGCCAAATGCAACGGCACCTGTGACACCGCCGACAAAACCCGTTACACCGCCAACTCCGCCCGTAGTACAGCCAACCGGAGGTGGCAGCGGGGGAGGAAGTTCATTTCACATTCCTTGGAACACAATCCTGCATGGTGCAGCCTGGACACTCTTGGTCTTCGTGATTCTCGCGCTTGTGCTCGTGTTTCTGTTCCGACACCGTATTCAGGAGTGGCGTCACGGTCGAGCATGGCGATCCGATACGACGGAAGGCTTACAGCG
Organism: Paenalicyclobacillus ferrooxydans; assembly: GCF_001399675.1. Classification (GTDB taxonomy): domain Bacteria; phylum Bacillota; class Bacilli; order Alicyclobacillales; family Alicyclobacillaceae; genus Alicyclobacillus_B; species Alicyclobacillus_B ferrooxydans. The sequence goes on from NZ_LJCO01000017.1 coordinate 54,239, forward strand.
GGGAGTCGTCCATTTGGTCCGACTACTCATTCGCTTCGGCGAACTCAAGAAACAGACGCCAACGATTCGAGATCTGTATCCCGCAGCACGGTCTTACGGTGTCGAGGAAGAGGATTTCCGTGACTTTGTTGAAACCTTTGAGGTAATTGCATACGGTGGGCTGAAAAAGCCAGACAAGTCGAGGCTAAAGAGGGTGCGAGGGATCTGGAATCACTGGGTCATCGAAGTCCTACGGCGCGGACGCTAGGCCTTCCGAGCCGACACCAGGCAGTGTGAGTGGACATCAGGCATCCTTATCACACGCCAGGCATTCATTGCGGATACCAGGGTTTTCTTATCGCACGCTAGAGCAATGCAAGTCGACATCAGGCCTTCTTAGCGGATGATAGGCAATGTAAGTCGACACTGAGGATTCAAATCTGGGGTTTTACGCGGTATCTTTTGTGTGTGCCGCGTAGAACCCCTTTGTTGTCTCTGGCTAAACCATCAGATTCTTTTACAATACATATTTCTGCTATAATGCATTGACGACGCGCTGTCGCCTTCAGTAGAATGATGTCGAATTCCAGAGCCTTCGTATAATGCCGGGGATATGGCCCTGCAGTTTCTACCAGACGACCGTAAATCGTTGGACTACGAGGAAGAGCAGAAATGTCGTCTCCCCATTATTATTTCTTGCTCTACACGGGAGTAGTTTACCCGATCCCTCGTATCACGTCCTTGGTTGTGGTCAACCTAGTGACGTAGAGGTGTCGGGTTTTTCAATTTATCAACTCAAGTCGCCATACGTTTACACGGTCATCCAGAACAACGGACAGATGAGTGAACCAGAACCTTGAACAGCCCACAAATGATTCTACATCTCTGCATTTGAAGGAGTGTGACGTGATTGAACGCAGCAACGGCAGGGCACTCTCATGAAGCGGTTGTCGTCCTTGACTTCGGAGGTCAGTACAATCAGCTGATTGCTCGGCGGATTCGCGAACTGCACGTCTTTTCTGAGCTGCTGCCACACACGGTAACGGCAGAGGAATTAAGACGGAAAAATCTCAAAGGCATCGTCTTCAGCGGTGGTCCCAACAGTGTATTTGCAGAGGGGGCCCCGGATGTCGATCCCGCTCTTTTTGACCTCGGCGTCCCCATACTCGGCATCTGCTACGGTATGCAGTTGCTTGCCAAGCGGTATCAAGCCCAGGTACGCCGCGGACACGTTCGAGAGTATGGTCGAGCGACGCTCCAGACAGCGGATCACGCAGGTACGCTGTTTGCCGGGCAACCGAAAGAACAACAGGTCTGGATGAGCCACAGCGATGCCGTCGTTGAGGTACCCGCAGGTTTTCAAGTCGATGCGGTCACGCCGAGCGGGACGATTGCGGCCATGAGTAATCCGGATGCACAGTTATATGCGGTGCAGCATCACCCGGAAGTCCGGCACACAGAACAGGGGCAAGAGCAGATCAAAAACTTCCTGTTTGAGGTGTGTCATTGTGAGGGTGACTGGACGATGGAATCCCTTGTAGACAGTGCCGTAGCCCAGATTAAAAGCCAAGTTGGTGACGAGCGAGTGCTTTGTGCCTTGTCAGGCGGCGTTGATTCTTCGGTAGCTGCTGCGCTTGTACATAGGGCCATTGGCCACCAACTGACAGCCGTGTTCGTCGATCACGGTCTGCTTCGCAAAGGTGAATCCGAGGCCGTCATGGGCACACTCGGGGAACAACTGGGTATTGACGTTGTGCGTGTCCATGCGAGTACACGCTTCATGGACAAGCTGGCCGGTGTATCTGAACCGGAACAAAAGCGCAAGATCATCGGAACAGAGTTCATTCGCGCATTTGAAGCAGAATCCGAGCGGCTGGGACCTTTTCGTTACCTGGTACAAGGGACTCTGTACACGGACATCATCGAAAGCGGCACGGCAACTGCTGCGACGATTAAATCTCATCATAACGTCGGCGGGCTCCCCGAGGACATGACATTTGAGATTATTGAACCGCTGAAGGAACTGTTTAAGGATGAGGTTCGGGAACTTGGCCAAGTGCTTGGTTTGCCGGCCGATCTGGTTTGGCGCCAGCCGTTCCCAGGCCCAGGTCTCGCGATTCGGGTCATCGGTGAGGTGACAGAAGAAAAACTACACGTCGTTCGTGAAACCGACGCGATTCTGCGGGACGAGATCGCCAAAGCCGGACTTGAGAGGGACGTATGGCAGTACTTCACGGTGCTCCCTGGCATTCAGAGCGTTGGGGTCATGGGGGATGAGCGGACGTACGCGCAGACGATTGCAATTCGTGCGGTGGCTTCTACAGAAGGCATGACTGCGGATTGGGCTCGAATTCCGTTTGATGTATTGGAGCGGATCTCAACACGCATGGTGAATGAAGTGCCGGAAGTGAACCGCGTCGTGTACGACATCACCTCGAAGCCGCCTGCGACGATTGAGTGGGAATAATCAGCACCGTAAGGGAGGGTGAAGATTGTTTCAACTAAAAAAATATAATACCTCGGTTGGCACGGAGATCGCTGCGGGTTTGACCACGTTTATGACGATGGCGTACATCTTGTTCATCAACCCGTCCATCTTGAGTGGAACTGGGATGAACCCGCATGCGGTATTTTTTGCAACGTGTATCGGAGCAGGTGTCGTCACGATTTTGATGGGGCTCTTCGTGAACTACCCCATCGCTCTTGCTCCGGGTATGGGACTGAACGCGTATTTCGCCGTCATTGCAGCACAGCACGGCGGGCAAGTGCCATGGCAGACGGCGCTTGGCGCTGTTTTCATCTCTGGTATCGTGTTCATTATTCTCACTCTGACGCGGATTCGACAGCTGCTCGTCAAAGCGGTGCCAGACTCGCTAAAAATGGCCATTACCGTAGGTATCGGCCTGTTTATCACCATCATTGGATTCAAAATCGGTGACATCACCATCATGCGGTTTACGGGTGGCTCAGCATCCACCTACCAGCCGAACGGGATCATTGACAACTTCTCTTGGCAGCCCGACATCGGTGCCTTGCACAACCCGTCCACACTACTCACGTTAATCGGTCTTTTGATTATCGCTATCTTAATGGCACTTCGCGTACCGGGGGCCATGTTAATTGGCATTTTGCTGACAACGATTATCGGGATCCCGATGGGTGTCACAGATACATCTGGACTCACTGGGAAGGAGTTCATCCCGGATTTCAGCAACCTCGCCATCGGTAAGTTCGATCTCGCCGGAGTCTTTCACTGGGGGCTTGTCAGCGCTCTGTTTACGTTCACCTTTGTGGAGCTCTTTGACACCTTTGGAACGCTTGTCGGGACAGCGCAGAAAGCAGGTTTGTTGGAAGGCCCGGATGGGCAACGGCGACTCGGACGAGCCATGTTGGTGGATGCCTTCGGTGTCAGCTTCGGGGCTTTACTTGGGACAAGCACCATCACCGCGTTTGTGGAAAGCGGATCTGGGATTGCCGCTGGCGGGCGTACAGGCTTGACCGCACTCACGACCGGCGTCCTGTTTATCCTGTCTATCTTCTTGGCGCCACTCGCTTTGATCATTCCGGACCAAGCTACGGCACCAGCGCTGATTATCGTTGGTGTGCTGATGATCAGTGCCGTTCGAAACATTGAATGGGACAACTTCGGTGTGGCTGTTCCCGCATTTTTGACCATCATTACGATGCCGCTTACCTACAGTATCTCGAACGGCATCGCACTTGGTTTCACGTTCTTTGTCATCATTAACCTGATTTTGATGCTGTTTCGTCAAGAACACACAAAGATTCACTGGTTGATGTACATCATCGTGGTCCTGGCGCTGTGGCGTTACATTTTTTACGTTTCCTGAACGAGTTTTCGTAACCGTGGTGGTTCGTTAGCGTGGGAATTCCAATAGAAGGCGCGAGATGGCTCGAGAGGGCGCGGACAGCCGCGTCCTCTATCAGCCCGATGAATCCCAGGCCACTTTGACTACACTGAAGCAATCCACACGAAACACGAACGTTATATCTTCTCTTTTGAAATTCGTTCGGATTTTGGTTGACCTTGTACCTGTGAGAGGATAAACTGAAGTCGAAAATAAAAAGCTAACTCGTATATCCTCGGGGATATGGCCCGAGAGTCTCTACCCGGACCCCGAGAAGGTCTGGACTACGAGTGGGAGATTGCGAGACGGATGTACGTAACCAGGCATCAAGCCTGATTCTCTGCATGCGCCGGCCCGCTCGTGTTGTTGTTGTATTCAACATGAGCGGGCCGGCTTTTTTATGGAGGTGGCAAGATTGGAACCACTTGTCGGTGTCATTATGGGAAGTCAGTCCGACTGGCCGACTCTGCAACATGCGTGCCAAGTTCTCGATGAACTCTGTGTGCCTTATGAGCGTCGAGTCGTCTCTGCGCATCGAACGCCGGATGAAATGTTTCACTACGCCGAGCAAGCGGTGGAGCGGGGTCTGAAAGCCATCATCGCCGGAGCCGGGGGGGCGGCACACCTGCCAGGCATGGTTGCAAGCAAGACGATGCTTCCTGTGATTGGCGTCCCTATCCAGACTTCTGCTTTAGGCGGACTTGATTCATTGCTTTCGATTGTCCAGATGCCAGGCGGAGTTCCCGTGGCCACCGTTGCGATTGGCAAGGCTGGGGCCACAAACGCAGGGTTGCTGGCGGCTCAAATCTTGGCAACGAACGACCATGAGTTGCTTGCTCGGCTCGAAGCTCGGCGCAGTGCAATTCGGGAAACGGTCCTTTCCAAACTCGATCCTGCAGATGGGGAGTGATGACGTGCCAAACACGACCAATGTGGTCTTCGAAGATAAAAACAGTCATGCTCATCACCCCGAAGAAACCAACACCCAAGCGAGGTCAAACATGCTTCCACTTTTGCCGGGCGCAACCATTGGTATTCTTGGCGGCGGGCAGCTTGGTCGAATGATTGCGCTCGAAGCCAGGCGAATGGGTTACAAGGTTGTCACTCTCGATCCAACGCCAGATTCTCCCTGCGGGCAGGTGGCGGACGAACAGATAACAGCCTCGTTCACAGACGTCACGGCGGCACTCCGTCTTGCTGAGTTGTCGGACGTCGTCGTGTACGAGTTTGAAGATGTCGACGATCAGGTTGTCGCAGCGATTGAGAACCGGGTCTATGTACCACAAGGAAGCCGACTTTTGTTCACCACAAGGCACCGGTTGCGAGAAAAGGCCGCGCTTGAGCGGGCTGGCATTCCCGTAGCGAAACATTCTCCTGTAAGCTCGTTTTCCGATCTGGAAGCTGCCGCTGATGAAGTCGGGTTGCCGTTGATTGTGAAAACAACCACTGGCGGATATGACGGGAAAGGTCAGTGGAGGGTGCTCACTCGGGAGAGTCTTGGAGCAGTATGGGCTGAGATGGAGAACGTCGTATCCTCAAGCTCTGAGTCTGCCGCTGTTGATCCCTCCGACGCGCCGTTCATCGCAGAAGCTGAAGTGCCGTTTGTGTGCGAGGTGTCGGTCGTGGTTGCGCGCGGTGCGACCGGAGAGGTACGGCCTTTTCCTGCGGCGGAGAATGTGCATCGAGATCATATTTTGCAGCTCTCCATCTGTCCGGCCCGCGTCTCCCAGGATGTCCTCGCCAAGGCCCAGGAGTTGGCGGTACGGGCTGCGGAGTCGCTGCATGTAGTCGGGTTGCTCGGTGTTGAGATGTTTGTCTTGCAAAGCGGCGAGGTACTTGTCAACGAGCTCGCGCCGCGTCCACATAACTCTGGTCACTACACACAAGACGCTTGTGTGACTTCGCAATTTGAACAGGTGATTCGCTCGGTCACGGGCCTTCCGCTCGGCAGTCCCGCACTGTTGTCACCTGTGGTCATGAGTAACCTTCTTGGCGAGCACCTTGAAGGGGCAATCCAGTCCATGCCAAGTTGGCCTGATACATTTAAGCTTCACCTTTACGGCAAGGAGGAGAGTCGACCGAAGCGGAAGATGGGGCACATCAATGTCGTTGCCGAAAGCACCGATGTTGCGCTTCAGCAGTTGACGAACCTCGGCATCTTTGGTGTTTGTGAGTAAGGTTTGGCCCGCGCGTAGATCAAGTTTGACGGCATAGGTGGGCTTTGAGATGCAAGTTGGCTTTCACATAAGTAGCTCGGCAAAATGAAATGTGCAAGACCAGGAATGCGGACGGGGGAATGAATGTGATTAATCGATATTCACGTGCTGAAATGGCAAACCGGTGGACTTTACAGGAACGTTTTCGCTGGTGGCTCGAAGTTGAGATCCTATCCTGTGAAGCATGGGCTGAACTTGGGGTCATCCCGAAGGAAGACGTGGCTGCGATTCGGGCAAACGCCAAGTTCGACGTGGACCGCGTCCTTGAAATTGAACAGGAGACCCGCCACGACGTGGTCGCATTCACAAGAGCAGTATCTGAGTCCCTCGGACCGGAACGCAAATGGGTCCACTATGGACTCACATCCACCGATGTTGTCGATACCGCTTTGTCGGCTCAACTTCAGGAGGCCATCAAGGTCATCCGAACAGATGTGGAGACGCTGATTGAAACCCTCCGCCAACTGGCTGCAAAATACAAAACCACGCTTATGATGGGGCGCACGCACGGGGTGCACGCTGAACCCACAACGTTTGGCCTGAAAGCCGCCTTGTGGTACGCGGAAATGGTGCGCAACCTGGAACGCTTCAATGCAGCAGCCGAGCGGATGCGCTACGGCAAGATTTCTGGCGCTGTTGGAACGTATGCCAATGTCGATCCGTTTGTCGAACAGTACGTTTGTGAGCGTCTTGGCCTGAAAGCCGCGCCAATCAGCACGCAAACCCTGCAACGCGACAGGCACGCAGAGTTCATTTTTGTCATCGGGCTCATCGGCACCACACTTGACAAGATTGCAACGGAAATTCGTGGACTTCAAAAATCGGAAATCCGCGAGGTGGAAGAACCGTTTTACAAGGGACAGAAAGGTTCGTCCGCGATGCCGCACAAACGCAACCCGGTTTCGTGTGAGCAGATCAGTGGCCTGGCAAGGGTACTGCGAGGGTATGTCGTCCCGGCTTTGGAAGACGTCCCACTGTGGCATGAACGGGACATCAGCCATTCTTCCGTCGAACGAGTGATTTTCCCTGATGCCACAATTCTCATCGACTACCTGTTGAGCCGAATGAACCGAATCCTGACCGACCTGCATGTGTATCCCGAGAACATGCGCCGCAATATGGATCGGACCTACGGCTTGCCATTCAGTCAGCGAGTCCTCACGACACTCATCGACAAGGGCGTATCCCGCGAAGAGGCCTACGACACGGTGCAACCGTGCGCGATGCAGGCTTGGGAAGAAGGACGTTCGTTCAAGGAAATTGTCGGTGAAGCACCGCTTGTGAAAAAGGTACTCACATCGGAAGAATTGGATGCCTGTTTTGACCCAACCTTCCATTTAAAGCACGTTGACACCATTTTTGAACGGCTTGGCCTCAACGCGTAACACATGGCTTATTTGGCTTCGTTGTTTATTTGACTTCGTTGTTTCTGTAAATCACTTCACTACAAATCACCCCCTGATGTGAGGACATGGCCCCGCCAGGGTAGGAGGAACCGCAAGATGGACCAGCAGACGGAACAGCTGAACTCGGCTCAAGAAGCGATGTACGAAGGTAAGGCGAAGCGCGTGTACCGCACGGAAGATGCAGGTGTGTATCGTGTGGCATACAAGGACGATGCAACAGCTTTCAACGGGCAAAAACGCGGCACCATCGTTGGCAAAGGTGTCGTCAACAACCAGATGAGCAACTTGTTCTTTCAACTGCTTGAGACAAAGGGCGTGCATACGCATTTCGTCAAAGAGCTGAGCGAGCGCGAAACCCTTGTACGTGCACTGACGATGTTGCCGATTGAAGTTGTGGTTCGAAATCTGGCTGCAGGAAGCATGGCATCGAGACTTGACCTCGAAGAGGGCATGAAGCTCGCACATCCGATTGTCGAGTTTTACTACAAGCGGGATGACCTCGGTGACCCTCTTGTGACTACCGACCACATCGAAGCTCTTGGTCTGGCCACGCCATCTGATATCACACAGGTCAAACAAATGGCGCTTCGGGTCAACGAGGTGTTGTCAGACGTCTTGCGGACAGTCGACGTAATCCTCGTCGACTTCAAACTGGAGTTTGGTAAGACGGATGAGGGAGAAATCCTGCTTGCAGATGAGATTTCACCCGATACATGCCGCTACTGGGATGCAAACACCAACGAAAAGCTCGACAAGGACCGCTTTCGTCGGGACCTTGGCGGAGTAGAAAACGCCTATGCAGAGATGATGCGTCGCGTGAGGGAGGTCGCAAGCCTGTGACAAATTGGCTGGTAGAAGTGCGCATTCAATTTAAACCGAGTGTCTTCGACCCGCAGGGTCATGCTGTAGAGAACGCAGTGCACAGCCTTGGGTATCGGTCAGCGGAAGGTTTTCGCGTTGGCAAGTACATGACATTCCACATCGCCGCGGCATCGAAGGAAGAGGCAGAACAGGTTGCTCACGAGGTTTGTGACAAGGTGCTTTGCAACCCGGTCATGGAGACCTATGATTTCGATCTCAAGCCCGAAGCGAGCAAGGAGGGCCTGGCATGAAGTGGGCAGTTGTTGTCTTTCCCGGGTCAAACTGTGACGAAGACGCACAGAAGGCTGTCGCCTCCGTAACGGGCGATCCGGTTGATCTTGTATGGCACACCGAAGCTGACCTCAGCGCGTATGACGCCATCATTTTACCGGGCGGTTTTTCCTACGGCGACTATCTCAGATCCGGGGCCATTGCTCGCTTCTCACCTGTCATGCAGGCTGTGTCAAAGGAAGCTGCAGCAGGAAAACTGGTGGTCGGCATCTGCAACGGGTTTCAGGTGTTGACAGAGTCCGGTCTCTTGCCGGGAGCACTCCTTCGCAATGAAGACCTTCGCTTTCATTGCCACACCTCCGAACTGGTTGTGGAAAACACGGACTCCCCGTTTACGTCGGCGTACACGAAAGGTGAGACCATTCGCGTTCCGATTGCCCATGGTGAGGGCAGGTACTACGCAGATGAAGAGACACTCGCACAACTGAAGAAGGACAACCGAATTCTGTTCCGGTACCAGGACAACCCGAACGGATCGGTCGAGGACATCGCAGGCATCCTGAATGAAAACCGCAACGTCCTCGGATTAATGCCGCATCCTGAGCGTGCTGTTACAGATTGGATGGCATCGGAAGACGGACAGCGGATGTTCTTATCGATGCAGCAAGCCGTCAAAGCACGGACCAACCAGACAGAAACCGCGGCGGCAGCCACTGGCACGTCCCTGAACCATGTCCTCGTTGGCAACCTGGATACGTCAAACCCCGGCATTGGGCAAGAAACGCCTGAGGCGAGTGCAATGCCAAGCGAGACCATGCAGGAAAATCCGGTTGAGCCGAGTCCCGAGCAGATCAAGGAACACCTGATTTATCGCGATCTCGGTTTGACAGAAACTGAATATCAGCGGGCAGTTGAGTTACTCGGTCGACTCCCCAATTACGTTGAAACAGGGTTGTTCGGAGTTCTGTGGTCTGAGCACTGCAGTTATAAAAGCTCGAAACGGTACTTGCGGCAGTTCCCCACGACAGGACCACAGGTTCTGCAGGGACCTGGAGAGAATGCCGGCGTCATCGACCTTGGCGACGGCATCGGCGTCGCGTTTAAGATGGAAAGTCACAACCATCCGTCTGCGATTGAGCCGGTGCAAGGGGCGGCCACAGGTGTTGGCGGCATTCTTCGCGACGTGTTTACGATGGGTGCGAGGCCGATTGCATTCCTCGACAGCCTGCGTTTTGGACCGCTTGACGATGAGCATGTGCGACACCTGTTCCGCGGCGTGGTCGAAGGGATTGGGATGTACGGCAACTGCGTCGGTATCCCGACGGTCGGCGGTGAGGTCACATTTGACCCGTCCTACACCGCGAACCCGCTCGTGAACGCCATGTGTGTCGGCGTTCTGCCGGCTGACAAAATCGTCAAAGGCACAGCAACCGGTACAGGCAATCCGGTCTTCGTTGTCGGCGCTCGTACAGGCCGTGATGGAATTCATGGCGCGACGTTCGCATCCGCTGAAGACCCTCATACGAAAGAGCGTTCTGCCGTTCAAGTGGGCGATCCGTTCCTCGGCAAACTTCTGATGGAAGCCTGCCTGGAACTGATTGACACAGGTGCCGTGGTTGGCATCCAGGACATGGGAGCGGCAGGGCTTACTTCCTCTTCCGCGGAGATGGCAAGCCGTGCCGGCGGCGGTATGGAGTTATACCTGAACCAGGTCCCTGTTCGCGAAGACGGCATGACACCTTATGAAATGATGCTCTCGGAGTCCCAAGAACGGATGCTCGTCGTATTGGAGCGCGGTCGTGAAGACTTGGCGTTCCAGATTTTGCGCAAGTGGGGTCTCGAAGTCGCGGAAATTGGCAAGGTCACAGATGATGGTAATCTGCGGCTTTGGTTCAACAACTCAAAAGTGGCTGATGTGCCGGTTCGTTACTTGGTTGATGATGCGCCTGTCTACGACCGTCCTGTGGCACCTCCGGCGTCAACGTTGGCTGATAACTGGCAATCCGACCTGAATGAACTCCGCACACAGCTTGACGGGCTACAGACCAAGTCCGGCACAGCCGAAAGCAGTTGGGGCGATGCACTGACCAACCTGCTGACTCATCCAACTATTGCGGAAAAGAGCTGGGTGTATCGCCAATACGATACCTCGGTTCGAACATCAACTGTGGTTGGACCTGGCAGTGACGCCGCTGTTGTCAAACTTCCGGACTCAAAAACCTGTATCGCCCTTACAACGGATGGCAATGGCCGCTATGTGGGATTGAATCCCCGTCTGGGCGGTGCGATTGCTGTTGCTGAGGCAGCCCGGAATATTGTCTGCTCGGGCGGCATACCGCTCGCCATCACGAACTGCCTGAACTTCGGCAATCCAGAGAAGCCGGAAATCATGTATCAGTTCGCGGAGGCTACGTCTGGTATGAGCGAAGCCTGCGAGGCCCTTGGAACCCCGGTCGTGAGCGGAAATGTCAGCCTGTACAACGAGACGGGCGGGCGAGATATCTGGCCAACGCCAGTCATCGGAATGGTCGGTAAGATTACCGGGGTCGATGCAGTCATACCGAGCGGTTTTCAACAGGAAGGCTCGAGCGTCATCTGTATCGGGCCGGAAGACCGAGACCTCCAAGGTTCCCTCTTTGTGGAGGAACTTCTGTCGAGGAGTGCAGGTTCAGCTCCTTCATTTGACCTGGCCGTTGAGGTTGCGGTGCAGCAGTTTGTGAGTGAGGTCATGCAGCAGGGATGGGTCACCGCAGCTCACGACGTGAGTGAAGGCGGGATTGCCGTCACACTTGCAGAGATGTGCATGGACCATCAGATTGGTGCACAGATTGAGGCGCCCATATCCGCGCAAGACACACTTGCCGTTGCAGGTTGGCTGTTCTCGGAAGGACAGAGTCGAATTGTGCTCGAGGTACCATCGGAGCATGTGGGGAAACTGTTGCAAGCGGCGAAATCAGCACACGTTGATGCGAGAGTCATGGGTCAAACTGCTGGGATGGAACTCGTCATCAACGGATCGAACCGATCTGGCAAGGAGCGTTTGCTTGTCCAGACTGCTCTGCAGATGAAGATGGCCTATGAATCGGTCATCTCGAGATTCATGAGTCTGCCGGAGGCTGAGAGGGGGAGTGGCAATGTTGCGGTTCCAGGACAGTAATTCAGTGACGGATGCCAAAAATGTGGCAGTGAACCTCGAGAATCTGGAGTTGGACGTCGAAGGGCTTCAGGGGATCCCGGACAGACCGACAGAGGAATGCGGCGTATTTGGTGTTTACGGTCATGTGAAGGCAACCGAGCTCGCCTACTACGCCCTGTTTGCCCTGCAGCATCGCGGTCAAGAGGCTGCAGGCATCGCCTCAGTGGACGATGGCAGGATGTACAACCACCGTGGACTCGGCCTGCTCTCTGAGGTATTTGCGGAAACGGCACTGGATGAACTTCCAGGTGCCGCCGCGATTGGTCACGTGAGGTACTCGACAGCAGGATCGAACACCGTGCAAAATGCACAGCCCATCTCATTCACCACCCACGAGGGGCCGTTTGCGCTGGCGCATAACGGGAATCTGGTCAACGCGAGATCCCTTCGGATGTTGCTCGAACGCCAAGGCAGCTTGTTTCAGTCGACGAGTGACACAGAAGTCGTTGCTCACCTGATTGCGCGTGCCGGCTTGCCGACGTTTACGGAAAACATTGTCGAGGCAGTTCGCATGGTCAAGGGCGGTTTTGCATTCTTGTTCCTCGACAAAAACGAACTGATTGCCGTTCGCGATCCGTTCGGACTCCGCCCACTGGCCCTTGGCCGCCTCGATGATGCGTATGTGTTTGCGTCTGAATCGTGCGCGTTCGATTCCATTGGGGCAACGTTTATCAGGGATGTTGAGCCGGGCGAGATGATTGTGGTGACTGCCAAAGGACTCCGCTCGATTCCCTCCGGGCAGCGCACGAAACGGGCCATGTGCACGTTCGAGCACATTTACTTCGCACGTCCCGACAGTGACATTGATGGCTGGAACGTTCACACGGTTCGCAAGCAACTCGGCCGAATTTTGGCGGAAAACCACGGAGTCGAAGCGGATATCGTCGTCGGTGTGCCGGATTCCAGTATCTCTGCTGCCAACGGATACGGTGAGACGGCCGGCCTTCCCGTCGAGATGGGACTCATTAAGAACAAATACATCGCGAGGACGTTCATTCAGCCTTCATCTGAACTGCGCGATGTCGGAGTCCGGTTGAAGCTGAACGCGGTCCGGTCGATTGTATCCGGGAAGCGGGTTGTGCTGGTGGATGACTCGATTGTTCGGGGCACGACAAGCCGAAGGATCGTCCGCTTGTTGCGGGATGCAGGAGCGACGGAAGTGCATGTGCGCATTTCCAGTCCACCGTATAAAAACCCTTGCCACTACGGTATCGATACCTCCTCGCGGGGTCAGTTGATTGCGGCAACGCACACAATTGACGAGATCTGCCAAGAGATTGAAGCGGACTCCTTGGCCTTTTTAAGCGTGGATGAGCTGATGGAAGGTTTCGGGTATGCCCGTGGAGAGGGCAATCCGTTTTGCAATGCCTGCTTTACCGGGAACTACCCGACGGAGGTCTACGAGACCGACAAGCACACCTATGAGAATGGCGCCAGCGACCGTGAGGCAGACAAGAGGTTGAACGCGGAGTCAGGCAGTTCGGGGCGGGGGCACCTTCCGGATGGTACGCCGGTCTCGGGTCAGGACAGCGGATCGCCGGATGAGGAACCGGTTCCACCGGAGGACACCGAAGGGTTTGAAGCGATTCTAACAGCCACCAGAAACCCGCGGGGGGTGAAGTCATGACGGCCGATTTATACAAGCAAGCTGGTGTTGACATCGACGCAGGAAACGAGGCAGCAAAACGGTATGCGCGGATTGGCAGCCTTGCCACGCGTCCTGAAGTCGCGTCTGGCATCGGTGGTTTCTCGGGCGGCTTTCGCTTGGATGTGACGAAATACCCGGAACCGTTGTTGGTATCAGGGACCGACGGTGTTGGCACGAAGATTAAGGTGGCCTTCGCGACGAATCGTCATGACACGATTGGCATTGACTGTGTTGCGATGTGCGTCAACGACATCCTCACCTCCGGCGCGGAACCGTTGTTCTTCCTCGACTACCTCGCGGTCAACGCGCTCGACGTTGACGTCGCCGAGGCAGTCGTGAGCGGTGTGGCAGAAGGGTGTCAGCAAGCAGGGTGTGCGTTGATAGGCGGCGAGACAGCCGAAATGGGTGATGTCTATCAACCTGGTGATTACGATCTCGCCGGTACCGCAGTCGGCGTTGTCAATGCGTCGAAGGCGATCAACGGATCGACCATTGAAGCCGGTGATGTCGTTCTTGGCCTCGCCAGCACTGGGATTCACTCGAACGGCTATTCACTCGTGCGCAAACTCTTAAACGACGCGGGTGTCGCCTACAGCGATACACTGCCTGGCTTTCGTGGAACGGTCGGCGAAGAACTTTTGATTCCGACCGCGATTTACGTGAAACCTGTACACCGTCTGCTTTCAAGCGGCGTCGAGATTCGGGGCATGGCGCACATCACCGGAGGCGGACTGGTCGAGAACCTCCCGCGTGTTCTTCCGGGGGGCGTGTCGGCATCGCTGCAAATGGGCAGTTGGGAAGTTCAACCTGTATTTCAATGGCTGCAGGAGACTGCGAAGATGTCCTTTGCAGAGGCTGCGCGTGTCTTCAACATGGGGATTGGGTACGTCGTGATTGTGCCTGCAGACCAGGCTGACCAGGCACTCAAACTGTTGGCTGAAGAAGGTCAGAAGGCAACGGTCATCGGAGCTATCGTTTCTGGAGCGCAGACGGTCGAATGGGACGGCGACCTTGCATGATAACGCCAGAGACGACCGGTCCAGGGATGATGAGTACCGGCGAGGCAAACCCAGTCCAGCCGGGGCGGAGAGCCAGGATCGCCGTGTTCGTCTCTGGAGAAGGGACCAACTTACAGGCTATCCTTGGCTATGCGGTCGGGTGCCCTGGGTGGATCGTAGAGGTCGCGCTGGTCGTCACTGATAAGCCGTGGTGCCGAGCAGTGCAGCGCGCCTTGGGCGCCGGAGCCCCAGTGTTCGCAGCGGAACCGAAGGCGTTTCCATCGAGATCGGCCTATGAACGGGCGATCCTCAGAGAGCTTCGCGCACACGGAGTGGATGGTATTGCCCTTGCTGGGTACATGCGAATTGTTGGCTCCGACATCCTCGAGGCCTACCCGAACCGGATTCTGAACCTGCATCCATCTCTGCTCCCCGCGTTTCCCGGTCGCTCCGCCATCGCGGATGCTCTTTCTGCGGGGGTTACGGAGACTGGGGTTACGGTGCATTATGTGGACGCAGGTGTAGATACCGGCCCAATCATCGCGCAGTGGCGGGTTCCTGTCACAGAGGGGATGGAACTTGGAACGTTGACGCAGCGGGTTCACGAGGTTGAGCATCACTTGTATCCCGCGGTGATTGGACAAGTAGCATCGTCGTGGCTCTCTGAGTGAAGGCTGGTGCTCTTAGAAGATGCTTTTATAGGTGATTTTTTGTGAATGCCTTTTACAGCTGCTTTTTATAGGTTGCCTTTTTATAGCTGCTTTTGATCGGGAAACGACCTTACGGAAGGGTGTGTTGTCTTGCAACGTTTAGCACTCGTTAGTGTGTTTGATAAGACTGGGATTGTTGATTTCTGTCACGATCTCGTTGCTGCCGGTTACGGGATCCTCTCAACAGGGGGGACGGCCCGCACGCTTGCCGACGCAGGCATCGACGTAACGGCGGTGGAGGATTATACAGGCTTTCCCGAGATGATGGACGGCCGTGTCAAGACACTCCATCCAAAGATTCACGGAGGACTGCTGGCTCTGCGTGACGACGAGGGGCATATGAAAAGCCTGCATGAGCACGGCATTTCCATGATTGATGTTGTGGTCGTGAATCTGTATCCATTCGAACAGACGATTGCAAAACCCAACGTGACGTTCGAGGAAGCCGTCGAGATGATCGATATTGGTGGTCCATCCATGCTGCGGGCTGCTGCAAAGAACCACCCGTTTGTCATTCCCGTGGTCGATCCCGTTGACTATGGCTGGATTGGCAAGCGTCTGCGCGCAGGCGAAGAACTCACCCAAATCGAGCGCAGGACGCTTGCTGGCAAGGTCTTTCAGACGACCGGCGTTTACGATGCGGCAATCACTGCGTATTTTCAGACACAGTTGCAATCAGGAGCTGACACGATGGAAATCGGATCCGCTGAGACTGCGCGAACAGCAGCGCAAACCGGATCGGACGCTGCTGGGGCTGCAGAGTCTGAATGGCCAACGATCTACACGGTTTCGTTTGAGCACAAACAGGCGCTCCGTTACGGCGAGAATCCACACCAAAAAGCCCACTTCTATGCGGATTCGAAAGCGAGTCCAGCCACCATTGCAGCGGCTGTGCAGCTTCAAGGCAAGGAACTCTCCTACAACAACATTCAAGATGCGGACGCGGCACTGCGGATTTTGCGCGATCTCGATGACCTCTCGTCACCTGCGGTGGTGGCCGTGAAACACATGAATCCGTGCGGTGTGGGGATCGGCGATTCCGTCATGCAGGCATTCGTTCGTGCGTACGAGGCCGATCCAGTCTCGATTTTCGGCGGCATCATTGCCTCAAACCGGACGGTCGATGAGGCACTTGCTGAACGCCTCACCGATATGTTTCTCGAGATTGTCATTGCACCGGACTTTACAGAAGGCGCAAGGACGCAGTTTGCGCGCAAGAAAAACGTTCGCTTGCTGACTGTCGATATGAAAGCCCCCTTGTGGCTCCCTGGTGAACATTCTTTCCGACGCGTGTCTGGCGGGCTATTGGTACAAGATGTGGACGTTTCGGGCGAGATGCCGGACTGGAATGTGGTCACAAAGCGCCAGCCGTCCGCCGATGAAGTCCGCGCACTCCAGTTCGCTTGGAAGATCGTGAAGCACGTGAAATCGAACGCTATTGTTCTCGCGACGGATGCATCGACGATTGGCATCGGCGCAGGGCAGATGAATCGGGTTGGCGCTGCAGAGATCGCCATTCGGCAGGCAGGACCCAAAGCACAAGGCAGTGTGCTTGCATCGGATGCCTTTTTCCCCATGCGCGACACGGTAGACACGGCAGCGGCAGCTGGTGTGCGAGCGATCATCCAACCAGGCGGATCGATCAAGGACAAAGACAGTATCGCCGCAGCGGACGAACACGATATTGCAATGGTCTTTACGGGCCGCCGTCATTTCTTGCACTGAACAAGCCCCCAGAAGTGTGAATTTTGCAAGGTGTTCAAAGTTGCAAGGTGTTTAAGGTTGCAAGGTGTTCAAAGTTGCAAGGTGTTTAAGGTTGCAAGGTGCTTGCTTTCGTCGGGTTCTTCAGGGTGTTGCAAGTCAAGGTGTTGCTTTCGTCGATTTGTTCAAGGTGTTGTTGCGTTGATGGGTCACTACAGGGCCGTTTGTGCACTGCAGATAAGGTCAAGGGGGAGAACGAATGCAGGCAGGAAACAAACTGATGCGTGGATGCCGAGTGCTTGTGGTTGGACAAGGAGCGCGCGAGCACGCGATTGTCTGGAAACTGCATCAAAGCCGGTTTGAGCCGAAGCTGTTTGTTGCACCAGGGAATCCGGGTATGGAAGGGCTGGCCACGCGGATCCCGATTTCCGTCGACGATGTTTCATCCATGGTAGAGTTTGCGCTCGAGGCTCAGATCCACCTCGTCGTGGTCGGGCCAGAGGCCCCGTTGTCACGCGGACTGGTGGATGCCTGCCTGGAGAAGGGCATTCCGGCGTTCGGCCCCCAACAAGCGGCCGCCATGCTTGAGACGTCAAAAGCGTTCGCCAAGGATGTCATGAAGAAAGCTGGCGTACCGACAGCAAGGTATGAAGTATTTACAGAGGCTTCTGCTGCAAAGAGATATGTTGAAGAATGCGGTGCTCCGATAGTCATCAAGGCTGACGGTCTGGCGGCAGGAAAAGGCGTGATTGTTGCGCAGACCCTCGAGGAGGCCACTGACGCCATCGATGAGATCCTTGTTAACGAACGATTCGGTGCCTCTGGTCATCGCGTGGTAATTGAGGATTTTCTTGACGGGCAAGAGGCATCGCTGATGTTTTTCGTGGATGGAGATTATGCGATTCCGATGCTGCCTGCCAGAGATTACAAGCGGATCGGCGACGGGAATACTGGACCGAATACTGGCGGAATGGGATCAGTGGCCCCAGTCCTGCGGGATCGGCCTGAGATGGTGTCTGCGGTGGAGCGCACTATCGTGATGCCTGTCTTGCAAGAATTGAAGAATCAGGGTGTCGTGTACCGCGGGGTGCTGTACGTCGGGCTGATGGTCACGCGTGATGGGCACCCAATGGTGATTGAATTCAATGCACGTTTCGGAGATCCCGAGACGGAAGTTGTGCTTCCTTTGTTAACAACCGATTTACTGGAGGTTATGTGGGCCATCGCTCATGGTCGTTTGAAAGACATTGAGTTAACGTGGAGTGCGAAGCATGCCGTGTGCGTAGTTTTGGCAGCTCCTGGGTACCCGGAAAAGCCAAGTGTCGGACAACCGATAAGGTTTGCACATGGTCCGGCCGATCTCGTCTTTCATGCAGGCACGACAAACGAGGACGGTGTCTTGAAGACATCCGGCGGTCGAGTGCTTACGGCTGTCGGCATCGGTACCACGCGGCACGAGGCGCAGGGTATTGCTTACCGGATCGCGGAGAAGATATACTTTGACGGGAAACAACTACGACATGATATCGGAAGCTGATTTTGAACTTCGCCGTTCGGATGCCACAACCGATATTGACTCTCAGTGCCGGGACCAGTCCCGGTACTTTTTTATGGAGGCATTGAATGCAGCGCGTTCCCTGGTATCCCATTATGGTGTTGGTGGCGGGAAGCTGTTTTGGACTGATCTCGCCACTGTTAAAAATTGCATACGCTCACGGCTTTAGTGCAGCGGAAGCCACGGATGCCCAGTATGTACTTGGCGTGATCCCGTTGTGGCTGATTGTGCCTTTTTGGCGGCAAGGCAAACGCCGGATTGCCCGCGGGCAATGGCCAATCTTAGTGTTAAGCGGGTTGGCTGGGGCAGGAACGAGTTATACATATTATTCGGCGATTTTGTTCCTGCCTGCTTCGCTGGCCATCGTACTCTTATTCCAGTTCACTTGGATGGTCATGGTGATTGACATTGTGGTGACGCGTCGATTGCCAAGCCGTGCCAAGTGGGTTGGCGGAGGGCTGATTGTCATTGGGACAATTCTGGCTGTCGGTATCATTGGCCACAAGCTGAGCCACTTTCCGGTTTGGACAGTTGGGTTTGGACTGCTGTCTGGCCTCTGTTACGCGATCTCGCTTTACCTGTACTCGTACCTGGACATCGAAACTTCGCCCGTCCTGCAATCGGCCGTGATTGTTACCGTCGCTACACTCGCTGCTTTCATTCCGTTCCCGCCAACCTTTATCGGGCAGATTCACGAGGTTCATGGATTCTGGTTATGGGGATTCATCATGGCATTCTTTAGTCAGATTGCACCCCCCATTTTAATGATGGTCGCTGTGCCGAGAGTTGGCGGCAGAATGGCAGGGGTGCTGGGGTCCATCGAATTGCCCGTCGCAGTCGTCTCTGCACGTTTGATTCTGGGCGAACAGGAAGACATGTTAGGTTGGATTGGCGTGCTGTTGATTGTCACTGGTATCATCGTGAGCGAGTGGAGGACCAGACAAGAATCGGGATTCTTGCCGCCGGGTGAGATTCCCGGTGAGATTAAGGAAGCGTAAGCCAGCACGGAGATTGGCTGCGTGCGGTGGCGGGGTGGGTTCGGGTGCGGCACGGTCAGCCATAGCAGAACTCAGTTCCGCCACGAAGCCAGAAGCCAGAAGCCAGAAGCCAGAAGCCAGAAGCCAGAAGCCAGAAGCCAGAAGCCAGAAGCCAGAAGCCAGAAGCCAGAAGCCAGAGCCACGGGACAGTCGGCCATAGGGATTGGGGCTAGTCAATGAAACCCGCGAATCATGGCCCCAAAGGCCTGTTCTCCAGCAGTTGGCATCCGAGTCGTAATTTTGTTTGTATAAAGTACTTGATCTGCCCTTCCGAGCGTGATATATTAGTCGATGTCGCCGCGAGGCGGCTACGATGAAAACCTGATAACAACGCTGATATTGAGGCAAGCTATCAGGCATCGAAATGAAGTTGGTTCCTTGAAAACTAAACACACGCAGAGAGTGAAACGTACAGATTCGAAGTGAGTATCTTCGGCAACGAAGAGAGCAAACTTCTCAACTTTGAGAGTTTGATCCTGGCTCAGGACGAACGCTGGCGGCGTGCCTAATACATGCAAGTCGCGCGGACTTCTTCGGAAGTCAGCGGCGGACGGG
>NZ_LJCO01000027.1 GCF_001399675.1 Paenalicyclobacillus ferrooxydans
CCAAGAAATAGTAATTAGGTATCGGATCCGCAGGATGTTCTGTGTAAACCGTCATCACAGCACCCTTTTTGTGTCCCTTCAAAACAGGGACAATGTGACCTGTTGTCTTGTCGTATACCATGTCCGTGCGTTCTTTGGTTAGTTCGGGAAAATGCTCTCTCTCCAACCAAGCACGAACCTCTTCCAGTTTCATCGTTCGACTTGGAACCTCTTTACGATGACCGGCATAATAAACCACACGGTCAATCTCGTATTCGTCTGGCTCGGGCTCTTCAGCAGACTTCACCGATGAGCCAGACTTTGCTTTCTGGGCGGGCTTTACCGATATCGCTGTTTTTGTCATATCCACCGGAATCAATTGATTACGCTCTTCTTCCGGCAAAGCATCAAAAATTGTGGTTTGTGCGTTCATGGTCATGAGAAACGTGTCCCCTTTTTCGCTGATATGTTGGTTTCATGCAGTCATTCCGACTAAGCCTGATGGAACTCACTCACGGTTTTTCCTGCGGGAATCAACCAGTCGGCATTCACACCCTGATTTGCTTGCACAGCACCAAGAAACTCGTCGTAGTCTCGATAGGGTGCATTGTGCGAAACACCTAAGCCGTACAGATGCGTGTTGTTGGGCGTTTGTAAAAAGCCAAACACCCCTCGCTCAACGACCTCTCTTAACTCACAAGAGACTTCGGCTGTCCAGCATACCCGCTGATCGCGATACACATTTGAAAACGGCCACCGAAACAGTGTCGATGTCGCGGTTACATTTGTATCGGTCGATACAGCTAAAGACAGTTCTGTGATCGCCTTTTTGCTGTTGCTCCAACGCACTCGATAAACGATAACAGGCGTCTGTATGAGATACGTCCGCTCACGAAAGACAAATGGATATTCAACTCCGGGTGTCCATCCAGTCATTACAACCGTTAGA
>NZ_LJCO01000011.1 GCF_001399675.1 Paenalicyclobacillus ferrooxydans
AGCACAAGGAGCACAAGGAGCACAAGGAGCACAAGGAGCACAAGGAGCACAAGGAGCACAAGGAGCACAAGGAGCCCAAGGAGCCCAAGGAGCACAAGGAGCACAAGGAGCACAAGGAGCACAAGGAGCACAAGGAGCACAAGGAGCACAAGGAGCACAAGGAGCCCAAGGAGCCCAAGGAGCACAAGGAGCACAAGGAGCTGCGGGAGGTAACAGCATCTACTTGGCTTCGCCACAGGTCCCAGCTGGAACCAATTATCTTAGTGAAGGTTCAGCCGGGGATCTCCCGAGCAACAATGTGGTTATTCCAAGCAGTATGCACATTACGGGGTTAGTGTTTAGCATCCGCAATGAAAAACTAGCCTCGGGAGACTCGGTAACGGCTACGGTAGTTATCAGCACGGATTGTGGAAACACAGCGACAACCACACCTGCGACCGTAACGATTACCGGACCAACGACTGGAACAACAGCTTGTTGCGCGTTCATAACCAACTTGTCTATTCCCGTAGCTCGATGCAACCTTGTCTCGGTACAAATTACGGCTCCTAATGCATTGCAGAGGGGCGCAGCAGCAACCATTTTATTAGGTCCATAAAGGTTGTGGTTCAGCAGAAACCTTTATACTAGGCCCACCTACGACTGCGTAATATCCTCAAGAACATGAAAATGACAAAGGGCAGGCACTTGATACCTGCCCTTTGTCGACTGTTGTTTTATGGAATATGACTATGAGTCTTTTAGTATCGGATGCGTCTTATCCTTCTCTGAAAGAACTACCTCGCGAAAAGGCCAGTCGATGTGTAAATCGGGATCGTCCCAGGCAATTCCTTTGTCATGTTCTTTTGAGTAATACTGGTCGACCTTGTACATGACCTGCGTATTTGGAACCAATGTACAGAAACCATGGGCAAACCCGCGCGGAATCAGGAGTTGCCGGTGGTTTTCTGCCGTCAAAATAACCCCAACCCATTGCCCGAACGTCGGAGAATCCTTCCGAATATCCACGGCCACGTCGTAAATGGCACCTGCGATAACCCGCACGAGCTTGGTTTGTGCCATCGGCTCTTCCTGATAATGAAGTCCCCGTACCGTTCCTGCTGTAACGGATAACGAGTGATTATCTTGGACAAAGTCATAGTTTATGCCAGATTGCTGCATCGTTTTGCGATTGTAGCTCTCAACGAAGAAACCTCGCTCATCACCGTGTACAGTCGGCTCAAGGATGACGACTTCGTGCAACTGTGTCTCCACTATCTTCATTGTCCGCGTACCTCGCTCATTGAATTTGGCTGGCACTCCCGCAAAAAACGTTCGAGCGCATCTTGCCACGTCGGCAAGTCGTTGAAACCATTACGTTCAATTTCTGAATGGGCAAGTACCGAGTATTTCGGTCTCCTCGCAGGCCGTGGAAACTCTTCGGTGCTGCATGGACTTAAGTCCACGGTTAATGAAGCTTGTGTAAAAATCTCCTTTGCAAACTCGTACCACGAGCACTGGCCTGTATTTGTTGCGTGATAAATACCGAATTTGTTCGATCCGATAAGCTCCAGCAAAAACTGAGCCAGGTCCTTTGTGTATGTCGGACAACCGAACTGGTCGTTCACGACTCGGATGGACTTACCCCCTTGACCTAGGCGCAGCATGGTCTTCACGAAATTATTGCCGTGGATACCAAAGACCCAAGACGTGCGGACGATAAAGTAACTGTTTGTGCACTCTTGGATGAAGTGTTCACCAGCTAACTTCGTCGCACCGTACACGTTCCTAGGATTCGGCGTGTCAGATTCGCAGTACGGGTGTTCTGTGTCACCATCAAATACATAGTCGGTGCTGATGGCACACAACTTCGCCCTGACTTTGTCCGCTGCGAGGGCTACATTCCTGGTACCCTCTGCGTTGACCAAGTAAGCCTGTTCAGGGCTTTCCTCGGCCTTGTCTACTGCCGTATAAGCCGCAGTATGAATGATGACATCAGGAGTAACCGCGTCAATAATTGAAGCCGTTTGTTTGGCGTTCGTGATGTCTAACTCACTGTGGGAAAAACCGTACACGTCGTGTGAAGCTGAAAACAGCGATAAGACGTCTCGTCCGAGTTGCCCGTTGGCCCCTGTTACGAGCACCTTCATGGTTCATCACTCACAGTGTCACGTGTTTGGAACGGGGACTTTATTTTTACGTAGTCACGGTAGGCTCCGCTGCGGATGCGCTCCCACCAGTCCTTGTGATGGAGATACCACTGGATTGTCTGCTGAAGTCCTACATCGAGGGAGTACTTTGGCGACCAACCCAACTCTGTGCGAATCTTCGTTGCATCAATCGCGTAGCGTCTGTCGTGGCCAGGTCTGTCTGTCACAAACTGAATCAGGTCGTCTGGCTTGTTTAAGGCACTGAGAATGGATTTTACAATGTCGATATTCGTCCGTTCATTATTTCCGCCAACGTTGTAAACCTCTCCGTCACGCCCGTTGTGAAGAACCAGATCGAGCGCAGCACAGTGGTCCTCCACATGGAGCCAGTCACGAACGTTTTGGCCGTCGCCATAAACAGGTAAGGGCTTATCTTCAATCGCGTTGATAATCATGAGCGGGATTAATTTCTCCGGGAACTGGTATGGTCCGTAGTTGTTCGAGCAGCGCGTGATGTGAATGGGGAGACCAAACGTTTCGTGATATGCCCTGACAAGCAAATCTGAACTTGCTTTGCTTGCCGAGTAAGGACTGTTTGGAGAAAGTGGCGTTGTCTCTTGAAAAAAACCTGTAGGACCTAGGCTGCCATACACTTCATCTGTAGAGACATGCATAAATTTACGTACCTTATGCTTGATTGCGGCATCCAGCAAGACCTGAGTACCCATGACATTTGTCTGCAGGAAGGTACTCGGGTTCAGAATGCTTCTGTCGACGTGAGATTCTGCTGCAAAGTGAACAATCACATCGACGCCGCTCTGCAGAATCCGGTTCATCTTCACAGCATCCGTGATATCCGCGTGTACAAAGGAGTAGTTCGGGTTCATTTCGATGTCCCTTAGGTTCTCAAGGTTGCCTGCATACGTTAACGCATCCACATTGACAATTTGGTACGTTGCATACTTGTTCAGCATATAGCGAATGAAGTTGCTCCCGATGAAGCCAGCGCCGCCCGTTACAAGTAATCTCACTGGTACTCACCCCGTTACCTCAGGCATTCACACAACTACCGCGCCCTCGGCTTGTCTGTTGACCATGGACCAAACACCTAGGGACGAATGCTACAGGTATATTCGTCGCCTACGCGATTCGTGCACCCATGGGGAGGGAGGTCGACCTACGGCTGAACACGTTGGCTCGATTTTCTCGGATAACCTAACTGAGGCGATGTCAGGATTCCTTACAAAGCACCTCGACATCCATGAATTTCACTGTATATAATCTAAAACCTATAGGGAGGCTGCTCATGAAACGCATTGATGCCATTATTCGTCCCGAAAAGCTCCAAGCGGTCATTAAAGAGCTGCGCCAGATCAACGTTTCTGGCTTCACGGTGATTCCTGCTCAGGGGCGGGGGCAGCAAAAGGACTTGCACGGCGTATATCGCGGGCATACGTACGATATCAATTTGCACTCTAAGATTAAGTTAGAGATTGTCGTTTCAAACGACTTTCTTCAGCCCACCATCCAAGCAATCATCGGCGCTGCACAGACGGGGCGCATGGGGGACGGGAAGATATTTGTCTATGACGTAGAGGAAGCCTACAACATTCGTACTGGGCTCGTTGATGAGACGATTGACGAACTGAATCGATAGTCGTCTCTCGGTGCCTGCAGGTGGAGACAAGGAGGAGTGACAGTTGACAACCTCAGTTGCGCTGAACACCATTTGGGTTGTTCTGACTGCCGCTCTGGTGCTTTTCATGGAAGGCGGGTTCAGCCTCCTCGAGGCAGGCCTTGTTCGAACGAAAAATGCGGTCAATGTGACGATGAAGATTTTTGCCGATCTTACGTTTGGTGCACTAGCGTTTTACCTAGTGGGGGTTCATCTGCTCTTCGGACATGATGCCCTGCATATCCTTGGATTTGGCAGGGTCATTGGGCCGAGCAACCTGTCCCTTGCCGCTTTTACTCTATTCCAAATCGGTTTTGCTATCGCTGCTACATCTATCATCTCCGGTGCAGTGGCAGAGCGTATGAAATTTTCCGCATACATCGTGATTGTCATACTGACCTGCAGTTTTATTTACCCCATCTCAAGCCACTGGATCTGGGGCTCAGGCGGTTGGTTAGGTCGTCTTGGTATGGAGGATTTTGCGGGATCTACGGCCATTCACACACTTGGCGGGTTTATGGCCTTGGCACTGGCCTTCGTAATTGGGCCGCGTAAAAACCGTTTTAATGCAGATGGATCTGTCAATGTGTTTGCACCCAGTAATATTCCGCTCGCTTCGGCGGGTGCCTTCATCCTTTGGTTCGGATGGTTCGGCTTTAACGCAGGGAGCACGCTGGACGCCCACAGTGCAGTCCTTGGCACCATTGCTCTCAATACATTTCTTGCAGCCGCTGCAGGCGGTGCAAGCGCTATCGTCGTCAGCGTCATGAAGTTCCGCACCGCTGACCCTAGTATGACGATTAACGGATCGCTGGCTGGGCTTGTCGCTATCACCGCCGGTTGTGCGTATGTCGCCTCGTGGTCAGCAATTCTGATTGGATTGACGGCAGGAGCCCTCGTCATCTGGGCGACCGGTTGGGTAGATAAGTTACGTGTTGACGATCCGGTCGGTGCGGTCGCGGTCCACGGCGTGAATGGCGTGTTTGGGACACTGGCGGTCGGCTTGTTTGATGAGAAGCAAGGGTTGCTCACAACAGGTCATGTGCATTTGTTGCTCGTTCAACTCCTGGGTACGTTCATTGTGGCGCTGTGGGGGTTTGTATCCGCAATCGGGATCGGGACGCTCCTCAAACGAACGATTGGCATCCGTGTTTCTGAGGATAGTGAGGACGAGGGGATGGATATCATTGCACACGGGATCCCGGCGTACAACGAACTCGAGCGGTTTAGTGAAGGAAGCCAAATTGGTTTTGGGTATCTCGACAACATGTTCATGGAGCGTCAGAAAGACGTCCAGAATTCGCTGGACGGTTGAATCAATCCTAGCCCAGCGCACAAGCGCTGGGTTTTCATTTCCACAATGTGGTTTGTCACCTGCGGAATATATCGGAATTATCTGACGTATTCATGAGGTAGACTCGCTTATGGTCATACAAACGACCGACCCACCTACCCGCCATCAACTCCACCAACATCCGCAAATTGACACTTCTGCATGTCCCATCTTAGGAAAGAAGGGAATGTACATGGAGGTATCAAGTTGTTGTGGAGCTCCTCTTATGCCTCGAACTCAATCCGATCCTACGAACTTTTCAGATGACGACTACGAGTTGGTTATAAACGTCTGGTTTTGTTCAAAGTGCGGGGCCGTGATGGAAACGAAAAGGGAAAGGGGACGCGTGCATGACACAACCCAAAGTGGAGATCCCGCCAGTGGAACTTCAGAAGGTCATTACACCGAGTCCACGGAGTGATCTCATTGTCGAAGGCATCCAGATGATAAGCGGGCTTCTGCTCGTCTTATTCCTCTGGGTACATATGCTGTTCATCGCATCGGTTTGGTTGGGGGCGACTTCCTTCAACGCATTGGCGAACTTCATGAGCAGGTATGGCCTGGTCTGGATTACAGTGGCGTTTCTGGTGGTTGTCATCGGATCGCACGTGGGCGCGGTTGTTCGTCGAATTCCGAAGCAGTTCCGCGAGCAGAGAATTGTCTGGCGGCACGCTAAGCTGATTCGTCACATGGACACCTGGTCTTGGATATTTCAATCTATCACGGGCGCAGCACTTCTGGCTCTTGCTATTATTCATGTCGTTGTGGTCACGTACGGGGGCATCAGTGCAAAAATCAGTTCGACACGGGTGTTCAACCATTTCCTTATCTTCTACATCGTCTTGCTGCTCTTGGCAGAATACCATGCCAGCGTCGGTTTGTACCGAATTTTCGTGAAGTGGGGATGGGTCAGTCAACACCGCTTACACCGCGTGCTTGGGGTCATCACCGTTCTAACAGTGGGCATTGGCGCCGTCTCACTGTACGTCCTGTATACATTGGGGGCGCATTTTGCATGAATGACTACGATCTGTTTGTCACCGATGTCTTGATTATTGGTGCTGGACTGGCTGGGGAACGAGCGGCCATTGAGGCAGCATCGCAAGGATTGAATGTCACGATACTGAGTCTGGTCCCTCCGCGTCGGTCGCATAGTGCGGCTGCCCAAGGGGGCATGCAGGCTGCTTTGGGGAATGCCGCAATGGGCCAAGGAGACTCTCCGGATGTCCATTTTGCCGATACGGTAAAAGGATCGGATTGGGGGTGCGATCAAGAGGTTGCACGCATGTTTGTGGACATGGCTCCGGTGGCTGTGAGAGAGGCGGCGTTTTGGGGTGTGCCGTGGACACGAGTGACGATGGATAAACGCATTTACGACGGCCAGGAAATCCACGAAGACCCGAAAAAGGTTGGACTCATTACTGCACGCAATTTCGGTGGAACCGCGAAATGGCGAACGTGTTATACGGCGGACGGTACAGGCCATGCGCTGTTATACACGACGGACAGCATGGTGTTGAAGCTCGGTGTTACCGTCCACGACCGTGTGGAAGCCCTAAGCCTCATCCACGACGGCGACCGTTGTTATGGCGCCGTCGCCCGCTGCCTTCGCACCGGAAACCTGAGGGCTTATTCTGCACGGACGACGGTGATTGCCACAGGCGGCTACGGGAGACTGTACGGTGTCTCGACAAACGCGGTCATCAACGAGGGCACTGGGATGGCGATTGCACTTGAAACAGGCAAGGTCCCGCTCGGCAATATGGAGGCCGTGCAATTCCATCCAACCGGCTTGGTCCCGTCCGGCATCCTGATTACGGAAGGGGCGCGCGGGGACGGCGGGTATCTGCTCGACAAAAATGGATATCGCTTTATGCCGGATTATGAACCGAAGAAAAAGGAACTGGCCTCCCGTGATGTGGTCTCTCGTCGCATGATCCAGCACATGCGTGCTGGATATGGGGTCGATAGCCCGTACGGCCCGCACCTCTGGCTCGACATTCGCCATCTTGGGGCGAAGCATATCGAAACCAACCTTCGCGAAATTACGAGTATCTGCCGGAAGTTTAACGGGATCGATCCGGTCCATGAACTCATCCCCGTGCGTCCAACACAGCATTACTCCATGGGCGGCGTGCGCGTGAATAAGCACGGTTACGTGTACGGGATGAAGAATCTGTTTGCCTTGGGAGAAGCCGCATGCTGGGACCTCCATGGATTCAATCGCCTCGGCGGGAACTCGCTGGCGGAGACCATTGTATCTGGCAAAATTATTGGCGAGAAAATTGCCGAGTTCACGAAGGACGCGTTGCTCGATGTCCGCTCCTCCCTGATTGACCAACATGTGCACGATCAGGCGGAGCGCATTGAGAAGCTGCGGGCAAAAAAGAGTGGAACAGCCGACGTCTTTCGGCTGCGGCACGAGATGGAAGAGATTTTACGGGAGCACGTCTTCGTGTTCCGAACTGAAGCAGCGCTGGCCGAAGCAGTTGAGCAGTTGCATGCCCTGCACGTCCGCGCGGGAGACCTGCGGCTTCGGGGAAGCGGGCTTGGTGCGGACCCAGAGCTTAGTGCGGCACTTCGATTGCCAGGTATGGTGAAGCTGGCCTACTGCATTGCCAAAGGTGCCCTCGCACGGACAGAGAGCCGCGGCAGCCACTTTCGGGAGGATTATCCCAAGCGGGATGATGAGAACTGGTTGAAACGTACACTGGCTTATTGGTCCTACGAGAAAAACGAGCCTGTGCTCGACTACGAGCCGGTCGTCATCACGGAGTTGCCACCAGGTGACCGAGGATATGGAGAGGCAACCAGTGGCCCGGTTCAGAAAAAATAGATTACTGATGGGAGAGGGAGCTGATGGCGTCTCGGGAACTGACTTTCCGTATTTTACGATATAATCCGGAAACACCGGATGTGAAACCGCACTTGCAGGACTTCCATCTCAATGAGGAGCCGGGGATGACGCTCTTCATCGTTTTGAATCGCTTGCGTGAGGAGCAAGATCCGAGTCTGCGCTTTGACTTTGTGTGCCGCGCTTCCATTTGCGGGTCATGCGGCATGCTCATCAATGGAAAACCAAATCTGGCCTGCAAAACTCTTACAAAAGCCTTGCCCGATGTCACAACCTTGATGCCTTTACCTGTGTTTAAGCTGCTTGGAGATCTCTCTGTGGATACGGGCGTCTGGTTTAGGGACGTATCTTTGCGGACGGAATCCTGGGTTCACACGGACGAAGTGTTTGATCCCGATGCAGCAGAGGAGAAAATGGACAACGAATTGGCGAAAGAAATCTACGAGGCAGAACGCTGTATCGAATGCGGTTGTTGCATCGG
Source organism: Paenalicyclobacillus ferrooxydans (assembly GCF_001399675.1). Classification (GTDB taxonomy): domain Bacteria; phylum Bacillota; class Bacilli; order Alicyclobacillales; family Alicyclobacillaceae; genus Alicyclobacillus_B; species Alicyclobacillus_B ferrooxydans. Next base: position 8,473 of record NZ_LJCO01000011.1, read on the forward strand.
CGGGTGTGCGACGGCCAACATTAAGCCCAGTTTCATCGGTGCGGCAGGCATCAATCGGGTGGCCCGGTTCATGATGGACCCGCGGGATAAGCGAACTGAGCAAGAGTACTTCGAGGTCGTGGCAAGTGAAGACGGCGTGTTTGGCTGCGTGGGTTTGATGGCCTGTGATGACAACTGCCCAGTTGGAGTCCCGCTTCGGTCCCAGCTAGCTTACGTCCGACGAAAGATGGCGGTGGCCGGGTGGCATATGGGTAGAGGCAGATAGAAACGATGAGTGGCTGTGCGTTGCCTTCACCAGCGACCCTAGGACAAATGTCCTAGGGTTTTTAGTTTCATGAGTTAGCTGGGATAAGTTAGCTGGCGGATTTATGGATCAACGGTTGTACGAGGTTTGCCGATTGCTGTGATGATGATGTAATACCATCCGCTCGATGTCGCAAACTAAGACATGGGGAGGGATGACGGCGTGCATGCTCATCAGAGGAAACACTTGCTTACGTCAGGATTTTTCATTGTTTCGTTCCTGATTACGTTCGCCATCTTCATTGAAAGGCTGGAACTTCACCGACTCATCGGCTTTGATGCGAGAATTACACACGTTGTTCGAAGAAAAATTGATCATCCGATAACACGATTTATGAAGTTCTTTACTTTTCTGGGTTCTCCGGCAGTCGTTTCCGCATTCGTAGCACTGACCGCCTCAGTGTTGTATCGCATGGGAAGGAAACGGGACGCAGCGGCCATGATTGCTGCGAATGCGATGGGAGCAGGATTTAATGAAGGCTTGAAATATATGTTCCGGCGCAAGCGCCCTGACATTCATCGCTTGGTTCCAGCACACGGATACAGCTTTCCGAGCGGGCATTCCATGGGTTCCGTGATGTTTTACGGAACCATCTGTTATTTCTTTTGCAGACAGGTTTCGAGCGTTCTTTGGAGAATCATTGCGTTCCTCGTCAGCGCAGTCATGGTCATCATCACTGGCACGAGTCGAATTTATCTCGGCGTTCACTATCCGAGCGACGTTTTGTCTGGATATGCGGCAGCAGGCGCATGGTTAAGCGCATCGATTAAGGGATTTCACGCATTCCTGCCTGGCGGTTCACGACGATGACGATGGAAACGCGACGATGTGGTTTAATCTTGCAAGAGCCGTATGTGATACAATTCAGATTAGTTTGTGCACTATGTGTGTTTGCGAGATGGGAGAGACGAGGATGGCAGGAAAACGGGCAGTTGGACCAGAGGACTTGTACGAGTTAACAGCACTTGCCGAGCCGCAGCTTGCACCAGGTAGTCAACTCGCGACATGGGTTGTGATATCAGTCGACAGAGAGCAAGACGGGTATCGTCGTTGAGACAGCTCGTCTAGGTGCCAAGTCCGAGTGGACTTTGAGCCCAGAAAGTTTGTCCGAAGTGAGCGGAAAGGACCTGTTTGCCAAAGAGAGGCTCGGTAATCTGCTGCGAGATGGCGTCGAGGAACGACTGACTGGTCTCAACGATGTTTTTTGCAAACAAGTTTATCTCGCAGAAGCTCAGCGGATGGTGTTTGATGGTGCAGACAACTGGCCTATCGAGGGATGGCTGATGCTTCCCGCCAATGACGCATCGAGAGCAGCAGATGCAAAAGACGGGTACCCGCTCATTTTGGTCGTGCACGGTGGACCGCACGGCGCCTTCGGGTGTGGCCTTTTCACTCAAACACCAGACGTTCTGCGGGTCGGGATTCGCGGTTCTGTACGTGAATCCCCGCGGCAGCCAGGCCTATGGCACGGACTTTGCTACGGCTGTGATTGGAGATTGGGGTGGCAAGGACTACATCGACCTGATGAACGCAGTGGACACGGTCGTGGCACGAGGTTTAGCCGATCCGATGCGCCTAGGCGTAACGGGCTACAGCTATGGGGGATTCATGACCACGTGGATCATCGGGCATACGGATCGCTTCCAAGCAGCAGCACCGGGAGGATGTGTGTCTAATCTAATCAGCTTCCACGGTACAAGTGACATCGGCAAGAACTGGGGCCCAAAAGAGCACCTCGCAACTGTAGCTGATGGATTTGAAGCACTGTGGGCGCGTTCACCGATTTCCTATGTGAAAAACGTCACCACGCCAACCCTTTTGTATCACGCAGAGGGTGACAATCGGTGTCCGATTGGACAGTCTGAAGAATTCTACACCGCTCTGCGGGACTTGGGGAAAGAAGCCGTGTTTGTTCGATACTCTAGGGGAAGTCACTCGTACGGATCGACCGGAAAACCGGCGTTTCGGGTTGATACCAATGAGCGCCTGAACCGCTGGTTTAAGGAGAAATTGACTGTTCCGGCAGCGGATGCAGCAGTGCAGGCGTAGATGGCCGCCATGTATCCTGATAGATATGGACAAGAATGGAGAATACTATCATATCCACGCTTATCCAGTGTTCTACGCGTATCCATGCTTATCCAATGTTTTCGAGATAGGGGGCGATGTCTCGAATGGACATCCAACCAGATATCATTGAACGTGCCATTCAAGTGGCAATCGATGCACACCGAGGGCAAACACGAAAGGGCTCAGAGATTCCCTACATCACGCACCCGATTGCTGTCGGGTTTATTCTCGCGAGGGCCGGAGCAAGCGATGAGATTATTGCTGCGGGTATCCTGCATGACACGGTAGAAGACACCACACTGACTGAGGAGGATATTGAGCGACAGTTCGGTTCGAATGTGGCGAGACTCGTAGCAGGCGCGTCAGAGCCGGACAAAAGTTTGTCGTGGAAGGAACGCAAGGATCACACTATCGATTACCTAAAGGCGGCTCCCGAAGACGTCCGTCTCCTGACGTGCGCGGACAAACTGCACAACATCCGGTCCATCAGGCGTGATATGGAGACGATGGGAGACAGTCTTTGGGATCGCTTCAAGCGTGGAAAACCTCATCAGGAATGGTATTACCGAAGTGTCATCGACAGCCTTGGCACGCAAGGAACCTTTGAACTTCTGGAGGAACTTCGCACAGAGGTCGATGCGGTGTTTGGGTCATCTGAAGCATGAACGAGAGCCAGCGGACCGCAAGCCAAGGTGCACGCACGGAGGCAGATGCGTTACTTCAGGCATAGCTCGTCCGAACTAAAAAAACCAGTTATTTCTTCACTATAACAACAGTATCTTTATATCTTCTCTATCACCGTGGAGAATTCCTATAATTCGGTGTAATAAGATTTTCTCCCGGGGAGAGATGACGATGAAAAAACTGCTGTACGCGACAGATGGATCGGAAATCGCAGAAAACGCAGGGCGATGGACAGCCAAGTTGCTGCGCGGGTGGACGGAAGCGAAGGCGACCGCATTGTACGTCACACAGGATATTGTACTGGGATATGACGTGACTTCGGACGATGACCAGCGGCGGGAAGAGGCTTTCATCCTGGAATTGAATCGGCAGCTCGTGGAGGAAATCTTCCCGGATGTAGTAGCGAAAGTCGCGTTTGCTCATCATACAGGGCGGCCGCCGCAAAAGATTATCGAGGTCGCACGAGAGCAAGAGGCAGAACTGATTGTGATAGGAAGCCACGGTTATAACCTGTTCGATAGAATCTTTCTGGGCAGCGTCAGTGAGGAAGTCTTTCATCGCTCAGATGTACCCGTTCTGATTGTGCCGAACACCGATGCACCTGTTCAAAATGACGCCCGAATCCGAAAAATTCTCTTTGCCACGGACGGAACACCGTCTACAGAGTACGCCGGCGAACTCGTCACCTCGCTTCTCGAAGCGTTCCCGGATGCAGAACTGACCGTACTCTATGCAAAGCAGTCGATTGACAGTTACTACAGGGACTATATTTCCGAGGATGTCATTCAGAAAGAAGAACTTCGTGCCCGAGAGATTCGAGACAACCTGAATTCCGGGCTTCTTGCACCGTGGTCGCGCCGGTGGATGTTTCGTACGGCGGAGGGCGGCGCGGCTCAGATCATCTGTAAAATTGCAAGCGATGAGGAGTTTGATCTCGTTGTCATCGGGAGTCATGGCTTTGACCTTCCGGAGCGCCTATTTCGTGGCAGCGTCAGCAACGCTGTGGCACATCGGTCAAAGGTGCCGGTGTTGATTGCCAAAATGCCCCGGGCGGTTCAGGTGGGTGTTGAGGCCATCCATCAACAGCAAGAAGAGATTCCATCTTTGCCCCCACTGTTCTAAGGCCTTCATCAGTGTATTGAGCTGTATTCATCCGTATAAGGAGTGCGAATTCGGACGAATTCGCACTCCTATTTGTTGTGAGTTTTGGGGTAACTTGTTCATCTGTTTACGATTGCGTTAAAATGTTGAATAGATAAAAAATTCCAATCTGAGAGGTGGCACAGCGAGATTTGTAGCAGTCACGTATGCAAGTAATTGCAAGTAATTAGAAGATAGAAAATTGATGAGTGGTTGATGAGGTGAGAGGGGATGAGCAATAGGATGGAATCCTATACCTACAACATTGAGATGTTCAGAGAGACGTTTGAGTATGAGTTTACATACATCAAAGGCTTTATGCGAAACGTTCACCGGTTTGCAAACCGTCCGGCGCTAACCTGTCCTTTACGGAACCAGTCATGGACGTATGCCGAACTGAATCGGGATGTGAATCAGTTGGTTCACGCGCTGTTACAGGATGGCGTGGGTAAAAACGATGTCGTGATGTACCAATTGCTAAACTCTGTCGAGTTTGTTCACTGCTACCTTGCTCCTCAGAAAATCGGTGCCATCAATTGTCCCATTAACTTTCGACTTTCACCCGGCGAGACCGCATATATCATTGACGACAGCAGACCGGCTGTGTTTGTCTACGACGTTGAGGTTCGGGAAACAGCGGAACAGGCTTTGCAAATGGCCACGTACAAACCGCGTCGCGTCGTCATGGTAGATATGAGAGGTGAGGCGGAGGCACCTGAAGGATACACTCTGTACGCAGACTATGTTCAGGACCAGAGTACAGCGGATCCAGAGATCGACAAACCTTCCCACATCTACGATGAAAACACCAGACTATACACTTCGGGAACAACCGGCCGACCAAAGGGCGTCCCCATCAACAATATCAATGATGTTCTCTCCGCCCATGATGTGGCGATGCATTTTCCTTTGAGCCCAATCGACAAAACGATGAACATGAGCCCGTGGTTTCACCGTGGCGGGATTCATTCGGGTGGACCGAATCCGACCTTGTATATGGGTGGAGAAGTTGTCATTCTTCGATACTTTCATCCGAAGACCTCTCTGGACTACGTTTCGAAGTACGGCCTGACGTTCTTGATTGGCGCTCCACCGATGCTGAAAATGCTGTACGATGCGCAGAAGAAGTCCCCGGCTGATTTATCCGGATTAAAAGGGATTGTCACCATGGGTGCACCGCTCAGCCGAGAGGACTGTATCAAATTCCAGGAGACGTTAACACCAAACATTTTCAATGGTTACGGTACCTCTGAGGCCTTTTGGAACACGTTCCTTCGCCCCTATGATTTACCTGAAATGTCTGGCTCCGCAGGACGTGCATGCACGGACGATGATGTGCGTGTCGTGAAGATTTTTCCAGAGCGAAAAGCTGAACCCGACGAATTGGCGGCTCGGGATAACGTGGAAGTCGGTGAAGTGATTGTCAGGGCCCCAGGCAAGACCACCTATGCTTACTTTAACAATGAAGCTGAGAGCAAAAAGGTCTTTTACAAAGGCTGGATTTACATCGGTGACATGGCTACTTGGGATGAAAACGAGTATGTGACCATCGTCAGTCGAAAAAATGACATGATTGTTTCCTCAGCCGAGAACATCTATCCCGTAGAAGTGGAAGAAGTGCTCAGCGAACACCCGGAAGTGAAGGAATGCGTCGTGGTTGGGGCTCCCGATGAGCTGCGGGGACAGGTGGTCGTCGCCTATGTGGTCAAGGCTGATGATTCGCTGACCGCGGAGGAACTGCACAAGTTTTGTGCTGCCCATCCGTCGCTTGCTGCTTACAAGAGACCGCGGTATTACCGCTTTATTGATGAGCTACCCTATACGGCCACTGGGAAAAAGAAACACTTCGTCGTGCGATTAATGGCAGCAGAAGATCAGAAAAATGGACTGTTTGAAAGAGCTTAAGATCTGGTCTAAGGCTCACACTCAGAGAAAGGATTTGTGCTATGTACCGTAACGACAACTGTTTTGGCTGTGGGTCGGACAATCCGATGGGACTTCATCTAAAGGTAGAGCAACAAGATGAGGGTAGAGTCGTGACGCACTTTGTCTGCGAACCAAAGCACGCAGGTTGGCCGGGTATTCAACACGGCGGCGTCACAAGTGCATTGCTCGATGAGGTTTCCGGCTACGTTCCGAACTTTATGGGCGTAATGACGATGACTGCGGAGTTGAAGATTTCGTATCGTGATCCGATCTACGTTGGCGAGCATCTCGAGATCCAGGCAGAGCCGATTCGCGTAACCAGACGTTTGATTGATGTAGCGGCACGAATCGTGAATCACGAAGGCGCCGTGAAGGCGGAATCGCTAGCGAAGATGGTTGTTCTTACAGCGGAACAAAGGCGGGCTGCTGGCTTGAAAGATGTTGAGATGGAATAGTGGCCAATGAGGACTGCATCTTCATCCAATCACCGTGAACAGCAACAATGCCTCCCCTGTCGGAGGGGCATTGTTGCCCTAGCCCTCACAGGTGGTTAAAGCCTTGACACTCCTCTGCCTCGAGAGGGTGGCTTGGTGAATGTTTTCGAAAGTAGTGGAGGGCTCTGTGAACATCGCTGATAAAAGCGGTTGCCAAATCATGCGTGAATCCGTATCGGACGACAATTCGTGCTGCCACGAGGTGCTCAAGATTCCTCGGCAAGGTGTATGCCGGCACCTGCCATCCCCGCGTGCGCAGTTCATGCGTGAGGTCGTAAAGATTGAAAGGGACTCGGACGTTGTGACTGAGTGTCCAGGTCACGACAGGAATGCCATCCAAGCCGGTATGAATCAGTTCGAATATCCCCAAACGTGCCAGTTCTTTTGAGATGAGTGTTGCGATACTCTGCAGTTCTGCCATGATGGCTCGGTAACCTTGTCGACCAAACCGCAGGAATTGGTAGTATTGTGAAATCACCTGACCACCCGGGCGTGAAAAGTTTAACGCGAACGTAGGCATGCTTCCGCCAAGGTAGTTCACGTGAAAGACGAGGTCTTCCGGTAAATCCCTTCGTTCCCGCCACACGACCCAGCCTACCCCGACCGGTGCCAACCCATATTTATGCCCGGACGCATTGATGGACTTCACGCGTGGAAGGCAAAAGTCCCAGCGCAGCTGAGGTTGCAGAAACGGTGCGACAAATCCGCCGCTCGCCGCATCGACATGGACAGGAATGTCCCACCCAGTTTCCGCCTCGAGAGCATCTAAGGCCTCGCATGCAGCCTGCACCGGATCGTAATGACCAGTAAACGTGAGTCCTAAGGTTGCCACAACGCCAATCGTATTCTCATCACAGGACTCTGCGAGTTGATCGGGAGAAAGCGTGTAACAGCCATCCTCCATCGGGAGTTCTCGCAACTCCACGTCAAAATAGCGGGCAAACTTGTGCCAGCATACCTGAACGGGACCGGTAACGAGGTTCGGTTGTCCCTTCGGCCGATCACGCTGTTCCTGCCGCTTACGCCAGTTCCATTTCAGCGCAAGGCCACCCAGCATGGCAGCCTCACTCGATCCGGTTGTGGATGTTCCAATCGTCTGCTTTGAGTCCGGAGCATGCCAGAGAGCTGCAAGCACGCGCACGCAGCGCATCTCAATTTCCGTTGTTTTCGGGTACTCGTCTTTATCGATCATGTTCTTACTGATGCTGAGGTCCATGAGGCTTCGAATCTCGGTGTCTTCCCAAGTGGTGCAAAAGGTGGCCAGATTTTGACGCGCCCGTCCGTCAAGCATGAGTTCGTCGGCCACGAGTCGGTAGACCTTAGCGGCATCATGCTGGTCTTCGGGGAGCTGGTCCCTGGGGATTTGAAGGTTGAAATCGAGGGGAACAAAGTCGTTTTGCTCCTGACGGTATTCGTCGGACCGGGAACCGTACAAGGACGTCATCGGATCCATCATCTCCCTCCCTCAAGGATGTATATTCGAGGGAGCCAGAACTTTGCGGCCTGGATACGATTCCCGGCATGGCGATATGACTAGTCAGCCCATTGTCCGTCGTGAGGGAACTGTGCAAAGTCCTCCGGGTCATGTGAGATCTTCGTCCCTTACGTCATGCTCATAGAACAGGTGTCGCTGTGGTGTGCTGAAACCCCTTCAAACCTTCCCATATAAGCACCTCCAATCTGCTCCAAAGTATTCAATGATCACTTTTATGATAGACCGTGGAAACTGCACAATTTGTCGAATGGCGACAAATAAGACAGGACTGAGTCTTGGTGTGATAAAATGAACTACTGTCTAGCAAAACCTATTTCTTTGGCTGACAGCCGATGAACTCGTGATTGAATAACGGTTGTCGGGGCGCTTGGTTGCGTCAGCGGATATGACCAGAGATGGAGTCAGGGAAGCTTTTGTCCAGTTCGGATACTATCAAACGATTAGGAGTTCTCCGTTTTCGGAGGAAGGTAAAGGAGTGTGTATAATGTCAGTTGCAAACATTGTGCTTTCGTACTTTAACGAACTATGCATTATATCAAGTGCAGTTGTTTTCGGTTTTGGATGGGCGAGTATCCGCAAACAGAAAGTGGACCGTCATCGCCGACTGATGTTGACTGGCTCGGTGCTCGCTGCGCTGTTCTTCATTACGTATGTCTTGAAGACATTCCTGATTGGTGACACAGCTTTCGGGGGGCCGAAAAGTGTAGCCTCGTTTTACTACATCTTTTTACAATCTCACTCAATCTTGGCTACTTTTGCTGCAATACTAGGCATCATCACACTGGTGTTTGCGTTTCGAGGCCGCTTTCAGAAGCATCGCCGCATAGGACCATGGACGGTGAGTATTTGGTTCATTACTGCGGCAACCGGACTTACAGTCTTCATTTTGCTTTACATTGCCTTCCCCCCTGGACCGACGACAAACTTGTTCCGAGCTTGGCTGGGTTAAGACGCGGCTTAAGCATCCGGACAATCGATCACTATGTAACCAGGAGGTCTGAATCAACCTCATGCACCAGCTTTTGTGGTTTATCCACATCATTGGCATTTGTCTTTGGTTCGGTATCACTGCAGGAAGCTTATTGGTATGGCCTTCACGAAACTCGTCGATGAAATCCTCCAGCCGAGAAGTCGACACTCGAACGCTCGTCACTCTGATTACGCGCGTGAGTCATACAGGGGCTGGCTTGGCGGCACTCGGAGGTGTAGCCCTGTCATTCGTTATCCGACCGAAGACCGAGTTGGGGGCGTTTTGGTTGGTTTCAATGCAAGGGCTTGGTGCGATTGCATTCTTCCTGTCAGTCATCGTTCTTACACGTATCGGGAAGCGCTTGGTGCGTCACGATGCTGCTTCCTTTGAGGAGAATCAGGCTAAGGAGCAGAATCAGGCTGACTTGGCACGTTATCGTGGGTGGCTGGGTGCGGTTTTCATTTTGCTGCTGGTGTGTCTGTTCATGGCTGCGTTCAAACCTCTCTTGTAAGATGCCGCGGAAGAGGCTGGAGGGCGGAAGATGCTGAACCGCGGAAGCACGTGCAGATTCGCTAACGTATGCTAATATGTCCGCTCGGTCAGACATATTTGGGGGAATCCGCATGGTTCAAGCTGTCGCGTTGGTTCGAGGACGTGTCGTGGATGACGTATTTCAAATGACACTTCACATCAATGGCAAGCCAGTCCATCCTGTTGTACTTGATACGGGTGCGGCGACGTTGATATTGAATGGAGAAATAGCTCGCCGTCTTCATCTGCCGAACCTTGGTGCAATTCAAGTGGTCGGAGTGGGTGGGGCGGCGTCTGCATTCCGTTCGAAATGTGATTTGAAACTGGGGAATCGGCTGTTTCGAGACGTACCCTGTGTGGTTATCAAGCGGTTTTCCAAGCAGGGTTTACTTGGATTAAAATTTTTCCGCGACAATCAACTCGGCATCATGCTCAACCCGAGAATGCAGACGTTGAGGGTCTATCGAACTTAGTCGCTAGAGTTCTATCCTCCGCGAGTCGGCGGAGCCACATTCGGACTCAGTACTTCTCTATCGAACTCAGTACTTTTCTAGTGGTTAAAAACGACCTGATGATCTCGGCATCATCAGGTCGTTTTTTATCGCACAGCTTACGCCCGCGAGACGGTCAACGTTTGCTTCACAGGATCAAGCTGCAACATAATTTTGTTCTCCAGGAAGAAGCGCAGACCAAACAGACCGGAACCTTCTGTGAAACTCGGGTCTACGATGCAAGGTGTCTTGGGGAATCGATTGCCGTTGATCTCAATCTCACATTCCGACCGATACGCCTGTGCTGTACCGCCGACGCCTCCGACCTGAATTGGGCCTAGGTTTGGCAACCCGAGCTGATTTGCAACTTTCTGGGTAAACGTCAGTTCAAAAGCACCGGTGTCAAGAATCATACGATGAACCCGCGTTCCATTAATCAGCGGTGCAAAGTAAAATGTATCATTTTGGATGGCACCCCGATATATCGCCATACTCAAGTGTCATTCCTCCTGAGGTCAGAAAATTGGTGTATCGAAACAGTTTACGGGCAGACGAAACCATAGGAGACGGCCACTGCCAGCCCTTGCAAGTCATCACGATTTGTCTCCAATTTGTCACTGAATCTGTCCGAGCTCCGTCAAAGCTTTGACGATGAAAATCACTGTGACGGGGTGAAATGTTGTGGTTCCATATAAACGGTTTACATCGGGTGTGTCGATTCTTGTCATAACGACACTAGGGCTGACAGGCTGTGCGACTGGCGGGGGAAACTCTGACGGTGCGACAACACAGCCAAGCAACCAGGCTACAACACAGACTGCAAACGGTACAGGTGCATCCTATGGACAGTCAGCTGGGAATAACAGCGCCACCGGCAACACGACTGGGAGCAGTGGGTCCGCTGGATTGTCCGGACAATCCAGTAACAATTCGTCATCCACGAGTCAGGCCACGGGCGATTCGTCTGCAACAAGTCAAGGAACTGGCGCACAAGCGGCCTCGTCCGGTTTTCCGGCCCTCGTTACAATGGCCATGAATCAGTTTCCGGCAAAGGTGCTAAACGGTGCGAAAGCTCCGGTGGTACTGCCGCAAGCAGACTCTGGTGGCAGTCAAATGTACTATCGCACCTGGCAGACAATGACCGGTCCCATTCTCAACTACAGTGTCATGTTCTCGTCCGCAAGTAACCGTCTCGCTGCATTCATGGGCTCGACGTACTCCGGCATGTCCGCGGGGAACGCGGTTTGGCTGCCAAACGGGGTGCCACAAGATGGGCAGACAACAAACTCTACGGTTGCGCTCTCGGACGGGATTGTTGCCAAGGAAGTCACCTTTCTTGCGCCAAAGGACAGTGCGAAGGAGGTCTCCTCTGCGTCTCTCTTCTGGCAGGAGGGCCGTTGGCAAATTGAAGTGTCTCGAACACAGACCACCGAGGTTCCGGTTGCCGAAGCCAATCAGGTTGCTGCGTATTTGCACAGCCATTTTATGCCGGTGCCACAGTCGAAGGGTTCCATCTTTGTCAACGTGTTTCCGGGTGAGAACGCGAACGGGCAAGTGTCTGGTGCCAGTGTGAACGAGACCGTCAAGTGGCAGGAAGGGTCGCATGTGTATGAAGTTGACACATACAGCCATGCGTACAATCCGATTCAAACTGGACTTGCAATGGCTATATCCATGCAACCCTATTCGCACTGAACTTGATGTACATCGAAAACGGCGTACCGCTTGGTTACGCCGTTTCTTGTACTGATTCTTGTGTCTGATTGTACTATATTGTATAGTACAATCAGACACAAGATGCGGATTGGGGGAGATGGGATGTGGCTTCGCGTGGATACCCGCTCTCATACGCCGATGTACCAGCAGATCATCGATGGTGTGAAAGAACAGATTGCGCGTGGGAATTTGAAGCCGGGTGATCGGATGATGCCGGTTCGCGAATTGGCGACGACGCTGTCTCTCAATCACAACACCGTAGCTAAGGCGTATCAGGAGTTGGAGCGCGAACAGGTCATCGAACTGATTCGGGGGCGGGGCACCTTTGTTTCCAGCCAATCGGAAGTAATTGACAGTGAGAATCGGAAACGCGAGCTGCGAGATGCCATGAAAAAGTGGCTTGTGGATGCCCATCACCTGCAAATGTCGGAGGAAGAGATCATGTCCATGTTCCACGCGGTGGTGGTGGAATTACGTGAGGGCAAAGGTGGGGATATGCTGTGAATCCGGTGATCGAAGCGACAGATGTAACGAAATCTTTTGAGAATGAAGCCGTCATCAAAGGGATAGACTTTCGGGCTTACGAGGGGAGTATCCATGCAGTCGTGGGACCGAACGGTGCCGGCAAGAGTACGTTCTTGAAAATACTCGCCGGATTAACGCAAGCGACCGAAGGACGGATTCGAATCTTTGACCATGAAGTTCAGGATGGGGCTGCACTGCGGCAGCGGGTGCACTACATTAGCCCGGAGGTAAATCTGTACCCGTTATTCCGCGTGAAAGATATTCTGAGATACGGCAGTTTGTTGTACGACCGGTGGGACAGAGAGCGTTGCAGTGTATTGGTGGATGCCTTTTCACTCCCGCTCGACAAGGTGATTCGTAAACTCTCCCTTGGAATGAAGATGAGGTTGCGCATCGTCCTGGCGTTGTCTGCATGCGCGGATGTCCTGCTGTTGGACGAGGCCACCAACGGATTAGACCCCGGAGCAAAAGATCAGATTCTCGATCTCGTTTTACAAGAGTCTGCCAATCGGGGTGTGACGGTTCTCATGGCTACACATCAACTCGCGGAGGTGGAGCGAGCTGCGGATACAGTCAGCGTTCTGGTTCGGGGACGCATCATTACGACAGAAAGCGTCGATAGGCTGAAAGAACACGTGTACGAGGTGTACACTGCGTTTCCTGCCAACAGCATTGGGGTTACCGCACAGTTGCCTGAGGACGTGCATGCCGTGTTCCACGGTGATCAGGTACAACTCATATGGGCAGGAGAGCCCAGAGAGATTCAGGCAACCTTACACGGCCTCGGAGCAAGGTTTATCGACATTCAGCCTACCACGCTTGAGAAGTGGTTTGAATCCATGCTGACAAAGGAAGGGGTGCAAAATGGACGGATCGTTCTTCCCAACAGCCCTGTTGTATAAGGAATGGATGCAAAAACGTTGGCTAAGTCTAATGATCTTCATCTTCATCAGTTGGTCTGTGTTTATCGAGACTTTGATGCCCCTTACAGATCTGCAGCATCGATTTATCACCATCACGGGTTCGAATGGTTCTGTGCAGCGCGTGGACGTGGTGGTCAACAATTTCACATGGAATGTCAACGAGATCGTGGGGCATTTCAGCGCAGGATGGTGGGCGTCTATCGTTGTCGTTGGACTGGCCGTCTATTCACTATGGACAGAGCGAAACCATGACTCGGGTTGGTTTACGTTGTCTGGTCCGGTGTCGAAGAGGCAAATCATAAGAGTCAAGTACGTCTACGATTTGTCACTGATTGCAGCCACATTCACCTTTTTGGCGCTCAGTTTAGGTGTCATCGACTGGATACTAGGGATTCACTATCCGCTCTATGGGATCTTTCGCTGGTGGGTTGCTGAATTGGCGATTCAGTGCTCGATGTACGGACTCAGTCTCCTCTTCGGCACGTTGATAGGAAACAGTGTTGTTGTGGCCCTCCTCGCGTTTGCTGTCTCTAACGTGCCGATGTACATCGGCATTCCTTTGACGCACATGCTCGGGGCGAATGGAGTGGTGTATGCGGATCCGTCGAAATACTTCATTCCGGTAAGTTGGCGGGTCATGTGGATGGTAACCCATTTATCTCCACTCAACTGGTTCAGTCTCGACTTCTCCAAGTTGTGGACAAGTCCATGGCCGTATTTCATATGGTTTCTCTTGTTCACCGTCCTCTCTTGTTGGGTCTCCGAGCGGATATACGAACGCACAGCCAATGAACGGATGTCGAATTTTCTTGCGTTCAAGTGGCTTCAACACCCGGTTACACTGTTGGCTTCAGGTGTTGTGGCAGCTTTGATTGTAAAGTTCACACGGATAGGACATGTCATGTGGACGCAACAAGCGGCGTGGATAGCCGTTATCACACTGGTTCTGTGGGGAATCGTCATTTTGTTTCGGGAAAAAGTTGCTAGCCACTTTTGAGTCACCGGAGTCGAAAAGGGGGGAGATTGATGACAGTGGAATCATCAAGCGGGGGCGCTGTACAGGACTTGTATCTTCGATACGCCGCAGACGTCTACAGACTGGCCATGCAGTCGACGCATGACCACGCCGAGGCCGAGGATATCGTTCATGAAGTGTTCTTACGTGTCCTCTGCAAGTGGGATGACTTTCGAGGCGATGCGCACGTGAAGACGTGGATTTGGCGGATTGCAAAAAACTACTTGATAGATTCAGCCAGGAGGCGAATGAGACAGCAAGAGCTCATGGCTGAGGTCGGTTCCACTTATCGCCCGAATCTCCTCGTGTCTTTGATTGAGTTTGAGGATGCAATACATCGGTTACCGGACCAGCAACAGCGTGTCCTTGATCTGCGCGTTGTGCAGGATCTCTCGGTGGCCGACACCGCAAACGTACTCGGGTGTTCCGAAGGGAAAGTTCGGGTCGATACGCACAGGGCGTTATCGCGAATGAGAAAGGTACTTTACGAAGGGGTTACGTAGCTAATACTGGAAAAAAGGCAGATCCAGCGCTTCGACAATGCGCGGATCTGCCTTTTTTATGTTTGTATTGCACTGAATTCAGTGATGCCGTCACCCCGTTACTGGAGCTGCGGCTTCGCCATGGGGAACGTTGGCTGTGTGCCTGCGCGTCACGATCGTAACAACAATGGCTAACGCAAACAGGACGCCTGCCCCGAGGAACGGTCCAAACAGCCCCATTCTCGTGAGTAGCGAGGCAATAGCCGGTCCAATGATACCTCCGAAATAAAGCGGGAGGTAGACAAGATTTAAAGCCGTACTGCGGTGGGTTTCGGGAATCCTTGTTGAAAAGAGAGCAAACACCATAGCGCCGCCGATACTGAGTCCAGCACTGAACACAGTCAGCCCGACGGTGAACCACAGCACGCTGTGTGACCATCCAAGCACCAAGGATGCGGGCAGCAAGCAGACAAATGCCGCCATTAGGATGCGGTTGAAACCAACTTTGTCTCCGATCCGTCCTGCGAACACCGTGATGACTGCACCGATTACCGCAGAAAAGCCCATTAAACCACCGATCGAGACGGTAGCAGACACTGAGTGCAAAGGCAGGTGTTCAATCGCGATCGGGAGGTACGGATTGATCATTTGTCTCGCCATCATCAACACTGAGTAAATGCTGAATAACGCCCATGTGACGCGGAGACTAAACGTAAATCGGATGGAATGCCACGCTACCGTCCATGCGGACTGGCGAACGGGTTCTGTGATGGTCATCCCGGACACAGATTTTGAGGGTGCTGCGGGGGAATCAAGTTGGGGTTGCTTATAGAACAAGAGCAACATGGTGCCGGTGACAAACGAGAGCACGCCGTCAAAAATATACAGACCGTGCAGGTTCAAGAGATGCAGTCCTGTGACCAAGCCGCCGATGAGGGGACCGCCTGCCATACCAATCGAAGACGAGACGCTGAACACAGACACGGCAAAACCAACCTTGCCGTCTGGAGCTGCTTGGCGAATCGCAGCCAGCATGATGCCGGTATTGCCAAGTTGAAAACCGACCAGCGCCATTGCAATAAAGATACCAAGCAGCGAATGGCTGAGTCCAAGCGTAACCAGTACCACCATTTCGACGTAAGCGCTGCGCATGACGACGAGTTTGCCGCCGTAGCGCTGCGCCCACACACCCCACAGAGGAACGAACGGCAAGCCAACGACAAACGTAATGGCGGAGAGGATACCGACCCATGTCTCCACGTGAGGAACGTGGATGGACTGTAAATAGACAGGCATAAATGCGAACACGTGGCTCATGGAGATGGATTCTACGGCCGACGTGATAAAGAACAAGATAAGAACCATTTGCCAAGGTGTCTGGCGCTGATTTGTCTTCATAAACGAGAACCTCCAGTAACCTCATGTACAGCTAACCTCATGCACAACCGAGATGTTAACAGATTTGGCTGCGACGAGATACGGTTAAATTTATCCGCCAGGCTTGCCACGGATAGCGGAAGGAGACACGACACTGCATGCATCAAACGGTTCTCGTTTGAAAGCGCTGTATCATACAATAAAGATAAAATTTTCTGAATTCTACGCAGGAAGCTGAGGCGATTGTAATGTCACAAAGCGTGACCGAGATGCTGAGAGACATTCTGATCGATATTGCACTGGACAACCGGGATTTTGATAGACTTCGGTTGCTGACATCAAAGGATTGGGAGAAGTATGTCGTTGAACATGGCGATGCCGATCCGTTTGAGTTCCTCTTGGCAGACGAGCATTTCTTTGAATGTCGTGTGATTGACATCTCGGGAAGAGACACAATCTTGAACTACCGATATAAGGAGATGCAAGACGAGATTCTTTTCATCGGCGAGATTAGGGTGCCTGTTGCGGGGAACGGGTCAGTCCAGTCGACCTATCGGCCGATGCGAAAGACGGTCGCTTGTGAGGCCTCGGAGCCGGCGTGGCTAAAGTCACTGGTTCATAAGGCGCGCCAAACCTCCATCCGACTGCACGGAATAAGCGAGATAAGATAAAACGCAATGCGCGAGATAAGATAAAATGGACTTGGTCGAAAATTGCGAACAGTAACCGCGACAACCGCAACCACCGCGCGACGGCGACAACCGCGACAACCACAAAACTGCGACCACGTACCACGAATGCTTGTCTATTATCTACCAATTGTCTACCTACCTATTGATGAAAAGAGGTCGTACATGTGCCGCGAACGAGTCGAAAAGAAGCACCAGATGCACTGAAGTTCGATTTGACCCACCTCTATCGTACGCGTGTTGAATGGGAGCAGGATACCGAAGCACTGCGCACCGATGTCCGTCATTTGGCGGAATACCGAGGTCGTGTGATGAGCAGTGCAAAGACACTTTATGAAGTGCTTGAATGGCTCGAATCCCTCGGGAATCGGTTTGACCTTATCCGTCAGTTTGCGCACACCCAATATATGGCCGACGCGTCCGATCCCGATGCTCAACTGCTCGCCAGCGAAGAGGAAACCTTAGCCCAAACATTCCTTGCGGCTGCCGCGTTTGTCGAACCGGAGATAGTGCAATCGGCGAAGATGGATGTTGAGGAGCTCGTCGCAGAGGAGCTAAGGCTTTCTCGTTACGAGAATTACCTCCGCAACCTGCAACAGCAAAAAGCCCATCAGCTTTCTGCCGAAGGTGAGCAGATTCTAGCGACACTGTCGGTCAGTATTGACGGGCCAAACCGGCTTTACGGTATGCTCACAAATGCCGACCTGCACTGTGAATCTGTAACGCGGTCTGACGGTACAAAGGAAGCAGTCGCGATTGACACGGCCTTTTTCAAACTGTTACTGGACACCGATCGAGACGTTCGGCGCGCTGCCTACGAGTCTCTGATGAAGGGACTAAAGACCTACGAATACACACTTGTAACAAACTACATTACGCATGTTAAGACACAGGTGTCGATTGCCAAGCTGCGAAATTATGATTCTGCGGCAGAAATGTTCCTCGAGAAAGACGGCATCCCGGTCAACTTCTATCGGACTGCGCTGGACGTCATTATGGAAGAGGCAAAGCCGATTGCACGCCGTTATGTTGAATTGCAAAAGCGTGTTCAGGGCGTAGACAAGGTATATTTCTACGACTTGTGTGCACCGCTTTCCGAATCGGACGTCCGACTATCTTATGAGGAAGGACAAGCACTGATTGAGTCAGCGCTGCAGGTGCTGGGGGATGAATACCACAACTTCTTACACGCGGCGTTTGCAGAGAAACGCATTGACCTCGCTGATAATGATGGCAAGTTCCCGATTCCAGTGACATTGACTTCGTACGGAGCACCGACGTATATCATGTCCACTTGGTATGACTTGTTGTCAGACGCACTGACACTCAGTCATGAACTCGGACACCTTGTCCATACGGATTTCACAAGGCAAAAAAACCGATTTGATGCGGATTATGGCATGCTGCTGGCGGAGACGGCATCGACAACAAATGAGTGGCTGCTGTTTCATCATCTCAAGCAGTCCGGCGATAAGAGGCAGGTTCTTGCGGGGGCTCGCCAACTGATTGAGTTTGATTTTGTTATGTTGATTGGCATGTTGTTTGTGATTGAAAAGATGCAGGCTGAGGTATACAACAAGGTTGAGGCAGGAGAGCCTGTTTCGGCCGCGGAGGTATCGAAAATTCAGGCCCGGTATATCCACGAATTTTACGGAGACGGTCTTACCGTGAGCGAGCACGATGGGTTGCTATGGGCGGTCTGGCCGCAACCAATGTACGCGACCCTGTATCCGTACTGCTACTCCGCGGCGCTCTGCATGTCTGGTGCCATCGCAGAGGCGATTCAATCAGAGGGGCAGCCGGCGGTCGACCGTTACCTTCAGTTCTTGATGTCAGCTGGAAGCAAGTCGGCTCCGCAGACCTACGAGATTGCGGGGGTGAATATGCTGGATCCAGACACCCTGCGAACCGGGATCCAACGTTTTGGCAGTGTCCTCGATGAATTGGAGTCCCTGCTCTAGTCCTAGCTTGAAGGTACACTCACTCACGGTTTTCGTTAATCCTAAGCAGTTCGCTTCCGGCGAACTGCTTCTTTATTTCTTCACATCATGGGAACACTGCGGGGGTTCAGGACCGTTTTTCTCATTTCTCTGAAAAATGACAAGTTCCGTCAATACAACTTCATATTGCAATGTGAAAGTCCCGATGATGCTCCAAATTTTCTTCAATTCATTACAAGGTACTATGCACATTTACCATTTCTCCCGTCTGGACTAGTTTATTTTCCTATGCATAAATCCCCCAAACGCATCTCTGTTGTTTGCTCAGGATCAACGACAATAAAGACCAGCGGGAGGTGCAAGAATGCTTCCTAGGCAATCTTACTTACTTAGTCCATGAGGGGGTTACGCACGTGGGGTATTTTGAAGCCGTAGGAGCGGAACTGAAGAAGAGTTGGTGGAATGCAGTCGTGGTCGTGGTATTTACCATCGCCAGACTAATCTTTGGATGGGACTGGTTTAAAGCCGGATTGGAGAAACTGTCCTGGTTGTCCAACGGCAAAGCAAACTCCGCTGGTATGATTCAAGGAATGGTCAAGAACCTCCAACATTCACATGGCGCGGACCCGCTTCACCTCAACAATCTGCTCGTTTGGTTCGCGAACCACCTGTTCCTGACTATGACAGGACTGACTGACTTTCTCGTTGTTGCATTTGAAATCTTGATTGGTGTGTTTGTCTTCTTCGGTTTTGGATTTATCTACACCATGGTTGCAGCATTGTTCTTAAACCTTCAATACGCAACTGCCGGTTCAGCAAACAACTTTGGTTATCTTGTAACGGATATTGTCTGGTTCAAGTTCCCCAGCTACGCCAGCCTGATTGGCATTGATGGTTACATCCGTCACCGCAGAGGCCAGAACCTGCTTGGTCCTGCAGGGAAGGCGACCCGTAAGCTCTCCGAAGGAAGAGACGAGGGCGGACGCACTTCCTTGCCGACGGGTGGACGCGGTGGAGCGAGAGCCTGACCGAAAGCCTAACCGAACGCACGAAAGCCTAACCGAAAGCCTGATGGTATCCGCGTTCGCTTGATTGGACGAAGGCTTGGGACGCACAAAGTTTGACGAACGGTTGAGGTTGATGCACTGCGTACTGGGCCGCGCAGTTCATCTCATCTCATCTCATCCATACCGAATGCACCGAAGCAGAATGCCACCCTCCTTATGGTGGCATTCTGCTTGCTGTCGGGAAACTCCCGGCAGTCGTTTTTATTGGGAGTAGTGTTTGCGGAGGTATGGCAGTGAGTTACTTATTTAACGACAGGACCGAAAGGAATCAGGGGAGGGTACCTGCAGCTCAGCCGCACGCGACGACCGGAGCCCAACAGCACGAATGAGTCCAACAGAGGAACTTAGTTCCTCTGTTGGCAAGGTGAAACCCAGCCGCCGGCATGAACGAGTCAAACAGAGGAACCCAGTTCCTCTGTTGGCAAGGTGAAGCCCGGCCGCCGGCATGAACGAGTCAAACAGAGGAACTCAGTTCCTCTGTTGGCAAGGTGAAGCCCAGCCGCCGGCATGAACGAGTCAAACAGAGGAACCCAGTTCCTCTGTTGGCAAGGTGAAGCCCGGCCGCCGTCATGAACGAGTCAAACAGAGGAACTCAGTTCCTCTGTTGGCAAGGCGGAGCCTGGCCGCCGGCACGAATGAGTCAAACAGAGGAACTGAGTTCCTCTGTTGGCAAGGGGGAGCCTGGCCGACGGCACGGATGAGTCAAACAGAGGAACTCAGTTCCTCTGTTGGCAAGGTGAAGCCCAGCCGCCGGCATGAACGAGTCAAACAGAGGAACCCAGTTCCTCTGTTGGCAAGGCGGAGCCTGGCCGCCGGCACGAATGAGTCAAACAGAGGAACCCAGTTCCTCTGTTGGCAAGGTGAAGCCCGGCCGCCGGCACGGATGAGTCAAACAGAGGAACTGAGTTCCTCTGTTGGCAAGGGGGAGCCTGGCCGACGGCACGAATGAGTCAAACAGAGGAACCCAGTTCCTCTGTTGGCAAGGGGAAACCCAGCCGCCGGCATGAATGAGTCAAACACCGGAACTGAGTTCCTCTGTGGGCAAGGCGAAACCAAGCCGACGGCATGAATGAGTCAAATAGCGGAACCCAGTTCCTCTGTTGGCAAGGCGAAACCCAGCTGCCGGCACGACGGCGGCCGAAGTCGACTAAGAAGCGTCGGCGGGGGCCATGCAGGATTCTAGGTCAAACGTATATTTTGTTTGAATAAAACAAATATTTTCTCTTGACACTCAATCGGTGTGCAGGATAAAATGACTCCAATTCCAAATGCAAACGGCTGGGATGAAGAGAGTACGGATTTGCGTCAGTCCAGAGAGTCGGTGGTTGGTGTGAACCGATCTGAACAGATACCGGAAGTACACTTCGGAGCCGCATGGTGAACTCCTAAGGGATATTAGCCATTGCCGGAAGCGTCTCGTACGTTTTCGTTATTTCAATGAAGTGAAGGCATTCGTGCCTTTATTAGGGTGGTACCGCGAGTATGTCTCGTCCCTTGTCGGGGGCGGGCTTTTTTGTTTTTGAAAACAACATATTTCAAAAGCTGAGATGGAGAGAGTACGTGCGGGACTGGGTACAGAGAGTCGGCGGTCGCTGCGAGCCGAACCACAGGAAGCACGGAAGTACACTCCGGAGCTGTTAGGTGAACCCCTTGGTGGGTAGTAGCCTAAACCGGGCACTAACCAGTGCGCCGTTATCCGTAATCAAGTGAAAGGTGTTGTGCCTTTTATTAGGGTGGTACCGCGAGAAGTCTCGTCCCTATACAGGATGAGGCTTTTTGTTTTACACCAGAGAAATGTTATGGCACAAGTCTTTTATTAGGGTGGTACCGCGAGAAAACCTCGTCCCTAAGCTGTGGGGCGGGGTTTTTCTATTTTCAATTGGTCACAAATGTTTTTTGCACCTGCTGCATCAACCCAATGCATCAACCCAATGCATCAACCCAATGCATCAACTCACAGCGATACGAACATAAGGGAGGATACAATCCATGGCGATGACAATTCGTGAGGTCAACAAGAAACCAGCTCCGTACAAACTTGCAAGCCGTGCAAACCATCTTGAGCCGACTATCGTGACTGTAGCTCAGCATAAAATTGGTGATGGGTCTGTCACCGTGATGGCTGGTCCGTGTTCAGTCGAGAGTCGCGATCAAATCATTGAAATTGCACGGCAACTGAAAGATGCCGGGGCACATCTTTTGCGAGGCGGAGCGTTTAAACCGAGGAGTTCACCGTACTCGTTTCAAGGACTGGGTGAAACGGGTCTCAAGTTCCTTGCTGAAGCACGGGAAGTAACAGGCTTGCCTGTTGTATCCGAAGTCATGGAAATCGAACACCTGCCGATGGCATGTGAATACATCGACATGGTACAAATTGGTGCACGCAATATGCAAAACTACCCATTGTTGAAGGCCGTCGGGAGAACCACGAAACCCGTTTTGTTGAAGCGCGGGTTGTCGGCGACGATTGAAGAGTGGTTAATGTCTGCCGAGTATATTTTAAGTGAAGGCAACCCCAATGTGGTCCTTTGTGAACGAGGGATTCGAACCTTCGAGACTGCGACGCGAAACACGCTTGACCTGAATGCTGTACCCGTAGTGAAGCATCTCAGCCACTTGCCGATCATCGTCGATCCGAGCCATGGAACAGGCGTTGCTCGCTACGTCACTGCCATGAGCATGGCTGCAGTAGCTTGCGGTGCTGATGGCCTCATCCTTGAAGCGCACAATACACCTGAATCGGCCCTGTCAGATGGAGATCAGAGTATTACACCTGGCGAATTTGAGAGCTTGATGCGTCACATCAACGTCCTTGAAGAGAGTTGTGCACAACTACGAGAGGGTGTGTTGAATGGATAACATCAGGGAGGAACTCGAACAGTACCGCGCACAGATTGACGATGTCGACCGCGAGCTTCTCGCATGTCTTGCCGCCCGGTTTCGCCTATCTGAGACGATTGGGCTTTTGAAGCGTTCAGCTGACGTGCATGTGGTTCAACAAGACAGGGCAACGGAGGTAAAAAAGCGCTACGAAACCCTGGGGACGTCCCAGGGTCTGCGGCCCGATTTCATATTAGAGTTGTTTCACTTGATTCATCAAGAATCTTGTCGGGTCCAAGATCGCTTGCGATGAACCAGGGCCGTCCGCTTGATGTCATCTTGTCATCCTCACGAACGCCGCGGGACGGCATCAGGAGCAGGTGCGTCGAAGCCTCGGAACAACCGACCGTAGAGCAAGGTGGAGCATAGCTGTAAGCCGCCCGCGATAAAAAACGGCAATGCAAAAATGCCTGTGTCCAACATCGTCCCCGATAGGGTGGGGCCGATAGCAGATGGAAGGCGCATCGCAAGGGCGTTCATGCTCACAGAGAAGCCGCGTCGTTTGTCTCGGGTCAAGCTGCTGCTGAGTGCCGATCTCGCTCCTTGCGTCCCGCGGCTGAACGCGGACCGGATGACGTAGATGGCGGACGCCAGCCAGAACGACGGCGCGAGCGGCAAGATGAGGATCATGAAAATGCCAAAGAGCTGCAGGTAAACGACTGACTTGACCATGCCGAATCGCTTTGTCAATGCACCAGTGATGAGTGACGACATGCCAGTGAGGACGAATGACAGGGCCAAGGTGGTACCAATTTCAGAGGAAGTGGCACCGAATTTCATTGCAAACCAATAGGACATCATCGGGCCCATAAACCCGATGGCAAGTCCGTTCAGCGCGTTGACACCCGCCAGTTTGGCCATGTTTTTGTTCTCTTGGCGCCGGATAGACGATTCGTCCATGGCAGGGCCGGCATTCGTTTCGAGATTCCGTGTGGCACTGGGGTGGTCAGAGTTCGCTTGTACGCCAGCGTCCGCACTCGCTGTCACTGCATGCTCTCGAACGGCTTTACTTTTATTCGACGATCCGTTTGTTCCCGATGGAGCCGTCGCGATAACACCGACGCAAGCCAGAGAAATGAGAAACATGAGTCCGAACAGCGGATGGAATCCCGCAGCACCAGGCAGCGCATTGTGCCATAATCTTGGTGTTCCTGCAAGTAGTGCTCCTGTAGCCATGCCAAAGAATCCGAGTGCTGTGTTTGTACTGAATACACTGCCGCGTTCCGAACGTGGTACTCTGGAAGCCATCCAGGCCTGTTCGGCAGGAGTGAATGGCCCAGCTGCACCGTTTTGCCCGCGCCCGAACCCGGTTAGAACAATAATGATGGTGAGTATGGCGGCGTTGGTGGTGGTGACAAGCAAGAGTGCTGCAATCGCTGTGATGACTTCATAGACGATAAGGAAGGGCTTACGTCCGAGTCTGTCGCTCATCACGCCAATCATTACGATGAGAGCGGCTCCTACCAAACCGGCAGCAGACATTACGCCGCCGATTGCGGTACCGGACCAATGCAAGTCCTTCAGATAGAGGGTAAGGTCGACGACGGCAATCCCCTGTGTAATGCTCCGCAAAGTACGCGCAATCTGCAGGTGCGAAACGGTTTTGTCTCTGCTTGTTCTCGCCATGGGTGTTCTTACACCTCTTTATCCTTTTTGGTCTACGGGTTTATCATTTGGTAGACCGTATTATTTACTAATAAAAATATATCCTAACTGTCAACATCAGAAGCAGGTTCGACAGGAAACTCTTTCAAAATTCCAAGCTGTCCAGCATCAACTGACAGACTCTGACAAAACCGATGTGCTACGGTAGTCTCTGCCACGCAAAAAGCTTGAAGGTGATAGAGATGGGACTAGGGTTTGTCTTGGTCATTACAGTGCTAGCGAGTTTAATCGGGATGCTTGCGAGGACGAGTGTAAAGCAGGCAGCTGAGCCGCAAGAAGAGGACAATCAAAATGATGTCCTATGACGATGGAATACCCGCGAAATTACATACGTGTAACTTTCAATGAGAAACGCCATATGTATTTAGGAATGCCAAAAGAGCACCGAGAGAGGGATACATGGTGTCGCTCCCATCGGTGCTCTTGCCGGATTGCAACTACCACAATTACCACAATTACCACAATTACCGAGATTACCGAGATTACCGAGATTACCGAGATTACCGAGATTACCGAGATTACCGAGATTACCGAGATTACCGCAACTGCTCCGGACGACTCAGGTAATCAGCTACAGCAGCTAGAAAATGCGCTGCCGGACCTCCATCTGTTGCGCGGTGGTCGAACGTGAGACTGAGCGGCAGTCTATGCATGACGATCAGTGTATTTTCAGAGAAAACCACTTTCTGCTCAATTTGCCCGACCCCGAGGATACCGACCTCAGGCGGATTGATGATTGGTGTGAAAAACTCAATGCCATACGCACCGAGGTTGGTCACGGTGAACGTACTGCCAGTTAGTTCAGCTGACGAGGCCTTGCCGGACCGGGCCTTATCGGCGAGTGCAGTTGCTTCAAACTGGAGGTCTGCCAGACTCTTTTGATTGGCGTCTTTAATCACCGGCACCATGAGTCCTGCATCCGTATCGACAGCTACACCTAGGTTCACCGAACTTGATTGCCGAATCACTTCGCCGTCAATGGTGGCATTGAGATACGGATGGTCTGTTAAGGCTTTGACCACGGCGGCAAGAACCCAGGTATTCCAACTGACTCCGGGTTCAAGGGTGCTGCGTAAAGCGGCGAGCTTGCTGACATCCGCCCAGCGCGTAAGAGTGAGTTGTGCAGACTGCTGCAGGCTTTGCAACATCCGTTTGGCAATGGTTTTTCGAATTGGTGACATTGGCTCAGGTGCTTCCTCAGCTGAACCGGCCCTGTCAGTCAAACGCGTTCGGTGCAACTCAGCTTCCGAACCTACCTTAAGTGCGGCCGCTTGAATGTCCGCTTCGGTAATCCGGCCGTTTGGTCCGGTTCCATTTACCTTGGCAAGATCGACACCCAGCTGACTTGCCAAACGGCGGATCCGCGGCGGGGCTGAGACAAAACTGCTGTTTTGACCCGTAATCGCAGATATGGGATCGGCCGTGACAGCTTGTGCAGGGGCGGCACCGGATCGCGATGCTCCACTCGTTACGCCAGAGTCAGTGTGGGCATCTCCATCGAGACCAGATTTCTCTGGCAGGCTGACGACAACCTCTTTGTCACCTTTGGTCTCGATGATGCCGAGGATGTCGCCAACCGCCGCGACTTCTGCACGCCCCACGCAGATCTCGCGCAGGATGCCGGACGCTGGAGCTTCGATTTCGAAGGTCGCTTTCTCAGATTGAACCTCAAGGAGGACATCATTCTCCTGAACCCGATCTCCTTCTGACTTATACCAAAGAACGACGACACTCTCATCCACATCTTCTGCTGTTCTTGGAAGTTTGACCTCTACTGCCTCTGCCAAAATATCTGCCTCCACAAGTTACAAACTGATGATGCGCTTCACTTCGTCGTAGATGATATCCGCGTTTGGAAGCACGAATTTCTCGAGCACAGAGCTGTATGGAATTGGCACATTCGGAATGGCCAGTCGTTTAATAGGTGCTTCAAGTTCGTACAGTGCTTCTTCTGCGACCACTGCAGCGACCTCCGCGGTCATGCCGTAAGAGAGATAATCCTCGTCAACGACAATCAACCGATGGGTCTTGCGAACCGATTCAAGGATGGTGTCTTTATCAAGCGGAGCAATTGAGCGCAGGTCAATCACCTCCGCAGAGATACCCTCTGCCTGAAGGCGATCCGCCGCGCGAGTTGCTGCGTGTGTCATCATCTGAACGCCAACGATGGTGACATCGGTCCCCTCTCGAACGACCTTTGCTTTATCAAGAGGCACCGTATAGGACTCTTCGGGCACGATCCCGATGGACTCGTCGATCTGGTCCATCCAAGCGAGCCCCTGCAGTGCCTTGTGGAACATAAAAACGACAGGGTTGTCTTCGCGAATGGCAGAGGTCATCATGCCTTTCAGGTCGTACGGGGTGGAGGGCGCAACAACTTTCATACCGGGCAGGTGCCCAAACGAAGCGTACAGCGTTTGAGAGTGTTGTGCTGCGTCGTCATATCCGCCCCCAACCGCAGTCATTAAGACCATCGGCAGTTTCACGTTGCCGCCTGACATGTAGTGGATCTTGGCCATATGGTTGTAAATCTGGTCCATGCACACGCCGTGAAAATCAACAAACATCAGTTCTGCAATGGGGCGCAGGCCTTCTGCTGCCGCCCCGATAGCAGTACCGATAAACGCAGTTTCTGAGATAGGAGTGTCACGTACACGTTCTGGCCCGAACTTATTCAGCAACCCCTCGGTTGCGCCGAAAATTCCGCCGTAGCCTGCTACGTCTTCACCCATTACGAACACACGCGGATCACGTTCCATCTCCTGTGCGATGGCTTCGGACAGGGCCTTACTCCCTGTCAACATCCGTTTTGTTGCAGTATTCATGACTATGCCCCCTCATCGCTCGCTTCAGTTCTTGTTCAAATTCCCGCTCAAATTGTCGTTCAAAGTCCGCTCAAATCCTCGCGCACTCTCACGCACTCTCGCTCAAGCCCTAGTTCAAGCCCTTTTTCAAACTACAGTTCACGGTTCACTATCCGCTCAGGCATCAACAGCTCACAGTTGAACGCGTTGTCACACATGGGCGCGTTGTCGGACGTCTTGCCAGAGATGGGCCTGTCTTCAGATAGGTGTGCCTTCAGATAGGTGTGTCTTCAGATAGGTGTGTTTTCAGATGGGCCTGTCTTCAGCTGTCCTGGCCCGTTGCTGCAACCTCTGCTGTTACACCTGTGTGGACTGGCTCAAAAACATCGTCTAGTGCGGCTTCGGGGCTCGGGTACGCGCTGTCCCTCGCGAACTGGTAGGCAGCGTCAACTTCCGCCTTTGCGTGTTCTTCCATCTGTGAAATCTCGCTGTCCGTCGCTGCACCTTCAGCCAGCATGTAGTTTTTCAGACGCACAATCGGATCGCGCTGATGTAGTTCCGGGACTTCAGTCTTCTTACGGTAGACTTCAGGGTCTCCTTGGAAATGTCCTAGATAGCGATAGGTCTCGATCTCGATAATGGACGGCCCGTCACCGCGCCTCGCCCTGGCAACAGCTTCTTCGCTGACCCTGTACATCTCGAGTGGATCGTTATCCTTCACATATGCTCCGGGGATACCGTACGCGGCGCCGCGTACGTCATTTGAGGGGACGGCAGTGGAGGCGGATTTTGGCACTGAAATGCCGTACGCATTATCTTCTATGACCACAATCACAGGCAACTTCCAGACAGCGGCCAAGTTCAAAGATTCGTGGAACGCCCCTGCGTTTGCTGCCCCTTCGCCGATAAACGCCACAGCAACGTAATCTTTTCCTTGCATCTTGGCAGCAAGGGCAGCACCGACAGCATGAGGAACGCCTGCGGCGACGATGCCACCGCAAGAGAACTTCGCGACCGGATCAAACAGGTGCATGTGCCCGCCTTTCCCTTTGCCGAGGCCGGTTTCTTTACCAAAGATTTCAGCGGTCATCTTCATCAAGTCCACGCCTTTCGCGATGGCGTGGTGATGGGGGCGGTGCGGCGCAGTGACTGTATCATCATTGGTTAAATGTGCACAGATACCAACGGCTGCTGGCTCCTGACCGGCAGCCAAGTGCATTTCACCGGGTACAGGACCCGCGCCGATATTAAACACCGGGTTCTTTCCTTCTGCGTACACCTGGACCATGGTTTCTTCGTAATAGCGGATTTTCACCATTGTCTCGTACATCCACTTTAGTTG
This sequence comes from Paenalicyclobacillus ferrooxydans, assembly GCF_001399675.1. Classification (GTDB taxonomy): domain Bacteria; phylum Bacillota; class Bacilli; order Alicyclobacillales; family Alicyclobacillaceae; genus Alicyclobacillus_B; species Alicyclobacillus_B ferrooxydans. Next base: position 37,003 of record NZ_LJCO01000011.1, read on the forward strand.
AGATGCTTCGATGGACAACACTGTCCCCTCCTTTAGATCGTGTTTCGTGAGACTCGATCACTTTCGCGAGACTGGGCCGTGTTTCGTAAGGCTCAGTCATCTGTGTGAACTCGATGATGTTTCGTGAACCGCTCACGAGTCCATTAGGGAGGTATCGCAAATTCTGTGCCAAGCTGTCCGATCTGAGCACAAGCTGCAACTGTGGGGAAACAACGGGGGAGAAAGAGCACGAATGATGATGCTGTCGAACAAAAGGTGTCCCGAAACGGGACATTTCGGGACACTTGGGTGGGACACATGAGACAAAACGGCACACCGATCTAACGTCAACGAGCCCTCAGTTTGTAACGCAAGGTTCACCAAGTTCACCAAGTTCACCAAGTTCACCAAAGGTGAGTTCCGGCATACCTTATCGCTTATTGTGGCCTCGGGAGAGTAGATGAGTTCCGGACTGGCGTACGGTGGCCTCAAGATATACAAAAAACGTGAACGGATCGCCTAGGACTTTAGACCATACCGTTCCAATTGGCGATAGAGAGTACTCCGCGAGATGCCGAGCCGTCGAGCAGCGGCCTTGTAATTTCCGTGGCATGCCTCAATGGATTCGAGGAGGACTCTCCGTTTGACTTGTTCTTTCAAGTCGATTGTAGTACCTCGGGGAATGCTGACACCGTCTTTCAACATCTCAGGTGGGAGGTATTCAGGCCGCAAGGTATCTCCCGTCGCCCTCAAGATGGCTCGCTCCAATACGTTTTGTAACTCACGAACATTGCCCGGCCAATCCCAGTTCATTAAGAAGTGCATAAAGTCGTCCGAAATAAACCTGACTTGCCTCGTTCCAGGGCGATTCAACCGTTGACTCAGTTGCCTGACAAATACCTGAGCCATCCTCGGGATGTCATCTCTGCGTTCGCGAAGACTGGGAACTATAATTGGGATCACGTTTAGTCGGTAAAATAAGTCCTGGCGGAATTGCCCGCACTCAACCGCCTTCATGAGGTTCTCATTCGTTGCCGCGATAATGCGGACATCTACTGGCGTCACCTTGTCGCCGCCAATGCGCACGACTTCTTGATTTTGCAACACACGCAACAGATGGACCTGCATCTCAAGTGACATCTCTCCGACCTCATCGAGGAACAACGTACCCCCGTCAGCCAATTCGAACTTTCCTGCGTGTCCACCTTTTTTGGCACCTGTGAAAGCACCTTCGGCGTATCCAAACAACTCGCTGCCAAGCAGCTCTCTGGGAATTGCACCGCAGTTGATGGCAATAAACGGTTGGTGTTGTCGAGTACTATCCGCATGAATCGCCTGAGCGAGAAGGTCTTTGCCTGTGCCGCTTTCACCCGTCAACAACACGGTCGAGTCACATCCGGCTGCAATGCGGGCGTCGCGCAGGCATTCTAAAAAAGTGCGCGATTCACCGAGGATATCGCCAAAGGTCACTTTGGGATGACGGGCGGTCATGTGATTGACAAACTGTCTCACTTTCGCCATGTCCCGCAGTGTAATGAGAGAACCCATGCGAGCGCCTGTCTCATCAAAGATGGGTTTCATGCTAAACAAAACGCGCCATTCATGTCCTAGGTTTGGAACGGTAAAGGCGACCTCTCGGTCCACAATCTCAAGTCCTGTTGCAAGCAACAACGATAACTCTTGCGCCTGTAATAAGTTCGATAGAGTTTGTCCGAGAATTTGCACCTCGTTCAGATTCGTGAGCTGCAGGAACTCTCGGTTTACATGGATGACTCGGTTGTCCTTGCTTAACACCAAAACCCCTTCTGGAAGGGTATCAATCGCTGATTCGAGATAGCGCTGCATCAGAGCGTTCGCACGGTTTTTTTCCTCGAGCATCCACAGATTTTCAATCGCCGTGACAGCTGACACAATCATGCCAAGCGTATGGGTATGTACAGCTTCAAAGGGTCCAGACATGTTTAGAACACCGACAATCTCACCAGAGGGATTGCGGATGGGGGATGCGGAACAGGTCCACCACTGACATGCTTTGGAATAGTGTTCGGCAGCAAAGATCTGTAGCGGCTTTTTGATGACAAGGCAGGTTCCAATGGCGTTGGTGCCAACGGATCGTTCGCTCCAATCGGCCCCTTCCACAAACTCAATTTGAGCAGCCTTTCTCATCGGAGCATCGTCACCGATAACCTTCAGCAACACGCCCTGTTTGTCGCATAAAGTCACGACAAAGCCTGAACCTCTGACCAGGTTGTAGATACGCATCATGAGGGGAATGGAGATTTCAATCAGATCTTGATTCCGGAGCTGGAGGTCTGTTAAATCTTGCTGTCGGAAGCGGACGGTCCCTGTTTCCTGTAGAGGATTCACATCAAAAGCACGGGACCTTTGCCACGACTCTGTTACGACGGGAGATAGGTCCGATACGAGGGGATGGTTCCTCAGCCCATGGAGAACATAGGCCTCCCATGCCCCTTGGAGCATTTGCTTATCTTTCATTTCACCACATCCAAACGAACATTTGTGAGAGGTTGAAACCGATTGATAGGCATTTGACTTCAGCGTACACCAATCTGCGTGAATGTTGAACTGAATTTTCGATGAGTTGGTTGATTTGGATGATCTGGTTGAGGGATTTCACCCATCTTTCCATAGCCAGGACGTACTTTCAGTCAACGGCTAGTCATTGAGATGGCCTCTATCGATGTTCTCGTGCGCATCGGCAGGCTCACTGTAAATGTGCTGCCCTGACCGAGCTCGCTTTGAACGGTGATGGTTCCGTTGAAATGATCGACGAGTTGTTTCACCATGAACAGACCAATTCCTTGGCCGTTCACCTCGTGGTTCATCTTCTCGTACTTGCGAAACAGCTTACCTTGTTGCTCCAGACTCATACCAATGCCCTGATCGACGACGATGATCGTGATTTGATTCGCGTTCTTTGCGATATGGAAGTAAACGCGCTGCCCCTCGGTACTGTACTTAATGGCATTGCTGAGGAGGTTTGTGACAATCAATTTGATCCCGTTTCGGTTGGCAAACAGGACATCTGATTCCTCCAGTTCGATGTCGGTCTCGAGGACAATATTCTGTGTCAGCGCCTTGACCCGCATCATCTCAACCGCTTCATCAATCGCGGGTTGAATCAGTGTCAGCGTTTTTTGCCAGACGGCGTCCGTGCTCAACATTTGTTCGGTATTGATAATATGTGAAAGCTCGTTATCAATTGCGGAAGCGTAGTTGATGATCCCTTCAAGCTTAGCTTTGCGGCCTCGGTCCGATTCGTCTTCTGACAGCAAGGCGGCATATGCCTTGATGACGGTTAGTGGGTTTCTCACTTCGTGCGAGACGACGTGGATAAAGTCTAGTTTTTGTTTGTAAAGGTCCATTTCGGATTCCAGGTTTTGCTGTACCGAAATCGAAGGGAAGACTGTGGGATTCCTCTGATTCGAGGTCTTATACAAATTCGAGCGAACCAGGTGGTCGTCTGTCATGATGAACGCATGGGATTTCATCAGATCGAGATGTGTTTGCGTCGGCACGAGCCTGGCGTCGTAGGCACAAACGGTGGTGTACCCTAACTCTGTTATCGTGATGTCGGCAAAATTTTCGTAGGCATGTATGTCATCTGGAATCTCCTTGAGGTGATAGATCTCTACATGACCCCAGAGTCGAATAATGGTTTTGTTTTTGACATACGGTTCCACAATGGAGTCGAGCCTTGTGAGGACACGGTCGAAATTGACATCACCATGAGCTTCGTAAAACTCATGACTATCAATGTAATGTAGATATTCTTTATTCAATGTGCAATCTTGAAGATGGTTAAGGACCTCCTGGTAACGATCCTGACGATCGATAAAAATGACGTGCTGCTCAAGCTGAATCCCTGTTTGAATGAAGGAGATGGCATTCTCGATATAGGCCTCGTCTGTGCTGTAGAAATACAAAATGTGCGATTCGTGTTCAACGCTAAGGGACTTCGTCAAGGGGATTCTTGGCATCTCATTGTCCTCGTTTCATACGCACAGCGTAAATAGATTGAGAATTTCTATAATCGAAGGAAAGTATGACACACTTTCGATATGGAATCCACAGTTTGGAAAAGATATGTTACATTTGGATATAGGCCTATGCGACGGGTTGTTTATCAGTAAATTCTTTATTTTACCTATAGAACTGATACCTATAATTGAAAGAGGTTTTGTCGACGGATGGATCACTCAAACAGGCAGTGGAGTCATTTGCTTTGGATTTCTTTAGCTGAGTTGTTTGCACTGAGCGTTTGGTTCAGCGGCACCGCAGTATCCCATCAGTTATACGTCTCCTACCATAGTACCGCGGTAAATCCCGTATGGTTGACAATCTCCGTGCAGATAGGTTTTATTCTCGGAGCGCTTGTGAGTTCATTCTTTGCTTTGTCAGACAGGTACAGTGCCAAGCGGCTGTTTGTCATCTGTTCACTTCTTGCAGGCGTCCTAAACCTGTTGCTCATGTTTATGCCGAATGCCTGGCTTGGCATTCTGATGCGCGGTCTCACCGGGATCACGCTCGCGGGTGTGTACCCGACGGCGGTGAAAATCTTGTCGAGTCACTTTCAAAAGCGTAAAGGACTCGCGATTGGCGTGTTAATTGGTGCACTGACCATGGGTTCCAATCTGCCGCACTTTATTCTGTTTTTCACATCAACACTGGATTGGAAGGTTATGATTGAGGTCAGCTCAGCCTTGGCTTGGATTGCTGGAATCGTGATGTGGCTGTTTGTTGTGGACAACCATCAGAAGTCATCCGGTCAGGCTGTTTCAACCAAACAGCTCGCTCGTGTGTTTGGAAATCAACGCGTGATGTTGTCCAACTTTGGGTACTTTGGTCACATGTGGGAGCTGTACGCCGCGTGGACCTGGTTACCGGTCTTTTTGATTGCCAATGCCAAGTCAGAGACAACTGGATCAATTGTTGCATTTGTCACGATTGGTCTCTTCGGGGCTGTGGGATGCGTGATTGGCGGATTGGTTGCAGACTGGATTGGCAAGGCAAATCTGACTATCCTCGCGATGGCGGTGAGCGCAACATGTGCCCTTGTGATTGGCTTTACCAATCACACATCGTGGTGGGTAACAGTGACCGTCGCGGGCATCTGGGGGGTCTTTGTGATTGCCGACTCGGCTCAGTTTTCGGCATCCGTAACGGATCATGCGGAACCTGAGTACATCGGAACTGCCCTGGCTTTTCAGATGTCCGTTGGATTCCTCATTACAACGATATCCATCTATTTGCTGCCGGTGATCGTTTCCTGGGTGACTTGGCGATACGCATTCATGGTTCTCGCGATTGGGCCCGTGTTTGGCATTGTATCCATGAGTCGATTAAAGAGCATTACGTCTCTTTCTTCGCGTGGAGAATCGTATGAAGTGAGGCCTTAGGCCTTGGGTCTTAGGCCTTGGGTCTTAGGCCTTGGGTCTTAGGCCTTACGCACGGTTTGAACAGGCGGTCCCACACGAAGAAGTTCAGGTTCCGGCTGCGCAGCTTGGGCAGATGGCACACCTTGACAGCGAGCGGATGAACGCCAAATCAAAGCGGCTGCGGTGGAGCCGGACATGTAGACCGGATCGTCGAGGTTAAAATATCTTAATATTCACACTTGAGAAGGAATTGTGCCGCATACATATCGAATACTTTTGTCAACGACTGAGCGATTTCCGAGAGGGGCGACACGTGATGATAACACCACTCACACCGATGGAATTCAAACGCCGTGCGGCAAAACTTTATCCAGATAAGATTGCCGTGGTGGATGACAACGTAGAATTCACATACCGGACTTTTGTGGAACGTACAAACCGCTTGTCAAACGGCCTGGCAGCGCTCGGCGTGGAACCGGGCACGAAGGTGGCCGTCGTAGCACCGAATACGCATGAAATGCTGGAGTGTTTCTACGGTGTCCCTCAGATGGGGGCAGTTCTTGTCCCCATCAATTACAGATTGCAGCCACACGAAGTGGAGTACATCGTGAATCACAGCGACACCGAGGTCTTGATTGTGGACGCGGAATACAGCCATTTGGTTGAACCCATTCGAGATGCCATCCCAAATGTCCGCCACATCGTCCAGATTGCGCACGGGGGTGCCAAAGCTGTGCCGCACGCCTTGGATTACGAGGCTTTATTGCGCAAGGCTTCTCCTGTCGATCGCGCTGTCACCATCGACGAAAATCAGCCCATCACCATCAACTACACGAGCGGCACCACCTCAAAACCGAAGGGGGTCGTCCTGACGCATCGGAACGTCTATATGAATGCGGTCGATTTTCTCTTCCACTTGCGTGTTGCGTATGACGACGTCTATTTGCATACGCTGCCGATGTTTCACGCAAACGGGTGGGGCGGGGTGTGGGCCATCACTGGTGTGGGAGGGACGCATATCTGTTTGCGCAAGGTTGATCCCGCCCGCGTCATCAACCTCTATCAGGAGAAACGGATCACCGTCGCGTGCGGTGCCCCGACGGTACTGAACATGCTGCTGCAGGCTCCGCATGTGGAGGAAGCCAACATTACTTGGCCGACGCGCATTGCCACGGCAGGATCGCCGCCGCCAGCGGCCGTCATTGACAGGGTTCAGCGGCTGCTCAACATGGAGGTCATCCATGTCTACGGCCTGACCGAAGTCTCACCGTTTATCACGTGGTGTGAGTGGCGTGAGGAGTTTGAAGGCTTGTCGAGCGAGGAGCAGGCGGCACTCAAGGCTTGCCAGGGCGTCGAGATGCTGTTCAACGGAGAGACGACTGTGATGCGGCAAGATGGCACAGAGATCGCGTGGGATGGCAGGGAAATCGGCGAGATCGTCACGCGTGGGAACGTCGTCATGGAAGGCTACTACAAGCAACCGGAGGAGACCGCGAAGGCGATGGCGGGCGGTTGGTTTCACACGGGCGATCTCGCCGTGATCCACCCGAACGGCTACATCGAGATTGTCGATAGATTAAAGGATGTCATTATCTCCGGTGGGGAAAACGTGTCGTCGATTGAGGTGGAAGGAGCCTTGTACAAGCATCCACAGGTGGCCGATGTCGCGGTGGTCGCGCGCCCTGACGAAAAGTGGGGCGAGGTCCCGGTGGCGTTTGTCGTGCTGAAGCCGGGTGCAGAAGTGAGTGCGGAAGAGTTAACCAATTCTGCCGCGAACGCCTGGCACACTTTAAGACGCCGAAGGACTACCGATTTGTGACGGAGCTTCCGCGCACCGCAACGGGGAAGCTGCAAAAGTTCAAGATTCGGGACGCGGTCTGGGAAGGCAAAGACAAGAAGGTGCAGTGAGCGAGGTAGGTGGTAGGCGCCGGCCGGGAAGCAACGCGGGGTCAGGGTGGCGGCGTGGGCGGGTGAGCAGCGCGTGGCCAGATAGAGGAAGAGAGTTCCGCTAGCACGTTGTATCGCGATCGCGATGGCCCAGCCCCCATGCCGCCTTACATCCCCATGCCGCCCTCCCGAGCACCGATGGTACCTGCTTCATAATGCTGGTTCAACGGGAGCATCCGCGCCATCGTGCCGAGGTTCTCCTGCATCCGCACAAACTGCAGCTGAATAAACGGCGATGGTATCTGATTGACAAACTCCTGCGTTTCATTCAGCCACTGTATGATATCTGGCGAAATCGAAGTCGTCTCATCCTTCACCGCCGCTTCCATGTCCTTGATGATGTGTTCGATCCGATCGACCCAAGCGGCGATATCCGGTTGCGACAACAACGGTCCGTGCACGTCAACGCGAGCTTCGAGCGCGAGAAGGGTATCCGTAAACCGATGAACTGCCGTCAGCACGCCTGTGACCGCATGGACATCGAGGATCTGTTCGACAGGCTCACGCAGGAACTGGTCGACTACGCTGACAGCATTCGTTCGTTCGGTACGCATGTGCTTGCGTGCTGACTCAACCTCGGTCAGGGACTCAGGGGTGCGGGTGGCAACGGATCGAAAATAAACAGCAACCGAATCCAGCAAGCTGGCCAGAGTGCCCGCAACATTTTGACGCTGCCATGTCGGCCAGATCAGATACACCACAATCGCAAGAAGGCTTCCAAGAAGGGTGTTCAGCACACGTGCTGTAATGGTGACACCAGGAGCACCACTCTCAAAGAAGGACATCAATACGACAATCTCTGAGGTGACAAAAAACGAAAACAAGACGTAGTTCACATTCAGGACACTGTACATCGCCCATGCGAAAACGACGATGAGCGTGATCCCGAGGTAGTGACTTGAGTCTGGGATAATCGTCAGCAAGGACGCAACGATCACGCCCGCGAATGTACCTACAATCCGGCCAATACCGCGGGTAAAGGTGCTGAAAAAGTCTCCTTTAAGGATGATCATAGTCGTGAGCGGCAACCAGTAACCCCGGTGCAAAACTGGGAGTTCACGGTAGATGGTTGCTGCAATCGCCAGGGCGAATGCGAGGCGGATGGCATGACGAAACGCAGTAGAGTGGAAGGTCACGTTCGCCAACAGGGTTTTGCCCATCTGTTGAAATTGCCGCAGGTGTGAACGCCGTGGAGAATAGGAGACAACGTAGGCCGGATCGATGACCTCAGAAGACAGGACATCAGCAACCTGAGCTATCTTAGACTGTAATTGGTGCATCAGTTGAAGCACATCTCGGCGGGTTTCGTCCGAACCAGTGGTTTGTAACCCTGGGATTTGCAGGTTGTGACCCTGTCGCCACTCCTGCATCATGCCGTCGTCTGCCACTCCGTCCGTTTTCCGAATGAATTTTGCTGAGAACGCCAACATGACGGAAACGTCGGTGAGCCGAGCCTGAATGAACGGGATCAGATCCTGCGACAACGACGGGTTGTTGTGGATGTTCTTCTCAATCTGAATCAGGGCCACAACGTCGATGCGGATTAATTCGGCGAGATCGAGCAGAACCTTGAGTTTTTCCCACCGGTGTTTGGAAATGAAGGAATCGTTCAGTGCACCGCCCGCGTCCATCAGACTGGCAGCGACCGCCAAATCAGCCTTCCGTGTATGTACCTTTGCATAGTTGGACAACACCGTGTAAACATTTCGCACCGCTGTCGTTTCTGTGTCCTCACGACTGAACCATTCTGATCCCGTTGACAACATAGCCTGGAGCACACCACCAATGAGAACAGAGATCGCACTTTGCGCCGCATGCAAGGGAGTTTGCGGGGCTTGAGACATGATGATGAGCGCGTTTGTGGTAAGCACGGCTACTTGTCCGGCAGTTGGACTGACTGAGGTCCAAAGCCCCGCCATGAAGCCGCTGAACACAATCAGAAGAATGGTTGCGAGCGTGTGAAAGGCAAACAATGCACCCACGAACGTGGCGAACGCCATCCAGGCGCCCACAAACAGGGTTGTTCTGAGACGTTTGCGAGATGTACCCGCCATCGCGGAGAATGCAGAAACCAAGGCTCCAACAGAGACTCCCACCCCAACGAGTGGATGGTGCGTCAGTGTGCCAACCAACAGAGGGAGTGCGATGGCGATCGCGTTTGGCAAGGATGGTCCGATTCGCAGCTTGGTTGCATCGTATTTCGTCAGGTCGCTCATCCCGCGCAGGGTCCGCTTCCACAACATGCCTGGTCCACCTCCTTCGGACAACCGCGGTTTCATTATATCCGAACAGAGAACACTGGCACACGGGGGATCGGCTCACGGCAACACGAAGCAGAAAAGTGCCTATCGATAGACTGTCTACGTTGGACGCTGTAAGCGCCATTAGCCATTGAAGGTTCAACGGATCATCGGGCGATCTCGAAGGTGATCCTGCTGTGCAACAAGAGAACACGGCAGTTAGGCGTGCCACACTCGGCACGCCATGTCATGGTATGAACCTGATTAACATCAGCGGGGCATCTCACCCCCTATCAAACGTTTTGGACTAACCTTCGTGGCCGAATACCTTCGCAAATGCCATCGTTACAGCGACGATAAAGTCTGGTACAAACGGCCAATTGGCAACCCGAGCAAGTCGAGGTGAGGTTGAGTAGAATATGACACGTCTCCGCTTTGCCCCAGACCGCTTCGCTATGGCTACGGTTGATCCGCCTTGACCGTTGCCACCCCATGGAACGACTTGGTATCTCATTTTATCAGGGCGTTGGCGATTCACGAGCAGAACCTTCACGTTCTTCACACCCTTCCGATGAGAGGTTATACATACATATTATTCGGGTGGGAATTTATGCAAGTCCCATCGGATGGACAAGTTCAAACGAAGCTAAGACTCGTTACGGTTTCAGGTTCAGCAGCGGCAAATAGATCTTCACACGCGTACCTTGACCAGGTTTGCTTTCAAACTCGATTGTGCCAGCATGGGCAGAAACAATCTCAGAACTAATCGCAATGCCCAACCCTTTTCCGTTTGGTTTCGTGGTGACAAACGGTGTGCCGAGCTGGTCCAGAACCGTGGCACCCATCCCGACACCTTCATCGATCACTTCCACGAGGAGCTTATTGTCTTCGACATCGGTGCGGATCATCAAATAGCCGCCATCAGGCATCGCTTCAATCGCGTTTTTAAAAAGGTTGATAAACTCTTGACGCAGGTGCGCTTCATCGCAGTGTACCATTGGGGCGTTCAGTCGATAGTCGATGTGCATCGTTATATTGTTAAACACAGCTTGGGATGTTAGGACAATCATCGCGTCCTCAAGAATCAATTGGACGTCTCGGGAGTGGAAGGTTAAGTTGTGATAATCCTTAACGAGTATCAACTCGTGTAAAAGGATCTCGAGGCGTTCGACCTCTTCGTGAATGAGGTCGATGTATTTGCGATTGATACCTCTGGATTTCTTCATCAAGACTTGCGTACATTCTTTCAGTGTCTCTACAGGAAATTGCATGTCCTGCGAGATGGCAGATGCTAACTGCTCGGCAACTTGAATACCTTGCGCTTCTGGTGACAGGCTGAACGTCTTGCTCGTCATGGTATGCTCACCTAGATTTCTTGTTAGTCAATCCTAATTTTAATGTAACAAATTGTTGTAGGTGAGGGTAGATGTTTTGCCATAAAAATTTCACACACATTTTCAGTCGATGTGTGTGAATGTGTAACATAAAGATTTTATTACTTACCTCAACTGTGGTTTGTTATCTCTCAGTCCGAAGGACAAAAGAACAGTAGCCATGCTGACAACGCTGAGGATGATGAATAAGGTGCGGGCCCCAGACGCTGTACTGATGCTCGATCCGACGAGGACAGAGGAGAGAATTGTACCGAGGTACCTCAGCAGTGTGTACACCCCCGAAGCTTGACCCGTATCTTGGTGGGGGGCAGAGTCGAGGACAATCTTCTGGATGACTACATTGCTGATGGAAAAGCTGACTCCGATGAGCGCAAGGGCAAGAACCATCATGAGTACCGACAGAGAATTGACCCAGCATAGGATGAAGACGCCTGCAAAAAGGAGCAAGCCGGCGAGAAGAATGGGTATGCGGCGGCGTTGACTCTGTGCCAAATGTCCTCCGAGCGGTGAGGCAAGGCTCATCACCCCAGCAAAGGCCAGGAGAACGAGACCGCTTCCTGTCGCGGTGAATTTGCGAACCGTTTCGAGCAGCACTGGTAACCCATACAGGATACAGTACATGACCAAGTTTGCCAGCACTGTAATCAGACTGCTGAACGTAAACTGCGATTGCGAGAACCATCGAACCGGAATGATCGGTGACGTATGCCTAAGCTCGGCAACAATCAGCCCAGTGGTGAGTATCACGCCGAGAACCAAAGTTAACAGTTGCGCATTCGCAAACGGGTGTTTCGAGTTCGACCAGAGAAGCCACGCGGTGACTGCGGACGCAAAGAGGAGGATACCCATCACATCCATCTGATGGTTTTTTGCTGTGTTGTTTTCACGTGAGACCGAATGCAATCTGTCAGCTCGGTTACCCTTAGGAAGGATTCGCCATAACAGCACCATGGCGACAACAGATAAGGGAATATTCAACCAGAAGATGGAGTGCCACGAAGCCAGATCGATGAGAAAACCGCCAATCGTTGGCCCGACTGCAACAGCTACACCGCCAGCCATCCCTATCCAGCCGAGAATCCGACCAATGTCGCCGGAACGGTACTGCCGGAGCAACCCAACGGCGTTTGGATAAATCATCGAGGTTCCCACCGCTTGAACCACCCGCCAGAAGACAAATAACCAAAGTTCATTGGAAAACGGTGCGAGGACAGCAGTGAAAATCATTAAAGCAAGTCCAATGTAGACAAAGCGCGCGCGCCCCCAAGCATCGCCAAGTTTCCCCATCACCGGTTGAGCAATGGCACTGCCAAGGTAGTATCCCGAGATAATCCAAGTGATTCCGGAAGAAGTGGTGTGAAGGGCACTGAGAAGAACCGGAAGTGCCACCGAAATGGTCGACGAGTTGAGCGGATTCAGAATGACGCAAAGCATGATAGCTGCAATAAAGGCAATCCCGTATTTCTCTTGCCTGGATTCAGCGCGTGATGTAGATGTCATGAAATTTCGAACCTCCGCCTTATGTACAGGTAAAAGAACAACAGTCCCATTATATCGGACTCAACAAGTTGTTTGTGAAGGTAGAAGCGGGCTGTTTTTTGTCCATCCTGTATGAAGGAGGTGATGACGTTGCATACAAAAGCGTTGTCTTGGTTGAGACGAGGACATAAAGGGATTCGGATGATGAAAGTCATTGGGATTGCATTTTTACTTTACTGGCTCATCCACTTTGTCTCGACGTCGTTCAAGGTCGGTGAGGCCTTCGTTTCGATCGCCGTGTACGTTGGATTTATTGCCTGGATGAAACACCAGAGGGTCATGCGCTTGAGACTTGCTGACATTGATGACGTCGACCAAATGGAAGGGGCAGGATTTCTCCAGCGCATGATGGTCCACTTTCACGACCTTGGCCTCAAGGCGCAGGGCACGAAGGGTAAAGTGAATTTTGGAGCCGACATCATTGTTACCGGACCCGGCCGAGACAAGGTTGTTGTTCACTGTAAACAGTGCCCAGCGAATGAGTCCGTCGACATTGATGCGGTACAAGCTGTTATCGGTGCAATTCGCTACTACAATGCACAATCAGCGATGGTCATCACAAATCGAAACTTGACGAAAGCGGCTCGTGAACTCGCTCATGTGAACGACGTTGAGGTTTGGGAGCGGGATGAACTCGCCAAAAACCTTGTATCTGTTGTGGATTGGAAGCCGTCATTCTGGAGCGAGGTAAAGGCAGTGCTCGGGGAATTGCGCCACATGCGCAAGTAGACGGCTGAGCCACATGTCCAAGTAGACCGCTGAGGCATATGTGCAAATCGCAGCTAAGGTACAAGTGTGAGTAGACGGAGCTGAAGGCACGAAGGAAATTCGTGCCTTTTTTATACCTGAACAAAACCGAATCTCTTGTCCTATCGGATTTGTGGGATAATAGCGAGTAACCGACGTAACAAGCGAGTCTATCTGTTATTTTGCAAGGAGGGACAGCGTTGGCACCAGATACTGAATTGCCGGCAGCCAATCCACAGCGCCAAGATCATTCAACAAGTTCCGTTCGGACGGCCACAGAAATCAGTCAAGACGGGGCATTCAAACGTCAGCTCAATCGCTTCGTGACGCGATTTGGAGACGAAGAAGGAGAGTTGCCGATTGAGGCGGGGCGATATCGCCTGATATGGAGCGCAGCGTGTCCGTGGGCACACCGCTCGGTGATTGTACGCAGGGTCTTGGGGCTCGAAGAGACCATCAGTTTGGGTACGGTCAGTCCGCTGCGACCGAGGCTTACCCGTGTGGACTGGGAGTTTAGCCTTAACGAAGGTGGTGTCGATCCGGTCCTTGGCATCCGCTACTTGAGTGAAATCTACCTGCATACGGACCCTGACTACACAGGCAGACCGACAGTCCCTGTTGTGGTCGATGTGAAGGAAGGCCGAGCGGTAAACAACGATTACTTTCGACTGACCAACGATTTGGAAACTGTTTGGTTGCCATTTCACGGTGAACAGTCGCCGGATCTGTACCCAGCACATCTCCGAAACGAGATCGACACACTAAACGACACCATCTATCACGATGTTAACAATGGCGTGTACAAGTGTGGATTTGCCCGCTCGCAAGAAGCATATGAGGATGCGTATGGCGTGCTCTTCGCACGACTCGACGAGTTGGAGGAACGCCTGTCAACAAGGCGGTTCTTGTTTGGCGACTTCATCACGGACTCTGATGTCCGACTCTACACCACCCTCGTCCGGTTCGATGCAGCATATTACACTGCATTCAAGACGAATCGCAACCTCATTCGGGAGTTCCGACACCTCTCCGGGTATGTTCGGGACTTGTACCAAACGCCGGGTTTCGGGGACACAACAGACTTTGATGCTATTAAGAGGCATTATCACTTGTCGATCACGATTGACACCGACAAGCCTGAAGTCAGCATTTTGCCGAAGGGTCCTGATTTGTCATTCTGGGATTTACCGCATGACAGAGAGAAACTCAGTACCCGTCCGGATAAGTTTCTTCGCCGCTTATAGTTATCCTATTGGATTGCTAAACTGGTTTCGGCCCGGCTTCTATACCTGGTCTTCTATGGGGCCTCAATCGAACAAACGGAGGTAGATGTCATGAATATACGCGATGCTCTCACCGAAGACTTGGGGTTTATCCGCGAGCAACGAGTACATGCGTATTCTGAGTATGCAGGCGTGCTGCCGAGTAGTCATTGGCGGGCTTTGCGACAGGCCATTTCATCGAATGCGGACGCACAGCCCGGGGTTGAGCTGATTGTGGCCGAAGTGGATGGACACATCGCAGGCAGCGTAGCTTTGTTTCCTGCCAAATCAGATGCGTATGAAGGGATGCTTGAGGACACTCTGGACTATCCGGAAATCCGCATGCTGGCAGTCGGAACAGACTATCGAGGGCAAGGGATCGCATCGGCGCTGGTGACAGAATGCATCAATCGCTCGGAAGCGAAAGGATTTCGCAGCGTTGGTTTGCACACGGGAGAATTTATGCGTGGTGCCCTCCAGTTGTATGAGAAACTGGGATTTGAGCGGATACCGGAATTCGACTTTCAGCCCGCAGACGATGGGATTACAGTCAAGGCGTTTCTCCGCCGGATCTAGCTCATTTTGAATCTGAACCCAATCAGGCTTACAATACATATCGAACCAATTTGGGATAAGGGGGAAGGAACGCATGGAAAAAATCGCAGACGGTATTGCAAGACTCGATTTAACAATGAACTTTGGCGAGCACCAGATGGTAATTCATCCGACTCTGCTCTGGGATGACAAGGATGTCATTTTGGTGGACACTGGATTCCCAGGCATGCTGCCAGCCATTCAAGAGGAAATGGCCCGTGCGGGAGTCCCTTTTGAACGTTTATCGAAGGTAATTCTGACGCACCAAGATTCGGATCATATCGGTGGATTACCGGAAATTCTCAAAGCGGTTGACCATAAGGTTGAGGTGTTGGCTCACGAACTCGATAAACCTTACATCGAGGGAGAAAAAATGCTCATCAAGTTTGACCCGTCACGAGGCGAACCACCGAAGGCTAAGGTCGACGTCTTGATCCACGATGGCGAAGTGCTCCCTTATGTCGGGGGCCTTACGGTGATCTTTACACCAGGACATACGCCAGGCCACGTGAGTCTGTATCATGCCGCAAGCAAGACACTTATCACTGGAGACGCCACCATCTCCGAGGGTGGAAAACTACTCGGCCCGAACCCGCAGTTTACACCGGATAAGGATACAGCGTGGAAGTCGCTCGGAAAGTTCAGCAACTTCGATATTCATACAGCACTGTGTTACCACGGCGGGATATGCAACGACGAGGTCAACGATCAATTCGTGAAGTTGGCCGCACAGCAAGCCTAAGCCATCCCTTTTGAAGTAAATCCATACGGAAGTAAATCCATACGGAAGCAAAAAGCAAAAAGCAACGGCGCACCATTGGCCGTTGCTTTTTTATCCACCTAGACCAGATTGTCTTCCGAATCAGCTCGCGTCCTGCACAACTGCTGCAGACGGCTCAGATACCCGAAGGCGCACCCACAGCATATTGGCGAGGTACAGGATAGCAGCCATGCCGAGCATGGTGCGAATCCCGAAAAAAGATGAACCTAGACCTCCAAGAAGCGGCCCCATAAAACTGCCAAGAAATGTGGCACTCGACGTAAACCCGTAAATCTGTCCGCGCTGGTCACTGGGGGCCATGCGTCCGATTAAGGCGTTTGCGGTCGGCAGGATGCCCCCAACAAACAAGCCAAGTCCAAATCTGGAAAGAACGAATATCCAAATGTTTGGCGCGAACGCCTGGGGCAGATAAAACAATCCTGCACCCGTCATACAGATGGTAAGTACCTTTCGGTATCCGAGTACGTCGCTTCGTTTGCCGAGGAACGGGGAAGCAATCAGGTCTGCGAGACCCGTGACCGCAAAAGCGAATCCGGCGACGGTGTTGAGGTATGATACGTTCCCAGCGAGGTGTTGCATAAACACAGACAAGACAGGCTGCACGCTCATGACAGTGAACTGGGTCAGGAACAAGACGACGAACATTGCTTGAATGGTTTTCATCTGGCGTACAGCTTTGAACTGTTGAAGCAGCGACGGCCGTTTCTTGCTGGAGGCGGGTTTGGCGGCCAATTGTTCGTGAACGAAGATACCTGTGATGACGGTTGCCGTGAGTGCAAACCCTGTCGTAAGAAAGAAGACAATACGATAATTATGAAAGGCATCCGCCGTGACTCCGCCGAGAAGCGGTCCGACCAGCGTACCCA
The DNA here is from genome assembly GCF_001399675.1 of Paenalicyclobacillus ferrooxydans. Classification (GTDB taxonomy): domain Bacteria; phylum Bacillota; class Bacilli; order Alicyclobacillales; family Alicyclobacillaceae; genus Alicyclobacillus_B; species Alicyclobacillus_B ferrooxydans. The sequence goes on from NZ_LJCO01000011.1 coordinate 53,751, forward strand.
CCATGCCTGCGGATTGGATCCAGCCGAGAGAGAATCCCAGTCGATCCTCCGGAATAACGCTTGCGACGAGTGCGATCGAAGCGGCAGAAAATCCGCTGAATGCACCCTGCATGGCTCTCAGACCGAGCAGTTCCCACGTGTTCTGTGCAAACCCGCAGAGACCGGTGAATATAGCAATTGCGATGGTAGAACGGAGCACCATGGCCTTACGGCCGCTTTTATCGGATAGAGAACCCCACAATGGCGACATCAGTGCAGCCATGAGCGGGGTCATGCCTTGAATGAGTCCTGTCAGCATCTCTACGCGATGAACATTGTGTACACCGAGCTGCTCAACGTAAAAGGCCATGAAGGGGTTGGAGCTGGAAAACGCAATAGACATAATAAATTGCACTCCAGCCATGAGCCAGAGCGTTGTTTTCCACGAGCTGGCTTTTCGGGGCTGAGAAGGCACGGCCTCACTCGTGATTGTTGGTCTTCTGCTCAAAAGAGTCACTCCATACTGGGTTCGATAGGTTACACAAAATGTTTCGCTACCAGAATATTTCTGCACACCGTAAGAGGTCTGTCAATATGTAAAAACAGCGGCTTTTCGGAAAGACTTGCAAGTAGGGGTTCTTGCGTGGAAAATGGCACAAGTGACATAAGGCAATGATGGGGTCTACGGACACAGATGAGGTGATACGATATTGGATAAACTGCCCGGCTTTATAGTGGATAAGGAGACGCAACTACTCCCATTTCTGTTAGAGAAGTATGCAAACAAAGGTCGTAACAAGGTGAAATCTATGCTGACCCGAGGCCAGATTAAAGTGGGGAACCGCGTTGTGACGCGTCACGATCACCCGCTGATACCTGGTGACAGAGTCAGCGTATTAAACACCGGATCGGTTCAACAGAGAGAACTCATGGCTGGGGTCAAGATGATGTACGAAGACGACGATATTATCGTTATCGACAAGCCGCCTGGCCTGTTGTCCATTGCCACCGAGGAAGAGAAAGAGCGGACTGCGTTTCGTATCTTGAACGACTACGTGCGAGAAAACAACCCGAAATCTCGTGTCTTCATCGTCCACCGACTTGACAGAGAAACTTCCGGGGTGATGCTGTTTGCCAAGTCCGAGACGGTCAAGCAGAGGCTGCAAGATAATTGGAAGGAACTGATTCTTGAACGGTCATATGTGGTATTGGTCGAGGGTCAGGTGAAAGAAGAACAAGGGACGATTAAAAATTGGCTCAAAGAAAGCAGCACGAAGACGATGTTCGTCAGTCGCCCGGGAGACGGCGTGGTCGCTGTAACACATTACCAGGTGATAGAAAAGTCACCGCTGTATTCTCTGCTGGCTGTTCAATTGGAAACGGGCCGCAAGAACCAGATTCGGGTCCATATGCAGAGTATTGGCCACAGTGTGGTCGGAGACAGGCGATACGGCGGCAAGCGCAGTCCAATTGACAGGCTTGGACTGCACGCGCGGATTCTGGCGTTCACGCACCCCGTAACGGGTGAAACACTGCGGTTCGAGACGGCGATTCCGGCTAAGTTCCGTTCACTTGTCGCAGGTAAGAAGGCGTAACCTGCAAGGATGCAAAACTGAAGGAAGACGATGATAGGCAAGAGATGGATAGTTGCGTTAACATAGGAACTATCCATCTCTCATCTAGTGCTGGTCACGTCTCGTCTGACTATAGGGTTTCAGAAGGTATGGACGATACTCGTTTATAACCGCTTTGTTCTGAATCATATCAATCGTGTGGTTTTTCAGGGGGGGAGAAGCATGAGGTTTGTTCCTACGAAGTCACGTACCGAAGCGATTGTGGACCCAAGGGCCGGGTACATGGAGTTTGATCTGACATCGGCCCTCGGGTATCAAGAGTTTCGGGGAATGTTTGCTGAACTCGGTGTCAAGGCAGCCCTGTTCAATGGTTACATGGTGCAGTCGGGTACAGAAGACACACGGATTTCCACAACACCTGTGCAGTTCCACCTGTTTGAACACAGTATGTACCTTGCCCCTCCGTTTGAGGCAAAGTCATACTACTTTGAGCTTCCAAGAACGACAGCAAGGCTCAGTAAGGTTTATTTTCGAATTCCCCTTGGTTTTGGCTCTGCCGCTCTGGATGGATACAAGCCGCCCCGGGAGGATTTGTACGCAGTTGATATTTGGACTGAAGACGAGCATGGAACGCAGGCGATTTATACCCTCATCTACGAAGCACAGATTCGGACGGATGGTCGGGAATACCACATCGAAAGGTTTGAATCAGAGCAGTTGATGGGCTGAAGACGTGTGACTGAAATACGATGTATGCCACTGACAACAAGGGGCTTGTAAGGGGGGAGCAAGCGTGCAGGTTGTACCATCTGCTGTTGGGCAATCAGACGGGGTGATTGTATTCTGGGACGACAACCCGGAAATTGGGGTGGCGTGGCCAAGACCCGTGCAAGTCGTGGATTCCATTGAATGGGGAATCGGATCGGTCAACGAAGAAGAGTGTCTTGTCCTTTATATGTTTGTTGATGGACAGTCCCTGGAGTTGTACATGCTCCCTGAACTGCCAACCAATGCGACCCAGGTTCTCGACGTAGTCAAGCTTGTATGTGACTGGGACCCAAACATGGTAAAGGTTCGCTACGGAGAGTCTCCGGGAGATAAAACACATGAGGTTCTGTTTTTACTCCCAAAATCCGAAGATGCGGGAGTAGTGGCAAAACTGCGTGAGTTGCACATGCGAACATTGCACCAAGGCGACAAAGGGTCTCGTCGTGATACCGCCGGACATATCGGAGACGGTCCTGCAGTCACCGCAGAGTCCTCTTTGATGCTTCGCCTGGACTCGTACCTCAAGGAGTCGATCCGGGATGTAGAGGAATAGGGGGCGCATCCATGCATCTTGAGAGTCACCGGGTATTTCAGGCTGCCGTGGAATACGGCAGTGTTACGAAGGCAGCGCAAATCCTGCATATGACACAATCCACAGCCAGCCGCCACCTGCAATCTTTGGAAGACGAGTATGGCGGGCTGCTGTTCGATAGAAGCGCTACGGGCCTGACTTTGACGCCATTTGGACGCAAACTCTATCCTTACACGTGTGATCTCCTCAGCTGCCACGAGCAGGCTAAGGAAGAGTTAGCTCGCATGCGACACGAGGGCGGCGGTATCTCAGTGGGCGCGACGCTGACCATTGGCGAATATCTGGTGCCTAAAATGTTGGGGCGGATTCGCAGTTTGTATCCGCAGTCGGAAATCCGTATGCGGATTTCCAATACCAGCGAGGTGTTGGAGGACTTGATGCGGCATCGGATCGACATCGCGCTTGTGGAAGGGAAGGTAGATGCCGGGACGGACTTGAAGGTCGATGTCTGGCGTGACGATGAACTGGTTCTCGTCTGTTCGGCCATGCATCCGTTTGCGAGCGTGCCGAGTGTCACGCTGCAAGATTTGGTCGGTGAACCGATTCTGTTTCGTGAAGAGGGATCCGGTACGCGTCAGGCGACGGAAACGGCCTTGGAAGCGGCAGGGATGTTGTCTGCGATGACGATCGCAATGGAACTTGGCAGCACGGAGGCCATTAAGGCAGCCGTCGAGGTCGGACTTGGCATGGCATTTTTGTCGCGGCTGACTGTAGAGCGCGACTGTCAGAGTGGTCGTTTAGTAGAGGTGCCGGTAGAAGGGTTTCACATCCTGCGGCATCTCTACATCGTTGAACGACTCGAGCGGTTTGAGAAGGTCCTGGTTCGATGCTTCTTACAGATTCTCCGCCAAGAATCTGCTTAGACGAGCGGCAAACCAGTCACACGGGCCACTTCCGGATCCCACGCGACGAGGTCCGTCTTATCGAGTTCACGCACGGACTGCTTGCCGAGGGCGCGGATACCACTCTTGAGCTCTTCACTCGAACTGACGAGAAAGTTGGCGAGGCTCTGCGCCCCTTCTTCGAGTGAAAAGTCCGCTTCGTGTGTGCCGGTGGCCCAGGCGAGTTGCGTTGGTGGTTCGAACGGGAGAGGCTTGAGTATCTGTTTATGAGATGTGGCGAACAAGGCCGAGGCACCGATATACACGGCGTCCGCACCCAGCGCAAGGGCTTTTAACATGTCTCCAGGTGTGCGAACCCGGCCGGAGATAATGAGCGTCGTGTTGTTGCGCTTGTGCCGGTTACGCAGGTGTTTGTCGGCCCGGCAAAGTGCGGCAAGTGTCGGCAAACCGAAATCGTCGACAAGGATGGCTGGGGAACCATGTGTCCCCGCTTGTGCACCGTCAATGACAATCGCATCGACATCCGCGCGAAGTGCAATATCGACTTCCTTTTCGAGCAGATGGCTTGCAGCCAATTTCACCGCAATCGGCACGCCGTGGGCAACGTCGCGAAGTCGCTTGACCAAGGAAACGAGCTCATCCCCAGACCGAACTTCACTGAGCCCAGCGGGAATGTGCAGTGTGCTCGCGGGGCGGTTCGCGTACTGCATAAAATCTCGCAAGACATCATCTGGGAGTTCAGCTGCTGTTACGCTTGCCCCGGCCCCGGCATTGGCTCCTTGACCAAACCGGATTTCAACCATATCTGCGACGGCCAGTTGTTCATCTGTTGGTCGCCAGAACGCCCCGTGGTACTGAACAACCATGTGCTTACCATAACTGCGATGTTCGGGCAGTATTGGACCCTGACCGGTGTTGAAAGCTGTACCAGCTAAGGCGGTTCCCTTGGCAATGGCTAGACTGAACGGCTTGCTGAGTGCGACACCGTATCCCATTGCACTGACCAGAATCGGCATAGACAGACGTAACGGTCGATTTGATCGTGGTCCGATTTCAGTCGAGATATCTACTGGAACGAAGTCATCTACGGGTAGTTTTACTAATTGAGCGGGGGTGAAAAGAAGTCCCTCAAAGTGCGGGAAGTCACGAGCGCCGCCCAGTGGTTTATGCAGCACTTTATTCGTCGAGGCACGCAGCTCGTTCTCCACCGTCTGCTCAATCCCCATATGTTTGAGGCCTGTTACACCCTCCCACAAATTCTCCGAATAAGTGTCCGAAAATAGTCGCTCAATTCGCTTTCGGAGCTGTCTAGCCACAATCATGTAGACAGTGCCGCCAAGGATGGCAAACAGAAAGAGTTGAAGTCCGACAGTCCATACAACAGTCCAGAAGACAAGCACGACGATCCCTCTCGTTCGTTGGCAGCATCGCTATGACGACATGGGCTCATTGCCACGCGTCAGGATGTCTCATGCGGCTTTGGATGAAAGAACCGATAAACGCCAGCAGAGAGCACAGGCAGCACCACGAAGGTAAAGATGAAGTATGCAGGCGTGGTGAGGATGATGAATTGCCCCATCGAGTCAACGTCTTTGAACAAGAACATGCTCCCAGCCCATACCAAAAGTGTCGCTGGCCAAATCACGACCTTTTGGCTTGAAAGGCCAAATAACTCCTCCATGGCCTTGCAAAACGCATAAATAAAGACCGCCAGTTTAATGTAGATCGATGCAAGAACCGCCATCACGTAGAGTGTATCCAAGCGTTCAATAAACTCCGATATCTTAATGACGCGAATCACTTCCAGGATTGGATAGCGTAGTCCGGCGATAGCCCCCCCTAGAACACCAATAGAGACCACCTCCAGTGCCAAGAGGAAACAGAACACGAGAGCTACGACGATTGCAAAGTCCCACGGTAACGACTTACTGCGGTTCAGGTCCTGAACCAATTGCAGGATGACTAACGGTTCAAGGACGTACGTGATTCCTGGAACCACAGCGCCTCGAAGCACGGGTGTCAACCCGTCTGTAAGTATTGGTCTTAGTGAGCTCAATTGCACATCTTCCATACTGAGAATGACAAACACAGCCGAGACAACGACAGCGAGAGGAGCGAGAAAGTCGCTGAACAGGCCGACACTCTTGATTCCTTTGTGCAATCCGTAAAAAATCGGAAAAACGAGTACTGCAGCCAGTAAGGACAACGCTGTCTTTGGATACACAGTGACTTCAAGGAAGACAATTAGTTCTCTCCAGACGGTAGCAGCTATGAGATACAAACAGAGCGCATACCACAACCCAAAGGCTCGCCCAAAGATGCGTCCAAAGGACAGTGTGAGTCCCTGCATGACACTTTGTTGCGGAAAACACCTGTTGTGGATGATTGCAACCAGGATGATGCTTAGCCCCGTGAACAACACCACAGTCACTGACAGCCAGCCGTCTCGTATGGTGAATTGTCCAATTGCAAATGGAATGGCTAAGATTCCAGTGCCCATGACAGACCAGACACTTAGATAGATGGTCTCGAGCCGCGTTAGTTTGTCACCCATCAGTTCATCTCACTTAGTCGCTGAATTTTTTACCAGGGCAGGTTAAGACCTTTGTCAACTAGCTTGCTACAGAACGACGTTATGCATACAAATATCGCTTCCGGGTACAAATACTGTAAGTTCGTTTACGGGAATGGGTGAATACGATGCGGAAGCGTGACAGCCAGAAACAACGTTTTGATGACCTGATGGCAAATCTCGCATCTGATAACGAAGTCTCTGACGTGCGCGTACCAATCCATTTGTCAGAGTATGAGCCAATCGTGAGGGAGACTTGGAAGAACTGCGACGATTTTAAAGTTGCGATGATGGAAATTGGCAGCACCAAGCTGATGATTACTTGGTTGCGCGGCCTGGTTGACAGGCAGGCGATGCAAATCGGAATTTTCGAGCCTCTCACTGGACTTGACGGGAGCGATTTGCATGATCTAGGGCAGAGTGTTGAGTCGAGGATGGCCGCTGCCCCCATCAAGCATTGTGCGACGATGGCCGCTGTCTCTAAGTCCATGGCATCCGGTTGCGTGGTCATCTATCAGGATGGCCTGGACAGTGTCATCGGTGTCGACATGAACAACATGCCTGGCAAAGCCATCGAGGCGTCACAAAGTGAGCCCGTCATCGAAGGACCGCAAGAGGCCTTTACTGAAAGCCTGGACATCAATGTTGCAATGCTGCGCAAGCGGTTTCGAAACCCAAAGTTCAAGGTTGAGGCAACGGAACTGGGAGAACTGACCAGAACTACGGTATCGATACTTTATGTGGAAGGCTTGGCACCAGCAGATTTGGTAGCTGAGGTTCGCCAGCGGTTAAGTCGAATCAATATAGATGCCATCCTTGACATCAATCTGATTCGAGAGATGACAAAAGATGCTCCCTGGTCCCCGTTTCCGACGACAGAATCAACTGAGCGTCCTGATAAGGTAATTGCGGGTCTTGTTCAGGGGCGTATTGCAATTGCGGCGAACGGCGCTACGCATATGCTGCTTGCACCCACCCTGTTTGTGCAGAGTCTGATGGCTTCAGAGGACATGTACTCAAATTTTTGGATCGTCACTCCCATTCGATTACTCAGGCACATCATGTTTTGGAGTTCTATTCTGCTGCCCTCTTTGTATGTCTCTTTGCTTTCGTATCAGCAAGATTTGATTCCTACGCCCTTGTTAATCAGTTTGATTGGGCAGCACGAAGGTATACCGTTTCCTACGGTATTCGAGGCGTTCTTAATGCAATTTTTCTTTGAGGCACTGCGTGAAGCGGGCCAGAGGCTGCCACGAGCAGTAGGGCAGTCCGTCAGTATTGTGGGCGGCCTGGTTATCGGAGATGCTGCCGTAAATGCCGGGATTGTCTCCCCTGGTATGGTGATTGTGGTTGCGGCTACGGGTATTTCATCGTTTACGATTGCATCGTACACGCTCGTAAACACAAGCCGCGTCTTACAGTTTTGTTTCCTCCTCTCATCAGGTCTGCTGGGCTTGTATGGTGTTGTAATCCTTGGCATCATGCTTACGACCCACATGGTGTCCATCCGTTCCTACGGGATTCCTTACATGGCTCCATACGCGCCAATGGTCATACCGGATATGAAGGATTCGATTTTACGCGCACCTTGGTGGCTGATGCGGACACGGCCTCAGATTTATTCCGTGACGAATGAAGTACGAAACCGGACACCGCAACCCCGGCCACAGACGGACCAATAGACGATGAGACGGTGGAGACGGGTTCAAATCATTACCTTGACGTTGGCCATGACACTTGGTTTGCCAGGGTGCACTCGGGATTTAGCTGAGGTAGATTCAATCAACCTTGTTTTGGCCTTTGGCGTGGATGAAGTTGCCAACATGGTTCGTGTCAGTGCTGAGATTGTGTTGGCTCAGGGTGCCCAAGGAGGAGCACAACAGGCGACAGGACCCCAGTACATGGTGGCAGACGCAACCGGCCCAACGATTGAGCAGGCTATGAACAAACTGAATACCCAGGTGCCGCGGCAACTCTTCTTACCCCACAACACCCTTGTCATATTTGGTAAACAATACGCGGAGCATGGGATAGAAAGGTCCTTCGACTATTTGGATCGGGATAGGAACTTTCGAAGAAACGAATTGATTTTGGTGACCTCAGGGGAGGCACGTGACTTGTTGAAAGCCCCCACAACACCAGAGGGTATTAACGCGATGGGGCTGAGACAACTTGTGGAACAGTATTCCGAAAACTCCCCCGTGGCAATGAGTCAACAGCTGCGTGTCATCCGGGAATATATGCAGGCGTCAAACGCTCCAATCATGACGCAACTTGACCTGGATTCGAAGAACAGCCCCGTGGTATCAGGGGTCGGAATCTTTCAAGGACCACAACTTGTTGGGTCTCTTAATACGGAGCAGTCACAGGGATTGTTTTGGATGATTGGTCCTACCCGAGACATTGTGCTGAATGTTCCATGTCAGGGGAAATCGGGAGTGGATATAGGCTCGACATTTCGTGTTCTGGCGACGAAGGTCAAGGTGTCTCCGATCATCACAGGCGGCAAAGCCAACATTCATGTCAGACTGCGAGGAAAAGCAGAACTCGAGAGAGCGTGTCCGGACCTTCAACTGAATGTGGAGGCCATGAACAAAATGGAGCAAGCACTCAATCAGGAGGTCGAGCTTCGCATGCGAGAAACGATGAAGACTCTGCAAGATAAGGGTACGGATACGGCCCAGTTTGGCACTGCGATGTTCCAGCAGCACCCGAGATTGTGGAGACGGTACTCGGGCGAGTGGGACAATTTGTTTCAGCATGCGACCGTCACGTACGATGTGAAAATTCATCTATTGCGTACCGGGCTCAGTGCAACGGGACCGACGGTGGATTATACGCGCGCGCAGTTACCGCCAAAATCAGGAAGGGAAGCGAAGGTCAAGTGATTTGGTTTGCCATGTTGTTTGTTGGCGGGACAGTAGCCGAGTGGATTATTGTCAAACCAAAGCAAAAGTTTCAAGATTGGGCCGTACAACTGGTTTTGCTAGGCATGACAGTATTTTTTGCGGTACTCGTTGAAACGGACGTGTGGCCGCAGCTAGACCCACTGGAACCTCTGAAGGCCGTTTTTATGCCAATGACGGAGTGGATTTATAATCACGTCTGAGTTGAAAGGGGCAAGAACGGGTGAACATCAAGATTTCCAGGGTACAACTTGTGTTCTTGCTCGTCTGGGGAATATTGGGCACCGGCACCATCACCATCCCGTTTGCCATTGCTCGTTTTACCGTCCGAGATGGGTGGATCGTCGCGTTGATGTTCATGGTGACAGTCGTTTTTGCAGCAGGTATCGTCTGGTTGTTTAACCGGAGCTTCCCCGAAGGATCTTTGTTTGATGCGTTTGACAAGGCGTTTGGTCGTTATGTCGGGAGAGCAGCATCGCTCTTTGGTGTTTTATGGGCGTATGTCTTTATGTGTATGCTGGTTCGGGAACTCAATCTGTTTGTTGAGGTCACGATTCTTCCGAAAACGGCCCTGTACATTATCAATTTCTCTATCGCCGTGGCATTCACGTATGCCGTATACAGCGGTATTGAGGTGATTGGCCGACTTGCAGAGGTGTTTACAATTGTAATTCTTGCGGCGTACATCGTCCTGTTTTTCCTGCCATTACGAGTGGCAGATGTCCATCTGTTGCTTCCGCTCGTATCATCAGGGTGGAAGCCGATTCTCCGTGCTGCGATTAATCCGGATATTTCTTTTGCACTGGAACTGATTGCGGCTCTTCAGTTTCTGCACTTGGTCAAGGACCGAAACAAGATTGCCAAAGATGTACTGATAGCGGGAACGATTATTACGGCAATTCTTTTGATGATTGACGTGATGGTGATTATTGTCCTAGGGCCCGCATCAACTTACCTCGCATTCCCTGGGCTCGAAGTTGTGCGAAGTATTCGCTATGGCCAGTTTATCGAGCGACTCGACACCATCCTGGTGATGATTGTCCTTATCACGATGTTCCTTAAGTTCTCACTGTTTCATTTTATCCTTTGCGACTTTCTTCGCTATTCCTTTAACCTCAGCTCAGCGAAGTTGATTGCTATCCCCGCGGGTGGTGCGGTTTGGGCTGGCAGCCTATTATTGTTCAAAAACGGGGCGGACTTGCAAAAGTTCATGCTGTTTGTCACCCCAGTTTGGTTTACGGTGGTCCTCATTGGCGTACCGGGAACAGCCATGGCTGCGTGGATGATACGAAAGCGCTTTATTTCCTGAATGCCCCCATGCAGGCTTTGCATTACCTCCAACGTTTCGCGCGATGATACGCTGAAGTTACTATCGTTGCAAAGGAGGTCGTGCTCTGTGTTAGATACGGAATTTATGGAAGGCAGCGCTGCTGGGTCAGAGGCCCCAATCCGATGGGGAAAGGTTATCAATCAGGAGACCTGCATTGGCTGTCATGCTTGTTCGATTGCCTGCAAAATGGAACACGACGTTCCGCTCAGTGTGAATCGAACCTACGTGAAACAGATTGAGGTCGGCGTCTATCCAGAAGTGAGTCGGCAGTTTCAGATTACGCGTTGTAACCAATGCGATGATGCACCTTGTGTGCCGATTTGCCCGGTCACAGCGATGTATAAGAGACCCGATGGTATCGTCGACTTTGACCGGGAAGTGTGCATCGGCTGTAAGGCTTGTATGGCTGCATGTCCGTACGATGCCATCTACATCAACCCGGACGTACACAGTGCAGAGAAGTGCAACTTCTGTGCTCATCGGATCGATCAGGGGCTCGAGCCAGCCTGCGTGATTGTCTGCCCAGTCGAGGCCATTGTGGTTGGAAACCTGAATGATCCAAACAGTGAAGTCCTGCAACTCATCAGCCGCAACAAGGCCGACGTCCGTAAGCCGGAGAAAGGCACCAATCCCAAGGTGTTTTACGTCGGAGCCAGCGATTATACTTTAAATCCTTCGAAATCAGAATATACGGGGATGCACTTGTATTCTGAGGAAAAGGAATCATATCCGGTACATCACGCAAAGACAGATACCCCGAAGCACAGCGTCGCCGCGGCCCGATTGGCGTATGACGTGCCTCATGCTCATCCCTGGCATTGGGAGGTTTCGCTCTATACCTGGACCAAATCGATTTCTGCCGGGGTCTTCATGATGTTTGCCATTCTTTCGTTTGCGGGGATCCGATTGTCACCTGTCTGGGATGTGCTGTCAGCGATCATTGCAGGTGTCTTTCTCGCCGTAACCGGTGTTGTTCTGATTGCGGATCTGGAACATCCTGCTCGTTTTATCCGAATTTTTACGAGACCGCAGTGGAAGTCATGGTTGGTGCGCGGCTCCTTCATTATCCTTGGCTACAGCATCATCTTACTGATCCAGTTTGTGCTCGGAGTCGCGGGTACCTCTGCCGGCAATGTTGCATTATCGGTACCGGGTGTCATTTTGGCTGCGTTCACCGCCATGTACACGGCGTTTTTGTTTGCACAGGCGAAGGGACGTGACCTGTGGCAAAACCCGTCTCTGCCGCTTCATCTGTTGTCTCAGGCAGCACTCTCCGGTGCAGCTGTATTCGCCATCGTGGGTCTCTTTCTACCGCTCCCCGGTGCGTCACTGACGATTGTACACGTGACACTGCTCGCGTCCTTGTTGGTCCACCTCGCGCTCTTGGTCAGTGAGCTCGCTATCCCGCACACTACGGCTGACGCAGCGAAAGCTGCCAAACAGATGTTCCATGGACGATATAAGGGATATTTCTGGACGGGTCTCATCGTCGGTGCAGCTGTGCCGGTGGTTCTCAGTTTGTTTGTGACGTCGGTAGCCTTGCCGGCCGTTGGAGCCGTGTTGGCCCTCTGCGGATTGTTTGCCTATGAACATGCGTACGTCCAAGCGGGACAATCGGTCCCGTTGTCTTAGCAGAGGACCCGAATCCTCGGTGTAAGAAATCAAACATCCCGCTCAGGTCAGCTTGAGCAGAGTGAACGTCAAAAAGCTGACTTCCTTAAATCAGGAGGTGTATCTGTGAGTATCTCGGAACAACACAAGCAGCTTACCCAAGGTTTTGGCCATCTGCGCTCTCATCCTGAACCGGCGAACTGGGACGACTGGACAGAACTCGATGCCAAGGCCTGGCCGCGCAAAGAAGTACACCACTATGAACTGGTTCCGACCGTCTGCTTCAACTGTGAGGCAGCCTGCGGATTACTTGCCTATATCGACAAGGAAACAGGTGAAGTCAGAAAGCTGGAGGGCCACCCGCTTCACCCAGGGAGTCGGGGCAGAAACTGCGCCAAGGGCCCGGCGACGGTCAGTCAGATGACGAACCCGGAACGGATCCTTTATCCGCTGAAGCGCGTCGGCAAACGGGGTGAAGGGAACTGGGCGAGGGTCTCCTGGGACGAGGCGCTCGATGATATTGCACAGCGGATCAGAAAGAGTATCACCGAAGGGCGCAAAGACGAAGTGGTGTATCATGTTGGCCGCCCGGGCGAGGACGAGTACACGGAGCGGGTGCTGAAAGCCTGGGGGATTGACGGCCTGTCGAGTCACACCAACGTCTGCTCTGCCGGCGGGCGTGCGGGATATGCGTTTTGGATGGGCATGGATCGACCGTCGCCAGATTACTCGAATGCACGTTTCATCCTGATGATGAGTTCGCATCTTGAGTCGGGTCACTATTTCAATCCGAATGCACAGCGGATTATCGAGGCACAGCAAAAGGGTACCAAGATCGCTGTGGTTGACACGCGTCTCTCAAACACTGCGTCAAAGGCAGATTATTGGCTGTCTCCGTACCCAGGGACAGAAACCGCACTTTTGCTCGCGATTGCGAATGAACTGATTCAAACGGATCGTTTCAATCATGACTTTGTACGTCAGTGGACGAACTGGAACGAGTTTTTGGCGGACCGGCAGTACCTGGCGCGGCTGAAAGAGAGGAAGTTTATCCAGACCATCCCGGACGGACGCCAGTTTGACGACTTCGTCTTCGTCCTGAAACAGCTTTACAGCCATTACACGCCGGAGTGGGCGGCGGAGGAGTCTGGCGTCTCCGCCAAGATGTTGCGGCAGATTGCTGATGAGATTGCCAAGGCGGGAGAATCCTTCTCAAGCAATATCTGGCGAAATGCGGCAGCAGGTCACCGCGGCGGCTGGATGATCACACGGGCACTGATGTTCTTGAACGTCCTGATGGGCGCTGTAGGTGAGGAAGGAAGCATGATCCCGAACGCCTGGGTCAAGTTCGTTCCCGCCCGGAACTCTGCTCCTGCCCCAATTCAGGAATGGAACGAAAATCATTGGCCGCGGGAGTATCCCCTGTCCTATTTTGAGATGAGCTTTATGCTGCCGCACATCCTCAAGAAGCGAAACAAGCGGCTTGAGGTGTACTTCACACGCGTGATGAACCCGGTCTGGACGTTTCCGGACGGCTTCTCATGGATTGAGATGTTTCAGGACGAAGAACGGGTCGGGTGCCACGTGACGCTCTCGCCGGTGTGGTCAGAGACCGCCCAGTTTTCGGATTATGTTCTTCCGATGGGGCTCGCAACAGAACGGCATGACCTGCACAGCTATGAAACCCATGCGTCGCAGTGGATTGGTTTTCGGCAACCGGTCCTGAGGGTGGCGAAGGCGAAGAAGGGCGATCCGATCACCGACACGCGCGACACAAACCCTGGCGAGGTCTGGGAGGAAAACGAGTTTTGGATTGAACTGTCGTGGCGTATTGATCCCGATGGATCGCTTGGCATCCGCCAGCATTTTGAGTCGCCGTACCGGCCGGGTGAGAAAATCACGATTGACGAGTACTACCAGTGGATCTTCGAAAACGCTGTGCCGGGGCTCCCCGCGGCAGCTGCGGCGGAAGGCATGACGCCGATGGAGTACATGCGCCGCTATGCAGCGTTTGAAATCACGAAGGATGTCTACGCGGTCCACAAGCGGCCGCTCGACGCCAGTGTTCTGGAACACGCCGACGTCTGTTCCGAAGAGACTGAGTCGGATGAGGGAGACACGGCCGAGGAGTCCGGCCATACGGTGCCCGGCCACACGGAGCCCGGCCACACGGAGCCCGGCCACACGGAGCCCGGCCACACGGAGCCCGGCCACACGGAGCCCGGCCACACGGAGCCCGGGGTCTGGGTCGACAAACTGCCGCACAATCCGAACCATGCACCGCAGCCGGGGCCATTCAAGAACGCCAAGGGACAGCTTCGGGCTGGTATTGTGGTTGATGGGAAACCGGTCAAAGGCTTCCCGACACCGTCCGGACGGCTGGAGTTTTTCTCAACGACCCTGCGGGATTGGGGATGGCCGGAGTACGCCATTCCAATTTATCCGCGCAATGACCGTGAGCGCGACGAGATGATTCATATCGTCAGCCAGGTTCACCACAAGACCATCGATAGAAGCAAAGGGGAGTACATGCTCCTGCCGACGTTCCGATTGCCGACATTGATTCACAGCCGTACCAATGGCGCCAAGTGGTTGCACGAGACGGCGCATACGAATCCCGTCTGGGTTAACCCGGTTGACGCAAGGCGCCTCGGCGTGCGGACGGGGGATGAGGTGCGTATTACAACGGAAATCGGATCGCTCGTCGATAAGGTCTGGGTGACAGAAGGCATCAAGCCAGGGGTTATTGCATGCTCCCACCACCTGGGCCGTTGGCGCCTGCACGAAACAACCGGCAGTGACCGGTGGAATTCATCCCTTGTCAAGATGAACAGCGGCGACGATGGGAACTGGAGTATCAGTCAGGTGCACGGTCCGCAGCCGTGGCAGAGCAGCGATCCGGACACGAGCCGCGTCTGGTGGACAGACGGCGGTGTGCATCAGAACATCATCTTTCCTGTTCAGCCCGATCCGATTAGCGGCATGATGTGCTGGCACCAACGCGTCTCTGTGGAGAAGGTTTCCGGTCAGAGTCAATACGGTCAGATCAAAGTCGATACCAAACGAGCCTATCAGGCTTTTGAGCGTTGGTTAACGTTGACCCGGCCGGCTCCGGGACCAGGCGGTCTATATCGTCCGTACTGGATGCTGCGGGTGTTGAAGCCGCACCCGGATGCGTATGTGGTCCCGGAGTGTCGGGACACATCGACACAGGGTGAAAGTGCATCGACAGAGCGTGAAAGTGCGACAGAGGGACGCGGTTTGCGGCGAGCGGGTACCGCGGGTTCCTGAAATTGGATATCCTGCGCGAAGGCGGGTGAATCCCCACCAATGTGACATTGTAGCTGTGCCCAAACCCGATATACTTCTACGCGGGCCTTCATCTGCGCCTGAGCATTGGGCGCGACTGCGGCCTGAGATTGGTCGCAGCGGCAGGCTATGATGTCTACGGGGGATTCGCGAATGAAACAGAGTGTAATGCTGGCTTTAGCCGGCTTGATAACGATGAGTATGTCTAGCCCGATGGCGTTGGCTTCTACGACAAGTTTGCACCCGGCTGTGAGTACAGCCCGTGCAAGTACTAGCACGGCGAAGGGTAGAAAAAATGTTGCCACGAAGTCCACGGGAAGGAAGACGGCTAGCCGTCTAAAGCCAGCGAAGGTTACGAGCAAGAAGACGGGCGGCAGTCCCAGCACGATTACGTACCACGTGCAAAGCGGCGACACACTGTGGGGAATATCTCAGCTATCCGGAATTTCGCTTCAACGGCTTGAAACAGTGAACTCTACAGTCAATCCAAATGCACTGTCGATTGGGGAACCGATCCTTATTCCAACCGTCAAGGCAGCGGCTGTGATTGCAACCGCGAAACATTACCTCGGCAAAGTTCACTATGTCTACGGAGGAACGACGCCGGCAGGGTTTGACTGCTCTGGCTTTGTCCAGTACATGTTTGCCAAAGACGGTGTGACGCTTCCGCGTACTGTAAAACAGATGGCGCTGACGGGGGGCCTTGTGTCGAAGAACAACCTTAAAACGGGGGATCTCATCTTCTTTGCCGGGACGAATGGCACCGAACCGGGGCTGACCCATATTGGGATTTACGTGGCCAATGGTTGGTTTATCGAGCAATCGAGTGATTACAACAACGTGATCATGGCGCGGTTGTGGGGGAACCCGTTTTACAAGGACCATTTTGCTGAAGCCAGACGGCTGACCAGCGTCGTACAGTAACCCAAGTTGCAGCGATTTGACGGGTCAGCACACCATGTTGACCGGTGAGGCGACAAAGCGTTTGGCGAACAATATCGAAGGGGACGCGTTGCGTCCCTTCTACTATGCAGGCTGTCGGGTCTTCCCGACAGCCCTTTTTCCTTGCTCAATAGGGCGTCCGAAGGAAGCCCATCTCTTTCGCTAGGCCTTTGCCGACTAAGGCCGCCTGAACGAGACCGCATGGGCGGGAGCGCATGGGCGGCGCTAAGTCGCTGATACCGACCAAGGTCCCCCGAAGGGCGCGGCATAGGCGGTGCTAAGTCGCTCTCACCGACTTAAGTCGGGGAAAATCGGAAGTTAAGTCGCTCGGAGCGACTTAACGGATCGGCATGAGGGTGGTTAAGAGGCTGTCGCCGACTAAGGCCGCCTGAACGTGACCGCATGGGCGGCGCTAAGTCGCTCTCACCGACTTAAGTCGGGGAAAATCGGAAGTTAAGTCGCTCGGAGCGACTTAACGGATCGGCATGAGGGTGATTAAGAGGCTGTCGCCGACTAAGGCCGCCTGAACGGGACCGCGTGGGCGGTGCTAAGTCGCTCTCACCGACTTAAGTCGGGGAAAATCGGAAGTTAAGTCGCTCGGAGCGACTTAACGGATCGACAAGAGGGTGGTCAAGAGGCTGTCACCGACTAAGGTCGCCTGAACGTGACCACATGGGCGGTTCTAAGTCGTTCTCACCGACTTAAGTCGGGGAAAATCGGAAGTTAAGTCGCTCGGAGCGACTTAACGGATCGGCATGAGGGTGGTTAAGAGGCTGTCACCGACTAAGGCCGCCTGAACGGGACCGCGTGGGCGGTTCTAAGTCGCTCTCACCGACTTAAGTCGGGGCAAATCGGAAGTTAAGTCGCTCGGAGCGACTTAACGGATCGACATGAGGGTGATTAAGAGGCTGTCGCCGACTAAGGCCGCCTGAACGGGACCGCATGGGCGGTGCTAAGTCGCTCTCCCCGACTTAAGTCGGGGAAAATCGGAAGTTAAGTCGCTCGGAGCGACTTAACGGATCGACATGAGGGTGGTTAAGAGGCTGTCACCGACTAAGGCCGCCTGAACGTGACCGCATGGGCGGTGCTAAGTCGCAAGAGAGGGCCTATGAGAGTTTTGTAATCGATGGGGAGGTCGTGTCGGTCACACGAATGATGTCCAAAACATGCCCACCCTTTTGCCCAGGCATCATCACTAACAAGTTGTACTGGCCGGAGGTGGCAGTGCGAAGAAACAGATCGTTGCCGTGAGCTGATGGGAATGGCCCCTCGACTAACGGTAGGTCTTTCGCACCAATAGAAAAGGGTGTCACAGTCGCACGATACGTGGACCTGACGGGGAGCGCAACACGCAATGTCCAATTCTTCGGCA
The DNA here is from genome assembly GCF_001399675.1 of Paenalicyclobacillus ferrooxydans. Classification (GTDB taxonomy): domain Bacteria; phylum Bacillota; class Bacilli; order Alicyclobacillales; family Alicyclobacillaceae; genus Alicyclobacillus_B; species Alicyclobacillus_B ferrooxydans. The sequence goes on from NZ_LJCO01000011.1 coordinate 71,548, forward strand.
CGGTGATCCGAAGTCGTTCGGCATCCCACGTTGCATCGAGAGGCAGGTTGTTTGCCAATTCGCGGATGTGAGTGAGATCCACTGTGACGAGCTGAAGCGAGGCATCAAATCGGACTGTCTGGTGTGCACTTATGTGGAGCGGGCGGGCGCCCCCTGTGACAACCCCGTCCTCCGATTGAACCATCGCTCCGCTTTGACTGGGGCTAGTGCATCCTGTCACAGTACCCAAGGTGATGAAGAGGAGTCGGACAAGCAGACGTTGCTTCAGTCCCGATTGCATAACAATTCCTCGTTTCGCTGAAGATGGAAATAGGGTTTTCCGAACACGTGCATTTCATGCAGTAGAACGCAGTGGAAAATGGATTTTGAAAAGGAGTGTCGCACAATGCAGGTCGAAGTAAAGTGCAGTGTTTCGAATTGTGAGTATTGGGCAGAGGGAAATGACTGCGTTGCATCGTCGATTCTAGTGAGTATCGACGAACACGCGAATGCGAATCTGAAGGAGGAATTCGGCTTACTCGGCGGGGCACACAAGGATACGGCTCAAAACTCTGCTCAAACTTGCTGCCACACGTTTAAATCGCGAAAACCGTCGTGATGGTGCACCTTTGTTGTGAGGGTGCAACTTTGTCATGAGGATCTAACTGTCTCGTGAGAGTAGAACCCTGTCTTCCGGGGGTATGGCTCGTGAGACTGCAACCTTGGGGTATGCATCGGTACAAGGAAGGGATGTCCGTCCAAGCGGGCATGCGTTCTGGTTCGGACATCCCTTTTGAAACGTCTCAAGATTGTGCACTTACGTTCGATTGCGAACGAGGTCGCCGTACCATTGTGCAAGCCCGGCACCTATCTTTTGATACATTGCAGCAGGCGAAAACGGCCCGTCATACAACGTCTGCGGTTCATCTGATGCATCTGTATTTTCATTCACGATCTGCACCTTTACCAGACCTTGCTCTTTGACGCTGCCTTTAATGGTCACAGAGGCAGTCTCATGCTGACCAGCAAAGCTTAACTGGCACTGTCCAGTTGACGTTGTTGTATAACCGATCCGGCCGTCAAATGCAGCGATGGTATCAGCGATATCATTTAATAATTCCTGTAGGGATACATGCAAATTTGCTTCATGAGTATGCTCCAAATTGATCCTCCTCCATACATAGCAACCTGGCGAAACATGAAATCAACAGAATCGCGAACGACAGGGTCACCGAATGAGTTGATTCTGTTAGAGTAGTCGTTTCAGACTGTTTTTATGGTTCACCCTTATCTTAAGCCTGATCAGGCAGGGGAACCAACTCCAACGAGGAAATCACAGTCAAACTATGAGAGAGGTGAACCATGGTGGCTCCTCATCCCGACGCGTTGCGGGTCCTCGTTGCCATTGCCAGCTTTGTCATTATCACCGGAGCACTTGTCAAGGTCATTCGGGAAGGGATTCGAGTGGTTCACAAATACCGCCATCGTGACGGCAACTGGCCGATGAGCAAATAGAAAGTCAGACTTCTTCAAACAGCGAAAACCGGAAACGTTTGATAACGCTTCCGGCATGGATAGTCGTGCTGATGTGGGTCGAGTTGATCATGTGGATGGTGATGATGATAGTGATGGTGATGAGGTGGTGGTTGGTGATTGAGACAGGTTGATGCCTGTCCAATTCCATGTCCATGGAATTGGCTGCACCGCTTTTCCTAGAGACGGTCGCTCAGTCCTGCCTACGCCTTAGCATTGCCAAGCAGACGCTGATGATCCCGCATGATGCAATGGTTGGTGTAAACTGGAACTCCCGTCTGCTTGCACGCCTGTTCAACGTTGGCAGAACACCCCGGCTGAACCCAAATTGCCTTGACTCCAAGACGGGATACATCGTCTGTCAGGGCTGGTGCCTGGTCACTCGTCAAAAAGACAGACATGACATCGACTGGTTCTGTGACTTTGTCGAGACTTTTTGCGGTTGGATATCCGACCACAGAATCGTCCCCGTCAGTCACTGGAACGAGTTGATACCCCTGTGACTGCAAATATGAAGCAACTTCATAACTTGGAGTATCTGGTCTTGGTGATACACCAAGGAGGGCGACGGACTGTGAATGAGACAGTAGGTCGAACATTGAAGCGTCTGCTGTATTCATGATGAAAACGTCCCCTTCGCAGTGGATTCGCGGGTAGTATGAGCAAAGCAGGGCTTTTCATTCGGAGTAAACACAGTTGGCCCCCGCAAGGTTGCGGGGGCCAACAAACGAGTGGTCGGTAAAACGACATCTGTCATTAAGCGGCAGTGAATAAGCAGCATTGACTAAGCGCGATTGGTTGAGCGGCATTGATCAAGCAGCGGTGATTAGTATGCACCTGCACCTGCTGCGCAACTTGCACCAGCTCCGAACCCATAGCCCGGTACCAGCAAGAAGAACAGGACGAAGATGATCAAGAAAACGACTGCCCACTGCGTGTATCCGCCGAATGTTCCGTACATGAAATTCACCTCCTCGGCGTCAGACCATACAGCATACGCACAGGTCCTGGAGACGGAATGGGCGAAATGCCCAACCTTTGTTTTTGATCCAGCTTGAGCGAGTGGTCGTTCGGACTGTCCTGCTGTTGAAGAAGCTGTTGAACAAGACGGTCTTGAGCGAGGCACGGACTCGTGTATAATAGGAGAGGCTCGAAATACGAACGTTTTTGGTTTTTGGCGTACAAACGTTCGCAACCCTGATCGCGTGCGATTGCGACGCAAAGACTCCTGATTGTGTTCGAGACAAAATATTCCTGACCGTGCGTGAGACAAATATTCCTGACCGTCGAAAGGATGGTTATTTGATGGACTACCAATATGACGTAATTATCGTCGGTGCTGGACCGGCCGGGCTCTACGCTGCCTATGAATTTTCTTTGCAGGCACCGAATGCGAAGGTCCTACTGGTGGATAAAGGGGTCGAGGCAAAATACCGGCACTGTCCAATCATGGAAGGGAAGATTGAAAAGTGTCCTCCGGCCAACAAAATCAAGACATATGCGAGTTGCTGGCCTGCATGCGGCGTCATTAACGGTGCCGGCGGAGCGGGGAGCTTTAGTGATGGAAAGTTCAACATCACATCTGAATTTGGCGGTTTTCTCACGGATTACTTGCCGCCATCCAAAGTCCTTGAACTGATTCGCTACGTGGACGATATCAACATGCGTCACGGGGCGCCAGATACAATCACCGATCCCACGACACCAGCTGTTGCGGATATTGAACGGAGAGCAATGGGGGCCGGGTTGAAACTGTTGCGTGCGCAGGTGCGCCACATCGGTACGGATAAAAACCTCGAGCTCATGACGAGCATCTTTGAATACCTGTCCGCAAAGGTTGAACTTCGTTTCCGTACCTTCATCGAAGACCTTGTGGTCGAAGAGGGCAAGGTCCGCGGGGTGAGCATTCGAGGCGGTGAAACCTTGACTGCACCGTACGTCATTATGGCGCCTGGTCGAGACGGATCGACATGGTTATCAGAACTGCTCAAGCGCCACAACCTGCGTATGACGAACAATCAAGTGGATATTGGTGTGCGGGTAGAGACCTCAAACGTTGTCATGCAGGAGATCAACGAAAACCTCTATGAAGGCAAGTTCATCTTCAATTCGCCGTCGACAGGCTTACGGGTACGAACATTTTGCAGCAACCCGTCCGGTCATGTCGTCATTGAAAACCACACCGGCGTCATGGCTGCAAACGGTCACGCTTATAAAGACCCGCTGCTTGGATCGTCGAACACAAACTTTGCGCTGTTGGTAAGTCATCAGTTTACCGATCCGTTTGATCGGCCGAACGAGTTTGCCAAGCAGATTTGCCGGCATGCAAACGATTTGTCGAACGGGTCCATTATTGTCCAAAAGTATGGGGATATCCTCAAAGGGCGGCGCAGCACGCCGGAGCGGATTCGCGAGGGGTTTGTAGAACCGACGTTGCCGGAAGCCGTACCTGGTGATCTCGGACTGGTCCTGCCGTACAAGACAATGGTTGCACTGCAGGAGATGATTGAAGCCTTAAACCATGTTACACCTGGCATTGCGAGCGAACACACCCTCTTCTACGGTGCGGAAGCGAAGTTTTACGCATCGCGCGCAGAGGTAAACCAGAACCTTGAAACCCCCATTGAAGGGCTGTTCTGCGCAGGCGACGGCCCAGGTATCTCTCGAGGCATCTCGCAGGCAGCAAGCAGCGGTGTTCACGCCGCACGGTCCATCATCAGCCGTCTATAACCACTAAGGTCTCATTCTGCGTGCCGTGCTTGAAAAGGCACTTCGGATTTCCATCTTGATTTCCATCTTGATTTCCATCTTGATCTCCATCTTGATTTCCATCTTGATTTCCATCTAAGAACACTTCATCAAAGGCCGACGCATGGTGCGTCGGCCTTTCTTGATCAGAGGACATCGTTGCTTATTGAGCTATTCTCCTGGTACAAACGAGCTACTCACAAATAGGACACATTTACCTTCTCTCTCTTCACTCTCAGATTTACGCTTGAACCGTAATCGTTGATACAGAGTCCGACTAATCCGTGGTACAGATTCCCATGATCAGCATGAATCCCTGTATTAACAGCCAACTCTGGAGGTGAACGTGCAATGAAACAGATTGAAACAGAACACTCTCATCGCTTCCTTGAGATTCGTATGGAGTCGATTGGCGGACTTGGCGCGAACTTGGCTGGAAAAATCCTCTCCGAGTCGGGCGTCATCAGACAAGGACTGAACGGTTGGTACGCAGCTTCTTACGGTTCAGAGAAAAAAGGGTCTCCGGTAAAGGCTTTTGTTCGGTTTGCCCCGCACGAGATAGAGATTCGAGGAACCTATCCGGTTGATGAGCCGGATGTGGTCGCTGTCTTCCATGAAGCATTACTGCATAACCCGTCAACCATTGCGGGACTCCGGACCGGTGGCACGTTGCTTGTGAACACGAAGCGAAGCCCGGCAGAGCTGCGCGGGCAGGTCGGCAGAAACGACATCACGGTCGCCTGCGTCGATGCACTCGGTATCTCGGTTCGTGAAGGCACCCGGATTAATGCAGCCATGCTTGGTGCGATGTGTCACGTCGTTCCACTCCTTGATGTCGACGCAGTCCGCAACGGCATCGCTGAGACGTTTACGACCAAGTACCAGCATCTGCTCGATGCAAACCTTCGCACCTTCGATGGCGCGAGAGAAGAAGTGACGGAAGAAGCACCGCTGGACGAGACTCCGTATGTACCGTCGAATGGTGCAACAGTGGGCCGGGCCCTCGGGTACGAAACCATGTTTGTGGGTGGATCTATTCCGTACGCTGGGAATTCGATTGCGAAAGACCTGAGTGCTTCCCGTCAGGGCTTCGTTCCGACATTTAACGTTGACACCTGTATCCACTGTGCAGCCTGCGATCAGGTTTGTCCGGATGCGTGCTTCGTGTGGGAAACCAGAGACAATGGCAGAGGGCGCGAGTTTCAGTTTCTCGTTGGTATTGACTATCAGTATTGCAAGGGCTGTCAAAAGTGCGTAGAGGCTTGTCCGACCGATGCGCTGCAGACTGCCCCGGAAGACGAGGCATACGTGCTCGCAAACCGGGTTCAGAAATTCGGGCCAGCAAACTTCGCGGTTGTAAATTCAAGCGCAAAGGAGGTCACAAGCAGATGAGTATGAACGTGATCGAACGCCAAACAAGTCAGAATCCCGTCGAACCAGAGAAGAAGCAGATTGAGGAGTTCCATTCCGGGAATGAGATGGCAGCAAGGGCGGCTGCGCAGATTAACTATCACCTGATGGGTTATTTCCCGATTACGCCGTCAACAGAGGTGGCAGAGTATCTCGATGAGATGCGTGTGCGCGGCGAGCACAACATCACGATGATCCCGGCGGACGGCGAACACGGGGCCGCAGGCATCAACTACGGTGCATCCACAGCCGGGGGGCGCGTATTCAACGCAACATCGTCGCAAGGGTTCCTCTACATGCTTGAGAACCTGCCCGTCCAGTCCGGGACGCGCTTCCCGATGGTACTCGACCTTGTGACCCGTGCTGTTTCCGGACCGCTTGATATCCGCGGTGACCATTCAGACCTCTACTACGGGCTGAACATCGGTTGGCCGATTCTGCTTGCGCGCGATCCGCAGGCTGTCTACGACATGAACCTCATCGCACTGCGAGTTGCGGAGCACAGTGACGTGCGGTTGCCGGTGATCGTCGCGTACGACGGATTTTTCACCTCTCACGCCAAACGGCGCGTCAAGTTCTTTGAAGATAAGGCCGTTGTTCAGGACTTTATCGGCCCTGTCCCGACGCCGCCTGTGACGTCGCTTGACCCACGGCATCCGGTGACGATTGGACCGTATATGAACGATCCCGATCAGATGAACAACAAATACCAACAGTCCCTCGCGATGTACAAAGCGGGTGACGTCTTTGTCCAGATTGCCAAGGAGTATGAACGGATCTCCGGGCGCGCCTACGAAATCCTCGACCTGTACCGCATGGAGGATGCGGATGTGGCACTGTTCATCCTCAACTCTGCGGCAGATACAGCCCGCGATGCGGTCGATGAGCTCCGGGCAATGGGCATTAAGGCTGGCATTGTCTCGCCGAACATCATTCGTCCATTTCCGAAGGAAGCGATTCAAGAGGCGCTCGCTAAGGTCAAGGTTGTCTTGGTCGGAGAGCGGGCTGATTCTTACGGCGGTCACGGCGCGAACCTGACCCATGAAGTAAAGGCCGCACTGCAGGAAATTCACACACCGATTCACGTCCTGTCGCGCGTCTATGGGCTAGGCGGCAAAGAGTTTTATCCAGACGATGCAAGAAGCCTGTTTGACCTTTGTACGGCATGGCTTGACGGGGAACAGGTTGCCGATTTTGATTACTTTGGTGTTCATCCTGGCGATGAAGAGGCAGCAACGATTGCGCTCCATCACGGACTTCCGCCTCTGTCACGGGAGGAGATGAGCGGCTACGTTTCGGTGGCACAAAACGAAGAGACGGGAGAGCTGAGCGTTAAGGCACCGAACCTGCGTGCACTCACGAAAAAGCCGAGGCGGTTGGCACCAGGACACGGAGCATGTCCAGGTTGCGGTATCTTCCCAGGCATCGAGACGTTCCTAAAAGGAATTGAGGGAGACGTCGTCGTCCTCTACCAGACCGGATGCGCGATGGTAACGACGACCGGCTACCCGTATACGTCGCATCGGGTGACGTATTTGCACAACCTGTTCCAAAACGGGGCAGCCACCTTGTCAGGACTCGTTGAGATGTTCTGGGAGAAGAAGCGCCGCGGAGAGATTGAAGTCGGTGAGGACATCACGTTCATCATGGTGACCGGTGACGGCGGCATGGACATCGGCATGGGTCCAGCGATTGGCGCTGCACTGCGAAATCACAAGATGATTATCCTCGAGTACGATAACGAGGGTTACATGAACACAGGGGCTCAGTTGTCCTACTCGACACCGCTTGGTCACATGACTTCGACATCAGGCGTTGGCCCGCAGGGCAACGGCAAAACGTTCCCGCACAAGGATACCGCGCAGATTATGGCTGCCACCAACATCCCTTATGTCTTCACGGGGACAGAGGCCTTCCCGCAGGACCTGATTAGGAAGGCTGCGAAGGCGCAGTGGTACGCGAACCATGAAGGACTGGTCTACGGCAAAATCCTAATTGCCTGTCCGCTCAACTGGAAGTCAAAAGATGAGCTCGGAAACGTGATTGTCGGGGCCGCCGTGAAGAGCTGCTTCTTCCCGCTCTACGAAGTGGAGCATGGAAAGACGACGATCACGTACAACCCGGAGCAAAAGGATGAACGGATACCGGCAAGTGATTGGCTAAAAACGATGGGCAAGACAAGACATCTGTTAAAGCCCGAGAATGCAGGACTGTTGCACGACTTTGAGGTTGAGATCGAGCGCAGATGGCGCCGGTTGATTGCTAAGCACGAACACCCGGAGCTGTAAGCCTCGCGCCGAGTTTTCTAGCACAGGCATAGCATTTTGCCGGTTATGTTCTCGGGGCTCGCGAAAAATAGACTTGATTCTACAAGACTCGACGTGGTATGGTAACCGAGGTTGCAAGTGATACAAACCTCTGGAGCTGTGGTGTAGAGGCCTAACATGCCTGCCTGTCACGCAGGAGACCGCGGGTTCGAATCCCGTCAGCTCCGCCATATCTTTTCTATCAAGGGCCTATAGCTCAGCTGGCTAGAGCGCACGACTGATAATCGTGAGGTCAGAGGTTCAAGTCCTCTTAGGCCCACCACAAAGGTTGTCTCGACTGTAGTGAACTACTCGGGATAGCCTTTTTTATTATGTCTGGGTGCTATACTTGAACCGAATGTTGCCCGATATTTCGGAATTGGATTTTGATTCCGTATTCCATAACCTAATCTTCACTTTTCATAACCTAATCTTCACTTTTCATGACCTAATCTTCGCTTCTGTGGAGGGGGATTTTCGATGACAGTATCCATGACGGGTGGACAGGTGGTCACCCAAGTATTAGCCAGCGAAGGTGTAAAGCATGTTTTTTGCGTACCTGGTGAGAGCTATCTTGAAGTCTTGGACGGTCTATATGAGCACCCAGAAATTGAACTCATTTCTACGCGCCATGAAAGCGGCGCAGCATTCATGGCTGAGGCCTATGCGAAGGCATCAGGGCAGGTTGGCGTGTGCATGGCGACCCGGGCTGTCGGTCTGTCTAACCTTTCCATCGGCCTTCACACTGCTCGCCAGGACTCGACGCCGCTCGTTGCCATCGTGGGGCATGTCCCACAGGATCACCAGGAGAAAGAGGCGTTCCAGGAGGTCCCGCTCTCCGAGTGGTTTCGGCCTGTGTGTAAATGGACGGTTGAGATCAGGGACGTCAAGCGGATTCCAGAGCTTTTGCACAGAGCATTCTACGTGGCCTCCACAGGTCGCAAGGGACCGGTGCTGGTCGTCATGCCTCAAGACGTCCTCGAAGCGGTTACAGAGCCGCCCGTACGGGATGCGCTGCCCTATCATGCCTCACTGCCGCAACCGGACCTGTCCATGGTTAGGAATGTCCATCAGGAACTCATCAGAGCTGCCCGACCCGTCGTGATTGTCGGTGGAGGTGTTACGGCATCAGCTGCAACGAACCCTCTGCTTGCCGTCGCGAAGCGCTACGAGCTTCCCCTCGTCTCTGCATTTAGACGCTATGACGCGGTGCCGAATGAAGACGTTTATTTTGCTGGGTGGCTTGGATTTGGACCGAATCGCGGGCTCGTCGAGGAGATTGGTCAGGCCGATCTCGTTCTCACCATCGGCACGCGCCTCTCACAGGTCACGACACAAGACTACACGCTGCTGTCGCCGGAGACAAAGGTCATTGTGGTCGATGTCGATCCGTTGGCAGGGGTAACAGCCCACCCGCCAGCTTATGTCATCTCATCGGATGCAGCCGCCTTTTGTGAGGCTCTTTTGGCTGTGTCAGAGGACTCGGGTGACCTTTCTACATCGAATCGGACGATGCGCAGAGACCGGATCGACCGGTTGCACCGTGCCTACCTTCAGTTTTCGGAGCCAAGGCATATAGAAGGGGATGGCGCGGTCAACCTCGAGGGCATGATGTACGATTTCGCCCGGACAGTGCCAGAGGACACCATCATTACCAGCGACGCAGGAAACTTCTTTGGGTGGCTCGCCCGGTACTACCGGTTTAACAAACCAGGGACGTATGTGGGGCCCACATCTGGCGCTATGGGTTACGGCTTGCCGGCTGCACTCGGAGTGAAACTGGCCAAACCGTCTGCCACGGTGGTTGCGTTTGCCGGCGACGGGGGCTTCATGATGACCATGTCTGAAATGGCCACAGCAGCACTTTACGAGATTCCGGTTGTTGCGGTTGTGGTGAACAACAGCCTCTACGGAACCATCCGGGCGCACCAGGAGAGGAAACACCAGGGACGTCCTGTCGGGACAAGTCTCTTCAACCCGTCCTTTGCGGAAGTGGCGCGGTCGTTTGGTGGATTTGGCATTCGGGTGACGACAAACGAGGAGTTCAAGGCAGGCCTCGCACAGGCGCTTTCGGCAGGGCGGTTCGCCTTGGTGGAAGTGTTGTCCGATCCGAAAATTCTCTCTGCCGGTTCATGAGATAACGAAGTCGGGGGATACTAATCTGGACCATATGCCAACGATGACGGTCATTCTACCCTTCCATGGTTGACTTTCTTGACGGAGGTGGACGATTTGACGCTAAACTCGACGACAGCGAATTCGGTTCAGATTGAAATTGATGGGCAATCCGTCTCCTTAACGGAGGGACAAACCGTTCTCGAAGCTATCCTCCGATTTCAAAACGAATTTCCGCACATTTGCTATCATCCAGCACTCGGACCGATTGAGACCTGCGATACTTGCATCGCCGATGTGGACGGGCAGTTGGTGCGTGCATGTTCCACGGTGGCCAAGCCGGGCATGAAGGTTTCTACCAAGACGGTAGGCTCCCGGTTCGCCAGAAAGGAAGCACTCGACAGGATTTTGCACAACCACGAGCTGTACTGTACGGTCTGTGACAACAACAACGGGAATTGCACCGTACACAACACAGCCATGGCGATGCGTGTGGAACATCAAAAATACCCGTTTGAGCCAAAGCCTTACGAGCAGGATAACAGCCATCCATTTTATCGTTACGATCCCGATCAGTGCATCCTCTGCGGCCGTTGCGTGGAAGCATGCCAGAATCTCCAGGTCAGCGAAGTGCTCTCGATTGACTGGGAGCGGGATCGGCCGCGTGTGATTTGGGACAACGATGTACCTATCAACGAGTCATCCTGCGTATCCTGCGGACACTGCGTCACTGTTTGTCCATGCAACGCCTTGATGGAAAAACCGATGCTTGGAGAAGCCGGGTACTTAACGAGTATTCCGATTCCGACACTCGAGCGGATGATCCACATGACCAAAGAGATAGAGCCGGGGTACGGACCTATCTTCACGGTATCTGAAATGGAAGCGAAGCTCCGCGAGTCTCGGATTGAGCGAACCAAGACGGTTTGTACATACTGTGGCGTGGGTTGCAGCTTTGACATCTGGACGAAGGGGCGCAAAATCCTGAAGGTGGAGCCGCAGATGGATGCGCCCGCAAACCAGGTGTCAACCTGTATCAAGGGAAAGTTCGGTTGGAGCTTTGTGAACAGTCCTGAACGGATCGTCGAGCCCTTGATCCGCAAAGGCGACAGCTTTGTTCCGGCGTCCTGGGATGAGGCACTGGAATACGTCGCCAACCGGCTGAAAGGCATCAAGGACAAATACGGTCCGAACTCCATTGGATACATTTCATCGTCGAAGTGCACGAATGAAGAAAACTATCTGATGCAAAAGTTCGCCCGGGCTGTGATGGAGACCAACAACATCGATAACTGCTCGCGTTACTGTCAATCACCGGCCACGTATGCTCTCCGGGCAACAATGGGGCTTGGCGGCGACACCGGATCGATTGAAGACATTAAGATTGCAGACTTGATGATGGTTGTCGGGGCAAACCCGGCCGAATCTCACCCGGTATTATCTACGCGAATCCGCCGCGCCCACAAGAAAAACGGCCAAAAGCTGATTGTTGCGGACCTTCGCAAGAACGACCTGGCACATCGGGCCAATATTTGGCTGCACCCGAATCCCGGCACTGATTTGGTGTGGTTGTCTGCAGTGACGAAATACATCATCGAGCAGGGCTGGCACGATGCAGCTTTTGTGGAACAGAATGTAGATGGATTTGAAGCGTACAAGGGGTCGCTCGAGCCGTTTACGCTTGACTATGCGGTTGAAGTAACTGGTCTGCCGCGGGAGCAGCTGATTGAGACGGCAGAGATGATCCACAACGCGAAGCGGATGTGCATCGCCTGGGCGATGGGCGTAACCCAGCACATTGCAGGGTCCGATACGAGTACCGCCATCTGTAATCTGCTGTTGGTGACCGGCAACGTAGCCCGCCCAGGTACAGGTGCCTATCCGCTGCGTGGACACAACAATGTCCAAGGTGCAGGGGATATGGGATGTGCGCCAGACGTGTACCCCGGTTACGAATCGGCATCGGATCCGGCTGTTCTGGCAAAGTACGAAGCCGCTTGGGGAACGAAGCTCCCGACGACGAAGGGGCTCGATAACCACCAGATGGTTGAAGCGATTCACGACGGCAACTTGAAAGCAATGTACATCATGGGTGAAGAGATGGCCCTGGTTGATTCGAACGCCAATCACGTGCAGTCTGCGTTCGAAAAACTGGAATTCTTCGTCGTCCAGGACATCTTCTTCAGCAAGACCGCTGAGTTTGCAGATGTCATTCTGCCTGCGTCACCGAGTCTGGAGAAAGAGGGCACGTTCACCAATACGGAACGGCGGGTTCAGCGGTTGTATGAGGTGCTTGAACCGCTTGGCGATTCAAAGCCAGACTGGCAGATTCTCACCGAGCTCGCGAAGCACATGGGTGTTGATTGGAATTACACGCATCCGTCCGACATTATGGACGAGGTTGCTTCTCTTGCCGAACTGCTCGCTGGCGTCAGTTACGAACGCCTCGAAGGGTACAAGAGTTTGCAATGGCCTGTCGCGAAGGATGGGACAGACACACCGCTTTTGTACACGGACGGTTTTCCGTTTGATAACGGGCGCGCCAAGTTAATCACGCTTGAGTACACGAAGCCGATTGAGTTTGACGCTGAGTACGACCTCCACATCAATAACGGTCGCATGCTCGAGCACTTCCATGAGGGAAACCTGACTTATCGTGTGGATGGCATTAAGGAGAAGGTTCCAACGACGTACGTCGAGGTGTCACCCGAGCTCGCGAAAGAACGCGGCGTGGAAACCGGCAGTGTGGTGCGGTTGATTTCCCCATACGGTCAAATTCGTGTGAGTGCAGTCGTGACGGACAGGGTGGTTGGGAAGGAGCTGTACATCCCAATGAATACGCCAAAAGATGAAGAGGCCATCAATTACCTGACCAGCAGTTATCACGACGAACATACGCACACACCGGCCTATAAAGAGTGCTCTGTGCGCATGGAGGTTGTCTGTGCTGAAGGAAAGTCGCCCATGGCACGTGGAAACTTCCGGCTCGGTCACCCGAATCCGCAACCTGGCGTTCGTGTTCAGAAGAAGTGGCAGAGGGACGACTATACCCCGCTGACAGGGGAAGATGGAGACGTTGCCACTGAGCAGCGCCGGGTTCGGGGAGAGCGGCCTGATCTCGTTTCGCAGTCTGGGGATTGAGACGGCGTGGGATTGAGCTGTGTGGGATTGGGGCACCTTTGGGACGCCGGGGGACAGGCATTCGAACCAACCACGATAAACAGACGGTAGGAGGGGATGACAGATGGGGAAGGCCATAACATGGGTTCCGGATGCAGAGATTTCGCGACAACCCGTCCCGAAAGATATGCTTTCGGGTCATGAACAGGCCCTAGCTGAGGCTCTACACCTGATTGACCTCTTGCACGAAAAAGGACTGTTGCAACTGAGCGTGGCATCACTAGAACAGGGTAAGGGTCTCATGGACATCTTGGTCCGGCAGATGGACCAGCCTGGGGCCTTGGGGGGGCTGAAAAACGTTATTGCACTGGTACAAGGTGCTACTGCGATGGATGCCCGAGGTTTGTCCCAGTTACTTCAAGGGCTTGCAGAGGGAACAAAGTTGCTCGGACAAGGGGAACGGGTGACTGTGAACGGCGTGTTTGATCTCATGAGATTAATGCATGATCCCGATGTGAGCTCCGCACTCGGTTGGCTGTTCACAATTTTAAAGGGAATTGGTCAAAGGGTCGCCGAAAACTCGCAGTCAAAAAGCTAGCAATTTGCGGTTGCATTTTGCGAAGCCCCATCGTATAATAAGCCTTGTCGCTCCGGACGGTAACGTTCGGTAGGCAAGGAAATGTGCCCGTAGCTCAGCTGGATAGAGTGCTTGACTACGAATCAAGAGGTCGGGAGTTCGAATCTCTCCGGGCACGCCAGTTAGTGCCGAAGTGGCGGAATTGGCAGACGCACACGACTCAAAATCGTGCGGGAAACCGTGCCGGTTCGACTCCGGCCTTCGGCACCACGAGCGGGGCTATAGCTCAGTTGGGAGAGCGCTAGAATCGCACTCTAGAGGCCAGCGGTTCGAATCCGCTTAGCTCCACCAAATATTCCTCGATAGCTCAGCGGTAGAGCATCCGGCTGTTAACCGGAGGGTCGTAGGTTCGAATCCTACTCGGGGAGCCATTAAGTTTAAGCCGGATATCCGGCCTTGGCCCCATGGTCAAGCGGTTAAGACACCGCCCTTTCACGGCGGTAACAGGGGTTCGAATCCCCTTGGGGTCACCATTTGGGCGGTTAGCTCAGCGGGAGAGCACTCGCCTCACACGCGAGGGGGCGGCAGTTCGATCCTGCCACCGCCCACCATGCAACATTCTCATATGTGTTGCGTCGCGAAATCTCATGTGTGCTTAGGGTATTTCGTTTGCGATGGGGTTTCGTGTATAACATTGTTTGTGCGTGACATCATACATACGTCACGAATAAGGATTTCTGTTTAGGGTTTTTGTTTTTTCTGACGCGGGGTGGAGCAGTTGGCAGCTCGTCGGGCTCATAACCCGAAGGTCGCAGGTTCAAGTCCTGCCCCCGCAACCACGTGGAGCTGTGGTGTAGAGGCCTAACATGCCTGCCTGTCACGCAGGAGACCGCGGGTTCGAATCCCGTCAGCTCCGCCATTTTTAGTGAATATGGGCCTATAGCTCAGCTGGCTAGAGCGCACGACTGATAATCGTGAGGTCAGAGGTTCAAGTCCTCTTAGGCCCACCAATGAAAGTCGACCGGATGTCCGGTCGACTTTTTTGTGTCGCGCCCCGACAGGGGCGCGTTCCGCTTGGTAGTGAAAAATGCCGCCTGGTCAGTTGGCTGTAGCTAGTGGGTGCCGGGTGGACGATAGCGGAACTGAGTTCCGCTATCGCAGCGGCTAGTGAGCGTGGGGTGGACCGTAGCGGAACTGAGTTCCGCTACGACGGAGGCTAGTGGGTGCGGGGTGGACCGTAGCGGAACTGAGTTCCGCTGTGACGGAGGCCAGTTGGCGTCCGGCGCACGGCCGCAGCGGGAATGTCCGAACATCGTGATCGCTATGGATGAGCGAATATAGCCGATTGAACTAACCTCATATGATGCAATGGGATCTCGCCGGTCCAACGCTCACGTTTTAAGATTGCTATGTAATCATTTATTGTTCATATTGAAACCCCGACTGGGAGATGAATCATGATGATGAACCTTGACCGGGATCGAATTCTGGATGGCTTTCCAACTCTAGGTTACCAGCTCGCAAGTCGACTTGAAGACTGGCAGGGTGACGGTACACTCGCGCGTATCGATCATTTGCTGATTCTCTTATCTGATGCAACAGCTGGTATGAACGCCGCGGATATTCAAGCCGGTGCTGTCAAATTCAACCGCGTGCTGAACTTTGCTAATGAAATGATGGATGTGCCTGCTGTGCGTAACATACCTGCTGCACTAAAAACCCTTCAAGAGAACCAGTCGGACGAATCGGCTTCCGCGACGCATGGAACAGGCGTTCTAGAGGTCCTTGAACGTCTGAATGAACCGGACATTCAAAGCGGTTTAAACTTGGTCATGGACCTCTTGGGCCTCCTTGGAAAGGGTGGCAAGGCCTAAACATATACACTCGAAACAAACAGGGCCCAACGTTTCTGTGGTATCTTGTGAAGGACTGCATACATTTGCTTAAGCAGTCTCAGAAACGTGGGAGGGGGACGTCGAGGTGGGATTCAGGGCGTTGAAGTGGGGGTTTCTGTTCACTATTCTGAGTTTTCGGATTCAGGGCGTGGACGTGCTTCCCGACTGTGTAGGTTACTACCTGTTCGCCGTGGGACTCAGTCGCTTACGCTCCTATAGTCCATCTTTCGAACGTGCCATTCCTTGGGCCTATATCCTCAGCGTGCTTTCCCTGTTTGAGATTTATCATCGCCCAGCCGCAAATGCAGCTGGGCTTCACGTGCAGAACAGCCTCACAGTGCTGGCCTCAGGGGGGCTTTGGAGCTTCCTGTCTGTCGTTTACTCTGCAATCGTATGGATACTCAACCTTGTCGTCATATACCGAATCTGCATGGGAACGGTCGATCTGGCAACGTCGACAGCTCACACGGAGGTTGCCAAGCTAGCAGAGAGACGTTGGAGCAACTACCTCGTTTTTAAAATTGTAACCGTACTCGTTCCACTGGTTGGTTTTATCGTTCCTCTACCTCCAATTATCATATTGCTTGTTGTTGGGGGGTTAATTTATGCTGTCATCATGGTCGCCTTAATGATGGGATTTATGAATGAGGTCAACCGCACAATTGCCTAGATGGAGACAGGGGCCGTGGGACTATCGCGACAAGCACTGTTTGGAAAAATCAGGATTATGTATGGCTGATTAGTGGACAAACCGTGTCTGAGTTCGGTTCTGCCGTGACCGGATTTGCTCTGCCGTGGTTGTTACTTAAACTGACCGGATCGGCGATGCAGATGGGCCTTGCGTTTGCAGTGATGATGGTTCCGTATTTGCTTGTTTCGCTCCCCGCTGGTGTCTATGCGGACAGGTGGAATCGCAAGAGCCTGATGATGATAGCGGATGCTGGGCGATTGTTGTTGATTCTGTCGATCCCGATTGCACACGCGCTCGGCCGGCTCAGCCTTGGGCAAATCTATGTTGTCCTCATTTTCATGGGTGCCTGTAACGCACTCTTTGACGCCGCCTATGTGGCCTGTCTTCCGAATATTGTTGCAAAGGAGCAATTGCGCCAGGCCAACGCTGGTTTACAGTCCGGTGTCTCAACGAGCCAGATCATGGGACCCGCACTGGCAGGTGTCCTGGTGGGATGGCTCGGAACAACCAATACTTTATACATTGACAGTGCTTCATTTGCGGTTTCGATTTTATCCTTGCTGTACATTCGCCGGCCGTTCTCGGCCAATCGGGATCATCCTAGTCAAGGTCGCATGTTTGTTCAGATTGCTGAGGGACTGCGATTCGTTTGGGGGCACCGCTTGGTTCGGCTGATTAGCTTGTTTACGATGACATTGAACATTGCCAGTTCTGCGGCAAGCGCCGTGCTCATGTATCACATGGAAAGAGACCTGCATTTCTCAGCTCAGTGGGTAGGTCTTGTCATGGCTGGCATGAGTGTTGGGACTGTGCTTGGGTCCATTGTTGCAGGTCTCATTCCGGATAAAATTCCAATGGGTAAGATTATGGCTGCATCACTCGCCGTGCAGGTCATACCCATGTTTGTCTTCGCTTTTGCTCCATGGGCAGTGGCTTTAGCGGTCGCGAACTTTCTGCTTGGGTTTACCGGAGTCAATTGGAACGTTCAGTCCGTTTCGTTACGGCAGTCTGTCATCCCAGATCGACTGCTTGGCCGAGCAAGCAGCGCCATTCGGCTCGTTGCGTGGGGAGCGATGCCTTTTGGTTCGGCTGTCGGGGGAGGCTTGGGGCAACTGATCGGTGCGCCGACCGTACTCGCTTCCGCAGGTCTCGTTCAAGCAGGCAGTTTCATCGCTGGTTTCTTTACACCGTTATTTCATACCGGGCCACAAACAGCGTTAAGTCATGCCGGACCAACGCAGGCCTCACCAACGCAGGCTGGACCAATGCAGGCTGGATCAACGCAGGCTGGTCAACAGAGCGAATCACTGATCACCGGATCGCCCGAACACCCGTCAGCAAACACCTCTGCAACCCTCTTTGAAGGCGGGCAAACGCTCCCCTATGACTGAGCATTTCGAGAAAGTCATTGACGTGGAGCGGGAAAGGACTGTAATCTGACTATAGATGAGCTGAGTATGCAAGAGTCGAGTGAAGTGGAGCCGAGGAACCTAACATTGGGATTCCACTGCCTACCACAGCCTTGCTGTGGTTTTTCTGTGGATGAATGTCCTCGCCTTCTCGCTCGAGTGAGCCGAGAGGATGTGAGAGCTGTTGTTGCTGGTCATTGATAATTTTGATTCGTTTACGTACAACCTCGTTCAGTATTGCGGAGAACTCGGGGCGGATGTCCTGGTCCATCGCAATGACACCCCTTTATCCACCCTGAAGTCGCTGCGTCCGAATGCGATTCTCGTCTCTCCAGGACCGTGTACGCCAACCGAAGCTGGTGTTTCTCTGGATACCATTCGTTATTTCAGTGGTCGCATCCCAGTCTTTGGCGTGTGCCTTGGTCATCAAGCTCTTGGTCAGGCGTTTGGCGGCACAGTGTTGCGCGCACCGCAGTTGATGCACGGGAAGACGTCCCTTGTTACTCACTCGCACGATCCGTTGTTTGCCGGCGTCCCCAACCCCTTCCAGGCCACACGATATCACTCCTTGATTGTTGAGCGTGAAAGCTTACCGGATGAGTTCGAGATCACCGCCGAGTGTGAAGGACTGATTATGGGACTGCGGCACCGACCTACTGGTGCAAGCGGAGTTCAGTTCCATCCAGAATCCATCTTGACTCCAGACGGCCGCGTCATCCTGAATAACTTCTTGCACGAGAGCGGCGAAGCGGCAAACTCCTCCGGCTTTGTGCGCGACAGTCTATGCGCCGAACCAGTGGGTGCGCTTGAGGAGGGTGTACGGTGAGTTCAAACCTACAGGTAAACAAACACGATGAGATCGCATTACAGGACCAAATCCGTGGTCCTCAAAGTGACACAGCTGTGTCTGGTGGTACACAGTGCGACGTTCAGCGGCTCGATCCGTTTTATTTGTATCTCAGATTCACCGAGAAACTCGGCACCGGGCAAGCCTTTTTGCTCGATGCGGCAGCGGATCCGACGTCTTTGTACCAGATGAGCCTTGTTGCCGGGGCGCCCGTGCTTGAAGTGCAAGTGAAGGATGGCGTTACGTCTGTATTTGCCCTCGAAGGTTTGGATGAGTATCTCGTCGCTGCGCTTCAGGACGCAGGCATTCATCACACCCATGACGATCTGATGGCTGTAGGTGCTTCCATACCAGCCGACAGCGTGGTCTCAGCGAAACCCGTCCTATACAACGCGATCGATCCCATGCTCATCCTTGAGCAGATCCGACGTGCGATGCGGCAACTGTACGGCGAGGCGTTTCAGGACCCATTTTCAGCAGGGTTTCTCGGATACATCGGGTACGACGCCGTGCACTATCTGGAGAAGTTGCCAAAGACGACAGAGGACGATAGAAACCTCCCGGACATCCGCTTGCAGTCTCATGCCGTGATCGTCCAACTTGTTCAATCCAAAGTCTCTGTGTACAGCAGCACTCGGGCCCTGGACTCGGTCCTGTCTGAGTCATCAAAGCAGTACGTAAAGAGTCAGGTAGAAACGGTCGAGGCTATCCTTGCTTCGGATGATGTCTCCGCAGAGCCTCCGTTGCTGCAATTTGTCCGAGAACATCCGGATCTGAAATCAGAGGACGCACTTGTGAGTGATGACGTATTGCAAGAGACGTTCGAAAACAACGTTGCGCGTGCTAAAGCTTACATTGCCGCAGGCGATATTTTTCAGGTCGTGCTGTCGAAGCGTGTGCGTGTAAAGCGTCAACGTCATGCCTACGTTATCTATGACGAGCTGCGTCGCTTGAATCCTTCGCCCTACATGTTTGTCGCTGAGTATCCAAGTCTGCGGGTGTTTGGAGCGAGCCCTGAGGTACAGTTTCGCGCTGTGTCCGGTACCGCACAAATGAAGCCGATTGCCGGGACATCGAAGGGCCGTGGGAAAACGCCGGAAGAGGATGCTCAGCTTGCGGACGCATTGTTCCACGATGAGAAGGAGCGGGCTGAACACGTCATGCTCGTGGACCTGTGCCGAAACGATTTAGGTCGCGTCTGTCAGATTGGATCCGTTCAGGTTCGTGACCTGATGCACGTTGAAGCGTATTCACATCTGTTCCACCTTGTTTCCGAAGTGACGGGTCAATTGCGTGACGACGTCAGTGTGTTTCATGCACTCGTTGCAACGTTCCCTGCCGGAACACTGTCTGGTGCACCAAAGATTCGGGCGATGGAAATCATCGACGAGCTCGAGTCTCTGCGCCGCGGTCCCTACGGAGGCATGATTGGCATGATTGATTTTGATGCCAACGCCAACACGGCCATCGTCATTCGAACCATTGTTGAGTGTCAAAAGACGTACTATGTCCAGGTGGGGGCCGGAATTGTAGCGGACAGCAATCCGACTCAGGAGTGGCTCGAATGTGGACACAAGGCAGGAGCTGTACTCCAGGTACTTGGTGTGCGGTAACATTGACCATCTAGCATCTTGACGAGCCATGCGCGGTCTCACGAGTGGAATCAAGGGCCAGCGCGTGGATTCAGGAGCTCAATTTCATCGCTAGGATAGGTCAGTGAGTTCGCAGTTCGGTTTTCTCGATATAGAGACTTGTCACTGAAGGTATTTCTGTGGTATATTCAAATGCGTCGCTTGCGCCTATAGCTCAGAGGATAGAGCACCGGTCTCCGGAACCGGGTGCGGGGGTTCGAGTCCCTCTAGGCGCACCACAGAGAAAACCAAGGTGTACGTAATCCTTGTACAGGAATGGCTTCTGCGAAACGAGTGCAGAAGCCATTTCTGTGTTTAGGGCCACGTTGATTTTTACGATGCGCTGGACTTTTAGACAATGATCTGGAGATTTAGATGATCCGTTCTAGACAAGGTTGCAATGTATTATTGGGTCGCCAAAAACAGTGTTCAATCTGCATGGCCAATGGTTCAGCCAACCCGCGCCGAGCTCTGTCAGTGACGGGACAGGCATCACAGATCACCAAGGGATAGTCCGTATCTTGGTGGCGGTAGAACCCGGTCTTGAAAACCTTCACTGACCCGTTGTCGATGGCATCCTGAATGGAATCCGATTCTTCCAGACTCATATTTAACCTAAGGCAACGTACCACGACAATCACCACCTTTCCTCAGATACAACACCATCATAATAATACTGAAGTGTGTAAATTTTGTGGAAAGTAGATTAATATCCTGTGGATTCTAATTTTTCAGTGCACGGAGAGTAGCCGGTGTTCGTATCGTGATCAAAGTTCACCGATACTGCAGGCTCAACCACCTGTCTTTCTGCCACAGCCTCAAGATGAATGGATATTTATAAAATGTGATTTGAGGCGTAAAGACACCCACTAAGAACACCATTTGGGACAGACCTTGCACGGAATGGGCCTTGGCAGGATTATTGTCGGCCAGGACAGCGCGGTGCAGAGCGATGACATTAGTAGCGGCATCAACGACGATGAGGAAGAACAAGATGGGGAGAAGAAGTTTGACGATGACGAAGATTTCTGATGACCTTTTTTTCAGATCCCAGGTACCGTTAAAGCGACTGTTGCCAGTAATGCAGCACACTGATTTCGTACTGTCCAAATCAAAGTGTACACTCACGTTACGGTAGAGCACTCGTTGCAACACAGGCAACCATGCTAAAGCGGCTTCACAGAGCCATGGGATATCGTAATCGAACCAATGAATTGCCCTTGTGTGCATTGAGTCCAGGTGAGCCATGGTCATCATCGCGACGACCAGGACGGCAAGTACAATGAGGCCATAGGCGATGGCATGCCGTATCTTTATGCATGAATAAACCTGAGCGATACCGGTCTGTTTATCCACGCGAAACCCCTCCAAATGATAAGTATCCACACAAGCAGATCATCAGCTGGCGATGTCAATGGAGTCCCTGAATATAGTCCGTTTATCGTATTCAATTAGTCCTAAGTTACATGTTGTCAAACGCTCGTGCTCGATATACTGAAGACAAGAGATACGGAAGCGACACAGGTTTATTATCGCAGGGGTGAATGCCATGTTACGCCGATTCAGTGTTTATGCGATTACAATGTGTATCCTTGGTGTTTTGTTTGCAACGAGTTTGTTGCTCAAGGTTGACCATGCCAGCGCACAACCCGCACCTGCGCCGGTGACAACAGCTCCTGTAAACAATGAAGGGTTTGCAGCCACACACCATGAAATAAGGCCAGCAGCGACGCATGACTTGGTGAATCCGGCCCATAGTCGCGAATAAGTACGATTCGTCATCGAACACGGCAGGACTCAAAGCTCCTCAGTGAACGAGACGAGCGTCTTTTAGCGGCCACAGGACGGCGTCAATACGGCCTACAATGTCCGATGCTGGGACGTAGTGGTTTTGCCAAAAACGACTGTCAAAAGAATTGTTGCGGTTATCCCCCATCACGAAATATTCCCCTTGAGGTACGTGATAAGGTCCAAAGTTTCCTTCTGTCACAATACCTTGCAGATAAGGTTCCTTCAGAACCTTTCCATTGATATACACATGGCCGCCTGTAATCATAACAGTATCGCCAGGCATCCCAACAATTCGCTTGAGGAGCGGAGTTTCGGTAGTGGTGTGGGGTGGTGCATGAAACAGAATGATCTCACCTCGATACGGGTGCCCAAACTTGATGGCAAAGTGATCTACCAGCAGATAAGTGGGGTAAGGCAACGTCGGCTCCATGGACCCGGAAACGACCTCTGCGGCGCTCACTCCGTACGTCCGAGACGCAAATGCAATGACCACGCCTAACACAACCGGGATCACAAGGTCTAGAAACCAGCGTTGCTTGCTTCTTCTTGACGCCATGAGTTCTCTCCTGTTCTTATGATTCTGTCTACAGAAAGCTTATCACGTGGGCCTCGAAAAAAGTATGCTTCGCGTGATTTCTCTTGCCTATGTTGCTATGCTGTAGACAAATGACAGCATCGAGACGGAGGGGCGCCTATGTGCGGAAGGTTCAGTCTTGCCTACGAAGACTGGGGAGAGATGCTTGATTACTTTGGGGTCGAGAATGCAATCTTTACAGAACCGCCCCGTTATAATGTAGCTCCCGGTCAAGACGTCGCTGCGGTTATCGGCAGACCGGATAAGCGCAGAATTGGGATGCTTAAGTGGGGGCTCATTCCGAGTTTTGCTAAAGATGAAAAAACAGCGATAAAATCCATCAATGCTCGACTAGAAACGGTTGCGTCCAAACCGATGTTCCGGACGCTTATGGCCCGTAAGCGATGTGTGATACCAGCGGATGGCTTCTATGAGTGGAAACGAATCGGAGAGAGTAAGAGGCCATATCGGATCGTCACCAAGGATAGGCCCTTCTTTGGTTTTGCAGGGTTGTACGATACATGGGTTGGCCAAGACGGACACCGTGTCAGCACGTGCGTGATTCTCACGACAAAGCCGAACGATGTGATGCGGGAAATCCATGATAGAATGCCAGTTATTCTGACTCGGGAAATGGAAAACCTGTGGCTTGACAGCACAGTGTCAGACATAGACCACCTGGTAGAGCGTGTAGGTTCATATCCATCCGATTTGATGCGTGCGTATCCGGTGTCACCGATCGTGGGCAACGTGCGCAATGATTCGCCGGAGTGCCTGCAGCCGATTGCGGAGTAACGGTAGTGGCTGCGACCGACTTAAGTTGTGGGTTGAGCAGTAGAGATCGGCCGATTAAGTCGGTCTCAGCGACTTACGGGCGATCCGGTATGGAAGCTAAGTCGGTCATACCGCCTTAAGTCCCCCAAAAAGGCAACTTAAGTGGCTGCGACCGACTTAAGTTGGGGTTGAGCAGTTGAGATCGGCCGATTAAGTCGGTCTCAGCGACTTACGGGCGATCCGGTATGGAAGCTAAGTCGGTCATACCGCCTTGAGTCCCCCAAAAAGGCAACTTAAGTGGCTGCGACCGACTTAAGTTGGGGTTGAGCAGTTGAGACCGGCCGATTAAGTCGGTCTCAGCGACTTATAGGCCATCCGGTATGGAAGCTAAGTCGGTCATACCGCCTTAAGTCCCCCAAAAAGGCAACTTAAGTGGCTGCGACCGACTTAAGTTGTGGGAGGGTCAACTACGCGTAAACAAAAACCAGGCAGCGGTGTATGCGCTGCCTGGTTTTTCGTGTTCCACGTCGTCTTGACCACGTCGTGACCCGGCCACCACCGCGTCACCCGGCGGCCACCAAGTCACTCAAACAAGGTGTCGCAATTAGCGGTGCTGCTCGTACGGGATACCATCGGCTGCCGGGGGCGTGCTCCGCCCGACAAGGCCGGCTAATGCCAGAATGGTGAGGACGTACGGCAACATGCCAAGCAGGTTGGACGATACATTAAAGCTCTGCAGGGCGATACCAAGTGCTGTCGCGAATCCAAACAGAAGCGATGCACCAAATGCGCCAAACGGCGTCCATTTGCCGAAAATCATCGCGGCCAAGGCGATGTACCCACGACCGTTTGTCATGTTCACATCGAAGGAATGCAGGATGCCAATCGACAGATATGCACCGCCCAGCGCGGAAAGCAGACCGCCGATAATGACTCCGGTGTACCGCAGTCGACTCACGCTGAGGCCAGCGGTATCAGCTGCGAGTGGATTTTCGCCGACGGAACGAATCCGCAGGCCGAGCCGCGTGTAGAAGAGAAACCAGTGTGACACGATGACAATCACAATCATGATGTACACGAGCACGCTTTGGTCGTTGAAAACACCGCTCAGGAATGGCATGGATTTGAGCCACGGTAAGTGAACTGTCGGCAAACTCGGCGTATTCGCGGGTGTGCCGTTGAATCCAAATACGGTGTCAAGCAAGAATGCAGTCAGGCCTGCGGCAAAAATGTTGACTGCCATTCCGAGCACGACTTGATCGGCAGCGAGTCGAATCGCGGCCCAAGCGAAGATGGCAGAGATGACACCGCCCATCAGCATACCGAACAACAAACCGAGCCAAGCGCTGTTTGTCCAGTAGGAAAATGCCACGGCGAAAAACGCGCCAATCAGCATAATGCCTTCCATTGCGATGTTCACGACACCGCTGCGTTCGGAAAATGTACCGCCAATCGCTGGAAGGGCAAGCGGTGTTGCCATGGCCAGCGTAGCAAACCACAGTTGAGGATTAGCAAGGACACTCATCCGTCTGTTCGACCTCCTTCCGGGAGGGAGACTTGTAGTCGTCCACTCTTGCGACGCCGGTACCACGTGAGTGCCATCGGGATCAGGCGTTCCGCTGCAACAAAGAAGATGATGAGCCCTGTCAGGACATCTGTCAGGCTCTGAGGAATCCCAGAGACGAGCTGCATGTTCTGACTGCCAGTACTCAGGGCAGAGAAAAAGATACCCGCCAAGATGACGCCAAACGGGTTGTTGCGCGCGAGCAAGGCTACAACGATAGCGGTGTAACCGTAACCGGAACTAAAGCTCTGTGTCAGTCGATGGTCTTGGGACAACATCTGGACTGCGCCAGCAAGTCCGGCAAGCACACCGCTGAAGCCGAGTGCAAGCACTGTGTAAAGCGGCACGTTCATGCCAGCGTAGCGGGCAGCAAATTGGTTGGACCCAACAGCGCGCAACTGAAAGCCAAACGTTGTGTGAAAGAGAATCCACCAGACAACCACCGCTGCAACAATGGCAATGGCGAAGCCCCACGTCAATTGGGAGTTTGGAATAATAGAACCGAGCCAAGCATTCTGTGCCACTGCAGGTGACTGCGGTTGGTATCCCTTTTCAAGCATCGGGCCGCCCGGCTCAATGCAGTACTGCGCAAACAGAATGCCGATGTAGCTGAGCATCATCGTGGTGATGACCTCGTGCGCGCCGCGATAGGCTTTGAGCAGACCTGGGATGATGCCGCCCCACAGACCGCCGACAACCATGGCGACAACGAGCATGAAAATCAGGTGGAGAAACCCGGGCATCCCTTTGAAATGGTACCCAATCCACACCGCTGCGACAGTCGCAATCCAGTACTGGCCTTCTGCCCCGATATTGAACAAGCCGGCCCGAAAGGCCACGGCAATTCCAAGCCCTGCAAGAATGAGCGGCACCGAACCTGCCAAGGTATTGCCCAGCGGAATGGCTCCGCCAAACGCACCGCTGATGAGCGAACCGTACACCTGCAAGGGGTTGTAACCGATAGCGGCTGCAATGATGCCGCCAATGATGATGGCGATGAGGGAGGCTAAAACTGGTGTCCCAATCGCTCGCCAGACACTCTTCATACGCGTTCACCCCTTGTCTCAGCCGTGCTCTTGACACCGGTCATCAAAAGGCCGAGTTGTTCACGGGTCGCTGAATCCCCGTCCACGATATCGACGATGCGACCGTCATGGATGACGGCGATCCGATCGGACAAACTCAGGATCTCATCCAACTCGAGCGAGACGAGGAGGATCCCTTTGCCGTTGTCTCGCAGACGCAGCAGTTGGCGGTGGATGCCCTCAATGGCTCCGACGTCAAGTCCGCGGGTCGGCTGAACCGCGATGAGTAAGCGCGGATCGCGGCTGACTTCCCGGGCAAGGATCACTTTTTGCTGATTGCCGCCTGAGAGCTCGCCTGCCTTACGGTCTGCGTCCGCGGGGCGCACGTCAAACTCCCGAATCAAGCGCTCGGCGTATGCGCGGGCTGCACGGTAATTGATAGCCCCAGATTTGCTGTAGGGCGACTTGTGGAAATCTCGAAGGATTATGTTTTCCACCAAATCGAAGTCGAGGACGAGTCCGTCCCGCTGACGATCCTGGGGAACGTAGGCAATACCGAGTTCCGTCCGGTCAAACGGTCGCACCCGCGTGATGTCCTGACCCGCCAAGTGAATGCTGCCGGCCGTCGTCGGCAAGAGTCCTGCGACAGCCTCGACGAGTTCAGATTGTCCGTTCCCGTCAATTCCGGCAAGACCGAGGATCTCTCCTTCGGAAACCGTCAAGGACAAGTCGCGAATTCGTTCATGACGGCTTGCATCCCGGACGTGAATCCCTCGCAACTCAAGTAACTTGTTCCCGAGCTGAATGGGGTTCTTCTGCACGCGCAAAACGACATCTCGACCGACCATCAGGTTGGCGAGGTCTTGCGGCGTAGCATCGCCAATGGGGAGCGTTTCCACCGTCTTGCCTGCACGCATGACAGTAACGACGTCAGCAATCTCGCGAACTTCATCAAGTTTATGGCTAATGAAAACAATGGGAATGCCCTCAGCTTTGAGGTGTCCGACGATCTCGAACAACTCTCTTGTCTCCTGCGGGGTTAAGAGCGCTGTCGGTTCGTCAAGGATGAGCAGCTTTGCTCGGCGGTACAAGACCTTCAAGATTTCCACTCGCTGTTGAAGTCCGACAGATAAGTCGGCGACCCGTCGCGTCGGATCGACCTGAAGCTTATATTGATCCGATATCTGCTGCACGCGGCGAACAGCTTCTTTGCGATTGTACTGAATGCCGCCAGGTTCGTCGCCTAGCACGATATTCTCCGCTACAGACAACGCGGGAATCAGCATAAAGTGTTGGTGAACCATCCCGATGCCTGACCGGATGGCATCTCTCGGACTCGAAAACTCAACCTGTTTGCCTTCCAGCAGGATTTGACCGCTGGTCGGCTGATAAAGTCCGTAAATCATGTTCATTAATGTGGACTTTCCTGCGCCATTCTCGCCGAGGATGGCGTGCACCTCGCCGGACTTCACCGTCAGGTTGACTCCGTCGTTGGCCTTAACGCCGGGAAAGTGCTTTTTTAAATCAATCACTTCGAGGAAGTGTGTCATTTGCGACCTCCTCAATCCCGGACAAGGGCAACCCGAACCACTGCCGGCTCGGGTTGCCACTCGACCAAGAATGACTGTCATATATGCTCGTACTTTGAATTATTTCATCGTGGCCGAAACAGTGATCGATCCGTTGATGATCTGCTGCTCAAGGTTGTTCACTTGTGTGATGACACTCTTCGGCACAGCACTGTTCGGGGTTGCGATACCAACGCCGCCGTTTTTCAGGTTGAAGTACTGGATCCCTGACTGGAACTTGTTGTTCATGGCTTGTTTGATGACGTCGTAAGTAGCTGTGTCGACGCCTTTGGTCGCGCTCGTGATGACGGTCGCAGGAGCCAAGTAGTTCTGATCAGCGTCAACACCGATGGCGTACACGCCAGCGCTTTGGGCAGCGTCAATCGATCCGATACCGGTTCCGCCGGCAACAGGGAAGATGATGTCTGCACCTTGGGAGATTTCTGCCTGGGCAATCTGGCTGCCCAGTGCCTGGTCACTAAAGCTGTTCGCCCACTTCACGAGGATGGTTGCACCTGGGTCGGTTTTTTGAACGCCCTGTTGAAAACCAGCTATGTAGGATGTGACAGGCGGGATCTGCTGACCGCCGACAACGCCGAGCACATTCTTATTGTTGATGCCTTTCAGTCCTGTTTGTTTCTCCATCAGACCCGCCATCGCTCCGACGAGATAACCGCATTGTTCTGTGTTAAAAATAGCGCTGGTGACGTTTGACATGCCCGTAATCGGATCGTCGATAATCAAGAACTTTGTCTTCGGATATTCTTTGGCAACCTGTTTGACAGCACCGTCCATCAAGAAGCCGACAGCGATGACCAATTGGTACCCGTTTTGAGCAAAGTTCTGCAAGTTCGGAACGTAGTCACTTGCTTGTGTAGATTGCACCACCTTGCCAGTAATGCCGAAGTCCTTCTCGGCCTTGGTCAGACCGACGTCTGCCAAGTGGTTAAAGCCATGGTCATTGAGCCCGCCAGTATCAGTCACGAGTCCGACCTTAAAGCTTGCGTGCGCACTGCTTCCCGTTGTGCCTGCGTTGTTCGTCGTGGAAGTGGAGTTGTTTGGTGTACCGCACCCCGCGACGAGTGCCCCCATGGTTAAAACCGCGAGGGACGACGCCATTATCTTTCTGTGCACAAAAAAACCTCCCTTTGAGAACTGTTGCTTCTGATGAGAACTGATGCCTTCAGAGGTATTTACCGCCAAGGCAGATTTAACACAATCGTAGATGTTCGCCCAATCCTGAAAAATCCCTGCCGTTATTCTGCGCAATTCGACAAATTTCTTACGAACAATATCAGCATTCGTCCACTCGTTTCCGGAGCTTCTTGCACTGACTGTTAGGTGAGGCGCTTTACAACTTCTCTTTCATGTCTATTGACGAAATGGAGGATCGACCATTGAGCCTACAGCCACAACAAATCCTGCTTTACGCAGCAACTGCGCACGACTTTCAAATCGCACTCGGGGCAGCAGCAGCCAACGAGATCCCGATTTCTCAGGTTACAGGAAATTACAATGCCGCGTGGGTTACGTTGACGGCAGGTCAACACCTTGTCATTGCTGTTGGGGGTGCAGCACTTTACGCGCTGGCGTCCAATCCGTGCGGCTGGAGTAATCCCGCAGGAACTGGCGCTGGAGAAACTCCGTTTACCACAATTGCAGCACCAACGGACACGTTGCCAGGGCCAAACCACTTTGTCAACGCAGCGGGCTATCTGGCCCAGGACACCTATCTTGCGGCAGCGGTCCTGTCGTACTATGCACTGCACGGGACATATCCGTATGACATGCAGCCACTGCCAAAGCTTCTGACGCCGATTCACGAATGTGCCCCTGGCGCAGAAAGTAATGTAGTGATTTCTGTCGGATGAGGTTCGTCTTGAAAAATACCCGAAAGGAGTGATCATGGAGATGCCTCTCGACTCAACCAAAATCATGCTTTACGCAGCTGGTCAGCACGATTTTCAGATTGCTCTCGGAGCCGCGGCGATGTCAGGCATTTCGCACAGTCAAATCATGGGGGATTTCACAACCGCGTGGAACGCCGTTGCCAGCGGGCAAAAGATGGTGATTGCTGTGGGGGGTGCTGCAGTGAACGCCCTCTACTACAACCCCTGCGGCTGGAGCAATCCGGCCAACCAACCCGGTGGACACACCCCCTTCATCATGATCAATACCCCGCTCGACACCATGCCCGGCGCAAACTACTTTGTGAACGCTGCAGGTGTGTCCGCCCTTGACACGCTGCAGATTGCATCTGCGCGTGTTTATTACGCGGTGACGGGTCGAACACCGACGGCCTTCACAACTGTCCCGAAGGTGCTGACACCAGCAGAGCGTTGCGTCGGGTCGCCGAACCTGCCAAACCCGCTGTTGCTGACATCTGCAGGAACCGGAGGTTCTTCATCAGGAGGGCACACCGGACCCTACTACGGTGTCGATTCAGCAGCACAAGTTACGTCCACATTTTACGATTGTGTTGTCTCACAATACGGAAAACCGGACTTCTGGGGACGCTACCTGACACGTGTTTCCGGCGTGAGTGACGGGCTGACCAGTTCTGAGGTGTCCTTCCTGCACAGCAAAGGCGTGAAGATACTGCCAATCTTCAATGGGTTTAGTCAAGCAACTGGGTTGTCGAACGGCCAACAGGACGCTCATATGGCGATTGCTGCGGCGAAGGCACTCGGTGTACCGAATGGGACTGCGTTGTTCGCGGATGTGGAAGTGACGTACGCGGTTGATTCAGCCTGGATTGAAGGGTACGTAGAAACCATACTTCAGTCTCCTTATCTGCCTGGTATCTACGCGAACCCTGTGACCGGATCGTTCAACTCGGCGTATTGCGCCGCTCTTTCGGCGAACAGCGCTATGAAGCAGACCATCATCTGGAGCAATGAACGGGAACCGGGAGTCACATCGAAGTCGAAAGCTCCGGCGTGGAACCCTGCTGTGCCAACGTGTCCCGCAACCGTAGAGGTTTGGCAGTTCGGTGAAAATGGGAACGCATGCAGTGCAGGGGTCGATACGAACTTGGCTTTGCCAGCGGGCTATTCGAAATTTTGGTAGCCGTCCAAAGAAAAATCGACAGCGTCCTGCATAAACTGATCTACGGTCTGGTTAAATCCTGGTTACGCCGGAGGTTTATCCAGACCAACGAACTCGAGCCATAATTGGGAGGGGTCCGTTGGTGGAATCAGGCAGTAGACCGGAAGGTGCAGGAAACAAGGGGCTGAGGCGTGCTTTAAACAGTCGCCAGATTCAGATGTTGGCGATTGGCGGAGTCATTGGTGTCGGATTGTTTTACGGGGCTTCACTATCGGTGAAGATTGCAGGACCTGCCGTTCTCATTGGGTTTATCATCTGTGGTGCCATCGCGGGGATTGTCATGCGGGCCCTCGGGGAAATGACCGTCGACCGGCCGGTGTCCGGTTCGTTTCGTGAGTACGCCGAAACGCACCTCGGACGCGGTGTTGGTTTTGTGACGGGTTGGATGTGGTGGTTTTTCTGGACAGCGACGGTCATGTCGGAATTGGCTGCCATCGGTAAACTGCTGCAGTTTTGGTTCCCAAATTTTCCGCCATGGATACCGGGATTTGTAGCGCTCATTCTGTTTACGATATCGAACTTGTTGGCCGTCAAGGTGTTTGGAGAGCTTGAATACTGGTTTGCAGTATTGAAGGTCTTCGCTGTTGTATTGTTCATGGTCTTCGGCCTCTTGATGATGATCACCGGTGTTTTTAACCACGGGCATGCCGTTGGGATTTCGTCTCTCTGGTCCTACGGCGGGTTCATGCCGAGCGGTTGGGCCGGGGTGTTTGCTTCCTTGTCATTGGTGGTGCAAGCGTACAGCGGAATTGAGACCCTTGCGGTTGAAGCGGGGGAGACGAAGAACCCGGTCAAGAACATTACGAAGGCATTTCGAGCTGTCACTTTTCGAATCCTTGTTTTGTACATTGGTTCCGTATTGATTATGCTCAGCGCGTTTCCCTGGACCTATCTTACGTCGCACAGCGGAAGTCCGTACGTACTCTTGTTTGCTAAAGTTGGAATTCCAGTTGCTGCCACAGTTGTGAACCTCATCATTATCCTATCAGGCCTCTCATCGTGTAACACAGGACTGTATGGGGGCAGCCGCATGCTCTACAGTATGTCGGCCGAAAGCAAGCCGAACAGTCGCCTCGCTCGCCTGAATCGCAACCAGGTGCCACACGGTGCGGTCTGGCTGACCGCACTGATGATCTCGATAGGCACCCTCATCACGTATTTGGCTCCAAACTATGTATACATCTGGATCACCAGTGCATCGGCTTTTGCGTCCCTGTGGACATGGGGCGTTATTTTAGTGTCCGAGCTTGTCTACCGGTCGAAGGCCAGAAGAGCCGGTGCAAGCGTGGCGATGCCGATGCCATGGTGGCCGACATTGCCCATCGTGGGTCTGATTCTGCTTGTGATCTCGTTTATCGCGATCATCACCTCTCCCTACACACGGGTCTCCGTTTGGTCTGGTCTGATTTGGCTGTTGTTGTTGGTGTTGTATTATGCCATTCGCGGCCGCAAGACCTATCACTCAAACATGACTTGATGTCTTGGTCAGATCAATCGTCTGTGCATGACTTTGATACAGAGGTCCATGACCAGGGTCTTGTTTGCAGCCTCAGCAATCCTTGCCGCTTCTTCATTGTAGACGCCAAGCTGCGCCCAAATGACGGGGGTCGATGTCTTCGCGGCTTCGCGAACCACATCCGGAAGGGCGTCACTTTTGCGAAAAACATCGATGATATCGACGGGCTCGGCAATATCTGAGATGGAAGGGTAGCATTTTTCGCCGAGAACCTCAGTCAGGTTCGGATTGACGGGTATGATGCGATACCCCAGTTTTTGCAGTTCCTCTGCAACTGCATAACTGTCTCGGGATTTGTTGTTGGACAGACCGACAACTGCAATGGACTTCGCTGACTGAAGGATGTCTTTCAGTTTCTCGTTCGACGGGTTTTGAAACATGAGGGGACCTCCTTTTTCCACATCGTACTCTCGTGTACGGAGCCCTGCAAATACCAAGTAGGTATCTTTGTCTGAGTGTGGTCATAAGTTTTGGATGACATCTTACACACAGGTGCAGCGAGGGCCCCGAAGGGCCCTCGCTGACGCATTCAAACCATTTTCGCCAATTTAGTCAGGCAAGTCGTGTCACGTTGGTGAAGCTAGTGTTGTCACGGACTGCTTGGGCTTTCGTACCCGTAGCCGCCCATCATGTTCACGCCGCCCATCCCCATATGATGGTGAGTTGTATAGGCGGTGACTGCTACACCAGGCGCGGCCATTGGTGCCCCCATGTATCCAGGCACAAGCAAGAAGAACAACACAAAGATGATCAGGAACACTACCGCCCATCGCGTGTAACCACCGAAAACACCGTACATCTTTCATCCCTCCTCCTGAGATACCTCATCAAATGATAGGACAAATGCCTGATGATACGGACATTTGCGGAATATCTCGAGGAACTTCCGGGCGATTGTATGCATAGGCGCAGGACAAACGACAGAGGTATTTCTGTGAATGACAAACCTTAACCTCTGAGTTATACTGAATTAAAATACAAACACGAGGATGTTTATACATGCAGATGACGGAGAAGATTCGGGTCGGTATCGTGGGTGCCACCGGCTATTCAGGCCAGGAACTGATTCGCCTGCTGCTCAGTCACCCTGGTGTCGAGCTGACGTATCTGGCAGCCACCAGCGATGCAGGGGAAACCGCGGATTTGTTGCCTCAGGTAACGGGCACTGTACTGCCGTCCATTGTGGGCTATCGGCAAGAGGACTGTGTTCGGGCTTGTGAAGTTGCATTTGTTGCTTTGCCGTCCGGTGCAGCGGGCCGAATTGCCGGAGAACTCTGGGGCGGCGGATTAAAGGTCATCGATTTATCAGGAGACCTCCGTTTGAATGCGGAGGCGTACAGAGAGTGGTACGGAAAGAGTCCGGCTCCGAAAAGATACCTCGACAGTGCGGTCTATGGCCTCAGTGAGTGGAACCGAGAGGAGAT
Source organism: Paenalicyclobacillus ferrooxydans (assembly GCF_001399675.1). Lineage (GTDB taxonomy): Bacteria > Bacillota > Bacilli > Alicyclobacillales > Alicyclobacillaceae > Alicyclobacillus_B > Alicyclobacillus_B ferrooxydans. Next base: position 105,153 of record NZ_LJCO01000011.1, read on the forward strand.
TTCGCAAGCGACGCTGGTTTCCAACCCAGGATGTTATGCGACAGCCATCTTGTTAGGTTTACTGCCGCTCGCAAAGGCGGGTCTCCTGCAAGGTCAGTTGGTCACCGTAGATGCAAAGTCCGGCGTGTCCGGTGCGGGACGCAGTCCAAAATTTGAAAATCAGCTTGCACAGCTCGCGGACAACTTCGTTCCCTACAAAATTGGACAGCACCAGCACACCCCAGAGGTGGAACAGCAGCTTGGCAATGGAACGAAACTTTTATTGACAACCCAGTTGCTGCCCATCACGAGAGGGATTTATGCGTGTGCGTACGTTCGATGGCCCGAACTTGCATCGATCGCTTCGGTTCGTGAGATATATCAAGCAGCATATGGCGATGAGCCTTATGTGCATCTGTTGCCAGAAGGCGTGGTCCCGCAGCTCAAGTCAGTTCGAGGTTCGAACAGTTGTCACTTGCAAGTGCACCTGGACGAACGCACCCATACCTTGATGGTTTTTTCTGCCCTCGATAATCTCGTCAAAGGGGCCGCAGGCCAGGCTGTACAGAACCTTAATTTAATGTACGCGTTTCCTCCAACGGCTGGCTTGTCGCCGTTCGGGTTTGCGCCGTAAGTTTGCCTCACCGTAAGGTTACCTCAAGGTTACCTCACAGTAACTTTGCCTCGCCGTAAGTTTGCTTCGTAAGAAGGGAAGGGTCGGTGAAACGAGTATGAAACCTGTTGTTGTACTCAAGGTTGGCGGATCGCTGAAAGACACAGCCATAGAGAGTCTGATTACTGCAGTACAGACCGCGGTTGCGGCTGGAAAGAGTCCGGTCATTGTGCATGGGGGCGGGCCGCGTATTACAGAAGCGTTGGCGGAGATCGGTGCCCAGCTTCCGTTTGTGGGCGGACAACGCCTCACGCCGGCCGCCGTGATGCCGATTGTCGAACGGGTCTTATGCGAAGAGGTCAATGCTGAGATTGCCGTGGGTTTGGGGGCAGTTGGTATCCCAACAAGGCGTCTCTTGCGTGCTGAAAACGGGCTTTATGCAGCGCCGTTGCCAGACATGGGCCGAACCTCCGTCGTCACCAGCGTGGATACAACGGGTGTATCAGCCGCCCTGGCTGCAGGAAATGTGCCTGTGATTGCGCCGGTCGCCACGGAACAAGCGACGGGTCTGTCCTGTAACGTCAATGCCGACTTGTCGGCGAGTGCGATTGCCAGGGCTCTGACAGCTGAGCGGGTAGTGTTTTTCACCGACGTAGAGGGGATTTATTCCGACTACAGTACCCGTCAGCGGATCGACTATGCCACGGATACGGTCTTGTCACAAGGACTTGTTGCGGGTCGGTTTGAAGGTGGCATGCGCCCGAAGGTCACTGCAGTGTTGGAGGCCTTACAGGCGGGCGCCGAAGCAGCGTTTGTGATTCACGGCGGAAACCAGGATGCTGCGGCTTGGGCCGTTGCAGCAAATATCGGAGCGGGAATGAGCACAGTGCGGACTGCTGCGCTTGGTACGTGTGTGTTGCGGACGAGTATCCATGACTGATGGTGGACGAGGTCTCTTCGCGATGACGGGGAGGGGAGTCTTCAACGCCCATGAGCCAACTGATCGACAGACCGTTTGAAGGTAGAGGGGGAAGGAACATGAGTGTAACAGAACAAGCCGCATCTGCACTGATGAACAACTATGGTGAGCGCACCATTTCGCTCGTGCGCGGTGAAGGGGTTTATGTGTACGACGATGCAGGTAAGCAGTACCTCGATTTTACTGCCGGCATTGCTGTTTCTGCGCTTGGACACGCGCATCCGAAACTTGTCGCTAGGCTGCAGGAACAGGTGGCAACACTGATCCACTGTTCAAACTTGTACCGAACGCCCTGGCAGGAACAGCTCGCTTTACGACTTCAGGCACTGTCTGGCATGGACCGAGTGTTTTTCTGTAACTCAGGCACGGAGGCGAACGAAGCGGCTATCAAACTGGCGCGGCGCTATGCGTATCGAAACGGAGCGGAGCAACGCCGGGAGATTGTTTCCCTGCCAAAGGCGTTTCACGGAAGGACGATGGGGTCTCTTTCAATTACGCCGAAACCGGCTTATCACGAGGGCTACCAGCCGCTTATTCCAGGGTGTGTCACGCCGCGAGACTACCACAGTGCGGTTGAACTCATTGGAGAGAATACTGCTGCATGTATCGTAGAAATTGTGCAGGGGGAAGGCGGCGTCAACGTTGTTCCACGTAGTGTGCTCGAGGAAATTAACGCGCGATGTAAGGAGACAGGCGCCCTGTTTATCATTGATGAGGTGCAGACAGGGGTTGGCCGGTGCGGCAGCTTTTTGGCTTACCAACAGCTGGGATTGAAGCCGGATATCGTCACAATGGCCAAGGGTCTTGGCGGTGGTGTGCCGATCGGTGCCGTTCTGGCTTCAAAAGAGGTGGCAGAGGCCTTCACACCCGGATCGCACGGTACTACGTTCGGCGGCAATCCCCTTGCAATGGCCGCAGGCTTAACGGTGACCGAAGTTGTATCTGAGCCGTCGTTTCTCGAACATGTACAGGATGTCGGTGCGTATCTGCGGACGGCGCTTGAGGAGTTTGGTAGGGAAGTGTCAGGACTGGGACTGATGCTTGGTATGACAGTGGAAAATGCCAAGGCGTTCGTCCTGAATGCGGCAACGAACGGGGTTCTCCTGACCGCGGTAGCCGATACGCGCGTGCGGCTGGTTCCACCACTGATTGTTGAAAAAACACACGTCGATGAGATGGTCCGCCGCTTGCGGTCATGAAACCGTCCTTGTCTGACCTTGTCTGATGGAGTTCTCGAATTTTCATTCGTTATGTCGCAATTCTGATATCAACATAAATATACAGACATAACAAGGAACCGGCAGTCATCGCTGGTTCCTTGTTTCATGGACGAATGGGGTGTCATACGGATGGGATGGGTTCCCAACGCTGTGGTATCTCGTATAAAATTTGTTACGAAGAGGTGTCTATTTCCACTAAAGGCTGCACTTTCATGAAAGATTGTGTATAATATATCATAGCGATTTCGTCACAGCGATCGAACTTTTTGCAAATGACGCAATCTTTCCATACCTTTCGCGGCAGTGTATCTCTCTGCACAACTTCAAATCCAAGTTTGGTAAAGAAGTCTGTCTGATACGTCAATGACAGCACTTGCTCAATCCCGAGCGTTTCCGCCTCATGCACAGCATGTTCTACTAATTTTCGCCCAATGCCCTGGCCGTGGCAGGTATCTGAGACGGCGAGTGAGCGAACCTCAGCGAGGTCTTTCCACAAAACGTGCAGTCCCACTGTTCCGACAATTATGCCGTCGTGCTCCGCGACTGTGAAGTTTTGAAGGTGTTCATAGAGCGATTTTGCAGTTCTCGGGAGCATCAATCCGATGGCTGCATACTGTTGAATCAATTCTTGAATGGGATCAACGTCCTCGACTGTTGCCTTACGGATCCGCATGATTCGCAGCCTCCTGTCGGTTCGTAGCATTATGAGTGATGTTATATCACATGTTGTATTTATATTCAACATGTCGTATATTCTTTCTAAAATTAATTTGTTTCGGTCGATCACGCAACACACCTCACTTATTGAAAGGAAGTGACGTAGTTGGATTTGAACGCGTTCACCATGCTTATGGACCGTGAACAAGACGCTTGTGGAATCTTTTCATGTGTTCACAGACAAGGAATTGCGAGTCACAAACCGATTCGGATGGGGGTTGACGCGCTCAAAGCTATGAAGCACCGCGCCGGCTACGTTGCGGAGGAAGGCGATGGGTGCGGACTGATGCTGGATATCCCGCGTGGATTGTGGGCTGATTGGCTCAATGAAGCAGGGATTGATGCGAGTGTTGTCCGTAATGACACATTTGCCGTCGTTCACGTACTGCACGACAGTCGTCAGTCAGAGTTCACCGCACAAACGCTCGCTCGCCGTCTTGAAGAGGCTTCGGCGAACGTTCTCCTTGTGCGACAAGGGGAGACCTTCAACGGTGCGCTTGGCCCGTCGGCTAGTCGCGAGAAACCTGTGTTTTACCAAGCAGCTTTTGAGGCAGGCTCCAAAAACCTGATGCAGGTGAAACGTTTCCTTGAACAAACGCCTGGGGTTCACGTTGCCTCCTGCAGCACAGATATCGTCGTTTATAAGGTTGTGGGCGATGGGGATACGCTGATTGCGTACTACGGGGATTTGCAAAACCCGCGCTTTGAGAGCTGTTTCGTTATGGCTCACACCCGGTATTCAACCAATACACAGACAACCTTTTCTCGTGTCCAACCCTTTGCAACGCTCGGTCATAACGGGGAAATCAATACGATTGCACGGTTCTATTCCGAAGCTGGGATGGCAGGAATGACCCTGAATCCGGACTCCAGTGACTCACAGATGGTCAGTGAAGTCGTCGAATCCCTGACGGAAGAGCGTGGGTGGACATTGTTCGAAACTGCGGAAATGTTGTTTCCGCCGATTGTCAACGAGATCAAACAGATGCAGTCGGACCTGGCTGATTTATACATGTTCTACCGTGCCATGTGGGGACCGTTCTCGCAGGGGCCGGCGGCGGTAATGATGCGTGCGGGGAAAGAGGCTGTGTTTGCCGTCGATGCCCTCGGCCTCCGTCCGATGTGGCTCATCAAGACGCCTGAGTTTTACTGTTTCTCGTCAGAACAAGGTATCGTTCCGCCAAACACTTGGGCGGCAGATCCGCAGCCGCTTGCCCCTGGTGAGAAAATTGGCATCCAGATGGCCGAAGGCGGTGTGCGGCTTCTCAGCTACCCACAGCTCCAGCGTGAGGTTTTGAGCCGTGCGAAGAAGCGGTATTCACTGACAGGTGAACGACGTACCATTCATTTTGCAGGGTCCTATGAAGAGAGGGACGTAGCATCGCCGTATTGGAATCAAAAACGGAGCGCAATGGTCCGGGCAGCGGCCTTTGGGTGGCGCGAGGATGACGTAAAGCAGCTCGAGGCAGAAGTGAACACAGGCGCAGAGCCGATTCGCTCGATTGGGTATGACGGCCCAATGGCCGCACTCGATACAGGACTGACGTTGTTGTCGGATTACCTCCAAGAGACGGTTGCCGTAGTCACCAACCCGGCGATTGACAGAGAACGTGAGATTGAACACTTCAGTACGCGTATGATTGTCGGCAAGCGTCCGTCGATGGACGGTGTTTATCACGATGCGCCTCGACTCGAACTCCAGTCACCGCTTTTGTTTGACTGGCTCCCTGAGTCCCTTGATGTCCCGCGTGAGGCGATTCAGACTTTGGCCAATCGCTATGGCACGATGACCTATGAAGAAGCGCTTGCAGGACTGCACACAACGCCGAACGGCACGGCAGAGATTCTGATTCATCGTCAGAAAGGGGAATCCACTGAGGCAGCTCTGTCACGTCTACGCAGAATTGCAGTAGAAGCCGTACAAGCGGGTGCTCATGCCATCGTGCTCGATGACCGTCTGCAGTTCTCACGCGGAATGCACCTCGATCCGTTTCTGGCACTGGCTGCGGTTCACAAAGCTCTGCAGCGCTCGCCCGGTAAGGACTGTGGTGCTGAACACCTGCGGCGCAGAACGAGCATTATTGTCCGCAGTGCAGGCATTCGCAACCTTCACGACATCATGGTTGCCGTGGGGCTTGGTGCTGAGGGGGTTGTGCCGTATCTGATGTGGGAGTTGGCTGCCGAAAAAGCGGGTGTCACCGGTGTCGAGAACATGTACGCCGCACTCTGCAAGGGAATTGAAAAAGTCATCTCTACCATCGGCATTCATGAGTTGCGCGGGTATGAGCGATTGTTCTCCGCCATCGGACTTTCAAAGGAAGTAGCTGACGTTCTCGGCGTGCCTTGTTTCTACGGCTCTGAGCGCTCCGGGTGTACGTTGGAAATTCTGGACCAAAACGCCATCCGTCGTCAGGAGTTGTACGACGAAGCAGATGAGCGGGCAGCGATGAAACTGCGCGTGTTTCAAATCTATCCGCGCATTTGGAAAGCGGCCGGGGCAGTCGCAGAAGGCGGTATCTCCTATCACGAATATTACGAACGACTGGCCTCGTTCGAACAGGATAACCCCGTCAATCTGAAACACTTGCTCGGCATTAAGCTTCCAGAGAAATCCGATGTACAGCCCGAGAATGTGGATACGACGATTGACGGTCATAGCTATCCCATTCTCATCAGCTCGATGTCATTCGGGTCACAAGGCGAAACAGCCTATCGTGCGTATGCAGAAGCTGCTTATCGGATGAACATTGTCGCAATGAACGGTGAGGGCGGCGAAATTAAGGACATTTTGAATACCTACCCCAAGAACCGCGGACGTCAAGTCGCATCGGGACGGTTTGGCGTCAACGCGGAGCTCTGCAACGGGGCATATGTACTAGAAATCAAGATTGGTCAGGGTGCCAAGCCTGGAGAAGGCGGTCACTTGCCAGGGTCCAAGGTGACTGAACTGGTGGCGAACGCTCGCAATGCGGCACCAGGGATTGACCTGATTTCACCATCGAACAATCACGACATTTATTCCATTGAAGACTTGGCGCAAGTGATCTACGAACTGCGTGCAGTGAACCCCACAGCCCGCATCGCGGTTAAGGTGCCGGTCGTACCGAACATCGGGACCATCGCTATTGGCATTGTCAAAGCCGGTGCAGATATTGTCGAACTCAGCGGCTTCGACGGAGGCACAGGTGCCGCAAGAGCACACGCCCTGCGGCGTGTCGGGTTGCCTGTCGAGATTGGCATTCACAAAGTCCACACGGCGCTATCGGAGGCGGGCATTCGTCATCTCGCCGAAATCTGGGCGGATGGCGGCATGAAATCCGGCGTAGATGCGATGAAGGCCATCCTGCTTGGGGCCAATCGAGTTGGATTCGGGACAATGGCCATGGTTGCACTCGGGTGCACAATCTGTCGCGCGTGTCACAAGGATACATGCCACGTAGGGATTGCGACGCAGATGACCACGATGGAGGAGGCTGCCGAGAAGGGTGTGGCCAAATTCACGCCGCGGGAGTTCGACACAGCGGTTGAGAACTTACAGCGCTTCTTCACAGCGGTTGGGGAGCACATTCGTGAGCTCACTGCCTTACTGGGTGCAGTCAGAACGCAGGACCTTGTCGGTCGACGTGATCTCTTGGAACAGTTGTCTGGCCACGACCGAATCGATTTGTCGAGCATCGTGCATTTTGATGAGCAGTACTCTGGGTCTGGTACGCATGTTGAGTATCGAGAGTCGGCGTTTGCTTCAGGCATCATAGTCGAAGCCGAGGTGAGCAGTCTCTCGCGGGCAGTTGGTGAAAACAGTATCGCAGGTCCTTCGAGTTTGACACCCTGGAAAACCGCACGTGGCAGCCGTTTCACAGCACCCATGGCTCCTCTGAAAGCGGGAAAACCTGGCGATATCCCATCGATTCGGCCGGTTGAGCGTGTCGTTGGGACCTGGCAGAGCGGCGAACTGGCAAGGAGTGGCGCCAAGGCGGATGCACGAGAGGTGCTGGAACACCCCGATGTCGCAGGTGCAGGGTTCGCTGCGTATCACCTTCAGGGGCAGTACACTGTTGCACACGGCGGGGCTCAGGATGGAACAGCAAAATGTTCGATTGGCGGCCGCGTTGTGGTCCTAAAAACCCGCGGAGCAAACGGCAATTGGGTCGGTGGTTCCGTTGGCAAGGGCCTTGCTTATGGAGCGCAGCACGGGCTCATCATTGTTCAGGGAAACGCAGACGCCAGGGCGGGAATTCGCCTTTCCGGAGCGGACTTGGTCATCGGCGGACAGGTCAAGGCTCCGCTTGACGATACGCTCGGTTGGGTTGGTGCAAGGAGTAATCTCAAAGGGTTTGCCTTTGAGTACATGACAGCAGGTCGAGCGGTTGTCCTTGGAGACCCAGGGCCGTGGATGTGTTCTGGAATGACAGGCGGCAGCGTATACGTTCGCTATGCACCTTCACTCGGTTTAACGGAGCAAGCGCTTCGCAAGCGGATTGCAAAAGGTGCCAAGGTCAGACTCAGTATCCTGGATGCACAGGGCGAACTCGATGTGACAGACTTGTTGTGGGCGTATCACCGCGAATTGCGGCAAAGCGGACAGAACGATGCGGCCCAGGAGATCGTTCCATTGCTGAAAAACCCAAGCGAGCATTTCCGAATGATCCGTCCGTCGTCCGGTCAGACCGACCAAGATATCGCGACTGAGTAACTCCTCATATCGCAACGGAGTAGATCCGCGACGATCCGTTTGGTTTGAGAGCGCGCCACATTGGCGCGCTCTCTCTGTCTCTGGATTTTGATTCACTCTGTTGGCTCTGCCAAAAGAACGCTCAATTCGCCGAGCGTTGAGGATTCATACCATTTGTCCACATTGCCTGTCCTTCTGCCCGTAAAAATCAATCAAGTCTATTCTTGATATTCATACGCGTGTATGTATAATAATACATAGCAGCGTCCCGTGAGTCACGTTGCACACTGAGTAACGGGAGGGGTCAAGAGTTGAGCATTCACGTAATGAGTCAAAGAGTCAAGAACATGGTTCCTCCGCTCGGCAAGGGTTATTTGTCCGTTCGCTTGCAGACAGCCTTAATGAAAGCACACAGCCTTTTGCATGGGCGTGACTTGCTGGATTTTAGTGACTATAGCTCAGAAGAATTAACTGCGTTGATAGAACTCTCTGTTGTCTTGAAAGAGGCGCAGAAAACGGGCTTTACGCATCATTTGCTGGCGGGCAAGACTCTGGCGATGGTCTTCGAGAAAGCCTCAACTCGCACGCGGGTGTCTTTTGAAGTCGGCATGGTCCAACTCGGCGGACACGGCTTGTTCATGAGCAGTGGCACGACGCAAATGGGGCGCGGAGAACCGATTTCCGACACGGCGCAAGTGTTGTCTCGTTACGTGGATGGCATCATGATCCGCACGTTCGCGCATGACACGGTAAAAGAACTTGCCGAACACGCCGAGGTGCCGGTTATCAACGGATTGACGGATGAACATCATCCTTGTCAGCTGCTCGCAGATGCACTGACAATTCTTGAGCACAAGGGTCATTTAGAGGGCGTAACGGTCGCGTATATCGGGGACGGAAACAATATGGCACACTCGTGGCTGCAAATTGCACCAAAACTCGGTATGAACATTCGAATTGCCAGCCCCACCGGATTCCTGCCGGATCAGGCGATTGTGGAAGCGGCGAAGCGCGAAGCGATGGCCAATCACACTGAGCTCTTGATTACGACCGATCCGCTCCGTGCTGTAGATGGCGCAGATGTCCTGACTACGGACGTGTGGGCCAGCATGGGGGAAGAGAGCGAGGCAGAAGAACGAAAGCTTTTGTTCCAGGACTATCAAGTCAATCAAACTTTAGCCGGACTTGCGGCGAAGGACTATTTATTCTTGCACTGCCTCCCGGCACATCGCGGAGAAGAAGTGACGGCCGAGATTATCGACGGGTCGCACTCTGTGGTATTTGATGAAGCGGAGAACCGTCTGCATACACAAAAGGCCGTTTTGGCCGCTCTAATGGCAGATTCAGACGCATTTGGGGAGGGGCTCGCGTGAGTCAGAAACTCGTATTGGCCTATTCCGGAGGACTGGATACCTCCGTTGCAATCGCTTGGTTAAGAGAGACGTTCGGTTACGAGGTTATCGCCATGTGCGTGGATGTGGGCGAAGGTCAGGACCTGGACTTTGTCCAAAAGAAGGCGCTGGCCGTTGGGGCAACAAAGTCGTACCGCATGGACGCCGTTGGTCGCTTTGCAAAGGAATTCATTCGACCGGCACTGTTGGCAAACGCTCTCTATGAAGGCAAGTATCCGCTGGCGTCGGCGCTGTCGCGACCGCTCATTTCGCAGCTATTGGTCGAGGTTGCGGCCAAGGAAGGCGCTGTGGCGGTTGCGCACGGTTGTACTGGCAAGGGCAATGATCAGGTTCGCTTTGAGGTCTCCGTTAAGTCCCTCAACCCGGACCTCAAAGTGGTGGCACCGGTGCGTGAATGGAGTTGGACACGCGATCAGGAAATTGAATACGCGAAACAAAATGGTATCCCGATTCCCATCACGCAGGCCAGCCCGTACAGTATCGATGCCAACCTGTGGGGACGTGCAATCGAGTGCGGTATGCTGGAAGACCCGTGGGTAGAGGCACCTGCGGACGCTTTTCAGTGGACGAGTGACCCTGAGGCAGCTCCCGACGAGCCTGAGTACATCGAGATCACCTTTGATGAAGGTGTCCCTGTTGCCGTGAATGGTCACGTCATGCAGTTTCATGAACTGATTGGAGAACTGAATAGAATTGCCGGCAAGCATGGGGTTGGCCGGATTGATCACGTGGAGAATCGACTGGTTGGCATTAAGTCTCGTGAACTGTACGAGTCTCCCGCAGGAATCGTCCTGGTAAGCGCACATAAGGAACTCGAGGGATTGACTCTGACGCGAGAAGTAGCACAGTTTAAAGCCGGTATCGAGCTTGAGTACAGTAAACTCATTTATAATGGGTTGTGGTTCTCTCCGCTGAAACAAGCGCTCGACGCTTTCGTTTGCGAGACGCAAAAACATGTCACCGGCGATGTGCGTGTAAAACTTTATAAAGGGCACTTTCAAGTGGTTGGTCGGAAGTCAGCCTATTCGCTGTATCGCCACGACCTGGCAACATACTCGACCGGCGACTCCTTCAACCACAACGACGCGGTTGGGTTTATTTCCTTGTGGGGTCTTCCAACCACTGTTTACGCCGAAGTACAGAAACAGACTGGCCCAAAAGAAGGGCCAGTATCTGCAACTTCTTTTTCCGATGTCACCGCACACGTCCTTGAGGAGGTCAACAGTTGAAGCTTTGGGGTGGCCGCTTTACACAAGAATTAAATCAACTTGCACTTGAATACACAGCATCAATTGGGTTTGATCATCGTCTGTTTCCGTTCGATGTGGAAGGGAGCATGGCACACGCACGGATGCTTGCGCGAGTGGGCATCCTGACGCGTGAGGAGGCCGATCAGCTGATTTCCGGGCTGTCCGGCCTCAAGGCCGATTACGAAGCTGGCAGGCTCAGTTTTTCCATTGATGACGAGGACGTTCATATGAACGTGGAACGTCTGTTGCACGAGCGGGTCGGCGTGGTCGCAGGGAAACTGCACACAGCGCGCAGCCGCAATGATCAAGTGGCTCTTGACATGCATCTGTTTGTTAAGCAGGCGATTGCGCTTGTGGAGGAGGCCGTCCGAGACCTGCAAGGGGCCCTCGTGGAAACGGCACAACGCAATATCGATGTCATTGTGCCAGGATACACGCACCTGCAGCGCGCCCAGCCGATCCTGTTTTCACATCATCTTTTGGCCTACTTTTGGATGCTTGAACGGGACAAGGGTCGACTTCTAGACGCGATGAAACGTGCGGATTGGATGCCGCTTGGGGCTGGGGCTCTTGCGGGGACGACGTTTCCCATCGATCGGGATTTTGTGCGTGAACAGCTGGGATTTGCAGCCCTCTATGAAAACTCCCTCGATGCTGTATCTGACCGGGATTACGTAATTGAGTTCGTCAGTGCCTTGTCAACGCTGATGATGCACCTGTCCCGATTGTCTGAAGAGATCATCCTCTGGTCGAGCGAGGAATTTGGCTGGGTTGAGTTAGCGGATGCCTATTGCACCGGATCGAGTATGATGCCGCAGAAGAAGAACCCTGACGTGGCTGAGGTTGTACGAGGCAAGACAGGCCGCGTCTACGGACATCTGATGGGGCTGCTTACCATCCTTAAAGGGCTTCCACTCGCTTATAACAAGGATTTGCAGGAGGACAAGGAGGGCGTATTTGACGCTGTGGATACCGTATTGCCCGCACTGCGCCTGTTTGCGGGTATGATTCGGACCTTGTCGATGAAGCGGGAGCGTTTGTCCCATGCTTTCGATCACGATTTCTCGAACGCCACAGACCTGGCGGATTATCTCGCTGCAAAAGGCTTGCCCTTTCGGGACGCGCACGCAGTCGTCGGACGCTTGGTTCTAGAAGCCATCACCCGCGGAACAAACTTGGCTGGTCTTAGTCTTGACTTGTATAAGTCCGTCAATCCCTTGTTTGAAGAAGACATTTACACGAAACTCGAACCCGCTCACGTTGTGGAGGCAAGGCAGGCTCGCGGGGGAACGGCTTCGAGTGCAGTTGCCGTCCAACTGGAGCTTGCCAAGCAGCGCCTTGCCGGCACTTGAAACGAATCGATGAGCAGGACAACAGCCTGCAGGGGCATTGCCTCTGCAGGCTGTTTGGGATAGATTGACGTAGTGTGAGCTTGTCTTGCAAGGTAGAATAGACATGATAGAGAGAATCAGGCGTAGCTCGGGACCGAAAGAAAGAGAGTTGAGAGAGTCCCCATGACGCCATCCTGGGAGTGGAAACGTTGCTGATTGTTCAGAAGTACGGTGGTACGTCGGTTGGGACTGTTGAGCGAATTCAGGCCGTTGCTGACCGGGTCGCTGAGACTGTGGCAAACGGGTCATCTGTCGCCGTTGTCGTCTCTGCCATGGGGCACACCACAGATGAGTTGGTGGCATTGTCGAGTGCGCTGACCAGAGTGCCAAGTCCGCGTGAAATGGATGCCCTCCTGTCAACTGGGGAACAGATATCGGCCGCTTTATTGTCGATGGCTTTGGAAGTGCGTGGTGTCCGTGCCCGGTCGTTTACGGGGCGGCAGGCCGGAATCGAGACGGAGCCTGTGTTCGGCAGTGCACGCATTGCAACGATTCACACAGAAGCGTTGCAAACGGCACTTTCTGAAGGAGTCGTGCCTGTCATAACCGGTTTTCAGGGTTATGCCGGTGAAGACGTCACAACACTTGGACGCGGCGGCTCGGATACAACCGCAGTTGCTGTGGCTGCGATGCTTCATGCAGACGTTTGCGAAATTTATACGGATGTTACGGGGGTCTTCACCACAGATCCACGACTTGTCAAAACAGCGAGGAAGCTCTCTGAAGTCTCCTACGATGAAATGTTGGAATTAGCGAATCTCGGTGCGCAAGTCTTACACCCTCGCGCGGTCGAGAATGCGAAACGATATCAGGTGCCGCTTGTCGTCAAGAGCAGCTTTTCACAGGAGGAAGGGACCTACGTGACTGAGACTTCAAACTTAGAGCAGCAGAGTGTTGTTACGGGCATTGCATTTGAACGGGAAGTAGCTCGGGTGGCTTTGATCGGCGTGTCGCTGCAAAAACATGGGTTAGCGGCCGTTTTCGGCAAGCTTGCTCGGGAAGGGGTTAACGTCGATGTCATCGTTCAGAGTGTCGTGCAGACAGTGGACGCAGATGTATCCTTCACAGTGCGCGAGAGCGATGCGGACAAGACATTGTCGCTGACGCGTGCGATGCAGGAAGAGCTCAGCTTCCGCGATCTGGTCCTCGAAACCGGACTAGCAAAGGTGTCCATTGTGGGGGCAGGCATGATCAGCAATCCCGGTGTTGCTGCACGGATGTTTGAGGTGCTGGCAGGGAACGGGATCGAGATAAAGATGGTCAGTACCTCTGAAATCAAGGTCTCATGTATTATCGGCGAATCCGATATGGAAAAGGCAGTTTCTGTACTCCATACCGCATTCCTTGAGTCCAGTCCCGCTGTATAAACGCCCTTCCCCCAAGGGAATGGATGTGTGAGCGGGCCGGTGTGTGTGCATGCGCGGAACGAATTTCCTTTGCAGTTTGTCTCATTTATGTCTTGCAGGAGCGGTAATGTCGTGTTAATATAAGCGATGTCGCTGTCTAGGCGAGGACAAGCGCAAAGGAGCTTTTGGAGAGATGTCCGAGTTGGCCGAAGGAGCACGATTGGAAATCGTGTAGGCGGTTTAAACCCGTCTCGAGGGTTCGAATCCCTCTCTCTCCGCCATGGCGGTGTAGCTCAGCTGGTCAGAGCACACGGTTCATACCCGTGGAGTCAGTGGTTCGAATCCACTCACCGCCACCATATCCGAACAGTCAGGGTTTACCTTGGCTGTTCTTTTTGTATCTGCGTACAAGGCCCCCTCTCAGTACCTCTATTTCGTACATCCCGACTTGGACATTCGCGGTGATTCGGCTGTGTTGGAAATGATGGTAGATAGGGACCGCCTTCAGAGTGTAGAGTAGAGATAGCTAGTGGGTGGACACTCGCAATCTTTGAACCAGGCGCCCAACGATGAAGGGAACGATGAAATGAATTTAGATATCCACTTTTGGTTGCAGCACTACGGGTATATCGGCGTGTTCTTTATTCTGATGAGTGAAGTAATCGGGATTCCATTCCCAGCCGAGACTACCCTGACCCTGACGGGAATTGCCTGGAGCGCCGGGCAGTTATCGTTGCTGCCCCTCGTGATTATGGCCTCGCTTGGCAACATTGTAGGTTCAACAATTGGCTATCTTGTAGGCAAATACCTCGGTCGCTTGGTGATTTTACGGGTAGGAAGGTTTGTTGGAATTACGGAGAAGCGGCTTGACGCAGCTGAAGTACAGTTTGGGAAGTATCAGTACGGCATTCTCGTCGTGGGCAAGTTCATCGCGGGGATTCGCGTGTTGATCCCTTATCTGGCCGGGATTAATGAAATGCCGTTTGTGCGGTTTACAGTCATTAACAGTATCAGTGCTGTCCTCTGGGTGTTCACATTCATCGTCCTTGGCAAGTATATTGGGCAGTTGTGGAAGAAGTTTCACCCAATTATTCTGCATTACCTGACACCGTCGATCATCATTTTGTGCATCCTTGTTGGGCTGTACGTTTGGTGGAGGGTGTATCGGCATCGGAGAGAGAAGTTGAAGGACAGTGAGGACCGAAATTCGAATCAATCGATGTAGTCAAAATGAAGAAGACGAGGTGGATTACTCCTCCTCGTCTTCGTCTTCCAGCTCATCCATGTAAGTGTTGTAGGCATCGACAACTTTTTGCCACTCTTCGTCAGTGTCGATGTCCGCGAGCACCATTTGGTCTCCGTCTTCACCGTCGATCCGGAAGATAACACCCTCTTCAAGCTCGTCATCAATTGGGAGCAAAATTGCGTAATCCTGCTCTTCAACGGTAATGACGTCGCCGAGAACAAACCGGTGTTCCTGGCCGTCCTCATCTTCCAGAACTATGACTTCCTCATCAAACTCGTCGTCATGATGATGGTCGTGGTCATGATCGTGATCCGCCATAATAACCCTTCTTTCTGCCACTGGCAACAATAACTTGTCCAACATAGCATGTCCTGCCAGACCTGTCAATGTGCCAAACAGACTGCCAGTTGCTGCTAATCAAATCTACAGACGCCCGGTCTGCAGCGGCCCCGGGCCTCAAACCCGGTTGCCATCGTCATCCTCTTCAACGCGTGCCAGCACCGCCTGAGCGAGACGGCTTGTCACTTGCTGGAGCAGGTCATTGACCTCTTGTTGGGACTGTTGAAAGGAGACGACTTCCGGTATCTTTTCCAGTTCGCCCATAATTGATTCAGAGTTGTGAAGTAAATGTATATAGTGCTTTGGTGGAACCTTTCGAGCCTGGAAATCTCCAATTTGCTCCTGAAGAAGCCTGAGTTCAGCCATTAACTGAGTCGCTCTTACGTGCGCCTTCAGGTTTCGTTCTGCTTCATGAAACGCAATGATTTCGGGCGATTGCATGATGAGTGACGCAAGTTCGTCTGTTTCGGCCCAAAGTTCGCCTTGATTCAAGGATACCAGCCTCCAAGATCATGAAGAAAGGGTCAGTTATGACCCTTTCTGTGGTGTAGTTCGTTGTATTGGCGATATGCGTCCGTTGGGCGGTTTTCAATTCTGTCTCCAATGACAGCGAGGATGATGCCTGCCACCGCAAGTATCGCCAACATGACATAAGACTTGGCAACTAGCCCAATGGCGACCAAGACAAATAAAAGTCCGAATAGTACATAGCGTATACCGAGTGTCCGGTTCACGGGTCGTTGCTCCTCTCTATGATTTGAGAATCATGCATGGTGCTTAATGCACCCCTCAATGCATCTTGCTTAATGGATCATTCTTACTGCATCTTCCTTACTGCATCTTCCTTAATCGATCCTGCTTAATGAATGATGCTTAGTTGTATTATACTTGAATATCAATCGTGCAGAAAGGTCATCGTTCGTGACTGTTTCGTGACGCTCCTTGACCCGCCAAGTTCGATGGATTAATCTGTTCATAGGACCTTAGTTTGCTGAAAGGGGGGCGCGCAAATGACTAATGGACTCATTGGAATGGCTGTTGCGGCAATTGGTGTTATTTGGATGTTGATGACCTGCGCGTCAGAAACAAAAGAGAATTTTGACCGAGCCCTTGCAAAAGAAATAGACGAATAATGTCTGATACAAGGTCCTGATTGTGAACAGCAGGGGAATCCCTGCTGTTTTTCTATGCACTTGATGATGGGAGGCTGTGCAAGGTGGAATTCTCAGATCTGAATATTCGCTTTCGAGGCACTACACCATTCGTCTTTTACTTCGAAAATGTACATCTATTGCTGTTGACGTATGAGCGGGACGACGCAAAGTTTTTGTTTCGAATCGCGTCCCAATCCGGGACTGATGTCACACTCGATTACCCCGGGGAGACGTTCGTCGAGCGTGTTCTTGACACATTGTCCAAGGTCTTTTTCGTGCAGGTTCAAGAAGGTGAGGAGGCCGAAGCAGAGGAGTATGTGCTCGGGAGCTACTTTGAGTTAAACGGCAAGCTCTATGCGGCTTACTATCAGCGTGAAAAGGTGGACGGTGAGGTGGTGCTGTTCAGGCTTGAAGGAGATACACCGGATTACCTGCTCGAGCCGCTGGAAGGCGATGAATACCAGCGAACTGCTTCATATTTCCTCGAAAATTATGTGTAAAGCAACAGGCAGAGAATTCGTATGTTATCATATGCGAACACAGCAGCCCTGAAGCGGGGATGAAATGGCCCCAAACCAGGCACGTCAAACTGCCTGTGAAAAATTCAAAAGCCAACAACGCAGGCACCCGGACACGGATGCCTGCTGTCATGGTCTTTGGAGCGCTTACAGGTTCGATGTCAAAAACTCGGATAACTCTTCAGCTTCATCTTCACGGCTAATCTGGAAGGCGTGCATCAGATAAGCCACGTCAGCTGCTTCATCATCGTTGAGGATCGCCGTTCGTCCGGTTTGGATGACTGTGACCAGCTTCTTACCGTAAAAGTGTGCGGTTGTCGTGATGGCGACATCGAAGCGGCTGTGATTACCGGCGTATCCAACATAACGGGTTGACGTGTTTTCTGTGTCATCATAAAGAATCCAGTCGTCCATCATTTACCCTCCGAACGAAACAAGATGGTCAACCGCAGTCTGACCTTGTGCCGCTATTGTACCACGATGCACCCGGCTAAATTTGAAATCGACGAGATTTAACCACGGGCTGGTTTTGCTCGCTTTGTAAGCGGTTCAATTCGTTGGTTGCTCTAATGAATAGTTCCTTATCCCGGGCCGAGAGGGCTTCATCAATCTGTTGCCGCAGCCGTTCTTTTTCATTATCTCGTTTCTGTACCTCACGCAGAAGTTCGGTGACTTCTGATGGAACAGGCAAGTCAGGGAGGTTCACAAACAGGTACAGCACATCCTGTCGATTGAAAAAACTCCTCAACCGACTCAGGATCTCGTCCGGCTTACTGACTTTCTGAACAGACCCGGCGGCCGGAATACGTGCAATCATGCCGTGACGTCCGATAATCAAAAGGGGAACGTTTTCCAAAACAATATGAGTCAGCTCGACCTGCTGGTGTCGCGCTGCAAGAAAGTCAAGAATGCTGTCCGCACCCTGTGGAAGGATTTTGGTCTTGAGTAGGAGTAGTTCTTCTTTTGCAATCATGAATACCCCTCCTTACCAAGGAAATAATAGGTATCAAAGATTCATCAAGCAAACCCTCATCAAAGGGTTTCATTCATGGCGTTCTGCATCATTCCAAGGCTTGTGTGTCGTTCCGATACTGAGGAGCACAACAGAGCCTGAATTTGTGTGTATCATCATCGTATGCAGAGAGACCATATCCTGTGAATTTTCGAAACCAAATGTGTTGCTTCACTGAGAATCAGGGATTCTACGTTGCTTCACTGAGAATCAGGGATTCTACTATGTATATATTTTATCAGAATCATGACTTCTATAGAAGCAGGAGTCGTTTGCCACTTCGGATGCCTTTTCATTTGGAAATACGGGTGGTACGATGAACCCGAAACGTTGCTGAAGGGATTGAGGTCTGTGAAGAAGGCTTTAGTCGTCCTTGATGTACAAAATGAGTTTCTCGGCAATACCCTGGACTACATCGCACCTTTATGTCAGCGGTACGTAAATTCGTCCGCAAACGAGTATGACGCTATTATTTTAACTCATTGGGTGTACAAGGAAGCAGAAGGAAAGAGTGAGCTCCTGGTCAGCCATCCATCCGCCGTCACGGTGGAGAAGCACGGCTATTCGGGTCTCACTGCAGAAACCAAAGCAGTGTTTGACGAGCGTGGGATTGAGCAGGTCCACATTGCGGGCGTTGATTCTGAAGGCGCTGTTCTTGCCACGATGTTCGCCTGCTTTGATGCCGGGTATCAAGTCCAGATTCTCGAACGGCTGGTCGCATCTTATCACGGCCGCAACTGGGAATCGATGACCATCGCCAGACACATCTTAGGGCCGGAAAACGTTGTGAATATTGGTGGTGATCGCGTTTACGTGTAAGGTCTAACAGCTTTGAAAACCGCCTCCCCGAGCATACTACGTGCACGGGGAGGCGGTGCTGTATGGATAACTGGGTGTATTTTGCGGGCCTTTACGGTTCTAAGTTTGAAGCGTACTGCGCCGTGATGTGGATTGAGGCAGACGAACGAATTCGCGGTACGACTCAACCCACTGAGGTCCAGGTGTATCAGACCAGACACGGGAAGTTTGGCGTACGCTTTCGAAAGGCAGAGGACCACACGCTGTCACAATCCGTCCGAACGACGTACTAAGTCACGCCAAATGTGACCCGGGTCACAGACTGACCGCGGGTCAAATATTTACTGAAACGACGTGTTCATTGCAGCGACCACCTCGTCGCGCTCGGACTTGTTTCGTGAGTCAGCCATCCGGTTCCAAGACTCCAACTGTGGGCCTTGGTGACCGGATGGTTCTTTTTGCTGGTAGTCTCCTTCGTTCGGTTGCGACCGAGTGGTTCCGTCCAATGGGCGCTGAGATGACAGATGCCGACCGGAATTCTCCTTGGTCTGATCAGAACCTTGGTGATGTATTGAAGCAAGGCTGCCGTTTACCTGACGATGTTCGTGCTGTTGGCCGTGGTGCTGAGCAGATATTTCATCCGCTGGTCCGTGATGGCTGTCATCTATTTTGGAATGCTTCATCTCACGGTTTGTGTTGGACTTCGTCGTCTGGTTGTTCCGATTGCTGATGTTGTTCTCGTTTTGGGATTCAACAACGCCGCGAGTGTCCTTTATCCCGAACAGTTCCATGACGGGACACCAGCCGAGAATGCCCTCGGTCACTTTCATGGCCCCAAGTGCCATCAGGGCCCGACTACCGAGACTCGAATTGCGGCTTGAGACAGAGCTGCCGATGAGAAAGAGTCCGCTCGCTAGTCGGATGTAGCGGTCAAGCTTACCGATGTTCGGCTGCCACTCGGCTGAGGAGGTATGTGCCGTTTTCTGGTTCAAGCTTCTATGCTGCGATGTAGATGATTCGCCCGTGATTTCAGCGGTTCCTGTCATTTCAGCGTGCCCTGTTATTGCAGCGTTCCCTGTCATTGCAGCATTCAAGGAAAAAACTCCTTTCTGATGGTCCATACTGGTGTTGGAAACACTTCCGCTCGGTTTTGTTGATTACAAGTTTTCCAGACATAGTATGTCCGAGCATCAGGTGACTATGTTGGTTCATACCTTCTCGTCTACGGGTTGAGTTGTGTTTGACCTTTCTTGACTAATTGATGTTTGTGCATCATACTAGGGACGTACAAAATACTGATTGCTCGGACAGTCACGGTCCGTGCCAAGGAGGAACTTCGAATGGGCTTGATTCCGTATGTTGTTGAACAAACCAGCCGTGGAGAACGCAGTTACGACATATATTCCCGGCTGCTCAAGGACCGCATTATTTTTCTCGGCAGCGCAATTGACGATGAAGTGGCCAATGCTGTCGTTGCCCAGATGTTGTTCTTGGCAGCGGAAGATCCAGATAAGGATATCCAGATGTACATCAACAGCCCTGGTGGGTCTGTTTCAGCTGGACTAGCCATTTATGACACCATGCAACACATTAAGCCTGCGGTTTCGACCATCTGTGTGGGATTGGCGGCCAGCATGGGGGCAGTGCTGTTAACCGCTGGTGAAGCTGGCAAACGTTTCGCTCTGCCAAACTCAGAAATCATGATTCATCAACCGCTCGGTGGAGCCCGTGGGCAAGCATCTGACATTCAAATCCATGCAGAACACATCCTAAAGACCAGACAACGGCTCAACAAGATTTTGAGCGACCGATCCGGTAAGCCCCTCGAACAGGTGGAAAAGGACACCGACCGTGACCGGTTTATGTCCGCGGAAGAAGCCAAGGCTTACGGGCTGATAGACGATGTCATCGTTCGGAAGTAAGAAAGACAACGACGATACCGAGGTCAATCGGATTTGGGACAGGTTACGTGCCGCAGGGAATGAGCGGGGATGGATATCGTTTGGTAAATATATGGACCTTGCTCTTTATGGCCCGGAGGGATATTACCAACGGGTCGTCCGCTTAGGCGGAGCAGGGTCCGATTTTTACACTGCAGCTCAGTTTCCGCTCTTCGGCATGACAATCGGACGATACATAAGTCAGCGATGGCAAGAGCGGGCTATGCCGGATGATGTGTTGCACATTGTCGAACTGGGACCGGGCCAGGGAGAATTGGCCTATCAAGTATGCTCCTACCTGATTCACGAGCAGATTGTCCATGGACCCATTCAGTACACGTTCGTTGAACGATCAAAATACCTTTCTTGTGCACAGCGTGAAAAGGTACATCCGCTTCGGGAGCGCATTCAATTTGGCTGGATCGATCCAACCGAGGCCGCTTCTTCTGAGGGGTTCAAGTCCCCTGAAGGGTTCAGCATATCTGGGGAGATTGTCACAGGACGTCGGCACGCCTTCGTCATCTCAAATGAACTTCTTGATGCCCTTCCCGTCGAACGTATACGTCGGACAAAGGACGGTTTTCTACAGTCTTACATCCGGGTTAAGGATGGGGAGAACGAACTTCTGGAATCGTTCCTGAAGGCGGACGAGCCTCTGGTATCATTGGCAGAATGTTACGCGCCGGTGCCGGAGGGACAGGCAGCGGAGATTTGTCTTCAGTATCCGGATATCTTTCAATTTTGTGCGTCCTTGGCCGACGAGGTCGATGGTCTCTTCTTTGATTATGGGACGTACAGGGATGAGTGGGCGGCTGGGATTCGACCGTCAGGAACCCTGCGGGCGTACCGCAACCATCAGTTGGTCGACCCCCTCAGCCAACCCGGGTTTGCCGATTTAACGGCTGACGTCAATTGGGACCTGGCTGCAGACGCAGCGCGTAAAGCCGGATTTACGGTCAGGGAAATCTCTGGTCAGGGCTCTTTTCTCATGAAAAACGGGATCATGGACGTCGCGGCCAAGCTCGTTGCAAATCCTCAGTTGGCGCCAATTCCATCGTCTGGCCAGCATCCCTCGGATGTTCCTTCCGAACGGCACAATCCTGGTGCAAACACGTTGTCTGCCACGGCAGTTGTTTCAGGAGCCATTAAGCAGTTGGTGTTGCCAGGGGGCATGGGGGATAGATTTTCCGCTTTCGTGTTTGTGAAACAAAGAGGGGATGGAGAACAGCTGTGCTAAGGCGACTGGCAATAGTCTGTTTGATTGCTGGACTTGTATTTTTACTTTTGGGATTAGGCTGGATGGCAAAGTCACACATGTAAAAAACCTGGATAGGACTGTCGCGGGACTCTGATACAGAGACTTGCGACAGTTTTTTTGCGATCGGTTGGCGACCCCACCGTTTATCTCACACGTTTGTCGACAAATGTGACATACTATAAATTGAAAAACGGATATTTCGTATGGATCATTTAAAGCAAATTATGTACTATATAGATCGGGAATCAGAACGTCGTGAAACACCGTTATGCGACAAGGACAGAAGAGAAAAGGGGCGTTCAGACGGATGGCAGTGAAGGTGGCAATCAACGGATTTGGCCGTATTGGTCGGATGGTGTATCGAAGAGCCCTGGAAGTTGGCGACATTGATGTTGTGGCTGTAAATGGGACTGCAGACGTCGAGACGTGCCTGCACCTGTTAAAATATGATTCCATCCATGGGACATGGCGGGTGCCAATGAAGAGCCTGCCGGATGGTTTCGAAGTGGCAGGCCAACAAACGCGTTATTTCTCAACCAGAGATCCTGCAAATTTGCCTTGGGGTGACCTGGATGTTGATGTGGTTATAGAGGCGACTGGGAAGTTCCGTACCCGGGAGACCATGCAAGTTCACATGAATCAGGGCGCCAAACGGGTTGTCCTTACTGCGCCGGCAAAGACAGCGGCGGATGCGGATGTCACACTGGTAATGGGCGTCAATGAACATATGTACAATCCTTCTCTGCATCGGATCATCTCTGCTGCGTCATGCACAACCAATTGTCTCGCGCCTGTTGTCAAAGTTTTGCATGAGACGTTTGGGATCAACCACGGACTGATGACGACGGTTCATTCCTTTACAAATGATCAGAACAGTCTCGACAACCCGCACAAGGACCTGCGCCGTGCAAGAGCCTGTGGAGAATCACTGATTCCGACGAGCACCGGTGCAGCCAAGGCGATGGGCCTGGTGTTGCCGGATTTGGCAGGCAAACTCAACGGAGTGTCCATCCGGGTCCCGACGCCGAACGTATCCATGGTCGATCTGGTCGCTGAACTATCACAACCTGTCACCGCAGATGCAGTCAATTTGGCTCTGTTTGAGGCAGCGAACGGGCCGATGTACGGAACACTTGGTTACACAGAGGAGCCCCTGGTGTCTGTCGACTTTTACGGCGACAGTCACTCCGCTGTGGTGGACGGATTGTCGACTATGGTGATTTCGGAACAGACGGTGAAGGTGCTCGCCTGGTATGATAACGAATGGGGATACTCTTGCCGCGTGGTCGATATTGCCCGGTTGATTGGCGGCGTTGCCGCTGACAGCGAGGGCACTGTTCAGGAGTTCTATCCAAAAGTTCAGTCGATGGCCTGAACACCCTGATTGATTTTTACAATTTACAAAGGTCCGTTGACATTTGCACGCTGAGGTTCTCGGCGTGCATTTTTTCGTAGACTTCTGTACGCTAAGAGGCGACAGTTTGTCTATTTCGCAGCAGCAAAGGAGTCGTATTCGTGGAGATCTATTTAGACAACGCTGCGACAACACCCATCTTGCCGGCGGTGCGCGAGGCTCTGCTTGAGGTCCTCGACATCTATGGAAACCCGTCTTCCTTGCATGGACAAGGCGTAAAAGCACAGAAAGTGCTCGAGGGTGCACGCAGTGAAGCTTTAAAAGCACTTGGTGTGCGGACTGGGAAAGTGGTCTTTACCGGCGGCGGCACTGAGGCGAATAACCTGGCCATATTCGGAGCTGTCTCTCGACATGAACGTCGTGGGCGGCATTTGATAACCACGTCAGTCGAACACCCATCGGTTCTTGAGGCATTTCGGAGTCTAGAACGCCACGGATGGAATGTTACCTACATTGCACCAGCGCAAGACGGGAGTGTGTTGGCAGCGGACGTGCTGTCTGCTGTGACCCCCGAAACGGTGCTCGTGAGCGTGATGCACGTGAACAATGAGACTGGCGCAATGATGCCCATTGAAGAGATTGCAGACGGACTCAAGGTGTTTCCGAAAACACTTTTTCATGTGGATGGAATACAGGGCTTTGGCAAGGTTCGTGTCAACCTTCAATCCCATGCTATTCATATGTATTCCATGTCAGGTCACAAACTTGGGGCCCCAAAAGGTGTCGGTGGTTTGTATGTTCGACAAGGGCTGGACATTCACCCGGTCTTGTACGGGGGCGGTCAAGAGTACGGACTTCGTTCTGGCACGGAGAACGTGCCTGGCATCCATGCATTTGCGACGGCGGTAAGGTTGGCCGCAGAGAGCATGGACGAGGAGAGCCGGCGCGTTTCGGGCCTCCGAACCCTGCTTCGGGATGCACTGACTCAAGATCCGCGGTGTGTAGTGCACAATCCGTCCCAAGTCTCACCTTATATCCTGAGTGTTTCATATCCCGGTCTGAAAGGCGAGGTCCTCGTTCATGCGCTCGAACGGGAGGGTGTGTACGTGTCCACCGGATCGGCATGCTCAACAAAGGGAGGACGTATTGCCGCGAGTCACGTGATGCAGGCTATGGAATTATCGGATGTTGAGATAACGGGTACTTTGCGGTTGTCCTTAGCACGGTGGACGACCGAAGAAGAGGTCTTGGAAGCCGTGAAAATTATCCGCCAACAGGTGGACTGGCTGTACGATGTGGGAGGCATGAAATGATGATTGAGCACGTGGTTATCCGTTATGGGGAAATCAGCCTGAAGGGAAAGAATCGCCACGAATTCGAACAACGGCTGTTCAATAACCTCAAACGTAGCGTTTCAGATATGCCAGAGGTACGCTTGCAGCGAACCGGAGGGCGCTTTATAGCCAGTCTTGGCGGGGCTGATGTGGAACGAGTGATGGAGCGGTTTTCAAATGTTTTCGGCGTGTTCTCGCAAAGTCCTGTCGAAGTTACGGCATTGTCTGTAGATGAGATGGTCGAAGCGGCAAAGCGGGTCATTCAGGAGGAACAAGGTGAACATCCCGCCAGGACGTTTAAGATTGAAGTGAAGCGGGCAAACAAGCGTTTTCCTCTTGACTCGCTGCAACTGGCGGCGGAAGTTGGGGGTCGCGTCCTCGAAGACATGCCTTCTCTGACTGTGGATGTCCATCATCCGGATACGACCGTGTTTATCGAGGTGCGGGAGAATGAAGCGTACGTGTTTGGAAGACGGGTGCCTGCCGTGGGCGGACTTCCTGTGGGTACGGCAGGGCGCGTTGGTTTGCTTCTGTCCGGCGGGATTGACAGCCCGGTAGCGGGGTGGCTCAGCCTGAAGCGCGGGGTGGACATTGAGGCGATCCACTTTCACAGCTTCCCATTCACAAGTCAGCGTGCGCTTGACAAGGTGGAGGACCTGGCGCAGATCCTGGCGAACTGGGCCGGCCGTGTGCGTCTGCATACCGTTCATTTTACCGATGTTCAGACAGAGATTCGCAAACACTGTCCGGATTCATTGGGGATTACTGTAATGCGGCGCATGATGTTGAGAATTGCGACAGAGATTGCGAAGCAGCGAAAACTGTTGGCACTTGTCACTGGAGAGAGTCTCGGGCAAGTGGCCAGTCAGACGTTGGAGAGCATCCGCACTATCAATTCGGTGACAAACGTACCTATCCTGCGACCCTTGATTGCTGAGGATAAAGTGGATATTATCCGGAGGGCCCGCCAGATTGGCACCTATGAAACGTCGATTCTCCCGTATGAGGATTGCTGCACCATCTTTGTCCCAAAGAGTCCTCGCACCCGGCCGAAACCGGAAGAAGCAGAGGCAGCCGAAGTGAACCTGGAGATTGACAGACTAGTCACAGAGGCGGTTGAACGAACGACGCAAAAGACTTTTGTCGCCAAGGAATTTATCGAAGCACCTGTTCTGCGAGTTTGATTCTGGCTGTATCTGAGCACCCTACGCGTGGAGGGTGGTTAAAATGAGGACGATCCGCTCGATGTACAGGCTTGTGCGTTTCATGCTGCTGATATACGGCACAGTCAATGCCATTTTAAAGAGCCGTGGGTTTGTCGTTGTCATGGCGCTGCTTCGAATGCTGATGCGCCGGCGCGTCCGCAGTGTGAGAAAGACTGCGGCATTGACATTTGTGGATGGTGGTGAGCCTGCAATCTACAGACGTCAAGGCTGGCGTAAGCTCACTTTGCAGCGCAGGGACTAAGGTCTATGTCGGAACAAAATTTTACAGAGTTGCCGATTTGATACTAGGCATGATATTCCTCTTGTGTTTAAAAACTCCTGAAATCGGAAATGATGATTAATAGTTTCTGATACACAGGATTGTTAAATGCAGGAGGACTCTATATGTCACAAACCTTAAGAACAATGAGACAGGACGCCTGGACAACGGAGGATGACTCCGCACTGGCAGAGGTTGTACTCAAACACATCCGCGACGGAAGTACACAGTTGGCGGGATTCAACGAAGCCAGTCGACGGCTGGGACGCACGGCAGCGGCGTGCGGATTTCGCTGGAATGCGTGCGTACGAAAGCAATACAGAAAACAAATAGAGCTTGCGAAGGAAGACCGTAAAGAGAAGAAGTCGCAAAAGATCCAGGCGCAGCTGGAAGGCGGCGACTATGATCACCCGACCGCAACGCTCATGAGTTGGGCACAGGTATTGCGATTCCTGCGTCAGGAGAAAAACACAGCACAGCAGTGGGCGTCCAGATGGCGTGCTGCTCAAAGAGAGAGCAACGAATGGAAATCAAAGTACGACCATCTGAACCGGGAGTCATCGCAGATGCGCGAGGAACTGCAACGGTTGCGTAAAGACTATGAGACAATGGCTGCGGATCACCGCGCGCTTGTGGATATCGTCGAGCGTGCACGGAAAGCCGCGTTCCTTGACGGAGACGACATGTCAGCAGGATTTATCTACCGGATCGACGAGTACGGGAACCTGGAGCGCGTGAATCCAGACGAACCACACCAGCAGGCGGAATGACTGCTGCGGTGAATGACTGCTCGCGGATTCTACACAAATTGTGTTTGGCAGCTTGCCACACTTACGACGAACGGCCTGAGAACTCTCAGGCCGTTATGTTCGTTTCAAAGAGAGGCACGGGAAAGTGCCTGACTGATATCCTCCCAAATCTCCGAAAACGGTTCAATGCCGACCGACATTCTGATTACGCCGTCCGTGATGCCTAGACGCAGTCGTTCTTCGCTGGTAAACGCCCGGTGAGAGGTGAGAGCTGGATGTGACAGTGTTGTGCGCACTCCGCCCAGGGAAGGGGCGAAATCGACGTGCTGGCAAGATGCGACGAAAGCATTTGCCGCCGGCTCACCACCCGCCAAGTCGAACGACACCATGGCTCCAAAGCCGCCTTGAAGGATCCGCTTCGCAACCTCATGCGTTTCGTGAGCATCGAGTCCTGGATAATAGACCTTGTGTACCGCCTGATGATTTTGCAATGCGCGTGCAAGCTGCATGGCGTTTTCACACTGTTGCCGGACACGGATGTGAAATGTTTCAAGTCCTCGTTCGGTCATCCACGCATCAAACGGAGATAAAACACCACCGAACGTTTCAACAAACTTGCGGACTTTCGCAATGACCTGTTGCGATCCGCTGACTGACCCACCGATGACGTCGCTGTGCCCGTTGAGGTATTTGGTTAAGCTGTTCACCACGAGGTCAGTCCCATAGCTGTACGGTTTCGTTAACGAAGGGGTCGCGAACGTGTTGTCGACCATCAAAAGACAGTCGTGGGCTTTGGCAAATCCGCTCACCGTCTCAAGGTCCGTCACCTGAAGCAAGGGATTTGCGACGGTCTCAGCGTAGATCATGCGCGTCGTCGGGCCATAGGCTGCTTCCAGCGATGCGGGGTCATTCACATCTGCGTAGGTGACTTCTACACCCCAAGGACGAAGAACCTGTTCGAAAAATGCATAGGTGCCTCCGTACAATACCTCTGTTGCAATCAGCGCGTCCCCAGGGTGTAAGAGCGCGAAACAACCTGCGGAGATAGCAGCCATCCCGGACGACGTCAGGACGGAGTCTTCAGTTGCCTCAAGGCGAGAGATGATTTTCTCGACCTGAGCGGTGTTGGGGTTGCCGTTTCTCCGATACACGTAGGCCGACGCTGGGTCGCTGTAATACGCCCTGACTTCGTCAAGGTTTGGGAATGTGTAGACCGAGCTCATGTAGAGTGGGGTGGTTTCAGGTCGAATTGCCGCTGAGGTATGCCTCGCAGGTTCCTGGTGGTGCAGGTCTTTGTCGGAACTGTTGGTCATTGAATCCGTCTCCTTCAAAATGAGTCAGGAGGACTTTATGAGGATAGCTCCCCGAGTCTCGGAGCGAGCTTCCGAACAAACTCCATTCCCGATGAACACATCCTACCACGAACCGACCTCCGTATCTGCTATATCTGCATTTATCCTCCAGAATCCGGAGAGACTACGCTGTGAATGTGTTCGGGAGGACTGGTGTGATGCGGTTTCACAGATGGCTGTTGTGCCTTTGGCTAGGATTAACACCACTCTTGTTATCTGGTTGCTATGATCGCAAGGAACTGGAGCAACAGGCATTTGTGACTGTGCTCGGTATTGACAAAGGACCTTCAGGGACGATTGATTGTACCTTTGAACTGGCAACGCCACAAAGTCCTGGCGGGGGCGGACCAGCGAGTACATCAACACAGTCAGGGAAGCGCGTGGCCGTGCGCGCTCACAGTATCGCGGAGGCATTGACCGTTGCGAATGCCAGTGTCGAACGTACTTTGTCGTTTACGCACCTGACATTGATCATGTTTGGACAGGCTCTGGCGCAGGACGATTTGGCCGGGCTGACCCAATCTCTGATTCGCTTTCGCGAATTTCGTGGAACGATTCTCCTCGCCGTGACAAAAGGCACTGCCCAGGGGACGATGACAGCATTTGAACCCGTCCTCGAGCAGTCGCCATCTCGAGCAGCAGAAAGCATCGCGTTGGTAGGGCAGCAAATCGGGATCATTCCACTGACGTATCTTCATGACTTCACGAGGCAATTGTCGACACAGCACACTGGGATGGTTGTCCCACTCTACGCTGTCAATGACAACGCGAAACAAGACCCGTCTGGAGAGCAACCGATTCCCGAGACTGCACACCCTCAGTTGAACGCAGGCTCCTTGCCGAGGACTGGCGGGAATCCCGTTGAGTGGAGCGGCGCAGCCGTTTTCCGCGGGGCTAAGATGGTCGATACCTTAAATGGGGAGCAAATGCGGGATGTGCTCTTGTTGCAGGGGAAAATCAAACGCACCTTGATTACATTTCACGATCCGGTAGACAAACAAGCATACATCGGCATGTCTGTTCATGCCGAGGAGGCACCCATTTATCAGGTGAGGTTGACAAAGCCTGTCCAAATTCAAGTTCAAGTACCGCTTGAAGCTGACATTCAGAACACACAAAGCGGGGTGGATTATACCAATCCAAGTATGCGGGCGCGGCTCGAAAAGGACGTCGATCAGCAACTCAACAGTGAGTTTAGCGCAGTACTAAAACAACTGTTAACGAAGGATGACGCAGACGTGATACCGGTCTCAAACCGCATCCGTTCCAAGTTCGCGACGCACCAAGCATTTGCCGCATATCCGTGGGAGCAGCAACTTACCAACGCGCAAATTTCCGTGAGCACAGACCTGCACATTCGCAGGTTTGGCATCCAAACGAGCCCGATCAAGCCGAACGCGTAACGATGGTGTCACGCGCCGAAGCAGCATAGTTACTCACCAATATCCGTACGGGGCAGGCGGTGCCGCGTGTAACCACGGTTGACCAGGGACCTGCTGCCCAGGGACCTGCTGACCAGGGACCTGCTGCCCAGGGACCTGCTGCCCAGGGACCTGCTGATACGGACGATAGGGGTTGGGCACGCCTGCAGCGGGTGGTTGTCCGGTAATGTAAGGTTGCTCTTTATTTGTATCATGTTTCTCTTTCGAGGGGCTTTCAAGCATGCCGGTTACGACCGGACCTATCGTCTGCATCAGGATTGGCCAAATGGGACTGTCGACCACTTTGGCCACAGATTTGATATCAAACGAGCTGTCTGTTTTCACCGTATCTCGAAAAGACTTAGAAATGGCAATGGCCATGCGTACGTACTCTTCAACACTAAGACCGAGCTGACTTGCTTCTCTCGCGATGCTCCGTTGCAACGTTTTAGGAACAAGGGTACGCCGATACTTTCGGGGCCGGCTTGCAGGTTTACCGTTCGACCGACTATGTGTGTGTTCCCGGGTTAAACGTCGGTTGGAACGGGCGAGCTTCGCCAATGTAATCCCTCCTTGTGAAACAATGCCGCGGACCCTGGGAATTTCCCGAGTCCGCCGCTATGCGAAACGCACGGCACTCTCCGTATCATCAGATGCACATACCCATGCCTGGTTGTAGTGCAAACGCCCGTAGTGTGCAGAGCCTTTTTTGGAGTCCAACTTCTTCAAACAGTTTGAGCCCCGGGTCGAAGTCCCGGAGCTCAAAGAATTTGCATTGCGGTGATGCGGCATGACAACCTAAGCTTCCAGACCGCCGTTGGGGCTGATAATCTGTCCTGTAATGTACGATGTGCGCGGGGATGCAAGAAACAGCACAGCATTGGCGACGTCGTCAGGATGTCCGAGTCGGCCGACAGGTGTCCTTGCTTGCAACTGCATGACTTCCTCTTTAGATAGTGACTGCAACATATCTGTTTCAATTGCCCCGGGTGCGACAGCATTCACTGTGATGCCGGACGGGCCGACTTCTTTGGCGAGTGCCTTTGTGAATGCGATAATCCCGCCTTTTGAGGCCGAATAGGCTACCTCATACGAACCGCCTGAAATGCCCCAGATGGATGATATGTTGATAATACGGCCGTAACCTGTTCGTAACATATATGGCAGTACTGCCTTCGTACATAAAAAGGGAGCCGTCAGGTTGCTGTTTAACATTCTCTCCCAGTCTTCAAGCGAGGTCTCAAGCAACAGCCTTGCCTCGGCGATCCCGGCGTTGTTGACGAGAATCTGAGGTTGGCCGAGTGCGGTGGCGGCCACAACGAGACGGTTCACCTCATCTTGTCTGGTCACATCCGCTTGTACCGCGACAGCTTTACTGCCCAGGTTTAAGATGGTTCGCACGACCTCATTCGCCGCATCTCTCGAACTTAAGTAATTGACGACGACGTGTGCACCTGCCCGTCCGAGGGCAACTGCAATGGACCGTCCAATCCCGCGGGATGCCCCGGTGACAATCGCGGTCTGACCAAAGAGTGGTCGAGTCGTAGAGAACATTTCAGGGTTTTTCACGATCACAAGTTCACTCCTTGCCCCCATACACGATGGGACGTTGATGCAGCTCGCCAAGGATGAAATAGCGGCGCCGCAATCTGACAAGTTTTGCATTGTGACATTGTATCATAGAGGCGGAGCGTTGTCCCATCACCTGCAGGCAAGGCGGTCTATCGAAGACGCGGTTGAGGGTTGAGGGTTGAGGGTTGAGGGTTGAGGGTTGAGGGTTGAGGGTTGAGGGTTGAGGGTTGAGGGTTGAGGGTTGCCGCGGATAAGGGAAGTTTTGTTCGCTAAACACCGAGATGGAGCGCTCGAGTGGGTCATAGAGGAAAAATTGTCCGTTGATTGCTCAAAACTACCACCCCCGGTGGAAGAAATCCATCATAAGGGAAAGTCTGGACGTTGTTTCAGCGGATCGCGCCGAAAAAAACATGATAGAGGTAAATTTGACCGCTATTGTCTAAGGCCATTGCGGGCACCATTGCGGGCACCATTGCGGGCACCATTGCGGGCACCATTGCGGGCCTAGCGCCCGAACATTGCGGAGCACCATCGCCGGAACATGATGATCGCGTCACTTGGACCGCTGCGGGCCGGACAAACTCTGATTTGCTTTGCAAAGGTGTGGTTGAACTGCTAACCTTAAATCGAAATATCGGAGGGGAGTGGACTATGATTCGGAAGGTCTTAATTGCTAATCGTGGCGAGATTGCCTGTCGGATTATTCGTACCTGCCGTGAGATGGGCATCAGTACAGTGGCAGTCTATTCTGATGCTGACAAAGACGCATTGCATGTCAAGGAAGCAGATGAAGCGGTTCGTATCGGTCCGCCTCCCGTTGCACAGAGCTACCTGCAAATCGACGCGATTATTGAGGCAGCTCAACAGACTGGTGCTGACGCCTTGCACCCGGGATACGGTCTCTTAAGTGAGAATCCTGAGCTGGCGCGGCGTGTTGCAGCAGCTGGGATCCGCTTTATTGGACCTTCTCCCGAAGCCATGGCTGAAATGGGGAGTAAGGTTGCCGCTCGGTCACGGATGAAAGAAGCAGGTGTTCCGCTCGTTCCTGGTTCAGCCGGGGCACTCAAGGATGTCGATCACGCTCTTGCCGAGGCCAAGGCCATCGGTTACCCTGTGATGCTGAAAGCTTCCGCAGGCGGAGGCGGGATTGGTATGCAGGTGGTTGGCGATGCTGAAGCCTTAAAGAAAGCGTTTGCTTCGAACCAGGCGCGAGCTGCAGCCTACTTTGGCAATGGTGAAATGTTCATTGAAAAGCTGGTGCAAAGCCCTCGCCACATCGAAGTGCAGGTTCTGTTTGATGAGCATGGGAACGGCGTGTACCTGTGGGAACGCGAGTGCTCCATTCAGCGGCGGCACCAGAAGGTCGTCGAGGAAGCCCCGTCATCGTTTGTCGATGCAACTATGCGCAAACAAATGGGAGAAGCAGCCCTGCGTGCCGCCCGAAGCATTGGATACACGAATGCAGGTACCGTCGAGTTTATTGTCGATGCGGATAAGAACTTCTATTTTCTGGAGATGAACACAAGGCTGCAAGTGGAGCATCCTGTCACTGAGGCCATTACTGGACTCGACCTCGTCGAGTGGCAGATTCGGATCGCAAGAGGAGAAGCGCTTACCTTTGGACAGGCAGACGTTCGCCTCTCGGGTCATGCGATTGAATGCAGGGTATACGCGGAAGACCCTGTGAAAATGTTGCCGTCGCCAGGGACAGTCACGGATCTCATCCTTCCTCAAGGTGAAGGGATACGCAACGATGTAAGCCTTGTCGCGGGGGCTGCTGTCACTCCTTTTTACGATCCGATGATTGGAAAACTGATTGCCTATGGAGCCAACCGAACAGAGGCCATTTCGCGCATGGCAAAGGCCATCTCTGAGTACCGTATTGAAGGAATTCGTACGAATCTTCCACTGCTTGAAAAGATTATCACGAGCGAAGCATTCGCCGCGGGCGAAACAACCACCGAATTTATCCAACATCATATCAGCTGGAAGGAGTAATCAATGTGACTGTCGTAGCCACCATGGCCGGAACCGTATTATCTGTACTCGTAGCTGTAGGGGACTCAGTGACGGACGGACAAGATGTCGTTGTCCTCGAGTCTATGAAAATGGAGGTCCCCGTTCAATCCGAAGGGGCTGGTGAAGTTTCCGAGATACACGTTCAGCCGGGAGATTTCGTCAACGAAGGCGATCCGCTGCTCGAACTGAAATAAATCTGAATCCATTGGAGGGACGATGGATGGGTCTGCCGCAATCTGTGGTGATCACGGAAGTAGGACCGCGAGACGGGCTTCAAAACGAGTCCCTGTTCGTCGCAACTGACAAGAAAATTGAGTGGATCAACCGGCTGTCTGATGCCGGTTTCCGCCATATTGAAGTGAGCTCATTTGTTCATCCAAAGTGGATTCCCCAACTCGCCGATGCCGTGGAAGTATTCCACGGCATTAAGAGAGCAAAGGGCGTCGTTTATAGTGCTTTGGTGCCGAATGAACGCGGACTTGAACGTGCCTTCGAGGCACGTGTCGATGCGGTGAGCATTTTTATGTCTGCGAGTGAGTCGCACAATCAGAAGAATATCAACAAGTCCATTCGAGAGACCTACCCCGTACTGCGCCCTGTTGTAGAGTCTGCGAAAGCTGCCGGGCTACCCGTTCGCGGCTATGTATCTACCGTATTCGGCTGTCCTTATGAGGGGAATGTTGACGTAAACCAGGTTCTGTCTGTTGTGGACAGCCTGCTTGATATGGGCGTTGACGAGTTGTCCCTTGGCGACACCATCGGTGTTGCGGTTCCCACGCAGGTGACAGAACTGATTGCACGGCTCAGTAAAGAAGTACCACTCTCTCGGATTGCCCTTCATTTTCACGATACCTACGGGATGGCAATGGCAAACGTATGGGCAGGCTTGTTGGCTGGCATTGAACGGTTTGACGGATCGCTCGGCGGCCTTGGCGGGTGCCCGTACGCGCCAGGAGCGTCCGGGAATGTGGCAACCGACGACCTCTTGTATCTCTTTCAGAAACTCGGTGTAGAGACCGGCGTCAACCGAGAGCAGGCGCTCTTGGCAGCAGCATGGTTCGAGCAAAATGTCGGCCGTACACTTCCGAGTCACGCGATGTCGGTGCTTCGAGGTCAGTAGACGAGACTAGCGAAGAGGAGCAATAAAGCTCTGAGCAGCGACAAAGCTCTGAGCAGCGACAAAGCTCTGAGCAGCAACAAAGCTTTGATGCTTCATAAGGCTCTGAGGAGCAACAAAGCTCTGAGAAGCAAAAGAAGTTCTATGCAAATCAAGCTCGAAGTGGGACTACTTGGTATTGCGCGCGATTGGGATGGCGCAGTTGATTGGTATTGCGAAGGAGGAGACTGCCGTGAGTTCGTCTTTGGTGTTGTTCGAGGAAACGGGCGGCATTGCGACGATTACCTTGAATCGGCCGGAAAGTGCTAACGCGCTGTCCCGAGAACTCTTGACGGAGCTATCGGGGATTCTAACCGAGGTCGCCCACCGTGAAGACGTACGCGTCGTCGTTGTGACTGGCGCTGGAGATCGGGCGTTTTGCGCCGGTGCAGACTTAAAGGAACGCAAAGGCATGAATGATGCTGAGGTTAAGGCGGCTGTCCAAGGGATTCGTTCGTCCATTCATGCTGTATCGGCACTGCCGCAACCAGTCATCGCTGCCGTAAATGGTGTTGCTTTTGGCGGCGGCACGGAACTGGCTTTAGCAGCAGATATACGCCTTGCGTCAGAAACTGCCAAATTCGGGCTCACCGAGACGAGTCTCGCGATAATTCCCGGTGCGGGCGGAACACAGCGGCTTCCAAGACTCATTGGAATGGCCAAGGCGAAAGAACTGATCTTCACCGCGCGTCGAATTGATGCAAAGGAAGCTATGCGGCTTGGGCTTGTGAATGAGACTGTTGCAAGTGAAGAGTTACTCTCACGTGCTCGTGAAATTGCAGAGGAAATTGCAAGCAACGGCCCCATCGCGGTTCGTCAGGCGAAGCTTGCCATCAACAAAGGCGCAGAAGTTGATCTTGAGACAGGTCTGGCCATTGAAGGGCTGGCATATCAAGCAGTGATCCCGACGGAAGACCGCATTGAGGGTCTTACAGCATTTGCGGAAAAACGTAAGCCGCAGTATAAAGGTAAGTAGGGAGTGTCGTTCATGTCCAAAGCGAGTCATGCAGACCGTGTCAGCCAGATTTTGTCCGGAGGTGCTCCAAAGTACCACGAGAAGAACGCCGAGACAGGAAAGTTGTTTGTTCGTGATCGGCTGCGCATGCTGTTCGACGGCGATGTGTCTTTCGAAGACGGCATGTTTGCCAATTGTGAAGCGGACGGTCTCCCGGCTGACGGCGTCGTCACCGGCATTGGCCAGGTCCACGGCCGGTCGGTTGCGGTGATGGCGAATGACAGCACGGTAAAAGCCGGCAGCTGGGGTGCCCGCACGGTTGAAAAGATCTTGCGCATTCAGGAAGTTGCGGAGAAGATGCAGATTCCGTTGGTGTACCTGGTAGACTCTGCCGGAGCTCGCATTACAGATCAAGTGGAGATGTTTCCGGGTCGCCGCGGAGCGGGCCGTATTTTCTACAATCAAGTCCGATTGTCAGGGATGATTCCGCAGGTTTGTATCCTATTTGGCCCATCTGCCGCAGGCGGGGCGTATATTCCAGCGTTTTGTGACATCGTCATTATGGTTGATAAAAACGCGAGCATGTACCTTGGTTCACCGCGGATGGCCGAGATGGTCATTGGCGAGAAGGTCACCTTGGAAGAAATGGGCGGGGCCCGCATGCACTGTTCGGTCAGTGGTTGTGGTGACGTGCTTGCTCCTGACGAACCCGCAGCGATACAATCAGCGAGAGCATATCTCTCATATATGCCGAATCACTGCGGCGAATCAGTCGCATCGGAGGTTGCGCTTTCTCCTGCAAAAGTAGAGAAAACGTTGGCTGAAATTATCCCGAGCAACCAGAACAGCCCATTCAACATGCACGACTTTATTACGCGCATTATTGATGAAGGTTCTTGGTACGAGGTCAAACGCTTATTTGCGGGAGAGATTCTTACAGGGTTTGCAAGGATTGATGGACGAGCTGTAGGCATTGTCGCGAATCAACCCCGCGTCAAAGGCGGTGTATTGTTTGTGGATTCGGCAGACAAAGCTGCAAGGTTTATTACCCTCTGCGACGCCTTCAATATCCCGCTGCTATTCCTCGCCGACGTTCCCGGCTTCATGATTGGGACAAAAGTCGAGCGAGCTGGTATCATACGACATGGTGCGAAATTAATTGCAGCGATGTCCGAAGTAACTGTTCCTAAAATCAGTGTGATTGTGCGCAAGGCTTACGGCGCTGGCTTATATGCCATGGCTGGACCTGCGTTTGAGCCCGATTGTTGTCTGGCGCTCCCATCGGCGCAGATTGCCGTCATGGGTCCGGAGGCAGCTGTAAACGCCGTTTACAGCAACAAAATAGCTGAGTTGCCGGAGTCCGAGCGTGCTGCTTTTATTGAACAAAAACGAGAAGAGTACAGGGAAGACATCGATATCTACCGACTGGCATCGGAGCTCGTCGTAGATGGGATTGTCGAGCCGGATGATCTGCGGGACGAATTGACTCGTCGGTTCAAGGTTTACGAGACCAAGACGATGACGTTCGGACGACGAAAGCACGCCGTGTACCCAGTCTAGGAAATGGAGTTGTCAAAATGAAATGGTCGTTGCGGTCAGAACCGACCGGTCAATCCTTAACGGATTTGCATACAACGGAATTTGCGCGGGTCGCTGACCTGTATCATGGACAGGATCCACAGTCACTCACGACGTATCGCAATCGTCAGCGCGCACTCGAAACACAGTTTTCAGCAGCTCATCGACAACAGCTTGTAGAGACGTTGAGGCCCTTTCTGGCGTCTGTTGAAGCTCCTGAAGCTGCACACAGAGAGCTCGAGCGTTTGCTGCATCCGGAGGCGACTGTAGTGATTGCTGGACAGCAGGCAGGACTGTTTACGGGTCCGCTTTATTCCGTGTATAAAGCGTTATCTGCGGTCGGTATGGCCCGGCGGATGGAAGCGGAACTCGGAAAACCGGTTGTCCCAATGTTTTGGATCGCCTCTGAAGACCATGACTGGGGTGAGGTCGATCACGCTTATCTCCTCGACGCAGGGGATAACGTGCGGAGACTTCGGTTGTCTGACCCAGCGCCCTTACACCAGATGGTCCATCATCAGACGTTGTCGAGAGAGTCTGTCACAGGCATCTTGAATGCACTTGAGGAGACACTGCCTGCAGGGCCCTGGCGGTCCGAAGTCTTGCAGGCTGTGGGGGAAGCTTACCGCTCGTCGTCCACACTTGTTGGTGCATTCGCGCGGTTGATGTACAAGTTGCTTGGAGACACGGGACTCGTCATGCTCGACCCGTGCTTGCCCGGTCTTCGGGCGTTAGTCGGTGGCGTCTGGCGTGATGTGATGGAGAAACAAAACGAGTTGTCGAAGCGTCTTGAAGCGCGGTACAGCGAAGTCAGTGGACGAGGCTTTGTCCCTGCTGTCGTTCGCGATGAGTCGAACACCACGTTGTTCTATGTGATGGATGGTAAACGGTATGTGCTTGAGCGCACGGACAACGAGCATCGCCTCAGAGTGCGCGGGGTCGGGGTGGAGGACTCGATTGAAGGCTGGCTGCGAAAAGCAGAACAGAGTCCTACTTCATTTAGTTCGAATGTACTCCTCCGTCCTGTAGTACAGGATCATCTGTTGCCAACGCTTTGTTTTGTCGGAGGACCGGCTGAAATTGCCTACCATGCCCTGTCAGGGGCGGTGTTCGAAACCCTTTCACGCACGATGCCGCCGCTGTTGCTGCGCGACAGGCTGACGTTGTATCCCCCGACAGTACTGCGCAACATGGAAAAGTGGGAGATCTCAGCTTCTGAACTGACTAGGCCGGTGAACCTTGAGTCACGAGCGGTAAATGAACTCGGTGGAGATGCATTTGATGAAATTCTCTCCACAATGGCCAAGGAAACCGAAGCGCGATGGAGCAACTGGGCGTCTCAGTTTGAGTCGCTTGGACCACAAGTGCAGGCGATGGCGAAGTCCCAGGTGAAGAGGGAAATCGCTGGGATGAACAAAACGACATCCAAAGCGAAAAATCTGTTTGTCAGAGCGCATGAGACAGAGCTTCGGCAGTTGCGGCACATTGAACGGTGGCTGTGGGCGGATGGTCATGCGCAAGAGCGCCGACTGTGTCCCCTGAACTTCTGGGCTCGCTATGGTCTCGACTGGTTGCAGCAGTTACCCTTCTGGGGAGACTACACCAAGGAACGCGGCGTGTTCGACGTCCTCTTGTAAGCACCTCGTTTCAATCGACAATATGGTCATGATATACAGGGCTGTTCAGCGATCAACCAAGGTCGCTGAATAGCCCTTTTGTATGCCGAAAAAGTTGAGAAAAGTTTCTTGAACCAGCAGGAATTGATACGTGTGGGGCGAAGACATAAGACAGTGGTGGAAAGTGGAGTGAAGTGGAGCAAAATGGAGTCCGGGCGGTGATGAGAAGCGTGTTCATGGGGGAATATCAGCATACCCTCGACGAGAAGGGACGGGTTATCGTTCCTGCGAAGTTCCGCGAAGGATTGGGCGAATCCTTTGTGATGACGCGCGGCTTGGACAAGTGTCTGTTTGTATACCCGCAGAGTGAATGGGAGATTCTAGAGCAGAAGTTGAAAAATCTGCCGATGACAAGGGCGGATGCCCGTTCGTTCGTCAGGTTTTTCCTGTCTGGAGCAACCGAATGCTCTCTCGACAAACAAGGACGCATCGTTATCCCTACTCTCCTCAGAGACTACGCGGCACTTGACAAGGATATTGTTGTCCTTGGGGTGTCGAACAGAGTCGAGATATGGAGCCAAGAAAAATGGCGCGCGTATGCTGACGCTGCTGCCGAATCTTTCGCAGATATTGCTGAGAATCTGGTTGACTTGTCGTTTTAGGCAAAATCGAAATCGTTCTGGGGGAAGGCCTTTTGCAGTTTGAACATGAGACGGTACTGCTCACTGAGTTGGTTGACAGCGTCCTGCCGAAAAGCGGCGGGGTCTACATGGACTGTACTGTAGGCGGTGGTGGACACACCAAACTTCTGCTCGATAAGAGTGCCCCGGCCGGTCTCGTCATCGGGTTCGATCAAGATAACACAGCTTTGGAATTTACTCGCAGGAAATTCGCGGACTATGGCGAACGAGTTACGCTGGTGCACGCGAACTTTCGCGAAATCAGGCGAGTGGCCGCCTCGTTGCAGGTGGAAGCTGTAGATGGGATTGTGTTTGATCTCGGTGTATCATCCCCGCAGTTTGACGTGGCGGAGCGGGGGTTTAGTTATCGGGCCGATGCGCCGCTCGATATGAGGATGGATCAGACGATTAGTAAAACCGCAGCAGACGTCGTCAATGAGCTCGATGAAGCCGAGTTGGCGAAAATCTTCTTTGAATACGGTGAGGAACGCTTCAGTCGGGCGATTGCGAGAGCACTTGTTCGCGAACGCGCGAAAGCGCGGATCGAGACAACGGAAAGACTCGCTGAGATTGTGAAGTTGTCGATTCCGGCGGCTGCAAGGCGCAGTGGGCCGCATCCAGCAAGAAGGGTGTTTCAAGCCTTGCGGATTGAAGTGAATGATGAACTTGGCGCACTTGACGAGGCGCTGGACGGAGCGTTCGAGATCCTTGCTCCTGGCGGTAGAATTGGAGTCATCACGTTCCATTCACTCGAAGATAGAATTGTGAAAAGAAGATTTGCTAAATGGTGTAAGGGATGCACATGTCCTCCGGAGTTTCCGGTTTGTGTATGCGGTAAGGAACCTCTGGCAGATTTGGTGACTCGTAAAGCCATCACCCCTGGAGAGGTCGAATTGAGTCGAAATCAGCGGTCGAGGTCAGCGAAGCTGAGGGTTGTGCAGAAACGATAGGAGGTTAGGAAAATGGCAATGGGAGAAAGCGTGGCACGGGTGACGACTTCGCAGGCGTTTCCTATTGAATCACCGAGTATTGATACGAGAGTTCGTACAGCGCCGGCGCCAGTTCGAAAGTTCAATATGGCGTCCATGTGGTTCTGTATTGGTGTTGCAGTAGCGGCATTCTGGTTTATCGCGAGTTTCGGAGCGAAGATCGATGCAACAAACTACCAAATTGACAATCTGCAGACACAGATCAAAGCCCAGACCGCTGAAAACGCGTCATTGACAGCGAGCGTAGCCCGTCTTAAGGAACCATCCCGGATTCTCAGCATTGCACTTGGCGCCGGCGAAAAATACGCAAACCCGGTAACCATTACTGCCACGAGCAAACACTAAAGTCTGGATGGTGACAAAGAGGTGAAGCAGGTAGAAAAGACTTCAAGGAAACGGCGTCCGAGTCGACATCGCAAACGGATGCACCTGATTCAACTCGGGTTATTGGCAGCGCTCGGTACAGTGGTCTATCGAATTTCGTTTGTGCAGTCAGCCTTTGGCCCGGGTCTTTTGGCCTCGGCGGCGAAAGTTCAGAATGCAACGCGCGTCGAAGTGGCACAGCGCGGTGCCATTCTTGACCGCAATGGAAACAAACTGGCGTATGACGTTCCCGCGTTCATGCTTGACCTCAAAACGAGTTCGTTTCAAGACCTCCCATCATTGGCTGATGCGTTAGCACCCCTCCTTGGCAGCAACAGTGCGACGGTGCTGGCCAAACTTCGTTCCGGAAACAACTGGATTGAATGGCCGACGCCGATTCTTGCAACCACCAAGGACAAGGTGAATCAAGCCCTTGCAACCCTCGGAAAAGCTGATAAGCAAGACTACTCCCAAGACGTGACCTTCACGCCGACAGAGCAACGGTTTTACCCTTATGGTAGTTTCGCTGCCAATACCATCGGTTTCGTGAATCACAGTGGTGTCGGCGTAAACGGCCTTGAGGCAGAATATAACCAACAACTGTCCGGAACCAACGGCGAAATCAAGTATATTGAGGACCGCTGGGGATTCCCGATTCAGTCCACGATGCAAACCATCAAAGCCCCAGTGCAGGGCGACGACCTCCAAACGACGATTGACCAAACGATTCAGGGCTTTGTTGAACAGAAGATGGATCAGCTCGTCGCAGACTACCACCCGGAGCATGCAGCCATTATTGTCATGGATCCGAAGACGGGTGCGATTCTTGCGATGTCGAGCCGCCCCACGTTTGATCCGAATACTTATTGGGCGGCACCGAGTTCAACCGCGCTCAACAACAACTGGGCGGTCGATGCATCGTTTGAGCCTGGGTCAACATTCAAGGCCATCACACTGGCTGCGGCGTTGGCGACAAATTCCATTTCGCTGAACCAGACCTTCATGTCAGGTCATACGACCGTTGCAGGCCGGACCATTTATGACTGGAATGTGGTCGGTTGGGGTGTCCTGAATTTTGAACAGGCCCTGGAGATGTCCAGTAACGTCGGATTTGCCACCATTGCGCAGCGTCTCGGCTGGCCGAATCTAATTCATTACATGCAGGTGTTTGGCTTAACGAAACCGACCGGCATCGACCTCCCTGGAGAGGCAACCTCTTTGATTTTCCCGCCTGCAAGCCGACATGTGGTTGAACTTGCAACCTCCGGGTTTGGACAGGGTATATCTGTGACGCCAATGCAGCAGATGGCTGCCTATGCCGCGATTGCCAATGGCGGGGAGTTAATCCGACCGCACCTGGCACAGGCCTTAATCAATCCGATCACAGATAAGGTCGTACAATCGTTCTCGCCAGTCGTCGAAAATCCCCAGGTCGTTCCCAAAAGCGTCATTGCAGCAGTGAACCATGCTCTTGTCCTCGATGTCTCGACAGGGATTGACCAGATTGCTCAGATCCCAGGTTATCAGGTTGCAGGTAAAACCGGTACGGCCAATGTCGTTGATCCGACGACAGGCAAGTACTACTCGAATCGATTCATCGTATCCTTTATGGGATATGCCCCGGCGAGTAACCCCAAGTACGAGGTGTACGTGACGGTCGACTGGCCGAAGACGCCGATTGGCAGCACATGGGGCAGTACGGTTGCTGCACCTACGGCGAGAGACCTGCTCGAAGAGTGCCTGCAATACGGGCACGTACCGGCGGATGACCCGGCGACACTGCCGAAAGCGAATCAAAGGGCCCAGGCGGCAGTCCAATCAACCCATGTCCAAATGGTGACGGTACCACCCATCCTCGGTCTCACCCCGTCCGAAGCGAAGACCAAGTTGGCTGCAGCTGGATTTTCACCGCAGATCGTGGGGAACGGATCGACAGTGGCAGATGTGTGGCCGAGACCCGGTTTACAGTTGCAAAAGGGCGCGAAAGTGTTCGCCGTAGTCAAGGGGGCAGGCGCAGGAAAGGTAACTTTGCCTGACTTTAGAGGTACGTCGACACGCGACGCAGTGAGTGTTCTTGCCGAGCTTGGTATGGAAGTAGACGTCAGCGGGATCGGTTACGTGACGGCGCAGTCAATTCCGGCCGGACAAGTCGTACAACCCGGTACCGTCGTGAAACTCACCTGCGGCATACCGTCTACAAACACGTTTCTTCAGGGGAACAGGAATACGGTCTCACAGACAAACAACATCGGATGACACTCGTAACTCTCTCTGCGTCACTTCTATCGTGAGGATTGTCCGCATAGACTCCATCTAGACAAGACAGGTGGAGGCGACGCACGTGCGAGTGACACATGGGACGATTAGACGCCGACTGGTCGTCTTGCTATTGACGCTCATCGTAGCCATCGGAGCACTGATCGGACGGTTGGGCTTCATCCAAGGAGTTCAGTCGGGTTGGCTGACGAAGGCCGCTGAGGCTCTGCATAACCGCAGCATCCCTTTGCAGGGGGTTCGCGGGACCATCTATGACAGCACGGGGCAGAAGCTGGCGTATACAGCGAGTGCTCCGTCTGTCATTGCTATGCCCGCGCAGATTACGGACAAGCCAAAAACAGCGGACGAGTTGGCCAAAATCCTCGGGATGCAAAGCGCAAATGTCCTCAAGCTGTTGCAGAAACGAACGTTGATGGTCTGGATTAACCCGAACGGCAGAAAAATCACAGATGCTCAGGCGAACGCCATTCGGGCGTTGCGCCTGCCAGGTGTGTATCTGACCGAAGAGGGGCAAACCGTCTATCCGGACGGATCGTTGGCAGCCTCGGTGCTTGGTATCACAGGAGCGGACAATCAGGGATTAACAGGTGTCGAGAAAGAATACGACAGTATTTTGGCTGGACATCCTGGGTCTATCACACTCACCACGAACGCTAGAGGAAAGAAGATGCCAGGGACAGGTGAACAGTTCATCCCACCCCAAGCAGGAAATGACATCCAGCTGACCATCAACGCGAATATCCAACAGTTTGTGGAGCGGGAAGTTGAGCAGGCGGTCGCGGAGTACAATCCGGATCACGTTACAGCGATTGTCGAGGACCCGAAGACCGGTGCGATTCTCGCGAT
Source organism: Paenalicyclobacillus ferrooxydans (assembly GCF_001399675.1). Taxonomy (GTDB): domain Bacteria; phylum Bacillota; class Bacilli; order Alicyclobacillales; family Alicyclobacillaceae; genus Alicyclobacillus_B; species Alicyclobacillus_B ferrooxydans. Next base: position 148,743 of record NZ_LJCO01000011.1, read on the forward strand.
GGCAAACTACCCAACCTTCGACCCAGCCAATTGGCGCAGCGCGCCAGCGTCTGCATACAACCACAATCTAGCTATCTGGCAGACCTTCGAACCTGGGTCAACATTTAAAATTGTCACCCTGTCAGCAGCGTTGCAGGAAAATAAGGTGAATTTCAGCGACAGCTTTTACGATCCCGGATACTACGAAGTCGCTGGGCATAAGATTCGTTGCTGGAAGGCTGGCGGTCACGGGTCCGAGTCGTTCTTAAACGTCGTAGAAAACTCGTGTAACCCTGGATTCATCGCACTTGGCGAAAGGCTTGGCAAAGAAACCCTGTTCTCCTATATTAAAAAATTCGGGTTCGGTTCCAAAACCGGGATCGACCTGCCGGGTGAAGGGAACGGCATTCTATTCAAACTCTCGAAGGTCGGCCCGCTCGAATTGGCCACCACGTCGTTTGGGCAAGGTGTTTCCGTGACTCCGATCCAACAGGTCATGGCAGTCGGTGCTGTAGCGAACGGCGGGTTGTTAATGCAACCGCACGTCTTGAAGGCGATCTTGAACCACAACACAGGTCAGGTGATTCAGGAAGTACAGCCGAAGGTTGTCCGGCGGGTGATATCGACTCAAACGGCGACACAAGTGCGGCAGGCACTTGAAAGCGTGGTGGCGAATGGCTCAGGGAACAAGGCCTACCTGGAAGGGTATCGCGTCGCAGGAAAGACGGGTACGGCGCAGGTGGCCCAAAACGGTCACTATGCGGCAGGCCACTACATCGTTTCCTTTATCGGGATGGCTCCCGCCAACAATCCAAAGGTGGTCGTCTACATTGCCATTGACCATCCAAGGCCGAAAGCTGGGGTCGTGTTTGGTGGTGTCATTGCGGCCCCAATTGTCGGACGAATCATCTTCGATACACTGCAATACGAAGGTGTGCCATACGATTTCAACGGACTTGCGAAAAAGTACCGCTGGGGTGACATACCGAACATTGCAGTTCCGAATTTTGTTGGGATGACTATCGGGGATGCACAAAAAACGGCCATCGAGAGCAGTGCACAGTTGCAGACGCAGGTGCTTGGAACAGGAAAGTACGTTGTCGCTCAGTCACCGCCTGCAAACACCAAAGTACCACCGGGTACAACGGTTCGACTGTACCTCGGCGACAAGGCTCCAGCCCCGTAACGAGGCCGCTTGGGAGCAATGACTTACGTTGACAAAGCGTACAAAACGCAATAGATTGGCAATCATGGACGAGTATCAGATCCGTCCCATGTATGATACAGCGAGGGGGCTTCATGGTGCAGATTGGCCGCTTAATAGATGCGCTGCTTCGTTACCGCACCATCAACGATGCCGATGTTGATATCCGGTCGATTACGTCTGACAGCCGCAAGGTACAACCGGGGAGCTTGTTTGTGGCGTTATCCGGTTACACTGTAGATGGACACGATTTTATTCAAGAGAGTGTCGAGCGGGGAGCGGTTGCCCTGCTCGTCGAGCGCGAAGCGAAGGATGTGAATGTGCCGCAGATTGTGGTTCCGGATAGTCACTTGGCTTCAGCCATTGTCGCGGACGTCTTTTACGGCCACCCGTCGAAGCGGATGCGCATGATAGGGGTAACTGGTACAAACGGGAAAACAACAGTCACGCATCTGATTGAACGCGTACTCGCAGATGCAGGTAAATCCCCAGGCATCTGCGGCAGTCTCGGTGCCCGTTTTGCTGGCAAGTCAATTGAACTCGCGAACACGACGCCGTTTCCAGTCGATCTCCAGTCGATCTTGAACGATATGGTTCTGTCCGGCTGTACGCACGGCGTGATGGAGGTGTCTTCACACGCGCTCGAGCGGCGACAGACGGCCGGTACAGATTACCGCGTGGCGGTATTTACAAATCTGACGCAGGACCACCTGGACTTCCACGGTACGATGGAAGCATACCTGGCTGCGAAAGGAAAACTGTTTTCGCGGCTTGGCAACGGTTATGGCGACGACCGCTTGGGGATGAGCTATGGGGTGCTGAACGCCGATGACCCGGCGAGTACGTACCTTTCGCAACAGACCGTCTCTGAATGTGTCACCTACGGCATTCAGAACGAAGCAGACGTTCGCGCGGTTGACGTGCAAATCGGAGCAGACGGTCTTCGGTGCACGGTACATACTTGGCAGGGCACGGGACGTCTTGAAATGGCTCTGACCGGGCGCTTTAACGTATACAATGCGCTCGCTGCCATTTCAGTTGGGTTGATTGAGGGCATTTCTCTTGACTCGATCTTAGGCTCATTAAAGCGTATGCCTGGGGTACCCGGTCGCTTGGAAAGGGTCCCTGGTGATCAACCATTTACAGTCCTGGTCGACTACTCGCACACACCAGACAGCCTTGAAAATGCACTTCAGACCATCCATGAGTTTGCAGAGGGCCGCGTCATTACTGTCGTCGGTTGCGGTGGAGACCGCGATAAAGGAAAGCGTCCCATTATGGCGAGAATTGCCTGTGATCAGAGTGACCTAGCCATACTGACCAGTGACAACCCGAGAACTGAGGATCCAGAATCGATTCTGGATGATATGGAAGCCGGCGTTCGGGGAACGGCCTCCAATTATCGCCGAGTGCTCGACCGGGCGGTGGGGATTGAGAGTGCCGTCGCCGAAGCCAAACCGGGTGACATCATCCTGATTGCCGGCAAGGGTCACGAAACCTACCAGATTATTGGAAGGACCAAGCATCATTTTGATGACCGCGAAGTGGCGAAAGCGGCGATCTTGAAACGGGTGGGCGGATGACCACTGATTGGGTGAGAGGGGACTAAAGTTATGGATTTGCAGGCATTACTCCTGACCGCTGGGGGATCGCTGATTGTGGCTTTGCTGCTTGGCCCGATTCTGATTCCTGTCTTGCACAGGATGAAGTTTGGACAGCGCATCAGGGAGGAGGGTCCGAAACATCATCAGGTGAAGGCCGGCACGCCGACGATGGGCGGCATCATTATTCTGCTGGCCCTATTGGTATCGACACTTAAGTTTGCGCTCGAAAGTGTCGACGTCATTATCCTTTTGATTGCAACTTTTGGGTTCGGCTTGATTGGTTTCGCTGATGATTTCATCAAGGTCGTCAAGAAACGCAACCTTGGTCTCCGTGCAAAACAGAAGTTGTTTTGGCAGGCCATTGTGACGGTTGTCCTGTTTCTCTTACTGCGCTGGCATTTTGACGCTACGGGTCAGTCGTTTGACGTCGCAGTGCCGTTCACCCATCTGGTGGTTCCACTCGGGGCCTTGTACATTTTATTCCTGATGGTGGTATTACTCGGGTCGACCAACGCCGTCAACCTGACGGATGGTTTGGATGGGCTTTTGTCTGGTACAGCCTCGATTATTTTTGCAGCGTACGCATTTTACGCGTATCGTCATACTGAGTACGATGTAGCGATTTTCTGTGCCGCCATGGTCGGGGCCCTGCTTGGCTTTTTGTACTACAACCGGCATCCGGCAAAGGTATTTATGGGCGACACCGGATCGCTCGCAATTGGAGGTGCTTTAGCCCTTGTCGGGGTTTTGACGCACAGTGAACTCGGACTCATTCTGTTTGGTTTTGTCTATGTTGTCGAAGCACTTTCAGTCATCATTCAGGTCTTTTCGTTCCAGGTGTTTGGGCGGAGAGTATTTAAGATGAGCCCGATTCACCACCACTTTGAACTGTCCGGGTGGTCAGAGTGGGAGGTTGTCCTATTTTTCTGGCTGGCCGCCTTTTTGACCTCATTTGGTACGCTGCTTCTGTTTTCCCGGTAAATTTGGCAGCGGAGGTTCGCGAGTGTCGATGGGCGAAAGCACAATGGAGGATTCATGATGTTTGACAAAACGACCAACACAGTAATCGTGATGGGGTTGGCGAGAAGCGGCCTGGCGGCAGCTAGGCTCCTTTGCCAACGTGGATATGATGTCATTGTAAACGATCAAAAACAGCCTGACCCAAACAACGCCGAGGTGTCTTCACTTAAGGACCTCGGCGCTCGGTTTGTCTTCGGCGGTCATCCGCTTGAATTGCTCGAACAGCCAATCAAGTTTATTGTCAAAAATCCAGGGATTCCCTATCGAGTGCCGTTTGTGGCCGCAGCGATGGAGCAAGGCATTCCGATTTACACGGAGATTGAAGTGGCGTCTTGGTACGCACAGGGCCAGATAACGGCGATCACCGGATCGAACGGTAAGACCACGACCACAACACTCGTCGGGGAAATTCTTGCCGCCGCAGAACTTAATCCGTTGGTGGCTGGAAATATTGGAACGGCATTTTCGGCGGTAGCTGATGAGACTGTGCCGTCCCAGCCGGTTGTACTTGAGGTGTCGAGTTTTCAACTCCTTGGCACCGAGCGCTTTCATCCGCACGTGGCAGCCATTCTAAACCTGTTTCCCGCTCACCTCGATTATCACGGAGACTTCGATGCGTACTTCGACGCCAAATGGAAGATTTTTGCCAATCTCGATCAGGGCGATTACGCCGTGCTGAACTTCAATGACGATCGACTTCGCAAGCGTGCAGGGGAAGTGCAAGCACCGATATTTTGGTTTTCGACCGGACCGCTGCCGGATAGCTTGGAGGGCGTGTATGTAGAGAGAGATGTCATCATGGTGCGCATGAGTGGAAACTCCATTCCTGTCATGCCTGTGTCGGATGTGGCTCTGCCCGGTTCGCACAACCTGCAAAATGCACTTGCCGCAACGGCTGTCGCGTGGCTTGTGGGCGCGAGAGAATCTGCCGTACGACAGGTCCTCACAAGTTTTCGCGGGGTTGAGCACCGGCTCGAATTCGTTGAGACAAAGGGCGGGGTCCTGTACTATAACGATTCCAAGTCGACGAATCCCACGGCAGCCCTGCAAGCGCTCAGGTCTTTCTCACAACCAATTGTTTGGATTGCCGGTGGTCTCGACCGGCGGGATGATTACAGCGTCCTCGATGACGTTGTGAAAGCCCGCGTCAAAACGGCTGTGCTGTACGGCCAAACAGCGGCAGACCTGGTGGAATTTTGTCGCGGCTGTGATGTGGAACAAGTGGTGCGAGTCGACAACCTTGACGATGCTGTGCGAACAGCGGCGAATGCTGCCGTCGAAGGAGATGTCGTCCTGCTCTCGCCGGCCTGTGCAAGTTGGGACATGTTTACCTCGTTCGAAGAACGTGGACGAATGTTCAAGGAGGTTGTGCATAGACTGTAGCGTCGACGTGTGGACAGCCCCTCGCGGACCGTCCGCCGGCTCGAAAAGGAGGTGGCGCTCGCAGTGTTTGACCGGCAGATCCGGTTTGACTGGGTGATCGTTCTCGTCACGCTGGTTCTTTTGGCTATTGGACTGATGATGGTGCACAGTGCGAGTTCCGTGTTATCGGAGCAGAAGTTTAACGATCCGTTTTACTACGCCAAACGGCAGCTTATGTGGGCCGTTCTCGGGATCGTGGCGATGATCCTTGCTGCGAACTACGATTATCACAAACTGCGGACACTGGCACCTAAGTTGATGATCGCGGGGTTTCTGGCACTCGTCCTCGTGCTTATCCCGGGCGTAGGGTCAAACCGCGGCGGCTCGCAGGCTTGGCTTGGCATTGGATCATTCGGGATTCAGCCTTCCGAGTTCGCGAAACTCGCCTTGATTGTATTTCTCGCCCATTATCTAGCCGATGCAAAGGACAAAATGGATTCGTTTTGGAAAGGCTTCGTCCCGCCGTTGTCGATGGCCCTTGTCGCTGTCCTGCTGATTATGCTCGAACCAGACCTGGGCCAAAGTGTCGTCATTATGGGGACAACCATCATTCTCTTGTTCGCCGCAGGTGCCAGGTGGCGGCATTTGTCAAGTCTGTTTGGAGCAGGGTTAGTGGCGTTTGCGGGACTCGTCGCTGTAGCTCCGTATCGCATGGACCGGATTGTCGCGTTCCTCGACCCGTGGAAGTATCCGCTTGACGAGGGTTATCAGATTATCCAGTCCTTGTACGCCCTTGGCTCCGGAGGACTCATCGGTCTCGGGCTCGGACACAGTCAACAGAAGTTTCTTTATCTGCCTGAACCGCAGACCGATTTTGTTTTCTCCATTCTTGGTGAAGAACTCGGGTTTCTCGGCGGCGCAACAGTTCTCGCGCTGTTTGCGGTCTTGGTGTGGCGAGGCTTCCGATGTGCGATGTTTGCCCGCGATGAGTTTGGATCATTGCTTGCTGCAGGCATCACGGGAATGATTGCGGTGCAAGTGCTGATTAACGTGGGAGTCGTGACCGGGTCCATTCCGGCGACGGGGATTACGCTTCCGTTCATCAGTTTCGGCGGATCGTCCCTCACCTTGATGCTGACGGGTGTGGGGATCCTCCTTAACATCTCTCGCCAATCCGTATACGCGGTCGCTTGAACAGGGGCCCTCTGCTATCATGAGGCAGCAGAGGGCCTCTTTGTGTCGGCCGATGACCTATGAATCGCGGGTCAGGGCAGATAAGGCGTCCGGTACTCACCGTTTAGGCCGCAAAGCCATATGCTGACGTACGGACCTGGGCATGTGAACGGAACATTCCTTCTGTGTAATGACATCAAGTCCAGGAACCCGAATTTACCAGGATACGTAATTTAGGCTTGAAACTGAGGTCAGCGCATTACCAAACAGGCTGCCTCAGGGAGGTGACGGGTGTGGAAGCCTTTGAGGTAACAGGTGGTCGTCCGCTGCACGGGACAACCATGATTTACGGTGCCAAGAATGCGGCTTTGCCGATCTTGGCAGCGACCGTTATGGCCGAGGATGTTTGCGTCATTGAAGGGGTTCCGCGACTGCAAGATGTTCGCGTGATGGTAGAAATCCTCCGGACGCTCGGCGCAACTGTGGACTGGCAAGAAGACCGCTTAGTCATTGATCCAAGCCATATCCACAGCACAGACGTGCCATCTGATTTGATGCGTCAGATGAGGTCCTCCATTTTTCTGATGGGTCCGTTGTTGGCTCGCTTCGGTGAGGTTCGCGTATCACGCCCGGGCGGATGCGTGATTGGACAGCGCCCGATTGACTACCATTTGCGCGGGATGAAAGAACTGGGTGCAAAGGTAGAGGAAGCCCACGGATATGTGCGGTGCTCTGCGAACCGTCTCTATGGTGGACACATCAGCCTCGATTTTCCGAGCGTCGGTGCAACCGAAAATTTGATGATGGCTGCTGCATATGCGGATGGCACGACGGTCTTGGAAAACGTGGCTCGGGAACCCGAGATTGTCGATTTAGCTGTGTTTTTGCAGAAATGCGGTGCGAAGATTGAAGGGGCAGGCGAAGACCGGATCGTCATTACCGGGGTACACCATCTCGGCGGCGCCACTCACCGCATTATCCCGGACCGTATTGTTGCGGGAACCATTATGATTGCAGCCGCAGCGACAGAAGGGGATGTGACGCTGGAAGGTGTCGTTCCGTCTCATCTCGGAGCAACCATTTTAAAACTCAGAGAAACTGGCGTGCAGGTCACCATCGACCGTGATATAATTCGGGTGAACTCTATGTCCCCTCGTCGCGCTGTCGACATTCGGACAGCGCCGTTTCCTGGCTTCCCTACTGATTTACAGGCCCCGGCTATGGCCCTGTTGACGACCGTAAACGGCACCAGCGTTATCCGCGAGAGCGTCTTTGAGGCGCGGTTTAAGCACGTGAATGAGCTGGCGCGCATGGGTGCGGACATCGGAGTCGACCTTCAAACCGCAGTTATCCGAGGCGTGAATCGCTTGACTGGAGCTGATGTCGAAGCGAGTGACCTGCGGGGTGGTGCGGCTCTCGTGGTTGCCGGATTGATGGCTGAAGGTAAGACCCGAATTGAAGGTTTGCATCACATTGACCGTGGCTATCAGCAGCTGGAAACCATGCTTCGCGACCTCGGTGCGGACATCGTGCGAATTGACTGACCTGTGGCAACCCTGGCAGGAGCAATGGCTCTTGCCAATTTGCCGGACTCTGGAGGGACAAGCCTGTGCCGACTTCGGCTGTACATAAGAATCAGTCACGAAAAGACAGAAAGAACAAGGCATGGACACGGAGAATTGTGTTCGCCTTTTTTATATTTATCGGTTTGATAGTTCTGCTGGAATCACCGCTCACCCGGATTCGCCATGTGTTTGTCAGAGGTAACGCGCTGCCTGCGGCTATGCTCATCAAGGACAGCGGACTGAAAAACGGGATGAGTTTATGGCAAGTGAACGCTGGTTCGGTGGCACATCGGATTATCGCGCGTGAACCACTCGTTCAACATGTCAATGTACACACGAATTACATGTCGGGTACAGTGACGCTCAGTGTCTCGCAAAAGCAGGAAGTGGCTGTCTTTCAGCAGGGGAACCAGTATTACAGTCTGCTGGACGATGGGACCGTCTATCAAAAAGTCCAAGCAGGTGCCCCCATCACCGTTCCGATTGTTTCATCGAGTGAGGCCAGCATCAACGTCAAGCCTGGAATTGTCTCAAATATCCCCGGCATTGTGTCGTTGTGCGGGCAGCTCGGTCAAACGTCGTCGTCAAATCTTGCCGATATTTCGCAGATTGTGTTGAACCAATACGGTGATGCAGCCATCTATTTGGACAACGGTTTTGTGGTTCAGACGCAGTCAGACCAAGTGTCGTCAACATTGGGCAGCGTAAACTCGGTGATTGCCTACTTTGTGAAGCTCGGGTATGGCCCGGGGATGATTGATATGACTGGGCAACCGCCGTATCGGTACACGCCCTTCCGACCGTCAACAACGACGAAGAAAGGAAACTGAACATGCGGACGAGAACCAAATTGGCACTATCGCTCTCTGTGGTGTCGCTGGTATTGGGCTTTATGGTCGCAGTGCAATACAAACAACAGGCACATACGACGTCCTTCTCGTTTTTCTCTGGCGACCCGCAGCAAAAGCAACTGATGGCTGAACTGACTGCTCTGAAACAGTCTAACTCAAATGCAGAGGCCGAGCTCGCTGCTCTGACGGGACAAATTTCCACCTATGAGCAGCAATCCACTGGAGGCAATGCAGCCCTTCAGACGTTGCAGCAAAAGTTGCAAGACGAACGGATCTTGGCAGGGGTCAGCCCTGTCGCCGGACCTGGTGTCAGCGTGACACTGATGGACGGTGTGGCAACCGGAAACAACGTTGAACAGGTGCTGACGCATGACTGGGATATTCGCAGTGTGATCAACGAATTGTTTACCGCCGGAGCGGAAGCTGTCTCCATCAATGGTTACCGTGTCGTTGCAACATCTGGTATTTTTTGCACAGGACCGGTTGTCGAAATCAATGACCACCGGATTGGCGCTCCGTTCACAATTTATGCGATTGGCGATCCGCAGGCTTTAAAATCAGCCTTAACCATCCAAGGAGGCATTCTGGACAGTCTGCGGCAACGTGGAGTTAACGCTTCGGAACCTCAGGAGATGCAAACGATATCGATGCCAGCCTATACCGGAACGATTATGGCAGGGCCTTCACAGTGAAACACAAACCACGGGGAAGGGGCGGAGTTCCGTGAAGAGAACCACGTTTATGTGGTCGCTCACTGGTATTACGACATTGGTGGGATTCCTTGTGACCGTGCAGTTGACGTCAAGACCTCCATCAACTGCGTCTGGTTTATCGAGTTACATCGACTTGCGGACGCAAGTATCCGAGCTGAACCAGGAGCACCAGCTGCTTGAACAGCAGATTGCGAAGGCCAACAGCCAGGTCTCTGAGTACCGGGCGGCTGCCGGACATGGGACAGATATGATGCAGGCTCTTGAACAAGATGCAACAACCGTCGCGAAGGAGGCGGGACTCACACCCGTCAGCGGCCCCGGGATTACGATTCAAATTCAATACGATCCCAACCTGCCGTTTGACGAACAAACTGCAGGGCTGTTTGACCAGATATCCGATCAGGAAATTGGACTGATTGTAAACGACTTATTCGCCAACGGAGCATCGGCCATCAGTATCAATGGACAGCGACTGGTGACTACGTCTTCGATCCGCTTGGTATCGGGCCTCAGCGGTAATGGTACATTGCAAGTGAATACCGTGCCTGTCACAAGTCCCTATATCATCACGGCAGTCGGTGATATCAACCGAATGCAGGCTATCCTGACGCTGAACAACACAGTTCAGGAGTTGAACATCATGCAAGAGCAGTGTTTGATTACGCCACATCCAAGCCCAAAAGGCGTTACGGTTCCGGGGTATCAGGGACCTTTGCCAGGCAGTTTTGCAAAGGAGGTGCACTAGTTTTGATTTGGTTGCCTGTACTTGGGCTCGTTGTGGGCGTAGCCATCGGGTTTGTTGCAAATGTGACTATCCCAATTATGTACTCGAGTTATCTCTCGATTGCCATTCTGGCTGCGCTGGATACTGTGTTCGGCGGCATCCGAGCAAGTCTTGACAAGACATTCGACTCAGCCGTGTTTCTCTCCGGGTTCTTCTTTAACACGCTGATCGCTGCGTTGCTTGCGTACATCGGCAATCAACTGGGTGTTGATCTTTATCTTGCAGCCGTTGTCGCTTTTGGCGTCCGTCTGTTCCAGAACATCGCCGTGATTCGGCGCGTGGCGTTCGACAGGGCAGGCAAGCGAAGACTCAAAGGCAACTGACATCTAATCCAGATGTTGGATGGTTTTTGTTGGTGTGTACCCGTGAGGTTGAATTACGTCGAAAAAAATTTGTTTAAAAAAGAGGATTGTCGTTTGGCTTGTGGAAATAGCAATAAGTCATATTGTGCACTGTCGTGGATGTAGGGAGGTGCCACACGTTTGGCCAAAGGAGAATACATCGTCAGTTTAGACATCGGCACTTCTAAAGTAAGGGCAATTATTGGAGAGCAATCTGGGAACTCAATAAGTGTCATTGGCGTCGGCTCGGCTGACGGTGAAGGGATACGTCATGGATCCATCGTAGATATAGATCTTACGGTTCAGTCAATCCGTGAAGCGGTAGACCATGCGGAGCGCATGGTTGGAATTCACATTGCATCAGCCTACGTTGGTATTTCCGGCAATCATATCCAGCTTCAAAGCAGCCATGGAGTGGTCGCTGTATCCTCGCAAGACCGTGAAATTGGAGAAGAAGACATTGAACGTGTCCTGCAACAGGCACGGGTCATTGCCCTGCCTCCAGAACGAGAAATTATCGATGTTGTTGCCAAGGAGTACATCGTAGACGGACTGCGCGGGATTATGGATCCTCGTGGGATGCTTGGTGTACGCCTTGAAGTGGAAGCGTACTTGATTACCGGTTCGAGAACCGCCATTCACAACGTTGTCCGATGCGTGGAGAAAGCGGGAATCGAAGTCGCAAATCTGGTTCTGATGCCGATGGCTGCAAGTGCTGTTGCGCTCTCCCAAGATGAACGCAAACTTGGCGTTGCCTTGGTTGATGTAGGCGCTGGCGCAACGTCTGTATCGGTGTTTGAGAATGGCGTTTTGGTTGGGACGAGCATCATTCCGATGGGCGGGGACTATGTCACACATGACATTGCGATTGGTCTTCGGACCCAAACTGCTCAAGCGGAACAGGTTAAGTTGAGACACGGCTGCGCGGCTATTGAGGCTGCCTCTGACAGCGAACGCTTCAACGTACCCCGCATTGGGAATCATCAAGAAGTGGAATACACGCAGCAAGAATTGGCATCGATTGTCGAGCCGCGGATGCAGGAGATTTTCTCTTTAGTCCGAAAAGAAATTGAAAAGATGGGCTACATTCATGACTTGCCGAGCGGGTATGTCTTGCACGGTGGTTGTATGTCGATGCAGGCCGCAGGAGAGTTGGCCAGTCACGAACTGCAGGCTCCTGTTCGAGTTGCAGTGCCAGAATTCCTTGGCGTACGGGATCCGTCGTTTGTGAACGGTGTCGGTATCATCAGCTACGCACTGCGTTCGCAGTTGCGAGCGAGTCAGGTTGATATCGTCACTTCAGGACGACCGGTGAAAACCGGTGGCGGTATGTTCTCCCGTATCAAAGATTGGTTACGTGACTTTATCTGATACGTGCAAACTGTATCAGTGATGGTTTGTCAAATCCAGCAGCGGCTGAGGTTGGGAAAGTCAAGGAGGAGCAGCAATGCTTGATTTTGATGTTGATTATGAACCACTGGCGAAAATAAAAGTCATCGGGGTCGGTGGCGGTGGTTGTAACGCTGTCAACCGGATGATTGAATCCGGAATTGAGGGTGTCGAATTCATTGTGGTGAACACCGATGCTCAGGCGTTGCAGCTCTCCAAGGCCTCGGTTAAACTGCAAATTGGTGAAAAACTGACGCGAGGGCTCGGTGCTGGTGCAAATCCTGAAATCGGGAAAAAGGCAGCAGAAGAGAGCCGGGAGTTGCTCGTTAATGCCTTGCAAGGGGCGGACCTTGTGTTTGTCACCGCAGGAATGGGCGGTGGAACAGGGACAGGTGCTGCACCGATTATTGCGGAAATTGCCAAGGAGATTGGTGCTCTCACGGTTGGTGTTGTCACAAAGCCGTTCCGCTTCGAACAAAAACGTCGCATGTCCCAGGCGGAAAGCGGGGTTAATAACCTGAAAGAAAAGGTTGACACCCTGATTGTGATTCCAAACGACCGCCTGCTTGAAATTGTAGATCGAAACACGCCAATGCTAGAAGCATTCCGTGAAGCTGATAATGTGCTTCGCCAGGGCGTTTCCGGTATTTCAGATTTGATTGCGGTACCTGGACTCATCAATGTCGACTTTGCCGACGTGAAAGCCATCATGGCCGAGCGTGGTTCAGCCTTGATGGGTATCGGTGTGGCAAGCGGTGAAAACCGTGCGACGGATGCTGCGAAGAACGCCATCAGCAGTCCGCTCCTCGAGACCTCGATTGATGGTGCAATGGGTGTACTCATGCATATCGCAGGCGGTTCTGATCTTTCCCTGTGGGAAGTCAATGAAGCTGCTGATATTGTTTCAACCGCGGCAGACCCTGATGTAAACATGATTTTTGGCGCACACATTAATCCTGAACTCGGAGACGAGATTGTGGTTACGGTGATTGCGACCGGCTTCGAAAACATGGGCAAACCAATCCAACAACCCATGAACCAGGCAGCCGCAACGACTTCACCAAAGTCGAAGATTCCATCTATCGATGACTTCCAGCCACAGTCGGGAAATACTTGGGATGTTCCTGCGTTTATGCGTCGTCGGGACAGTCGCTTTGGGCGAGACAAGTAGGCATCCTGCAAACTTAGAAGATCCTCGGGCAGTCTATGCAGCAGCATAGACTGCTTTTTTTATGCTCGTCGGGTCCTTATCATCAAAACTCCGCCATATCATCAAAACTCCTCAAGGAAACCTTCTTCAAACGCGCTGATAAAATTCGTCTGCTCAAATCCCTCGTGATTTTCCGCATGGACAACTAGCTTTCAGAAATCAACAAAAGATCTAGTAATTCGTTGTCAAGTTCCGACAGGGTTTGAAATAGAGATGTACTATACTATGGCCATCGCAGCTCGAGGTGATGCCGTGCCTGTCATATACGCAGACGTGGTTTTCGCAGTCAACCTGTTGATGGACGGTGTGATCATCATCGCCACCACCCTCATCATAAAGCGCAGAGTTCGCCCGATGCGCACATTTTTGGGGGCGGTGTTCGGGGCCGCGTACGCGATGCTCCTATTCACTCCACAGCTCTCGTTCCTCACCACTTGGGTAGGAAAAGCGCTGGCGTCCCTGTTGATGGTTGTCATAGCAATTCCATTTCGCAGTTTGCTCGAATTAACCCGTAACGTGGTTGTGCTCTACTGCGTCACCTTTGTGCTCGCAGGTGCCGTGCTCGCATTGCACTTTGCTGCACCGGGTATGTCGCTGGCTCAAGGAACGGTCATTTCAGGAGGGCGTATCGCGTTCCAGACATCGGTCTCCGGGCTGGCAGTGGTTGCTGCTATACCCATCGCGATGTGGCTGCTTCATGTTGCGATTGGACGTGCTCGCAGAATCCGTCACCAGTCCCAAAGTTTGGTGTCCGTGACGGCTTCGCTTGGTGAAAATCAAGTAGAGTTTGTTGGCTTGCTCGATACCGGCAACCAGTTGCACGATCCGCTTTCCGGCCTTCCAGTATGTCTGCTTGATGCGTCTGTGTTTGAGCGTCTGGTGCCTGATTCGATGGGGATTTTGTTTCAAAAAGGAGTCGATCTTCTCGCTGCGATCCCCAACCTCGCTCATGAGCCTGGAATGCCCAAACTGCATCTTGTGCCATTCCGCGGTGCCGGGGGTGCACAGAAAGTCACGATAGCAATCCGTCCTGATCAACTGTGGGTCACGCATGACGGTGCTGACCGGGTCTTAGCTCGACCGTGTCTACTGGCTTTGCATATGGACCCACTGTCTGTTGACGCCCGGTTTGAGGCCATATTACACACAGAAATACTTACGGGGGATGACAGACATGACAGAAACACATCGACTCAAAAAAGTGAGTATGAGACTTCGAATTCGGTTACAACTGCTATGGATTCGCGTCCGATCCAAAATTAATGGAGGCGTCGAAGAGGTCTACTATGTAGGCGGCAGCGAAGCCCTGCCGCCTCCGCTGACAAGGGATGAAGAGGCGTATCTTCTGACCCGTCTGCCAGATGGCGACGAGTCCGTAAGGTCCATGCTGATTGAACGAAATCTGAGACTCGTTGTATATATTGCAAGGAAGTTTGAAAACACGGGTTTACACATCGAAGACCTCGTATCGATAGGGACGATTGGCCTCATCAAGGCAGTGAATACCTTCGATCCCTCGAAAAAAATCAAGCTCGCCACATATGCGTCGCGCTGTATTGAAAACGAGATCCTCATGTACCTGCGCCGAAACAATAAGCTAAAGTCAGAGGTTTCATTTGATGAGCCGTTAAACGTGGATTGGGACGGCAATGAACTGTTGTTGTCCGATGTGCTTGGAACAGAAGCAGATACCATTTATCGCAATCTCGAAGATGAGGTGGACAAGGTCCTGCTCTACGATGCGCTGTCGAAGCTGACTGACCGAGAGCGGAGAATCATGGAACTGCGGTTTGGGCTTGGCCGGCCGTCAGAGATGACACAAAAGGATGTTGCGGATCTGCTCGGTATCTCCCAGTCTTACATCTCTCGGCTTGAAAAGCGGATTATCAAACGCCTACGCAGAGAGTTTAACCGAATGGTGTGATTTCAAAACGGTGTGATTTCAAAGAAGTCTGTGAACCGCCCCTTGTTGCATAAGTTTGCCCCCCTCGGAAATACTGATGACGACACTTCGGACCATTTGCTTTGGAACTGCTGAACTCGTCAGTCACCTTGGGGGGAACGTGGATTGAAGCGTACGAAAGTCGAGATTTGCGGTGTGAACACCTCGCAACTTCCGGTGCTCACGAATGCTGAGATGCGAGAACTGTTCACAGTTTTGAACGAAGGTGACCTGTCTGCGCGAGAAAAATTGGTCAATGGAAATCTGCGGTTAGTACTCTCCGTCATCCAGCGGTTCAACAACCGTGGAGAGTATGTGGACGACCTGTTTCAGGTTGGTTGTATTGGCCTTATGAAGGCCATTGATAACTTTGATCTCGGTCAGAACGTTCGTTTTTCTACATATGCAGTCCCGATGATTATCGGTGAAATTCGGCGTTACCTGCGTGACAACAATCCGATTCGAGTCAGCCGGTCACTGCGTGATATCGCCTACAAGGCACTCCAGGTTCGCGATCAACTGACAAATCAAAACCTTCGCGAGCCAACGATTCAGGAAATCTCGAAGGAGTTGTCGCTGCCGAAGGAAGATGTGGTGTTTGCACTTGATGCCATTCAGGATCCAGTCTCCTTGTTTGAACCTATCTACCATGACGGAGGCGATCCGATTTACGTCATGGACCAGATTCATGACGATAAAAACCTGGACAAGTCTTGGGTGGAAGAGATCGCCGTTCGGGAAGCCATGCGCCGTCTGAACGACCGCGAGAAAAAAATTCTGTCGATGAGATTCTTTGAGGGGAAAACACAAATGGAGGTCGCTGAAGAGATCGGTATCTCACAAGCGCAGGTATCCCGGTTGGAAAAAGCCGCGATTCAACGTATGCAAAAACACGTCCAGAGTGACGCCTGAAGAACAACGGAGAGTCCTCGATAGTCTTCGGTACTTGGACGGTTCCTGAAAGCAAAACATCCCGCCTCGGCAAGTTCTATCTTCTTCGACATATACTGAGAGGAGAATGGTGACCTAGGAGGCGGGACACTATGCGCATATCTGACCTTCAATCGAAAGACGTCGTCAGCGTTGGAGATGGAAAGCGTCTAGGGTCGATTGGAGACCTGGAGATAGACACGGACAGCGGACTCATTTCTGCCTTGGTGATACCGTCGCAAGGCAGGTTCTTCGGGATGATCGGCAGTGGACAAGATTACGTGATACCGTGGAATCAAATTGTGAAAATCGGAACCGACGTCATTCTGGTGGACCTCAGACCGCTTCGGGAGACAGGTTATTATCTGCCTCCTCAATCTGGGAAACATGGCACGGGAGGGTACTGACCCGTTACCTCGTGCCGGCCCATCTTGACCGAGACCTTGTTTGATGTCCCTCTTATTCTGCTCCCCAGCATTTTTGGCATTCGGCTCCCCGGACTTTGGGGAGCATTATTCTTGTTCGCACGCACAATCCGAGCGTTGCCTCGCAGCCGTCTTCTGTCGTAAGCTCTAGGTAGCAGAACGGAGGGAGGCGTTTTTTTGTTTGACAGCTTGGTTGGAGGTGCCTTGAATTCAAACGTCTGGGTGATTCCAGAATGGTCGGATGACTTGGTGCGCGGAGGTTTCTCATTCCGTCAAGGCGGGTTCAGTGAAGGGCCATACGAAACGTTGAACCTTGGGGCAAAGGTTGGCGACGACATAGAAAAAGTGCGTATGAACCGTGAAGTAGTAGCAACCGCGGGGTTTGGCCCGCAGACTGAATGGGTGATGGCTCAGCAAGTCCACGGTCACAACGTCGGGGTGGTCGGAAGACGGGAACGCGGTGCAGGTGTGACTCTTGAGATGCCGCCGATTCAAGATTGTGATGCACTCGTGACGAACGAGCCGGAAACGACGCTGGTTATTTTGACGGCAGATTGTGTGCCGGTGCTGTTTTACGATCCGGTTCATCGCGCGATTGGTGCAGCCCATTCAGGTTGGCGCGGAACCACGCAACATATTGTTCAGCAGGTGATTTTGCACATGCAATTCCTGTACATGACTGAGGCAAGAGACCTGCGCGTCGCCATCGGTCCATCTATCCATAGATGTTGCTACGAGGTGGATGAGCCGGTTGCTGACATCGTTCGAAACGAGTTTGGTGAAAACTACTTGGTATCTCGCTTTCAAAAGCCAGGCAAGTACCTTTTGGGACTGCAAGACTGCATCAAGCGAGACTTGATCCAGATGGGTGTGTCTCCGGCGAACATTGAAGACGCCGGTCTCTGTACCTCTTGCCATACGGATCTGTTGTTTTCGCACCGAAAAGAGCAAGGCAAAACCGGTCGAGAATGCGGCATTATTCGGTTGAATCACTTTGAGTGAAGACGGGCGGGCAGACTCTTCAAACGAGGGTTAGAAGGACTTCTCCGTAAAGAGTGGAAATATAATGGGGGAGGGTGGTTGGGTGGACGGCAAGGCGGAGTACGAACAAAGGTTTGATGACGTGTTGTCTGCCGTGGCATCTGCCTGTACCCGTGCAGGCAGGGCGTCGCAAGAGATCCGTGTCATCGGCGTAACAAAAACGGTGGATAAACAGGCGATAGATCCGCTGCTCGATGTGGGCGTCCGGGAGTTTGGAGAAAACCGGTGGCAACATGCCAGGGAGATGCTAATGCATCCCCGCCGCTCAGAAGCAACTTGGCATTTTATTGGGCATCTTCAAACGAAAAAGGCTAAGTACATCGTACCGAATTTTGACTACATTCACTCCATTGATTCCGTGCCCTTGTTGCAGGAAATTGAGCGCCAGGCTGAGCGTTTCGAGAGACAACTGTACGGCTTGATTCAAGTCAACGTCTCCGGTGAGGAGACGAAGTATGGTGTTGAGCCGCATTATGCAAGGGCCCTTCTCGAAAGAGCCACACAGTGCAAGCGGCTGCAGGTCGTGGGACTTATGACCATGGCCCCGGCTGGGGTGTCTGAAGAAGAGGCTAGAGCGGTTTTTCGCGGGCTGTCGTCGCTCCGATTCGAACTCAGCGAACAACTCGGGCTGGAATCGCTGACTGAGCTGTCGATGGGCATGTCTGATGATTTCCCTTTAGCAATTGAGGAAGGCGCGACAATGATTCGAGTAGGTCGGCGTCTGATGGGCGACAGTTTTACGCCGGCAGGATAAATCTCCTCTGTCTAAATTGACTTTAGAACCGAATGACACCCGAAATGAGGCCAATGAATGGGCATTTATGTCGTTTTGAACATTGTGAATGGCGTTCTCGCAGCATACGGGTACGTTTTGATTGCAACCGCTATTATTTCATGGATTCCAGACTTGTCCTCCACACAACTCGGCCAGATCCTGGATCGACTTTCAGACCCGTATTTAAGATTATTTCGACGATTCATACCCCCTGTTCAACTCGGCGGCATCATGCTTGATGTGGCATTCCTCGTCGCCATCATCGTGTATTTCTTCGTAGAACGCGGAATCATGGCCGTACTCGTCAGTGTCGCTGCAAGGATTATTGGATGACGATGAATGACACATCCACACAGGGCTGGTTGCGCCCATCAGAACAGTCCTTCTACCGAAGAGCAACAGATCTAACGGCTTGGGTTCGCCGCGAGATGAACTGGAAGCTGACCGATTTTCTCAGCCCGCGGGAATTTCAGATCGTGGAGTCAGTCGCGAGACGTGATGGTTGTCTGGCTGTTGGATATGGCGGTGCTGCGGCGTCCGAGCGGTTACGAGCGTATGTCATGCCGGATGACTGGCAGCCTCAAAAAGAGGACTTCAATATCACGCTCCTGCAGGCACAAACATTAGAGGGTGAGCTCAGTCATGGGGCAGTACTGGGGTCCATCCTTGGGACAGGCATTGACAGAAGGAAAATCGGAGACATTGAAGTAAGGGAGCAATCTGCAATTGTTGCTGTGTGTCAGGATATCGTCCCGTTTCTGCAAACGCACTGGGTGCAAGCGGGCAGGCATGCCATTTCATTAACCGTGACACTGGACGATGCCTTTGTTGGTCCTCAATATGACGACGAGCTTGTCTCCCTCGCGTCGCTGCGGATCGATGCTCTGATCGGGGCATGTTGTCACTGGTCACGAACGAAAGCGAAGGAGGCCGTGGAACGAGGAGACGTCTCGCTGAACTTCACGGAGGTTTCGAACGCGGACGAGCCTGTTGGAACAGGTGATATCGTCTCAGTACGACATTTTGGTCGAATTCGGATTCATGAGACCATCGGCGAATCGAAAAAAGGTCGCCTGCGGATTAAGGTCGGCATACTAAAATCCAATCATTAAGCAGGAAATGTGTTTAATTGTGTCGAAAGAGTAACAACGTTTTGTGCTAGTTCTGCCAAGCATTGTCGATTTTTCGCGAAGTCGGTCGCTGGCAAAGCCGGGCACGTCAGAAATAAGTCGAATTATCGCGCAGGTGTGTCACCACATCGAACGCGATGATGTGCTGATAGGAGGGGGCCAGAGGATGCCGTTATCCCCGTTGGACATTCACAACAAAGAGTTCAGTCGCTCGTTTCGAGGCTATGATGAGGACGAGGTGGATGATTTTCTGGAACGAATCATCCAGGATTATGAAGGATTGATCCGTCAAAACAAAGACCTCGAAGAAAATGTTGAGCATATGAAAGAAAAGCTGAGACACTTTACCAACATCGAAGAGAGCCTGAGCAAGTCTATCATTGTGGCTCAGGAGACTGCGGAAGAAGTAAAAAACAACGCAAGAAAAGAAGCGCAGTTGATTATCAAAGAAGCGGAAAAGAACGCGGACCGCATTGTCGCCGAAGCGCTCAACAAGTCTCGCAAGATGGCCCTTGAAGTGGAAGAAGTGCAAAAGCACGCAGCAATTTTCCGAGCCCGCTTCCGTTCGTTGATTCAGGCGCAGCTTGAGATGCTCGAATCAGGTGATTGGGACAAGTTTGACAGGGATGTGAGTGTCCGTTCAGAGGTTCCTGCTGTGCGTGATGGTTACACAAGAGAATACGCATCCCAAGAAGGCTGATATCTCCCGAACGCCCGAGAGTGTGGAGCAGTCCTGTCCAGCAATAGACTGTGTCTTTTGACTCCGTACAGGTTCTGATGCTGTGTAATTCACTCCATAAAAAAGAACCCAGAGGGAGCGTCAGCTCCCTCTGTTCTTGTTTTATGATGGCGGCACAGCAAGTCAAACCATGCGTGCCAAGAAGTAAGTCACGATACCGAGCAGCAGCAACAGGAAGAAGAACGGTGTATATGGAATGTTGAACGCAAACCAATAGTGAACAAGAAAGCTGGCGACGATCTCAATGCCGCCAATCCACATCGCAACCAGAGCAATCATCTGCAATTGATACCTTCGCAACTCACTCTCTCCTCAGGCTCGTCTACTCTCCATCATACAAGATTGAGCGCGCAAATTCCTTACGGGAGTCCATCTTAAGTTTTCCAGTTCCGACGGTGTATCACGGCCGTTCGATGCAGGGAACATAAGGTGCACAGTCAGGTGTGGAACGAGAGGAGAGGGGACACATTGGACGACTTCCGGGAATCAAAGCGTCAGTTACTTCAAATGAAGAGCGAGTTAGAGGATAGACTGAACCGGACGGGGCGCTATGGGTTGGATGATCCGATGCGCGACGAGTTGGGTGAGCTTTCGTTAGTGGACAATCACCCGGCCGATGTTGCATCTGAGTTGTTTGAACGTCAAAAGGACTTGGGCCTGGTACGCTTAGCCGAGCAGCGACTCGACGAAGTGAACGGGGCCTTAAAGGCAATCGACGATGGGCGTTACGGAATATGCCAGAACTGTGGTAAAACGATTGGCCAGGAACGGATGGAAGCCAATCCGCTGGCAACCCTGTGTATCGACTGCCGGGAACGCCAGGAGGACCTGCGCTATGACCTTGTGCGGCCGGTCGAGGAATCGTTTCTCATGCCTTACTGGGGGCGTTCCAATCGAGACAATTCCGACGTCGTGGAATTTGACGGGGAGGACTCATGGCAGGCCGTTGCCCGTTACAACCAACGTGCAGGGTATGACAGGGACTACGAAGTCCCGCTCGATCGCGAAGACATGGATGACAACGAAGGCATCGTCGACCCGATAGACCGGATCTCCAACGAACAATACCGTGCACAACGCCCCTGAACGGGTTACTTGCCGCGGATCACCCGATGTTTCTTTCTGCTGGTTGGCTACCGAGATTGGTGACTTGTGGTAGACTGTTGCAGTGAACGCATCGGAAGGTTGCGCTGGAGGTGGCATTGGTGTTGGTTTACGTGTTGGCCGTCGTTGTCTTTGGACTCGATCAACTGATTAAGTACATTGTTCGAACTTCGATGGCTGTGAATCAAGAGATCCCGATTTGGCCGCACGTACTCGTGCTAGACTATATTCGGAATCCAGGTGCAGCGTGGGGAATGTTTGGCAATGACAGGTGGCTGCTGATTCTGATCGCACTTATGGTCATCGGCGCGGTCATATACGTACAGTCCCGCTACCGGCTGCGCCGAGTTTATCAAGTTGGTCTCGGTCTGGTTCTAGGCGGTGCGCTTGGGAATTTACTTGATCGGATTCTCTATGGCAAGGTCATTGATTACATCTATTTTCAGGTCATCAATTACCCTGTGTTCAACCTCGCCGACAGCGCGATTGTTGTCGGCGTGTTGCTGATTTTACTTCAGACCTTGCGTTCGGGCAGAAACGAAGAGCAGAAGCCTTCGGAGGAAAAATAATGACAGAACAATTCAAAGATGTCGTGGTCCCTTTAGACGATGAGGGGACAAGACTGGATGTGTGGCTGACAGAAGCCCTTCAGGACGAAGATGCAGACCTCTCGCGGAGTCAGGTCCAAGCCCTGATTCAGGCAGGCGCCGTCACGACGTCTCGCACACGGGTGAAGGCGAGTGACAGGGTTTTTGCAGGCGAAGCGTACCATGTTGTCTTGCCTGAGCCTGAACCGATGGAAATCGTCGGCGAATTGATGCCGATTGACGTAGTTTTCGAGGATGAGGCCGTCGTTGTGGTGAACAAGCCGCGAGGACTTGTTGTGCATCCCGGAGCCGGTCACCTGAAGGGGACGTTAGTGCAGGGTTTGGTCGGCAGAGGCACGACTCTCTCACATCTCGGCGGGAGTTTTCGTCCAGGTGTCGTCCATCGGATCGACAAAGACACATCTGGGCTTCTTGTGTTGGCTAAGACAGATGCAGCGTACCATGCGCTCGCAGAGCAGTTTAAGGCGCATTCCGTCGACCGTGAGTATCGTGCCATTGTGCATGGGAACTTGGAACATGACGCAGGAACCATCGACGCACCCATCGGACGGGACCCGCAAAACAGGCAGAGAATGGCTGTTCGGGAGGCCGGCAAACCGGCTGTGACACACTTCCGGGTCGTCGAGCGGTTTACAGATTACACATATCTGGAGCTGCGGTTAGAGACCGGCCGTACGCACCAGATTCGCGTCCATATGGCGTACATCGGGTTTCCACTCGCGGGCGATCCGGTGTACGGTCCTCGTCACACACTTGCAATCTCCGGGCAAGCTTTGCATGCAGCGACACTGGGGTTTGATCACCCATTGACCGGACAACGGCTTTTGTTCACAGCGGACCTGCCCGATGACATGCAGCGGGTGCTCGGCGAGCTGGAGTTTCTAAAAAGCGCTGATTCATAAACGTATTTGGTTGACGTGCCCCTTTAGGGGTTGACGATAGACCTTTGTTTTGCTAACTTGAATAAGAATCATGTACTGCCTTTAAACCAGTCCCGTGAGATTGGAAAGGGGTCGGAATATGGAAGTGGTTCTGCATATTCGCGTGCGCATTGCAGACACTACTCTCTTCGGCTACCTACCGTCAAACGGCAGGTGGCCTTTTTTGTGCCCAGGCAGCAGGAGAGGCGGGAAAGCCGTGAATCCAAAAGCACAGATTATGGATAGTGTCGCAATGCGGCGCTCAATTACGAGAATGGCTCACGAAATTCTCGAGCGAAACAAGGGGCTTGATGGTGTTGCCCTCGTCGGTATTGTTACACGAGGTGCCCACCTTGCAGACCGACTGGCAGGGAAACTGCTGGAAATTGAGGGGACCAAGGTTGAGGTCTATCACCTGGATTCAAGGCCCTATCGCGACGATGTCATTGGCGAAACGACACGACGCCCCCTTGAGGGCATTGCGGTGTCAGGCAAAACAGTGGTCATGGTTGACGACGTGCTCTACACAGGACGAACCGTCAGAGCCGCGCTGGACGCACTGATGGCCACAGGCAGAGCAAAAGCCGTACAACTTGCGGCTCTGATTGACCGCGGGCATCGAGAGCTCCCGATTCGCGCTGACTTTGTCGGGAAAAACGTACCGACTGCCAAAGACGAAAAGATTGCAGTTCACCTCACGGAGGTAGATGGAGAGGACGGTGTTTGGATTGTCAGCCAGTCTGAACGTGTTTGATACAAAGGGACAGTCCCTGGCGGAACCATCACAAGCGTCTGCAGTGTCTCACGGAAAGCAAGATATCGTGACGGTGCGTGCACTCACCCGAAACCGCGTTGAAACCTATATGCAGCTTGCACAAGAGCTTCGAACAATGCCCCGTCGTGAGGTGATGGCGCGGCGTCAGGGCGCCATTGTCGCCTCCCTGTTTTACGAACCGAGCACACGGACACGACTCTCCTTTGAAACCGCTGCGCTGCGGCTTGGGGCCCGTGTGGTCGGTGCGGAAAATGCTTTGGAGAATTCGTCCGCAAAGAAGGGCGAGCGACTGGAAGACACGTTGAGGATTGTGGGTAGCTACGCTGACGCGATTGTCGTTCGACACCACGAAAATAACACACTCGCAGAGGTTGCGAGCTTGTGCCCTGTACCGGTGGTGAGCGCGGGAACTGGAGCCGGAGAGCATCCGACTCAGGCGCTCCTTGACGTCTACACCCTAGAGCGTGAACTTGGCCGGGTCGACGGCTTACACATCAGCATCCTCGGCGACCTCCGTTATGGACGGACGGTCCACTCACTCTTGTATCTGCTCACACAGTTTAACGGTGTTGTCGTTACGATGTTCGCAGTACCGGGCTTGGAGCTGCCGAGTGAAATGGCAGCGTCGCTGGCGGCGGACGGACTGCGGTTGCGGACGGTGGGCACACTTGAGGAAGCACTCAGTGAGACAGACGCTGTCTATCAAACTCGGATACAGCGCGAGCGCTTGCAAGGGGAAGATGCCCTCAGTCTGGCCGGACTCACACATCTCGGTGTTGAGGAACTCCGGCGTTTACCGTCACATGCGAGGATCCTGCACCCGCTTCCGAGGCTCGATGAGCTAAACCCTGAACTCGACCATGACCCGCGCGCTGCATACTTCAGACAGGCCGAAAACGGACTTTTCATACGCATGGCTGTTTTGGATAGTCTGTTGAAAGAGGGGATCTCGTGAAACGGAAGATTACAGGCGGACGATTGCTTGATTTAACAGATGGCAGTCTTACCGAGACGGAGATTTTGGTTGACGAAGACTCTGGTCTCGTCGTTGCAATTGGCTTTGATTTGCCAGCGGCTGATGAAACGATAGAGCTTCACGGCGAAGTTCTGCTCCCTGGTTTTATCGACCTTCACGTGCACCTTCGTGAACCTGGTTTTGAACATAAAGAAACGATTCAGAGCGGTGCCCGTGCCGCTGCGGCAGGGGGATTCACGAAAATCGCTTGCATGCCGAACACCAACCCGCCGCTGGACAGCGCAGCCAAGGTTCAGGACGTCAGGGAAAGGGCGCAGGCGGCCGGAGCGGCTGGTGTGTTCCCTATCGCCTGTATCACGGAAGGCCAAGCTGGAAAGACACTCACCGATTACCAGGCACTAAAGGAAGCCGGTGCCATTGCACTGTCTGACGACGGCAAGGGAGTGCAGGATGGGGGCCTGATGCGGGAAGCCTTTATCCGTGCAGCTGAAGTTGGATTACCGATTGCCATCCACGCAGAGGATGAGTCGATTGCAAGAGACGGTGTGTTCAACCCTGGCGCTGCCGCAAAGTACGGCGTCAGTGTCCAACACGGCGAGTCTGAGTCAGCGATGATTGCACGAGATTTGCTTCTGGCCGAGCAGACAGGTGCGAAATTGCACATCTGTCACGTCAGTGTTGAACCTGCGGTCGCGCTTATCCGTTGGGCAAAACAACGGGGAGTCCGCGTCACAGCTGAGGTGACTCCGCATCACTTGCTGTTGTCTGAAGATGCAATTGAGCGTGCAGACCCTGTCTATAAAGTCAATCCGCCGCTGCGCAGCGAGGCTGACAGGCTGGCCTGCCTCGAAGGGTTTCTGGACGGAACACTCGACGTCATTGCGACAGACCATGCACCGCACAGTGCGGAGGAGAAGGCAAAGCCCCTCTCTGCAGCGCCGTTTGGCATCGTCGGTATTGAAACGGTGTTTCCACTGCTCTACACCTACCTGGTTGAGACGGGTCACATCAGTTTGCGGGATTTGGTTCTTCGTATGAGCACTCGCCCAGCCGAAGCCTTTGGCCTCACAGGAGGCTCCATTCGAGTGGGGGGACCTGCGGATATTACGGCCGTCGACTTAGACACAGAACGAACCATTGATCCAGAGAAGTTTTACTCGAAGGGCCGCAATACCCCGTTTGCCGGGTGGCAAGCGAAAGGTTTTTCACAGCTGACGCTGTTTGAAGGTAAGGTCATTTACAAGAATGAGGAGGTGCGGTAGCGATGGCATATGAACAAACGACTGCCCGTTTGGTTTTGGAAGACGGTCAAGTTTTTGAAGGACAGTCATTCGGTGCAAACGGCGAATCTTTTGGAGAGATTGTCTTTAACACTGGGATGACGGGATATCAGGAAGTGTTGACTGACCCGTCGTATTACGGCCAAATCGTGACCATGACCTATCCACTGATTGGGAATTACGGTGTCAACGTAGATGATGTTGAATCACGGGGACCCAACGTTCGGGGCTTCGTGGTCCGCGAGTTCAGCGAAATTCCAAGCCATTTCCGCAGTATGGACAGCATCTCTGGGTACCTGAAGAAAAACGGCATTCTCGGCATTGCGGGTGTAGACACTCGAATGATTACGAAGAGTATTCGCAGCGAAGGCACCATGAAGGCTGTGCTTACGACGGAAAATACCCCGGTCGAAGAACTTCTTGCGAGGCTCTCTGAACCGTTTGCAAGGGACCAGATTGACCACGTCACAACCCAGAGTACATATCGCTCCCCGGGCGGTGATCGCCGCATCGTGGCCATGGACTTCGGGATGAAATCAGGGGTTGTGCGCTCTCTGCTTGCCAGACACTGTGATGTGATTGTCGTCCCAGCAAGGACAACGGCCGAGGAAGTGCTGTCTTGGCAGCCTCATGGTGTGATGTTGAGCAACGGCCCTGGCGACCCGGAAGACGCGCCGTATGCGATTGAAACCGTCAAAAAGCTGATGGGCAAGGTACCGATTTTCGGGATCTGTCTTGGGCATCAACTGATTGCGCTCGCTTCAGGCGCGCGAACGGAGAAACTTCGGTTCGGCCACCGCGGTGTCAATCATCCGGTCAAGGACCTGAAGACCGGACGGATCGCCATCACCTCACAGAACCATGGTTACGTGGTTGCGCCGGAGTCTCTCGAGGGAACAGACCTCGTCCTCAGCCATGTCAACCAAAACGATGGTACCGTGGAAGGTCTCGTGCACAGGCACCTGCCTGTCTTCTGTGTTCAGTACCATCCGGAAGCCCGTCCAGGTCCGGATGACTCAGATTACCTGTTTGACGATTTTATGAAGATGGTGGATGACTACAGAGCCGGGAGGTGGGTTTCCTATGCCGAAGCGGAGTGATTTAAAAAAAGTGATGGTGATAGGCAGCGGCCCCATCGTGATTGGGCAGGCGGCAGAGTTCGACTACGCAGGTACTCAGGCCTGTCAGGCCCTTCGTGAAGAAGGTCTTGAGGTGGTGTTGGTGAACTCCAATCCAGCCACGATTATGACGGACCCGGATATCGCCGACAAGGTGTACATTGAACCGTTGACACCGGAATTCGTTGCCCAGATTTTGAGAAAGGAACGGCCCGACGGCCTGCTTCCGACACTTGGCGGCCAAACAGGACTGAACATGGCTGTACAGCTGGCAGAAATGGGTGTCCTCGATGAAGTCGGCGTTGAACTCCTTGGCACACAACTGCACAGTATTCGGGAAGCGGAAGACCGCGAACGCTTCCGGGCCTTGATGGCAGAGCTTGGACAGCCGGTGCCAAAGAGCGAGATCGTCACATCGCTGGAAGAAGCCAGAGAGTTCGCCCGCCAAATCGGGTTTCCAATTATTATCCGCCCGGCTTACACCCTCGGCGGTACAGGCGGCGGTATCGCGAGTGATTGGGAAGAGTACGAGGAAATCACGGAACTGGGCTTGCGTCTCTCGCCAATCCATCAGGTGCTTGTTGAACAAAGCATTGCAGGATACAAGGAGATTGAATACGAGGTCCTGCGCGATAGTGCGGATAACTGCATTGTGGTTTGTAACATGGAAAACATCGACCCGGTCGGTGTTCACACGGGCGACAGTATTGTTGTCGCACCGAGCCAGACCCTGTCTGATTCGGAATACCAGATGCTGCGTGCTGCAAGTCTCAAGATCATCCGGGCCCTGAAGATTGAAGGAGGCTGCAATGTTCAGTACGCGCTGGATCCACACAGTATGAACTACTACGTAATAGAGGTCAATCCTCGCGTCAGCCGGTCGAGTGCGCTCGCATCCAAAGCAACCGGATACCCGATTGCACGGGTCGCCACAAAGATTGCGGTTGGGTATCGCCTCGATGAAATCCAAAACCCGGTGACAAAGGAAACGTTTGCCGCCTTTGAGCCCGCACTCGACTACGTGGTTTCCAAAATCCCGCGTTGGCCTTTTGACAAGTTTAACAGCGCAAACCGTCGCCTTGGCACGCAGATGAAAGCCACCGGCGAGGTCATGGCGATTGGACGGACGTTTGAAGAATCAATGATGAAAGCCATTCGGTCGCTCGAACTTGGCGTTGATGCACTCTATATGGATGGTGCTTCAGAGTGGTCGGACAGTGACATCGAAAACCGGCTCCAACGCGCGGACGACGAACGGCTGTGGGTGATTGCTGAGGCATTCCGCCGCGGGTACACGATGGAGCAAGTCCACCAGTTGTCGAAGATTGACGTCTGGTTTCTCTACAAGTTCCGTCGACTCGTTTCCCTTGAACAGGAGCTCCTGGAAAGGGCGAAAACAGGGACACTGCAGGACTTCCTGATGAACGACAAGGACCTGTTCGCCGAAGTCAAACGCTCCGGTTTTCCGGACTCCGAAATCGCACGCATCTTCGATGTCGATGTGATGGCATTAACAGAAGCGCGCATGGACATGGGGATTGTTCCGGTGTACAAGATGGTCGACACCTGTGCCGGAGAATTCGCAGCTGCGACTCCCTATTACTACAGCAGCTATGAGCATCAAGATGAAGTGGAAGAGAGCTCTGGAAAGAAAATCGTGGTTCTCGGTTCGGGACCGATTCGAATCGGTCAGGGTATCGAGTTTGACTACTGTTCGGTCCATGCGGTGTGGGCCATTCGCAAAGCAGGGTATGAGGCCATCATCATTAACAACAATCCGGAGACGGTCTCCACAGACTTTAACACGTCCAATCGGTTGTACTTCGAACCCCTGCATCTCGAAGATGTTTTACATGTTATCTGGCGCGAAAAACCAGCAGGCGTGATTGTACAGTTTGGCGGACAGACGGCCATCAACCTGGCGGAACCGCTCGCCCGTGCAGGGATTCCGGTGATTGGAACGTC
The DNA here is from genome assembly GCF_001399675.1 of Paenalicyclobacillus ferrooxydans. Taxonomy (GTDB): domain Bacteria; phylum Bacillota; class Bacilli; order Alicyclobacillales; family Alicyclobacillaceae; genus Alicyclobacillus_B; species Alicyclobacillus_B ferrooxydans. The sequence continues at coordinate 177,666 of NZ_LJCO01000011.1, forward strand.
AATTGAAGACATCGATGCTGCGGAGGACAGAGAGAAGTTTGATGCACTTTTGAGTCGCCTCGACATTCCAAGGCCGCGCGGCTTCTCTGTGACCTCGCTGAACGAGGCATTGACCGCAGCAGGAGAACTCCACTATCCGGTACTTGTGCGGCCCTCCTACGTGCTTGGAGGACGGGCGATGCAGATTGTGGACTCGGATGATGAACTCCGTACCTACATGGCAGAAGCATCGCAGGTATCGAGGAAACACCCGGTCCTCGTCGACCGCTATTTGATGGGCGTTGAAGTCGAAGTCGACGCTATCAGCGACGGGGAGACAGTTATCATACCAGGCATTATGGAGCATATCGAACGGGCCGGGGTTCACTCCGGAGACTCCATTGCGGTGTATCCTTCACAGTCCCTGTCTGAAGATGTACGGCAGCAGTTGGTGAACTACACTATCAAAATCGCACGCGGACTAAACGTAAAAGGACTCGTGAACATCCAGTTTGTGGTTCAGGAGAATCAGGCGTACGTGCTTGAGGTCAATCCACGTTCGTCGCGAACGGTTCCATTTTTATCAAAAGTCACCGAGATTCCGATGGTCGACCTTGCGATGCATGCTGTCCTCGGAGGCTCCTTGCAACAGCTCGGTTACGAGAGCGGGTTGGTGCCTGAACCGAACTTCGTCTCCGTGAAGGTGCCTGTGTTCTCCTTCGCAAAACTGCGCCGTGTTGATATCACACTCGGTCCGGAGATGAAGTCAACAGGTGAGGTCATGGGTCGCGAGCGGACATATGCAAAAGCGCTCTATAAAGGACTGATTGCCTCAGGTATGGTAATCCCCATGCACGGGACACTTTTAGCCACCATCTCGGACAAGGACAAGGATGAGGCGTGGCCGATTTTGCGCGGATTTGCCGAACTGGGATTCCGCATCGCAGCAACTGAAGGAACCGCGAAATACCTGCGCAGCCGGGGACTAGAGGTTCGCGTTGTGAACAAACTTGCCCAGGGCACGCCGAACCTGGCTGATGACATCCGCGATGGCCGTATTCAACTGGTAATCAACACCCTGACCAAAGGGCGTAAGCCTGAGCGGGATGGTTTTCGAATTCGGCGGACCGCGGTGGAGAACGGCGTCCCTTGCCTGACGTCCCTGGATACGGCAGCATCACTGCTTGAAGTGCTGTCCACCATTCGGTTTGCTACGGTTCCCATCAGTGCAGGACAGGAGGCAGGCTTGCATGTCAGAAGTGCAAAATCCCGTGCATAAAACAGAGTTGCCAGACCTGAGTGAATCGGTCTACGACGACGTACGGGCACGTTCCTACGTGGCACTTGACGTGCCCTCGATGATGGATGCTCGTGCGATTGTCGATGAGCTGGGAGATGCGGTGGACGGTTACAAAGTAGGTCTAGAGCTGTTTTACGCAGATGGTCCTCGTGTCATCGACATGCTCGCCGTTCAGAAGAAACGGATCTTTCTTGACATCAAGTTGCACGACATCCCAACGACCGTTGCTCACGCTCTGCGTGTTGTCTGTGACTGGCCGATAGAAATGGTCAACGTTCACAGTGCTGGTGGACCAGCCATGCTGACAGCGGCCAGAGAAGCAGTGGACAAAAGTGCACACCGCCCGCTATTAATCGGGGTGACAGTACTGACAAGCTTATCGGAAAACGATTTGTCACTTTTGCAGCTGCCGGATGGAAAACAGCTGGTGGTTTCATGGGCTCAGCTGTGTAAAAAAATGGGCCTCGATGGGGTTGTGACGTCTGCGCTTGATGTGGAGGCAGTGAACGAGGCCTGTGGAGGGACATTCGTTACCGTCGTGCCGGGGACGCGTCCGTCTTTTGCCAAGCAGAACGACCAGAGCCGGGTTTTGTCACCTGGTGAAGCGCTCAGGAAGGGAGCAGGTCGTCTAGTCCTCGGGCGGGCTGTTACGACCGCAGATGATCGCAGAACTGCACTCCGTGCAATTTGGGACGAAATGAGAACTGCATTGACCTGAATTACTTGCGGTAACCGCAGCTTGACTTGAAAAACAAGCTCTATTCGCACCTTGCGGGCTGTTTGGCGCAGGTGCGAATAGGGACGGGAGGACATCAAATGGCCATTGAAATGCATTCACTCACAGCCCCCGAGTGGGCTGGAGCACAGGAACTCGCACGAGCACTGCTTCAGATCAAGGCCGTGGAGATTCGACCGAACGACCCGTTTACATGGTCATCCGGATGGAAGTCTCCGATTTACTGTGACAATCGTATGATTCTGGCCTATCCGCTGTGTTTTGAAATGGTGGAAACGGGCTTTGTGGAGACGATTCGTAAGCTCACGCCCGGTGTAGACGTTATCGCAGGGACAGCAACTGCCGGCATCCCTCATGCGGCAGCCATTGCGCGAAAACTAAACCTCTCGATGGCTTACGTGCGAAGCAGTGCTAAGGGCCACGGCAAACAAAAACAGGTCGAGGGACGAGTGTCTAAAGGGTTGTCCGCCGTCGTCATTGAGGATACCCTGTCCACTGGCAGATCAGCCTATGAAGCCGTCGAGGCGTTGAAATCAGAAGGCATGAATACCCTTGCCGTGTTGTCCATTTTCTCCTACGATTTCCCGGCGTCTCAAGAGAGAGCAGATGCCGCGCAGGTTACACCGTACCGTTTGTTGGGATACGATACCTTGATTGCAACAGCTGTCTCCGAAGGCTACGTGGACCCTGCATACGTAGAAGCCCTCACCAAGTGGCGACTTCACCCGGAACAATATGGTCAGTAACAACAAAAAAGACTGCACTGAAAAGAACCTGCCAAAAAAGAAGCGCCAAAAAGTGATTACGAACAAGGCATACCGAAAAGGCTGCCCGTGAGCTTTGCTCAAGGCAGCCTTTTTTCACGTTTGACTGTGTTATGGCGCCAAGATTGCGCCGTGTATGAATAGTTATGATACCGTTGGGTTGGGGTTGTAATCCCAAGTTGCGTCTGTCCGCTTAAATGTTGAGCCAACTAAAATGCTTCCATCACTGTTAATCTTGTAGGTGTACAAATCGAGCGGGCGAGGAGCCGGTGACGACGGGGTATTTACGCCGTACTTGTTATAGTGGCTCCCGTGGCACGGGCAGAAAAACCAGACGTCGTGACCCACGTCGGATGCCATGAACTTCGGCTGCGGCTGATCAGAGCCTTCAACGTGACAACCCAGGTGAGTGCACACGTGAGACATGATCATGAGCTTGTTTTGGTACTTAATGACGTAGACGTCATTGGCCTTGTCCTGGGAGTTCCACGCGTCATCAATATGTTCTTGAAAATTCACGTGAAGCGGGTATTGGTCATTGAAGTCCGATACCTTCCAGGTTGTCTTGGAGAACGACCCTGAAGCCGAACGGTGGATTGGGTCGAAAGCGCTGACGACCATTGGAGCCGCAATCAAGGTCCCCATGAACGCGCCCGTTCCCCCCAAGACATAGCTCAAAAACTGACGTCGCGTAAGCCCCGTAGACTGCTCATCAGGGGTTTGATTGGACGTCTCTTTGTCGGCCATTCCTGTTCCCTCCTTACTGGAGTATCTTACAGTAGGATTGCTGTGGTCCATGATGTTTCACGCATAAAATTAAAATAAGGGCATGGATCCCCTACAGTTTAACATAGTTCTCTGATGGGATTGTAGTAAGCGAATAAATTGAAACTCGCAAATGACGAAGATTTAGCAAATCGTTCATCATTAGTCCCAGAAAATGACGAGCGCTCATCCACACGGAGATATCCTACGTGGATGAGCGCTTGTGTTTTTACGCTGGATGTGATTTACGACGGTGTAATCCGAACTCTACTTTTATACCCAACCGCGCCACCGCATGGCTTCTGCGAATGGTTTCATACCAACCATGTACGCAGCCAGTCGGGTTGGCACTTGATATCGCCGTGCGGTTTTCAGGATGTTCTGTGTGGATGAAACCATCATGTCCGTCAATCGCTGGTTGACTTCTTCTTCCGTCCAGTAAAATCCCTGACTGTTTTGGACCCATTCGAAGTAGGAGACTGTGACACCGCCCGCGTTGGCCAGGACATCCGGGATAATCAGGACACCGCGTTCGTTCAAGATCTCATCTGCTGCGGGAGTTGTCGGTCCGTTGGCCGCTTCAACCACCATAGAAGCCTTGATCTCGTGCGCATTCGAAGCGGTAATCTGGTTCTCCAGCGCAGCGGGGACGAGCACGTCGCAGTCTTGGACGAGAAGTTCCTCGTTACTCATCACGTGGCTGTAGTTCGTTGTCACCATCCCGAACGAGTCTCGCTTGTCCACTAAAGACGGGATATCAAGGCCTTCGATGTCGTACAAACCACCGCCGGCATCGCTGATGCCAACCACCTTGACACCCATTTCGTGCAGAATGAGTGCCACATTGCTTCCGACATTACCGAATCCCTGCACAATCACCTTGAGCTCCGTCAATGTCTTGCCGAGTGCTGCCGCACCTTCCTGCATGGCAACAACGACGCCGTACGCCGTTGCCTTTTCACGCCCGCGTGAACCTCCGAGGACAAGTGGCTTACCGGTGATAAACCCTGGTGAATCGTATTCGCGGATTCGACTGTATTCGTCATACATCCAAGCCATAATCTGCGGGTTGGTGTACACGTCTGGTGCTGGTACGTCTTTGGTCGGTCCGACAATCTGGCTCACTGCTCGCACGTAACCTCTGGCTAGACGCTCCTGTTCACCGATGGACATGGTCCTCGGATCGCAAATAATCCCGCCTTTGGCACCGCCATAAGGGAGGTTGAAAATGCCGCACTTGATACTCATCCATATAGAGAGGGCCTTCACCTCACCGAGCGTGACATTGGGGTGGAACCGAATGCCGCCTTTGGTCGGGCCCACAGCATCGTTGTGTTGCGCCCGATAGCCTGTGAACACCTCGGTGTGTCCATCATCCATTCGGACAGGGATACGAACAGTCAAGACCCGAATCGGTTCTTTCAATAACTCGTACACCGTTTCCGAATAGCCAAGTCGTGTCAGAGCACTGTGCACAGCCTCTTGCGTGTTAATGAGCACATCTTCACCTGGTGCCGGCATATTTGCTCCGGCCGCCAATCGCTTTCCGACGTTCATAGCCATACTGGATGAACGCTCCTCTCCCGCGTTGCCGTGTTCAAAACTTCCCGTTTCATAATAGAACAGACGGGGCACGATGAAAAGTATACATTTCCGCTTGAGGTGGACCCGTGATACCGAGACATGCTTTTAAGGAAATACACCGTATTGTACGCGACGGAACCTCATCGTCTGTCTTTCATCTGTTTTTTGCAGCCTTGGTTACGGTGATTGTGTTTTTATACTCTCCATCTATCTTCTCTGGTGACACAGACACGGCACGCAACTATCTGAATACGATTGTCTCATCGCTGTCAACCATTCTGGCGCTGTGTATATCCATCATCCTGGTTGCCATCCAAATGACAGCGGGGAATTACACACACCGTGTGCTCGACTTTTACGTACGCTTGCCCTACAACGTGTCCCTATTCTTTTTTTATCTGGCTGCCATTATGCACAGCCTGTTTCTCATGGCAAGGATTCGGGACCCGCTGAACGATCCGCTGCCGACCAATCTGTCCCGGGAAATGAGCGCTGATTTGGTACTCGTGGTCATTTGCTTCTTCAGTTTGCTCCTCTACATGTACGCGGTGGTGCAGCTGCTGAAGCCGGACCGGATCATCGAGTTGATTGTGCGTGAGTACAACCGGGCTTTCCAACATGGACGTCTGCGAGCAGCCCTCGACAGCGTGGAACAGATCTGTGACATTGCCAAGCGTGCGTCGTCTTTCAGCGATTCTGTAACCGGAACGCACTGCCTCGACGTAATGAGCCAGATTGCTGCACGTCTCCCGTTGCCAAAGCGGGAGGACGATCCGTTGTCGATGATTCACGGGAACATGGTCGATCAGTGGGTGGAAATTGTCGGCGTCGCTGTTAAAGAACGCGACACAGCGGTTTTGACAGGCGTTCTCAACGCGCTTTCTCAGCAGGGGGTGGTCTACGTCGAAGCTGACTCCTGGCGTGGTGCCGAGCTTGTGATTCGCGCGTACCGGAAGTTGTTATCGACACACTTGCTGACAGACGGCCACGCAGCCTACATCGAAGCGGTCGTGAAACGTCTCTATCAGTTGTCAGCCTTGTCTGCGACAAAGGGGGCGCGCGGCCAGACTTTTGCACTTCGAACTTGGCATATCGCGCGGGCTATCGGGGAGGCATCGGTTGCGGCCAATCCGTCGGCGGTAGGCTCTTTGGCTCGCGTTTTTCTAATGACAGAAACCTTTCATCAGACGCTGAACAGCATGACAGATAGAGTGGAATGGATGGAGGCGTTGGTCTGCTATTTTCAGCTGTGGAAGGTGTTTGTGCCTCATGCATCGAGATCGGACGCGGCACAGTGGGGAGATTGGTGGATGAAAGGAGCAGAGGATGAGACACGCGAGTTTGGCATTCAATTGGCGTTTGCATTGACCTGCCATCTTCGCTTGCCTGAGGTGCGGGAGACACTGACCTATGTTTGGGCAGTGGTCCCGCATGACATCACCCGTCCGCTAAAAGACCGGCTGACACGGTATCGCTTAGCCTTGTTTGATGGCTGGCCGATTCCGAGCGTCCGCTCTGCGCTTCCAAAGCAGTAAGTGCAACTCCATCAGTAAGTGCAACCCCATCAGTTACGTGCCACCCAATCACGACGTGCCACTCACTCTAACGCTCTGGTGGGCAAAACGGGTCGCCGGTTCAGGGACGGGCAATCGCGTCGATGAGTGACTTATCAGGTGTCGCATAAAGGGTCTTTTGATGGTCGTAAAGCACGTGACCGGGCCGCGCGCCGTTTGGCTTCCAGACGTGGCGCGTCTCGGTGTAGTCGACGGGCACATTGACGGATGTCCGCAATTTACTGAAATACGCCGCCAACAGAGCAGCTTGATGTAACGTGGCTTCGGGTATTGTCCGACGTTCCGTCTGGATGACAACGTGGGATCCAGGGGCGTCTTTGACGTGAAGCCAGATGTCGTCCTGTTGACTCCACTTCAGGGTCAAACGGTCGTTTTGCAGGTTGTTGCGCCCAACGCGGATCCGAAATCCATCCACACTGAGGTACTCCTCAGGCTTGCCGATGTCGTCGTGGGCCTTCGCCTTTGCGCGACTTTGACGTCCCTGATTCCTTGCGTCGCGTTTCCTGTTGAGGAAGCCCTGACGTTCCAGTTCTGTTCGAATCGCCCCATATCCACTTGGTTCTGTCTGTTCAAGCAGCGCGAGCACACTTTCCAAGTAGTTGATATCCTCAGTCGTCTGTGCGATTTCTTCCGCAATCAAGGGAATCGCCCGCTTCTTTTTGCTGGCGGTTTTAAAGTAGTGTGTCGCGTTCTGCGTCGCCGATAAGGCTGGGTTCAGATGAATCTCCAGCGGGTTGTCGTCGTCGTAGAAGTTTGGCAGCGTCACAGACGAAGCACCCTTCTCCACTTGATATGCAAAAGCCATGAGCACTTCTCCGTAGATACGCGGCGTCTCGGAATCGAGACTTTCAAGGCGCTCGTTCTCCAGCTTGACCAGCTTGCCGCGAAGCTTGTCTAGACTTTCCGTCACAGAGCGTGTGATATTTCGCTGTTCGGCGGAGAACTGACTCATTGTGAGTGCTGACTGGTACAGTTTCTCAAGCGCTTCGTCATAGGAGTCCATGTTGACAACCCGTGTTTGGGACAACATTCGAAAAGGCGCAGCTGCGATGGTTTGCCCAAGTTGGTCCTCAGCAACGGTTGCGGGTTCTTTCCTATTGACAGCTTCGTCGTAAATCTGCCGAAGTGCGAGCAACAGTTGCTCTGCAAAACGCGGTGCTTCCTCGGCAGTGATTGTCCAAGCATCTGTCACTGCAGGGGCCTTGACACCTGTCTCTGCCACCTGACCATCGCGCGCTCGAAAGAGAGCTTCACGGACCGTCTCCGGACCTGAACCCTGAAGCTGAGACATCACGTTGCGCTCCACCTGCTTTCGTGTTTGCGCATTCGCCAGAGAATCGACGAGCATCTGAGATTTAAGGTCCTCAATGGACAGTTTGTCTTGCGGCGGCGGAGCCGTGTAGAGGTGTCCTGGCAAGACAGGGCGCACTCGGCTCATGTCAGGTGTGACATGGACAATCGAGTCGACGATTTTACTCGGGTTCCCAGCTTCATCAGCCTGACAGAAGACGAGGTTGCTGTGTTTACCCATCACTTCAAGTATCAAATGATACTTCACGAGATCGCCGAAGTCGTTCTGTGCCTCAATCTCAAGCCCCAAAATGCGCTCCCAACCCGGTTGCCAGACGCTGATAATGCGACCGCCTTCAATGCGTCTGCGCAGCAGCATACAGAACATCGGCGGATCTTGCGGATTGTTCGGGCGGATGTGGCGAAGCACGTGCGCACGCGCCATTTGACGATGCGCGCTGAGCAAAATCCGTTCGTTTTTGCCCCCGGTCCGAAGTGTCAATACCAGTTCTCGTGCAGAGGGCTGATGCACTTTATCAACTCGCGCTCCGGCAAACCATGACTGCCATTCATTTGCGAGCACGTGAATCCCTAAACCGTCCATTCCATTGCCTCCTCGTTTCCGAGTATAACGGCCCTGCTTCGGCCCCGCAATGAATGTGCTTTGAGGCGCTCGTGTCTTGTTGGACATGTTTTGCGGGAGACAAGCATAGAGATTACGAGACACCAATCGCAGAAGGGGTGGCTTCGGTGGAGAAGAGCTGGCATTCGTTACCCGCCTCCGACTGCCTGAACTTGTTGTCAACGTCTGAAGACGGGCTGACAATCGAGCAGGTGGAGGAGCGTCGTGAGAAAGTGGGCTTGAATCAGCTCGTTGAGGGCCAACAAGTCTCACTGCTCACTATCTTTTTGAACCAGTTTCGCGACTTTATGATCATTGTATTGTTGGCCGCCACCTTGATCTCAGGGTTGCTTGGGGAGTACATGGACGCGATTACAATTGTGGCCATCATTATCCTCAATGGCATTCTCGGCTTCATCCAAGAGGTCAAGGCAGAGCGGTCGCTCGCGGCGCTTAAGGAGCTGACGGCTCCGATGGCGCGCGTGAGAAGAGCTGGGAAGATCGAGACCATTCCCGCAAAAGATTTGGTCCCGGGTGACATCGTACTCCTTGAGGGAGGAGACAAGGTGCCTGCCGACGGACGAATCATCAAGTCTCCCGGGCTCGATGTCGAAGAATCATCGCTCACCGGTGAATCGGTGCCTGTCATGAAACACGCAAACAAACATGTCGACGAAGCATCGCCGATTGGCGATCGGATCAACATGGTCTACATGGGCACGCTGGTCACCCGCGGCAAGGCAGAGTTTGTCGTCACGGAGACCGGAATGAGCACAGAGATGGGCAAAATTGCGGGCCTGATGCAGGCGTCAGAGGAGAGCTTGACACCACTTCAGAGGCGGCTTGACCAACTCGGCAAACTCCTGGTTTGGGTGTCCCTTGCCATCACGGCATTGGTTGTCGTCACTGGTGTGCTGCACGGGAACGGCCTCTACAACATGTTCCTGGCCGGTGTGTCCTTGGCCGTTGCAGCGATTCCGGAGGGGCTCCCTGCGATTGTCACAATTGCACTCGCCCTTGGCGTGCAGCGGATGATCAAAAGAAACGCCATTGTCCGCAAACTGCCTTCCGTTGAGACACTTGGCTGCGCGACAGTTATCTGTTCTGACAAGACAGGAACGCTCACGCAAAACCGGATGACCGTTCAGCGCGTTTGGGTGGAGAACGAATGGTACAACGTAACCGGCACAGGTTACGATCCGACAGGTGAATTTATCTATGAGGAACGGGCAGTTCGAGCATTTCGACGAGAAGGTCTGAAGCGGCTGGTGGAAATCGGTGCCACATGCAACAACGCCATCATGAAATCGGTCCAGACCGAGCAAGGTGAAGAGTGGACATGCGATGGAGACCCAACGGAAGGCGCTCTTCTTGTTATGGCGAAGAAGGCCGGATTTGACGATCCGGAGAGCGTTTACCACAGAGTCGATGAGATTCCTTTTGATTCGGACAGGAAGTTGATGTCCGTTTTGGTGGAAGAGGGAGAAGACGTCTATCTGTTCGTGAAAGGCGCGCCTGATGTCTTGCTCGAACGTGCAACGAAACTTTACATCGGCGGCCGGGAAGAGGCACTTTCGAACACGACCAAGAAACAGATTGTTGCAGCCAATCAGCAGATGGCCGGTCAGGCTTTGCGCAACATTGCGTTCGGGTACCGGAAGTTCCGGAGCATCGAATCAGCGAAGGCAGAGCAAGACCCTGAGCAAAACGTTGTCTTCGTCGGACTGTGCGGTATGATTGACCCGCCCCGTCAAGAGGTATATGACGCGATTCAGAAGTGCCGGACGGCAGGCATCCGAACAGTGATGATTACCGGCGACCACCAGACTACGGCGACGGCAATCGCCAGGCAGCTAGAAATCATCCCCGAAGACGGCCTTGTTCTCACGGGGCGTCAACTGGACCAGATGTCGGATGAGGAACTCTCGGCCAACGTGGAAGATACTTACGTCTATGCCCGGGTATCTCCGGAACATAAGTTGCGCATCGTCAAGGCGCTTCAGGGACGCGGTGAAATCGTCGGCATGACGGGCGACGGAGTGAACGATGCACCAGCTATCAAACAGGCTGATATCGGCATTGCCATGGGTCAATCCGGTACAGACGTAGCGAAAGAAGCATCCGCCCTAGTGCTTGGCGACGACAACTTTGCAACGATTGTGGCTGCGGTCGAAGAGGGGCGCGGAATTTACGACAACATCAAAAAGTTTATCCGTTATCTCCTGTCTAGCAACGTGGGCGAGATTGTCACCATGTTCGTCGCGATGCTGGTGGGCTTGCCGTTGCCGCTGTTGCCAATTCAAATCCTGTGGGTCAACCTGGTCACGGATGGCCTTCCTGCGATTGCTCTCGGTGTTGATCCCGCTGAGAAGGACATCATGCAGCGCCCGCCGAGAGATGTGAACGAAGGCATCTTCGCCAAAGGATTCTCGGTCAAAATCCTCAGCCGTGGCATTTTGATTGGTGTAGTAACCCTGCTTGTGTTCCTGTGGGCTCTGCATACACAGCCGCAGAACCTGCCGCGCGCACATACCTTAGCGTACGCGACACTGACGATGGCCCAGTTCATCCTCGTCTTTGACTGCCGGAGTGTGGATGGCGGCATCTTGCGTCGTAATATTTTCGGAAACATGTGGTTGGTTTTGGCCGTGGCTGCATCACTTGGGTTATTCCTCCTCACCATTTACGTGCCGGGCATTGCAACTGTCTTTAAGACCGTGCCGCTGCATGGCATGGAGTGGGTGATTGTCCTGATCGCCGCTGCGATTCCGACGTTTGCGCTGTCGATTCGGCGCGTGGGACTCAGCGCCATGAAGACCAAAGTGGCGACACGCTGACAGCAAATGAGCTGATGTGCATCAGCACAGGACAGATGCTTACATCAAATTCATGATATTCATCAGGCAATCCCCTCTGAATCAGTCAGAGGGGATTCCTCGTGAAAACGGGAAGTACAGAGAGCATAGCAGAGCTAACTTGTACGAATCGTTTCTTATGAGGTAGAATAGTATCACGTTTGGGGGCAATCAAGATGCCGATTCACAGTATGACCGGTTACGGCCAAGCCGTGCTGGAACAAAGCGGATTTCGGGTCAGTGTGGAGTTAAAAACGGTGAACCATCGTTTTGCCGAGTTTCAAATTCGGTTGGCGAAGGAATACGCTGTGCTCGATGAAGCCATCCGGGATGTACTCAGTCATTTTGTTGCACGGGGCCGTTGTGATGGCTTTATTTCCATCGAATCTACCCGCGCGCGAGATAAACAGGTGACGGTGGACTGGGCCCTCTTGTCGGAGTTGGTCCGCGTTGAGCATGAGGCACATGCCCGCGGTTTCGAACTCGCACCGGTGAACTGGCTCACTGAAATGGACGTGCTGACGGTTGAGGCCGTGCAGGATGATGTGGACGAAGTGCGCGGCGTTACGCTGATGGCGGTCAGACAGGCGTGCGAAAACCTGGTTTTCATGCGGGCACGCGAAGGCGAAAGACTCGCTGCCGATCTGCACCAGAAGCTCGTGAACCTTGAGGAAACCATTCAAACACTGACGCAGTCTTCGCAAAGGACAGGCCAAAAAGTACGGGCGCGGCTGCTCGAACGAATGAAGGAGCTTCAGTTGAACGTTCCCGAGGATCGATTGCTTACGGAGGTTGCACTCCTTGCAGAACGATCCGCTGTGGACGAGGAGCTAGTCCGTTTGTCGAGTCACGTCAGAGAATTTTATCGCTCTTTGCAGGATGGAAGCCCTGTGGGTCGAAGACTAGATTTTGTGGTGCAAGAAATGCACCGCGAGGTCAATACGATTGCATCGAAAGCCTCTGACTTTGATATTTCGAAAGCTGTTGTTGATGCCAAAACAGTCATCGAACAGATGCGTGAGCAGGTTCAGAATATCGAGTGACCAGGGCCGCTACAGGAGGAATGGAGCGAGTGAGCATTAAACTAATCAATATTGGGTTTGGCAACATCGTTTCAGCCAACCGTATCATCTCGATTGTCAGTCCCGAGTCTGCGCCGATCAAGCGCATTATCCAAGAGGCCCGGGACCGCGGAATGCTCATCGATGCAACTTACGGTCGCCGTACGCGTGCAGTGATCATCGCTGACAGTGACCATGTGATTCTGTCGGCGGTTCAACCTGAGACGGTTGCTCATCGTCTGACGGCAAAAGACCAAATTGTAGAAGACGAGGAATGAGCACCACCGGGAATCAAGCCGAAAGGCCAGCAGTAACCCTGGAGACGGGCAATCACACTGAAGTCGAGGAATGATAGGATGTCAGATAAAGAGCAAGGGATATTGTTCGTTCTCAGCGGCCCTTCCGGGGCTGGGAAGGGTACGGTTTGCAAAGCGCTGATGCGCCGATTGCCGGAGATGTGTCTGTCCATTTCAGCCACAACGCGCCAACCGCGCGAAGGCGAGCAACACGGCGTCAATTATTTCTTTAAGACACGGCAACAGTTTGAATCGATGATGGCTTCCGATGATCTGCTCGAGTGGGCTGAGGTGTATGGAAACTATTATGGTACGCCGCGTGAATTTGTGGAGCAGAAACTTGCGGAAGGTCGCGACGTGTTGCTCGAAATCGACATTCAAGGTGCAATGCAGGTCAAAAAGAGTTACCCGAATGGCGTTTTTCTGTTCTTGATTCCTCCGTCCGCAATGGAGCTTGAAGCGCGTATCCTTGGCCGTGGGACTGAAACAGAGGACTCCTTTGCAACGCGTTTTGGCGCCGCTCGAAGTGAGCTGCAAATGATGAAGAAATACGATTACGTGGTCGTCAACGACGTCGTGGAAGCTGCATGTGAACGTATAGAGTCGATTATTACAGCCGAACACTGTAGTGTTGCGAGGAATCTTTTCCTCCTTCAGGAATGGTAAGTCACCAGGAATGGTAAGCCACGTGTCGTTTTTGATAGATAGCGAGGCATCACGAAGAAAACCAGCGCGGAGGGATCATTATGTTATACCCATCCATCGACAAGCTGATGGGGCTTGTTGACAGTAAGTACAGTTTGGTGGTAGCCACCTCAAAACGGGCGCGGAAGTTGCAAGACCGCGGATTGAATCAACCGGGCTCCTCGACAACGAAGAACGTCAGCCGGGCTTTGTGGGAGATATCTGACGGTCGGGTGCACTACTTTAAGACGAGAGAAGGAATTAAGTAGTCCGAGCGACATCTGCGCAGAACAACCGCTTTGGTTGTTCTGCTTTTCATGTTTTGAGTGGTTTCGCCTGTTGTCAGCATACGTGTAGGGGATGAGTCGGATGAATCAACGGATCTTACTTGCAGTTGGCGGAGGTATTGCGGCCTATAAAGCCGCTTCCTTGTGCAGCCTGCTGGTTAAACATGGGTACGATGTTCAGGTGCTGATGACACGAAATGCGACCGAATTTATTAAACCGCTCACGTTTCAGTCACTGTCCCGGAACCCGGTTGTTGTCTCGACGTTTGAAGAACCGAACCCGGCAGAAATCGCGCATGTTGCAATGGCGGACCGTGCAGATCTGTTTGTCGTCGCTCCGGCGACAGCAAACTTGATTGGCAAGTTGGCTCACGGCATCGCTGACGACATGGTCACAACGACTGCGCTCGTCTGTCAGGCGCCGCTGTTGATTGCACCGGCCATGAATGTGCACATGTATGACCATCCGGCTGTGCAAGAAAACCTGCGTATTCTCAGACAGCGCGGTGCCATCGTGGTTGACCCGGGAAGCGGTCCTCTTGCGTGCGGGTACACAGGAAAGGGACGGCTTGCCGAACCGGAAGAAATAAAGGACGTGGTGGATGCCGTTCTCACCCGGCAGTCGGATTTAAGCGATCTGCGTGTTTTGGTCACGGCAGGCCCTACTGTGGAAGATATCGATCCGGTGCGGTTTGTCAGCAACGGATCGTCCGGGAAAATGGGATATGCCATTGCAGAAGCAGCTGTGTCGCGGGGAGCCAAGGTCACCTTGGTGACGGGTCCTTCCCACCTGGAGCCCGTTGCAGGTGCCGAGATGGTCCGCGTCCGTTCCACTGAACAAATGAAAGACGCTGTGCTGAAGCGGCTGTCTACTGTGGATGCGGTGATTGGTGCTGCCGCGCCAGTCGACTTCCGTCCGGCAGAACGCTTTGACCAAAAATGGAAGAAGTCCGATGGGCTTCCGCAGATTGATTGGGTGCAGACCCCAGATATCCTGGCGTCAGTAGCGAAGGCAAAAGAGGCCCGTCACGTTGTAGTGGGCTTTGCGGCAGAGACGCGGGATGTGGTTTTGAACGCAGAGAAGAAGCTTGTCAGTAAAGACCTCGACTTTGTCGTCGGCAATCAGATCGGCGAGGAGGGTGTTGGATTCGGCACGGATACCAACCGTGTCATCATCGTCTCGAAAAACGGACCGGATCCTCTGCCGCTGATGTCCAAGCTGGATGTCGCCAACGAGATACTCAGCCGCGTGCGAATCGTTTTCGATGGTCGATTGGGTACGCGTGCAAGGAGGGAGACGGACCAGCTGTGACGGACCGCACCATCGCAAAAGTTGTTGTGGATGTTCGGACAAAGGCACTAAGCAGACCTTTTGACTACGTGGTGCCGGACGAGCTTCTGGCAGAGGCGAGGCGCGGACACAGGGTACTGGTGTCTTTTGGGCGCCAAGTCTGCCAAGGCTATGTTGTTGACATCATCAGAGAGACTGACGAGGCTGAGAGAAAGCTCAAACCCATCCTGACGCTGCTGGATGAAGAGCCCATCTTGTCGGACGAACTGCTGGCACTTTGTGAATGGATGACTGAACGATACATCTGTACGTTTCTGGAGGCCGTTCAAACTGTGCTGCCAGGTGCATTTCGGACCGTAACGAAACAGATGTACCGCCAGACGTCAGCAGCGACACGAGCCTTGGTGTCAGCGGGCGGGGGGATGGCCGTTCTGGATGCCAATACGGTGTCGCCAGAGCTTCACCGGTTGGTAGGGGCGCTTGACGGCAGAAGTCTGTCTGCTGAGCAGTTGGTGGCCCGTCTCGGCCAGAGTGCACTTCTCTATTTACCGCAGGCAAAAGCACTTGGACTGGTGGAAGACGTAGTTGTGGAGCGTGACAGGACCAGTGATAAGTTTGAAACCTTGGTGACAAGCTGTCTTTCCAAGGACGAGCTTCGAGCTGCCACTTCGGAACGGAGGAAGCGTGCACCAAAACAGGCCGAAATTCTCGAGCACCTACTAGGTCTCTCGGAAGAAAAGGATGCGGTTGCGCTCAGTGAGCTCGGACACCGTCCGTCGAGTCCGACTGTTGCTGCACTTGTCAGGGACAATCTGGTTCAACTAGTACAGCGTCAGGTGTTCCGGGATGAGCAGTGGTTAATGCAAGTGACGCAAATCGGGGAACGCGACACGTCACGGACGCTCACACAGTGGCAGCGGCAAGCGCTTCAGCTGATTGTGGCGAAGGTGCACCGTCGGAAGTTTGAAAAAGTGGTCGTGCACGGGGTTACGGGCAGCGGTAAAACCGAGGTTTACATGCAGGCTATCCACGCCTGTATCGATCTCGGTTTGGCGGCCATCGTGCTGGTCCCGGAGATCTCGCTGACGCCGCAAATGGTGCAACGGTTTACAATGCGCTTTGGCTTTACGGTGGCTGTGCTGCATTCCGGGTTGTCCATGGGGGAGCGCAAGGATGCATGGGCACGCATCCAGCAAGGGACCGCTAAAGTGGTCATTGGAGCCCGATCGGCAGTATTTGCACCCGTTCAAAACCTAGGTCTGATTGTAGTTGATGAAGAACACGAACCCTCCTATAAGCAAGATGAGACCCCGTTTTACGATGCGAGAGAAGTGGCTGAGCGCCGAAGCGCATTTTATGGAGCCACGGTAGTCTACGGTTCGGCGACTCCATCGCTTGCCGCCATGGCACAGGTTGAAGCCGGCGAGGCTGCGCTTGCGATGTTGCCATCACGCATCAACGGTGGGCCGATGCCTGTAGTAGAGGTTGTGGACATGCGCGAAGAGCTGAAGGCTGGAAACCGGTCTTTGTTCAGTGTCGCGATGACAGAGCGCCTTGAAGCCTGTGTGGAAAACGGCCACCAGGCCATCCTGTTTCTCAATCGCCGCGGGTATTCGGCATTCTTGCTGTGCCGAAACTGTGGAGAGCGGCTGTCGTGCCCGAACTGCGATATCTCTCTGACACTGCATCGCGGACGGAGCGGCGAGTGGCTAAAGTGTCACTATTGTGGATATACCGCTGAGGCGCCGAGTACCTGTCCAACCTGCAACGAGCCGGCGATGCGTCCGTTTGGGATTGGCACACAGCAAGTGGAAGAGCATCTACACCACCTCTGGCCAAGCTGGCGTGTTCTGCGGATGGACGTGGATACAACGAGACGCAAAGGCGCACATCATGAACTGATTACGCGGTTTGAACGAGGCGAAGCAGAGATTTTGCTTGGCACGCAAATGGTTGCCAAGGGGCTTGATTTTCCGAATGTGGCATTTGTCGGAGTCATCAGCGCGGATACAATGCTCGCGGTTCCTGACTACAGAGCCAACGAACGGACCTTTAATCTGCTCACGCAGGTCGCAGGTCGAGCAGGGCGTGCTGAGGTCTCTGGAACGACCGTGATTCAAACCTACCGCCCGGATCACTACGCCATTCTGGCCGCTGCACATCATGATTACGGGTCATTCTACCGGCGTGAGAAAGAGACGCGAGAGGCGTTCGCGTACCCTCCGTATCGAGAGTTGTCGTTGTTTTTGGCGACGCACCAGGAGGCGAAGCTGGCTGAAGGAGCCGCCAGGCGGTTTGAACGCGAGGTTCGCCGAAACCTTGGCTCTGACGATGCAGTCGTGTTGCCGGCTTCGCCGAGCGCGATTGGGAGGATTGAGAACCGATTTCGGTTTCAAGTTGTGGTAAAGTATTCACAGTGGAGCAGTGTCAAGTCTGCGCTCCATGCGGCATATACGTTGGTTGCCGATAAAATGCACGAGCTTGGCGGGACCTGTGTTCTCGATGTGAATGCAGGAAGAATGTAAATCTGCATTCGCTGCATGGTGCGGCGAGTGCGTTCGGATAGAGAGGAGTTTATCAAAGTGTCAATACGGATCATCCGTAAGGGGAAAGACCCGGTTCTCCGGCAAGTGGCAAAGCCGGTGCCAAAAGTGACGAAAGCGATTGAAAAGGTTCTTGATGACATGGCTGAGACAATGTATGAAGCAGAAGGTATTGGTCTCGCCGCAGTACAGGTTGGGATTCTGAAGCGTCTCGTCGTCGCTGATGTTGGTGACGGATTGGTTGAACTCATCAATCCGGAGATCATCGAGAGCAGCGGGTCACAACGGGCCTACGAGGGATGTCTATCACTGCCTGGCATTCGGGGTGAGGTAGACCGTGCGATGAACATCAAGGTGCGTGCTTGGAATCGACAGGAGGAGGAAATTGAGTTTGAAGCCACAGAGCTGTTTGCACGTTGCATTCAGCACGAGGTGGATCACCTGAACGGCATCCTGTTCACCGATTACCTGAAGCCTTCCGACATTGTTCAGGAAGACGAACTGGAGCGGGAATAAATGACAGACAAGATTCGCGTGGTCATGCTTGGTACGCCGGACTTCGCTGTACCTACCCTGAAGGCGTTGATGAACGCTCCGACCGTTGAAGTAGTCCTTGTGATCACGCAGCCGGACAGGCCGGTCGGACGCAAACGGCAGCTCACTCCATCACCCATCAAGCAGGCGGCAATCGAATACGGATTACCTCTTTTACAACCAGAGAAGGTGAGTGCAGCAGATTTTGTGGAACGACTCGAGACATACCGTCCGGATGTGATGGTAACGGCGGCATACGGACAGATTCTGTCCAATCGGTTGCTCGCTGTACCGCGGTACGGGTGTCTGAATGTCCACGCATCGTTGTTGCCTCGTTGGCGTGGAGCAGCGCCGATTCATCGTGCGATTTTGGCAGGAGACAGCGAGACAGGCGTGACCATCATGAAGACAGTCAAGGAGCTTGATGCAGGCCCGATCCTTGGGATGCAAGCTGTTGCAATCGAATCGTCCGATACGACTGGAGATCTGCACGACCGCTTGGCTGAGGTTGGTGCAGATTTGCTCGTCCGGTTATTGCCAGAATACACAGCGGGCAGACTGGTCCCAAGTGAGCAACCTGAGGCGGGCGTGACGTACGCACACCGGATCGTGCGCAAGGACGAGTGGATTGACCTTACGAATACAGTGGTGCAAGTACACAACCACGTTCGCGGCTTGTCTCCGTGGCCAGGGGCTGCCCTGCTGCATGGAGGACAACCCATAAAACTCTGGCGCACAGCGCTGCTGCCAGAAAACAGCGCAAACGATTCATTACCAGAGGGTTCCTCGGGTACAGTATGTATGACAAATGATGGTTCCGTCCGTTTGAAGTGCGAGGACGGATGGCTGGAGATCCTCGAAGTTCAACCGTCTGGCAAGCGCAAGATGTCAGCACGGGACTGGTTTCGAGGTCTGAGAATCGACAAGACTCAGTTTGAACCCGTGGAGGAAAACGGATGACCGCAGTGGCAAGGGCCAGCGCCTTCCGAATTTTGTGCGACATAACGGAGCACGGCAAGTACAGCAATGTTGCACTTTTGCAGCATTATCGAAAAACTGCACTCGATGAGCGGGACAAGGCTCTGTGTACAGAGATCGTGTACGGAACATTGCAGTATCAGAAGAGTATCGACGCACTCCTTGAGCCGCTGTGCAAGCGTGGGCTGGCTGGAATTGAGGAGCGCGTTCTTGTTATCTTGCGGATGTCCGTGTACCAACTTGGGTATCTAAGCCGGGTTCCACAGTATGCAGTTCTGAGTGATGCTGTTGACATCTGCAAAGGGGAAGTTCGCAAGGCTGCAGGCTTCGTCAATGGTGTGCTGCGGTCTTTTACGAGGGACAAGCGTTCGGTTGCTGACAAGCTGAAAGAGCGTGCTGGCCAGCAGTCCGACTTTGTCGGCCAAACGGCTATGGTATATTCCTACCCGGAATGGTTTGTCCGTGCTTTATTCGAACAGTTTGGCGAGGAACGGACGGTTGCCATTTTAGAGGCGGGCAATGAACGTTCACAGGTTGCCCTTCGGGTTAACGCAACCAAGTTAACACGAGACGCCTTCATTGAAAACTCTTCAAACGGCTCCGAGGACGCCCCCCGGGCTTCCGTGGTATCCCCTGTTGGGGTTCGCTTGTCGAAAGGGCTCGACGTCGAACGCTGGGATGCCTACCAAACCGGACTCGTCACCGTTCAAGATGAGGCCTCGATGCTGATAGCACCATTGCTTGGTCTCGAAGGCGATGAGAAAGTCCTCGACTTATGTGCCGGATTAGGGACGAAAACGACACAACTGCTTGAGCTGCAGGGCGGCACGGGACACGTAACGGCCGTTGACATTCACTTCCACAAGCTTGAGTTGTTGCGCCAGTCAGCACAGCGGCTCGGGCTCACGGGTGTCAAGACAGTTGTTGCGGATGCAAGGTCATTTCGAACCAATTCCCGCTACCGAAACGCTTTTGACGCGGTTTTGCTAGATGCGCCGTGCAGCGGGATGGGTGTACTGAGACGGCGGCCAGAGATTCGTTGGCGAAGGACGTTCGAGGAGAGTCGCAGCCTGTCGGCCTTGCAGGAAGAGTTGCTGGAAGCTGCGCTCGCTGCGGTACGTCCGGGTGGGGTCGTCGTCTATTCAACCTGCACACTGCTTAAGAATGAGAATGAAGATGTCGTCAGGGCTGTCGTTGCCAGACATGGTGACACTGTCATGTATGAGGATGTGACGGCCTGGCTTCCAGAAGGGGTCAGTACCAGGCTCAAGCTGGCGGATACTCAGGCAGCTACGGAGCAGGCTGCGCTTGAGAATGGTGCGGCTGAGAAGGCATCGACTGAGAAGGCTGCCGCGCCATTGCGGACTGATATTGGTGTGACCATTACGCCGGAATTGTTTGATACAGACGGATTTTACATGGCGAGGCTTCGAAAAAGAGACAGTTGAAGGGAGGCTGTGCAGTGATACATATTTACGATTTAACCCTGAGTGAGCTTGAAGCTTGGTTCGAAGCTGCAGGACAACCAGTTTACCGGGCGATCCAGGTCTATCAGTGGTTATATCAAAAGCGGGCAAAGTCGTTTCAAGTCATGAGTAACTTACCAAAGACACTGCGCGACCGATTGGCTGAGGAGATGGAAATCTCCCGTGCAAACGAGGTGACCAGGCAAACGTCCAAGGTCGACGGGACGGTGAAGTTTTTGCTTGAGTGGCCGGACCAAGTCACTGTCGAAACAGTTTTAATGCGGCATGACTACGGAAACAGCGTCTGTGTATCATCTCAGGTGGGATGTAAGATGGGGTGCACGTTCTGTGCGTCAACCCTTGGTGGAATGATTCGTCAGATGAAGGCGGGAGAAATGGTCGAACAACTGATGTACAGTCAGCACCTGCTTGATGAGCATGCGGGCCGTGTGTCGTCAATTGTGTTGATGGGGTCCGGAGAACCGATGGACAACTACGAGGAAGTCATGAAGTTCATCGACATTGTCAGTGATCCACATGGGCTTGGTATCGGGCAACGTCATATCACCATTTCGACGGTTGGCTTAGTGCCGGGCATTATGCGGTTGGCAGACGATGGCAGGCCGATCACGCTGGCTGTTTCACTGCACGCACCAAACGATGAACTCCGCGGAGCAATGATGCCGGTGAACAAGGCATACCCGATTGCCAAACTGATGGAGGCTTGTCATTATTATTACAATAAGACTGGAAAGCGGATTTCTTTCGAATACGCGTTAGTCGGAGGAAAAAACGACTCACTTGAGGAAGCAAGACAGTTAGCCGAGATTCTGAAAGGGCTGCCGAGTCACGTCAACCTCATTCCCGTGAACTATGTTCCGGAGCGGAATCTCGTCAGAACATCGAAGAATCAAATCTATGACTTTTGGAATGAACTGAAGCGCCTTGGCGTGAATGCCACGATTCGTCGTGAGATGGGCCACGATATATCTGCTGCGTGCGGACAACTGCGCGCTGAACACGCAGAACACGTGGAAAAGACATAACGCGGCGAGTCATTGTGTAAATGGTTTAGGCAGGGAGAGGTGACACAGGGATGCTGTATGCGGCAAAGACCCACATCGGTATGGTGCGCCAGATGAATCAAGACAGTTACAGAGTATTCAAGGTCGACAACAGAATGGTGGCCGTTGTCGCTGACGGGATGGGTGGAGCAGCTGCCGGGGAAATTGCGAGCCAGATGGCTGCAGACGTGGTTGTTCGAGATGTGGAAGCCCGACTGAAAGCCGGAACCGATCCGTCAACTGCGATGCGTGAAGCGATTCAGTTGGCGAACCGCGAGATCTGGAGCACATCGAGATCGAACGTGGACTATTTAGGTATGGGCACAACGCTGGTCGCTGCACTGTACGACCAAGAACAAGTCATTCTCGGGCATGTTGGGGACAGTCGAGCATACTTGTTTCATGAAGGTGTCCTGGCACAGGTCACGCGTGATCACTCTCTGGTTGCAGAACTGGTGCGCCGGGGGCATCTTACGGAAGATGAAGCCCTACATCATCCGCAACGCAATGTCGTAACGCGTTCGCTTGGAACAGCGGAGTGGAGCGATCCGGAGATTGACGTGCTTGCTTGGAACGACGGCGACATGTTGCTGTTGTGTACAGATGGTCTATCAAATTATGTCACGAGCGAGGAAATGACATCCTACCTTGCAATGCTCAACAACGGCGAACAGCCAGTAACGACAGAAAGAGCGGACACGGTGGTTGAAGGGCTCGTGAAACTGACCTTGGATAGAGGTGCGCCCGACAACATCACGCTCATACTCGCTGTGCATCGAAAGGAGATCGGTTCGAGGTGACAGAATTACTCGGGGGCCGCTATGATCTCCAGGAACAGATTGGCAGTGGCGGAATGGCTGTTGTGTACCGAGCGGTCGACACCCTCCTTGGACGACAGGTCGCTGTCAAAATGCTCAGGGCACAGTTCGCTGGGGACGATGAGTTTGTTTCTCGCTTTCGGAGAGAGGCGCAATCCGCCGCAAGTCTTTCCAACCCAAATATTGTAAACTTGTACGATGTCGGCGTGTCAGCTTCGAACGAACACTATATCGTCATGGAGTACGTAGATGGGCCGACCCTCAAGGACGTAATCCGCGAACGCGGCCCGCTGTCGGTAAACGAGTCTCTGGATATCACCATGCAGATTTGCGATGCACTTAAGCACGCGCATGCGCGTCAGATTGTCCACCAAGACATCAAACCGCACAACATCCTGTTGACCAAAACGGGACAGGTAAAGGTTACAGATTTCGGGATTGCTCGAGCCATTACGGGTAATACCATCACGTTGCATCATGACCACTCGGTACTAGGTTCTGTCCATTACTTTTCTCCGGAGCAGGCGCGGGGGGCACCGACAGACGAAAAGAGCGATATCTACTCCTTAGGCGTTGTGATGTACGAAATGCTCACGAAACGACTCCCGTTCTCCGGTGATTCTCCGGTGAGTATCGCGTTGAAACACCTGCGGGACGACTTTGTAGATCCACGTGAGTGGAATCCGGAGATACCACAGAGTGTTGAAAACATCATCCTGCGTTGTCTGACGAAGTCACCCGAAGACAGATACAGTGACATGGCAGCGCTTGAAGTCGATCTGCACGATGCGTTGATTCATCCGGATGTTCCGAAGTACGTTCGTCCGGTTCAAGAACTTGACGAAACGATCGCTGTCCCTGCAATCGGCAACCCGCGCTCATGGGAACCTGAGGAAAAAGGCGCGCCGGAAGTGGCGCCAAAAAAGAAGCGCCGCTGGTGGATGCCGCTCATCTGGACGTTCGTAACACTCATTGTGATTGGCGTTGGCGCGACGGCAGCCTATTATGTCGTCATGGACGCGATTCAGACACCGAATCAGATGTTGCCAAACGTGACTGGGAAGTCAGAAACGGCTGCGCTTCAGTTGCTGAAAACAGCTGGCTTCACCAACAATCAAATCATTGAAAAGAAGGCCACAAACCCTGCTGCGGCAGGAACTGTTTATGAGCAAAGTCCGACCGGTCCCACAGAAGTGAAGCAGGGCCGCACAGTCACGCTTTGGGTCAGCAACGGACCGGAGCAGGTGTTGATGCCGAACCTGGTTGGTGTTCCTTTGCAGGAAGCTGTTACAACGCTCACCAACAATGGCATTGACGTCGCTTCACAAGTGACAAAGCAAGCCACGACAAACAGCACAGCTCAAGCTGGGGTGGTTGTGAGCACCACACCGCAGGCGGGGACGCCAATCACACCAAATACACAAATTGTGCTCCAGTACAGCCAAGGGCAGATGACGACCGTGCCGACCCTTGTAGGATTGCCGCTCAATCAGGCTTTGGCTGCGCTGCAGGCAGCAAATCTGGCACAAGGTCAGATTACGTACTCGCAATATCCGATCCAGAACAACTACGTGTATTCCATCACACCGTATCACGAGGGAGCGCAGGTTCCGGTCGGGACGAAAATCGGCCTCTATGTGGCTCAAAACCCTGGTCAGTCCGGGGGGGGAGTTGGCAACAATACGGGAAACAGCGTCGGCGGCGGTACAGGTAACTCCATCCCGAATAACAACACTGCCGGAACAAACAGTACTACCGGAACAAACAGCACGGGTAATGGGACCGCTTCAATGATCCCGCCGAAACAAGAGACAGTTGAAGTGAAAGTGAGTGACAACAATAACCGGGTGATTCACGTTCAAGTCTATAAAACTGACGCCCGGGACAGTAATGCCTTGGTTGTCGACAAGGTGATTAAGGCAACCTCGAGTTGGATGTTCCGGGTGTACGTAACCCCTGACTATCCTGGGCAAATTATGGTCTATGAAAACGGCCGGCTGCAGCAAAACTATTCTGTCCCATATAACTGACCGAGTGGACGATAGACGGGCAAGGTGCGCGAACGGTTGGAACTGCGGGAGAACAAGGAGGGTTGACATTGGCAATTGGGGTCGTCACGCGAGTGTTGGCTGGTTTCTTTGACGTAACCGATGGCGGGCAGGTCACTCGATGCCGTGCAAGAGGCGTTTTTCGCAAGCGAAACATCACCGTTTTGGTTGGGGACCGCGTGCAGTATCAAGCAACAGGCTCGAACGAAGGATGGATTGAGGAGGTCTTGCCGAGGCAGTCCGAACTTGTGCGCCCGCCAGTTGCCAATGTTACCCAAGCCGTGCTGGTGTTCTCCGCGGGGAATCCAGAGTTTCAGCCCTATCTTTTGGATAAGTCACTGGTTGTTGTCTCTCAGGCTGGCCTTGAGGTGTTGATTGTGATCTCGAAGGTTGATTTGGTGCCTGCCGCTAGGGTGGAGGAAATTGTGACTCCATATCGAGTGGCGGGTTATCGAGTGTTGCTGATGTCCGTGAAGGAGCCAACCGCTGTTGATCTGCTGAAAGGCGAATTGAAGGGTCACACAAGTGTTTTTGTAGGCCCTTCTGGGGTTGGAAAGTCCTCACTCGGAAACGCCTTGTCACCCAGTTTGGGGCTGAAGATGGGGGAAATCAGCGAGAAAATGGGACGTGGGAAACACACCACACGACATACGGAACTGTTTTTTATCGAGGACGATACGTATGTCGCTGACGCTGCGGGGTTCAGTCAGCTTCAGGTGGAGATCCCTTCTCCTCAATTGCGGCTGTATTTTCCTGAGTTTGAGGCATTTTCGGGTGACTGCCCCTACCGTGGTTGTCTGCACATTGATGAGGGGGATTGTGCCGTGAAAGCGGCGGTTGAATCGGCACAGTTGTCCCCCTCTCGGTATCAGAGCTACCAGCAACTCTACGATGAGGTGCGGCACCGGGAGGAGACGAGGTATTGAGCATGTACATAGCACCGTCCATTCTTGCAGCCGATTTCGGCCAACTGGCAAACGAGGTTCATGCGGTTCTCGACGGTGGTGCGGACTGGATCCATATTGACGTCATGGATGGACACTTTGTCCCGAATCTTTCGATGGGAACTACTGTCGTTGATGCACTCAGAAAGCGGTTTGACTGTCATCTCGACGTACATCTGATGGTTGAGGCACCGGAACGATGGGTCGAGATGTTCCTGCACAGCGGGGCGGACAGTATATCTGTGCATGCGGAAGCTACGCCGCACATCCACAGAGTACTCTCCCAGATCCAAAAGGGTGGAGCGAAAGCAGGGTTGGCATTGAACCCTGGCACGCCGCTTACCGTGATTGAGCAGGTCTCTTCCGTGCTTGACATGTTGCTATTGATGTCCGTCAATCCAGGGTTTGGCGGACAGTCGTTTATTCCCGAAACCATCCAAAAGACATCCGCTGCGAGGCGTATCCTCGACGACCTGGGGCGCAGCGATGTTCTGATTGAAGTAGACGGCGGTGTTGATACTACGAATGCAGGTCAACTCGCTGCAGCGGGAGTAAATGTCTTTGTCGCCGGATCGTCGGTATTCTCTGCACCGGATCGCAAGGACGCTGTGGCGAAACTGCGGCTGTCTGCAGAGCAAGCATCCTTGTCGAAGTGACTCTAAGCCCTTGTCCTTTCGAAAGAATTCAGTTTCGGAGGAATGAAACACAGATTCTCACTGTAGGAATATATATAGATATTGATCAGGCGAATGCCCTGACACCTTACGGATCTGTGTTCACCTGACAAGGGAGGGGACCGCAATTGAAGTTCTACACGATTAAGTTGCCCAAATTCCTAGGCGGAATTGTGAAGGCATGTATTGGCGTGTTCTCGAAGGACTGACCCCAATCTAGCGTCAACGTAATGACAACTCCTGGCAGGAGAGCTGTGACCGTGCAAGGCTGCGTCATAGAGCCTCAGTTGCGTGATTCAGGCCGCAGCAAGGAGCCCGGCAGGGCCAGGGATGACAAGGCAGATCGCCCACGACGGGGTGTTCAAGTGATTCGTCCAGTTGCTATTATAGTTGTCAATAAGCTGCAGCTAGGAAGCGAAGCCTGAAAAGCAATGGGATCAGAAAAAAGCACCTGTCGGTGCTTTTTTCTCTATCGGCATATGCGTGCCCGCAGACACGATGCATTCCGAGTTGGCAAACCGTCTCTAGGTCAAACGGCTCGCTGTACTTTACCTGCTTTGAGACAGCGCGTGCACACCTTGATGCGCTTGACAGTTCCGTTCATGTTTACACGAACAGACTGGATGTTCGGAAGCCAACGGCGCCGAGTCTTGTTTTCCGCGTGGCTCACCAGGTTGCCGGTTTGCGGTTGTTTGCCGCACACATCGCAACGTCTTGCCATTCGCCGCACCCCCTTTGAGCCCATCGATTGCTAACCATGTTTATTAGCCTGACTGATGTATTCTAGCACAGTCCATAATTAGCGCGCAACCAGCTGTTTTTGGACGGGTTTTTCCGTTTTGGCTGATTTTGGGGCTCAGGCGTGGTATAGTACAATTGCACAAAGTAGCCAATACGGGGGGTGCCCTCATTGCCGAAAACGATGGACACACCGCTTGGAAACATCGTCATTGACGAGGACGTTATTGCTACAATCTGCGGCCTCGCTGCAATGGACTGTTACGGGTTGGTTGGAATGGCTTCGAGAAAACAAGTCAAGGACAGCCTGAGTGAGCTCCTGGGCAGGGAGAATCCAGGCCGTGGTGTAGAAGTGCGCATCAACGCTGAAGAAGTGTCTGCTGACTTGTATATCATCGTCAGTTACGGCACCAATATCTATGAAGTCGCACAGAATGTACGGGACAAGGTCAGGTATGTGCTCGGTGAAACAACGGGCATTGAAGTCAACCGAGTAAACATCTTCGTTCAGGGTGTGCGGATCTCGGGCCAGAAGTAAGGCGCGGCCTGATATAAGGAGGGCACCCATGTCAGTAGATGCTTCGCTGGATCAACAGCAGTTTTTGGATATGTTTCGGGCCGGGTATGCGAGCCTTGCCCGGCGGGTCTCAGTGGTTAATGGCCTGAACGTGTTCCCTGTGCCGGATGGAGATACCGGAACGAATATGGAACTCAGTTTGGCGGCTGGACTGAAGAGCATGGAAGGTGCTGCGGGGCGCGGTTTCAGAGCGGTACTCGATTCTCTGTCAACTGGACTTTTAATGGGAGCTCGCGGCAACTCCGGTGTCATTTTGTCACAACTGTTGCGCGGGTTCACCAAAGTGAACCTTGTTGCGGAGACCATGGATATAGGAATGTTTGCCCAAGCGCTCAGTGAAGGCGTCCAAATCGCATATCAGGCCGTGGCAAAGCCGGTGGAAGGAACCATCCTTACGGTTGCACGGGAGGCTGCAGCTGCGGGTAAAAAAGCAGCTCGTACAGAACGGAATTTCGCCAGTTGGTTGTCGGTTGTTGTCGACACCGCACAGATGACACTCGACAAGACGCCGACAATGCTTCCAGTCCTAAAGAACGCAGGCGTCGTTGACTCTGGTGGGCAAGGGCTGGTGTTTGTACTCGAAGGATTCTTGGATTTTGTTGTAGGCCGAGTGGTTGACTCAACATCTGCCGGTGAAACGGCCTCGGTGCCTGAACTCCACCTCGATGCAGAACACCATGACGGCGAATTCGGTTATTGTACAGAGGTCCTCATAAGGACAGAGGATCAACCTGTACGAGACGTAGAACAAGCCCTGAGACGACAGCTGGCCACATATGGTGATTCGCTGTTGGTTGTGAGTGCAGAGCCGCTTGTGAAGGTTCATGTGCACACGCTTCACCCAGGACGGGTGATGGAGGACGCACTCCAATTCGGGCCGCTGGTGAAAATTAAAGTCGACAACATGACGGAGCAGTTTGAAACGGTGCACAGACCAGGTGTGCCTGTGAATGACCGCGGACACGAGGATGAACAATACGGCGGAGGCAACGAGCAGGAACCTTCCACCGGAGCGGACGACGAGTTTGGAGGAGCGAAAGGTCCAGTTCTGGTTGCTGTGGCAGCGGGCGCGGGCATTGTAGAGACGTTCCAAAGTATCGGTGTCGATAAGGTCATCGAGGGTGGACAGACGATGAACCCGAGCACCGAGGAGATTGTTCAGGCGGTTCGCTCGGCGCTCGCAGATTCGCGCCAGGAGACGGCCATTATTCTGCCGAACAACAAGAACATTATTTTGGCCGCTGAACAAGCAAAACAAGTTCTTGGCGACAATGTATTCGTTGTCCCCACGGCAGACATTCCGCAGGGGATGGCCGCAGTGCTCGCTTATCTTCCCGGACGGGAGGTTAGCGACAATCTACGCCGCATGAAGTCTGCTGCGGACAAGGCGGTCTCAGGTCAAATCGTACGCGCAGTTCGGGACAGTTTTTATGAAGGGTTGCAGATTCACGAGGGGCAATATCTCGTGTTTGTTAAAGGTGCGCTGGCCGCTGCTTACTCGACAGCCGAGGAGGCGATGGAGGGTGCCATTGCTTCCATGTGGCATGAGGATGCGGAGTTGCTCACTGTTCTCTACGGGCGAGCGCTGAACGAAGAGGATGTGAACGTGGTCCTCTCCGTTACCGAAAAGTGGCCGGACTTAGCGGTCGAAGTTCAGTCGGGTGGTCAGCCGGTGTACGACTACATCCTTGCTTTGGAGTAACGAAATATGATGGACCATATACCAGTAAGCACAATACCGGGAATTGGACAGGCCAAGCAGCTATGCTTGGCCCAGCTTGGTTTAACGACTGTATGGGAACTGTTGCACCATTTTCCGATCCGCTATGAGGACCGGCGGATTCGGCCGATCGACGGGCTCACCGAGCCGACTCCCGTTACGGTTCGTGCTGTTGTGGAAGGAACGGCGGCGGTTCGTTGGCAAGGACGTCGGTCCGTACTCAGGGTGTCGGTTCGCGTGGATAACGGCCAACTGCTGACTGCCGTGTGGTTCAACCAACACTATCTGCGAGAAAAGTTGACCGACGGACGTATCTTGCTCATCAGCGGGAAACTGGACCCTGGCAAGCGAACCCTTGTGGCGTCACACACAGAGTTTCGCATCTCCCACGAACCATCGGCCGACTTCATTCCTGTCTACCGGGTCGTGAAGGGCATCCGTTCTGCTGAACTCAGCAGGCTAATTGTCAAAGCGCTGGATATGTATGGCGGTCAAATTGAAGAGGTCCTTCCGCGCGAACTGGTGTCAAAGTATCGGTTGTGCTCCCACGCCCATGCCCTCGATGCGATGCATCGTCCGGGAGACAGTGCATCGCGGCATCAGGCGCACCGCCGGTTGGCGTTCGAGGAGTTTTTCGTATTCCAGGTCCAATTGCAGGCCTTTCGTGCCTTACAGAAGCGAGCTGCAGAGCGCCCAGTGCTTCAGATTGAACAAGCAGCCTTGTCCACCTTTCGCAACTCGCTTCCGTACCCGTTGACTGGGGCACAGGAACGGGTCGCCAGAGAGATTTTAGCTGACCTGTTAACCTCACACCCGATGGTGCGCCTGCTTCAAGGTGACGTCGGGGCAGGAAAAACGTGGATGGCACTCTGGGCTGCTTTTGCGGTGAGCACAGCAGGGGAACAGATTGCGTTGATGGCTCCAACCGAGATCCTGGCAGAACAGCATTACGAAGAGGCCTGTCGGCGCCTTGAACCGCTCGGGCTCCAAGTTGAGTTTTTGACCGGCGGCACACCGGCAAAGGAACGGAGTCGAATCGTTACTGCGCTTGGGAACGGTGAGACGGACCTTGTAGTTGGGACCCACGCTTTACTGACTGAAGACGTACTGTTCGCCAATCTCGGGCTTGTTGTGGTAGACGAGCAACATCGCTTTGGCGTCACTCAGAGGGAACTTTTGCGTGACAAGGGTAACGGTGTTCACATGCTGATGATGTCCGCTACGCCGATTCCTCGGACGTTGGCGCTTGCGGTTTACGGCGATCTCGATGTATCCGTGCTGGACGAACTCCCTGCCGGACGAAAACCGATTCAAACGTATGTCGTGAAGTCGAAAGACGAAGGGAAGGTTGTTCGGCGGGTCAGGCAACAACTGGCTGTCGGGCAGCAGGCGTACGTGGTGGCTCCGTTGATTGAAGAGAGTGAGACCGGTCAAGACCTTTCATCGGCAACTGAGCTTCTGGCGCATTTGACGGAGGAGTTTGCCGGGTTTACGGTGGCACTTTTACACGGACGAATGGCAAATGCCGAGAAGGATCGCGTGATGCGCGAATTTGCGGTCGGCTCCATTCATGTGTTGGTGAGTACGACGGTGATTGAAGTCGGTATCAATGTCCCGAATGCAACAGTGATGATGGTATATAATGCGGAACGCTTTGGGCTTGCGCAGCTGCATCAGTTGCGTGGGCGCGTTGGCAGAGGAACACATGAAAGCAGCTGTTATTTGTTCTCGGATGCGGCGGGTTCTGGCATTGCCAGAGAGCGGCTGCAGACGTTGGCAGAATCCCAAGACGGCTTTTTAATCGCTGAACGAGACCTCGAACTGCGAGGTCCGGGAGAGTTTCTTGGTGTTCGTCAGAGCGGTTTGCCTGAGTTCTCCGTTGGCGATATCGTTCGTGATTTAAAGGTGATGGAAGTGGCGCGTGATGAGGCTGTTACACTGGTTTCGAACCCTGATTTCTGGCTCCTGCCAAAGTACGGACGCTTACGTGAGGTACTTAAGGCAGAGATGTCTGGACCGCGATCCTGAGGCCAGGGTGCAGACATGTAAGTATTCGACAGACGTTCAGACCCAGCGATTCATGATACAATGAGCGTGGATTTGGCTTGATTGAAATCAGGGAGTGTCGCTGTGGATAGAGGTTTTGCAAAAGGTCGTAACTTTGGTGCGTTATGGGTTTATCTCTTGCCGAAGAGGCTCGTAACCTCGTTTGTTGGGTGGTTTGCGAGGCGGCGTGTGAGTCGGTTCATGATACCGTGGTTTGCCAAGGCTTGTGAGATCGATATCACAGAAGCGGAACTTCCGATGGATGCATACAAGACGTGGGTGCAGTTTTTTTCGAGGGGACTGCGGCCAGGTGCGCGTACGGTTTCTGAAGCGGGAATCACGAGCCCTGTGGATGGAACAGCAAGCGCAAGTGGGAAAATAACTGAGGGAAAACTGATTCAAGCTAAGGGTCAGTTGTACTCCGTAGCGGCACTGATCGGTGAAGTCACCGACTCCAGACGGTTTTACGACGGACAATATATTACCTTGTACCTGAGCCCGCACGACTATCACCGTGTGCACATGCCTTTTGGGGGACGTATTGTCCGCTGGAGGCATATTCCAGGCACTCTGTATCCCGTCAACGCGTCTGGTGTTCGCGGTGTTCCCGGTCTGTTTACAAAGAATGAACGTCTGGTCATCGACGTGGCAACCCCGTCTGGTGAGTTTGCCATGGTATTGGTCGGTGCAACAATTGTTGGCAGTATTCGTACACCTTTTGGACCCGATTATGTGTCGCCCTTCCGACGTCGGAGAGCCGGGATTCGACAGGGAGAGACCTCTGTTGACTTAGCAAAAGGAGCCGAGGTCGGGATGTTTGAATTCGGTTCAACGGTCATTCTGCTCTTTCCGGCGACCTTTCCCATTGACCTTCAGATCACGGAAGGTGAAAAAATTAAAATGGGACAATTGATTGCACATCCGGTTCGACATAAATCGACCTCACGTGCATAGTCGGGTGACATTTCGGGCATGTTGATCCTGAGGTGATGGATCATGAAACCCATTCGTACCGTGGCACATTGGTGTGGGAAGGGTCTTAAGGTCTATTGGCACTGGATGGTGAAAACTGGCGAAGACATGGGTGATATGTACGGACCGTGGTAAATGAAAGTCGGGGAAACCGGTCTGCCCTAGGAAATAAACAGGCGCCATCAGTCAAAACGAGAACCACAGGGTTCTCGTTTTTTTTGTGTTTTTCTGATCATGAGAATAGAGATGCTTGCTCGATCTCTTCAAAACTTGTACAGTGTAGGAGTAATTGAACATGATATTGTGGAAAACTGTGATGGGGTGACAAGTGAATGAAGATTTTGATTGCTGGCGGCGACGGCTTTTGCGGGTGGCCCACGGCTCTTTATTTCTCCGAACGCGGGCACGAAGTAGCCATTGCGGACAGCATGATCCGACGCCAATGGGATGATGAACTTGGGAGTAACTCATTGACTCCGATTGCCACGTTAAAAGAGCGCGTTACGACATGGAAGAATGTATCCGGTAAGGACATCACGATTTTTGTTGGAGACCTGACCGATTATGATTTTGTCGAAAGTATGTTTCGTGCTTTTGAGCCGGATACAATCGTACATTACGCGGAGCAGCGTTCTGCCCCATATTCAATGATTGACCGAAAACATGCGGTGTTCACGCAGATGAACAACGTTGTGGGAACACTGAACGTTTTATATGCGATGAAAGAAGTGGTGCCTGATTGCCACCTGATTAAGTTGGGTACAATGGGTGAGTATGGGACACCAAACATTGACATCGAAGAAGGATACCTGACCGTCGAGCACAACGGGCGCGAGGACGTCTTGCCGTACCCAAAACAACCGTTTTCGTTCTACCATCTCTCAAAAGTACATGACAGCAACAACATCATGTTCACGTGTCGGTCATGGGGCATTCGTGCAACTGACTTGAACCAAGGTGTCGTGTATGGGCTGTGGACGGATGAGACAAAGCGTCACGAGAAGCTGTACAATCGCATCGATTATGATGGTGTCTTCGGTACAGCATTGAACCGGTTCTGTATTCAGGCTGCAGTCGGCCATCCGCTCACTGTTTACGGCAAGGGCGGTCAAACCAGAGCGTTCTTGGATATTCGCGACACCTTGCAATGTGTCGAATTGGCTGCGCTAAATCCGGCTGACAAAGGCGAGTTCCGAGTCTTTAACCAATTTACAGAGCAATTTTCCGTACTTGAACTTGCGGAGCGCGTCGCTGCGGTAGCCAAAGAGATGGGCCTCAACCCTGAAATTGCCCACCTTGAGAACCCGCGCGTCGAGAAGGAACAACACTACTACAACGCAAAACACACGAAGTTGATGGACCTCGGCTTGAAGCCGCATTTGTTGTCCGACGACTTGATTCGCGAACTGATTGAAACGGCAGACAGGTACAAGGATCGCGTTGACTTTGGTGTGATTGCGCCGAATGCGACTTGGAGGTAAGTCTCCGATATGCGGATTGCAATGTTTACGGAAACCTTTTTACCGGGAACTGATGGGGTAATCACCCGACTTTTGGCGACTCTGCGACACCTCGCAGAGGATGGTCACGAAGTCCTGCTCTTTGCTCCCGCCGGCGGCCCGGAAACATATGCGTCTGCGAAGGTGGTAGGTCTCCCGACATTTCGCTTTTTTCTCTACCCGGAAAAACCGTTTGCTTTTCCGAGACGGTTGGTTGGGAAGGCGATCAGAGAGTTTCAGCCTGATTTGATCCACGTTCTGAATCCTGCTTTTCTCGGGCTTGGCGGTATTTACTATGCCCGAAAATGGAACATCCCATTGGTAGCGTCTTTTCACACCAATGTTCCTGCTTACGCGCGCCACTACCATTTGGACTGGCTCGAGCCAGTCCTGTGGTGGTATTTTCGCAGCTTACACAACCGAGCGGAAATCAACCTCTGTACTTCAAGGGCCATGCAAACCGAACTTGAACGCCAGCGCTTTAAGGAAGTTGGTCTTTGGGAGCGTGGCGTTGACGTCGAACTGTATGGGTCTGCGAAGCGATCGGAGGAAATGCGCAAACGGCTGATGGGTGAGGAAGCGACGAATTCAGAGCATCGTCTACTGCTCTATGTGGGTCGATTGGCATCCGAGAAAGGGTTGGAACGACTCCGTGCGCTGTTGGATGCGAATCCAAATGTGCACTTGGCCATTGTTGGCGACGGACCACATCGCCGCCCACTGGAGCAAGTATTTGCAGGCAGTCAGGCGAATTTCGTTGGGTATCTTCATGGCCGTGAGTTGGCTGAAGCGTATGCTTCGGCTGACGGATTCGTATTTCCTTCGACGACGGAGACACTGGGCTTGGTGTTGTTTGAGGCAATGGCAGCAGGTCTGCCCATCATGGCAGCGCATAGTGAGCCAACACGGGAGGTACTTGAGAACGGAGCCGCAGGCGTCATTTTCGATTCTCTCGACCCAATCAGCATGCAAACAGCTGCTCACAGCATACTTTATGATGATGCGGTGAGAGATTCGGTCAGAAATCGAGGTTATGCGATTGCCGGGGACCTGGACTGGGAAGGACCAACCAGGCAACTTCTGAATCATTACCAACGAGTTTTGGCGAACGAAGTCAAAGTTGGCAGGGCTGTGCATGATGGAAGAAGCTAGGACTGTGTATGGTGGGAGAAACTGGGGCTGCGTATGATGAAAGAGCTAGGACTGTTATGAAGAAGTCCAGTCTGGCAGCCTGGGAAGATGTCAGCGTACATGAAGATGTCAGCGTACATGAAGAAGTCAGTGTACATGAAGAAGTCAGTGTACATGAAGAAGTCAGTGTACATGAAGATTCCCGGACTGGCCATATGATATAAGAAGTTGATGTTGGGGTGGGGAACTGTTTCAGGAGGAGGCTGTGATGTGCCATCAACATCCGTGGCACCAGTAAGCGTAAAACATTCCATTAAACGATATACCAAGTTCATACTTGTCGGGCTATCGAATGGACTGGTCGATCTCGCTGTGCTGAACCTCCTGATGGTTATGATACCGAATCATAGTGCGCGCGTTCTCGTCCTTGAAAACACGCTCGCTGTTGCCTGTGCGATAGCAAACAGTTACGTGCTGAATCGTCACTGGACCTTTGCTGACAAGTCTGACGGGAGTTCGCGGGAGACAGTCTTGTTCTTTGCTCAAGCTCTCCTAAATATCGTACTCAACGACGTGATACTTGGATGGTGTACAAACTATCTGGTATTTTCTCGAAATATACCGCTGTTCGTCAGCAGTAACACGTCAAAGGCGTTGGCCATGTTCTTGTCATCATCAGTCAGCTACCTGTTTATGCAATTTGTTGTCTTTCGCGGTGTCAGACGCCGCCGCGGTGTCCGGGATTAGGGTAAGATAGGATGTTAACGAGCCCCAGGGGGTAACCCACCTGGGGCTTTTCGTATACGGGCGCGCCCAGAGGCGCGCTCTACTGTGAGGGGTGGTCGCCACCTTGGGTGGCCTCCAGTCTCCGCCAGGCAGTAGCGGAACTGAGTTCCGCTGTTGGGGGTGGCCTTCCGCCTTCGCCAGGCAGTAGCGGAACTGAGTTCCGCTGTTGGGGGTGGCATCCGGTCTCCGCCGGGCAGTAGCGGAACTGAGTTCCGCTGTGAGGGGTGGCCTTCCGCCTTCGTGAGGCAGTAGCGGAACTGAGTTCCGCTGTTGGGGGTGGCCTTCCGCCTTCGCCAGGCAGTAGCGGAACTGAGTTCCGCTGTTGGGAGTGGCCTTCCGCCTTCGTGAGGCAGTAGCGGAACTGAGTTCCGCTGTTGGGAGTGGCCTCCGGTCTCCGCCAGGCAGTAGCGGAACTGAGTTCCGCTGTTGGGAGTGGCCTCCGGTCTTCGCCAGGCAGTAGCGGAACTGAGTTCCGCTGTGAGGGGTGGCCTTCCGCCTTCGTGAGGCAGTAGCGGAACTGAGTTCCGCTGTTGGGAGTGGCCTTCCGCCTTCGTGAGGCAGTAGCGGAACTGAGTTCCGCTGTTGGGGGTGGCCTTCCGCCTTCGTGAGGCAGTAGCGGAACTGAGTTCCGCTGTTGGGAGTGGCCTCCGGCCTCCGCCAGGCAGTAGCGGAACTGAGTTCCGCTGTTGGGGGTGGCCTTCCGCCTTCGCCAGGCAGTAGCGGAACTGAGTTCCGCTGTTGGGGGTGGCCTCCGGTCTCCGCTAGTCAGTAGCGGAACTGAGTTCCGCTGTTGGGGGGAGCCTTCCGCCTTCGTGAGGCAGTAGCGGAACTGAGTTCCGCTGTTGGGGGCAGTGGCAGTCGCAGTCGTAGTCGCAGTCGCCACCGATTGGAACCTGTGTGCCAGGGTGACTATGTTGCGTTCACCCTGTTCACCCTGTTCACCCTGTTCACCCTGTTTACGTTCTTCACCCCCTCCTTCATCCTCTTAAAGTTTTATCAGCGATAGTCGGGTGCGACGGCTGTCCAAGGGAGTACAGACTCCACCTTCGCTCCAAGGTTCAGCAGTTTTCGTTCCGCAAAAGCGGGGCCCACCAACTGCAACCCAACAGGGAGGCCGTCGGCTGCGGTTCCGCACGGTACGGTAAGGGCGGGCAGGCCGCTCAGATTCCACGGGTTGGTATAGCGCGTCAAATGTGCCCGCACATTGACTTCATGCGCCTTGATATGTGCCTTAAACTGTCCGATATCCGTCGCTGTAAGCGGCGTCGTCGGGGTGACAAGCAGATCGACAGGCTTGCTGAAGACCTCACGCAGCCCTGCTTTGAACTGCCTTCTAAAGCGGTAGGCGGATACCAGGTCGGCTCCAGAGACCTCTGCACCTGCTTCAAGGCGTCTGCGTACATCATCACCGTACAAGGTTGCCTCTTTGAGCAGGGATCTGTGAACGTCTAGTGCTTCCGAAGAAATGACGATGGTTTGATTTTGCGGTACATCGTGAATCAGTGGAATGTCGAGCTCAATGAGCGTTGCACCGGCACGTTCGAGCTGATGCAAAGCCTGTGAGATGACCTGAAGCACGTTGGAGTGACACCTGTCAAAGAAAAATTGGCGCGGTACGCCAAGTCGTACTCCAGCCAACGGTTTGTCATGGGAGACCGTCTGAGGTACATAGCTTTGGGACATTGTGCGAGCGGATGTTTCATCCAGCGGGTCAAAGCCTGCCATCGCATCGAGTAACAGCGCAAGATCCGTGAC
Organism: Paenalicyclobacillus ferrooxydans; assembly: GCF_001399675.1. Classification (GTDB taxonomy): domain Bacteria; phylum Bacillota; class Bacilli; order Alicyclobacillales; family Alicyclobacillaceae; genus Alicyclobacillus_B; species Alicyclobacillus_B ferrooxydans. Next base: position 215,047 of record NZ_LJCO01000011.1, read on the forward strand.
CGTTTTACCCATTGGCCCCACGTGATCGAGGGAGTTTGCGAGCGGGAAGACCCCAAACTTACTGACCAGCCCGTAAGTGGGCTTTAATCCGGCGTGCCCGGTGAGGGCTGCAGGGATACGCACGCTTCCACCTGTGTCCGTACCGAGTCCCGCGAAAGCAAGACCAGCCGTGATAGCTACTGACGTTCCACCGCTTGAGCCACCTGCAATTTTACCCCGGTTCCACGGGTTGCGTGCGTTTCCGTAGTGCGGGTTCTCAGTCGTCGTGCCGTATGCGTATTCGTGTAGATTTGTCTTTCCGATCACGATGACTCCTGCTTGCAACAGACGCTGGACTGCAGTGGCTGTGTCTTTGGCGATGTGTGATCGGTAATGACGTCCGCCGTAGGTGCTTGGCGTACCTTCTATATCAAAGAGGTCTTTTACGCAGATTGGAATACCGGCAAGTGGGGGTAAGACTTCACCGTTCGCACGCCGGTTATCAAACTGGTCTGCTCGAGCCATCGCTTCGTCTCGATTGACCCATATGTACGCGGACAACCCTGGATCGTACTTATCAATTCGTTCAAACAGATTTTGCACCAACTCTGCAGATGACAGTTGTTTGGTGTTCAGGGCATCGAGAGTAGTTGTAAGGTCCCACATCCAGGGCTTCAAGGTTGTCTCCTCCTTTAGAATCAAAGCTGACAAGTCAGAATCAAAGCTGACAGGTCAGAATCAAAGCTGACAAGTCAGAATCAAAGCTGACAAGTCAGAATCAAAGCTGACAAGTCAGAATCAAAGCCGAGGTTTCAATGGCGAGGCAATTGTCACGGACATGAAAAACAGTCGGCGGCCGCAGATGCTGCACCAACCGACTGGGGAGGTTACATTCGAGATGCAACAGACAGACCGTTCAACCTTTCACGTCAAGAAGCATGTACCCGGCCCGCTCGAGCTGTTCACAGAGCTCTTTAAACTTTGGAGTCGGGGAGACTTTCAAGATGAGTCGTCGGTTCAACGCATCGCGTCTTGCGTCGAAGGTAACGGCTGTCACCACGTTTACACCAAGACGGTGGGTGATGGTGAATAAGCGCTGCAGAGCCCCCTCGACGTCTGCCATTCCGAGTAAAATGCGTTGGGTTTCGACATTGGTTGCAAATGCGACCGACAAAGCGTGGTTCACGTCGCTGCGCTTGACGATCCCGATTAATCGCCCGTCTTCGACGATTGGCACGAACGGGTGTCTCGTGATAATTTCGAGCGTGTCTTCAAAAAAGCTTTCCCGGGTCAGTGTCGGAACTGAGGTGTCGACACACGTACGAATATCGTGTTGTACGAAGTCCGCATACGAGGTGCCTTCTGCAACAACTTGCTGGAATTGCTCAAAAATGGTGCGTTTACTTACCATACCGAGGAAAGCTCCGTCTTCTGTCAGACACGGGAGACTTAAGTGGCCTGCCATTTTAGTCAGGACAGCGTCAATCGTCTCGTTCTCCTGAACCATGGTAAGCTTACTGGATTCTGTAATTGCATTGCGGATGAACATGTTATCCACCTCCGTTGCCGATGGAGCAAGTATACTATGACAAACTGGAAAATGGATCGACTTTTGCGACATTTGAAAAATATTTTCCAGCTTATCAGAAACAGGGAACAATCTAGTAGAAACAAACCCCTGAACAGCAGAAAACCCACGCCCGGGTACGCGTGGGTTCTGCCGTTTGGTGAGTCGACGACTGTCAGCTCACCAAACGATTCTGGGAGAGGAGAAACCGGAGGAAGCGCTTATGGGGAACTAAGCCTTCACCCGCGGTTGCCTACAACAGCTGTTGCCGTTGTTAGTTCTAGCATAACCTGGATGAGCAGAGGATATACTTGCGGGGCAAGGAAGCTGAAAAGAATGATTGATGTGGTACAGTAGAGGTGACAGTGAGCGACGGACAAGGGGTGAAGATTTGCGCGTAATCAGCGGCATTTGGAAAGGCAGACCGCTCAGCGCACCGCCCGGTACGCTGGCACGTCCGACTACAGATAGAGTGAAAGAGTCGATGTTTAACTTGATGGGGCCGAACTGGGGCGGCGAGGTGGCTGTCGATATGTTTGCAGGATCCGGTGCCCTCGGCATCGAGGCTCTGAGCCGAGGGGCCAGCCATTCGGTGTTCATAGATAAAAGCTCAAAGAGCATAGATACCGTTAAAGCGAACCTAACGAATTTGGGTGCAATGACAGAGGCAACGCTTATCGTTGCTGACTGGGCAACCGGCTGGAAGCGTGCAACAGCGGAGCGAAGTCAGGTCGGCTGGGTATTTGTTGATCCGCCTTATGCGAAACAATTGTGGGAGCCTGTCTTGCACACTATCGCAGAGAGCGGGATAGTCGTCCAATTTGGTATCCTTTGTGAACATCCCAAAGCATTTTTACTGCCCGACGCGGTCGGGAGACTCGTCAGGGCCAAAGAGCGTACGTACGGTGATATATCCGTGACAATATATCGAGACGAACACGACGACTAGAGGTGGCAGACAATGCAACGTGCTATCTATCCCGGGTCATTCGATCCGATGACGAACGGTCACTTAGACATCATCAAGAACGCCAGCAGGTTATTTGAGACATGCATCGTTGCGGTGCTGCACAATCCAGACAAACGAGGTTTGTTTTCGGTGGATGAACGGATCGGCCTGATTCAGGAAGCGGTTCGTCCGTACAAGAATGTTCAGGTAGACTCGTTTTCCGGATTGCTCGCTGACTATGCACGAATTCAACATGCACACGTTGTCGTTCGCGGTTTACGATCCGTGCAGGATTTTGAAGCGGAAGTCCCAATGGCCCACATGAACCGTCGCTTGAATCATGACCTCGTGACTGTTTTCTTGGCGTCAAGTCTCGAAGTAGCGGATATCAGCTCGTCCTTGGTGAAGCAAATCGCGATGCATGGCGGAGACCTCAGTGCCACAGTCCCGCCCAATGTCGCCGTTGCACTGAAGGCGAAGTTCGCGCGGTAACTGTCGGCTTGTCATTCCGGTTTGCACGGAACCCGAGTTTCGAGGCAAAGAGGTGAAGCTGGGTGAACAGAAAGAAGATTGGTATCGCTCTCGGTTCGGGAGGTGCCAAAGGATTTGCACATGTCGGTGTGCTCAAAGCTCTGGAGGAACATCACATCCCAGTTGACCTTGTCAGTGGCTCGAGCATGGGAAGCCTGGTTGGAGCCTTTTATGCAACCGGTATGCGGCCAGATTTTATGGATAGATTGGCTCGATCGCTCACCTGGCGTCACTGGGTGGATGTCACGGTACCCAGAGTTGGCCTAGTTGCTGGGAAGAAAATCCACGATATGGTCACACTGTTGACTAGAGGTACAGAGTTCGCTCAGATTGATATGCCCCTAGCTATTGTGGCTACGGAGCTCCTGAGCAAGCGGCTAGTCACGTTTACAAGTGGCAGGATTTCGGACGCGGTGCGGGCAAGCATTTCGATTCCAGGCGTGTTTGTACCTTATGTACGAGAAGACGGTGTTTACGTCGATGGCGGTGTGATGGAACGTGTTCCGGTTGCTGCTGCACGCGATCTTGGGGCAGACGTTGTGATTGCAGTTGATGTGGCGGCCTTCATGAAACACGAGGTGCCAGGAACGATGATGGACGTCATTATGATGTCTCTCGATGCAATGACCGATCAACTCGTTCAACAGCGCTTACCAACCGCCGATTTGTGCATCACCCCTAATCTGTCGGACATTGGAACATCCCAGTTTTCGCGGGCAGCCGAGGCGATTGAGATCGGCTATCAAACCACATTGTCGTTGATGAGCAAGATTCGAGAACTTGTTGGTCTGCCTCAAACTGACAGTGTTGGCGAAGAACAGGTCGAGGATTCATAGAAACGGACCGTGGTTTCGGCGAGAATATGATAGAGCCTGTAAAGAGTTATAGAAACTGCAGTGTTAAGGAAAACTCATTGACACAGGAACGTGTCCTCGGTATACTCAAATCTGTTGTCTGTAAAGGTGGTACCCCGTGATAATCGACTTTCGAGATCTGCGTAAAAACGACGGATTGCTGGTGAAGCACGAAGAACTGCAGATACCTGAGATTGCCTCTGCGCACGTTCAGGTTGAAGAACTTTCACCCGCCGATGTTCAGGTAGAGGCACGGCTTGTCGATGACGTTTGTACCGTCAACGGTAACGTCAGGTACTCTGTCACGTATAACTGCACTCGCTGTCTCGAGCCGTTTGTGGCTAAACAAGAGACTGTGCTGTTTGAGGAGTTTACGGAGGACGCCAGGCGTGTCAACGACGACGTACATCTGGCGCCGCAGGGAATTGCAGAACTCGATCCTTGGGTTGAACAGGCCATCCACTTGGACATTGAGTTTTTCCCGGTTTGCAAATCTGACTGTCGTGGGCTGTGTCCGGTCTGCGGCGTCAACCGCAATCATCAGGATTGCAATTGTGACGTCACGACGATTGATCCGCGTTTGGCGGCACTTTCAGACTTGCTTTCTACCGATGAATCAGAGTAAGATTGTGAGCGGTAATCCGCGAAGGGGGTGTCACAATGGCAGTACCGCAACATAGAACGTCGAAAACCAGAAAACGTCTGCGTCGCACGCACTTTAAGCTTCAGTTGCCAGGGATGGTTGAATGCCCCCAATGCGGCGAGTACAAGTTGGCGCACCGCGTGTGCCCGAGCTGTGGTTCCTACAAAGGACGTACCGTCTTGAATGTAAAGTAACCAAGTGATGAAAAGGGTTGGTACTGTTTCAGTACCAACCCTTTCCTTATCTTACAGCCCACTCAAAGAAGGGCTTGAAAGCGCATTCTTGGCTGTTGTTTTCCATTGTTATTGTAGTAGTATTATCATGGTTGTCGGATAGTAAGTACGGATAGCGCAAGGGGGCAGGAGCATGTCTAGTCAAACGCTTGATAAGTTTCTCCATGAAGGCTTGGAAGACTTAAAGAGCCAGGGGTTATACAACGTCATCGATCCGCTCGAGAGTGCAAATGGGCCGACGATTCAGATTCAGGGTCGGCAACTGATCAATCTTTCTTCAAACAACTACCTTGGACTTGCAACCGATGAACGGCTGATTCACGCCTGTGTCGAAGCAACCAAGTTTGCGGGCGTTGGCGCTGGTGCCGTACGAACCATTAACGGCACACTCGCGGTGCATGTAGAATTGGAGAAAAAGCTCGCTGAATTTAAACACACAGAGGCAGCTATCGCGTTTCAATCCGGTTTCAACTGCAATATGGGTGCCATCTCAGCTGTTATGGATGCGAATGACGCCATTTTATCTGATGAATTGAACCACGCCTCGATTATCGACGGCTGTCGCCTATCACGGGCAAAAATCATCCGCTATAAACACTCTGATATGGATGACCTAAGAAAGCAGGCAAAGGAAGCCAGAGATTCTGGGAAGTACCAGAAGCTGATGGTGATTACCGATGGCGTGTTTTCGATGGACGGCGACGTCGCAAAACTTCCAGAGATCATCGCGATCGCGGATGAATATGATCTCATTACTTACGTGGATGATGCACACGGCTCTGGTGTGATGGGCGGCGGTGCAGGCACGGTGGCGCACTTTGGTCTGTCCGACAAGGTTGACTTCCAGATTGGAACGCTCTCTAAGGCTATTGGTGTCGTTGGGGGGTATGTCGCAGGTCGGCAGGAACTGATTGACTGGCTGAAGGTTCGCGCTCGGCCGTTCTTGTTCTCCACATCGCTCACACCGGGTTCGGCAGCAGCGTGTATCACAGCGCTCGATATCCTCATGAGCAGCACGGAGTTGCATGACAAACTGTGGGCGAACGCCAACTACTTCAAAAAGGGTCTCAAGGACCTCGGATTTGACATCGGCCACAGCGAGAGCCCTATCACCCCTTGCATCATCGGGGAAGAAGTACTGACGCAAGAGTTCAGCAAACGGCTCTATGATAACGGTGTTTATGCCAAGTCGATTGTATTTCCGACTGTTCCACGCGGAACCGGACGAGTTCGGAACATGCCGACGGCTGCGCATACCAAAGAGATGTTAGACAGCGCCTTATCCATCTACGAAAAGGTCGGGAAGGAACTCGCCATCCTCTAGTGCGAGTTCCCAAGACACAGGCAGCCAGACAAAGCGAGGTGTGAGTGATGAAATCAATTCTGGTGACTGGAGCGTCAGGCCAGATTGGTTCTGAACTCGTTGCGAAACTCCAAGATGTTTACGGCGAAGACAACGTCGTTGCGACAGATATTCGCAAGAGTCCAGATGCCGCACAACAGAGTGCGGGTCCGTTTGAAATCCTTGATGTCACAGATGGCAAACGGATGTTTGAGATTGCAAAGCAGTATGACGTAGACACAGTCATCCACTTGGCTGCCCTGTTGTCAGCTCGGGCGGAAGAGAACCCGCAACTTGCGTGGAATCTCAACATGACTGGTTTGGTGAACGGTCTTGAAGTAGCCAGACAACTAGATTGTCAGTTTTTCACACCTAGTTCGATTGCGGCGTTTGGACCATCGACGCCGAAGTCCGGCACACCCCAGGATACGCTGCAACGGCCAAACACCATTTATGGCGTAACAAAGGTGTCGGGTGAACTGTTGTGCGATTACTACCACTCCAAATTTGGCGTGGACACGAGAGGGGTCCGGTTTCCGGGTCTCATTTCCTACGTCACCCCGCCTGGCGGAGGTACGACGGATTATGCCGTAGAAATCTACTATCATGCTGTTCAGTACGGAAACTACACGTCCTTTATTGGGAAGGGCACATACATGGACATGATGTATATGCCGGATGCGCTTGACGCGATTGTGCAGCTAATGGAGGCGGACGGTGATAAATTGGTGCACCGTAACGCGTTCAACATTACTGCCATGAGTGTGGCTCCAGAGGACATTGAGTCCGCGATTCAGGAACTGATGCCTGGGTTTGCCGTCTCCTATGCGGTCGATCCGGTACGACAGGCGATCGCGGACAGCTGGCCAAGTTCCATCGATTCTTCTTGCGCAGAGATGGAGTGGGGATTCCGTCCGAGGTATGACCTTGGGGAAATGACGAAGGATATGCTTTTAAAACTCCATCGAAAACTTCAAGTGAAGACGTCCTAAAAGTGGTGCAGGCCATTTTGTCACCTGTGTCAATGCTGGAAACACTAAAACTTGAAACACTAAAACTTGAAACACTAAACCTTGAAACATTAAGCTCCCAACTTCTACGCTCCAATGCGAGACGTTGAGAGCTTCTTCTTGCTTGAAATTAATACTAGGTGATAATATGAGGTTGTAAAAGCTCATATGATTTAGAACAAAAACAGAAGAGCAGCCAAAGGCGCAAACAGGAGGGATGGCTTCTGAAGAAGTCAGACCGCAGGCTGGCACTGGTTCGGTATGTACAAGAAAACCCGTTTGCCACGGACGAGCAGTTGGCTGAACGATTCGGTGTTAGCATTCCAACCATCCGCCTTGACCGAGCGGTATTGCAGATTCCGGAAGCCAGAGAGCGAATTCGCAGGGTTGCGACAGGACAGCACGACAGCGTGCGAGCGATGGCTCAAGAAGAGGTCCTTGGTGAAATTTCCGAACTGCAGTTGAATCGCTATGCAGTATCCACACTCGCCATTCAACCGGCACACGTGTTTACGCGGACTCGCATTGTCAGGGGGCATATCCTATTCGGTCAGTTAAACTCCTTGGCTGTTGCCGTAACAGATGCGGATGTTGTTTTGACAGCAAAGACAGAGCTGCGTTTTCATCATTCCGTCGCACTTGGCGACACAGTACTGGGACGCGTGGATGTGGTAGCAAGACGATTCGGTGCCACAAAATGCAGAGCAGTGTCTATGTGCAACGGTGAAGTCGTTGTAGATGGGACAATCTGGGTTGTACAACCAAAAGAAATCAGTCCTCCAGGGGTGACATTATGAAGCTTGCGATTGATGCCATGGGCGGTGACTTGGCGCCTGTCGCACCCGTTCACGCTACAATCGAGTGTGCCGCAAAGTTTTCGGACACAGAGTTCATATTGATTGGACATGAGGCCAAAATTCGTGAGGCAGGCGGAACTTTTCCTGCTAATGTGCGTGTGGTTCATACGGACGTTACGATTGAAACCGGTGACGAACCGGTGAGGGCAGTGCGGCGTAAGCCAAATTCGTCCCTCGTCATGGCGGCAACGATGGTTAAAGAGTCAGCAGCAGACGTGATGCTTTCGGCTGGCAGTACGGGGGCACTCGTTGCTAGTGGACTGCTTGCGATTGGTAGGCTGCAGGGAATTGACAGGCCTGCTCTCGCGCCAGTTCTCCCGACATTCAACGGTAAGGGCGTCCTTTTGCTCGACGCAGGGGCTACCATGGATGCAAATGCACATAACCTGCTGCAATACGCGCAAATGGGTTGTGCATACTCGAGGCAGGTGCGCGATATACCGAACCCTCGTGTCGCCCTGCTCAACGTCGGCACAGAGCCTGGAAAGGGCAATGCACTCACTAAAGAAGCTTTTCAGTTGCTGGAATCATCGTCGCTGGACTTCGTTGGCAATATAGAGGCAAGGGAAGTCCTTGATGGCGACGCCGATGTTGTTGTCTGTGACGGGTTTGTCGGCAATGTTGTACTGAAGTTGATTGAAGGTGTGGGACTTGGTATTTTCGGTCTCTTAAAAGAACAATTAACGAGCAGTTTTACGAGCAAACTGGGAGCAGTGATGTTAAAGCCGTCATTGCGCGGAATCAGAGACAAGTTTGACTACGCCGAATACGGAGCCGCGCCATTTTTGGGTGTCAACGGAGGTTGCCTGAAGGCTCATGGCAGCAGTTCAAAGCGGGCTTGGGTAGTCGCGTTGGAGCAAGCGAGAAAGTTTGCTGCCCAGGACTTAATTGGTCAGTTCTCGCATGAACTGAAGGATTAATCCTTGACTAAAATCCATTGAATGCGAATACGGGAGGTACAAAAATACATGGATAAGATTAGAGCTGGCATTTTGGGAACAGGCTCTGCATTGCCGTCACGGGTCTTAACGAATGCGGACTTTGAGAAAATGGTGGAGACAAGCGATGAATGGATTGTGACCAGAACGGGGATTCGGGAACGGCGGATCGCTGAGGCTGGAGAAGCCACTTCGGATTACGCGACCGTTGCCTGTCAGCGTGCGATGGAAAGCGCAGGCATTACGGCTGATCAAGTGGATCACATCATCTGTGCTACAGTCACACCAGATACGATGTTCCCGTCCACGGCAAGTATCATTCAGGACAAACTTGGTGCCAAGAATGCGGGTGCATTCGACTTGTCCGCAGCCTGCTCAGGATTTTTGTACGGTGTCTCGGTAGCCTCTGCACTCGTCGAAGGTGGGCGGTGCAGGAACGTTCTTGTTGTTGCCGGTGACCTCTTGTCTCGTATTACAGACTACACAGACCGCAGCACCTGCGTTTTGTTCGGGGACGGAGCGGGTGCAGTCGTCGTAGGCTCTGTGCCCGAAGACCGCGGCTTTCTCGCCTTTGACCTTGGGTCTGATGGGAGCGGCGGCAGATTTTTGCACCAACCTGCAGGGGGGTCAAGGATTCCAGCATCTCATGAGTCCGTTGAGGCTCGACAACACTTCCTCAAGATGGAGGGGCAAGAGACCTTTAAGTTTGCTGTTCGCGCCATGGGTGCTTCGACTGAGAAGGTGCTCGATAAGGCAGGCTTGACACGTGAGGACATTGATGTGTTGGTCCCGCACCAGGCGAATATCCGTATTATTGATGCAGCGGCGAAACGCTTTGGCGTACCGGAGGATAAAGTTGTCGTCACCATTCACAAGTATGGCAACACCTCGGCGTCGTCGATTCCAATTGCGCTTGATGAAGCAGTTCGCGAAGGAAGAGCGAAAGAAGGCGACGTCGTCGTTATGGTCGGCTTTGGGGGCGGTTTGACGTGGGGAGCAACTGCAGTGCGGCTGTAAGAAGCCGCGGCAGGATTTCGTCAGGCCCTGTTGAAATGACTAAAGGATGCCCGATTTGGGTGATGTTGCGATGTGTAAGGAGGCTACAGGTTTGAATCTTGCGTTTGTCTTTCCTGGCCAAGGCGCCCAGTACGTGGGGATGGGCCGGGAACTGATTGAGCGGTATCCGATTGCGGCACAGACCTTTAAGGCTGCTGATGCGGCGCTAGGTTTTGCCTTGTCGGAGATCATTTTGAGTGGGCCGGAGGAGACGTTGAAACTGACCTATCACGCCCAGCCTGCATTGCTCACGGCGAGCATTGCTGCTTTTCGGGTGTTCCAGGAGCAGTCGCCGCGGTCCGCCATCGTGTCAGCAGGTCACAGCCTGGGCGAATACAGCGCGCTCGTTGCAGCCGGTGTACTGGAGTTTCAGGATGCAGTGAAACTCGTCTATCAGCGCGGACGGTTTATGGATGAGGCGGTGCCGGCTGGTGAAGGCGCGATGGCTGCCGTTCTTGGGCTTGATGAGGCGGCACTTGAGAAGGTTTGTGAAGAGGCAACTCACGGCGACGATCTCGTTGAAATGGCGAATATGAACTGCCCGGGTCAAATCGCCATTTCGGGCACTGCAGAGGCAGTATCCCGTGCATCTGTACTTGCAAAGGCGGCCGGGGCGAAACGTGTCATTCCCTTGGTTGTGAGTGGACCATTTCATTGTCAGTTAATGCGCCCGGCAGCAGGAAAGCTGAGCGAGGCCCTCGGTACAACACAATTCCAGACAGGCCGCTGGCCGGTAGTCGCAAATGTTGACGCTGTTGCCCGCACCGATGCAGAGGGGATCCGACTCGCCCTTGAACAACAGCTGTACAAGCCTGTTCGGTTCCAAGATGACGTCCTGACCATGCGTGACATGGGTGTTGACACCGTGATTGAATTTGGTCCTGGTACGGTCTTGTCCGGGCTCATCCGGAAGACGGAGCGGGGATTGAGGACGCTTCATGTAGAAGACATGGCGTCTCTTGAAGAAACACTCTCTGCACTTGCAGAGTAGGAAAGGGGGTCATTCGGTGACTGAACAGGTTTCCATTGTCACAGGAGCCTCGCGAGGGATTGGCCGCAGTATTGCACTTGAACTCGGACGAGATGGCAATTGTGTGGTTGTGAATTACGTCGGCCGGGAAGAGGAAGCAAGAGCCACGGCACGCCTGATTGAAGAGCAGGGCGGTCGAGCAATTGTCGAACAAGGCGATGTAAGCCTTGCATCAGATGCCGAGCGACTGGTAGAATCGGCCTTGGCAGCTTTCGGTCACTTAGACGTTGTGGTGAACAACGCAGGCATCACTCGTGACACCCTTGTGTTGCGGATGAAAGATGAAGACTGGGATGCTGTGATGAACACCAATCTGAAAGGCGCTTTTCATTTGATTCGTGCCGCTGCTCGCCCGATGATGAAGCAACGCTCCGGTAGAATCATCAATATCGCGTCCGTCGTCGCCATCATGGGGAATGCGGGCCAGGCCAATTATGTTTCCGCCAAAGCGGGACTGATTGGACTGACAAAGTCTGTGGCAAGAGAGTTTGCATCACGTAATATCACCGTCAATGCCATTGCCCCCGGTTTCATTGAAACCGACATGACTGCTGGACTCAATGCAGAGTGGACAGGCAAGATGGTGGAGCAGATTCCCCTTGGCAGACCGGGTTCGCCGGAAGATGTTGCCCATGCTGTCTCTTTTCTCGCATCACCGAAAGCGGCATATATAACTGGACAAGTACTCCATATCGACGGCGGCATGGTCATGTAGTATACTCTCTGAAGGAGGTGAAAGCATGTCCGATACACTATCACGTGTCAAGAGCATTATCGTGGATCGTCTGGGTGTCGACGAAGCGAAAGTTGTCCCAACAGCCACGTTCAAAGATGACCTTGGTGCTGACTCTCTGGATGTCGTGGAACTCATCATGGAACTGGAAGATGAGTTTGACATGGAAATCTCAGATGAGGATGCTGAGAGAATCAAGACTGTTGGTGATGTAGTTACATATATCGACGCGCACCAATAAGCGCAGCCAACAAGGTTACAAGCGGAGTCCCGTGCGGTTGCCGGGGCTTTCTGTTATATTGGGCTTCGCATGAGAGGTGACGATTGTGAGACGGCGAGTTGTGATAACAGGAATGGGGGTCGTCACACCGCTTGGCAGCGATGTGTCTACATTCTGGTCAAATCTGACGGCTGGAAAGTCTGGCATCTCCCAGATCGATGAGTTCGATACGTCAGATTATCCCGTTCACATCGGGGGCGTTGTTCGCGACTTTGATCCAGAAAAATACATTGATCGCAAAGAGGCACGCCGATTAGACCGCTTTACGCAGTTCGCCATCGGTGCCGCAACGCAAGCACTTGAGGATTCTGGACTCAAAATTACCCCGGACAATGCCCATCGGGTTGGGGTTTATATCGGATCGGGCATCGGTGGCATTCACACACTGCTCGAGAACTACCGCATTTTGATGGAACGCGGACCGAAGCGGGTAAGCCCGTTTGTCGTGCCGATGATGATTGCAAACATTGCTTCCGGGCAGATCTCGATTATGTTTGGCGCCAAAGGGCCGAACAGCACTGCTGTCACAGCTTGTGCCACGGGGTCTCATGCGATTGGCGATGCGGCGAAAATCATTGAACGCGGTGCGGCCGACTGCATGATTGCAGGCGGAGCAGAAGCTGCCATTGTGGATCTTGCTTTGGCGGGATTCAGTAATGCGAAAGCGCTGTCGCTTCGTAACGAGGAGCCGGAGTTGGCGAGTCGCCCGTTTGACCTAAACCGCGATGGATTTGTCATGGCGGAAGGAGCTGGCGTGCTGATCGTAGAAGCACTCGACCACGCATTGGCACGAGGAGCAAAAATTTACGCCGAGGTGATTGGTTACGGCATGTCAGGCGATGCATTTCACGTGACGGCGCCGGAACCAGAAGGTGCAGGTGCACGTCAAGCGATGACGGAAGCTTTACTTGATGCCGGACTGCAGCCAACTGACGTCGACTACATCAACGCGCACGGTACATCGACAGATATCGGTGACAAACTCGAGACACTTGCAATCAAGTCTGTCTTCGGAGAGCATGCGTATAAGCTCGCTGTCAGTTCGATTAAATCGATGACCGGTCATACACTTGGAGCGGCAGGCGGTGTTGAAGCCGTTGCCACCATTAAGACCATTCAAGACAGTTTAATTCCTCCGACCATCAATTACGAGACGCCGGATCCAGATTGCGATCTCGATTACGTACCGAATCAGGCACGTCGTGCAACTGTCAATGTAGCACTCTCGAACTCATTTGGTTTTGGTGGACACAACGCTGTCCTGGCGTTTCGCAAGTATGAGTAAATTTGTCTGAGCATGGGACAGGTTGGGTAATACCCCCCGGTCTAGTCCGGGGGATTTTTTCACTTTCTGCTTTTTTAAGAATCCGTGCAGCGAGGAGTGCCGAACGTGGTTACGTCAAAATGGGACGAACTGTGTGAGCGACTGGAGATTCGATTCACCTCACTTGCGTTACTGAGGCAAGCTTTCACACACGCTTCCTATCGGAATGAGCACAAGAGACCTTCGCTGGAGGACAATGAACGCTTGGAGTTTCTCGGGGATGCTGTGTTAGAACTCATCGTCAGTGAGTTTTTGTACAAAACAAAGCCGACGATGCCAGAAGGGGAACTGACACGGATGCGCGCCGCCATCGTCTGCGAACCCACGTTAGTACGGTTCGCACGCGATCTGCAGTTTGACCAATTCATTCGTCTTGGCAGAGGTGAAGAACGGTCTGGGGGGCGGAATCGGGCAGCGCTACTCGCCGATGTATTCGAAGCGTTCATTGGGGCATTGTACCTTGATCAGGGCCTTGAGCCGGTCCGTGTATTTCTGGACCGCTACGTGTTTCCGAAGGCTGAAGCATATGCCAACTTGAAGGACTACAAGACAACGCTCCAGGAGTGGGTTCAGCAGCATGACCCGCGTACTCTTCGCTACGTAATTGCCGAAGAGCGCGGACCGGCCCACGCCAAGGAGTTTGTCGTCCAGGTTCTGCTTGGCGACACAGTGATGGGCGAAGGAAGCGGACGTTCAAAGAAGGAAGCAGAGCAACAGGCAGCAAGCATGGCTCTCACGAAGCTCTCCGAGCATCATGAGAGCTGACGCAAGGAGGAAGAACCGGTGTTTCTAAAGCGGATCGACGTGACAGGGTTCAAGTCCTTTGCTGACCACACAGAAATTGCCTTTTCCCCCGGTATCACCGCCGTGGTTGGCCCGAATGGAAGCGGCAAAAGCAACATTGCCGACGCTATTCGCTGGGTGCTCGGTGAGCAGAGTGCGCGTACTCTGCGTGGAGCAAAAATGGAGGATGTCATTTTTGCCGGAACGGAGACACGCCGCGCGATTAACTTCTGTGAAGTTTCCCTCACCCTTGACAACTCCGATCAACACCTTGGCGTGGTTTTTGACGAAGTGACAGTGACCCGCAGGATGTACCGGTCTGGCGAGAGCGAATATATGATCAACAAGCAGGCCTGCAGGTTAAAGGATATTGCAGAACTTTTCATGGATTCGGGAATGGGGCGTGAATCCTACTCCATCATCGGACAGGGCAAGATTGATGAGATGTTGTCCACCCGCGCTGAGGACCGACGCGGAGCCTTTGAGGATGCGGCTGGGATTGTAAAGTTTAAATTTCGTAAAAAGGAAGCCGAACGCCGGCTCGCAGAAACAGACCAGAATATCACACGTGTGGACGATATCCTGGATGAACTTCACCGTCAGGCCGGTCCCCTTGAAGAGGAGGCTGTGCGAGCGAGAAAATATCAGATGTTGCAGGAAGAGCACCAGGCCCTCGATATCGGGCTCTTGGTCCATGACATCGAGGAGCAAACCGAACGCTGGCAAGACGCGCAATCAGCCAGCGTACAGGCAGTTGCACAGCGTGACACAGCGAAAATTCTGGTCACTGAAGTAGAGCAGACCTTGGCGGTACAGCGCAGTGCGCTTGACGACCGTCGCCGCAGTGCGGAAGTCTTGCAGCGACAACACGTCGATGTCATTGAGCAACGGCAACGGTTGCAAGGACAATTGGCGTTGCATCAAGAACGTGCAAGCAACGCTGAACGGTCAGCGGCCGATAAAGCGAAGCAAATCGAAGGCGTGATGGAGGAGCTCGGAGAACTCGAGCGCGATCTCACAGTTGCTGCAGAGCGGTTGGATGACGTTACGGCACAAATGGAAATCAAGTCATCGGAACTAGAGGCCGCTGCGAATGCTGTGGACCCCGGTGTCAAGGCTCGACTTGAAGCAGAAATTGCGCGCCTCAATGAGGAATATATTGAACTGCACCACCAGTCTGCAGGATTTCGAAATGAAATCAAGATGGCAGAAGAGTACCTCACTCAGGATGAGCAAAAGCGCGAGCGCCTAGGGGCGGAACAGGCGCGTCATCTGGCGGATGAACAGCAGCTTGAGGAAGAATTTCTTGAACAGCAGCAACGTGTTCGATCGTTTGAGGAGGACCTTGCACAACTTCAAAAACAACTTGGTGAGATTGCGACATTGCAGCGCGATCACGCTGCGGCCGAAGCAAACAGCGTGGCCGCCATTCATCGGGTGGAGTCAGAGACAGCTTCGCTCGTTTCCCGGCTTGAACTGTTAAGCGAGCTTGAATCTGGTTATGACGGGTACGCACTGGGCGCAAAGACGGTTTTGCAGGCTGCAAGCAAAAAACGACTGGATGGCATTCATGGACCTGTCGCAGGCTTGATCCGAGTGGAAAAGGCACATGAAGCGGCCATTGAGACAGCCCTCGGCGGTGCGCTCCAAAACATCGTTGTCGACAGCGAAGCTGCGGGCCGGTCTGCAATTGATTTCCTCAAACAGCGGCATGCCGGCAGAGCGACGTTTTTGCCGCTGTCGGTTATACGGTCACGGATGCTCCAGTCAGGAGACAGAGACAAGTTAAAGGGTCAGGCGGGTGTCGTCGGGATTGGAAGCGATCTCGTTGGCTGCGACGATATCTACCGGCCAGTTATGGAACATCTTCTCGGTAATGTGGTCGTCACGGACAACCTGGTTCACGCGAATGCGGTGGCAAAGGTCCTGAATTATCGCATCCGTATTGTCAGCCTGGAAGGAGATGTGGTGAACCCTGGAGGCGCCATGACGGGTGGCAGCATCTCGCGGAAGGGTCCAGGTCTGCTCGGGCGCTCCCGGGAACGCCAGGAAGTGGAGCGACAGATCGCAGAGAAGAAGAAGGCCATCGATGACCTCCGTGCCAAACAGGCAGAACTGCGCCGCAGTGTTGAGAAAACGAGCGAAGCACAACGGCGTGCGATTGCCGACCAGGAGAAACAGCGCGGCGAACTTGAACAGGCTCGTGCACTGACACAAGATCTGAAGATGCGCTTGGAGACCGTCAAGGACAAGCGTCAGGCTGTCGAGTGGGAACTGTCCGAGCTGACCCTTGGTCACACTGGATGGTTGGAACGTCTACAAACCGCAAAGGCGGGGCTTGCCACGGTCATTACGGCCATCCAGGAGACGGAGCAGGGTCTTGAGGAAACGAGGCGTTCACTCGCGGAACGTGAGTCTTCACTCACGCAAGCCCAGGATGTCTTGACAGCAGTCCGAGTTGAGATGGCTACGTTGACACAGGCGAAAAACAGCGTTCTGCAACAGATGAACGACTTGAAGACAAGAGCAAACCGCCTGCACTCCCGCAGTAAACAGTTACAAATGGAGACAGATGAACTTCGCCTGTCCCAGGACAACGAGCTTCGTGCCGCAACCAGCGTCGAACAGACACTGGGTGCAGCGGAAGCACAACTGTCGGAACTTGAGCAAGGGACTGCGGCGGTTCGCCAGGAGGTTCAGCGACTTGAGGCAGAGGTTGCGGAACTTGAACGAACCATCCGCCGCCGGCAGCAGGAACTGACGACTGCGGATGAACTGGTACACCGTGCAGAAGTGGCACAGCAACGGATCGACGCAGATCTCAAGCACGCTCTCGACAGGATGGGTGAAACGCACAAGATGACCTTTGAGTGGGCCCGCGAGCACCATCGACTTACGCTCGCGGTACCTGAGGCGAAACAGCGTGCGGAGTCCCTGCGCAGACAGATGGGGCAGATGGGACAAGTTCACCTCGGTGCCATTGAAGAGTGGGAGCGTTTGTCGGAGCGTTTGTCGTTCCTGACGCGAGAACGCGAAGACCTCCGTGAGGCGCAGAATCAGCTTGAAGCAGTCATTTCTGAGATGGACGAGGAGATGTCCAAGCGCTTCGCAGAGACGTTTGAAGCCATCCGTCAGGAGTTCCACGTTTCCTTCCGACAGCTGTTCGGGGGCGGTAAAGCGGATCTCGCATTGACGAACCCAGATGACCTGCTGCAGACGGGAGTCGAAGTAATCGCCCAGCCGCCGGGGAAAAAACTGCAAAACTTGAATCTGCTGTCCGGCGGTGAACGTGCGCTGACAGCGATGGCGTTGCTATTCGCAATACTTCGGGTACGGCCGGTGCCATTCTGTGTGCTCGACGAGGTTGAGGCTGCACTCGATGAGGCGAACGTC
The DNA here is from genome assembly GCF_001399675.1 of Paenalicyclobacillus ferrooxydans. Taxonomy (GTDB): domain Bacteria; phylum Bacillota; class Bacilli; order Alicyclobacillales; family Alicyclobacillaceae; genus Alicyclobacillus_B; species Alicyclobacillus_B ferrooxydans. Next base: position 232,549 of record NZ_LJCO01000011.1, read on the forward strand.
AGTCGGTTTGCCCAACAACTGCGCAGTTTCTCCGATGAGACCCAGTTCATCGTCGTGACACACCGACGTGGTACGATGGAAGAGGCAGATGCGCTTTACGGCGTCACGATGCAGGAGTCCGGCGTGTCGAACCTGATTGGCGTACGGCTGGAAGATCAAAACCTGGATTCTGACATCGAAACGGCTTAACCCCCTTTGGGAAAGGTAGGAGGTCCATGGGACTTTTTGATAAGTTTAAACGCGGACTGGCGAAGAGCCGCGACGCGCTGTTCGGGCGATTGACCGGACTGTTTCACGGGCGCAAGCTCGATGAGGCACTTTACGAAGAGCTCGAAGAAGTCTTACTCGCAGCGGATGTCGGGTTTGAGACTGCGATGTGGTTGGTGGAACGGGTCCGGCGTCTTGCAAGGGAACAGAAAGCGACTGATGGCTCTGAATTGCCAGGACTGCTCCAACAGGCCATGGAAGAAGCCTTGGAGGATAATGATCCAAGCATGAAGGTGGCGGAGACAGGCCCATCGCTGTACCTGTTTGTGGGTGTGAACGGAGTCGGCAAGACCACCTCCATCGGCAAACTGGCCCACCACTTCAAAGCAGAAGGCAAAAAGGTCCTGGTCGCTGCAGGTGATACATTTCGAGCGGCTGCCATTGAACAATTGATGGAGTGGGGGAATCGGTCGGGAGTGGATGTCATTCGCCACACCCAAGGCGCCGATCCGGCTGCGGTCATCTATGATGCCATCGCAGCGGCACGTGCGCGAAGTGCCGACGTAATCCTCTGTGACACAGCTGGACGCCTCCATAATAAGGCCAACCTGATGGCAGAGTTGGCTAAGATCCACAAGGTTGTGGAACGGGAATTGCCTGGTGCGCCGCACGAAGTTCTGCTCGTGGTCGACGGCACAACGGGCCAAAACGCATTGTTGCAGGCCAAGTCATTTCTCGAAGTGGCCAACGTCACGGGCATGATTGTCACAAAGCTGGACGGGACAGCCAAAGGCGGCGTACTGCTGCCGATTGTTCGGGAGTTTCACATTCCGGTCAAATGGGTGGGACTTGGCGAACAAATGGACGATCTCGAACCATTTTCACCTAAGGCCTTCGCTGAAGCGATCTGTCAAGCACCCGAATCGGCTTCATAAGCAGGCAATGACAGCTGCGACGCGGTTAAGTTGAAGTGTTGCGACGTGTTTGAAGTGTAAAGGGGATGCGCTTGACAGTGGACTCTGACACTCGTATCATAGAACAAGTCACCCGTATGGGCGATTTATATGACCTTTATGGTGCATTGCTTACGGATCGCCAAAAAGAGATGGTAGAGCTCTATTATCTCGATGATTGGTCTTTGTCGGAAATTGCTTCTCACTTCGGAGTCAGCCGGCAGGCGGTTCATGATAACCTGCATCGCTCCGCAGAGCAGTTGGAGACTTACGAATCCGCACTGTCGTTGCTTGCCACTGCGCGCCGCAATCGACAACTGCTGACCGAACTGCGACTGGTGTGGGATGACCTCAAAGAGGATGTCCCTGAGTCGGGTCGCGAGCGGTTGCAGAAGGCGATGAACGCAATGTTTGTGGCGTGGCGTGTGGAATGATGGTTCCTTAGCAAAGTGCAAATCACCCTTTGCGACCGTCAGTGGTTGCCTGGCAAGGAGGAAGGACATTGCTCGAAGGGCTGTCAAACAACCTGCAAAAGGCACTGAGTAAGCTCAAGTCCAAAGGGAAACTGACTGAATCTGACGTACAGGAGGCAATGCGCGAAGTTCGATTGGCATTGCTTGCTGCAGACGTCAACGTTCGGATTGTCAAACAGTTCGTGGACAAGGTCCGTGAACGGGCAATTGGGCAGGATGTTCAAAAGAGCCTCACACCAGGTCAGCAAGTCGTCAAGATTGTCCATGAAGAACTTACTGAACTGATGGGTGGCTCGGAAGAGCGGTTGCGGATGGCTGCGAAACCGCCAACAGTGGTCATGTTGGTCGGGTTGCAGGGCGCAGGTAAGACGACTGCGGCCGCAAAGCTTGCCTTGTCGTTTGTAAAGCACCAACACCGACCGTTGATGGTGGCTGCCGATATCTATCGACCGGCAGCAATTCATCAGCTCGAAGTTCTCGGAGGTCAAATCAACGTCCCTGTGTTTCAAATGGGCACAGATGTCGATCCGGTGACCATCGCAACGAGTGGTATCGAAGAGGCTCGCAAGCAGGGTGCCGACGTCGTCATTATTGATACGGCCGGTCGCCTGCATGTAGATGCGCCATTGATGGAGGAATTAGCAAGGATTCATCAGGCTGTTCCTGCGGATGAGCTGTTGCTGGTCATCGATGCAATGACGGGCCAAGACGCAGTCCATGTAGCTGAGTCTTTCAGCCAAGCGTTGCCTGTTACGGGTGTCATCTTGACGAAACTCGATGGAGATACCAGAGGCGGTGCCGCCCTCACGGTGCGGGCAGTCACGGGACGCCCCATCAAGTTCGTCGGCCTTGGAGAGAAGATAGAAGCACTGGAAGTGTTTCATCCGGACCGCCTGGCTTCTCGGATTCTAGGCATGGGCGATGTTCTCAGTCTGATTGAGCGAGCTCAAGAATCTGTCGACCTTGAAAAAGCTCGAGAGATGGAGCAGAAGCTTCGGACGAGTCAGTTCACGCTCGATGATTTTCGGGAGCAGTTGCTTCAGGTGCGTAAACTCGGTCCCCTCGACCAGGTGCTCAAAATGCTTCCTGGTGCAGGGAAACTGAAGGGATTGGAGAACCTCCAGATTGACGAGAAACGGTTTGTGCGAATCGATGCCATCATTTCTTCGATGACAACCAAGGAACGAGCCGATCCTTCCGTGATGAACGCGAGTCGGCGACGCAGAGTTGCCGCCGGAAGTGGTGTCACCGTTCGCGATGTCAACCAGGTGCTCAACCAGTTCGAACAGATGCAACAGATGATGAAGCGGTTCTCCGGATTTGGCAAGAAAATGGGGAAACGCGGCGCGATGAAGGCCTTGAAGGGCCTAGGGGGAATGGGTGGACTCGGCGATCTCGGTGGTCTATCCGATCTCGTACCCCAAGCTCCTGAGGGCAATGATGCCGGATCGCCAAGCAGTTCTGGGCCGCGGACACACCGGAACAAGAAGAAGAAAAAGCGTTAGGCGTAGAAGGTTCGTGCCGTAGTTGTTTTCATGCAACAGTACAAGCCTGATACAAAATACACAATATCTCACACAACCCTGAGGAGGATATGAAACATGTCTGTAAAGATTCGTTTGAAGCGTATGGGTGCAAAGAAAGCTCCGTTCTACCGTTTGGTTGTTGCAGAATCCCGCTCGCCTCGCGACGGTCGTTTTGTTGAGGAGATTGGCACTTACAACCCGCTTACAGAACCAGCTCAGGTCAACATCAACGAAGAGCGTGCTTTGCAGTGGCTGCAAAACGGCGCAACTCCGAGTGACACAGTACGTCACTTGTTCCGCGAAGCCGGCTTGATGAAGAAGTTCCACGATCTGAAGTTGCAGAAGTAAGCGATAAGCTTGGAATCAGGCTAGTCGGATCGGACATGAGGTGGGCTGCTTCGGGAGAGCTGTCGAGGACATGTTTCTCCCGAAGATTCAGCGCTAGGAGGACGGCCGATGAAGGAATTGGTTGAATTTCTCGCTCGGTCCCTGGTGGAGCATCCAGAGTCAGTGAAAGTCACCGAAGAGTCACGCGGGGATACAACAGTGTACCGGATCACGGTGGATCCATCGGATATCGGTAAAGTGATTGGGCGACAGGGACGGATCGCCAAATCCATTCGGAATGTCGTCAGTGCCCGTGCCTACCGGGAAAAGCGACATGTCGTTGTGGACATCGATTCCTGACACCCGGTATCACTTGGGACGGACATCACCGTCGCGTTAACAGATTGAGGAGACGACACCTCAAGAGCAGGCAAAGAGGAAACACAATACCGATTTGGGATAGAAGGGATGCGGATTTATGCTGAGCATTCGTCAGCCAGTCACCGTAAAGTTCATTTTGACAGAGCAGACAAAGCAGCAAATCCTAGCTGAGCAGCGCCGTCAGATTGAACAATTGACTGCAGAGCTGGACCAAGTCGAACTACAGGGCAAGCAGGCGCTGGAGCAGGCAATGGCCCAAGGTGGACCGGCTGCTCAAGAAGTCAGGCAACAAGTCGAACAGGCGAGAAACCAACGCCTTGAGCAACGTGAACAGGTCATTCAACAGATTCAGCAGATTCAGCAGCTTGAGCTCGGCACCGAGTTGCAGAACATGACTGTCGAAACAATGGTCGACGTCAATGTTGGTGACGATTGGAGTAAGGTCCTCATGGGTGCAGAGATTATCATCAAAGATGGTATTGTGCATGAAATTCGTCGTGGAGGCCAGCCGGTCTGACGATATCGACTCAAACGACGCGAAATAGGTTCGGCCGACCACCCATTCCGGTTAGCCGAGCTTATTTGTGTTCAGGGACCATCCTAAGTGAGGGGGGCGTCACGTGTCAGAAGCAGCGGGACAACATTATTACACGGTCGGCGTGATCGCAGGGACACATGCCTTGAAAGGTGAAGTGAAAGTATTCCCACGCACCGATTTTCCCGAAAAACGATTTAAGAAAGGTTCGGTCTTACATCTGCGCGAAGCGGGCAAAGCACCTGCACGAACCCTGAAAGTCAGCGCGGCTCGGCAACATAAACAATTTTGGCTCGTATTTTTCGATGGGATTACGTCGATTAACGATGTGGAGTCTTGGAAGGGACTCGAACTCGTTGTGCCGGAAGACGCGCTCTTACCGCTGCCCGAAAATACATATTACATACACCAGTTGATTGGTCTGCGGGTCTTCAGTGACGACGGCCGTGAGGTAGGGGCAATTACAGATGTGTTAAGGCCCGGTGCGAACGATGTGTACGTGGTGCGCGGGAATCTGCAACGGGAGGATGTCCTCGTACCGGCCATTCCGGATGTAGTACTGTCCGTTGATCTCGCTGCAAACCAAATGGTTGTTCACCTCATGCCAGGCTTGCTGGAAACTGATGATGATGGCAGTCAGGGTGATGGAGAGGACAAGGGGTAATGCTTGAAATTGTCGTATTCACTCTCTTCGAGGGTATGTTTCATGGGATCCTCGAGGAAAGCATGTTGAAACGTGCCATCGATGGCGGGCGTGCTTCTGTTCGATTCGTCAATTTCCGGGACTTTGCAAAAGATAAGCACCATACGGTTGATGATTATCCGTTTGGTGGAGGGGCAGGCATGGTTCTGAAACCGGATCCCATGGTGAGTGCGCTTCAGTCACTACCCGAACTCGCTCCCGGTGCAAAGGAACGGCGCCTCATGATGTCGCCGCAAGGACGGACATTCTCGCAAGCAATGGCTGAAGAGCTTGCAGGTCTCGAGCGGTTGGTGCTGGTGTGTGGACATTATGAGGGATTTGACGAGCGCATAAAGCCGCTGATTGGTGCAGAAGAGGTATCGGTTGGCGACTTTGTTCTGACGGGCGGAGAGATTCCTGCCATGGCGATTATGGATGCTGTGATACGACTTCTTCCGGGCACGCTCGGTAATGTGGCATCCCACAAGGATGACTCGTTTTCGACCGGCCTGTTGGAGTATCCGCAGTACACCCGGCCTGCTTCTTATGAAGGGCTTGATGTGCCGGCTGCGCTGCTGTCGGGAAACCACGCTGAGATCGCTCGTTGGAGGAGAACCCATGCGTTGTATCGGACCTTCATGCGACGTCCTGACCTTCTGAAGTCAGCTGCTCTGACAAAGGAAGACGAGCTTCTTCTGTTGCGTTTCGAACAGGGTGACTTTTCGATGGTTGATGTGTTGGATGATGCAGTGGATGATGCGGTGGATGATGCGATGGATGATGCGATGGATGATGCGGTGGATGATGCAGTGGATGATGCAGTGGATGATGCAGTGGATGATGCAGTGGATGATGCAGTGGATGATGCGGTCGATTGACCGGAGTTGAGTTTGATGCGGGAGCATCGCAGTTCGGTTAAGTATGTCGTCCGGGGCAGCCGGTACTGTATCCCATATGGCCGCCCCAGAAGACATATTTCATCGTATGGAGCCGGGTCAATATTCGTTCAATATTTCTGCCTAGGTGCATGCCTCATGTACGCAGTCACATCTGAGCCGGTTTCGCACGAGCCATCGTCATAAGCGTCTGCAGGAGACGGGAACCATCATCGAGGACTACCATCGAGGGCCATAGTCATGGGACCCTGACATTGGGACCCTGACATTGGGACTGGCATGCGTGGATGTACCAATTGAAAAAGAAAATACGCGAAGGAAGAAGATTCCACTGGATCTCAGTCTGGAGGCGTGATATATTAGTCGATGTCGCCGCGAGGCGGCTACGATGAAAACCTGATAACAACGCTGATATTGAGGCGAGCTATCAGGCATCGAAATGAAGTTGGTTCCTTGAAAACTAAACACACGCAGAGAGTGAAACGTACAGATTCGAAGTGAGCATCTTCGGCAACGAAGAGAGCAAACTTCTCAACTTTGAGAGTTTGATCCTGGCTCAGGACGAACGCTGGCGGCGTGCCTAATACATGCAAGTCGCGCGGACTTCTTCGGAAGTCAGCGGCGGACGGGTGAGTAACACGTGGGCAATCTGCCTCTTAGAC
>NZ_LJCO01000091.1 GCF_001399675.1 Paenalicyclobacillus ferrooxydans
ATTATTTTGTCGTCCGGAAACACATGGGTTTCATGGTGATATATTCATGGGGGTATTTTGAGAGTGCTTCGGGGGCTTAAAAAATGCGTGGATGGATTTTTTCAACGATTTGATGTATGATATTGGTGTTCAAGGGCCATAGTGCTTATTGTGTAAACATGTTGAGCCGTTCATTTTTGCGCCTCATATGGGTGCAAAAGAACGGCTTATATTTTTCGCATTTGAACAAATACTGTGTGTAGAAATACACAAGGAGGAATCGCATTGCATCAAGGTATCGTGAAGTGGTTTAACGCAGAAAAAGGTTTTGGTTTTATCGAAGTTGAGGGTGGAGAAGACGTATTCGTGCATTTCAGCGCTATTCAGCGTGATGGATACAAGTCCCTTGAAGAAGGTCAACGTGTAACGTTTGACATCGTTCAAGGTCCAAAGGGTCCACAAGCAGCAAATGTTGTTTGAGTTTAAGTAATTGATGGGACTGTTCCCTTGGGCATCCGCTGCGATACCACGGGAACGGTCCCCTTTTACGTTTCACTGCAACACGGAACATGACAGGGGCAAGTGCCGACAAACAAGTACCCCAATCATCTGGAGGAGGTAGTTGAATGAGTCCCTTTGGCAGCCGTAGAAAGCCTGCTGTGGAACCTGTTTATGCCAACACAATGATCTGGCAGTGTACGGAATGCAACTGCTGGTCTCGTGACGAATTTATCCACGAAGAGAAGCCACACTGTCCCATGTGCCACGCTGAAATGAACCGAGAAACCAAAAACATTCGCATCGAATAGCCTCAAAAGCGCGGGTAGAGGGAGACGTGCGCCTCAAAGGCTGCGTTAAACTTGTACAACTGCGCAGGCCGAGCGGAATACCGATTTGATTTTTTGGGTGTTCCATCGATGTGCCGAACTTCCTCTAACATTCCGTCTCTAGACTTGGTCTTCACGAGATCGCGTGCAAAGTTGGTCGTCGATACACGGAAGCTCGGCACTACCGCCCGAATCACCTGGTGAAGTTCAGCAATGGTGAATTCTGGTGGGAGCAACGTGGCAGCAACGGTTGTCGTCATCATCTTGTTCTCGAGGAACCGTAGTGCATCACGGATAATGTTTGCGTGATCGAAGGCCAAGTCGTCATCCGTGAGGATGGTGGCTTCATCTTGCGAAATCAATCTCAGTCCCTCATGACTGTCCGCCTGTACGCGGAACAGTGAAGCTTTCATGGCATCGCCGCCCGCTTGCAGGTCTGTAAGCAGTCGTTCATGGACCAGGGCCACATACGCAACTGTCGGGATATAACCTCTTGGATCGCGATCAGGATGATAATAGGCCTTCAATTGTTCGAGGTGGATATCCAGATTCGCAGAGTCACCACCTGCGACACTGGCTTTGAGGTTTGTCTCTTCCTTGAGTTCCCGGATTGCGGCTTTATCTAGGCTCTCGTGTTCAATGTCGGTAAAGCCTCCCGGTAGTGCCCACTTTCCTTGAAAAGGACTCCCCTGTCTTTGGACCAAGACCATTTCCAGCCACTTAGCAGGGTACGACTTGAGCGATCTTTTATCCACAACATCCGCAGGTTGAGGCAACCGATCCGTTATCACTGTAAAGATGCAGATATCGACAGGTAAACCGGCGAGTGTCGGATACTCACAATTCTCCTTGAACTCTTCCATTATGCAGTCCTCCGTTCAAAGAAAAATACCTTGAATGTACTGTATCAAAAGTGCATTCTTCTCATCAATCATTATGACCAATATAAAACGAATAAATCAAAACGAATATTATATATTGACGGTGCGTGGGGATATTCGAGCGGTATCCACTTGAAAGAGGGTGATCCGATGAACCAGAGAAGAGCAACTGCTTTGCGGTATGTGGAAATGTTCGCGGGAGATGTAAACCCTTGATTCGACAGAGAGGGACCTGTATCTAATCTACCGTCTTCAAGGCGACTGTCGTATTGGGGACCGTCGAGATATGGCTCGCCTGGACACAGTCCCCTTGAAGAGACGAACATCACAGATTAAACAGTACATCACAGATTAAACAGTACATAGGAACCTGGCCCGATTAGTGACACGCTGAGTACCACTGCCATCAGGACGAAATTGTATTCCCATCCTCCGTTGTCGATCCAATATCCTTTCTTTCGATGCACAATCAGAATGGCGTCCAACATCACGATGATAATCAGTCCGGCTCCGACCCCGGTCAGGAAACCAAGCGCAAATAGAAGCCCTCCAACAAACTCAAAGAGCCCGGCAGCGATGCTCCAAAACTTCCCGTGAAAGCCCATCCCGAGAGACTCGAGCCACTGGCTAAACCCCACTGGACCATATCCACCAAACCAACCAAACAGCTTTTGACTTCCGTGACCAATAAAGGTTACGCCGATGACCAAACGGATAATAAGAAGACCTATGTTGATGAGCGCGACATTGTTCAAGTTTGTATAGTCCATTAAGACCTACCTTTGTCTGACTTTGTTTGGAACGACTGCTATGCAATGCACGGGTGTAAGCTGCATGTGACGTGGGATGTAGAACCGGTATGTCACGAATACGGGTGATGCCAATTGAATTTAGATCTCTTGTACAGTCTCTCTACAGTAATACGCAGAACTGGACACAACCATACTTTAAGCTCAGGCCAGGGTCTGAAACGGGCCCTAAAAGTCGACTGATGTGTTGGTCGAGAAGCTGGTCGAGAAGCTAGGCGAGAAGCTGGTCGAGGAGCTAGGTGAACCCGTTGCATGCCAGTAGGATTCAGCCAAAATCAAAAAGACTGTGGATTCGGAAAATGAAATCGATTACATCGATCGTGGATGTGAGCTATCTTGACATATCCGGTTGTTTGAATATACACCTCGTTGAATAATGGAAAAAAACATTATCGGTGGGGATTGAAATGTCCAACACGACACTGACACTCGGCTTAAATACGGTTTGGGTTGTCCTAACTGCATCGATGATCTTTTTTATGGAAGGTGGATTTGCTCTGCTTGAAGCAGGGTTCATTCGCTCCAAAAACCATGTGTCCATTATCATGAAGGTACTTGCTGACCTGGTTTTTGGTGTCTTTGCATTTTTCGTTGTTGGGTTTGGTCTCATGTTCGGAAAAGACATTCATGGCATTGTCGGCAGCTCGGGATTCGCTTTGTCCGGTCATTTGGCACAGCTGCCAACGACCATTCCTCATACTGCGTTTTGGCTTTTTCAGGCTGCGTTCGCTGTTGCTGCAATCAGTATTGTGAGCGGTGCGGTGACGGAACGGATGAATTTTAAGGCCTATCTCGTTTACATTGTCGTCATGACAGCACTCATTTACCCGATTTCGGGTCACTGGGTCTGGGGTCAGGGTGGATGGTTGGCAAGGCTCGGTATGGAAGACTTCGCCGGATCGACCGTGATCCACGCCATGGCTGGCTTTTCGGCTTTGGTTGGAGCGATTTTAGTTGGCCCGCGTCTGGGCAAGTTTGGCCCGAACGGGAAGTCAACGGCGTTTGCTCCAAGCAACCTGCCGCTCGCTGCCATCGGAACGTTCGTCCTGTGGTTTGGTTGGTTTGGGTTTAACGCAGGAAGCACACTAAACGCACAGGCCTCCGACATATCCCAGATTGCAGTGAATACCCTTCTGGCATCCATCGCAGGCGGTGGAACGGCGATGCTCTACACCCTCTTCCGCGATAACCGAGCAGACGTTGGGGCAACCATCAACGGAATCCTCGCAGGACTCGTTGCCATCACCGCAGGTTGTGCATACATGGGGCCTTGGCCCGCGCTGTTGACGGGTGCGGGTGCAGGAGTGCTGATGATCTTCGGAACAAAGTGGCTTGAGCGTGTTCGGATCGACGATCCGGTCGGGGCAGTCCCCGTCCACGGCTTAAACGGCGTATTTGGGACTTTAATGGTCGGTTTATTTGCCACAAAGGGCGGACTCATCACGACTGGTCATTGGCACCTGTTTCTGGTTCAACTTCTTGGTACCCTCGTTATCAGCGTATGGGGTTCTGGCGTGACCTTTGCTGCGCTGAAAGGTATCGGATTGCTGGTTCCGCTGCGTGTCACCGAGACGGAGGAGGAGCTTGGCTTGGACCTCAGCCATCACGGCGTTGTTTCGGTATCCCTTGACGTACAACAGGGCCTCCGTCAGGTCCTCAATCATCGACGTCCGGCTCCGTACGCAAAGCATGTTCCTGGACCCCTGACGGGAAGTCGGCTTTTTGAGGAACGTGCAGACGGGTGATGCAGGTTTCGATTTAGATTTCAATTGTGGTCATATACAATGGAAAGCAGGTGTTAGCGTGTTGGGGTCTCAGGTCAGTCGGCGGCGACCGCCTTCGGGCCACTTTCGGCTCTCTTAAGTCGCTCACACAGACAAGAGGCCAGCGCGATCGCGGTTAAGTCCCTCTGAGCCACCAACGCAATCGAAAGGTGATGATTCACGCATGGACATGTTTTCGCCACAGTTACGGATGAACCCATACCCGGTGTACCATCTCATGAGACAAGCTCAGCCCGTGATGTATATGGAGCAGATGCATATCTGGTCCGTGTTTCGCTATGCAGATGTGCGGACGGTCTTGTCCGATTACGCTCGCTTTTCATCTCAATACGGACAATCCGGTGTTCCGGACAAAAGTGCGTCTGCGGAGGCAAGACACGGTTCGAGCTTGATTACGACCGATCCGCCGCGGCACACGAAACTGCGGTCGCTTGTCAATCGGGCCTTTACTCCGCGTGCTGTGGAAGCGCTCGAGCCACGAATCAAGGAGATTGCGCATGAGCTGATTGACCAGATTGTCGAGCGCGGCGCGCGTAGCCTTGATGGACCACATGGGTCTCACGGAGCACCTGGCCATAACAGCGTACACGGCACCTTTGATCTGGTCGAGGATTTCTCGTACCCACTGCCGGTCATCGTCATCGCCGAGTTGTTGGGTGTGCCAAGCTCGCATCGGAAGCAGTTTAAGGAATGGTCCGATGTCGTTGTTGCGTCGGCAGACAACATGATTGGTGGAAGCAACCCGGATTCAGGGCGCGTGCATCAAGAGATGGCGGAGTATTTCCATCACATCATGGCAGAGAGGCGCCAAGAACCCAAAGATGACTTGATCTCAGCCCTCCTCGCAGCAGAGGAGGATAACGAGCATCTTAGTGAAGCGGATATCCTCTCTTTTTGTTGGCTTTTGCTTGTTGCGGGGAATGAAACGACCACCAATCTCATCGGCAATGCAGTGAGAACCCTGCTCGAGCACCCGGACCAATACGCGATGTTGACCGAGGATAGAAGCCTCATTCCGGGGGCGCTTGAAGAAACGCTGCGGTATCGTTCTCCGGTGCAGGCTATGTTTCGAGTGACGACAGAGGACGTGACACTCGCCGACAGGACAATCCCGGCAGGGGAGCGGGTGATTGCTTGGATCGGATCGGCCAATCGTGACGAAGAAAGGTTTGCGCAGGCTGACAGATTTGACATCACACGAAACCCGAATCCACACATCGCTTTTGGACATGGTGTGCACTTCTGCCTTGGTGCACCACTTGCCCGCCTGGAGGCGCGTGTTGCGCTTGAAACCATTCTGGATAGACTGCCGAACCTGTCTCGAATCAATGACGATCCGCTTGAGCCTGCCCGCGGATTCATTGTGCACGGGGTAACGAGCCTCCCTCTCAAGTTTGCGTAAACGCGCTCGTAAGCAGTATGCTGACGGGTGGTTGGTAACAAGGCGCAGTATTGAAGGAGGCTCATTATGTCAGAACATTCATCCCATACATCAGACAGCAGTTCCTCAAATAAACCATCAAACAACAAGTCCCTGCGGGATATATCCTTTTCCGTTTTGGATCTCGCTCCGATTGTGGTCGGAAGCGATGCTCGCGATGCACTGAGCCGGAGCCTTGACTTGGCCAGGCATGCCGAACAATTTCGTTATACACGGTACTGGGTAGCCGAACATCACGGCATGCCTGGGATTGCAAGTTCGGCAACAGCTGTGGTGATAGGGTACATCGCCGGCGGGACGTCGACCATTCGCGTCGGATCGGGCGGCATTATGCTGCCGAACCACTCACCGCTGGTGATTGCGGAACAGTTTGGCACACTGGAGTCTTTGTATCCGGGCCGGATCGATCTCGGTCTCGGGCGCGCCCCAGGCACTGACCATCTGACGGCACGGGCACTGCGGAGGACACCGGATCGGAATGGCGAAGACTTCCCAGAGCTGCTCGAGGAGCTTCGGGGTTACCTGGCGCCACTTGGAGATGGGCCGACGCGGGCGGTACGCGCGATTCCTGGCGAAGGACTAAACATCCCAATTTGGCTGCTCGGATCAAGTGACTTCAGTGCCAGATTGGCCAGTCATCTCGGGCTGCCATTCGGCTTTGCCAGTCACTTCTCGCCAAGTTACACCTTGCCCGCTCTCGGACTGTATCGTCGCAATTTCCGCCCGTCGGCAGACCTTGAAAAGCCATATGCCATGGTTGGTATCAATGTGGTTGCTGCAGAAACGGATGAAGAAGCTCGCCGCCTTGCCACATCGATGCAACAGACGGTATTGAGCCTCTTGCGTGGGCGTCCTTCCCAATTGAAGCCTCCGGTGGATAATATTGATGATATCTGCACGGACTTTGAGAAGGCCGCACTTGAGGAACGGAGTCGGTTCACCATTGTCGGCAGCAAGGAGACGGTGCGTGCCGGTCTGGAACGGTTCCTGCGGGAGACAGAAGCCGATGAGATGATTATCAGTTCACAAATTTACGATCACGCTGCCCGCGTTCGGTCTTATGAGATCGTTTCCGACATTTTTTGTGATTGACAACGGTCAAAAATCGGCGCACAATTAACACGGATTTCAGGGGAGAATATAGTCGGGTGTCTCTGACAACCTGTCTTTCATCCCCATACAATATGAAAGTCCAAAACGAGTCCTCGTTAGGCGAGGCGTCTATGCGAACATACGCCACTGCCCAGAAACGTCGAAAGACGCCAACGGGTTTGAACAGGTACTGCCGGCTTAAGGCTTTACTTAATGTGGTTGAGGGGTTCCTCTGGTCGTATAGTGCCAAAGCTCAACTTGGGGGGATATCGATGATTTGCTGATTTTTTCTGATGCAGATCTGACCCCCTGAGCATTTGCCAGGGGGTTTTTAATTGCCTTGAAGGAGGTGGTAGGTGTGGACGGCGGCCCTAGTCATCAGCGATGCAGAATCGATTCTCATCGTGCAACAAGCGGAACCCTTAGACCATTCATGAAGGCTGGACAAATCTGTCCCTCCTATCTCTTCTTCAAGGAGGTATATAAACATGAGCAAGAATCTTGCTGTGCAGAACAGTGCTGTCCTCGACAGTGCTCACGTTGGTGACATTCAAGGTGCTTTTGGTACAGTTCGGGTCAGTGACACGAACCCTCGCAAGGGATGGAAAGCCCGCATCTTGACGCTGCTGGCGATTATGGGACCAGGACTCATCGTCATGGTCGGTGATAACGACGCAGGCGGCGTCGCCACTTATGCTCAAGCGGGTCAGAATTTTGGCACGAGCTTGATGTGGGTTCTCCTGTTGCTCGTTCCGGTACTCATTGTCAATCAAGAAATGGTTGTTCGGCTTGGTTTGGTAACCGGTGTTGGCCATGCCAGGTTGATCTTCGAACGGTTCGGAAAGTTTTGGGGTGCCTTCTCCGTTGGCGACCTCTTTATCCTTAATCTCCTGACGATTGTGACGGAGTTCATCGGAATTCGGATGGCGTTGCAGCATTTCGGCATTCATCCCATCGTGGCTGTTGCGCTTGCAGCTGTGTTTCTGATTGCCATGACGGTCACTGGAAGCTTCCGCAAATGGGAACGATTCATGTACCTGATGATTGCGGCAAACTTTCTTGTCATTCCCTTAGTTATCATGAGTCACCCGGCACTGCCGGTGGTAGCGAAAGGCTTGGTTCCCGGCGTACAGGGAGGACTGACATCAAACGCGCTGCTGCTCATTATCGGGATGGTTGGTACGACCGTAGCGCCGTGGCAGTTGTTCTTTCAGCAGTCAAACGTGATCGACAAGCGGCTCACTCCGCGTTGGATGTCCTACGAGCGTGCAGACACAGTGATTGGGTCAATCGTCGTTGTGGTCGGGGCCGCAGCGATCATTGCAACCACAGCATTTGCGTTTGGGAAGACGGGCTTGGCAGGGCACTTTGTTGACTCTGGCACAGTCATGAACGGCTTGTCCGTACACATCTCGAAAGCCGCAGGAGACCTGTTTGCCATTGTGCTCTTGAACGCATCGTTGATTGGGGCTGCTGCGGTAACACTCTCCACCTCCTATGCATTCGGTGATGTCTTTGGCATCAAGCACTCTCTCCATCGAAAGGTAAAAGATGGATTGAGCTTTTACGTCGCCTATGGCTGCATTATCCTCATCTCTGCTGGGGTAGTTGTGATTCCCCATGCACCGCTTGGGCTCATCACGACGGGGGTTCAGGCACTGGCCGGCATCTTGCTGCCAAGCGCAACAGTGTTTTTGCTGCTTCTCTGCAATGACAAGCATGTCCTAGGCCCTTGGGTGAACAAACCTTGGTTGAACGCAGTCAGCAGTGTTATTGTGGGTGTTCTCATTATGTTGTCCTTGATCTTAGCGGCGACAACCTTCTTCCCGAATATGAACGTCCATGTCTTAACGGTTAGTACAGCCGCTGTCTTAGTCGCGGCCCTGGTCGTCGCGGGGTTCTGGTGGATCATGATCAAACGCAGGGCGGCAAGAGGCTCAGCACCAGTTCATCCAGCACAAGTTCATTCGATAGAACAAGTGGAAACAACGAGGTTGGTAGTACGTAACGTGGCCGGTGTACCGAATGTCGCATCGCAGGAAGAACGTGCAAACTGGCGGATGCCGCCGCTGTCGGAACTGCCAAAGCCTGTGTGGTCATCATTGCAAAAGGTCGGCATGCTTGCCCTGCGGGGGTATCTGGTTGTTGCAGTCGTGATGCTTGTAACAAAGGTGGTTCAGCTGGCTTTAGGAGCGTGATTGAACTTGGAATCCGAATCGTGTGAGAGAATCTAGACCATCTTTTAGGCCTGCGCCTAGGAGATGGTCTTTCTGATTCATGGGTGCCCAAACGTACCGCTCAGTATTTGGATTTGAATGCCGATAGCGATAGTATACATAGGGGCGGGGTACGACTTACCTAGTACATAGCGACCACCAACTCGCCCAAATCGTCTCAAATCGTCTCGAGTCGTCTGGAATATTATTCGGACGGATGTAACAGAAAGCCAGTCTTGTGTTGTTATTCGGACGTAACGAGAGCCAATTTGATGAGGAGGCAGAGAACAGATGAAAATCGCAAACGGCGTTGAAATGCTTGAACTTGAAATGAATATGATGGGCCGAAGCAGCACCATTTGTCCCACACTCCTTTATGACGACGAACATGCCATCTTGGTGGATACCGGCATGCCAGGACAACTCGCAGCGATCCAAAGCGCAGTTGAGCAGGCGGGGGTTCCTTTTCAGCGGATCGACGGGGTTATTTTGACGCACCAAGACATTGATCACATCGGGAGCATCCAGGATGTACTCACAGCCTTGGAAGGGCCGGTTGAAGTTTACGCACACGTTGAAGACCAGCCGTACATTGAAGGCGACAAAGAACCCATCAAGATGAACCGCGAGCGTGTTGCAAAGATGCTGGAGAGCCTGCCGGAGGAAATGCGTGCTCAAGCTTCAGCCATCTTCTCGAATCCGCCGAGTGCCAAAGTGACAAAGGTTGTCGCCGACGGCGATGTTCTGCCTTTCTTTGGCGGTGTGCAAGTGGTGTTTACACCAGGTCATACACCTGGTCACATCAGTTTGTACCACATCCCATCAAAAACATTGATTGCCGGCGATGCGACTGTCAGTGAGAACGGCAAACTCCTCGGCTTAAACGTTCAAGCTACACCAGATTTACCTCTAGCACAGGAATCTCTGAAAAAGTTCAACGCGCTCGACATTGAAAAGGTTATCTGCTATCACGGCGGACTTTGCGACGATAATGTCAATGCTCAGTTCCGCGCTCTTACAAAGGAAGGCTGACCAACAAGCAGACCGAACACGTGGATGGACAGCATGGAGGGGCAGCGTGGATGGACAGCATGGAGGGACGGACATGACGCAAAAAGGGCCAATGGAAGCGGAATCTGCGGACAGGGTTTCGAAAAAATGGTTGATTCTGGCGAATGTCTCTGTGGGGACATTTATGGCGACTTTGGATGGGAGCATCGCGAACGTCGGCCTTCCGACCATTGCCTCCTCCATGCATATTCCACTCCATGTGGTGCAATGGGTGGTATCAGCATATCTATTGACGATTTGTGCCATGCTGCCGCTGGTTGGAAACCTTGCGGACAGGTTTGGCCGGGGGCGCCTCTACAATATCGGGTTCCTGGTATTTGCCGGAGGATCCGCTCTCTGCGGACTATCTCCGAACATTTCGATGCTGATTGTATCCCGCATTCTGCAGGCCATCGGTGCGTCACTGTTGATGGCAAATAGTCAAGCGTTGGTTGTGATGACGTTTCCTTTGCATCAGAGGGGGCGAGCGTTTGGTATCACCGGTACGATGGTATCGCTCGGCTCACTGACGGGTCCTGCCGTTGGGGGATTACTGATTGGCTATTTCGGGTGGCCGTCAATTTTCTGGGTCAATGTTCCCATTGGCATCATTGGCTTTGTCCTAGGCTTATTCCTCTTGCCGAAAGGAAAACCAGAATCGGCCACGGTGTCCCGTTTTGATTACCCGGGTTCTGTGTTATTTGTCGTTGGCATTGTCCTTCTCCTTTATACCGTTTCTAACGGAGATGTGTGGGGATGGACAGCGACGCGCAGTTGGCTTGGGATTGTTGTTGCCATGCTTGTTTTGGCCGGATTCGGGATTCGAGAGAGAATGGCGAAAAACCCCATCATCGACTTCGGACTCTACAAACACCGCTTGTTTGCAACAGGAAGTATTGCAGCAATGCTCTCGTTTGTTTCGCTGTTTTGTATCAACACCATGATGCCGTTTTACTTGGAAGATGTGCTGCACGCAAGTCCTCAAGTTACAGGTACCGTAATGATGGCCAATCCAGTGGCAATGGCGGTCATTGCGCCCTTGTCAGGTTGGTTGTCAGACAAAATCGGACCGTATGTTCTTACGACCGCTGGCCTGGCATTAAACGCAGCTGGATTTCTTCTGCTGACGCTTCTCTCACAGACTGCCCCGGTCTGGCTGGTTGGACTTCATCTGGCCATCTTCGGTATTGGCCAGGGGATGTTCCAGTCTCCAAACAACTCCAGTCTGATGAGTACTGCGCCTCGAGCGAAGGCAGGTCTTGTGGGGGGGTTGAACGCGCTCGTTCGGAACATCGGTATGGTGCTGGGGATTGCGCTTTCGGTCTCTTTGTTTTCAAATCGGCTGTTTGCGGCAACCGGGACGCGTGCTTCAGGCGCCCTCACGAACGTCCCTTTATCCGCCATGATGTCCGCCTTACATGTGGTCTTTTGGGCAGCGGCTTTCGTCTGTATTGTAGGGGCAATTACGTCGTCTCTGCGCGGCAGTCCGAGAAAGTTGCAGAGTGCACACTAAGCCGTCGGATCGACCGCTGTCTCGTCTTTCAGCCATCCTGCTTAAAGAAGTCAGAGCCGATATGAATGTTGCAACAAGCCCCTCTCGCGTACGCAAGAGGGGCTTTCGTCATCGTTATCAAGTTTATGGACTATGTATCACAACTGTCCCGCTTTGCCGTAAAGCCCACGGTTTTAAACCTGCTCTAAGCAGGTGGGTACTCTGTCCGCATTTTCACAAGTCCGCAAGCTAAGGCGGCATTTGTTTGAAGGCTGAACGCAAGTTCCCTTATCGTGCGCATCGGTTAAAACACAATACGCTTCACGAACATCGCAGGGTTCTGTTGTAGACCTAGCGTAACACCATCTCATAACCCCTGCAATCTTAAACATTTTCCATCTTCTGTTCCAGATGCATCGAGTTTGAAATGACCGGGTATGCTTATGCTCAGCATCCGTCGAGGGGTATGTCAGCATGGGACTGCTTGGGGCGTTTCCGAACAACCGTATACTTACTGGAAAGAACAGGGTACGCACTGGTTTAACGGTGTGCACATGTGTTTTGTTGTCTGTCTTACGTACACAGATGGCTTTTGCAGCCCCAGTGGAAAATACCAAGGAGCCTCTGGTGGTGGTTGATCCGGGTCACGGTACGCCAGACCCGGGAGCAGTCCGTGCGAACGTGTACGAAAAGGACATTAATTTGAAGGTTTCGACCGAACTCGCCGAGTTGCTCGCCAAACGAGGGTTCCAAGTC
The DNA here is from genome assembly GCF_001399675.1 of Paenalicyclobacillus ferrooxydans. GTDB lineage: Bacteria > Bacillota > Bacilli > Alicyclobacillales > Alicyclobacillaceae > Alicyclobacillus_B > Alicyclobacillus_B ferrooxydans. The sequence goes on from NZ_LJCO01000091.1 coordinate 12,328, forward strand.
TGTATGACAAGGATGGGCGATCACGATTTTGCAGACCCACAGGATGAGAAGCGCGGTCGTCGTCATCGAACCGACCTCGTAAACAGATTGGCCGTGATTCAACATGCGGATGGAGATGCGGTCATCAGCGTCCATTGCAATTGGTCACGAAACCCATCAGCGGAAGGAGCGATTGTGTTATTTCAACCCGGCAATGATGAGGGTGCACGACTCGCGGAACAAATTTACAGATCCCTTCATCAGGCAAACATAAAAGCGAGTGCGTTTCCGAGTGCCAGTTCTATCTACCTCCTGAAACGTACCAAAGAACCGTGTGTGTTGGTTGAACTTGGGTTCATGAGTAACAACAAGGAGGCGGGGTTGCTAACCGACCCGTTGTACCAAAAGCGAATGGCTTCAGCCATTGAAAGAGGCGTGAGCAGTTATCTTGAGCCTCATCCGTCCAATTCCGAACCAACACCCATACCCAAATACCGTGCCTTTACCGAGTGGGTGATGGAACGTGTCCGTTCTGCTCTAGGTCACTCTCAACCGGCGAAGCATGGCGGCGTTCATGTTTGTCCCGGCCCGGATGACCGAACGGATTAGATGGGGTTGCCTAACCCTGATGGGCCGGGTAATCCCTAGTACACTGCGTGACTCCGGTATGAATAACCCCACATATGTTTCATGCCAAATTCGTTCAAAAATTTTTCTGGTGCTAATCTCCGAATTGTGATCTATACTACTTCCGTTCTTCACATCACGTAGGATTGGGTGATTAGCCTGGTATCCGCAGTCAAACGTATTCTCATTGGTCGTCCGTTAAAAACGAGAGAGACAAGTCACGCGAAGATTGGCGTGTTGAAAGGCATGGCGGTGATGACACCGGATGCCTTGTCTAGTGTGGCTTATGCTACAGATCAAATGGAGTCCATTCTTGTTGTGGTCATCGGGGCGAGCGCAAGCAAGGCCTACATATCCAACGTCCTCGGGTTCTCCATGATTGGAACGTTGATCATCATTGGATTGGCCTTTTTGCTCTACCTTGCTTATCGAAATATCATTCACAGTTATCCGCAAGGTGGCGGAGCTTACGCTATCGGGCTAAACGACCTGGGTAAGTTCTGGGGATTGTCGGCAGCATCGACGCTGATCGTCGGATACACATTGACTGTGGCTGTCTCTGTGGCAGCGGGCATTGACGCCATCGGTCCGGTTGTCCCGTTTATTGGCTCTCATAAAATGTTGGCTAATGTCATCCTCACACTCATCATCATGTTGATTAACCTTCGGGGCACAAGCGAATCTGCAAACGTATTTGTACCGTTTACCTACGTATTTATCGGCTGTATTCTTCTGCTTGGTGTCGGAGCGGGGATTGAGGCAATGACGCACCCACAGTCCATTCACATGCCGACGTCAGTTGGAATGCACGCTGTACAAGGCATGGGTCTGTTCTTGTTCCTTCGGATGTTTGCAAATGGATGCAGTGCACTTACGGGTGTAGAAGCTGTTTCTAATTCTGTGCCTGTGTTTAAGGACCCGTCTTCTAAACGAGCACAGAGACTGTTACTGACACTTGTCGTTACATTGAGTCTCTTGTTTTTGATTGTCTCAAGCGTGGCGATGCTCCACGGCCTGACATACAATCCCGACATTCCGCTGATCAACCAGGAGTCCATGTTGGTTTTTGGGACGCATGGCTTTGGGTATGTTGTCACTGTTATCATCTCGTTTGCGACAATGTGTATCTTGGGTATTGCGGCAAATACAGCGTTTACTGGGTGCCCTGCACTCTGGTCCTCGATGGCAAGAGACGGATACATGCCAAGGTGGGTATTACACAAAGGAGACCGGCTCGTCTACAGCAACGGCATCGTATTTTTAACTCTTATTTCTCTGGTACTCACCATCGGGTTTGACGCTAAGGTGAACGAGTTGATGCCCCTCTACGGTGTCTCTGTATTTTACACGTTTAGTGTCTCGCAACTCGGTATGGTCGTTCGGACGCTGCGTGAAAAAGACACACGTTGGGTGAGCCGTGCGGCCATGAGTATCATCGGTTTTACGCTGACTGCAGCGGCATGCCTCATATTCGGAATCACCCGGTTCACCAATGGAGCATGGCTCGTATTTGTATGCGTGCCTCTGATGGTATTCGCCTTTAGCAAGATTCGGGTTCATTACGAACATGTCAAAGACGATTTGAAATACGACTTCACCCGCCCACTACATGTGGCGGAACACAGTGTCACCATTGTCCCCATTGCATCCGTCAACAAGTCCTCGGTGAATGCACTGGAGTATGCGATAGCCAACTTCAAAAACGTGATTGCCGTTACGGTCATTGCTCAGGATTCAGTTGATGTGGCGGAAGCGAAAGAGAGAAAGTTCCGTGCGGAGTGGGAACGACTCCATTCAGGGGTACGGCTCATTGTGATCCATTCCCAATACCGTGCTGTGGCGAAACGAATACAGCGATTTATCGAACTGGAATTGGACTTGTACGATAACGAAAATATCACCGTTGTGGTTCCACAGTTTATTACGAAGCGATGGTGGCACAAACTGCTTCACAACAAAACTGGAAGCATCCTCATGGCCTGGCTGCTGCTGAGTGGTTCTGTCAAAGTGATTGCCGTACCATACCGTTTACCGCGTTAAAAGTACGCGTAGAGATAGTAAACTGAAGGTGATGGTTGAATCAATTCCGTACCGGTTAAAAATAAACAAACTGCCGGTGAATGAAGGAGAGACACCCGTCCGGGAGTTTGCCGTCAAGCGCCAAAGCCAATACGTATGGATCCATAGCGGTCCCGCTCTGAACAGGTTCTATTGAGCCTGGCGAGTGGGGCCTTCTGCTGTTGCTGTTGCTGTATGTTTGACACCAAGTGGCGGCTGGACAAGCGGCAACTTTATATGATCCTTACAAATCCGGTTGCTTCGCCACACCAAGCGCTTGGTGACTCCAAAGTATTTTTTCTACAACTTCTGCTTGGTTGTCTAGACAATTCACCATCATCACCACATCGGCTGGAATGTTTTTCGGTTTCCGTTTCTTAAGGATGAACACGTCGATGAATAAACCCAACAGTGCACCCACCACCATTCCGATGAGTGCCCAGATAATCGGACCCCAGGCCAAAATGAAGCCGTAGATTCCACCGAGCAACATGAACACCATCGCTAGAATAAAAGCCAAATCAACATAACTGACGGCGTCTTCGTGAGCGGCCTGGAACGAAGGCGGGTTTGGACCGTTCTTGTCGAGCGGCAGCGCCAAGATGTTTTCTTTCGCAATGCCCATCTGTTCCAAATCAATAATGGCCAACTCTAAATAAATGGAATGCTGAAATACAGACACGAGGTGCATCGTTCACATCTCCCTGTCAACATTTACTTTTGGCATTTTGAATTTCGGGCTTTGGTAGTGATCTGATAAAAAGCGCGACTGCTCAATTTTAAACAGTTTATTTAATTCCTTAATGAGGACGAACGCGTCATATGAGGCAATTCCGTAGATCGAAGGCAGAAACAGGAGCCACTCAGGGTTCAAAACTGAGCGAGCGTAGTCAAAGTGTCCCGTCATGGTTGCGAGCAGGGCATTCCCCACATGCGATTCATAAATGGATACAATGAAGCAAATCAAGAGGTAAAATCCGGATGGAAGACGGTTGAAATAGAGCTGTCCCAGCCCAGGTGTAATACAAGACCAAATGACACCTGTCCATGGTTTGCGGACATCGAGGTAATTGCTTTCCAGAGTGGAGATTGAGGCAGGCAGAATGGATGCGTCTTCGCGGTCTGCCACCAAATAGAGTTTGTTCAGATCGATGCTGAGCCGATAGCTGTCCCACGCAGTAAACAGATAGACACCCATATAAAGAAAGAACCATCGCGGCTCCAGTACCGATTTCGCTTTTTCAAACTGTCCTGTCATAGACAGCATGATGGCTAAGTTGATATTTGATTGGGCGTTAACGACAAACTCCCAGAGCATAAGCATTGAGCCTGTAAAGTACTTACACAGCATCATGTGACCTGCGCCCGGAAACGAGAAGGACCACCATACGACTATCCAGGGATTTCGCAAGTGAAACTGATTTAGATTGAACGAGGACATATGAACATATGGCCGCCGGACTTTCTTCGAATAAGTATTGGGCATCCTTTGACTCCACAACCCTGTTTTTCATGAGTATGTCCATGTTGCACCACTGTATCCGAGTCAAGGAGAACAGGGGGAGGACAGGGCGTGGAGCCAAAGATCAGACTACAGATTTGATAAATAATACAGATCCGAGAACCGCTATCAGCACAAATACATAACGCTGAAATTTCGCCGTTGGAATCTTTCGATGAAGTGCGGTACCAATGAGGATGCCTGCAAACATTGCTGGCAGAGAAAAGAGGTAAAGTGTGAATAGGTTTGCATTCCACATTCCATTGATGCCCTGACCCGTCACAATGAGTGCACCCGATATGAAAAAGTAGGCTTGCATGGTACTGCGAAATGCTTGAGGGTTCCATCCTCGTAAGGACCCATACACCGCTACCGGGACACCATTGAGGTTATAGGCACTGCCAAACACACCAGAGGCAAGACCAAACAACAAGCCCCACAGTGTATGCTGCAGTTTGTCTCCTTGGTCAGTAGAGATGAACAAATGCCGAGTCAAGGAGTATATTCCATACGCCATCAATGCGAGGCTGAGCAAGCCAGTCATGATTTGGGTTGGAACCCTGCTCACCAGAAGAAGCCCAACTGGGATTCCGACAAGAGCAGCACAAACGAGCGGGATCAGGGCTCTCTGATTGATATGCCGCCACCCCGTTGATACAGCAAGCAAGGCTACGGTGAGCCCGACAAGTCCCATCAATGCAATCGCAGTATGTAAATGGACAGGAAGCAATGTCAAAAGTGGCATACTTACCACGGCTTCCCCAAACCCAAAGGTGGTTCGTGTAAGAGCCCCGAGGAAGACCACGAAAACTACCCCAAGAATCAGTAGTGTCGTCATAGATACTCCCGTCTAGTTTGGTTATATTTCAAATTCTATCGTATCCTTGCGTTGTCCGAAACCGGCATTGTTCTCCGAAACCAGGATTAATGAAATGCTCATGCTTTAACCATGGCGAGATGCCCAGGCGCATATCGCTCTCTTGGGATGGACTTGTCTTCTTTTATAGTTACCGTCCTTCTTATCGACTTATTTCACGTGCCAGTAAGCCAAATGAAACGAATTCAAACTCGTACATGATTTTCCTTCCGTGCGCTCAAATTAAGGAAGAGAGCGTTTAGGGAGGGATACGGATTGTCTGTGTTTCGTCGGCGAAAAGCGAAAGACCGTTATGCACTGGAGACAATCCGTCACGGACTAAGCAGCGACAGATTTTATAACAAAGCCCCGCTGTCCAAAAGACTTGGGGTGAATATTGATTCATTTCGAACGGTGTTCCACAAGGCATCAGATATCGTGTTTTATCAGTTCACGCTGTACGACAATCGAGATGCCTGTCTCATCTATTGTGAGGGTATGGCAGACTCCCAACACATCGACGCGTACATTTTGCAGCCGCTCACAAGGGCGAAAATCACCAAGATTCAGGATTCAGAACGGAACCTGCCGACGAAAGAATTACAGAAAGTCTACCTTGCCATCTCCGAAAGCATGGAGGTGAAGACTATCCCGGAAGGCATTGACGCCATCATGCGCGGGTATGTGCTGCTTCTTGTCAACGGGGACTCAACTGCGATTGGATCCAGTATCGTAAAACGCAAAGAACGGGGAATTGAAGAACCGAATACAGAAGCCGTCATCCGTGGACCGAGAGAAGGCTTCAATGAGAACATTGGGACATCCATTTCACTCGTGCGCAGGCGGCTGCCAACACCCGATTTGATTGTTGAATCGCAAGAGATTGGACTTTACACCAAAACGAGTGTGGCAATTTTGTATATCGAGGGTATTGCAGACCCTGAGGTTATAGAAGAATTGCACAAACGGTTGGAGCGTCTCGAAATGGATTCCGTCATTGATTCAGGATACCTCGAAGAGCTAATCGAAGACAATCCATTTTCTCCATTCCCGCAAATTCAAAACACCGAAAGACCTGACGTCGTAGCTGCGAGCTTACTCGAAGGGAAATTTGCCATCTTAACGGATGGCTCCCCATTTGCACTCCTGGCACCGATTAATCTGTGGATGTCGTTACAGGCAGCGGAAGACTATTACGAGCGGTACCTGATTGTAAGTTCGTTGCGGTTGCTTCGTTATCTCTTCTTAAATTTTGCTCTATTGCTTCCTGCCTTGTATGTGGCCATTACGACGTTTCATCAAGAGATGTTGCCAACCAAGTTACTCCTGTCGGTAGCTGCAGCAAGAGAAGTCACACCTCTGCCTGCTGTTGCAGAGGCACTCATCATGGAAATCACATTTGAGGCGCTGCGTGAAGCAGGGGTTCGCTTGCCCAAGACGGTTGGCTCGGCCATCAGTATCGTTGGGGCGTTAGTGATTGGACAAGCAGCGGTGGCAGCGGGCATTGCCTCTGCCCCCATGGTGATTATTGTATCCATTACGGGGATAGCATCATTTTGCATTCCGCGTTTTAACTTTGCCATTTCCATCCGCATGTTGCGCTTTCCATTAATCATTCTTGCAGGAACCATTGGTTTGTTCGGCGTTGTGGTGGGGGTGCTTGCCATTGCCATTCATTTATGCAGTCTTCGCTCGTTTGGTAAGCCGTACCTGTCACCGGTAACGCCATTTAACGGCTCAGGATTTTTAGATACCTTTGTCCGCTCTCCCCGATGGGCAATGGGCAAACGTCCTATGGAATACAGCAAAGCAAACCGCCGCCGACTTGGGGACGGAATGACACCAAAGCGAAGACTTCCGAAGCAAAACCAGACCTAAAAGGGGTCATCCGTTATGCGTATTCAGTGGGGGCGAATTGTTTTTCTCATCGTGATTTGTTTGTTCATGACGGGTTGCTGGGATGCTGCTGAGATTGACGAACTCGCCATCGTCACAGCTTCAGGGTTGGATCTTGCGAAGACGCAAAATGACCCATCAGGTATGACGGCTTATCTTCAAATCGCAATCCCGAGCGCGCTCGGCACAACGAGCGGTGGAACGCCAAGCAGCACCACCGGAACGACAGGCACGTTTTCGGTTTCACAAGGTACTGGAAATGACGTCGTCGAGGCACTCCAAGCCGCGATGTCCAAGGTTTCTCGAAAAATCATATTGAGTCACCGTAGAGTGATGGTTCTCGGAGAAGACTTCGCAAAAAACGGGGTTGGCAACATCATTGATGAAATTGTCAGAAACCCTGGTTCTCGCATGCGAACAATTCTGCTGATTACGTATCATAACCCGGCCTCAACTATCATGAAGCTGCCATACCCACTTGAAAGAATACCGCAGGAAGCTGTGGTTGGGTTTGTCAGGGAATCGAGCAAAATGGAGTTCACTGTGAAAGATTTTGTTGAAGAAAGTGAACATGGAGACCCATTTACCTTCGGCATTGAACCCATGGGCTTCCCGGAGCCTTCGGAAGATAACGGATTCGTGCTTCAACATATCGCTGTTTTTCAAAACGAAAAGCTGACGGGGTGGTTGGACGGGGACGACGTAGACGGTTTCTTGTGGCTGCGCGGCATCATTACAAGTCGATATTCTTCTAACCAAGTTCCCGGGCACCCGGGATTCGTTGATACTCGCATGTTGACCTCAAGAACAATTCGAAAGGTAACGTGGGCAGGCGGTAAACCACAAGTCACGATTCGCGCAGAAGCCAACGAAAATATCGTTGAAAATGATACGGACCTGAACTTGCGGAAAGGCAGCGATATTCAATTGGTGGAAGCGGCAGCTTCCAAACAGATTGAAGACAACATGAAATCAGCACTGACCAAGCTACAGCAGGAGTATCAAGCGGATCCCATCGGGTTAATGGATGAGATTTATCGAAGCAATCCCCGTTGGTGGCATTCCATTCAAAACCACTGGAGAGAGGAATACACCAAGGTACCGGTTCAGGTCCAAGTTGAGGTTCATATCCGGAGGTCGGGACTTATTACACCCAATGTTTGAGGAGTGATGGCATGGTTGTGCTTACGGGCCTATGTATTGTCGTTCTGATGGCTCTGTTTGATTTGAGCGCATTGCGGACGGCACGAAGTCCAAAGGTATGGACGGTTTACATCGGCATCACAGGTATTGGGTTAGTACTCTTGGGTCTGTATGGTACCGCATTTAACGCGCCGCCAAGTCCTCTTATCTTGCTGAGGTCATGGTTAACTCCACTGACAGGATGGTTGTCCACATGAATCGGGTACGAGTTTCGAACGTCCAAATTATCACGGCCATCTTTGGAACGACTGCCGCATACGGGCATTTTGTCTATACTGGACTCGTTTTTCGTGCCGTTGGTCGGGATGCTTGGTTTTGTTTGCTTTTGGGTGTGGTTATCGGTACGGGTATCTTGTATATGCAGACCAAGCTCGCTCAGTTTTTTGGACGGGCATCACTCATCCAATACACCATGTCCCTGTTTGGAAGGTGGGCTGGGTCGATTGTTTCCTGGATCTACATCCTTTTTTTCTGTTTTGTCGCAGGTCTGACGATCCAAGAACTATCTCTTTTCATGGGTGTCATCTATCCTGAAACGCCAGCACGATTTTTTTTGATTTTTGAATTTCTCCTGATTGCCTGGGTTGTGCGAGGAGGTGGGGAAGTAGTCACGCGAGTGATTCAGCTGATACTTCCGATCCTGGTCATCGTCGGACTCGCTGCTGCACTGTTCAGTATGAGAGACAAGGATCCATCAGAATTGTTACCCCTGTTTGACCATTCGTTTATGAACTTCGTACACGGAACGCTGATATACGTAGTCATGGTGTGTGACCTGATTGTATTTGGCATGTACTACTCAGATGTCGTTGACATCGACAAGCTCGTCAAAAAGGGGTGGATCATCAGCGTTATCGCGGTTCTGATGTTTATTGGTCCGACAACAGGACCCATCATGGTGTTTGGGCAAAAGCTGGCAGCTGCGCTCCCCTACCCGACATTTGCAGAGATTAAGTACATTCATATCTCCGGTGTTTTTGAGCGCATGGATATTGCTGCCGTGTTGCTGTGGACGATGGGTGCATATGTCAGGGCGTCCGTGTATGTACTTGGTGCGACCCGTGCGGTTGCTCATCTCTTCAACGAGCAGAGGGAGACCCTGTATACGTTGCCTGTGACGGTCTTTGTCGCGGGCTTAAGTTTGAGCGTACTGCCGAACTCGCGTGAGGACATCCATCAGTTCCTATACAGTCAATATCTGTTGATTGCGCTTTTTGTCGGACTTGTCTTACCGCTAATTACGGTTCTCCTCGTGCTGATTCGCGGTAAGGGAGTAATGGCGGCGGGAGGAGGATGAGCATGGTTAAAGCGTAAACCAAATTCCCGCAAGTTTGGCGAGCAAGAAGGCAATGACAATACCGGAAATGGGAGCGATAATCCATCCCTTTACGATGTTCGATATGGCTTTCCATTCGATTGTCCCTGTGCCTCGAGCCAGTCCTGCCCCCATCATTGCGCCAACCAGTGCTTGGTTCATGGACGTAAAGAAGCCAAATGCGACTGCCAACAGTACGACGACCGCTTGAACCAGTTGAGCGGCACTGGCCATTGAGAGATCCACATGAACGATATCGAATGCAACTTTCTTCAATAGTGGTTTGCCCCATGTCAATACCCCGATCAGCAGACCGACTCCACCGATGAGCCCAGCAGTCCACACGCTAAATAAGTGAGTCATAATGAATACACCGGTAGCGTTGGATACGTCATTCGCACCCATCGTGAAGGAAGCAGCGGCACCGACGACGACGAGGATTACGCTTAATGTCCGAAGTACCCCGGATTGTTGTACCTTCGGATTAAATCCCACAATGCGGTCAAGTCCATGGGTAAATACGTAGCCTAATACCAAAGCTGCTGGAGGGGCAATGACCCAGATGATTGCAAGTTTTAAAATGGTCAACCAATGAACCGCAATGCCTGAACCGAGCGCCATTCCAACTACGCAAAAGACGAGAATTTGAATGGTCGAGGTGGGGATCTTTCGAGCCGTATATACGGTTGTGAGGAGAAACGCTGAAATGATGATAACGAGTGCTGCTGCAACCGTAACTTTGCTCGCGTCAACAATTTGAAGCCCAACGGTGGATTCCACACGGTGACTGGCGAACACCGCACCGAATAGTGCCAATACGGCCATTAACACAAGCGCTGGCACCAGCTTGATGGAACCTGAACCATATGGCATACCCATGCAAGCACCGGTGTAATGTGCGCCGATACTCCAAGCAAATGCCAACACAACGAGGACCAGAACTAGGGCTTCACTTGACAACTGATTTCCCCCATTCACTTCGCAACCGTGGATTGAATACAGGATATATCGTCACCGTACACAATTTTTGATACGAGATATAGGGTACCAGTATACAGGTGTTAATACCAGAAAAGTGTCGTGAATTAGATGGGGAGTACCATCTGTTCGTATCGTCCGCGGTCATCCTGACGTTGCCCCCGGTTTAAGACTGAATCCGCTATGTAGGGGTTGGCGGGGCGTGATACAGTTGACGTTTGTTCCACAGTGGTTCCCGACATTTCAGTCGTTTGGCATACCTGGCTGTAGGAATTCAATCCGGCTTCCTGCATCAGCAGTTTGACGGTGTCCATTAACGGCTGAACATAGGACTTTGGTGGATAGGCCGTTTTGTATAGCCTGGCGTACTGCGGTAACAAGTCTGGGTAATGTTCCTTCAACACGTTCAAAAACCACATCTTGACCTCAGGAGTAAGGCGAAGCACGGAAGGCATTACGAAGTTTGCCTTGTGTTCCCTGGCGCCGTGAATCACTTCAGCGAGTGCGAGTGCGGAGTCGGTCAAGAGCGGGATAATGGGTGCGACAAAGACACCTGCATTTAAACCTTCTTCAGCTAGGGCATGGACTGTTTCAAGCCGTTTGGCAGGGGCTGGTGTGGCGGGTTCGAGATTGCGCCAAACCATTTTATCCAATGTATGAATGCTGATATTGACAGAGTGAAGATTCATCTTCAGAAGGATATCGAGATCGTTCAAAATCAGCGGTGAACGGGTGGTGATGGATGTTTGAATGCCAAACGCAGCAAGGACCTCCAAGCAACCACGCGTAATCTGCTGCCGGGCTTCGATGGGTTGATACGGATCTGTTGCGGTTCCAATCGCCAGAAGTCCAATCTCCTGTTGGAGTTGTTGATAATCCCCGTGCAATTTGTGGAGCTTGTGTGATAACTGCGCTTCCAGAAGTGCAGGAGCATCTTCCTTTACAAATACGTGCTGGCGAAAGGTGTCATCGGCAGCCATACCCATGTACGCATGGGTCGTTCGGGCGTAGCAGAAGCTGCATCCGTGCGAGCACCCCCGATATGGATTCAACGACCACTGAAATGGCATCGTGGGTGCGGACACTTTGTTCATCACCTGTTTGGAGCGGATGGTCTCAAACGTAGGCGGTTGCATGGACTTAACGGGCATCGTTTATACCTTCTTCATCGTTCAATTGTTTTCGGTCAGCTTGTTTCTGGTGATATCCAGACCATCAAATGCGAACGTGTGTTCGTATTTTGTGCTAGCACGAATGAAGCGCTATCACAAGGGCCCCTTACGTTCATCCCCTCCTAATCGTCTATAACCTCTGAATCCGTGATATAATTCCAACTATCAAATTTATGGAAGCGCTTTACTAGATGACGAATGGAGAGCGTGATTCTAAGTGGGGTCATTGTTTCGCGATTACGATGCAACGGGTCTCGGTGAACTGGTCCGAAAGAGGGAGTTAAAACCCCGGGAACTGGTGGAATTGTCCGTTTCCGAAATCGAGCGGCTGAATCCAGTCCTTGGTGCGGTCACGCACAAGATGTATGAGCAAGCACTGGAGCAAGCGGATCATCATTCTCTCGAAGGGCCGTTTGCCGGGGTACCGATGCTGCTCAAGGATATGTATCAAGACGTCAAGGGAGAACCCATGACATACGGGTCGGGAGCCTACCGGGGCCACAGGGCGGAACAGGACTCGATTTACGCGGCCGAGCTGCGCAAAGCCGGCATGGTGTTCGTCGGCTATACGAATGTCCCTGAATTCGCTTTGATGGCTGTCACTGAGCCCAAGCAGTACGGACCAGCAAGAAACCCGTGGAACACCAATGTAACGCCCGGGGGGTCAAGCGGCGGGTCGGCAGCGGCTGTAGCTTCCGGCATGGTGCCTGTCGCTGGTGCGAGCGATGGCGGTGGATCGATTCGCATTCCTGCGTCGTATTGCGGATTGTTTGGACTGAAGCCGACTCGAGGTCGAACTCCCGTTGGCCCGCAAGCAGGCCGTCATTGGCAGGGGGCATCCGTGAGTCACGTATTGTCGAGAACGGTTCGTGACAGCGCTGCCATCCTCGATTGCCTCGCCTCCGCCCGTGATACGACTCGAGCGTTTCTTTCACCGTCTTTTGCAGGACAGTACAGCGATGTGGTGGGACGTGGGCTAAACAAGCGATTGCGTATCGCTTACAGTATTCAGTCGCCGCTCGATACGGAAGTGGACGAAGACTGTCGTCAAGCTGTCCTTCAAACAGCGCGGGTGCTGGAGTCCATGGGTCATGACGTTGTGGAACAGACGGCACCCGTAGACGGAAGGCAGATTGCGAAGAGTTATATCACGATGTATTTCGGAGAAATTGGCGCTGAGCTGCAAGGTTTGGAACGGATCCTCGGGCGGAAGGCCAATCGGCACGATGTCGAGCCGACGACATGGCTGCTCGGCACGCTCGGAAAAGCGACTTCTGCGGCTGATTTTGTGATGAGCCTGAACGAGTGGGACAAAGCGGCGATGCAAATGGAAACCTTCCATGAGACCTATGACTTGTACATCACACCAACCACCGCCATGCGGCAGGCAAAGATTGGCGAGTTGGAACTGAAATTTGCCGAGAAAGCGCTGGTATCGATGGTGGATAAGTTCGGTATCGCGAAGATCCTGCAAAAGACAGGGGTGGTTGACACCCTGGTGGAAACCAGCTTGAGACGTACTCCGTTTACGCAACTCGCTAATCTGACGGGACAGCCAGCCATGTCTGTACCGATGTACCAGACGGCAGATGGTCTTCCACTCGGCGTGCACGTGATTGCAGCCCGCGGGAGAGAAGACCTGTTGTATCAATTGGCCGCTGAACTGGAGCAAAGGCCGGAGTGGACAGACCTGACCAAGGTCCCGACGGCAAACTAACCAACGTGGACAGACCTGGCCAAAGTTTCGCAGTAAAGTAAACAGCAAAGTAAACGGAAAAGTAAATGAATCAGTTCACGCGTTCAGCGTTCGCGATGACAGCATGAGGTGGGGTTCGCAACTTGATGGATTTTGATGTGATTGTCGTAGGCGCAGGATTAGCTGGACTTGTGGCGACAGCAGAGCTGGCGGCAGCACGGAAGAAGGTACTGCTGCTCGACCAGGAACCTGAGTCTTCCTTTGGCGGCCAAGCGTGGTGGTCGTTTGGCGGACTGTTCCTCGTGGATTCGCCCGAGCAAAGGCGGATGGGGATCAAGGATTCACGCGAATTGGCCTGGCAGGACTGGCTTGGGGCGGCTGGTTTTGACCGGGAAGCGGATGAGGACTATTGGGCCGTACGCTGGGCTCGCGCCTATGTCGACTTTGCAGCGGGTGAGAAACGCTCATGGCTGCACAGCCTGGGTGTGCGTTTCTTCCCTGTGGTCGGCTGGGCTGAACGAGGGGGTTACCTCGCCGAGGGACACGGAAACTCTGTCCCTCGCTTTCATATTGTGTGGGGAACCGGCCCATCGATCGTGGAGCCCTTTGCAAACAGGGTGCGGCAGGGGATTGCGGACGGGCATGTCATCTACCGTGATCGCCATCGCGTCGATGAACTCATCACAAGAAATGGGGCTGTGGTCGGTGCGCGCGGGGCAGTCCTTGCGCCGAGCACGGTTGGACGGGGGGAAGAGAGCTCACGGGAGGTCGTCGGGGAGTTTGAGTACGAGTCTGGTGCCGTGGTCGTTGCGAGCGGCGGGATCGGTGGAAACCATGAACTTATCCGGCAAAACTGGCCAGCCCGCCTAGGCACTCCGCCGAAGCGAATGCTGTCCGGGGTTCCAGCCCATGTTGACGGACGTATGCTCGCCATTACAGAACAAGCGGGAGGACGGATCGTCAATCGCGACAGGATGTGGCATTACACGGAGGGCATTCAAAACTGGAACCCAGTCTGGCCAAAGCACGGCATTCGAATTCTTCCGGGTCCTTCTTCGCTCTGGCTGGATGCGCGAGGTCAAAGATTTCCGGCACCAAACTTCCCTGGTTTCGATACACTCGGCACACTCAAAGCGATTTTGGATACGGGATATGATTATTCCTGGTTCGTTCTCACACAAAAGGTCATCGAAAAGGAATTTGCACTCTCGGGGTCTGAGCAAAATCCCGATCTGACGAACAAGAGTATCAGGCAGTTACTGACGCGGATCCGGTCCGGTGCTCCTGGGCCGGTGCAGGCCTTTATGAATCAAGGTGAGGACTTTATTATCGCACAGACACTGCCAAAGCTTGTCGATGGGATGAATCGGCTGAGTGGAGAGAACCTCATCTCGCTCGCCGATCTTGAGCGGCAAATGATCGCTAGAGACCGCGAGATGGAAAACCGATTTACTAAGGATCTGCAGATCACGGCGCTTCGCGGTGCGAGGCAGTATCTCGGTGACAAGTTGATTCGCGTCGCAAGGCCGCACAGTTTTCTCGATCCGGCGAACGGCCCCCTAATTGCGGTTCGACTGCGGATTGTCAGCAGAAAGACACTCGGCGGACTACAGACAAACCTGTCTGGGCAGGTCCTCGATGCGGGAGGCAAGCCGGTACCTGGTTTGTATGCTGCGGGGGAGGTCTCTGGATTTGGCGGAGGTGGGGTGCACGGCTACCGTTCCCTCGAAGGAACATTTCTCGGCGGATGTCTATTCTCGGGTCGGCAGGTGGGGCGCACTCTGTCCGGACTGAACTGATTGGACAGAGTTCCCAGACAAGGCATCTGTCTGCGTGTGTGCTACAATGATATATCGGGTATCGAAATAAATTGTAGCGAGGGCAGTTTATGAACAGCACAACACAGATTTCCGCGTCACGGCCTGCCGCCGTTAACCCCTGGCTTGTGATGACTGTCACTGGCTTAGGGGTTCTGCTTGTGATGGTCAATTTGGGCGCGCTGAATGTGGCTTTGCCCGCCATCGCATTGCATTTTCACGCCAAAGCCGTGATCGCCAACTGGATTCTTCTCTCTTACATGTTGGTGAACACGATTCTGATTCTCATATTCGGCCCGCTCTCAGACGCGTTTGGCCGCAAGCAGCTGTACCTCTTGGGTATGGCTGTGTTTACGGTCGTCAGTCTGTTTGTTGGACTTGCGCCGAACATTTGGTGGTTTATTGCGTTGCGGGCACTGCAAGCAGCCGGTGGCGCGCTCATCATTACGAACAACACGGCGCTCATCACGGACTCATTTCCGAGTGAGCAGTTGGGACAAGGCTTGTCCGTTAACGTCCTCATCAGTTCGGTCGCCCAGCTCGTTGGACCCGTTATCGGTGGGGCAGTCACTGCACGCCTTGGCTGGGAGTGGGTGTTTTGGGCCGGGGTTCCAATCGGGATCGTTGGCGTCGTATGGGGGTATTTTGTCCTGCGCCGAGTGCCAAGCCGCGCTTCCGGGGGCCGTGTGGACTGGACTGGCGGCGCACTCATCTTCCTTGCCCTTAGCGGCGTTATCTTCTCCTTGTCAGAGGGAAGCACGCTTGGTTGGGGAAGCGCCTTCGTCCTCATCGGCTTTGCGTTATTTGTTGTGTTAATGCCAATCATACTTTGGCAGCAACGGCGGTCGGTTGCACCGATGATAGACTTCTCTTTGTTTGGCGACCGCGGTTACACAATGGCGAACTTCGCAGCGTTCCTGAACGCGTTCGCCCGTATCTCGGTTGTCCTTCTGTTTAGCTTATACCTGCAATCTCTGGCTCACCTGAGTGTGTTTTGGGCGGGTATCGCGGTGCTCCCGGTAACAATTGGACTGCTCCTTGCAACGCCAGTCACCGGGGCCTTGAGCAACCGCATCAGCGTCCGTATCCTGTCCACAGTCGGACTCTCTGTGAGTGCCATTGGGCTGGCGCTGCTCATTCCAGGAGTTTCGCTGCACCCGAATCACCTTTTGAACAGCCTCGGTATGGGGTTGGTCGGGTTTGGATCCGGCGTGTTTCTCACGCCAAATACCCGTTACATCATGACCACTGTGCCACCAAGCCGCAGAGGCTTCGCAAATGGACTTCGATCCATGCTGCAGAATATGGGCCAGGTGTTTAGCACGGCTGTCTCGTTGACCGTTGTCACTGCTTTGTTGCCGCCCCGTCTTCAAGATGTTGTCTATCAAGGCGCCAGCGGAACGGTTACGAGCGCCGATGTGAACCTGGTGAATACAGCGTTTCGCTGGGCGTTTGGTGTTCTTCTGATTGCCACTGTAATGGGTATCGTGGCATCTGCCCTTCGGGGAAAGAAACAAAGGTGATTTTTTGTCGATCCGGGGAATTTGATGTTAGGTTTTCTGACATATGGTGTTGACGCATGTGTGCACTCTTTTTATATTACTAGTGACCATAGTTCCTAGGGAGTGAACAGAGAGTGACGACAGCACGCGAAGTGTTGGAACTGATGAAACAAAACAACGTCGAAATGGTAGACTTTCGGATTGTCGATGTCCCAGGACGTCAACATCATGTAACGATTCCCGCAGTGGAAGTCGATGAGGAAGTACTGGAAAACGGCATTGCTTTCGATGGATCGAGTATTCAGGGATTCCGCGGTATTGAAGAAAGCGACATGGTGATGCGTCCGGTCCTCGAGACTGCGTTTGTCGATCCGTTCATGGCTGTACCAACCCTAGCTCTTTCCTGCAGCGTGTACGAGCCAAGCGGCACCCGCTATGAGCGCGACCCACGCTTTATCGCTGAGAAGGCGGAATCGTACCTTCAGGACAGCGGGATTGCAAGCGCAGCGTATTTTGGTCCTGAGCTCGAATTCTTCATCTTTGACGATGTTCGTTTTGATGCCAGCAACCGCGGGGCGTTCTACCAAGTGGATTCCGAGGAAGCCATGTGGAACACAGGAAACGGCGAGAAAAACCTCGGCTACAAGGTCAAGAACAAGGGTGGTTACTTCCCGGTTCCGCCAGTCGACTCGCAACAAGACATCCGAACTGAGATGGTTCGTGAGCTGATGAACGCAGGGATTCGCGTGGAACGCCATCACCATGAGGTTGCCACGGCTGGACAGGCTGAAATCAACTTCCGTTTCGGCACGCTCACTCGCACAGCTGACAACGTCATGACTTACAAATACATCATCCGCAATGTTGCTCATAAATACGGCAAGACTGTCACCTTCATGCCGAAACCGGTGTACGGCGACAACGGATCGGGCATGCATGTTCACCAGAGCTTGTTCGATGGTGACAAACCGCTGTTCTTTGAGGAAGGCAAGTACGCCAACCTCAGCGAAATGGCGCTCTACTACATCGGCGGTATTCTCGAACACGCACCTGCGTTGCTCGCGTTTGCAACACCGAGCACGAACTCATTCAAGCGTCTTGTCCCAGGTTTCGAAGCACCTGTTAACCTGGTCTTTTCAAAGGGTAACCGCAGTGCCGCTATCCGCGTACCGGTTGCTGCCGTTTCACCGAAGACAGCTCGCATCGAGTTCCGTACGCCGGACTGCACAGCGAACCCGTACCTCGCCTTTGCAGCGATGTTGATGGCAGGTCTCGACGGTATCAAGCGCAAACTTGACCCACGTCAACTTGGCTACGGCCCGCTCGATAAGAACATCTATGAGCTGCCGGCGCCCGAAAAGGCACAGATTAAGAGTGTTCCAGGCTCCTTGGAAGAGGCTCTGGTTGCACTCGAATCCGACTTTGAGTTCCTGCTTGAAGGCGGCGTGTTCACAAAGGACTTCATTTACAACTGGATCGACTTCAAACGGACCAACGAGGTTGCAGCACTGAACCTGCGCCCGCATCCGCTCGAGTTCCAGATGTACTACGACCTGTAAGATTTGATTTGATTTGTCCGCTGCCGATGGTGCCGATGGTGCCGATGGTGCCGATGGTGCCGATGGTGCCGATGGTGCCGATAGTGCCGATAGTGCCGATAGTGCCTGAAGGGCTCATTGCTTGATAAGAGGCTCACTGCTTGTTTTAGACACAAGGAGTAGTCATACCAAATGAAGTGTCCAAATGAAGTGTCCGAGGTTCCGCATCTGCGGTATCCCCGGGCACTTCATTTGTTTCGGGAGGAAAGGAGGAAAGGAGGAAAGGAGGAAAGGAGGAAAGGAGACACATTTATGTACCGAACTCGTTTTTGGTATCATTGTTTCTATCGCATCTAGAAGGGGTTTTTCAGTTGAGTGTGAGTTATCTGGAACGTGGACGACCGGAGTACCTACGAGCGACTCTGTCTCTGTTTGCTGGTGCTTTTGTGACGTTTGCGATTCTTTATACAACGCAGCCTATCTTGCCGGAGTTGTCTAAGCAGTTTCACGTCAGTCCGACAGAAGCGAGCCTTTCCGTTTCTGCTGCTACCGGAGCGCTTGCCATTTCGATGCTGTGGGTATCGGGAATATCGGATATCTGGGGCAGAAAGCGGCTGATGAGCGCTTCATTGGTCGCTTCTGCACTGCTTGCGATTGTTGTTTCCTTTTCACCGTCATTGCCTCTCTTAATCGCACTGCGAGCCTTACAGGGTATTGTGCTTGCAGGATTTCCGTCCATCGCCATGGCGTATGTAAACGAAGAGTTCCACCCGTCGAGTGCAGGCAGTGCGATGGGACTGTACGTGAGCGGTACATCCGTGGGTGGGATGGTAGGACGGATGGTAACCGGCGCATTGACGGATGCTCTTTCGTGGCGTTACGCAATCCTCATTCTTGGCTTCCTTAGTCTTTCAATAGCGGCTTTGTTTTGGTTTACTTTGCCACGTCCAAGGCACTTTTCACCACGGCGTGTGAGCGTTCGTGAACAGTTTCAAAGACTTCGGGAGGCACTTGGAAAACCTCAGTTAGTTGGCGTGTACACCTTGGGCTTTCTGCTCATGGGTGGATTCGTGACCACTTATAACTACATCAGTTACTTGCTGATGGGACCGAGGTATCATCTCAGCCAGACGTGGGTCGGTATGATTTTTGTCGTATACCTCACTGGGACCCTCAGCTCAGCTTGGATTGGACGTAGGGCTGATAAAGTCGGCCGCGGGCGGTCGATCCAACTTTCGAGCACTATCTCCATCGTCGGCATCGCTGTGACTTGGTCTCCCAACCTTATCTTGAAAATACTTGGGCTAGCGCTCTTTACCTTTGGATTTTTTGGTTGCCACGCTGTCGCAAGCGGTTGGGTCGGGAGGTTGGCTCCGCACACGCGTGCTCAGGCATCGTCTCTGTATCTGTTGTTTTACTATGCGGGCTCGAGCTTGGTAGGAGCATTTGGGGGTACGTTGTGGGTATCGCTCGGGTGGTCTGGAATTATCGGTCTCGTCATGATTCTGTATGTGGCGGCGATGGTACTGTCTGTCTTTATTACCAAAGCTGACACGGCAGACCGATAGAATTCTGTGTTGGCGTGGAGGGGTTTCAACAGCCAGGGAAGAGAGAGGAACTGAGTTCCGCTATCGCGTGGCGTGAAGCCGCCGACGAGCCTGAGAGAGGAACTGAGTTCCGCTATCGCGTGTCGGGAAGCGCTGGCTAGGCTGAGAGAGGAACTGAGTTCCGCTATCGCGTGGCGTGAAGCCGCCGACGAGCCTGAGAGAGGAACTGAGTTCCGCTATCGCCTGGCGGGAAGCGCCGGCGAGGCTGAGAGAGGAACTGAGTTCCGCTATCGCGTGGCGTGAAGCCGCCGACGAGCCTGAGAGAGGAACTGAGTTCCGCTATCACGTGGCGGGAAGCGCCGGCGAGGCTGAGAGAGGAACTGAGTTCCGCTATCGACCGACGGGAAGCGCTGGCGAGCCTGAGAGAGGAACTGAGTTTCTGTCTTATAACCCACAGCACAGTCTGAACCAGCGACCTTTGTGGTCGCTGGTGGCATGTTTTCAAGGGTTTTGCCAACACTACGCCGATGTTCAGATGGTTGTCGTGATTACGACGGTTCCATACCATCTGAAGAACTGATGGACGATAGGTACGCCTCGCTCGGGAGACCTTCGGGTGGTCACCGCGGGCCGGCTTGGCGCCTGTCCTGTCGGTGGCTGCTTTGTAGCCTTCAGGGTCGGGTGGTCACCGCGGGCCGGCTTGGCGCCTGTCCTGTCGGTGGCTGCTTTGTGGCCTTCAGGGTCGGATGGTCACCTTCGGATGGTCACCGCGGGCCGGCTTGGTGGCTGTCCTATCGGTGTTGGCTTTCTGGCCTTATGGTTCGGATGTCCGCCTTACCGCGGGCGGACACAAACCACATGCTTCAACCCCTTTTCGATCCGGTCTTCGCCGACGATCGGCCGCGGTTTTTCTGTGGGCTTTTTCCTCTGCTTCGTTGATACAATGCGCCCATCCCCGTAAACATATCTGAGACAATACCACCCTTGCCGAAGACGGTGCGACCGCGAAAGATAAACCATAGAATAATTGGACTAGTGATGTTTAGTGTGACGGTCACAACGACAATCGTCTTCACAAACCAACTGGTATTCAGCACAGATTGATAGAACCAAGTGTGATACAGGTCCAAAATGGCTCACCCCTCGTCTGCATATAATGCCCGAATCCCTGTACCGGCATGCCAACAGGTTCCGCTCTGTCCTTGATGTACCTGCATAATCGGTTGTCGCTGGTGAGATGCTACGACGGGAGTCGCCGACCGTTTTGTTTCGTTACGTTTATCGTTACGTATTTCGTTATGTTTATCGTTACGTTTTTCGGTGCATTTTTGTTGCATTTTTCGTTACGTGTGGGTGGGTGGTTCTCTAACGGGGGGAGCAATGTGGTTGATGTACAGGAACTGCTTGATCATCATATTTTCCATGACCTAGGAGAAAATGTTGGCAGAGTAAAGACAATTCTTGTCAAGAATGCAGATCTGGTCCAGCGGGATTTCTCCGTGAGGGAGGCGGCAGGACCGGCCTGTACGCTGTTTTATATTGATGGATTGTCAAACAACATGTTGATTGATGCAGGGGTTCTTCGCCCGCTTATCATCGACAGCGTACTTCGGGACAGAATTGCTGGTTCAACGGACTCCGGACGTGAGCATCGCCCTGCTGGACCACACCAGACAGCAGAGAGGCTTCTCATCAATCCTGAGGTGAAATTTGCAGATACATATCAAAAAGCCATTGACGGTCTCCTGGCAGGAGAAAGTCTTCTATTCATTGACGGCGTGGATGAGGCGCTGTTGGTGGGAACCAAAGGCTGGGAGTCAAGAAGTCCTGGTGAGACGGCGACAGAAGTTGTCATTCGCGGACCGAGAGACGGGTTTACGGAGAACATTCGAACCAATACCAGTCTCATCCGGCGTCGTATCAAAGACCCTATGTTTCGTCTCGAATCCTTGCAAATCGGCACACGAACCAAGACGTTTGTAAACGTGGTTTATATAGAAGGAATTGCGAAGCAAGAACTGGTGGACGAGGTCATGACACGTCTCGAATCCATCCAAGTTGACTCGGTACTTGAGAGCGGCTACCTAGAAGAACTCATCAGCGACGCGCCGTGGTCTCCCTTTCGAACCGTCAAACTGACGGAACGCCCGGATGTTGTGGCAGCAGCTATCCTTGAAGGGCGCGTGGCTATTCTCACTGACAGTACACCGTTTGTCCTGGTTGCACCGACCTCCTTTTGGGAAGGCCTGATGGCCAGTGACGATTACTACTCCCATTTCTATCTCGGAACTTTCTCTCGCATTATCCGTTACATTGCCTTCATTGTGAGTCTCACTTTGTCATCCATTTACGTCATGTTGGTGAGCTTTCACCAAGAAATGATCCCAACGGAGCTCGCCTTAAGTGTTGCAGCGGGTCGTGAGACAGTGCCTTTTCCTGTCTTGGTCGAGGTCCTAGGCATGGAGACGGCATTTGAACTCATGCGCGAAGCAGGACTCCGAATGCCTCGGCCGATTGGTCAGGCCGTGAGTATCGTCGGATCTCTCATCATCGGGCAAGCGGCGGTGCAGGCGGGGCTGGTCTCGCCCATCATGGTCATTGTTGTAGCGGTTACGGGAATCTCGTCATTTGCCATCCCGAGTTACAGCACGTCGTTTACCATCCGCCTGCTTCGCTTTCCGATTATCATCGCTTCAGGCACGCTGGGGCTGCTCGGTTTTGTCGGTGCCATGTTTGTCATTACCGTCCATGCACTGTCCCTGCGGTCATTCGGAGAGCCGTTCCTGGCGCCCATGATCCCGTTTCAACCATCGGATCAGAAAGATGCTCTTGTCCGGTCGCCTTGGTGGATGTTGAAGTCAAGACCCTGGATCGCCAAGGACGTAACCCGGCAAGGGAATGATCAGATGCCTAAGGCGCCAAAGAACAACGGCAGTGGCAAGGCAGATCTGGCGCCTGACGAAAAAGCTTCGGACGGACAGTCGCACAAATCTGCCCAAGGAAAGCCAGGGAGTGACCATGGGGACTCAAAATCATCTGCTTCATCGGGCCAACAGAAGCGGGCACAACCAGCCGGCACAGGAGAACAGAAAGACAAAACTCGCCGTTCAAGAAAGCCAAAGAAGATTCTCGGCGGTGCATAAGCAGTGGACGATCCCGTTTTTGCTCATCCTGTGTGTATTTGGGCTCAGTGGTTGCACGGGGGCAGTGGATATCAACGACCTGGCGATGGTCATGGCGGTCGGTCTCGATAAAGGGGATACTCCTGGCACTGTGACGGTCACGGCGCAGATTGCGCGCCCATCGGATGTGGTTGGCCAAACAGGAGCACCAGCAGCAGGTACCGGTGAGCCCATCTGGACGGCCACGGCAACAGGACGTTCCATCTTTGAGGCCATCCGTAACCTGGGCAGATACTCGTCAAGACGGGTGTACTGGGGTCATAACAAAGTCATTGTCATCGGCGAAGATTTGGCACGGGATGAAGGTATCAACGATGTCGTGGACTTCTTTTCGCGTAATCACGAGCTCCGAATGCGTACCTGGGTCGTGGTGACGCCAGACAAGGCCAGTCAAATTGTCGCGACAAAGACGGGTCTCGAGGTGGTTCCTGGTAACTCGATTGATAAGCTGTTTCACTTCAGTGACCTCGTCGCAGAGGCTCCGAAAATTGACTTGCGGACGATGCAGGCCAGTTACCTGAGTGATGGCAGTGAAGTGGTCTTACCCGTTGTTCAGACCAGGCTTCGGGGTGTTTCGACTGATAACCCAAAGGAGTTCGGATCGACTCCTCAAGTTGAATTGTCAGGGACGGCCTACTTTGAAAAGGACAAGCTGAAGGGAACGCTCAATCCAGATGATACAGAAGGGCTTATGTGGTTCGTGGACCCGCCGAAAACGAGGGTGGTGGTGATTCCCTGCTCGAGCTCAAACCCAAATCAAACGGCAACACTCGAGATACGGCACTACAAGTTCAAGGTCGTTCCACAGTATGTGCAAGGACGACCGGCATTTCGTATTCAACTGAATGTCGAGTGCAACCTGGTTGAACTGGATTGCCCGACAAAACAGAGTCACCAACAGGTTATGAAGGCGCTTGAAGCGTCAGTAGAGGCAAATCTTAAAAAGGAAATCTCGGACGCAATCGAGGCTTCGAAAACGAACAAGGTAGACTTTTTAGGGCTTGGAAGCAGGTTTCAGGATCGGTACCCAGCAGAGTGGCAGCGGATCAAATCAAACTGGCCTGAACTGCTATCGACCGCGAAAGTGAACATTGACGTGTCCGCACATATCCGAAGTCCGGTGCTTCTCAGCACGCCCACAGTTCCGGATTCAGCAGGGGATAGATGATATGACAACCAAGATCACCACAGCGATGTTTATGGCACTTGTCATCAACTTGGGTTTCGCGAAAGGGATTGGACTGACCCAAGGTATTATGGCGCGGGAAAGTGAAAACGACATCTGGATAGCGACGATTCTCTCTGTTTTACAAGGTGCGGTGCTGATGCTCATCACCGTTTGGGTCATTCGGAGAAGGCCGGACATGACCATACTCGAACAATTTGACGCGATCGTTGGGAAATGGATCGGCAAGGTGATGGCCCTACTCGCATTTGTTTTTTTTCTCGGCGCGTACATCGCGATCCTCATTACGTTTGTTTACCACTTTATGGATTACTTTCTGCCGGAGTTCCCTGTCTGGATGTTCGTCCTCGCAGCTGTCGCGATTCCTGTCTATGCCGTTTTCCATGGACTTGAGGTGACAGCTCGCATCGCTGTGCTTGGTGTCTTTTCCATCGTGGCCCTCAACTTGCTGATTATGGTTGGAAGTCTGAAAGACGTCGAATTAGACCGATTGTTGCCTGTGTTCGAGACCGGGTTTTGGAACACCGTCGCCACAACCAGGCATTATGACACAGACTGGGCTATGGCAACGATGACTGCCGGGATGATCTTGCCACTCGTCAACGACACCAAAAGCTGGGCCAAGGGCGCTGTTGGAGGGGTGCTCTATGGCGGAATATTGGTATTGTTATGGCCGATCCTTGAGTGTGGTGTGCTGTCCGCCCCACAGACTGGACACTACATCGTCGCATGTATGCAAATGGCGAGAAGTGCTCAGGTCGGCCTCTTTCTGCACCGCTACGAGATGATTATGATCGCGTTTTTTGGCATATCGCTGTTGGTCCAGTTGATGTTACTCATCTTTTGCGCGTCTCTCGCTGGTTCCCATGTGATGGGGATGAAAGACTACCGAGGTGTCGTTATCCCTGTATCCCTGATTCTTGGGGGGAGCGGTTACTTTGTCGTCTTGAACCACAATCGGGCAATGTCACTGTTAACGAACAACTGGCCAGTGATCGCGCTGCCGATTGCCATTGGCCTTCCGCTGCTGGGATGGTTACTTGGGTTGATGTTCAAGAAAAAGCTGGCTGCTGCAGCGTAGCACCTGGTTGACGTCATAAAGCAGGCTGGGGAGATTCCCAGCCTTGTTGTTGATCATGTTCGGCGTGGTCTCGACACCTATTGATGTGTGAATGATACGTTGGCTGTTTCGCCAGAATGGCACCGGTCGGTGTCGGTGTCGGTGGGTCTGACTAAAGCTTCGTAAGCACAAGGCCCACAAGTGCTGTAAAGATGCCCCACATTTGGTGTAACCGGATCCGCTCCTGAAAAAGGTAACGTCCGCTGAGCACGACAATCACGCAGTTGAGGCTGACCACAGGAAAGATGATGCTTGCGATACCTGTTTGGAGGGCGTAGAAATAGCAACTGTACGCGACTGTGCTAAGCACAGCAACAACCAGCCCGACGCGGATTTCATGTCGGTTCGGCTTGTCACGCCCGAGTTTAAACGCGAGGTATACTGTTCCACCGCCGTACATGGCGACCAGCATATCGCTTGAACTGACATGTAGAAAGGAAGATGTCTTCATTAAGATGCCGAGTATTCCGAACGAAAGGACTGCGAGGGTTACGTGTAACAACCACTGCCAGTGATGGCCGTTATGCTGGCTGTTCGGGGAATATTGGATGACGATAACGGAAACCATCATGAACAGAATACCAAGCCAGTTTACGAGCAGGATGTGCTCATGGAAGATAAGGCCTGCAGCTAGGACGGGAAATACTGCGTTGGAGGCAATGACAGGAGAGGTCAGACTGGCAGGCCCTGACTCGAAGGCGCGGGTCATCTCGAGATTGCCGTTGGTATTCAAAATGCCGATGAGGGCGCCGAGAACCACCGACCAGATGGTAAAGTGAAACGAGTGCGTTGCGAGTACATAGATAGCGGTAAGAACAAATGCTCCCAGGTAAAAGAAAAACTGAATGTTGATTTTGGATAATCCTCTCGTTGAACTCCACTTAAACAGAGAGTTGTTCATACCAAAAAAGAGTCCCGTTATCAGTGCTGCCGCCAGCCACATACGTGTGTGCCATCCCCGTTCGTCTCGTCTCAAAGCTTTTCGACTTTCTATGATTCAGCTGATTCAGCGCGTTTCTTGCTGTGTATCAGTCAGTCAGTGTATCGTCTGCATATCTCTGCTTACGCCGTTTATCTCTGTTTGTTGTGTCGCAACTGCTGTCTACCGATTTAATGTTTTCAACGTGGTTCGACAGGTTTTGTGTTGTCGGAGTTATTATGGCATGACGGTAAATGGGCGTCTATCACTCATATTTGAATTTTGGTAGACTCCAAGTGCATTGGTAGACTCCAAGGGCATTTGATTAGAAGACGGAGACGTTGCTCCATTGGTGAGGAACATATGAAGGATATGGTCCTTGCGCGATTACAGATAGGTTGTTATAGTTGAGGACGTGAGTTAACGCATGAGTAAATTGTGGATGGAGTCAATCGCGATCGAAATACGCGATCGAAATAAATGAACGCGAAGTCTTTCATTGACCAGTGATATTACCTAAACTAAACCGATTGTATAACTGGCGGAAACGTGGACAACCACGAGGGAGTACAATCGTTCGATTCAGCCGACCGCCTGGGCACCCATAACAATGGTCCCGGGCGGTCTTTATGCTGTTCGGGCATTCCAAAGGAGTGACAGCTGATGAGTCTTTCGCTGCGTGGTCGGGATGTCGCTGAACAATTGAAATCATCGATTCAAGCTGAAGTAATTGGTTGGAAAAATCAGGATGTTGAACCGAGAGTGGTGACAATTCTGGTTGAAGGCGATCCCGCTTCTGAATACTACGCAAAGTCCAAAGGCCGCGTTGCAAGACAACTTGGCATTGAATATGAAATTCTCCACTTCAGTCGGAAGGTTTCTGAGGAAGCCTTGCGATCAACTGTTCAAAAGCTCAACCGCGACGATTCTGTACACGGCATTATGATTGAACTTCCCCTGCCTTCTCATATCAACACCTTGTCGGTGACGGAGATGATTGAGCCGCACAAGGATGTAGACGGTTTAACACGGGCAAATCGGCATGCAAACATTACAGGGGAGCAGGGCATCTATCCGGCTACACCGCTTGCTGCCGTTCGACTGTTGAAACACTATGGCTTCTCTCCCTCTGGTAAGCATGTGGCGCTGGTTGGTTTCGGCCAGACGGTCGGGCAGCCTTTGTTCCACGTATTGGTCCGTGAGAATGCGACTGTTACCGTATGCCACGCAGGTACGCCGGACATTTCCCGTCATACCCTCGCTTCAGACATCATTTTTGTGGCAGTTGGTAAAGCTGGGCTGATTACAGAAGAGATGGTTCACGATCGACATGTCATTGTAGATGCAGGCATCAACCAAATTAGCGGCAACGAAATCGTTGGAGATGTCGATCCACTTGTAGCAGGCAAGGTACGTGCTATGTCTCCGACGCCAGGGGGAGTTGGCACGGTTACAACCATGCAGTTGTTTGCCAACTTGATGACCGCGCTCTCGTGGCAGCAAAACTTGGGCCTGCTTGACTTGACTGCTGTTGGAATGGCGTAAGGGTGGGCTGCAAAGGATAAGCACCGGTGGAGTCGCTAAGAACGACTTAAGGTGGCCGAAGTTCGGTGTACTCAGTCTAATAAGTAAGTCGCTGAGAGCGACTTAACCTTATGATTTTTCGGAGCTAAGTCGGCCGGAGCGACTTAGCCTCGGCATTTTTTGAAGTTAAGTCGGCCGCACCGACTTAAGGTGGCCGAAGTCTGGTGCACTGAGTCTAATAAGTCGCTGAGAGCGACTTAACCTTATGATTTTCCAGATTTAAGTCGGCCAGAGCGACTTAGCCTCGTCACTTTTTGAAGTTAAGTCGGTCACACCGACTTAAGATGGCTGAGGTTCGGGTCGCCCAGTCTAATAAGTCGCTGAGAGCGACTTAACCTTATGATTTTTCGGAGCTAAGTCGGCCGGAGCGACTTAGCCTCGGCATTTTTTGAAGTTAAGTCGGCCGCACCGACTTAAGGTGGCCGAAGTCTGGGTCGGCCAGTCTAATAAGTCGCTGAGAGCGACTTAACCTTATGATTTTCCAGATTTAAGTCGGCCAGAGCGACTTAGCCTCGTCATTTTTTGAAGTTAAGTCGGCCGCACCGACTTAAGGTGGCCGAAGTCTGGGTCGGCCAGTCTAATAAGTCGCTGAGAGCGACTTAACCGTATGATTTTCCAGAGCTGAGTCGGTCAGAGCGACTTAGCCTCGTCACTTTTTGAAGTTAAGTCGGTCACACCGACTTAAGGTGGCTGAGGTTCGGGTCGCCCAGTCTAATAAGTCGCTCCCAGCCACTAACCACGTGGTTCCATTGCCCCAAAAGCCGAAACGCCGAAACCCCGGTGGCGCATGGCTTATGCTGCCAAGTGAAACATCTACTGTTTCGTGTATAATAGAATCGACAGACAATTTAGGCACCTGTCTCGGGTGCCTTTCGTGTTTTCACCGTTTGTGTTTCTTCTTTTCGTGTTACTTTGTTTTTCACTTTGTTTTTCACTTTGTTTTTCACTTTGTTTTTCACTTTGTTTTTCACTTTGTTTTTCACTTTGTTTTTCACTTTGTTTTTCACTTTGTTTTTCACTTTGTTTTTCACTTTGTTTTTCACTTTGTTTTTCACCTTGTTTCCACCCCGTTTCCACCTGGTTTTTACCTTATTTCTATCTTTCGCGCTTCAACAAGAGGAGGAGTTTACGTGGCACCGTTAAAGCGGAGTGATGTGCCGGAAGAACAAGTATGGAATTTGTTAGATATTTTCCAAGATGAAGCAGCGTTTGACGCTGCCATTGTCAACTTAAAACAGGTGGTTGAGGGCCTGGGAGCTCATGAGTCGACCCTTGGCACGAGTGATGAGGGGCTTTTTAAGTTCTTGCAGGCACGCGACGAAGTTTTGAGTCAGTCCGCACGTATTACCTCTTACGCAATGCTGAAGTTTAGCGAAGACGGGAGCGATCCTCGCCATCAAGCCTTGATGGGCAAAGCACAATCGGCTGCTCATCGGGTTCAAGCGACTTTCACGAAGCTCATCAATACATACCTTAGTCTGCCAGAGGCAACGTTGCAGTCGTACGCAGAGAGCACAGGTCCGCTCGCGTTGTACAAGCAATACCTGTCGGAACTCGTTCAGATGAAGGCGCACAAACTTGCCCCTCAAGCCGAGTCCGCCTTGGCTGCGGTTTCCGAGGTTTTGAATGCCCCGTCAAACCTCTACCGCAATGCGACCGGTGCGGATTTACGTTGTGGCACTGTACCTGATGAAGAAGGCAACGAGTTTATGGTGACGCCGTTTTCAGTCATGGTTCGATCCGAGACATCTCACGACGGGGCGTTTCGAAGACGCGCTTACGATGCGTTAAACAACGGTCTGAAACCGTATCACAATACCCTTGGCGTGTCACTGACGACCGAGATCAAAAAGAATGTAGCCTTGGCGAAACTCCGCGGGTATTCCTCAACCGCCGAGATGCTGCTTCATCAAAGTGATGTGTCTGGGTTCCCGAGTGATAACATTCCCGTATCCTTCTTTGAACGTGTTCCCGGCATCATCCTGAAGGAACTGGCACCGCATATGCAGCGATACGCTCGTCTTCGAGCGAAAGTTTGGGGTGTGCAAAAGATCCACTTTTGCGACGTCAAGGCTCCAGTTGTGGACACCAGCTCGGAGAAGATCCCGTTCGCAGAGGTTCAGAGGATTATCCCGGAAGCAGTCTCTGTGATGGGCGAAGAATACCGTGCCCTGACAGAACGGGCCTTTCAGGACAAGTGGATCTACCGCGGCGACAATATTGGGGCACTCCAAGGGGCGTATTGCAATCCCGTACCAGGAGTCCATCCCTATGTTTTCGATCCGTACCACGGTATTCTCTATGACATGTTTACACTGGTGCACGAACTAGGCCACGCTGCCCACGGCGTGTTTATGAGCGGGCAGGTTCAACAAAACCGTATGTCGAGCCGCCTGTTTGTGGAAGCCCCGTCAACATTCAACGAACACCTGCTCGGCCGTTATCTGCGCCAGTCCGGCAGTCCGGAAACGCGTTTGCGCACAGCATGTGCGCAGTTGTTTACCTTCCACCACAACTTCGTGACACACCTGATTGAAGGGGAACTGCTGCGTCGACTCTATCTGCTTGCAGATGCTGGCGAGCCTGTCACGACGTCTGTGCTCGACAAGACTCAACTCGAGATCCTGCAGGAGTTCTGGGGTGATTCTGTGGAGTTTGATGACGGGGCGGAGCTCGTTTGGATGAGACAAGCCCATTACTACTCAGGTTTGTATCCTTACACGTATTCGGTTGGGCTCACCGCTTCTACAGCGCTTGCTGTAAGGATGGAACAAGGGGAGGACATCGCCGAGACCTGGATTTCGGCCCTGAAAGCCGGCGGTTCGAAACATGCCCTTGAGCTGTTCCGCGACGCTGGTATTGAAATGGACTCGGATGCTCCCTATCAGGAAGCAGTCGGATACGTTGGCCGTCTGATCGACGAATTGGAGGCAGGATTGGCATGAGCGTGGGTGGGATCGAGTGGCAGGAACAATGGTCGGACGATATTCGCGCGCTGATTCAAAGTGCGATGGACCGTTTACACGTGGCAGGTGCTGCAGTTGCTGTGGTCTCAAATGACAACGTTGTGATGTCCGAAGGATTCGGCTATCGGAATATTGACTCCAAAGCCCCTGCGGATGAGGATACGCTGTTTGCTATCGGATCGGCCACAAAGGCATTTACAACAATGTCTGCAGCCCTGCTCGCAGAGAGTGGTGACATGGACTGGGACAAGCCGGTTCAAAGTTATCTGCCTGAGTTTCAGCTGTCCGATCCGATTGCAACACATGAAGCTACCCCTCGAGACCTAGGCAGTCATCGGGTGGGCTTACCACGACATGAATTTTCCTGGTACAAGGCTGAGTTGTCGAGAAAGGAACTGATCGATCGGCTGCGTTATCTGCCCCTCAGCCGACCATTCCGAACGACCTTTCAATACCAAAACATGATGTTCACGACGCTTGGTTATCTCGTCGAGCGTGTGTCTGGACTCACCTGGGAGCAGTTTACGGCCAGTCGCATTCTGGCGCCGCTTGGCATGCACCGGACGAACTTCTCCGTGAAGGACTCGAGGAAGGACGAGAACCACGCGACCCCTTACGTCACAAAGGATGGGGTCAACCGGGCTGTACCCTTTGCCGACATTGATGCGCTCGGCCCAGCGGGAACCATCAACTCCTCAGTCAAGGACATGGCCAAATGGATCCGTCTGCACCTGGCAGGGGGTAAGCTTGGTGAGAACCGCATCATAAGTGAAACGGGACTCGCAGAGATGCATCAACCGCAGATGATCATTAAGCCGCCCGTCAAGGATGAGCGCCGCCTTGGCACCGCTTATGGCTTAGGATGGTTTACAGAAGTCTATCAGGGGAACTTCATCTTGCACCACGGCGGAAACATCGACGGGTTTTCCGCAATGGTGATGCTCGTCCCGTCAAGACAGCTTGGGATCGTGGTCCTTTGTAACCAGGAAGTCAGCGTCTTCCCGGCCAGCGTCGCGTATTCCGTTGTGGACAAGGTGCTCGGCTTACCTGACTTTGAATGGACGCCGTATCTGGCGGATCAACTGCAAAAACAGTTTGCTGCCATTCAGCAGGCCGGAAACTACGATGCAGAGCGCAAGGAGGGCACCGCTCCGAGCCACAACCTGGAGGACTATTGTGGGGATTTTGAGCATCCAGCTTACGGAACAGCTCGAATTTTGATGCACGACGGGCAACTGTTCCTGACCTATCACACTTGGCCTGAAGAGGTTCCAATGGAGCACTACCACTACGACGTGTTCATCATGCGGGCAGAGATGGAGACCATTCCCATGACTTGGCGCGTACCCTTTCGTGCAGGCCTCAACGGCGCCATTGACGAATTGGAGATCCAGTTTGAAGACCTGACTGCACCGATCGTGTTCAAACGGAAGGCTGTATCGGTTGACCTGTCTGCAACGGAACTTGAGGGGTACGCCGGTGACTACACTCTGCTTGACGTGCAGACCCTGACCGTCGATCTCGTTGGAGACAGTGTGCTTGCCTTGATTGTGGCAGGACAACCTCCTTATACCTTGCTCCCTGAGGCCAATCACCGTTTTGCGCTGAAAGGTTTAAGTGGGTTTGCTGTTCAATTTCATGTCTCCGACACCGGCGAGTGCACGGGTGGGGATATGATCCAGCCAAATGGTATTTTCGCTTTCAAGAGAGCATAGTCTAACCCCATGTACACGTTGAAGAGGCCCGGCTGCCCAGATGGCGGTCGGGTCTCTGTTTGTGTTACTGCCTAACTTGCGGTCACGCTCTTTGTTTGTGTTACTGCCAAGATAGAGTTAGACTGAAGCTTTGGCTCGTGTTCTTCACGATCCACTGCAAAATCACTCCTATTCATTTTCTGCTAAGGTGAAGATATGGCACAACATCGACGTCAGTCCTCAATGCGGGCAGAGATTTTGCCGCCCGAACAACCAAAGAGATTCGTGGGTACTTTTCAGCTGCGTTCTGCACGTTACCCGTGGGGTAAAGCGGCAGCAGCGTCACTCAGTATGGGTATTTGCATCCTGCTTGGTGCAATAGCAGGGCACGTCGACTGGGGCTTGATCGCGACAGTCGGCGGATTTACGTCGCTCTACGTGCATAAC
Source organism: Paenalicyclobacillus ferrooxydans (assembly GCF_001399675.1). Lineage (GTDB taxonomy): Bacteria > Bacillota > Bacilli > Alicyclobacillales > Alicyclobacillaceae > Alicyclobacillus_B > Alicyclobacillus_B ferrooxydans. The sequence continues at coordinate 45,111 of NZ_LJCO01000091.1, forward strand.
GAACCCTATGCCCAAAGAGCTGTCAAACTTGTCGTCGTTGGACTCGCGCTGGCGGCAAGTCTTGCACTCGGTACTCTATCGGCGCCTTATACCTGGAGTATGGCGCTCACACTTGGTGTGGTGAGCATGGCAGCGACCTTCTTTGCCGGTGCCTATCGCATCCCACCTCCATCCGGTTACTTTTTCATCCTTGTCTGTGCACTTGGAACAGGCCTGCCTGTCGATCCCGGTTCCGCACCTCTACGCTTCGGCCTCGCACTGATCGGCGTCGCAGTCGCTTGGGTCATCAGCATGGTTGGTTGGATCCGTCACCCTCATCGGCCCGAGACGTCGGCTGTGATGGCTGCGTTTCGTGAAGTGGCTGCGTTTCTTGGCGCATCGGATCACGCCGATAAAGCACAACATAATGCGGCTCTAGCACTTCGTGCATCCGAAGCCGCTGTGACGGGTGCGCGTCAGGTACACTGGCGGCAACCTGGCACCTCGTATCGCTTGTACATGTTGCATGAACGTCTCAAGGCATTGTTCATGGCTGGAATCTCCATCGCGGCGGAAGGCAAAGGGCCGATTCATCCAGGGCTCTCCGGTGCCGTCATTGGGATCTCTCGGGCGATAACCGATTCAACTAGGGCCGAAGGGCTCGTCGTCCCACAACCAGGGTTAAATACACCGGCTCGTTGGCGGGCCCACCGGGAACTTGAGCAGGCGCAAAGGATCGCCGCGACACCGCCGAGTGAGTTTTCGCCGAAGTTCCAACCGTCTCGACGCAGTGTAAAAGATGTTCTGTCTGGAGCACTCGACCGGCGATCCGGTGTCATCGAAAACGTGCTCCGGATGGGCCTTGTGGTAGTTTTGGCGACCGTGATCGCCCACCTGTTGGGGAATCCCCGACCGTATTGGGTACCACTGACCTGTGCGTCGGTGCTTCAAGGCGTAACGCAGGCCGGTACCTTGCAACGCACGATTCAAAGAGCTCTGGGAACGACAATCGGTGTTATTCTGGGCAGCTTGATTTTGGCCGCCCATCCACCTGTCGCCGTGATGATTGTCGCACTGATGGGATTCCAGTGGCTCGCAGAACTCCTGATTGTTCGGAACTATGGCCTAGCAATGGTGGTTATTACACCTCTGCCGCTCATCCTGGCAGAGGCAGGATTGCCGGGGCTGCAGCCGGCTTTTCTGGTGCACTCAAGGTTGGAAGATACGCTGCTTGGCTGTGTGATCGGTGTGATTGGCGTTTTGGTGCTCTGGCGGAGAGCGTCGTCCCAACGGCTGCCCCATCTCGCGGCAGAAGCCCTCCGTTTGGAAGGGGCACTTTTGCTGTCTGCCGCTTTGGTAAGGCAGCACGAGGCACCGTTGAGGCACGAGGCCACGGTGAGACACGAGGCAGCGTTGAGGCGCGAGGCCGCGGTGAGGAACGAGGCCGCGGTGAGGAACGACTTGGTGAAGCAGAAAAATGCTCTGCAGGGGCTGTTGCTCCATCTACGCACTACCTATGACGCTGCAGTCAGTGAGATTCCACGAGCCAAGCCCGTGCTGGAAGGTTTCTGGCCGATTATGATCGCGGTTACGAGACTTGGGTATTCTATCGTGAGCATCTCAGAGCATCCATGGGGAGATGCGTTCGACTCCAGAGGAAAGGCACAGGAAGAAAATGCGCAGGAGGGAAGGGCGCAGGAGGGAAGGGCGCAAGACACTCCTGAACCAAAGTTGGACATTACAAAGATGTTCGCAGATCTCGCAACGGCAATTGAACGCGATCAAAGGCCGTCAACCAAGCAATGGCTTGAGATTCCCGGTTTTCCGGCCATATCGGAGGACTGGCAGACGCTGCAAGAAGCATTGCAATCTGCCGCCCGGACTCGGTAACATGGGAGTGGGGAGTCACTTCGAGTAGACAATCACTGCTGCTGTCAGCGAGTTTGGGAAATCGAAGGAGGAGATTGAATGTTTATCGCAGTAAACACTATCAACGTACCGGCTCAGGCGAGAGGGCACATGGTTGACGCATTTAAGCGCAACGCTCCAAGTTTGAGAGAAATGAAAGGCTTTGCGGGGTTTGAGATTTGGACGGAAGAAGACGGCAAGTTGCTGGCGGTCTCGAAGTGGGACACCAAAGAAGACTTCGATGCTTACATCAGCAGTGATATGTTCCGGGCACACCACGGTGGCGCAGGCAGCAGTCAAATGGGCGGGCAGGCACAAGTTACGTATTACAACGGTGAGACACTGCTGTAAGATTGGCGAAATGCTCGATGCAAGGCGTGCCTTCTGGCACGCCTTTTCCGACTTTCGGAGTTCAGTTGGAAGTTGCAAGGTTGCCGCTTGGAAGTTGCCGCTTGGAAGTTGCCGCTTGGAAGTTGCCGCTTGGAAGTTGCAAATTGTGGACTTGCAAATTGTGGACTTGCAAATTTGAGGTTGGGCCATTTGGCTGTAAAATAGAAGGGATCGGGTGAAATCCGATTGTGACTGCTATTCGCGGCCAGAACAATGGAATCGGAAGAGGGGATTATGGTGGAGTACGTAAAACTTGGGAACACAGGTATGGACGTATCTCGCATTTGCTTGGGTTGCATGAGCTACGGGGTGCCCGAGCGCGGCAACCATCAGTGGGTGCTGGACGAAGAGCAGAGCCGCCCGTTTATTCGCAGAGCCCTCGACCTCGGGATCAACTTTTTCGACACCGCCAACGTATACTCGGACGGAACAAGTGAAGAGATTGTTGGCCGAGCACTTCGGGAGTACGCGAATCGTGACGAGATTGTGGTTGCCACTAAGGTCAATGGCAGAATGCACAGCGGCCCGAATGGTGCTGGATTGTCGCGAAAGGCGATTATGGCCGAGATTGATAATAGTTTGATGCGTCTTGGCATGGACTATGTTGACTTGTATCAAATTCACCGTTGGGATTACAATACACCAATTGAAGAAACCATGGAGGCCCTGCACGATGTAGTTAAGGCCGGCAAGGCAAGGTACATAGGAGCGTCTTCCATGTACGCTTGGCAGTTTTTAAAAGCCCTCAATGTCGCGGAGAAACACGGATGGACACGCTTTGTTACCATGCAAAATTACTTGAACCTGTTATACCGCGAAGAAGAGCGGGAGATGCTCCCTCTGTGCGAGGAAGAGAAAATCGGACTTATTCCATGGAGTCCGTTGGCACGCGGCCGCTTGACAAGAGATTGGGACGAGCAAACGGCAAGGTCAGAAACCGATGAGTTCGGCAAGAGCCTGTACAGGGAGACCGCTGAGGCCGATAAGAAGGTTGTGGAGCGCGTTGCTGAAGTGGCTGCAAAACGAGGGGTATCGAGGGCTCAGGTCGCACTGGCTTGGGTGTTGCAGAAGAAACCAGTGAGCGCACCGATCATTGGCGCTACAAAGATGCACCACTTGGAAGACGCGGTGGCGGCTGTATCGCTGCAACTGACCCCCGAGGAAATTCAGGCCCTCGAGGAACCGTATGTGCCGCACCAGGTGATGGGCTTCCGATAACCGGATCGGACAAGGTATGCGTGTAACGGGTCAGCGGGAACAGTGCGCTCGGCGGGGCTGCGGGAGCGTCCCGGGACTTGGGTCGGCGCGAACATCGTCAGCAACGGATCGTAGGAAGCGTTCCACGAATCGGATCGGCAGAAAGTACCGTGCATCTCCGAGCGCAGGGAGCTATCGCTGGAGTGTGAGAAAGATAGAGCACGAAAATTGAGGGAGTGGAATCACATGACACACTTATTTTCGCCGTATGAGATCAAGGGCTTAAAGTTAAAAAACCGCGTTGTGATGGCACCGATGTGTCAGTACTCAGTGACTGCCAAGGACGGGATCCCCAATGACTGGCACTTCACCCACTACACAAGCCGTGCCGTTGGGGGAGCGGGGCTGATTATCACAGAAATGACGGATGTGGAGCCGGACGGTCGGATCACGGATTACGATCTGGGTATCTGGTCCGACGATCAGGTTCCCGCCTTCGCTCGGATTGTTGAGGCCTGCCACGGTTACGGGGCAAAGGTTGGAATTCAGATTGCTCATGCAGGGCGTAAGGCGGAGGATGCTGCTGTCCCAGTGGCGCCGTCGGCCATTCGGTTTGAAGGCTCGCAGTACAAAGAACCCAAGGAACTCACTACAGATGAGGTTAAACGGATCGTCGAGAGTTTTGCGGCGGGAACACGGCGTGCTGTGAAAGCGGGCGTGGATACACTTGAGATTCACGGTGCGCACGGGTATCTCGTACACCAGTTCCAGTCTCCTTATACAAACCATCGGACAGACGAATACGGACAGGACCTCGCGAGGTTTGGCGTCGAAGTCGTTCAAGCGGTGAAGTCGGAGATGCCGAGTGATATGCCGCTTCTGATGCGCGTATCGGCAGTGGAATACGTGGACGGCGGGTATGGGCTGGAGCATATCATCGAGATCGCGAGAAAATACCATGGCGCAGGTGTGGACATGTTCCACGTGAGCTCCGGCGGCGAAGGCAGACCTGGTGCACAACGCCCTGGAAATTACCCAGGATACCAGGTGCCGTTTGCGCGCGCTATTAAGTCTGAGCTCGACATCCCCGTGATTGCGGTTGGTATGTTGGAGGACCCTCAGCTAGCAGAGTCTGTGCTCGGGAATGGGGATGCAGATCTGATTGCGATTGCGAGGGGTCTCCTGCGCGATCCGTATTGGACCATCCACGCTGCCCAGGCACTTGGCGTAAAACTGGAGGATATCCCGAAACAGTACGCCCGTGCTTTTTAAGCGAGGTGCCGTGGGCGGGTGCAATGTGGCGAATGGAATGTGGCGAATGGAATGTGGCGAATAAGTCGGTCGTAGCGACTAAGCCGCGTGATTTTGTGGAGTTAAGTCGGTTACGCCGACTTAGCGTGCGTGTTTTTCGGAGTTTAGTCGGTGAAACCGACTAAACGCACCGAACACATGGCGCCACGTGGCGAATAAGTCGGCGGCAGCGACTAAGCCGTGTGATTTTGTGGAATTAAGTCGGTTACGCCGACTTAGCGTGCGTGTTTTTCGGAGTTTAGTCGGTGAAACCGACTAAACGCACCGAACACATGGCGCCACGTGGCGAATAAGTCGGTCGTAGCGACTAAGCCGCGTGATTTTGTTGAGTTAGGTCGGTTACGCCGACTTAGCGTGCGGATTTTTCGGAGTTTAGTCGGTGAAACCGACTAAACGCACCGAACATCATGTGCCACGTGGCGAATAAGTCGGTCGTAGCGACTAAGCTGCGTGATTTTGTTAAGTTAAGTCGGTCACAGCGACTAAGCCGCATGATTTTCCATGGGTAGTCAGGGGTTAGAGGTCAGTGTGAAGTGGGGCCCTGTTAACGGTACGGGTTAAAGTGTACCGTACTGGGCCCCGATAGTTGTGCATGAAGGAAAACCCAAATTCATCTGAGGTGATCACAACATGAGTCTACAAGGTCAAGTGGCTCTGATTACAGGAGCAGGTAAAGGTATCGGCAAGGCAGTTGCAAAGCGACTGGCGGCGGAGGGTGTGCACGTCGGTCTGCTCGCCCGCACGGAGGGTGACTTAAAGGCAGTCCAATCAGAGATTTCAGGATCTCATGACGTACGTACCGCCTATGCGACGGCGGACGTATCCAGTCGATCCGATGTCGAAGCAGCCGTAGCGAAACTCAAGCAGGAACTCGGCCCTGTCGATATCCTGATTAACAACGCAGGGATCGCCGCGTTTGGATCGGTGATGGAGATGGATCCTGAAGAGTGGGAGCGCATTGTCCGGGTGAACCTGTTTGGTACCTATTACGTGACAAGAGCAGTTCTACCAGACATGATGGAGCGAAAAAAAGGAGCGATCATCAATGTGAGCTCGACGGCCGGATTGCGCGGTTCAGCCACAACGTCTGCGTACTCCGCATCGAAATTCGCCGTCCAAGGCTTCACTGAGTCGTTGATGCAGGAAGCACGAAAATTCAACATTCGTGTGACCGCGCTCACCCTGAGCACCGTGAACACGGAGCTCGCTGCCAATGTCGGCCTGAAGATCGGTGATGAAGACAGGATGTTGCAGCCGGAGGATGTCGCGGAACTGGTACATGGCATGTTGTCACTCCACCCGCGGGCATTCATCAACCAGGCTGGGCTCTGGACGACGAACCCGCAATAAGGTTTTGGGAGCCGCCCCTTTTGGCGGCTCCCCACCTTTTTTGGCTATGACCCCCGTGACCCCGCGACCCCATACCCCAACAGCGAACTTTCCTTCCCTTGTTGCTGATTTTGAACCTGCCCTTGGGCCAACAGAGGACAAATTTTCCTTTGTATCCGGATGCCACTACCCATTCACTCCATTTTCGTCGGATAACACACCTTTTTTCCTCTCTTTGCACGTCTCGACATAGAAATCAGCAGATAGGGGAAGTTCTGGGCTTTATACTGCACGACGTGGAGGGGTAAGCTCAGGTAGGCTGGCTCGTGCCAAACAGACCTATAGTTTGGCCAGCCAGATAGGAAGGGTGATTTCGATGGGGAGATCGTCATCGAATCATGAGCGCCTCCTAAGCTATAAGCAGGGGATTTTCGTATATAGGAGAACAAATATAAGGGCAACAGAAGTAAGGAACGCGCGGTCTCCCGCGCGTACAGAAAATAGAGACAACAGTGGCAAACAAACAGCTCAGAGTGAAGAGCTCAGAGTGAAGAGCTCAGAGTGAAGAGCTCAGAGTGAAGAGCTCAGAGTGAAGAAGCTCAGAGTGAAGAAGCTCAGAGTGAAGAGCTCAGAAAGCCAGGATGAAATGGGAGGCTATGCTAGACGATGACCGCAAAATACTACACCTATCAAGAAATGTGGGACGAGTTACATAGGCTTGAAGAGCAGTACCCTGACTTCGTTCAGGTTGAGGTAATCGGCAAGAGCAGGCAAGGGCGTGATATCGCTGGTGTAACCCTGACGAACCGAAAGACGGGTGATCCGTCTGGGAAGTCTGCCGTATTTGTCGATGCAAACATCCACGCAGGGGAGGTCTCCGGCAATGCGGTCGCTATGTACTGGATGGACTGGTGTCTGAGCAGCTACGGAAAAGACCCGGAAGCCACTGAACTGCTCGATGCGCACACGGCGTACGTGGTACCGCGGATCGCTGTTGACGGTGCCGAGCTGTACATGACAACGCCGGCGCGTTTTCGCTCCAGCCCGCACACATACCCGTATTCCGAAGCACCTGAAGGTTTCATCCAAGACGATGTCAATGGTGACGGCCATATTCTGCAGATGAGGGTTCCTGCGGAGGATGGAGGATTTGTCATCGACGACGTGGACCCGCGTGTGATGAGGCCTCGCCGACCAGGCGAAATCGGCGGCACCTATTACCACGTGTTTCCAGAGGGCCGCATTGACCGGCTGTCTCAAACCGGATCCCTGCCAGCGTACGCGAAAGCTCGAGATGCGAGACGTACGGGGATGGACTTTAACCGGAATTTTCCGATCCGATGGGCTGGCGAATCAGGCCAACCGGGAGCAGGACCGTTCCCACTGTCAGAACCGGAGCTTCGGAGCCTGGCCGAGTTTATCCTTGCACATCCGAACATTGCAGCCTACGTGGCACTCCATACAACAGGTGGCGTGATTCTGCGCCAGCCGTCGACGGGTGATGATACCATTTTGTCGCCAACCGATCGCAATTTGTTTACCCGCGTCGCGGAGATGGGGGCGAAAGCGAGTGGTTACCACACCGGATCGAACTACAAAATCTTCGCGACTGGACACGAGAAAATCCTGATGCCAGGGGCTGCCGATGACTGGATGTACGATCACTTTGGCGTGCTCAGCTTTACACTGGAGATCTGGGACTTGAGCAAGCGCGCGGGGGCACACGGGTACGGCGAAATCGGCATGCGCCGGATGATGGAATTGACGCCGGAGCAAGATACCGAAGATGAGCGCAAGATCTACGCTTGGGCTGACAAGGAAGTTGGGGCGAAGGGCGTCTTCCCCTGGACCGTGTTTGAGCACCCTGACTTCGGTACGGTTGAAATTGGCGGGCTCGATCCGAAGTTTGTCCTGCAAAACCCGCCACACCACATGATTGAAGAAGAGTGTCGCAACGTAGGTGCGTTCCTGACCAAGCTTGGTCTATCTACGGCGAAACTCTTTATTCCGTCGATTTCTGTCGTCGAAGAGGGAGAAGGATTGTATCGGATTGTGGCAGAAGTCAGCAACGCCGGCTTCCTCCCGACGTCAAGCACTGACAAAGGGAAGAGTCTGCTGCTTGAAGGGATCCGTGCTTTCGTCGAAGGTGATGTCGAGGTTGTGGCAGGTGAATCACCGACTCCGATTGGACACTTGTCTGGTTATGGGAGCCAGAGTAGTTGGACGCCGCCGAAGAACCAGCGTGCCTATGCCGAGTGGGTGGTACGTGGTGAGAAGGGAACGCAGGTCACTGTAAAATTCTCTGGTCCACGCGCTGGATCTGTGTCTCAAACCGTATCACTCCAAGGCTGAGCAGCCGCACAGAAGCACGCCAAACTGTTTGGCGGCAAAAGTGGCTCCACACCGTCGCAAACTAACAAGTCCTAACTTAGGCTTCTAAACTCCAAACTCCAACCATACAGGGCTGCCGACGGCAGCCCTCTTTGTCGCTTCGCATGTCGCTTCGCATGTCGCTTCGCATGTCGCTTCGCATGTCGCGCGCTTCACGAAGTTTAATAGTGTTTACACGTGCAAAACCAACACTCATGGTTTTTTCAGAGACTTTATCACCAAGCTATTGTTTACATTCTCGGGATAGATTAGAATTTGCTTAAAAATTTGAATGATCACCAATCTATTTGTTAAGTTAGTTGTTGTAGGAATTTATGGACCTTTCTTTGAGTTTTGTTTATGGAGTAACTCAGAAAACGTAGAGCCCCGTTCCACACCAATTGGTATGGATGAAAATTGCAGTAAACATCATGGCTAGAGGGAGAGGGGGTTCGAAGGTTGGCGAGCGTACTCGATGTACAGTCCTTATCTGTGGAGTTCCAAGTAAATGGTCGCTACCTTCCAGCTGTAACCAACGTTTCACTAACCATTGAACAAGGAGAAACGCTCGGTTTGGTAGGGGAGTCTGGTTGTGGAAAGAGCGTGACTTCTCTTGCGATAACTCGCCTGCTATCAAAAACGGCGCGTGTGAATGGCAAAGTCTTGTTTTCAGGGCCAGACCCTGCACAACGGAATCCTGTACCGTCATCAGGCCCAGAAGAGGTTTCGGCGAGAAACGTTCGTGAACGCGAATTGTTGACGGTTCGGGATAAAGATATGCAAGACATTCGCGGTAACGAGATCAGTATGATTTTTCAGGAGCCAATGACTTCACTCAATCCGGTCTATAAGATTGGAAGCCAAATTTCAGAGACGCTGTTGCTGCATCAGAATATCAGTCCGAGGCAGGCTTTTTCGCAGTCTCTCGAGATGTTGAAAAAAGTCGGTATTTCACGGCCAGAGCAAATTATGCATCAATACCCGCATCAATTGTCCGGCGGGATGCGGCAACGTGTGATGATTGCAATCGCTATGGCATGCAACCCTAGGCTTTTGATCGCTGATGAGCCCACGACTGCCCTCGACGTCACCATCCAAGCTCAGATACTCGAGCTGATGAAAGGGATTACTCGAGACTTCGGCACATCGCTCTTGCTGATTACGCACGATCTCGGTGTGGTGGCTGAGATGTGCAACCGTGTCGCTGTCATGTATGCTGGCGAAATTGTGGAGCAGGGATCGGTTGATGAGGTTTTCTTCAACGCGAAGCACCCTTATACCGTCGGGCTTATGAATGCGATTCCAAAATTTGACGCCACATCAAAAGAACGGCTGCAGCCGATTGAGGGAAATGTCCCATCCATTGCGCGAATGCCGAAAGGTTGTCGATTTGCACCTCGTTGTCCCCATGTGATGAAGCAGTGTGTAGAACAGCATCCTGACCTGTTTGAGGTCGAGAACGGGCATCAGTCACGTTGCTGGTTAAGCGTTGAGGGGGAGGCGTAGGCAATGGCTTCAGTCTTACTGGAAGTTGAAGAACTCAAGAAATACTTCCCGTCCGGAGGCGGTTTTCTGGAGCGCAGCACAGGCTCTGTCAGGGCTGTCGACGGTATTTCACTCAAGGTCTACGAAGGGGAGACTCTCGGGATCGTGGGTGAATCAGGATGCGGAAAGTCGACGCTCGGTCGGAGTATTCTGCGACTCATAGAGCCGACAAGCGGTCGTGTCACCTTCCATGGTACTGACATCCTTAAGCTCCGTAAATCGGCGATGCGGGACATGCGGAAAGAAATGCAAATCGTTTTCCAAGATCCCTACGCTTCGCTGAATCCTCGCTACACTATTTCTCAAACGCTGATGGAACCGATGGAAATCCATCAATTGTACAACCATGCTTCACGCAAACAACGGGTCCAGTCGATTCTGGAACGTGTCGGACTCGATCCGAGTTACGCTAGTCGGTTTCCACACGAGTTTTCCGGCGGGCAGCGGCAGCGGATCGGTATTGCCAGGGCGTTAGTGTTGAATCCCAAGTTAATTATTCTCGACGAGCCTGTTGCCGCTTTGGATGTCTCGGTTCAATCACAGGTCATCAATCTGCTCGAAGACCTTCAGGCCGATTTCGGACTGACTTACATCTTTGTCGCACACGACTTGTCGGTCGTCAAACACATCAGTAACCGAGTACTTGTCATGTATCTCGGAAAGATGGCGGAACTTGCTTCATCTGATGACCTGTTTTTCCGGCCGCTCCATCCCTATACACGGGCATTGCTGTCCGCGGTACCCATCCCAAATCCGAGAGTCAAACGCGAACGGATCATCCTGTCAGGTGATATTCCAAGCCCTGTCAATCCGCCGTCTGGATGCGTCTTTCACACAAGGTGTCCCATCGCTAAAGACGTATGTCGTCAGCAGGTGCCAGAGTGGCGGGAGCTTCGACGCGAGCATTTCGTAGCGTGTCACTTCGCGGAGGATGTCGATGTAGAGACGAACTCGTTGCCGCTCGGCAGGAGATAAGCGGCATGACCTCAGTGATACCGTCTCTGCCTTACAGGAGCGGTGAAAGGGGGGATGTCCCTAGTCAGGCTGTCACAAATGCTGCAAGGCATCGCAGACCCATTTGATACCTCGCAGCAACAGCGTTCAAACATGGGATACTGGCACATCAATGTTTCACTGAATTTGCTTGTTATTTAAACTGAATTCAAGGGAAAAAGGAGGGGGTTAATGTCATGAAGTTAAAAAAATCAGCACTAACTGCGATAGCAATGGCTGCAGGCACAACGATGCTAGTGGCAGGCTGTGGTTCGGCAGCCCCTGCCAACAACAGCACAGGAAACACCTCAAGCAACACAACGAGCAACTCGACCGGTAACCAGAGCTCTCAAGCGCCGACACCAGGAGGTACCATCAACCTTGCGTTGCCTCCGCAGACGAATCTCAACTGGTTCTTGCCCTTGATGAACGCCGCATCTGACAGCGTCTACAATTCACAGATTGTCGACCAGCTGTATAAGCCGCTCATCTGGGTCAACAACGACTACACCATCAACTGGCAGTCTTCGATTGCAAACAAGATCACGTATAACAAGGCTGGCACGGTCTATCACGTCTTCCTTAATCCCAAATGGAAGTGGTCAGATGGACAGCCAGTCACATCGAAAGACGTGTTATTTACCTGGAACGTCATTAAAGCGGCTTCCGCACAGAATGCACCTTCGCCGTGGCCGTTTGTCGGCGCAGGAACAGGTGACATCCCGAACGGCATTCAGAGCGTTGTGCCAACCAGCCCGACTGAGGTCACTATTACGCTGAAAAAGCCAGCCAACCAACAGTGGTTCATCTACAACGGTATCATTCAGCTCACACCGATGCCCGCGCACGCTTGGGATGTTAAATCAAACATTACGAGTGAAATTAAATACCTCGGTGCCAACGCGACAAACCTTATGTTTGATAAAGTGGTCGACGGACCTTTTGAACCCGTCAGTGCAACATCATCCCAATCTTGGGTGATCAAGCCGAATCCAAGTTACGCTGGTCATAAGAGTGTTGTGAATCAGATTGTATTTACCTATGAAGGCTCAACTGCTTCAGAACTTGCCGCGCTGAAATCGGGATCCCTGAATGTTGGATATCTCGATCAGTCTCAGCTCGGTGAAAAAGGATCATTGACATCCCAGGGGGACAAAATTACACCAGGATATCCTTTCGGGATTTTCTGGACAGAGATGAATATGTGGCCGGGCTCGCCAACGAAGAGCATTTTTGACCAGTTATACGTTCGACAGGCATTGCAGATGGGCCTCGATAACCAGTCGGCGGCGCAAGATATCTATAAAGGATACGCTGTCCCACTGTTTGGCCCAATTCCACCCGTGCCGAAGACGCAGTTTTTGGATCCAAATCTTCAGAATCCATATCCATTCAATATCAATAAAGGCAAGCAACTTCTCGAATCCCATGGTTGGAAAGAAGTCAACGGTGTGATGACCAAAGGAAACCAGAAGCTGCAGTTCACTATGATGTACGCCACAGGCAGCACCAGTTCTACTGATGCGGCTGAGCTGATGAAACAGGACTGGGCCCAAGAGGGTGTTGACGTGACTCTGAAAGGCGTGCCATTCAGCACGTTTATCAGTGTGACGAGCAACCCGAAAGACACCAGTTGGGGTCTTGCAACGGGCACAGGATGGGATTACAACGGTCCAGGATTCTATCCGACAGGTGGACAATTGTTTGCATCGAATGCACCTTCCGGTACGGGTTTCTCCGATCCGAAGGAGGACTCCCTCATCCAGGCCACACACGTTCCGTACGCAACTCAACAGCAGACCATGCAGCACTTCTTTGCCTATGAAGATTACACAGCCAAGGTATTGCCGTTCCTGTGGGGTCTCAACGTTGCCGGTTTATCTGTGACAGCGCCAACTGTACATGACGTTAACAAATACTCCGACCCAGCAACGGCATTCCCCCAAATGCAGTACTGGTGGGTCTCGTCAAACTAAGAGCAAAACAAAATCCTCCGTTTCGATATCATCTGACGGCATTCGGGGCGTAGACACCATGCGCCCCGAATGAAAGGAGATACCATGATTATCAACCCTTCGTTCATGGAAGAGATGCACATAGAGGGTCAGACAGACATACGTCCCGGATTCATGAAACGATTCTGGAGGGCGAGAACAACCAAGCTTGGGGTTGTACTGCTGGCAGCGCTTGTCTTGTTCTCTTTTGTGGGGCCGCTCATTTATCGCCATAGCGCGACATTGCCTCACGTGTTGAATACCGTGTCCGGACCAACTGCTAAGTTCCCGATGGGGACAGACAGTCTCGGACATAATGTTTTGTCTCAGTTAATGGTTGGCGGCCAGTCATCACTTGAAGTGGGCTTTGCGTCAGCACTCGTGTCGATGATTTTCGGCACCATCTATGGGATGGTAGCTGGGATCGCCGGAGGATGGACTGATACGGTTATGATGCGCATTGTGGACATCATCCTTGCGATTCCAAGTATCTTCATCCTCTTGTTTTTGAACGCAGTGTTTAAACCGAATCTCCTTCTGATGATTTTCGTTCTAGCCTCGACAGCCTGGCTTGGCGTGAGTCGACTCGTCAGGGCTGAGGTGCTCAGTATTAAAAACATGCTGTACGTTGAGGCAGCAAACGCCCTTGGAGCGAACATCTGGCGGGTCATGGCCCGGTATATGTTGCCGAACTTCCTCGGAACCGTCGTTGTGGCATCCACACTTGGCATCGCGGATTCCATTCTTGCCATGGCTGGTCTGAGTTTTCTTGGTCTCGGTTTGCCACCCCCGGCACCGAACTGGGGCGGTATGCTTGCAGACGGGATGAATTACATGTTTCAGAACGCATGGTGGCTGGTCTATCCTGCAGGACTCTGCATTCTACTATCACAAGTATCGATTAACCTTGTTGGGGATGGTCTTCGGGATGCGTTGGAAACGCGCGAGAGGTAATACTTGTGAATCCACATCTGCACGCACCACCGACCGAAGGAGGGTCACGGCATGCTGAAATATGTTATTCGGCGCATTCTCGAGGCCATTCCTACGCTGCTTGGGGTGACCATCATCAGTTTTATACTGATCCACATTGTACCAGGGAACCCCGTTCGCGTCCTGCTTGGCCACCATTACACAGCTGAGCGTGCAGCAGCCCTGTCACGATCACTCGGACTGAATAAACCGGTTTGGGAACAGTACTTCATTTGGCTGGGACATATCCTGGTAGGAAATTTCGGTTACTCGTATGTTTACAACAAACCTGTCGTACAAATGATTCTTCAGGCATTGCCGCATACCTTGGCGATTGTTGTAGTGGCCGTTCTCGCAGCACACCTTTTTGCGGTGTTCCTTGGTTCCGTTCAAGCCTACTTTCAGGACACGGTGTTCGATCAGGTTGTTACCGTCATCAACTATTTTCTGTACTCGATGCCGTCGTTTTGGCTGGGTCTTTTGCTCGTCATTTTCTTTGCCATCGATATTCGGTGGTTTCCATCGGGGCAAATTATTAACGTAAACGACCCGCACCCAGGATTTTTAGATTGGCTGCACCATCTGATCTTGCCGGTAGCTTCACTGTTTCTCATCTCTGTGGCTGGTTGGGCACGATACATGCGATCATCAATGCGGGAGGCCTTACTCCAAGATTACGTGCGTACGGCACGTATGAAAGGGGCTAAAGAATTTCGGGTCGTTTTTGTGCACGCACTGAGAAACTCCGTGTTGCCGCTGGTTACCATGCTTGGCCTATCACTGCCGGGAATGGTGGCAGGTGCGTTGTTCGTCGAAGAGATCTTTAACTACCCTGGTATGGGACTGTTGTATTGGAACTCCATTACAAACCTGGATTATCCAATTATCATGGCCGTTACAGTGTTTCTGGGAATCGTGACCGTCCTCGGAAACCTGCTTGCTGATATCCTGTACGGTATTATTGATCCACGAATCCGGTACCGATGACCGATTTTCTGACGTAGGGTGAGGTGTACCAGATCGCGATGCAATCCGATTTTTGCAACGAGGCAAGTGCTGCGGGCCATCTCTGCCTCACCAGAGATAGGAGAATGAGCCCAAAATTGCGACAGCCTCGTTGCCGGTTGCTCAAACGTGGTACACTCATTGTTGTGACGTCATCAGATCGTACAGGAGTGGCATGCGTTGTTGAATGAACCAAGCAAGGAATACGGACTACGGGAAGGCGTGGGACATGAACCGCGGCGAACGTTCGCTATTATTTCTCATCCTGACGCCGGTAAGACAACCTTAACGGAAAAACTGTTATTGTTCGGCGGCGCCATCCGCGAAGCGGGGGCTGTCAAAGGTAAAAAAGCTCGACGGCACGCGACATCTGACTGGATGGAGATTGAGAAACAGAGAGGGATCTCGGTCACCTCGACGGTCCTCCAGTTTTCTTATAAAAATCGTCGAATCAATATTCTCGATACCCCTGGACATGAGGATTTCAGTGAAGATACCTACCGCACGCTGACAGCCGCTGACAGCGCAGTCATGCTGATTGACGCTGCCAAAGGTGTTGAGCCTCAGACCATCAAATTGTTTGAGGTCTGTGCGATGCGTGGAATCCCCATCTTCACTTTCATCAACAAGTTAGACCGAGAAGGCAAAGAGCCCTTGGCCTTGTTGGAGGAGATTGAGGAAGTTCTCGGGATTCGATCTTGTCCGATGAACTGGCCGATTGGAATGGGCCAAGGTTTTCTCGGTATCTACAACCGATCCGACAACCGCTTCGAACGCTTCACAGGCCGCGGCGAAGAAATGAAGAGCATCCAAGCGGATGATATCGAAAGCGAACAATTGCGCGCCGAGCTTGGTGACGAACTGCATGATAAGTTGCAGGAGGAAGTCATGCTGCTCGATATCGCCGGCGATCCGTTCGATGCGGAACTGGTCGCCCAGGGCAAGTTGACACCCGTGTTCTTTGGTAGCGCGATCGCCAATTTTGGAGTGGAGACTTTCCTGAACCAGTTTATCGAACTCGCTCCGCCTCCTGGTCCTCGCAAGACGGACGAGGGGTTGGTTGAGCCAACGGACGATGCATTCTCAGGGTTCGTCTTTAAAATCCAGGCCAATATGAATCCGGCACACCGTGACAGAGTAGCCTTCATTCGGATGTGCTCAGGGAAATTTGAGCGCGGGATGAACGTGACCCATGTCCGGACCGGCAAAAAAATCAGTTTGGCCCAGCCTCAGCAGTTCTTTGGTCAGGGGCGGGAGATCATCGACGAGGCCTTCCCGGGAGATATCATCGGGATCTTCGATCCAGGCAGTTTCAGGATCGGTGATACGTTATGCGAGACGGGACGGTTCAACTTTGAGAAGCTGCCGCAGTTTTCTCCGGAGCACTTTGCTCGCGTGTATGTGAAAAACACGTTGAAATACAAACAGTTTCATAAAGGTCTTGAGCAGTTGGCTGAAGAAGGCGCAATTCAAGTCTATCGCCAAGTAAACCGCACGGAAGACATGGTCCTTGGCGCCGTCGGGCAACTCCAGTTTGAGGTCTTCCAATATCGGATGAAGGCGGAGTACGGGGCGGAAGTCGAGTTAACGTACTTGCCATACTCAATTGCACGTTGGATTGAAACGTCGGACGATCTCGATAAGTTGAATTACGACCGCTACTCGAACCTTGTGGTCAGAGACCAAGACGATCATCTGGTGATGTTGTTCCCGAACGAGTTCGCCACACGGTGGGTGGTTGAGAAGAATCCGAACGTCGTGTTACACACGACTTCATTCGGATTGTAATCATTCTGCTTCAGGCACCTGATGCACGCTGATGCACGCTGATGCACCCGGCACCCGGCAAACCGGCAAACCGGCAAACCGGCAAACCGGCAAACCGGCAAACCGGCAAACCGGCAAACCGGCAAACCGGGCGTCCGGAACGCACAAGGGGCAACGTAACTACAGGAAACGAACGAGCAGGTCACCGGTACACGGCATCCTTTGGGGGTGCCGTTTTTTATATGGTTTATAAGTCAGCGGTGTAATGCGACGATGATTGGACATTGTGTCGTTTTCTTGACTTAACAGCCCCATGTAAAGCGCTTGCCACTCCTTACCGCTGGAACAGGTTCGAGTTCCTACGCTATAATACGACTTGTGTCTCCAAGAACGTTCATAGAAAACATAGACTCCAAACGAAGGAGAGATGTCGGTGAAAGAACTTCAGCGCAAAATGGGCACCTTTGGGTTAACAATGACCGGCGTCGGGTCTATTATTGGTTCGGGTTGGCTGTTTGGAGCCTGGAAAGCAGCGAAAGTTGCCGGACCCGCTGCACTTGTTGCATGGGTCATTGGTATGTGTGCCATCATGTTGATTGGTCTTGTCTATGCGGAACTCGGCGGAACTTTTCCGGAGTCAGGCGGTGCAGTCCGCTACGCGCAGTATTCCCATGGCTCATTAGCCGGCTTTATCGCCGGGTGGGCGAACTGGGTAGCAATCGTCTCAGTTATTCCGATTGAAGCGGAAGCTTCGATGCAATATATGAGTTCGTGGCCTGTCAGCTGGGCGCATGTGATTTACAACGGATCAACCTTAACACCGGTTGGTATCGCAGGGTCCGCAGTTCTCGTGCTAGTGTATTTCTTGCTGAACTATTGGACCGTGCAACTGTTTTCTCGTGTAAACTCCTTTATCACTATTTTTAAGTTGATTATTCCAGCTGTAACAGCGATTGGTTTAATCGTGGCAGGATTTCACTCCAGCAACTTCACGCGCACGGGAGGATTTGTACCGAATGGCTGGTCAAGCGTTCTGACTGCCATTGCAACCTCCGGAATTATCTTCGCTTTCAACGGTTTCCAGAGCCCGGTGAACTTTGCGGGTGAGGCAAAGAACCCGAGTCGCACTGTGCCGCGTGCGGTCGTTGGATCAATTTTGATTTCCGGCGTCATTTACCTCCTTCTGCAAACTGGCTTCATTGGTGCCGTGAAGCCAAGCATGCTTTCCGGCGGTTGGAGCGGGATCAGCTTGAAGTCGCCGTTTGCGGATCTTGCAATGGCACTCGGCCTGAATTGGCTGGCGATAGTCTTGTTTGCAGACGCGTTTATCTCACCATCGGGTACAGGCATTACTTATACTGCGACAACATCCCGAATGGTATTCGGCATGACAGAGAACGGTTGGTTCCCGAAGATTTTTGGTACGATACACCCGTTTTACAAGGTTCCGCGTCGTGCGATGTGGCTGAACCTCGCAATTGCGTACGTGTTCCTGGTCTTGTTCCGCGGTTGGGGAACCCTTGCAGGGGTGATCTCGGTAGCTACACTGATTTCCTACGTCACAGGTCCAGTTGCGGCTGTGTCGTTGCGTAAAACAGCGGGATCGCTCGACAGTGCACTGCGTGTCAAAGGTATGAAATGGATTGCTCCCGCAGCATTTATGCTCGCATCGCTGATTTTGTACTGGGCTAAGTGGCCGCTTACGGGACAAGTCCTGTTTGTGATGGTTGTTGGCTTGCCAATCTTCCTCTATTACCAGGCTAAGGACGGCTGGAAGGACTTTGGTCGCCACGTGAAGTCAGGCCTTTGGCTGGTTGTGTACCTGGTGTTTATGATGGCTGCGTCGTACTTCGGTAGTACCAAGTTTGGCGGCATCGGTGTGTTGCCGTATGGTGTAGACATGATTGTTGTCGCTGTTGGGTCGCTGGTGTTCTACGCTTGGGGCATTCGAAGCGGGTTGCGCACCTCAGATGTACAGGCTGTGCAAAACCGTGTATCCGCAAAGGTGGATGTCAATCCTTCGATTGGCGACTAATGCAACAGCGCGTAACTGGCTGTCTGGCTGTCGAATCTACCTGGAGTACCCGGTCAATGAACCGACCTGGAGTACCTGGTTATCAAACCTAACTGCTTGGACGGACAATAAGATTCGGAGAGCCCGCACAACGTGCGGGCTTTCTTATGTTAATTGCGAGATGAGCGCGGTGGCTGAGGTGTGCGCGCCGGCTGGATTTAGCGGAACTGAGTTCCTCTGTGGGGGCGGGGTATGCTAGACGGGCTGGATTTAGCGGAACTGAGTTCCTCTGTGGGGGCGGGGTATGCTAGACGGGCTGGATTTAGCGGAACTGAGTTCCTCTGTGGGTGCGAGGGGTACGTGACGGCTCGGATTTAGCGGAACTGAGTTCCTCTGTACGGGCGATGTGTGCGTGACGGCCGGATTTAGCGGAACTGAGTTCCTCTGTAGGGGCGATGTGTGCGTGACGGGTCGGATTTAGCGGAACTGAGTTCCTCTGTGGCCCCCACCCACCAGAGCCGCAACCAACAGAGCCCCATCCTCAGCTCCACTTATTCATACGTGAGCTGTAGATTGGGGCTGTAGATTGGGGCTCTAGATTACGACGAACTTAGTTGTCGGATAAACCCTGGTTTTTACAAGCCGGGGTTCGTTGCTCTGTCAAAGCGCGAGCCCCAGTAGTATGGGTCGCTCAAGCTCCGGATTTGAACACCTCTGGATGTCGTTGACGAGATGAACTCGCCGTTTCCAACATAGATGCCAACGTGTGAGAACGCCGAGCCGTCGGTGTTGAAGAACACAAGATCGCCAGCCTGAAGGCTGGGCTTGTTGATCATAGAACCAACCTGAGCTTGTGCTTCTGAAGTTCGCGGCAGAGATACGCCGCAGTGGTTGAATACGTACTGGACAAAGCCAGAGCAATCAAATCCATTTGGTGTTGTTCCACCCCATACGTATGGTGTTCCAATCAACTGCTTGGCGTAATTGACGATTTCCTGGCCGAGAGAGGTTATGTTTACGGAGCGTTGAACAGGTGGACGCGCGTTTAATTGAACGTCCAGGTTGCCTATAGCGGGAGCTGTGTTGCCGGTGTAAAACTGCCAGACGGTGCCGGTCCAATCGGAGTGGATGTTTAAACGATTTAAGACCTGCATGACGTACCAGGCCGGCATGTATGTAGTCGAGGTGCCTGATGAAGGGTCCGTTGCAACAAGGTCATCTATCTTCTGCACGAGTGATCCATTGATGGTGATAGAGTTTGAGCCGTTTCCTGCCTGGACATTCGTCAGGTTTGGAGCACTTGAAGTCGTTAAGCTCCACGTACCGTTTTGCCAGGTGCTGTGAATGTTTAGTTGATCGAGGGCTTGCATGAGGTACCAGATTGGTAGGTATGTCGTATTGTCCTGTACAAAACCGTAAGGTTTGTTCACTACTTGCTGATTATAGATAATAGCTTTTTGACTGAAAGTGGATGGATTTACTGTGGTACTAGCTAACGCAGAAGAGGGAGTCATGAGAATAGCAGCGCTAGCACTGATTGCACCAGCACACAGAGAAATAAGACTTTTCTTGTTCAAGCTGATAACTCCTTCAGCGTCCTACGAGGTTAGTTGTCGGGTTCGGTTGAAGGATTTCCCTACGCAGCGATATGCCGCGATTCACCCCAGAAAAGAATCCCCCGCTCTTGCGATTCGGACTGGATTTTTGTTATTTATGTCGAATTATACTAACGACATACACTTCTATCAACCCACATTTTTTTACAAGTTGCGACCATAGATTACTCACAGACAACCAGGGGACCCAGAGGCCCCCTGGTTGTGCACGAGTGGACGATTATTTCAGGTCATCTTCCGTTATGCCGATTTTGTCGAGCATGAAGGACAGTTGCGTTGCCAGCTCTTTGATCCGGTTCACACGACCCGACGCACCGAAGTGTCCTGCGCCCATGTTGGTCTTCAGCAGCAAGGTGTTCGTGTCCGTCTTCATCGCACGTAAACGAGCGACCCACTTGGCAGGCTCGAAGTAACCTACGCGAGGATCGTTCAACCCTGTAGTGACCAGCATGTGCGGATATGCCTTTGCCTCGACGTTGTCGTACGGGCTGTACGACTTCATGTAGGCGTAATACGTCGGGTCGTTCGGATTGCCCCACTCATCCCATTCGAGGGTGGTGAGCGGGATGGACTCATCCAGCATCGTTGTCACCACGTCCACAAAAGGTACGGCTGGCATCATGACTTGAAACAAGTCTCCGGCAAGGTTTGCTACGGCACCCATCAACAGGCCGCCGGCACTCCCGCCTTGGGCGGCGAGTTTTGACGACGTGGTATAGCCCCTTGCAATCAGGTCTTCCGCCGCTGCAACGAAATCTGTAAAGGTATTTCTCTTGTTGAGGAACTTGCCATCTTCGTACCAACTATGTCCCATTTCCGATCCGCCACGGACTTGCGCCGTCACCATAACCACGCCCGCGTCAAGAAGGGGCAGACGCATCGGATCGAAGTGAGGATCACTGTTGGCCCCGTATGATCCGTATCCATAAAGAACGAGCGGTGCCGGACCATTGTCGAGACTGCCAACGCGGTAGACAGTGAACAGTGGTACCTTCACGCCATCTCTCGCTGTTGCCCACAAACGCTCCTGACGGTATTGACTGACGTCGTACGCACCAGGGACGGGTGAGACCTGCAAACAGGTCTGTTCCTCTGTCAACAAGTTAACCCCGAAAGTCGTCTTCGGCGTCAATGTAGATTCATATTGAATGAGAACCTCAGTCGTCGTGTAGCTCCGGTTTTCGCCAATGGAGACCGTGTACAACGGTTCCTCCCAGACCAGCTTTTTGAGATGGCCGTTCCGGTACACCCAGACCTCGGTAAGGCCCCCTTCGCGTCCGGACAGCAGTACAGCATCTTGAAACGGATACAGACCCTGCAGATAACGGTTACTGTCGTATGGGAAGACTTCTTGCCTTGCACTGACGCTGGTGTCGTCGGTGGGGCAATGGAGGAGCGTAAAATTGGACGCCCCTTCGTTGGTCAGGATCAAGAACGCGTTGCCGTGGTGTTCGACTTCGTATTGGACCCCGACTCGACGTGCATCAAACAATTGAAACGATCCCATTGGTTCTTCGGCATTGAGATAGCGAACTTCGCTCGTTTCCTTATTTTCAGACTGGGCGAAGAGGTATTTGCCACTTCGGGACTTAGCAAGCCCGAGAGTATAGGTGATGTCCGTCTCCTCGTAAAGGAGAACGTCATCGCCCGTCTCCCCAACGGCATGCCGCCACAACTGATAAGGCCGCTGTGTGTCGTCCACAGTCACGTAAAACAGGTGACTCCCCGTGGCGTCCCACTCCAGACTACCGCCGATAAACACATTGTCGATCCGGTCCGCAAGCAACTCCCCGGTCGTCAGGTCCTTTATGTACGCGGTGTAGCGATCCGTTCCATCACGGTTCTCAAGGTATGCCAGACGAGTGCCGTCCGGGCTCACGCGTTGAACAGTGACACTTAGATACCCGCCGTCTTCTGCCAGCGCATTGAGGTCCAGCACGATTTCTTCAGCGACACTGTCCAGTTCCGCCCTCTTTGACGTCTTTTTTCTTGCGTAGACAGGGTACTGCAGGTCTTTTTCAAGTCGGGTGTAGTAGAAATACGAACCTGACTGAACAGGGACTTTTGTTTCTGCTTCCGGGATCCGGTCTACCATTTTCTCGAAGAGACGGTTTGACAGGGGTTCAAGCGCTTTCATGGTTTCCTCGTAATACTGATTTTCTGCCTCCAAATACGCGATGACCTCGGGGTTCATCTTGTTGTTGAGCCAGTAGTATTCGTCCTGACGGACGTCCCCGTGGATCTCCAGGGTATGAGGAATTTTCTTCGCCTTCGGTGCCTCCATGGTGTGAAATCCTCCTTTACTCTGAACGTACCTATAATCTTAACTCTGAATCCTAACTGTAAACCTAACTGTAAACCTAACTGTAAACCTTAACTCTAGACCTTAACCTAGTAGAACTTCGCGAATAAAAGCTCGAGTCCTTCTGACACGAAGTTGTTGAATTCGACGCATGAGATTCGGATCCACGCATACGGTTTGGTGTTAATGTGGACTCGACACCAAGTACACTTCAATTGTTTCTGCGAAGCGGCTCAGCTCAGGGGATGACCTGCAGCTACTGAGGGTATCTGCTCGTCTAGTACCGGGGACATTGTGAGTGGAAGGAGACTTCGTAATGCGCAGATGGTGTGTTTCTGGGAGCGGAGAAGTAGAGACCAGTTTGCGGGGGGCGGAGCTGTTAAAGTCACCATTGGTGAATAAAGGCACCGCGTTTACCCTTGAGGAGCGACAAGCACTCGGACTCAAAGGACTATTACCCCCGAAGGTACTGACGATTGACGAGCAGGCCAGGCGAGCATACGAGCAGTACTCAGCGCAACAAAATGACTTGTTCAAGCATGTGTACCTCATGGCCCTGCGTGACCGCAATGAAGTTTTGTTTTATCGCTTGATAACGGAGCACCTCTCAGAAATGGTGCCAATCATTTATACACCGACTGTCGGCACGGCCATTCAACGATACAGCCATGAGTACCAGCGTTCGCGGGGCGTCTATCTTTCCATTGATGATCCCGATGGCATCGAAGAAGCCTTTCACAACTTCGAGGCAGATTCGGACGATATCGATCTGATTGTCGCCACTGACGGGGAGCGGATCCTCGGTATCGGCGATTGGGGCGTTGGCGGCATTGAGATCTCCAATGGCAAGCTCGCTGTGTACATCGCCGCTGCAGGAATCGAGCCGAATCGGGTGATTCCTGTCGTACTCGATGCAGGCACCAACAATGAACGTTTATTAAATGACCCGCTCTACATCGGCAACCGCCACTCGCGCGTTCGCGGTGAGCGGTACGATGCGTTCATTGATGCATATGTTAAAACCGCCTCGAGAATGTTCCCAAATGCGCTTCTCCACTGGGAAGATTTTGCAATCCCTAACGCTCGCCCGATTCTGGACAAATACCGGCACGAGGTTCGGACCTTCAATGATGACATTCAAGGGACTGGTGCTGTGTCTCTGGCTGTGGTTCTTGCGGCGGTCCGTGCATCGCGGATTCCCTTAAGAGATCATCGGATTGTGATTTTCGGGGCGGGATCGGCAGGGATCGGGATCGCGGAGCAGATCAGAGATGCACTCGCTCGGCAGGGTATGTCCCTGAATGAGGCGAATCGTCGGTTTTGGCTGGTTGATCGGCCTGGATTGTTAATGGAGAAGACGGAAGGGCTTCGTGACTTTCAAAAGCCGTTTACGCGTGATGCAGCAGAAGCCGCAGAGTGGAAACGAACCGGTGCAGGCGACTCTATCGGATTGCTTGACGTTATCCGTGAAGTTCATCCGACGATTTTGATTGGTACGTCGACTGTGGCTGGTGCGTTTACAGAGAAAATTGTACGGGAGATGGCTGAACACGTAGAACGACCTGTGATTTTGCCGATGTCCAATCCCACGTCTTCGTCGGAAGCCAGACCCGCTGACATCATTGCATGGACAGATGGAAGAGCTCTCGTAGCCGCGGGCAGCCCGTTTGAACCTGTTTGCTACAAGGGCGTCAAGTACGTGATTGGTCAGGCGAATAACGCCTTTGTTTTCCCGGGTATCGGCTTAGGCACCATCGTTGCAAAAGCTGACCGTGTCACCGATGGAATGCTGGAGGCGGCGGCGTATGCCGTGGCGAACATGGTAGACGTTACGAAGCGAGGTGCATCGCTCTTACCATCCATTGAGGACTTGCGGGCTGTCTCGGCTACCGTTGCAGTGGAAGTTGCCAAGGCTGCTGCCCGTGATGGGGCCGCGGGCATGGAACATGAGGACATCATTCAGGCCGTGCAGGATGCCATGTGGCAGCCCGTGTACCATCCGGTTCGCCCAAAACCTCCGTGCATGCCGGAAAGGCAGTAAAGAACCTGTGGGCGGCCCCTGACTTCAGAGACCTCCCACAGGTGTTTCAGGATTGCTTCAGGAGACCTGTAGCGTATTTTCTGTCCCCTGCAACCGTCTCTCGAGAAAGTCTGCCATCTGCGGTCGCGCCAGAGGTCGTGGTCGGATACCGGATCGCCCATTTGTTGCCGTAAGTAATATTGAAAATGCGGCATGTCTTCCTCGTACAGCTTGTGCTGATCCGTGATACCGACATATGCGATAGCCGCTTCGAAGAGTTCCGGTCGCTTGGTCGCCGCGATGTACGTCATGTAACCACCGTACGATACGCCGTAGATGGACATCCGCTCTTTGTCAATGAAATCTAGCTCGGCCAAGTATTCTGCCCCGGCGGCGACCTCATCCAGGTCCTTGCCGCCCCAGTCCTTGATGCAGGCGTCTCGCCCGGTCACGCCGTAGCCTGTGGAGTCTCTGGGATTTGGCATTAAGACAGCAAAGCCGCGGCTGACGAGCAACTGTGCAAAAGAATCGAAGGCCTGAAACCACTGCGAAGTCGGACCGCCGTGGATGTATAAAAGGGCAGGCAACTTGTCACCTGGTTGAATGTCATGCGGAAGCCAGAGAATGGCTGGGACCATACTCCCATCTGCCGACGGGTAACGGATGTGTCGTGCTTCGACAAAGAGAGAGGGGTCGATGGAGCCGTAGTCAGCAGGGAGAAGGATCTCGTAAGTGTCGGACGCGAGATCGTAGAGAATGAGTTCCGCGCGTCGATTTGATGCTGTCAGATTGATGATGAGTTTGGCGTCATTTTCAACAAAGGCTAAGACCTGTGCCAGACCGGCCGGCAATTTCAGAGTACGTGCGTCACCGGATTTAGTCTGATACAGGACAGGTTTAAGCGTGGCATCCACGTTCTGAACCGTAAATAACCAGTCCCCGCTGTCACTGAATCGACCGGGGTGTTCTTCGACGCCCTCTGCACCAAGCCACTGAACCGCTCCTGTTTCAATGGTAAGGATCCCGGCTCGAGATACACCGCTGACGTCTGATGAGACGAGCATCTGCTCCCCGGACGGATGCCATGCGCCAAAACTATCCCGCGAGTCGCTCGAGGTGCTGAAGACCTTTCGCGCAGCAGAGCCATTCTTGTCAACGAGATAACCGTCCGAATTGCGCAGGTTGTTCGTATTTTCATTGCTTGAAAAACCCAGCCATCACGCAAGTTGGGGCTTCGCCGTCCGTGAGCTGTACAACCTCCCGAGATGCTAAATAGAGCACGTAGAGTTCAATCCGTCCTGTTCGATTGCTGAAAAAAGCGACTTTGTCTCGATTCCATGAGACTTCAAATGTCATGTTGTCTGGGAGACTTGCGAGCACGCGAATGGGCAATGGCTGACGATTCAATCAAAGCACTCCTTTACGCAGGGAGTAAGGTGATTGATTTGTTGCATAGGGCCTGTTTCCACCAATTGTAATGCGCGGTTCTCCAAGAAGAAAGCGCATTCTGTTGAAATATACAATACGGGCTAAATGATTCGGAACAGGCGAAATGATCAGGCGTAAATGCATGCGGTGCAAGGCAGGAATGGCGATATACCAGGTGATTGGAGACCGCGACAAGTGACGACGAAACCCTGGGGAAACAGTTCAAAGTCAGGGCGAGGAGACAGGACTAGTCCTACGTCTTTCTGAACCGGGTATCTTATCTATTTTGGAGAAACATTTCGACTGTTTGATTGGGGCTTGATCAAACGATAGGTTCCGTGTTACTCTACTTCTCGCGCCACTAAGCGCAAATGAAAAATGGCCCCATGGTCAAGCGGTTAAGACACCGCCCTTTCACGGCGGTAACAGGGGTTCGAATCCCCTTGGGGTCACCAGATTCAAATATATGAACGGCTAACATTCATGTAATGTATGGATGCTGTTCATGATTGCCGAATGGTGTAATGGTAGCACGACTGACTCTGACTCAGTTAGTCTAGGTTCGAGTCCTAGTTCGGCAGCCACGGCCTTATCGTCTAATGGTTAGGACGCCGCCCTCTCACGGCGGTAATCGGGGTTCGAATCCCCGTAAGGTCACCAAGTATGGGTCATTAGCTCAATTGGCAGAGCATCCGACTCTTAATCGGCAGGTTGAAGGTTCGATTCCTTCATGACCCATCAATATTCAATGGAGCTGTGGTGTAGAGGCCTAACATGCCTGCCTGTCACGCAGGAGACCGCGGGTTCGAATCCCGTCAGCTCCGCCATATCGAGGGCCTATAGCTCAGCTGGCTAGAGCGCACGACTGATAATCGTGAGGTCAGAGGTTCAAGTCCTCTTAGGCCCACCAGCAAGTTTATAAATTGCTTGCATGAAGACCGGAAAAACAGGTGATTCTTCACAAGTGTAAGTCATGTGCTGGGGCGTACGCCTTAGGCACATAGTGGATCCGATAAATCGTATCCGCTAAAGCGCTTCCATCACTTGTCGAACCGGAAAAAATTGCCCTTGCCATCGCGTGACGGCTCGTGGTAATCTGTTTCTCACCGCTTTAAGAGCGGTGGTGAAGAAACAAGTTGATTCGAGTCCAACTTAAGTTTGAAAGAACGTGAGTGTGAACCGGATTAGCGAAGAGAAGTTGGTACCTTGAAAACTAAACACACGCAGAGAGTGAAACGTACAGATTCGAAGTGAGCATCTTCGGCAACGAAGAGAGCAAACTTCTCAACTTTGAGAGTTTGATCCTGGCTCAGGACGAACGCTGGCGGCGT
>NZ_LJCO01000087.1 GCF_001399675.1 Paenalicyclobacillus ferrooxydans
CCAAGAAATAGTAATTAGGTATCGGATCCGCAGGATGTTCTGTGTAAACCGTCATCACAGCACCCTTTTTGTGTCCCTTCAAAACAGGGACAATGTGACCTGTTGTCTTGTCGTATACCATGTCCGTACGTTCTTTGGTTAGTTCAGGAAAGTGCTCGCTCTCCAACCAAGCACGAACCTCTTCCAGTTTCATCGTTCGACTTGGAACCACTTTACGATGACCGGCGTAATAAACCACACGGTCAATCTCGTATTCATCTGGTTCAGGCTCTTCAGCAGACTTCACCGATGCGCCAGATTTTGCTTTCTGGGCGGGCTTTATCGATGTCCCCGTTTTTGTCATATCCACCGGAATCAATTGATTACGCTCTTCTTCCGGCAAAGCGTCAAAAATTGTGGTTTGTGCGTTCATGGTCATGACAAACATGTCCCCTTTTTCGTTGATATGTTTTAGGCAGTCATTCCGACTAAGCCTGATGGAACTCACTCACGGTTTTTCCTGCGGGAATCAACCAGTCGGCATTCACACCCTGATTTGCTTGCACTGCACCAAGAAACTCGTCGTAGTCTCGATAGGGTGCGTTGTGCGAAACACCTAAGCCGTACAGATGCGTGTTGTTGGGCGTTTGTAAAAAGCCAAACACTCCTCGCTCAACGACCTCTCTTAACTCACAAGAGACTTCGGCTGTCCAGCATACCCGCTGATCGCGATACACATTTGAAAACGGCCACCGAAACAGTGTCGATGTCGCGGTTACATTTGTATCAGTCGATACCGCTAAAGACAGTTCTGTGACCGCCTTTTTGCTGTTGCTCCAACGCACTCGATAAACGATAACAGGCGTCTGTATGAGATACGTCCGCTCACGAAAGACAAATGGATATTCAACTCCGGGTGTCCATCCAGTCATTACAACCGTTAGA
>NZ_LJCO01000098.1 GCF_001399675.1 Paenalicyclobacillus ferrooxydans
GTACGCTGCAATATCAATCCCATAGGCTCGCGAATACCGCTCGGCTAGGACCTCAGCCTTCTTTCGACCGATATCCTGTTCCAAGAAATATTGACGAAGCAGGTTCTTCTGCTCAACCACATCCCCATCAAATAAAAGCACACTTGGGATACGTCTTCCCTGCTCCCTCAATGAATAGAGCAGGCGGGCTACCTGCTGAAGCACATAGCCGCCCGTCCCACCAACACCAATCAATACTAATCGCGTTTTTTCCGGATCAATGACGCGTACAGGTGATATGGTCATACTTATCTCACCACCCCGCACCGAATGGCACCCGAAAAGATTTCTCCGGGTGCCACGCTCTGGAACTTGCCCCCACATGACATGCGAAACCTGATTTCCGGATACGCTTGGTGGCAAAGCCCTACAACTCCGTACAACCCTGTACGAATTTCATCGGCATCATCCTGCTTGCTAAAAAACGCAGGTAAACGACCATGTGAATGAATTTGAAGTACGATAAACCGTTCATCCGTCTCCATAAAACCCTCTTGGGCCTCAACGCTTACTGCAGAGGATGTTTGGTCTGGCCAGTAAACCGAATAGTGCTGGTCCATGTCCCAAATAACATACGCCAGTTGTTCAATATCTGGCTCAGCTCTAAACGTGCTTACAATCTCCTCAAGGATGCTTACCGGAATACGTGCAACAAACAATGTCAATGACGGCTCAGATGAACCCGTCCCTTGCACTGGAACCGAAAAAATTCCCGTTTGAGTACGACGAACTTGACTCACAAAACCATGCTCGTCCAAGAAATAGTAATTAGGTATCGGATCCGCAGGATGTTCTGTGTAAACCGTCATCACAGCACCCTTTTTGTGTCCCTTCAAAACAGGGACAATGTGACCTGTTGTCTTGTCGTATACCATGTCCGT
>NZ_LJCO01000019.1 GCF_001399675.1 Paenalicyclobacillus ferrooxydans
ATCTTGTCTGTAGAAGCCATCGACGTGCCTCCTCTACTATTTGCTCGTCACCTTTAGTAGATTGCACTCGATGGCTTTCTCGTCAAGATCCAGCCTTGGAATTTACACCACTACATGAGACTCTAACAATTCCAGCATCAACGACTGTTAATATGGTGATAATTTAGCGTTAAAAATGAGATAAAAAGGAGATAAAATGGCGATAATCTGGGTCCCTTATAATCTTACTGTCAGTAGAATTTGACTGGACGACTTGGTTCTAGGATTCAGGACGAGTCGATCGGAAACTCGTTTCTCGAGCTTGGTACTGGATTGGCCAAATAAGTTGTCCCCGTGAGTCATCTGTCCAAGGTAAACACACGGCTGCTCGATGCTGTTCGACAGGTGGTAGCCAGTCCTCTCCGCCTACCGACGTATCTGGGTTCTGTTTTGAAAGGCAAACCCATGTCGGTGATACGTGCCACATATGCGCCGAGATTCATCAGTACAACGCGAAAAGATGAAGCAGCCTGCAGCCACTTCCTTCGAAATTCACCTAGCCTATAGCTTCTCCCCATCATGATTTCAGGGAGCTCTATGCAACGTGATTATACTCGTATGTCTCGTGTGCCGATTTACTCGCTGCCTCAGTCTAGCTCTGGCTGCCTCAGTCTAGCTCTGGCTGCCTCAGTCTAGCTCTGAATTCCTAGAACCAAGTCATCCGCTTCAAGCATACCCTGAGTAGGCTCTATCGATCCCTTGATTTGCATAAAGTTGATCTAAACTTAGCGTCAAATTAGCATCAAACTTGCAGGCCAAAAATGAGGAACTGATTAGCTTTTTCCGTAACAATCATTGCTAAAATTATTGCCGTGTGGTCGTCAAGAGTAACCATTTTAACCCCCCATCCCCGCTTCACGACGGTCTGCATTCCACTACTAAGAGTGTCTTACGACTCCAAGCACCTAACCGCTTTCACTTCCAAACCACAGTAGGAGCTTGAGACTTATGTTCGGTCAACGCTCTTGCCTACTCCCACAGGCGACGTCCTTTTGTCGTTTCTGGTGCGAAATTGTCACCTGTTACCTTGCTTACTATTTTGTTGTTGGTGCTGAATTCGCACTACTAAGGACTCCCTGCGCGATACGAGCCTTGGTGGGCCACAAATGGCGTCTGTGTTAGCTCGTCGCAACGTGCATTTTTCTTGGCGTCAAAAACGCGCCTTTTTAAAGTCATGCCGATGTACCTTCACGTCATTGCCCCGCCTAAGGATGAACTTTTAACCGTGTCGACCCGTCTTCGGTTCCCACAGCTCGGGCTTGATTTCACTCTGTCCCTTGGCAACGATTTTACTGTCGTCATTGCTCTTGTTTACGTTACCCTAGTTCCGATCTGTCAGTTAATGACTCAAGAGACTCGTTGCCGCGTGCGACTTTCCCGGCACAGCCTATTTGACGCAACCTACGTCTTTTCCGTTCCCAACAGCTTTTCGCAGGTTTCAGGTAATCGCAGATAAGTGACGTCCACTTCGGAAGTTACGACACCTGCAATCTCAATTTCAGAAGCAAAAAGATTTGTGACGGCCCCTTCTTCAGTGAAGGTCGCTAATACCGAGCCTTCGCTTGTGGTAGGACCGTCTCAATTACATCAGATTGATTTGTTCACGTACTACCAACTTGTTACGCCTGAATCTGACTCCGGTGAATCCTCCAGTTGTTTCCCCATTTTTTGCCCTGCAAATCACCCTTGTTTAGAAGCGCATAAACCGTTTTTTTGTCAAGCCTCATTAGTTTTGCAACCTCTGCAGGGGTTAAGAATTCCTTGGCAAGCAACTGGGCTACCTCTTCCGGTGTCAAAGACTTCCTCATCCTTTCCATCTCCTCATCCGCTTTGATTTGGTGAAGCGGGTAAGCATACTCGTTCCGTTCCCAAAAACGTCATTAAAATCCGCTCAATGGGAGTAAAAGTTGAAAAAAATCTCGTCTTTACGCAAAAATACGTTTCTCTTCCTCTAATACATATTGTTTGATAAGGTGATTTGAATTGTCAGAATAAACTTTGTTCGGAAATGGCAGACGATCTCATTAGCGTTTGGTATATGCTCAGTCACTTCGATTTCTCGAAGAACCTACCAGACGGAGGAATGCAGAGTGAAAGGATCAGTTCAAAAACAGGGAGAAACATGGCGTTATGCAATCTACTTGGGTGTCGAGAACGGCAAAAGGAGGTACTTACGCAAAGGGGGAATTCTAACTCAGCAAGAAGCCCAGAAAGCCATGCGCGAAATTTTAAGCTCCGTGGACAACGAAACGTTCGTTGAACCAACCCAGATGACCGTTGGAGAATATCTTGCTGAATGGCTACAAGATAAGGCAACGGTGGTTCGTTACGGGAGGATGAGGCAGTACAGATGGATGATAAATTATCACATAGTTCCTGTCCTTGGTTCCGTTCCATTGCAATCGTTGACACCACAACATGTGCAGTCTTTTTACAACTCACTTCGTAATGGTGACAAACCCCTCTCACTTCGTTCAACGATCCATGTGCATCGCATTTTACACGAGGCACTGAACGGAGCACTGCAACGGGGAGCCGTGGTGAGAAATGTAGCAGCCGCCGTCGAAGCACCCAAAACCGGCAAGCCTGAAATCAAAGTTTGGACTATAGAAGAAGCAACTGCATTTCTGAATGTCGCTCGAGGTAATCGTTACTATGTTGCTTTTGTCCTTGCCCTTGAGACAGGAATGAGATGGGGCGAAATTCTTGGGTTGAAATGGTCCGACGTAGACCTTGAAGGTGCCAAATTACACGTCAAACGCACCAACTCTTTTGGTTATAGCTGTGAACTGATTTCCGGGCGACGTATTGTACCGCTAACTCCATCCTTGACCACAGTTTTACGGTCACACAAGACAACACAATCTGAGAAAGCACGATTTGTTGGGCCTGACTACCAAGACCATAATCTCGTAATCTGCAAACAGGATGGAACACCACTCCGTGAAAGGAGTCTCTGCCACCACTGGTACAAACTCCTGAAGGAGTCGGAGTTGCCGGAGATTCGCTTCAACAATATTCGTCACACATTTGTAAGTTTGATGCTGACACCGCCCGTGCTCGACATCTATTCTCATGTACTCACAACCCAGAAAGACGACACAGACACAAAATGTTCTGGTTGTTTTCGTGATGATATGCACGAGATTGATGGATAACCGACAATAACATTCCCGTTCTGAGATACATCTAAACGCGGCGTTCCGAATAAACCCGGAACGCCGCGTCGTATTTGCGCTCCTCCTCCCCATGTCCTAGCAGTCTCTTTAGGTTAGCTCTGTCTAAACGTACTCGCACAAGCCGTCGTCAAACTCCGAGTTCTTCCGTGTAATTCCCAGTGGTAGAAATGGCACAAACTGTGTAGATGTTAATCGTCCAAACGGTTAAAACTTGTCATCCCGTTTGTTCCCTTCAGAAGCAAATAAGGGTGCTCGTGTTTGTTGCAACAAGAAATCATGTTCTTCTCGAAAGTTTGTTGGCCTTAGATTCCACTCGTTGAATAGGAAGAGATAAAATTGAACCGTGTTCTCCAACTTTTTTCCCGGAAGGGAGGCGATCTTGGGCGGTTCTCGTCTACACTCATACGATTTCAATTTTCATTTTGAAAATGGAGGACGAGAACATGGCAAAGTATCCGGGCGTGGAACCACATGGCAATGGGTGGAGGTACAGTCTGTATCGCGGATGGGTGAACGGAAAGAAGAAGTACGACAAGATTGGGGGCTTCAAAACCGCGCAGGCAGCATACCGGGCACGCTGTGAGGCTATCCGTCAGCTGCAAACAAATACTTTTATCGAACCAAGTAAGCAAACTGTGGCGGAGTATCTAACAGAATGGTTAGCTTCTAGGGAGATTGATGGGACGCGCTATAACACACTCAAACAGTATCGTTGGTTGACCTATCGCCACGCCATACCAAATATCGGCCAAATTGAGCTTCAGAAGCTATCTGCACAGCACATTCGGTCGATGTACACGACACTTCTTGGTGGTGAAAAGCCACTGAGTAAACGATCAGTTCGACACTTGCACCACATGCTACATGGTTCGTTCTCAGAGGCTCTTCAATTGGATTTGATTTCGAAAAATCCACTTGAAGCTGTACGTTGTCCAAAGCCAGATGATCACGAACATCAAGTTTGGACTCCGGCACAGTTGGAAAAGTTCCTCGATGAAGCCCGCAACGAGCAATATTTCATTGCATTTCTTTTGTTGGGAATGAGCGGCGCGCGAAAGGCTGAAATGTGTGGATTACTTTGGTCTGACGTTGATCTCGATGCAGGCCGTATCTTCATACGCCAAACAATGGTGGAGAAAAAGGGAGGCATTCGTGAGCTAGAGACGACAAAAAATCATCGCAGTAAGCGGCCTGTCAGAATAGACCCGTACACCGTTAATGAATTACGAAAACACAAGCTTCTGCAAGCCGAGGACAAATTGAGGATGGGTAGTGACTACAAGGATCAGGGACTTGTCATTTGTCGAGAGGACGGCTCCCCTGTGCCGTACACAACCATCCACAAACAATTCTTACGAGCAGTCAATCGGGCGGGTGTTCCTCGCATTCGCATTCATGATGTGAGGCATACCCATGCGACAATTCTGTACCAGATGCAGGTACCTACGCAAGCAATATCAGACCGTCTAGGCCACGTCAACACATCAACAACTGAGAACATCTACATTCATGTCGTTGACAAGCAGCGCGAAGAAGTTGCCAATGATTACGGACAAGTAATTTTCGGCCAATCTGAGCGGTTAAAGAAACGTATTTGATGGATGGGTTCCCAAAACCGAGATTCCCACGAGATTCCCACGGAGCCTCCCTAGATAAAAAACCGGCTTTCCGAGAATCCCGGAAAGCCTTGGTACACTAGGGTTTTACGTTGGAGGCGCCAGCCAGATTCGAACTGGCGAATCGAGGTTTTGCAGACCTCTGCCTTACCACTTGGCTATGGCGCCATATTGGAGCGGAAGACGGGATTCGAACCCGCGACCCTCGCCTTGGCAAGGCGATGCTCTACCCCTGAGCCACTTCCGCAACGTTTTCACTTCTGTTCAACCAGTCTAAACGCAAGTCCGTTTCAACTGATGGTGGCTCGGGACGGAATCGAACCGCCGACACGAGGATTTTCAGTCCTCTGCTCTACCGACTGAGCTACCGAGCCTTAGTCGTCGAAAACAAGAACAGTGATGAATATACCTTATTTGACCGCCTGGTGTCAACCCACTTTTCGTTACAACATCTGACAACCGGGCCCATTTTCCCGACGGAACAAAAGGCTCTTTGCAGCGAAGGTCCGTTGTACGCGACGACGAGATCAACAAAGGGTTGACCGTCCGTTTCCAGATGGCACAACCCTCTGTAATGAGTCTGGAATATCCCAGACATTCTTGGTGGAGGATAGGGGATTTGAACCCCTGACCCCTGCGCTGCCAGCGCAGTGCTCTCCCGCTGAGCTAATCCCCCATATTATACTTTCCTTATATGCCTTCGCTGAACTTCGTTTGCATTCGCTGAATTTCTGTTCCGCATTACCCTCTCGCTGAGGGACATTGCCTATTATACATACCTCGTCAGCAAAAGATCAAGAGGAAATTTTTTCTTATGAACATAAATATTTTCTCCCTCTGATGGGTAACCTACCCACAAACGTTTTGAGGAGGAATTGATGAATGAAGTGGAAAAGTGCGCTGTTCGCCGCTGCGACAGCTTGTTCTTTGTCTCTTGTGATGCCAACGGTGTGGGCAGCTGATGATCTTCAGCGAAGCGGAATCGCTCCAAACCAGCCTAGTGATACAACAACAGCTAGCTCAGTCAGCCCTGCCTATATCATGGACGCTCCAGAAGAGCATGGGGAAAATCGCGAGTTCAATATCCGATCAAGTGTACAGGTTTCACGCGAAGCCCTTAGGGACGCATACGTTGCAAGTCGGACCGCGTACACCGATAAGCTCAAAAAATACGCGAAATGTTCACAAGCTGATGCCACGAAAGCGATCACTGCCGCTCACCCAGGCATGAAAGTATCACACGTGCAGTTGAGAAACATCCGAACAAGCCTTGTTTATGTCGGTGTAGCCGAGGACGACGAGGACCGGTACCTTTGCGTTGTTGACGCAGGAAACGGCAAATTGCTACTCGACAAACCCTTACCCACGCATCATGAACGTGTGTTTGCGGACAGCAAGTAAAATGCGAGAACGAGGCGAGAGTGTGCTACTCTCGCCTCGTCGTGATTTTCATTTTTGTTTTCGTTTGATACATGTAAGTAACGTAGTTGGTAAAACATTTGCTTAGAGAGCCCGCACCTTGACATCTTGAACGTGAATGGGGCCGACTCCACGCGGGACTTGAATCGACTCCAATCTTGTGGCACCCAAAGCTTTGGTGATGTAGTCACATGCCACGTTCGGATCGATTCGGTCACCGCACGTATATACATCAATACTGGCGTATCCGTGTTCGGGAAAGCTGTGGATAGTCAGGTGTGATTCGGAAATAATAACTACACCGCTAACCCCTTGTGGCGCAAACTTATGAAACGCCACTTCCCTTACCTCAGCGCCAGCTTCAAGTGCCGCATTAACCATGATCCGTTCGATACTGTGCAAATCGTTCAGCTTGTCCTCAGGACATCCCCAAAGCTCAGCAATGACATGACGACCCATTGTGTCCATAGCAAAAAATCCCCCTTTACAACGAATGATCCATGTCGCGTGCGACATGTGGAACCTCATGTTCACCACGGGGGAAAGTTAGTCCGTAGAGGTCCTAACCCTTTAAGTGACGTCGATTCCAAGTCCGGCCCACCATGAAATGTAGGTAAATCAAACCAGCTCCTGTGCCGGACATTACGACTGCTAGTATAAGACCACACCCGACAATTTGCAACAAGGAAATGATAGGCATCTATACATAGATCAGGTACCAACTGCCAAACTGTGTCCGGGTACAGCGAGAATAAGTGCAATGACGCACACAGCAGCCAATAAAATGCTCAAATACCGAACAACTCTCGATATCCTCAGTTGTGGTCTCGCGACAAGAACAGCGGAACAAAGAATCCCTGTCACCAGGCCCCCGATATGCGCGGTATTACCGATATCGGGTGAGGAGAAGCCATAAACGAGGTTGATGACAAGCATCACCAACAACTGATTTCGTGCCGCCTTCGTTAGTATGCCTTTAAAGGACATGTACAACGCGACGCCAAAGATGCCAAATATCGCCCCGGATGCCCCTGCCGCCATCGTCTGATGAGAGGATAAAAGCAGCGTCGCCACGTTCCCCATGAGGCCAGATATCAAATACACCACCAGAAACGCGAAGCTCCCGGTCAGCCACTCAACAACGTAAAGAGACGCCAGCGAAACCATATTGAGACCAATGTGAAGGAAGCTCAAATGGACAAACATGGCCGTAAACAGCCTCCACCACTGACCTCCGTAAATGACATCCGGCCAATCGAGAGCTCCGCTTTGAACGATTCCAGTTACCGAAAGGCCTCTGAATCCTTCAATACCAAGGTACCAGAGCACATTCACTGCAATCAGAATCCATGTCACCGGCGCCTTGCGCCAGAGTCTATTTCGGCGTTTTCGTGACTCCTCCATATTTTGCAACCGCTCCAATGCCACCTTTACGACGATGTACTGAGGTACTGTATGGCTGTCGCAATTGTAGTAAGTTGTCTGACAAGATGAGCCTCAGGTCTGAAGAGAAGGTTCCATTTCAGATTCCGATTGTAGAGCCGCAAATCCCATAGCCTCGTATCCGGAAAGGTACGCTTCGAGCATCGCTGCTGGTGAAAAACGAGGCAGAACCGTCTGTCTGAATGCATCCACACACTTCATTGCCTCTTCCGGATTCCTGAGAACCAACTCCAGTCGTTCAGCGAGGGCTTGTGCATCCCCCACAGGGAACAACCAGCCTGTTTGACCATCCACAATGAGATTACGGATTCCAGGGATGTCCGATCCGAGATTCGGCACCCCGTAATTCCCGGCCTCCAGGATGACAAACGGTGACTCTCCCTCACTCTTCGACGGCAACACATGTGCATCCATCGCCAAGTACAGTGGCTCTGTCTCTTTGACAAATCCAAGAAAGTGTACAAAGGCTTCCACGCTATTCTCGATTGCGATCCGTTGCAATTCTTGAAGTTGTGCACCAGGGCCCGCAATCACCAAGTGAACAGGGCGCGCCAACCGTTTGGCCACCAGCGGTAAGGCCATGATGACGGTACGCAGGTCCTTCACCGGATCGAGCCGGGCTACAATTCCAATTACAGTACTTTCTTGAGGGATATCGAGATCCTCACACAGACGCAATCGGGCGTCTGATCTCGATGCCGCACCGGTCACAGGTTCAATAGCGTTTGGGACAAAGTAGGCCTGACGGCTTGGCAGGTATTCCGCAAATTCTCGATTTCCCACAAATACACCTACGGTTCGTCGCAGACAAAATAGATTTAATCGCGTGAACAATAGACTTTTTGCTCGGCTTCCAAGAAAGTCCTGCAACGGATTGCTATGGACAGTCGATGTAAAATGACGTCTCGAGCGTCTCGACGCCATAAACACGACGAAATTAGCACGGGGGCCATGAGCATGCCAGAGGACGTCTCTCCCCTGCTGTTTCATTTTGACGGCCAGGGTTTTGATGCGTCCCCCTGTCGATCCGCTCACAATCTCGACTTGTGCCAACACGGCCTGCAGGTCGTCAAGCAGAGGGCCGTCCCCAAGGGATATAAATTGAATCAATCCCTCAAGCCTTGCATGTACAACGGACTTTGCATATGCGAGAAGGTGTGTTGCGGCTCCCCCTCGCTCATTTCCGGGGAAAACCACCATGATCTTTGCCACTGTCTGATAATCGCTCCCTCAAACGCCAACTCAATGAAAAAAAAGGCGGTTAGTTTGGCCGCCTTCCCTCATGCACGTGTTCTTCAATGTATTCCTCAATATCCTTATCATTAAAGCGGACAGTTTCATGCATCAACAACACGTAATCAATCGACGCACCCAGTTGTTCGCCCACAAATCCGAGGATATGGTGCCGGCAGCGTGTGGGGTCAGGCCAATACTGCTGAAAGCGGCGTTCCAGATTGCTAAGCTGTTCTTTGGACAAGCCTGGAATCAACTGCGTAAAGGCTTCGGTTGGCAATTCCAGGATGTCATAACTTTTCCCGTCATATTCAATACTAAGACCCAGTCGCATGCGTTCACTTCCCTTCGGCTTCGATGTTGTGCAGGGCGCTTGAAATTCTCGATTTGTTCATTTAGTATAACGAATCCTAGCTTGGCAAACAAATGCCTCTCCCCTAAAATCTAGGTACAACGATGATGTTTCCTACTAATCTATGCTAGGAGGATGTCGCGCCTGTGAACTCGGCAAAAACGTGGTTCTTGATGGGTTTACTGACGGTCATTCTGGTTTTGATAGGGCGCCTGGTCGGCGGCTCTGCCGGTATGTTGGTGTTTCTTGTGATTGGGGTTGTGATGAACTTCTTCAGCTACTGGTCGAGCGGTAAGATTGCCATTCTGATGACCCGCAGCCGCCCTGTGTCAGAAGCTGAGCTTCCTGAAGTGTATGCGATTGTTCGGCGGTTATCGCATCGTGCTGGACTGCCAATGCCTGCGATTTACCTGACACCGACTCAGCAGCCAAACGCGTTCGCTACAGGCCGTGACGCGGCACATGCAAAAGTCGCTGTCACCGAGGGAATTTTGCACGCTCTATCGACCCGAGAGCTTGAGGGCGTACTTGCACACGAACTTGGCCACGTACGCAACCACGATATTCTCATCAGCTCGATGGCTGCAACTCTGGCTGGTGTGATTACGTCTATTGCCAACATGCTGCAGTGGGCCTTGATGTTTGGCGGTTTTGGTGGCCGCGACGAACGGGATGGGAATGCTTTTGTCGAAATTGTAATGATGATCTTTGCACCCATCGCCGCAATGATGGTGCAAATGGCGATATCGAGATCGCGAGAATTTAAAGCAGACGCTACAGGAGCGAAGCTGGTTGGTGATCCCAATCCACTCGCAGACGCACTCGAGCGTCTTGAGTACTACAGTGAACGTATCCCGAATCCCGTGAATCCGGCAACTTCACACATGTTCATCGTCAACCCGTTTCGAGGGGAGTCGCTGGCGAGGCTGTTCAGTACACACCCATCGACTGAAGAGCGGATCAAGCGTCTGCGCGCAATGAGAATCCTGGGTGCTGGACTGAGCTAACGCCTGAAGTGAACAAAGAAACGGAGCTACGGGCTGAATTGAACGACAACGTGAAACTGCACCGTACAGGTCGCCCTGCAGCGGTGCAGTTTTTTCAACGCAGTTCTTGGCTTCGATGTGCAGTCTGAAACGTCGTATGACAGGTCGTCTGAAAGGACATCTCAACAGTCTATTATTCGAAACGCAACGCATCAATCGGATGCAGTTTCGAAGCCTTGTTTGCTGGGTACAGACCACATATCACCCCGATGACAATCGAAAACGCAAGCCCAACGGCAACTGCAAACCAAGATACCTCGGTCGGCAGTTTGGTTACCCAAGCGACAATCCTCGCTCCGATGACCCCAATCAGAATACCAACTGCCCCTCCAAGCACCGTGATCATCACAGACTCAATGAGAAATTGGAATAAAATCGCTCGTCGTGTGGCTCCCAAGGACATACGGATACCAATCTCACCCGTCCGTTCAGTCACTGATACCAACATGATATTCATGACCCCGACGCCGCCCACCAGAAGTGCAATGCCGGCGATGGCCCCGATGATAAGGGTGAGAATTGCGGTAACTTTGCCCACAGTTTGCTCTATCCCGACGAGAAAACCTGACGCATCTTCAAAGGCCTGAGCATTGTGTGCGTGAATATTCAACGCTGTGACAATCCGGTGGGCCATGTCAGTTTTATTGACACCCGGGGCAACCTGGACATCCATTTCGGAGATATCCCACCATGGAAACATGTCGTGACAGGTTGTCGAAGGAAAGTAGAAAGCCTGCGAGCCGAGCAGTCCCGACAAAAAGTTAAACTGTGTCGAGGCAGTCTCCCCAATAATCTCCATGGGATACCCGCCGACATCGACCACTTTCCCGATGGGTGACACATTGCCGAACAACTGTTGGGCCAAGGACTGACTGACCAAGCCCACATGCCTGTGCGCGACAACGTCAACGGTGGAAAACATTCTCCCCTGAATCACGACGAAATGGCTCAGCTGGTCCAAGTAACTTGGCCCTGCATCCAGAGATGCGTTCACCTGTTTGCCGTTGTAGCTAACCGCACCTTGTCCGGAGAGGGTATAGTAAACGGACTGCACCCCACTAAATCCGCGGGCGATGGCAAAGTCTTGGGTTGAGAATGACAGCACCTGCCCAGGCTGCGGTAAACCGGGTTGAACGAGCTCTGTCGGCAGAATTTGAATCGTTTGTTGAGCAAGGTTGCTCTCGAGGACCGATACAATCGCCGCCTTTCCCCCGCGTCCGATAGCGACAATGGCAATGATGGACGCAACGCCAATCAGAATACCAAGCATGGTTAAAAACGATCGCAGCTTGTTCGCCATGAGAGATGTCCAGGCGGACAGAATCATTTCATTCACGTTCATAAGGTGTCGACCACCTTTCCATCTCGAACGTAAATCGTACGGGAGGCATAACTGGCGACGGCAGCATCATGCGTGACCACAACGATGGTCACGCCTTGAGAGTTGAGTCTTCCAAACAGTTCCATAATCTCTTGTCCTGTTGCGGTATCGAGGGCACCAGTGGGCTCGTCGGCCAGGATCAGAGAGGGTTGGTTTGCAAGTGCACGTGCGATTGCCACCCGCTGCTTTTGTCCTCCAGACAATTCGTTTGGAT
Organism: Paenalicyclobacillus ferrooxydans; assembly: GCF_001399675.1. Taxonomy (GTDB): domain Bacteria; phylum Bacillota; class Bacilli; order Alicyclobacillales; family Alicyclobacillaceae; genus Alicyclobacillus_B; species Alicyclobacillus_B ferrooxydans. The sequence goes on from NZ_LJCO01000019.1 coordinate 11,923, forward strand.
AATGGTCCATTCGGTGTTCAAGTCCGACTTGCGTGAGCAATGACCGTGCGCGCTCTGACCGTCTCCCCCTGCGCCACCCGGCGTAAACGAGGGGCAGCTCGACATTCCGAAGAGCGGTCATCCGCCCAATCAGGTGAAAGTTTTGAAAGACAAATCCAATCTGTCTGTTGCGGGCGTGTGCGAGTTCATCCCGACTCATACCCGCAATGTCTGTCCCAAACAAGCTCACCCGGCCGCTTGTCGGCACATCGAGACAGCCCATGATATGCATTAATGTCGATTTTCCGCTGCCCGATGGCCCCATGATGGAAACAAACTCCCCATCCTCAATGGTAAAAGAGATGTCACGCAGAACCGGGACCGTGTTACCTGCGATTTGATATGACTTGCTCACGCTGTTGAACTCAATCATGACCCGTCACAACCACCCGTTCCCCGTTTGACAGGTTTGTCGGTGGATTCAGTACAACCTCTTGTCCCACTTTCAGCCCGCTCGTAACCTCAACAGCCGTGTCTGTAGTGATGCCAAGGTTTACAGGGATCTGCACGGCGCGATTCCCCTGCATGACATAGACCATGTACTGACTACCCACTTGGACAAGCGATGAATACGGGATGGTCAGCGCGTTTTTGTGCGTTTCGCTGATAATGTTCGCGTTTACTTGGTATCCAAGCGGAATTGGACAGTTTTGCGGCAGAGAAAGGTCCACCTCCACCTGCCCGGCACCACTGTTTGAGTTATTGGCGAACAGCGCCACCGATTTGACTGTTGCAGTCCATGTATGGTTCGGATAAGCATCAGATGTCACCGAAGCCCTCTCACCTGCTTTCACATGTACAGCATCCACCTCAGAGACATTCACGACGACTTGCTTTTGGGGACCGACGACTTCGATGACAGGTGCCGAACTCCCGTCTGAAGCCAAGCCGTCTGGGCTGAGGGACAGAACCGTCCCTGTGATGGTCGCTTTGATGACCGTCTGATTATAGGCGGCCTGTGCCGATGCGAGTTGAGACTGCGCCTGCGCCAGCGAGCTCTTCAGTGATGCCAGCGTACCATTGAACTGTGCACGGAGTCCCAACGGTGTGGCGTTTGCCTGTTGCTGTGTTTGATTGAGGGTCGCTTGCGCTTGCTGATACTGTGTCTCGGCAGCATCCAATTGTGAGGTCTGCGCTGCATTTTGGCAGGTCATGAGCAGTTGTCCTTGATGCACATGCTCACCAACCGTGACAGACACCTTCGATACAGGTGACGGCAGGTCCGTTTGAAGCACAACCTGACGTTCGACAGGGTACACATCCCCAGCCGCAAAGACCTGATTTTGAATCGTCATCTTGTGAATCACCGCAACCGTCACGCGGGGCTGCTTTGGCCGAATGACCCAATACAGCACGCCCGCGATGATGAGTACAATAATGACGCCAACGCTGCCGATCCGTTTTATTCGTTGACGTCTCCGGCTTCGATTAGGCTCTTCCACGCAGCGAGGCTCCTTTCAATTTCAAGTCCGCACTAAAGCAATTTTATTGTCCCACGGGATTTTATTGTCACGATAACACATTCAGAGCCAAAATTGCGCTTCGACACAGATATCATTACCAGATGCACAGCATGCCAACTCGGGGGAGGTTGGAATCGAGTTCAACATGTACCAAGGTTTTTCTTTTAGTCATAAGCATAGTGCACGGACAACGGCAATTCGGCCCTGGACAGGCGCATAGTTCGTCCAACCCCATCATAGTCTGTACAGATGACTGGAAAGAGGGGTCGGACATGTACGTCGCACTCTATAACCGTTTAACCGGATGGCTATGGTTTGCCATCGGCATCTGGAGCCTTTTTTCCCGAAATATCGGAGACTACATTGATATTGCACGTCCGGAAACCTACATCAGTCTTGGCATTGGACTGCTTGGCATGTTTGGCGCACGGGGAGGTCGCCTCCGTAATCAGACCATCATCTGCGGGATACTGACAGTAGTGAACCTGGCCTGTTTGGTTCTCATTGGCACGCCCATGGCCAGTATGATTTTTAGTCCAACTCCGCTTGAAGGTGTCTTTCGGTTCCTCTGCGTTGTTTGGGGGATTTACTGCCTATACCATGAACTCCACCTATGGACGGTTCGGTTGAAGACCACGGAGTAATCAAAGCGGTAGATCAAGGCTGCGTGCTGACCTAACGTCAACGAAAACGACAGAACAACCAGCAACCGCGTTTCGACACGTTGTCGACAGAACGCAAATCGCGCTAAAGAAGCATTCGACACGTTGTCGAAGACACTCAATTTTTGCGATTTCGAATTTCGACATTTCGACAATTGAACAAGGACCTTGTTTCGCCTTGGTTCGACTTCGTGTCGAATTATGGTCATCTCGCATCGAACCTTTTGACTCGGCAGAACAGGAGGTTGGAAACTGCATGAGCGATGGGAGTCCCCGGCATACTAGTCCATGGGCATGTTACGAGTCCAACGAGGTGTTTGACTCCGCCCAAAACGGATAACAGGGGGCGATGCATTGAAAGTCCAGGACTTGATGACCAAAGATGTGTCTTGCGTACAGCCTGGGGACTCGGTGATGCAGGCCGCGCAGGTCATGAAATCGAGGAACGTAGGGTCTGTGCCTGTCTGTGAAGGGAAAAAAGTCATCGGGATGATTACCGACCGCGACATCACAGTGAATGCCGTTGCGGCAGGTAAAGGCGCTGATTCTAAAATCGACGCGTGCATGACACGTGAAGTCATCTCTTGCAAACCTGACACAGACGCTCATGAGGCAGCAGACATCATGGCACGCCATCAGATTCGCCGGTTGCCTGTGTGTGACGCGTCCGGCAATTTGGTTGGTATTTGTTCGATTGGAGACCTCGCTACCGTGGACATTCACATCAACGAGGCTGGCGATGCACTGAGCCAGATTTCCCAACCGGCAGGGCAGCAACAGCTCCATTAACATCCCTGTTGCCTTTGGTACCTGCTCAAGAACCCGCTAAAGGTACCTGTGCAAATCAAATGCAAATGTCCATGTGGTGTAGTCCCTGTGACTGCACCACTTCTTTGCGTGCGGCGCGATCCACCTCTTCCGTTCGCTTGGCTACGCTCCGAACAACAGCCTCAGCACACGACACAAGGAAGGTTTCACCGCAACGAAAAACACTTGAGCCCTGCACATCTGTGCAGGGCTCAACGTGAACAGTCGATGGAATTGTTGGATTAGCCGCGGCCGCCTGACATTGCCTGTTCCGCAAAGGAGACCAAGCGTTTGGTGATTTCGCCACCAACCGAACCATTCTCACGAGAGGTCGTGTTGGCCCCGAGTTGTACGCCGAACTCAGAAGCGATTTCGTACTTCATCTGTTCAATTGCGTGCTGTGCGTTTGGTGTCAAATACTCATTGCTGTTTTGTCCTTGTGCCATCTTTGTTCACCCCCTCCTTGATAAGTATTGTGCCCGTAACAGCTGTCACTACACTGTCACATTCTTCTAGAACAGGCAGTGCGCTGAGGTGGTTGTTCATATGCCGTTATGACTCCAGCAGGCACCTTGGAATCAACTTGTTTCCCTTTGCGGCTGGACTTTCGTCCCGTTGTAAAGGAACACATCGCGATTTGTCATGCAAAAGGCCCAGGCTTCCGCCTGGACCATTTCGCCTATACAGGTTGTAGATTTTTAGTTGGTTATCTGCTGCCGCCACTCATGGACTGTTCAGCGAATGATACCAACCGCTTGGTGATTTCTCCACCAACTGAACCGTTTTCACGAGACGTTGTGTTCGCACCCAGCTGTACGCCGAATTCGGACGCAATCTCGTACTTCATTTGCTCTAGAGCGTGCTGTGCGTTTGGAGCTACATACTGATTGCTGTTCTGTCCTTGTGCCATTTATCATCGCCTCCTCGATAAATAATGTGTCCCGGAGGGGCGATTATCAAACTGGAACATTTGTCCACATACATGTCCACTTACGTTGACGTAGATTACCGACGGTCCATAGGTACGTATGTTCTATCTGTTGCACCTGTGTATTCTGCACGCGGGCGGATCAGGCGGTTGTTCCTATACTGTTCGAGGACGTGCGCCGTCCAACCTGACACACGGCTGCAAGCAAAAATCGGTGTAAACAGGTGCACAGGCAGACCGAGCGAGTAGTACATGGAAGCCGAGTAGAAGTCCACATTTGGGTTCAAGCCCTTCTTCTCCATAACGGTGCGCTCAATCACCTGGGACATCTCGTACCAAGCAGTGTTGTCTGCGCGTTCACCCGCTTGTTTGCTAAGGCGACGAAGGTGTGTCGCCCGCGGATCTTCGGTTCGGTACACGCGATGGCCAAACCCCATAATTTTACGTTTTTCTGCCAAGGCTTGATCGATGTAGGACTGGACTTTGTCGACGGTGCCGACCTCGAGCAACATCTTCATGACTTGTTCGTTAGCGCCGCCGTGCAAGGGACCCTTCAAGGTTCCGACAGCAGACGTAATGGCTGAGTATATATCCGACAAGGTCGCAGCAGTCACACGGGCGGAAAAGGTGGATGCATTGAGCTCATGATCGGCATGAAGAATGAGAGCGATATTAAACGCCTCTTCTGTGAATGCATCCGGTTTCGAGCCAGTCAGTAAATAAAAGAAGCTCGCCGCCATGCTGAGCCCTCTGTCTGGCTCAACCGGTTCGAGACCTTGTCGAATTCTTTCATACGATGTGACAATCGTGGGTACCTGAGCAACGAGGCGAGTTGCCTTGCGAACATTCGCGTCAATCGATTCGTCGCCGTTGTCATCGTCGTAAATCCCGGCGTACGACACCGCAGTTCTTAAGACCTCCATCGCGTTTGCATCTTTCTTAACGGTCTTAAGAAAATTCAGCACTTCCGGCTTTAAAGCCCGCTGTCCAGCAATTTGGTCAGTAAAGGTTTTCAATGCACTGGCAGTTGGCAGTTCGCCGTTCCAAAGCAGGTAAATAACTTCTTCAAATGTGGCTTTCCCGTTGATCAAATCATGGATATCGTACCCCTGATAAATCAACCGGCCTTCTTTACCGTCCACGTAGCATATCTCGGATGTGTTCGCAACAACATCTTCCAAACCTGCTGCGAAGGATGTTTGTGAATCTTCGGCCATGCAGATCCTTCCTCTCCCCAATGTAAGTGGTGAAACTGTCCAACAAGCAGTACCAGTGTCAGATGTCACTGTGGGGAAACAAAAGCCCTTGCCGCCTCACCGTTCGTCTCGCACGAACTAAAGCCGACTACCCAAACCATTCACCCCTTCATTATACTACAACCAGAAAGGCGACAAAAATCTCGTGTCAACTGGCAAACCCTTCTATGGCGCGAACAATTTGTGTCTGTACTGCCCCGGACTCCCCGAGAAACGGGCCGCCGTTCAGTCGAGATGGTTACGAATTGCATAAATTGCAGCCTGTGTCCTGTCAAGCACGTCGAGTTTCAGAAAGATGTTACTCACATGTGTTTTTACTGTCTTTATCCCAATTCCGAGCTGGTCTGCGATTTCCTGATTGTTTCGACCCGCGGCAATCCCTCTGAGTACGTCGCGTTCCCGTTCTGTTAACTCTTCCCATGGCTTCGGCCCCGTCGGGCTGCGGAGTTCGCCAACCAACGTCTGTTGAACTTGCGGGTCAAGGACTGACTCGTGACGCGAGGCCCGTCGCAACGTGTGCGCAACCGCTTCGGCTGGCGTGGTTTTCAGGATATAGCTGAGCGCACCTGCTCGAAGTGCTTGCACCATTCGTTCATCATCCAAGGAACTCGTCAGAATGACGACTTCTGTGTCTGGGTGCTGAGTTCGTATCAGTTTCGTTGCGTCGATCCCATTCATCACCGGCATCAAGAGGTCCATCAACACAACGTCAGGCGTCTGTTTGGTAACCAATTCGACTGCCTCTTGCCCATTTACAGCTTCCCCCACCACTGTCATGTCGCCTTCCGTCTCCAGAAAACTGCGCATACCAAGTCGTACCAAAGGATGGTCGTCCGCAATCAAGACCCGAATCATGATTCACTCCGCTCCCGTTCCTCAATAATCGGCAGTTGAACTTCAACCGCAGTTCCCTGGCCAATCCGCCAGATGTTGCATCGGCCGCCAAGTGCTGTCGCCCGTTCCTTCATGGCATGGATCCCGTAGGAGTCACCCACCTCGTCTGATGGCTCAATCCCTTTGCCATCATCGACAATCGACAGCGTGCACATCGTCCCTGACCGCTCCCAGGTTACCTGAATCGTGCGCGCGTCGGCGTGTTTCAACACATTCCCAACCGCTTCTTGCAAAATCCGGAACAGCTGCGTCTCCACAGCAGGTTCCAGTGCGATGTTTGTTTTTTGCACAAAAGTACAGCTTAGCTGATGCCGATCCGATATTGCATCCAAAAAACTCTTTGCAGCCTCGTCGAAATTCCGCCCTTGGAGTTCAATCGGTCGCAGATGTAACAACAGGGCTCGCATCTCCCGCTGTGCCGTGGTTGCAATTTCCGCGATCTGCGCTACGGTGTTCGGCAGTGTCGGCAGTTGTTGTCGTTCCTGCTTTAAAGCTGAGGAGGCTAACATAGACAGTGCAAACAACTGTTGACTGACTGAGTCATGCAGTTCGCGTGCAAGCCGTTGACGCTCCTGAACCGTTGCCAGTTGTTCCGCATCCACAGCAAGTCTTCTGTTTTCCTCTGCCAATCGCCGAAGTGTTCGAACCTGTTCCTCGATTTGCTCGGCCATCACATTGAACTGCCGTCCGATTCGACCAACCTCGTCCCACTCTTCCACCCCGTCGATCCGATGCTGCAATCGTCCCGCGGCGATAAGCGTTGCTGCTTCTTCAAGGTTATACAAGCGGCGAAGAAACGGTTGCACGACGGTGTACCCAATTCCAAACCCGATCAATAACCAAACGACCCCGACTCCAATCACCATCCACAGTCGAAGGGGATGGAAAAGCCCCATTACCATCATTCCGGTCACGACCCCGAGGACGGGGAGGATGGTGGTTGCCAGTAACACTTTCCCGCGCGTAGTCATCGTCAAACCCTGACGACCTGGACATCGCCGATTTTCAGCTCAACATCCAAGTGAACGCGTCTTACAGCGTCCTTGTATGATGGGTCCACATAGTGTACTGCGCGCCCCGTCCCGCTTTCGGCGTGTTCGAACACATTCACATCGCCGATATTCATGACAATATCAGCTGAAATCGGCAAGTTTGCCGGCACGAGAACCCGAATATCCCCTATCCAACCTTCAATGCGGAGATGATACGTCCGATCCTCTAACAACGCAGTGGCAAGATTAATTCTTACGTCACCTATGCCATGCCAGACATCAAGGTCTTCCAGAACCCAAGACTGTCCCCCGAGGGACACGTCACCAATCCAGTGCCTGTTGGATGTGCGCCCAGGTTTCCACCCTTTTATGTCACCGATGGCGTCCTTCCAAGCAACCTTATGTTTCTTGCCATCAAAATCCACCGTGAGTGAGGGTCCATGCCTTCTTGACTGTCCAGGTGCGAAAATCCTGAGCCCAATAAAAATGAACACAGTGGCCCAGAAGACACCGGAAACCGAGGTCTTGGCCAAGACCGGATTGATACCACTGTTGTGCAAAAACAGGAACACGCCAAAGAGGGTTAATAGAATGGCACCAAAGGGTATCCTTCCGCGTGCGAAACTCCGTAATCCGCCAAGGCCGATGGCTATAAGAAAAAGCGGCCACAAGACATCAAAAGACCAAAAGGTTGAAGACAGATGTAAGACGTGAAATTCCGATAATAAGTACACGAGTCCACAAATGACCAGTAATAGCCCGATCCACGATGATGTCCGCAAGTCTGTCACCTTGCCCTTCGCTGAATCTAACCTTATCGTACAAGTCGTCTCACGTACACACAACTACCTGTGGACGGGGCAGAGGCTCCGTCTTAAGACGGATTCATAAAGAATGCCGCCCAACCTCACGGTCGGACGGCAGCATCTCATTATCACATGCGTATGAAAACTACACCTGCCAGATGAATTACATCTTCCAGGCTGTACGCGCTTTTCTCGCTTGCGTGTGGATCAAATTGTACATGTTAGATTAATTGTACATGCGCTTAACAGCGGTCAGATGCTTGCCCCAGTAGCTGCCTGGGCCAATCGACAGATAGCCGACCTTACCGAGCCCGCCGCCTTCTTGAATCATGCGGTTGTGCCCTACATAGATGCCGCAGTGTTTGCCGTTCTCGAAAATCAATAGATCGCCAGGGCGCATGCTGCTTCTTGGAACCCTCCAGCCAATGCTGCTCGCCTGAACCTTTGAGGCTCCACTCATCTTGTACCCAAGTGCATGGTGGTACACATATGCAGTAAAATTCGAACAGTCAAATCCGTACTGACCCCTGTCTTCATTGTGCCCCCACCGGTATGGTGTTCCAAGTTTGCTCTTTGCTACAGCCAGAACTGCGTTCGTCTTTGCTTGCACCGATGCACTTGGCAATGCCCGTGCGTGAACAGTACGGTCAAATCGCACGCCGGGCGGCAGTTGCGTTGACACACGTGCTGAACGAGCGGCACTCGGGGTGCCGTTTGGAGCAACCCAATAGGTGCGCTTCACCACGTAGCCGGTGCGACCTTGTGGGTCGCGGACGTGCCACCACTTTGCGTTGCCTCCCGCCAGTACTCTAAGAACCGTACCACGAGACTCAAGTTTGATTGCGTTCCTCGAGGTCTGAGGTGAACGTCGCAACCACACACCTCGAACAGCGTGAACTGTCTGCACTGTCGCAGCCTTTGCCGTTATGATGCTTCCTGCTGTGCCCTGTGGCGCCGCCGCCATGGATGCCAATGCAGGAAATGTACACGCAGCAACAAAACCCAAGACCCATTTATTTAAGCGTCGACTGTGTTCCATGTAGAGCATTCCTCCCAAAGCCTCCGAGGTTAGTTGTCGGGTTCGGATAAGAGGATTTACCCGGGCTTGTCCGCCTTCACCCCAAGCAAAATAGACTGTCGCGACAGTCTTTCGCACAGTTCCCCCGTACCTGCCTTGTGGCAGGATTCGGCAGTTTATTTAGCAATGTGTTCTGTGAGGGGCTTTATGGAAAGCCGAATCACACTATCAACGCTAACATCTTTTCTGGTATGACCCCATAGTAGATGGATGGCAAGGATGGCAAAAACGCACCAGACCATCGGGTTCGTCTGCGTGCATCAGCGCCAATTGTGGTATCATATGGTGTGGGCTCCAGCTGATTTGAATTCGATTGGGATGACGTCAGTTGGTGTCTGCGTGGAAAACTTTGACGGTTGATTCAAGGAGGGGATTACATATGGCAGATCGTACATTCGGCTTTGCCGGCAAGCAAGTACCGTTACAAGGACCCGAGTTGAAACCCGGAGACAAGGCGCCAGATTTCGAGGTTCAGGCCAACGACTTGTCCAGAGTAACACTTTCCGATACGAAGGGTAAGGTTCGCTTGATTAGCGTTGTCCCGTCCCTCGATACCGGCGTCTGCGATGCTCAAACGCGAAGATTCAATGAAGAAGGCGCCAAGCTTGGAGATCACGTTGCCATCCTGACCATCAGTGCCGACTTGCCGTTTGCGCAGAAGCGCTGGTGCGGAGCAGCTGGTATTGACAAGGTTCAAACCTTGTCAGACCACTTAAATATGGCATTCGGTTCTGCATATGGCACCTATAACACGGAATACCGTTTGGAGAGCCGTGCGGTGTTTGTCGTTGATTCCAGCGACACAGTCACCTACGCAGAATACGTACCCGCAGCTGGCGAGCATCCGAACTACGAAGCAGCCCTCGAAGCTGCCAAAGCTGCAAAGTAACCTGCACCGCAAAAGTTAACGAATAAAAGGGCTGATTCACTCTACCCAGAAGGTAGAGTGAATCAGCCCTTTTTAATGCTTTTTAAGATGGCTTGTAATACTCTTTAATGCTTTTTAATGGGTTTTGATACTTTTTAATGCAGTTCCAGTCCTCGTAGCCTGTATTAACGGTCATCTTTCTTCGGCGGATTTTGTGGTCCTTCTGCTGCAGGCCGTGACGAAAGATTTGGATTCGGTTTCCACAAGACGGGGCGGGATCCAGTGCCTCCGCCTGAGCTTGAGCCCGGTTTAGCCGACTTGGGATTCTCGCTCTGAGAAGATGGAGCACTTTTTCCACTGTCAGTTTCGAGCATCATACTAAAGGTATCGCTGCGCAAACCGCGTCGAATACTCTCCAGTGCAACGATGTCAATGGGTTTTACGTTGCCGAGATTGACTCTGTTGCCAAAACGACGAATATGGTAAATCTGTTGTTTACGTTGCGGGGCTTCCCAGATGAGCCGAGTCGACAGGGGGCCAAGAGCATTGACCAGTGCTTCGACGTCTGAATCGTGTACTTCCCCGTGGGGCCCGTACACGCCAACAGACTCCCCGCCTTCGCGTCCCTCAACCAAAATATACTTGGCTCCTTCAGCCAAATCGCCCCGAATGATCTCAGCTTGTTCCTCTACGGCAAGAAACGTGCCCTCGGCCTTCTTCCCAACCTCAGAAAGTATCGTAAAGCCCATTTCCTTTGCCGTTCGAATCACTTGCCGCCTGGTGTGAACCGGAAGGTCGATTGTCCCGTCGGAAACCTCTATCACCCGGATTCCGGATTTCCACAATGATTCTAAATAAAGTTCCCATACATTTTGGACAATCGCAATTTCGAGGGATGTCCCGCCTGGGTAGGCGAGCACACCATACTCCTGACAAAGACTGACCTTACTGTGGATAGATTCAGGAGAACACACTCCTGCGCTGCCAAACCCAAACTTCCAAAAATCCACGTGATCTGAAGCCATCTGAAGCAAATCCCGAAACATGGACAAGGGAATTCCGGTGTCAATCACCATTGTGAGACCCGCAAGACGTGGCTTAGGAACGCGCCCCGGCAACGGATCGCGCAGGAGTTCCCACCAGTTTAGTTCATTCACGTTATGCATGCCCCTTTACGCCAGTCATTCACTGTGACAGCTTATGGGGTTCAATCATGATTCGTGACAACCATCCCAAAAAATGAACGGTTCATTCAGTGCAGCAACAACATTAATCCTGCGACGGCAACAAGCACAATCCCGGACAGCTTGTCCGCGGAAACGGCGACCTTCTTACCGAGAAACCGGCCGATTTCAAGCCCGACATACGTCATCACAAGACTGATGCAACCAAAGGCAATTGCAGCCAGTGTCAGAGGGACGTCTAGCATACCGAGGCCAAAACCGACCGTAAGATTGTCAAGACTCAGCGCTATGGCGAGAATAATGCTCTTAACGCCCGGTAGGGACGGTTCCCTTTGCTCGTCCGCCTTTTGCTCGTCTGACGCCTTCAGGAAAAAGTACACCCCGACTGCAGCCAGCAAACCAACTCCGACGTAGCGGGCGTGATTGCCAATCAAGCGGGCAACCTCATCACCGAGGAAGATACCAAGTATCGGCATCAGAGCCTCAAAAAGAGCAAACAAAAACGCGATCTGCAGCAGTTTAGAGCGCTTTAGCCCAGACGTACCTAATGCAACTGACGCAAGCGCGTTGTTCAGACCAAGGGCCATTCCAAGGAGTACGAGCTGCAAGACCATGGCGAATTCCTCCCTTTACCGCTTGCTCACCTTCAGGGGAGCCCGTCGCCAAATGGAGCGTGTATCAAACTCAAACAACCGCATTGCGTCCCCGACAAGAGATTGGGTGCCGAGCACCAGCAATAGATCCGCTTCGGAAGAGAGCCTCTCCCTCGCGCTAACCAAGGCGTCTTCCAAATACTGAGCTGTCGAAACGTCTTCATAGAGTGTCCGGGCAAGCCTTGTCCAATTGTCATCAAACTGAAGGTGCGGGTTGTGCGCCCGACAGATGACCACAAAGTCGACAACATCCGACAGAACCTTTAGAACCCCTGTACCGTCTTTATCCTCTGGGATACCAATAATGGCACCGACTCGTCCCGTGATCCGTTCACCGGAATCTGTTTCTTGTCGGCGATTCCGGATGTACTCGCGAACGAGGGCAGCGGATCGGCCGTGGATGGTTCCATCTACGACGACTCTCGGCTCAATCGATACAGTCTGCAGCCGACCAGGCAGGGATAGTTCCTGAAGGTCTAAATACGCCGGGAGAACCATATCAGGGCGCTTGTCCAATGCAGCATGCTGTGCTGCGGACAAAGCAACCGCCACGTTGTCTGCCAGATGAATTTGTGCGTACGGTAACCTCACTTGGCATTCACCGCATTTCGTCTCGACGGTGATGATGCACGTGAGACCTTCCACCCGCCTATCTCTCACGGCAATCGTGTCGCCAAGCGTTGATAATTCGATGTCATCACTCGACCGCTCGGTGAGAATCCCTTGCACCGTAGCTGTCTGAGGATGTGTACAAACCCAACGTGTGTCCTTTGTGATGACACCCGCCTTTTCGGTTCCTACCTCTGCATATGTTCTCCCGAGCTCTCGAGTGTGTTCAAGGAAAACAGGTGCAATCACAGCACCGACATGTCGAACCTGATTGACGTCATCATGAAGAGCGCCTCGCCCCAGTTCAAATACATTGATATCGGTCTTGCTGTCAGAAAACCACTTCACCGCGATCGCAGCGAGCAAACCTACCGGCCCAAAGTACTCGTTCTCCGGCAGGTCCCAGTTGTCCACCGTTTCCCGCAAGTCGTCAACATACCGAGCAAACTGTCGTTCCGGCATCACCTGACCATTTACGCGAAAACGCTCCATAAAGTCAACCAAATGTGGACCGGTAAAGAGGCCCACACGAAACCCCATTTGCTCGAGCATAGCGGCTATCAAGATGGAATGAGAGCCCTTTCCTTTACTGCCTGTCACGGCAATGTTGTACATGGACGCATCCAAGTCACCCATAGCTTTTAGAAGTCGGCCTGTCCACTCTGGATGGCGCGTTTCCTTATCCATGCCCCGCTGTATGTAAGGTTTGGCCCGGTTATAAGAACTGTAAATCCAATTGATGGCGCCAAAGGCGCCACCGTCAAAAGTACGATTTGTCAATTTCATCGCTCCGTCATCGGTGCGTTGTTCCCAACGTGTAATGGATTTCAGAAGGTAGTGTACCACATCGTTCAATGCTGAGACGAGTGAACAGATAAGTTTAAATGAGTTTCGGCGTTTAGATGCGTTTTCGCATTGCCCAAGTGCGAAAATAAGGATGCCCGACATACACAAATCCGGACTTTTCATAGAACCGGATGGCTCGCTGGTTGTTTGTTTGAACCCACAGCTCAATCCCAGCCATACCTTTCGCTCTTGCTTGCTGCACGATATTGTCCAGTACACTTGTTGCCAAGCCGCTGCCGTGCAACTGCGCATCCAACACAATGGTATTGATATGCAAATACGGAGGTCGCAGCGAATAGACACAAAATCCTCGCACGTGGTTTTGCTGGTCAACCAGTACGTAGGTGGTCGTCTCAGGTACGTACAGCACTTCCATGGGCTGTACAGGCCGTCCCCATGCTTCAAGCAAAATCGGGTCCATCTCCTGTTTTGCCAGACTCAGTATCGCCGTGTCGTCGGGTTGCTTTTTTTTCCGCCACGTTAATCCGAAGCGTTTCTGAAATTCATCTGCATGGTTTGACGGTTGACCTGTAACCGTCAAGATCTCCACACCATCGTCATGAACATGTACGGTGTGTTCGAAATGGGCTCCGAAGGATCCGTCTCGTGTCACTTCCGTCCAACCATCCTCCCGGATGAATGTCATCGGCTCGCCGGCTACCACCACAGGCTCGATGGCCAGCACCATTCCAGAACGCAGGCGCGGACCGTGGCCTGGAGGTCCGTAGTTGGGAATCTGCGGTGCTTCATGGAGACTGAGACCAATGCCATGTCCCTGTGCTTTTTTGACAACAGCCAGTCCGGCCTGTGCAATGGATTCCCCAATCACATGTGAAACATCGGACAGGCGTACATCAGGCTGAATGACAGCCAGACCAGCATCCAAGGCGTGCTTTGTTGCAGATACGAGGTGCCGTGCATCCACACTACAATCACCAACCAGGTGTGTCTTTGCACAGTCGCTGTGGAATCCGGCAAATTGTACCCCGACGTCTACTTTGACCACATCCCCGGTCTGAATCACTCGTTCTCCGGGTACACCGTGACCGATTTCGTCGTTAACGGAAACACAAATAGCCCCAGGAAACGCGTATTCTTCGCGAAACGACGGCCTTCCGCCATACGCGGTCATCGCTTGTTCCGCAATTGCGTCAAGTTCTTTTGTACTGATCCCGGGTTCTAACAGGCCAGCTACTGTCTCGTGCACCAACGCGTTGATCTGACAGGCTTCCCGAATCAGGTTAATGTCTTCTTTGCTCTTCGTATAAATCAAAGCGACTCCCCCAAGCGCTACAGCAAGACTCCTGTGTTCTGGTTTATGACCAGCACGGAAGAGTTGTTCCAATCTACGGGTGTTTGCAGTAAAGCTTGGGCGCCGAATGATGTGGATTTGATCTCGTCGTATGGGCTAATGCTGGGGTCAAATCACAGTTTAGATGCATTTTGTGTGCAGAGCAGAAAGTGGGCTTTATTACAGGGTACTCGGGGTGAGCGGATGACGGTTTTGCAAGTTATTGAAGGTGAACGGGAGGAGCTGCGTCAAAAAAGCCAGCCGATTCAATGTATTGATGGCGCTGTAGTGGAACTGGCGCGCGATTTGCTGGAGACCCTGCGTGTATATCACGTGGCAAGCCTGTCCGCGCCGCAGTGCGGGCGTTACGTAAGGATGTTTGTTACAGACATTCTGGGAAAGCAACAGGTGTGGATCAATCCTGAAATAACCGAGTTCGAAGGGAAAAGTGGAAGTGTAGAGTCCTGCGCGAGTTTTCCAGATTTAAACCTGGAAGTCAAACGACCCGAGAAATTGGTGGTGCAAGTCCTTGAACTGAATGGAACGACCACAACACAAACTTTGTCTGGGATCGAAGCGAGGCTCGTGGCCCACGAAATCGATCACCTGGATGGTATCATTTTTCACGACCGTCTAGATGCAGAAGAGCTATTTGAGCAGATGTTAAACAGCGTTGAGACCAGCTCGTCGGACATCGAGTTTGAAGAGGTTCAAGAGTTCGAGGAATCCGATGACACTTGGGATATCGCGGACGTAACCGACACAAGCGCCGGTGACGAGATGAGCAGCGATGACAGCGAGAATGAAGATGTGGATGACGACATACAGCAGATTCTTGACCTGCTTGCCGATGGCGTGTGGAAGATTACCTTGGCCGTAGAACTACTGAAAGAGTTTGATCTCGACGAGCAGGAGTTAGACCAACTCGCATGCCTTGAGAGGTTGGGTGAAGACCTCTCCGAGTCCGTAACCTACTTTGAATCCACGTTCGGAGATGAAGCATAAGGAGAGCGGCAAAGACGTCATGGCCTTTGTCACCCTCCTCAATCCTTCCAGGATATCAGCACCGCATTCCTAATTCTCGAACGTCGGAGCCTTCCTGTGCTTTGTCGCTTGTTCGTATGCGTAAGCCAATCGCAGCAGCGTCGGTTCGGAATACGCCAAGCCGCTGAACGTGACACCAACGGGTTCGCCATTTGAAGCGGCAAACCCAGCCGGAACAGTGATTGACGGATAACCTGCTTTCGCCGGAAGTGCTGCACCCCAGTTATTCGGAAACAACAGCGCATCCAGTTGGTGTTCTTTCATCACTGCATCGATGCCGACTTTGGCTGCGTAGTACAAGTCACGCGCGCGTGCTTCGATGTATGTCGACTCAGTCAATGTTCCACTGGTATCCTCGGCTGCGGTCAATAAGGTCTGCCCATGTTTCAGTGCAGATTCTTCATGGGCCAGATTAAACGCAATTACTTCAGCCAAAGAGTGGACCTTTGCATTCGGACCCAAGGTTGCCAAATACGCGTTGAGGTCGGCTTTAAACTCGTAAATGAGAACGTCAATAGACCCTGACTCCTTGAGGTTTGGAATGTTGACCGGGTCGATAATCTCTGCCCCTAATTCCTTCATTCTTTCAATAGCCTCGTTCATCAGTTGCAGCTTATCCTCAGGCAGCCTTTCGTAAAAACCTTCTCTTGGCACGCCAATCCGCGCGCCGCGCAGGCCTTGACTGTCAAGAAAAACGGTGTAGTCAGATCTAGCCCGGCCGACACTGGCCAGCGTTGCAGGGTCTTTCTCATCCACGCCGGCAATAACACCGAGCAAAATGGCAGCGTCACGGACTGTACGAGCCATGGGGCCGGCCGTATCCTGACTGTGCGCAATCGGGATAATACCTGTTCGGCTGACAAGACCAAGCGTCGGCTTGATCCCGACAATGTTATGTTGACTGCTCGGACTGAGAATCGAACCCGACGTCTCCGTACCAATCGCAACGGTCGTGAGGTTGGCTGCGACGGATGCGCCTGAACCAGAACTGGATCCTCCTGTATCAAGTTCCCCCGGCCCATACGGATTGAGAACTTGACCACCGCGTGAACTAAAACCGTTCGGCATATTCTCGGTCATGAAGTTGGCCCATTCTGTCATGTTCGCCTTACCGAGCAACACCGCTCCCGCAGCACGTAACCGCCTTACAATAAATGCATCTTCGGCGGCTCGTGAATCGGCCAAAGCCAGTGATCCAGCACTCGTGTGCATCTTATCCCCTGAGTCGATGTTATCCTTCACAACCACCGGAATACCGTGTAAAGGGCCTCGCGGTCCGTAAAGCGCGCGCTCTGCATCCAATGCTTCTGCGAGGGCGAGGGCATCAGGATTGACCTCAAGTATTGAGTTTAACTGCGGACCTGACTTGTCGATCTCAGCAATACGACCTAGATAGTATAGGACGATTTCTTTGGATGTCAGTTCACCACGCGCCATCGCGCTTTGTAGAGCTGTGATGGTCGGTTCTTCAGCAATGCCTGTCAAATCGGGATACCATGGCTTGTTATCCAACGTTACTCCTCCAGCGACTCAGCTATCGTTTTGTATGCTCCGAAGCGTACTTCGACAGTTTCATCGTTATCTACTACTTACCGTTGGTCGTCTTCATCTACTACTTCATGTTCTTTCACGACATGTGTGTAATCGTATCCGTGGGTGCAGTGCTCACAATGAACTCGAACAGCGACCTCTCCAGCAGGAGCTGTCACGTGATTCACGTTACCGCATTTCGGACATACCGAGTCAAATTCCCAGTGTGTATGATGGACCTCATTCATTGTGATCCCCTCCCATCCTGATGCTTTTATGATAATCCACTTTATAATCTCTTACTAGTCATGTTAGAAACTACAACTTTTAAAGCAACCTAACCAGCGCAATCAACCAGCGCATGATGGCGGTCCTCTGTGGGAAGTGTATAGGTGATATTCGCCATTCTACTGAGGGGGGATTGTAATGCCTGACGAACCAACCTCCATGCAAGCTCAAAGCAACCTCGGAGAGGCTCAGGACTCAGTCCATAAGGCACGGCGCGCCGTTGCAGAGGCGCTCTCTAACACAACGACAACAAGTCTGGAACAAGCATCCCACGCCGTGCAAAAGGCACAGCACGCAGTCGCTCAATGCACCGACAGCCCCATGGGCCCAGCTGTCCGTGAAGTGCAAGATGAACTGTCATCGGTTGAAGCGGACTTTGGCCGTGCGCAACAAAATACCTAAGGAGGTACGTCTGACTCACGGAGCTGTATGACCTACCAAACGGCGCTGAGTCTGTCACTCATCGTCTTGGCGTTTTGCAACATCTCCGCGAACAGCTCTGCAACTGTGGGGACGCTGTGAATCAGCCCCATCGACTGGCCGGCCCAAGCGTAGCCCTCGTCAAGCACCCCTTCGAGGGCAGCACGTTTGTTGCGCTGGCCACTCACGTATGGGTAAATTTGTTCTGCGGACTTGTGCTCTGATTCCTCGCTCAGGATTTTCTGAACCCACTGCGAGTTGAGGACCCGCCCAGGTGCACCAATAGAACGCTTGATGACGACTGTTTCATTCTCTTGGCCTTGAACCAGCGCAGCTTTGTAGGCATTGTGCGCGATACACTCCTTTGTTGCGACAAACCGAGTGCCCATCTCGATGCCTTGGGCTCCGAGCGCGAGTGCGGCTGCAAAACCTCGTCCGTCCGCAATCCCACCGCTTGCAACAACGGGGATGGACACCGCGTCAACCACCCGTGGAACCAACACGAGAGTACCCGTGTCGGATCGGCCAATGTGACCTCCACCTTCTTGTCCCACAGCCATCACTGCGTCAGCGCCAAGTTGTTCTGCTTTCACAGCCTGTCTCGCGGCGCCGACAAGGACCAGTTTACGAATACCTGTACCCTCAAGTTGCCGTAAGATGGGTTCCGGGTTTCCACCCGTGAGACTGACAACGGGAACCCCTTCGTCGACAATTACCTCGAGCAGTCCAGCGATATCATGATGTTGGCTAATCGCCAAGTTTACACCGAATGGTTTCTTCGTGAGTGAGCGTGTCTTGTCGATTTCAGCCCGCAATTCCGCTGCCGACGACAGCGAAGTGGCAGTGACCTGACCCAGCCCGCCCGCGTTTGAAACCGCTGCTGCCAATTCAGAGTAGGCAAGGTTTGCAAGCCCGCCCTGGATAATCGGCACGTCAATCTCAAGCAGTTCTGTCAGCCTTGTTTTCACCCCGGTCACCTCCGCTATGTATCACGAGACTTCCATGGTCGATCCGTTGTTCCTCGACTTGAGACCCGCTGTTACCGTCTTTTGCATGCACGACAGGTGCCAGTTTCAATCGAATCCCTAAGTTACGTTACATAAGTTACGTTACAATAGAGGTATCTGTATCAAAGGTGTCTGCATCGTTCCAAAAGCGGGAAATTGATAAATTACTGTAGGTGAGTCTTTTGATATACACGGACGGCATCCATATGATTTCATCCGTCAGTCTCGAGGAGTTGCATACGTTCGCTCGCGACAAGTTGAAGTTGCCGGCGAGATGGTTTCATCCCTCTCCAAGGCACCCGCATTACGATCTGTTGACGCCCGATTCGCTGCAGAGGGCTTTGGCTGAAGGGGCAGTCAAAACCACATCGAAAGCCATTGTGCGCGTCATTCAAGGGAACCCCAACCTGACTTTGCTAAAGGATCCCCACTCATCCTCCTGATGGGAAAAATGGCTGCCTGTTCGGCAGCCATTTCTTCAATCGTCAGCCCTCATCTTACATGCGCTCGGAAATGATCTTCGATACCACAAAGTGGCGCAGATAGTCTCGGCTACCGGCCTTCGCGTCCGTACCAGACATCTTGAAGCCCCCAAACGGATGCACACCAACCAACGAACCCGTGCACTTGCGGTTCAAGTAGAGGTTGCCGCACTCGATCCGCTCCATCGCATAGCGCAAATGTTCGCGGTTGACGCTGAACACGGAACCCGTCAGTCCATACTCGGTATCGTTAAAGATATCGACCGCCTGTTCAAACGACTCAGCTTTGCAAATCGCGAGGACAGGTCCAAAAATCTCTTCCTGCATAATCCTGGATTTGGGATCTGCGTCGACAAAGATGGTCGGATTGATGTAATAACCTGTGCTGTCATCAGCTGTGCCGCCAAGCACAAGTTTGGCCTCGGATTTGCCGATCTCGATGTAACCGACAATCTTGTCAAACTGCTTCTTTTCGATGACAGGGCCAACTGCTGCGTTGCTATCGGGGGTGCCCACCTGAAGCCCTTTGGCCGCTTCGACCACTTTATTGACGACCTCGTCATACACATCTTTGTGGATAATGGCGCGGGAACCAGCAGAGCACTTCTGGCCTTGGAAACCGAAGGCAGACTGGACAATGGCGAGGGCCGCTGCATCGAGATCAGCTTCGCTGTCAACGAGAATGCCATCCTTGCCGCCCATTTCTGCAACGACGCGCTTGATGCCGCGCTGTCCACTGACGCGTTTGGAAGCATGCTCAGCAATGTGCAGACCGACGTTTTTCGATCCCGTAAAGGATACGAATGCAGTGTCCGGATGACCAGTCATGTAGTCGCCGATCTCCTCAGGAGCACCCGGCACAAAGTTGATGACGCCGTCTGGCAACCCGATCTGCTTCATCAGTTCCATAAATTTGTAACCGACTACAGAAGAATTCGGAGATGGTTTCAACAAGACAGTGTTGCCTGCGACAATAGCGGAGGTTGTCATTCCCGTAAGAATCGCGAGCGGGAAGTTCCAAGGTGGAATAATCACACCAATGCCAAGCGGCGCGTACACCTCATGGTTCATTTCTGCCGGGAATGGTACAAGCGGGTCAGGATGAGCCATCCGAACCATCTGACGGCCGTAAAACTCGAGAAAATCGATGGCTTCAGCGACGTCCCCATCTGCTTCTGCCCAGTTTTTGCCGACTTCATAGACCTGCCAAGCAGCAAATTCAAGCTTGCGTCGGCGAATCTCCGCTGCTGCCTTAAACAGGTAACCTGCACGGATTTCAGGGTCGGTGTATCGCCAGGTTTCGAGCGCTTCTTTGGCAGCGGCAATCGCGTCGTCAATGTGCGCTTTTGTCGCCTGACTGACGTACCCGACAACTTGATTGTGATTCGACGGATTCAACGAAGGACTCGTTTCGGTCGTCTGAATCCGCTTTCCACCAATAATTAACGGATAGGTCTGGCCAAGTTGGCCCTGCACTTTTGCCAGTTCAGCCTGCATTGCGGCTTTGGTTGCTGGATCTGCAAAGTTAAGCGGTGGTTCGTTTCGATATTCCATCAATGTCTGCATGTAAACGACCTCCTTCCGTTCACTATCATACTATGTCTGCTCAGGATTTGCAGGTGGTTGATTCAGCTAAACAGCAGCATCGACAAATTACTCGATACAAACGAATGCATGGCGTTATATGTGTCCAAACTAGATAGAAAGGTCAAAAGAACATACGCTTGAACAAAAGTGGAGTTACTACTGTTTCACATAGTTCTAGCAGACAGGAGTCCTTTGATGCACTTTCACATTCATGCAGTAATCGCCCACTACGGATACGCTGGCGTGTTCCTCGTTCTCATGCTGGAGATGATAGGTATACCCTTTCCCGCCGAAACCACCTTGACCATTTCCGGACTGGAATGGACCAACGGTGTGTTCGCGTTCTGGCCTCTCCTCGCCGCAGCCGTGCTGGGCAACGTCGTCGGATCGACGATCGCTTTTGGGATTGGTTCCCTGCTCGGCCGTTCGGTCATCTTGCGGTTTGGTCGCCTTGTTCGTATCACAGAGGAACATCTTGATGCGGCAAACCGGAAACTGGCGCGATACGAGCTCCCGGTTGTGGTCGCGGCAAAGTTTATCGCGGGGATTCGCATTCTTGTTCCCTACCTTGCCGGTATCAACCGTATGTCGTTCTTACGTTTTACCATCCTGAACACCATTGGTGCCATCCTTTGGGCAGCCCTGTTTATCGGTGCAGGCCGCGCCATAGAGGTCACCTGGTCGAAGTATCACTCCCTCGTCACACACCACATTGCGCTCTTAACGGTTGCACTCGGCCTCACTGTCGTTGGCCTTGCAATGTACCGTCTGTCGAGGCGTAGGCGCGCGAAACGTGAAACTCTCCTCTAATCCATCAGAAGTCCAGTCAATGACACAACCACGGATTGTATTCCCGCCCCCGCAATATCAAACAATAATTAATTGTGAAATTTCAGTGACAATTTTGAAAAATTTGCGTTATAATTTTAATCATCAGAATACTCCGTCGTTTTGAACCTGCGTTTGATTTACTTCTGCTGCAAACACATTGGTCTCCGGGAGGGAGCACTGATATGCGCGAGAGCAAGGAAGCGATTTCGTTCAAAAACAAAGCTGCCCGTCCTTTTATGAAAGCCACTCCTGAAAAGACGGGGAATGTCATCGACTTCATGCCCTACCTTACCGCAAAGCAGAAACAAACGGCCCGCCATGCAACATTTCTCACGCTCTTCCTCATCTTCCTCTCGATCTTCATCGTTGTCATCTGAACCCATACCGTGAGTAACGAGCTGAAGGGACGATGACTCCTGGTGTTGAGTCCGTCCCTTTTATAGTTCATTTGCCTATAGTTCATTTGCGCTATCATTCACACTTTTCTGTAGTTATGTTGAGCCATAAAATCCGTTCCCTAAACGAAAGAGTATGCTAAAATGTACCGGGGAAACGTCTTCGTCATCTCGGCGCATAGGATAAGGCTGCGGATACGCGCACAAGTGCGTACAGTTCATGTTGGCGCGACCAACATGGTGCTGGTGTGTCCAGCGGGCCGTCTTGTCGTGAGTTAGGAAGCAGTTTTCGGTGCATGCTATACACAGCCTGATGGTTTTTACGGGGTTGTCAAGGAGGAGTGACCGGTTATGCCAGACAGCATTGCGACTATGGAAGCAGAACGTGCAGCCACCTCACAAGCGGATGCATTCGAACTTTTACTAAAACCGGAGTATCAGGAAGCTCTACACGACATCGTGGAACAACTGCCAAAGTTGGCTGTTGTTATGTCGTTGTTCGGAAAACTATATGACGTGGCTTCTGAAGCCCTTACCGACGGCGAGTTGATGGGGTCATTGGAAGAGCTGTTGAAACAGAAGACGCAGCCTATCAAGGAGAGTTATGCGAATCTTTCCTGGGCCGCCAAAGAGGCAAAAGAACGGGCAGAATCCGAAACTGCACCGATTGGTGTGTTTGGCATCCTTCGGATGCTGAAGGATCCCATGGTGCAGAAAAACTTGAAATTGGTCTCTGCATTTCTGTCGGTGATGGGTGAGCGCAGTAAGACGACAGCGGACTAAAAGTGTAATCCTGTTATATTGCAAATCCTCTCCAACATGCGTGTTCCATTGTCGATCCGATGCTTCTTCCGATCGCATTGAAACACGCATTTTCCTTGCCATAGCGAGCAGACGTGTCACTCGGCCCACTGCCATGGCAGCGCCTTGCACTGCAGAACCTCTAGTAATGGCCTAAGATCCCTTTGCGCCGTGCTCTCTTACTGGCCGTGGCAAACACAACCATCCCGAGCCCAACCCAAAGCACCGCATTTACGACGCTCCACAGCAACCAATAATGTGGGCCAATTAAACCAAACTGCTCAATCATCATTTGCTTAAGTAAAGCATTCATTGGCGCAATCGGTACAAAAACAGCGATGGCTTGTCCCCATCCAGGCAGTGATGCAAAGGGTGTCATCACAAGGAAAAGCAGGACGAACTGCAGCAAACCGAGAAATTGATTGCTCCGTTTAAACAGAATCGTCATACTTGCGACGCAGTATCCGATACCAATGGCAGAGGCCATCGCCAGCCCAAACGGGATCAGCTCTACAATCGAAACACTAAGGTGCCGATGTGTCATCCACATGATGAGGAAAAGAACAACAAACGTGAACAGGATGTTGTACAGAAACATGACGATGCTGCGCAACAGGAGAATGCGTGACAAACCAAGGGAACTGATCATGACTTGTTCAAGGGTTCCATTCTGAGCCTCATTCATGATATCCCAGCCCATTGAACCGACCGCACCCATTGCCAGGGTCCAGAGCAGGTAACCGACAATCACGGAATCCAGCCTGTTTCCAACCACGTGACTTCCAGCGACATACGATGCTCCAAGGAAGAGACCGTAAAACGCGATCACGACAATCACAATCTGACTGATAAGTTCGGTCGGGTAACGCCGAAACAGCAGCCACTCCCTCCGAAACTCAGCTAACAATCCAAACCACACGGTCAACCCCCCCGCCCTCGAATCACACAGAGCCTTGCTCAGCTTCCTTGTGCGTATAGTGGCGAAAAACTGTCGCCAAGTCGGCTTGTTCGCGCTCGATACGGACAACTGGAACAGGCTTCAGACGCGATACCACTTGATAGAGGTCTTCAGACGAATCAACAGGAATTCGAAACCGGTCTGGTCCTTCAAAGACAGCCCCGGCCCGCTCGAGTTCAGGTCTAAGCTCTTTTGGGACTCGCTCAGCGAGTTCGATGACGTACACGTTCCCCTCAAAACGATCGAGCACCTCGCGCTTTTCTCCCTCGAGAACAATCCTGCCGTTTTGAATAATGGCGATCCGGTCTGAAAGCGCCTCTGCCACGTCCATCTGATGCGTCGTCAATACGACGCCGATGCCTTGCTCGCGAACCAGTTCGAGGACGATTTCCTGAATTCGGTCCGAAGAATCGAGGTCCAATCCGAGGGTTGGCTCGTCGAGCAGAAGCAGATCCGGTTGATGAATCAGTGCAGCACAAATGGCAACCTTTTGCTGCATCCCTCGACTCAGTTGTTGAACGGTGTGGTTCATCTTGTCAGAAAGCTCAAACCGCTCCAAGAGCTGCCGACCGAGGAGGACTGCATCCCGCTTTCCGACGCCGCGCAGACCCGCCCAGTATTGCAGGTTTTCGAGGGGCGACAGTCGCCAGTACAAATTACGGCTGCCTTCGAGGACAGCTCCCACATGGCGCAGTGCTCTCTGGCGATGGCGCTTGGTGCTTTCCCCGAGTACCTTTGAATCACCCTCATCGGGCGAAATCAACCCGGCGATCATTTTGATGGTCGTCGACTTCCCCGCACCATTCGGTCCGAGGAAGCCGAGGATTTGGCCGCCTTCGAGTTGAAACGACACATGGTCGACAGCGAGTACAACACTTGAGCGCTTGCGGTATGTTTTGCAAAGTCCATCTACCTGAAGCAGCATGATGCAATCTCATCTCCACCCGCCGTACATTCTGCTGACTCCCCTATTTTTCCCACGTGATGTTCAGGAATTGATCGCGACCGGATCCAGCACGATACATCCGGTAGTGCTGCGGGCTCTTCTTATAAAAATCCTGGTGGTATTCCTCGGCCGGATAGAACTCCTTCGCTGGCAATATCGGCGTAACGATAGGCCTCGAAAACCTTCCGCTTTCAGCGAGTCGTTGTTTCGAAGCCTCAGCAAGCTCACGTTGTTCTTCATTGTGATAGAAAATCGCCGTCCGATACGATGACCCGCGGTCACAGAATTGCCCGCCTTCATCGGTTGGATCAATCTGCTGCCAAAAGACTTCGAGCAATCGCTCATACGGGAACTCAACCGGATCGAACACAATCTGCACTGCTTCAACATGACCTGTCCTCTCCGAGCACACTTCTTCATACGTCGGGTTTTTCGTCTCCCCGCCCGTATATCCGGAAACGACAGACTTGACACCTGGCCACTGGTCGAATGGCTTGACCATGCACCAGAAGCACCCGCCTGCAAAAGTTGCTACCTCATAGGTTTGTTGTTCCACGTTCAACACCCTTTCACAACGTTTCTGAGTGTACCGAGTCCCGTTATCGAAAGCTCGACCAAATCGCCCGGTATCAGCCAACGATGGACGTCCGTACCGAGTTCAAGGATGCAGCCAGTCCCTACAGTACCGCTGCCGATGACGTCTCCAGGATACAATGAAACTCCGGCGGAAGCCCGTTCTATCATCTGTTCAAACGTAAAGTAGATGTCACGATAATTTCCTTCCGACAGCAGCTCCCCATTCACGGACGCGGTCATAGCCAGATTATAGCGCTGTCCGTCCTGATACGGAGCAAGTTCATCTGGGGTTACAATCCATGGGCCGAGGGATGTGGCAAAGTCTTTCCCCTTGGCTGGACCGAGTCCAACCTTCATCTCTTCACGTTGAAGGTCCCGCGCACTCCAGTCATTCATGATGGTGTAGCCAAAGATAAAGTCATGCGCCGCACCGGAAGGGATGTCTTTGCCGTGCCTTCCAATGACACAGGCCATCTCGAGTTCGTAGTCGAACCACGTGCACCCCGGAGGAACTGCAATCTCGTCTTCCGGTCCGGCGACGGCCTGGTGATTTGTGAAGTAAAACACAGGAAAATCATACCATTGCGGCACCATGTCGAGGCCCCGATGCCTGCGCGCTGTCTTCACGTGTGCCTCGAAGGCGTAAAAGTCACGGATGCTTGCCGGCCTAGGCAGCGGAGGTAAAAGCCGAACGCCGTCCAAGTCTGAGATCCCTTCAGGCAGCTCAACGTGGCTGGCCCGATTCGTTAGGTTGGTTAATGAAAGCTCTAAGTTAAGCTCTGCATTGATCTGTCGAGCGAGCTGGAGATTCTCATCAGCAGTATCGAGGAACGCTGACATGGTTCGCGGCAATTGCCCTTGACTCACTGCATGCATATCAACGACCCATGCGTCATTGTACAGCCATCCTGCTTTGCTGCTCCCATCCGGTTTCTGAAATGTACAAAACTTCAAGTGACAACCTCCTCCGGCAAGCCCGCGTTGGAGCGAGACTTCACGATATGCCCATCTAGAAAGTAGGTTAACATACTGGGGCTATGACGTGGCGCACAACATCACATCCGAGAGTTTTCTATTCTAATAGCAGTCCACGTGGTTCCGGTTCGCCGGTGACTGTCGGGCAAGACCCATCCAAGCAAAGGCAACGATTCCATTGAGCGGGCAAAACCAGAAGGGAGACTGGTCCTTCATGTATATAGAGCATCTCGATGTCCGATCTATTCTGCGCGCAAAGGGTAACCCATTTAAAAGAATCAGTCAAACTGTCGGTGCTCTGAAGGACGATGGCATTTTCGAACTCCGAACCACATTTCGCCCGACGCCACTCTATCGTGTACTTGGTAAAAAGGGATTTACGCACATGACCATTTGTCTCGGTAAAACAGATTACCTGACACAGTTTTACCGAGACACCGAGCAGCCTCGATTCGTCGTTGATCTGCGCGAAAATGCGAAGGCACTCACGGACAGCTCTTTCTTTGACCAAAACAGCAACGAGAACAACGGCCAGAACAACGACCAGAACAAGTTGAATGCGGAGGATATCCTGGATGCCATCAAGAAAAGTGATGAACAAGCGCAGGTGATGGTTCTACGAGATGATGGCGTTCCCGGGTTATAAGAAATCATCGTGAAGTTTCACTCTGACGGGTAGATCTTGGCCGAAAAACGGGTAACCTGACTAAGGATACGACCCGACGAATGTCGACCCAGTGGTTTGTGTCTGGGGGAAAGGGCGGTTCTATGTCAGGCACCAAGGCGCGGCGCGAGCATTTCACGTCCGTACACAGAGAGTTTGCAGCGGATGTTCCGGTGCACAAAGCAAATAAACCGCGTCCTCGAACGTTGCATCTCGTCTCTACCGGCGTGGTGTTTGTCATCGGGATTCTGGCCGTGGTGTGGTTCTTCCACCTCGATCGCCACGGAGAAATCACAAGATTGATTGTCGCTTCGGGTGGTCTCGGGATCGTCATCTCCATTGTACTGATGGCGTTGTTCTGTGTCATTCCGGTGCCAGCAGAGTTTCTGCTCATTCTGGATATGAAAGTATTCGGAGTCTGGTGGGGAACCCTATACAGTTGGATTGGCACAATGGTGGGTTGCACGGGGGTATTTTTACTCGCCCGTTATGTTGCGGGCGGAATGCTTCGGGCATTTATCCCTGAAGATAAAATGGAGCAAGTCAGCGAGTGGGTCAGGAAACGCGGAGTTGCGGGCCTATTATTAGCACACGTAATACCGCTTCCATTCATCGTGGTCAATTACGTTGCAGGCGTCATCCGGTCCGTACGTCTATGGGACTTCATCTGGACCTCCGCCATTGGGGGTGTGCCTTATTACCTTGGGGCTGCTCTGGTCTTCCTCGGCGTGTCCCGCAAGTACATGGTTTGGGCAGTGATTGGGCTCATCGCCCTCGTAGCCATATGGGTCAGCGGTTTCTGGTACACTCGACGAGCCAGCCTTAGAAAACCATCAGGCGAAACCGGCAGTCGTTGACAGGCAACCGAAAATGCCGTGCCCGGCGACATGGACACGGCATTTTGCGTGGTCAAAGACTGCTCCCAGAAGCCATACTTCTGCAAAAGCAATCGAAGCCGAACTAGCCTACTGCACTACGGAGACCCACTGGCGAGTCGCAGCGGACAGCTCCACGGCCTCTAAAACAGCCTGGTTTTTCACCCCGTCACTGAAGTTTGGCTGCGGATTCGTACCCTTCGCAATCCCATCCATCAGTTCTTTAAACAAGTTGATGAATGTGTGCTCGTAACCGATGATATGCCCTGCCGGCCAGTAGTTTGCGGCGTATGGATGAACTTCTTCCGTGCAGTTGATCCGGCGAAATCCCTGAAGACCTGCTTCATCATCTGCCAAATACACCTCGAGCCAGTTCATATCCTCCAGGTTCCAACGGATCGAACCCTTTTCCCCATTGATCTCGAAGCGGTTACCATTGCGATTGCCCGCGGCAAACCGCGTTGCCTCAAACACACCGAGAGCTCCATTCTCAAAGTGGGCAAGAAATGCTGCAGCGTCATCAACATCCACGTCACCGGTTGCCCCATTCACATCCACGTCCGCTTGAAGTCCGGAGGTCATCTCGCCGAGGGGCCGATTTCGAATAAATGTTTCCATCGTACTGACGACATTGTGAAACTCACCGACCAGGAAACGAGCGAGATCGAGAATGTGCGCGGCAATATCGCCGAGCGCGCCGGACCCTGTGACCTCTTTTCTCAAGCGCCACACAAGCGGAAAGTCAGGATCCATAATCCAGTCCTGGAGATACTGTGCGCGCATGTGATAGATTCGCCCCAACCGACCGGAGTCTATCAGCTGTTTGGCAAACTGGACAGCCGGTGCAAAGCGGTAGTTGTGACAGAGCATGTGAACGACCCCTGCGGATTCGACCGCGTGCTGCATCCGGCGTGCTTCCTCAAGACTCATGGCAAGAGGTTTCTCACAGAGGACATGCTTACCGGCCTTTGCAGCGGCAATGGCAATCTCCGCATGCGTGTTGTTCGGTGTCACAATATCAATCAAGTCGATATCATCGCGCTCAATGAGCCTTCTCCAGTCGGTTTCATACGAGGCAAAGCCCCATTTGTCTGCCGCACCACGAACACCGGTTTCATCCCGTCCCGCAATCGCCTGAAGCACGGGTACAGCGTCTGTGTCAAAGTAAAACGGAAGATCGCGATACGCATGCGTGTGCGCCTTCCCCATAAACTTGTACCCGACCATGCCCACCCGAACCTTTTTTGTTACGCCCACCACATCGCACCTGCCTTTTGCCGAATGAGGACATGCTTAAGGAATGCCACTGCCTTCTGAAACCCCTCTTCGACGGACATCAGGCTGTCTTCATGTTCAATGCTGATGGCACCATCGTAACCGACCATGCGAAGGGTGCTGATGATTTGACGCCAGGTCTCTTCCCCGTGGCCATAGCCCACCGTCCGAAAAATCCAGGAGCGATGGAGCTCATCCGCGTAGGGCTTGGTGTCAAGAACCCCGTTTTGCGCCATGTTTTGCGTATCGAATGCCGTGTCTTTGGCGTGGAAATGATAGAGTGCCCCCGCCTTGGCAATCTCCTTGATGGAGGCAATGGGGTCCATCTGCTGCCAGAATAGGTGACTCGGGTCGAAGTTCACGCCGATGCTATCACCACACTCTTGCCGCAAACGAAGCGCCGTTTCGGTGTTATATACGACAAATCCCGGATGGGCCTCAATCGCGACTTTCACACCATGAGATGTAAGAAACTGGTTTTGCTTTGTCCAGTAAGGGATCACCTTGTCTTTCCACTGCCAATGAAGAACTTCAGCGTACTCTGGAGGCCAGGGACAAGTGACCCAAACTGGGTTCTTTGAGAACTCCGACTCACCCGGACAACCGGAAAACGTAATGACATTTTGCACTTCAAGGGCCTCGGCTAAATGCACTGCGTTCTCAAAGTCGGCGTGCGCTTGCTTTGCAACCTCAGGATTAGGGTGAAGAGGGTTACCGTGACAGGACAGTGCACTGATCTCAAGCCCGCGCGAAGTCACCGCATCCTTGAAGGCGTTTAACTTCGACGGATCGGAAAGCAGCAAAGAGGGGTCACAGTGCGCTTTGCCTGGATAGGGTCCACAGCCGATTTCCACCGTATCGAGTCCACTCTCAGCAATGTAGTCAAGCGCCTCTTCGAATGACCTTTCACCAAACAACACGGCAAACACGCCAAGTTTCATACCATCCGACCTCCCAGATTAGGTTTGTCGAGGAATAGGTTGCCCGAGTGTCCTTACTTCCCGAGCTGTACGGCCTGCCCCGTACGGGACGATTCATAGATGGCCTCAAGGATCTGTGTCACAACAAGCGCCTGCTTTGGTGTGACGATAGGTTGCCTGCCTTCCCGAATACAGGCGATAAAATGTGCTGCCTCTACATCGCCAGCGTTTTGCGAAACTGCACCGTCTAAGGCTGTCCCGCCGATATTTAGGTCTGGGATCTCGGTAAACAACCGTCCATGGCGTTCTCCGTTGATGCGCAGTCCATCTTCCATGTCTGCCCCACCCTCAGTTCCGCATAAGACTGTTCGGGCTTCACCTACGTGCAGGCTGTTCAGGGCCCAACTCGATTCAAGAATGACCGTTGCCCCATTCTCGAATGTAATGAATCCAAAAGCGGAGTCTTCAACCTCAAATTTTTCCGGATCCCAAGGCCCCCAACTGTTTGCCGCATGGTTTCTCTGGCCCAGTTTGTGATACGCCGTACCCATCACCGTTTTTGGCCGATAGTTATCCATCAACCACAGGGTCAGGTCCAGTGCGTGCGTGCCGATGTCAATCAGCGGTCCTCCGCCTTGCATGCGCTTCGAGAGAAAGTTCCCCCAAGTGGGGACGGCGCGGCGACGGATCGCCAAAGCTTTGGCGAAGTAGATCTCACCGAGTTCCCCACGCTCACACAGTTGTTTCAAATACAGTGAATCAGGCCGAAAGCGGTTTTGATACCCAATCGTCAGAATCTGTCCTGTTCGTTCAGCCGCGTCGACCATGGCCTGTGCTTCTGCGGTTGTCATAGCCATTGGTTTTTCACACATCACGTGCTTCCCTGCTTGCAGAGCGGCAACTGTCACCTCCGCGTGCAGAAAGTTGGCCGTGAGCACGTACACGGCATCAATCCCCGGTTGTGCCAACAACTCGCGGTAGTCCGTAAACACCTTGGCGCCTTGTGCGCCGTATTGGTCCCGCCCTTTGACAGCGTTCTCTTCAACAACATCACAAAACGCAACGATTTCCACACCCTGAATCTTCGCGATACTCGGCAAATGCTTGCCCAGGGCAATACCTCCAACCCCGATGATGCCTACTCGTACTCTTTTATCAGCCATTACCTCTCACTCCTTGGCGCGGATTCGAGGAATGGGAAGTTCCCATATGTAGGTCGTTCAACGACAGTTGGTTGTGCCCACCGCACGGCGTTCTGAATCACACGCTGCACATCTTTGTGGTAGTAGGTTGGATACTCTTCATGCCCCGGGCGGAAATAAAAGATTTTTCCTCGGCCGCGTTTGTATGTGCAACCACTCCGAAAGACTTCGCCGCCGGTGAACGAACTAATGAAAACCAGTTCATCTGGCGCTGGAATATCAAAGTGCTCGCCGTACATTTCTTCGTGTTCGAGTCTGATATGCGACCCGATGCCCTCAGCGATAGGATGCGTCGGATCGACCACCCACAACAGTTCTTGCTCTCCTGCTTCACGCCACTTCAAGTCACAAGATGTACCCATCAACTGCTTGAAAACCTTTGAAAAGTGACCCGAATGCAAGACAATCAAACCCATACCGTCCCACACGCGCTTGACGACCTTGCGGACGATGTCATCAGAGACTTTGTCGTGCGCCACATGGCCCCACCAAACGAGGACATCGGTCGTGTCGAGAACATCATCCGTCAAACCGTGGGATGGTTCCTCCAACGTCGCCGTCTTCACATCATGACCTTCGCTTCGTAAGGCATCCGCAATGACTGCATGCATACCGTTCGGATAAATGCTGGCAATCGCTTTCGATTCTTTCTCATGGATGAATTCATTCCATACTGTAACCTTCATCGAAACCAACCTCTCTTGTTGTCGTTCGTCTGTATCAGGGTGTTGATTTAGACCGTGACAATACCCTCAGCATGTCCGGCCGCCGACGAAACCTTCCCCGATGGACCGACTCTCTTTATACAGTCTATCGCAGTTTTCCATCGGTTTCATAGTGAAACAAGCCTGCGCCCATGTTAACCTCATCACACAGGCCGAATCCTGCAAAGCAGGTACGGGGGACGCTTTTGCGCAGCAAACCTG
Source organism: Paenalicyclobacillus ferrooxydans (assembly GCF_001399675.1). Taxonomy (GTDB): domain Bacteria; phylum Bacillota; class Bacilli; order Alicyclobacillales; family Alicyclobacillaceae; genus Alicyclobacillus_B; species Alicyclobacillus_B ferrooxydans. The sequence continues at coordinate 44,001 of NZ_LJCO01000019.1, forward strand.
CGCTTGGGGTGAAAGCGACTTATGTCGCAAGGATGACCTCGACCCAAACCCGACAACTAACCTCGAAGGCCACAGGAGGAAAACATGACAAACAAACACCGCATCACCCGTTGGTTGATGTCTGCTATGGCATTCGCTTCTGTGACTACAGCTGTGGGTGCCTTTACAACTGCTTCTGCAAGTACCGTCAGCAGCGTTCGCTCGCTGCCGCCTGGCGTTCATTATGATTACAGCATTCACCCTGCAGCTCCGCTCAGTGCTTCCGTGCAAGCTAAAGAAAATGCAGTGTTGTCCGTGGCGCGAAGCAAACTCGGAACACCTTATATCTGGGGACACAATGAAGACCGTGGGCAGTATGGATTTGACTGCTCAAACTTTACGTCATACGTGTATCACCATGCGCTTGGGTACAAGCTGAGTGGTGCCTCCCAAGTACAGTACCATTCTGTCGGGTGGAATATTCCCGTCTCCGCCATGAGACCGGGTGACTTGGTTATCTTTGACCACGGCGGCCACGTCGGCATCTACGCCGGTCATGGTGAAATGATTCAGGAAGGCGGCGGAATCGGTAAAGTCGGATATCTGAAGCTGGCCCCTGGCTCATACTGGTACAAGCACATCACTACTGTAAAACGTATGTTCTGACAATCAAGCGAAACAGCGGGTCTCTTTGCGAGACCCGCTTTTTAAATGTGGCCATACCCAACTCAGCAGGTCTAGGCGCTGTCCAGATTTATACCCCGCATGGTATTATGGTATCGTAGCGGCGTGTTTACGTGCCATTCATACTAAACTGATTGGTGGGGACGATCCTTGAAGTCAAAGCACTTCTCAACATACATAGCAAGCAGTGCATTTATTCTTGCAATGGCTTTATCTGGGTGCGGTACTCCAAGTACGGTCACTTCAAATCCGGCTTCGCGGGCTGCAGGGACCGAAACAATCTCCGGTGCGACAAGTTTACCAACAAACCAAGCGGGGATGAGCGGTGCCCAGAACGCCGCAACCACGAATTCATCGGCATCAGGCGCCGCCAATGCGTCGACAACGACCTTTGGCGGGCCTTTAACGGTTGGCAGCACAGCCCCGGACTTCGTTTTACCGAATTTGAGCGGGACAGGAACCATGTCCTTAAAGCAACTCTTATCGGGCGGTAAACCTGTCGTAGTTAATGCGTGGGCATCCTGGTGTCCACCATGTCAAATGGAAACCCCTGATTTGGTCAAATTGGCAAATCAGTACAAAGGCAAAGTACAGTTCGTTGGCGTCAATTTAACCATCATCGACAAAGTTTCCGACGCCAAGAACTTCGTCCATCACTACAACATACCATACCCGGTGTTGCTTGACCCGAAAGGAACCTTTCAACAAAGCTATTCTGTCATTGCGGAACCGATGACATTCCTCGTCAGCCCTAAAGATAAGATCCTCGATATTCATATGGGCATGATGACGGCTTCAGATATGCAACAACTCGTGCAACTCGGGCTCAAGACTTAAGACTGCTTCTTCACTCGACGAACGCCTGCTGTTCGAGGGGCGTTTCCACCGAAAGGCGGCTGTCGAGTTTCGGGCGAACAAACCATGGTCCTTTCATAGCAAAGATACTCGGGATGAACAGCATTTCTCCGACAGTTACAATCCAGAACCATAGGGTCCATCCCATCAGAGCGGCCACCACAATCGGTGCAACAACGGATAAGATGGCAACCATCACACGTACGGAAAGCCCAAATACCCCCCAGCCAGTAGCTTGCAACGATGCCTTAATGTCTTCCAGATTCTCGGAAAACAGCGCCATCCACGGGGCGTACGCAATACCCATACAAGCCCCGAGAATTGCACCTGTCAGTTCAATCTTCCCGATGGATGGATGAGTGCCCATCATGTTGATGAAGTAAATCAACGTTGCAGCCGTTGTCACGGCCCCGACAAACGAGACAATCTTACGCAGTTGCAGCTTATCAGAAATGTAACAAGCAGCAATCATCACAACGAGGTTGAGTAGCCAAAAGTACTTCATAATGGATGCCGCAGTGGCGGCTGAATAGCCAAACTCCTGCGTAATCATCGTGGAACCGAAAATCGTTAAAGTATAGTAAGCGCTGAGCCAGAATGTAATGCCAAGCAAATGTGCCCAGATATGAGGTGCGCGCAGCAACTCGCGTGTACGCCCTGGATCACCGGCGTGCGTTTGCTCTGGTTTTCGGCGCCCGTTGACAGTAACCAAGCTTGCCGTGGAGTGAATCACTTCCGCACGCAGCTGAGGAGAAATGTCTGAGATACTGAACAAGACGATGAACGAAAGGACCAGGGAGATGGTGCCGTTCAGCCAAAACTGAGATTGCCACGTTCCCCAAATTGGTAACGTCCACCCCGCCAACCCTGCCGCAACAAAGCTTGAACCCACAGGGCCAAAGGTCCAAAAGGCATATGCAACTGCCCTGCCGAGACGCGGTGAAAAGTCACGGACCAAGCCCGCCGTCGCAATCACGGCACTGCCTTCCACCAATGACAGGATGACACGGTTTAGCAATAACCCCATTGGCGAGTGCACGAGGACCATGGCGTAAACGCACAGAGAACTGAGAAACAAACTCGGCACCAAAGTGTAGACACGCCCGCGTCGATCGGATAGCCGACCCGCGATGTACGCTGAAAATGCCCCCGCTATGGTTGACACGGCAACAATTAATCCATACGTCTTCAGGGTCATGTGAAGGTCTGAGAGCAAGAGAGGTACGACAGATGACATCTGCGATTCATAGTTCGCAATGATGTTGGCCATCAAGGCCACAATGAGGAGCCAAACACGCCTTCCCCCGACTGGATAAGCTCTTAACTCCCGGAGATAAAAAGGTCGATTCATCACAATCCTCCTCTAAAAGAAAGCGGTTTCACACAGGCCCTGACTGTATCTCCCAACCACAGTCGTTATCTTTCGGCATGTTGAACTTTGGCTGCCTGCCCATCTCCACAACCCGACAGACGGTGAACTTAATGCCGATAACGGGACTGGGCAGCAAATACTGAACTACCCAACTTTAATATTATATTATTCTGAATATTGTATATGTTACACATACCAAGGGATTGTAGTCAATATGTCAACACCCTTGACTGCAACAGGTCGCTGCCATGTACAATCTCTGCAGGATGTATTATCATAGCCAACATACCCACATGGGTATGTTTCCGATTTGATGGAAAGGGTTTCTGTGTTGCACACAAGCAACAACTAGGTGCTAGAAAGGGTGTTATCTTGAACCTTGTAACGAAATGGGTACTCATCCTGATTGGGGTTGTCACACTGCTGGCGATGGTTGTGACAGCATCCCCTTCAAAGCGGGGTTCCGCGACACAGACAGCCCGACCCTACGATGGATATGCTGCGCCAGACTTTACCTTGCCCCGTCTCTCAGATGGCCAGCCGGTATCCTTATCGCAGTATCACGGTAAACCATTGTTCATTAACTTTTGGGCCTCCTGGTGTCCCCCATGTAATGCGGAGAGTCCGGAACTAGTAAAGGCCTACGCAAAATATGGCAGTAAAGTCGTATTCATCAGCATCAATGTGACCCATGACGATACCCTTGCAAACGTGAAGACGTTCCTAAAAAAATACAATGTCCCTTACCCCGTACTTCTGGATAAACAAGCCAAGGTGAGTAACGAATACAATGTTCTCGCCTTGCCAACATCGCTGTTTGTAAACAGACAAGGAATGATAGTGGCTCGATACTCCGGAGCCATTCCAAATCCTGAACTGATCTCAACCTTGCAAAGGATTGAAAAGTGATGGGTATCGTTCATACATTGCAACGCGTTCCATCTGAATATGCTGGTGCGATTATGGTTGTGCTTGGTGCTTGGATATTTCTCCGCTTGGAGCGCAATCAGCAAACCCGTGCGGCTGTATCCGAACGGGCACTCGAGTTTTTATTCACCTACATCATCATTGCCAGACTCTCCGGTTTGTTCCTTCACCCGGGTGAACTGCTTCATATGAACGTTTGGACGCTCCTTGCGCAAGCGCCCTCGCAAGGTTGGGTATATGGGCTCGTTGGCGCAGTTCTCATCGTGTTGTGGAGGATGCGGATACATAAACAGAGGGATTGGCCAGTTCTGATGGCAGCGACCAACGCTTCGCTGTTCGGCATAGCAATCTGGTGGTTGATTCGCGTTTTCATCGACCAAGGACCATTCCTTGTCCGAACCATTGGCATGCTCCTGATAACCGTGTTCTTATTGCTTTTCTCACTCCGAAAACCCTCAACTTGGACTCTGCCGCATCGAATTTGGACCCTCATGGCTGTCGCTTTGTTGCTTACATCCATCGGGTTACCGAAGATAGTGCAGCTTGGACTGTTTACTCCAGTTCAATGGTTTGCCGTTCTCATACTGTTTGCCGGGCTTGCTGCAGAAGCCGCCCTCGATATCCAAAAACAAAAGGACCCCCAGCGTCACTCAGTACCAAACAGGAACGAGTGACTGCGTAAAGGTCCAAAATCCCCCACGTCGTTGATATGAGAAGGTTATGCAGTCCAGCTGGACAGCCCGCCTTGCAGTGACCGGACATTGTAAAAGCCGCGTTCCCGCAAAAGTTCGCAAGCCTGAGAGCTGCGGTTCCCGGACCGACAGACCAACACAACTTCCTTGTTTCTATCTACTTCTTCCAGCCGGTAAGGCAAGATCCCGAGTGGAATCAACGTTGCCCCTTCAATGTGTCCTTCGCGGTATTCGTCGATCTCACGAACATCAACAATTTGCACATCATCATAGGCAAACAACTTTTGCTTCAGTTCACGAATTGTAACCTGCGGACATGACATCTCTCGCATACCCCCATCCGTATATTTCAATCTATATTTTTATACCCACGGAGGTATTGTGTCAAGTCCATATCTCCGTCCACATCTTACAATGTACGCAGGCTAAATCCACTTTCTGCGTCGAAAGATAACGAGCATGCCGACACTGAGGCTGACCATACTCAACATAATAATGATCGTGGCTGCCCACGTACGCTGATAAGGCAAAGGAACGTTCATACCGAACACACCGGTTATCAGTGTCATTGTGGCCGTCAACGTGGTAATAATGGTGAGCACCCGCATGGTCTCGTTTGTCTTAGCAGTTCCGAGCGAAGAATAGGTGTCTAGCGCGCCTTGAACCAGGTCTCTGAACACCTCAATGGAGTCGGTGATTCGTTCAAGGTGGTCTGATAAGTCCATATAATACGGGCGATTCTCGGGCCGAACCGTAAAGGTGTAGAGGGAATTGACGTTGGCAAAGATACGTCGTTGCGGGTCAATCGCTCGTCGAATCATCACAATGGTGCGTTTGAGCGCAAGAAACTCCTCTGTAATCGCCAACGCTGGATTTTCATACATCTCGTCCTCAAGGTCATCAATACGTGTAGAGAGCCTGTCCACGATAGGAAAATAGGTATCCGTAATCCCATCAACGATGGAGTACAAAAGGTAATCAGGACCTTTGCTCATATTAAATGAGTCGTGGCGCGATCTTGCTGCAATCCTCCCAACAGAAGGGATAGCATGCTTGTGCACCGTAACAATGTAGGTTCCGCCCAGAAAAATATTCAGCTCTTCAATGGAGATCTCCGGTTCACTGTCTTCGTTGTATTTCAAAGAGTGAAGCTCGAAGAAGTCATACCCGTCATATCGATCAACCTTCGTTCGAGGTGATTCGTGAATACAGTCCTCAACAGCCAAAGGGTGAAAACCAAACTCCTCTGCCACAGCCATGATCTCATTCGGTTCCCAGTTATAGATATCCACCCAAAGCATGGATTGCGGATTCTCCGAAACGCGCTTCATGTCCTCAATTTCAATGTCATGTTCCAAAGTCTCTGTCTCAGCATTGTAAAGGTATGTCTTGATCATGCCGCACCCCCTTTCCACACCGGCGGCTGCAATTTCACGACATCATAAAAGTGGCAGCACCCGCAGGGTGAAACCACCCAGCAGACGCGTTCATCCGCGGATCTCTTAACACTCCATTCGTCGGCTTATCACTCATTGGGGAGATCTGTTCGTCGATGTTTCACTCGGGGAACGATGGCGCATGCAAGTGCATATCGCTCGACAACGTAATCAGCATAAGGGGAAGGTGTTCCACACCCGGCCAAGATTTCAAGGAATCTGAAGGCCTCTTCGTTTTGTCGCCTTTGGTTACAATGGCGACAAGCGCAGAGGAGATTCACCGGATGATACACGCCACCCTCCGAATACGGAATGATGTGATCAACAGTGTCTGCCGGCTGTCCGCACCACAAACACGTAGCGTGATCGCGACGAAACACAATATCACGATACCGCGCATTGAGTTCTGGTGCGTCGTAGAGCCAGAGTGTACCTGCATCATCAAAATAAGCCCTGGATGCGGCGACCTCTTTCTCGGCCCGCTCGGTTGTACAAGGCGTAAGCACTTTTCCTCGCGCGCTTCGAACAGGAGTGACAGACCCCAGTTTTAGCTGATATCCACAATGAAGGCATGCGTAATTTGCTGTTTCAAGATCGCGGATTCTCCAGTACCCCTTACACCGCGGGCACATGCCGAGCGATCCAGTCATGCTGGCTCACACATCCTCTTCGGTGTCCAGGCCTTGGGTGTCCGGGTCTTGGCTATCGATGTCGGTAATCAAATGAATTGGTTTGATATATGGACTGGTCCATTGAGGCACACCCTCAGTAGCGGTCCCTTCTCCCAGATCCTCAGACCAGTCGCCCGTCAGATCGCGAGCCTGCTCCTCAGACCTGTCCTCAGGTGCTCCGTCAGACGATTCGTCAGTGGCAAAGCTCTCGTTGGGTAACTCCTGATCCATGCACAGTCCCCGCTTCCCCATCATGTCGAATTTATACGGCATTAGTATGTACCATCCATTCCGTTCAATTCGACTGAGCCTCCATGGTGCACTCAGGTACACTCAGGAGATTGACTGTACCAAAGGTAAGAGTGCGGCGCCTATCACCCCGGCGCGCGTCCCTAATTGAGCTGGTAAAACGCGAACTCTAGAGAACGCGTTGCTTCGAAAGTGATTTTGGTCAATGGACTGTTGTAGCGCTTCAAACAGTGGTTCACCAATCTGAGCGACCCCGCCGCCGATAACAATCACCGACGGATCGAACATGTTCACAACATTGACCAGTCCAACACCAAGATACCGGTAAACATCGTCCAAAATGGCACGTGCACCACTATCTCCTTGCGCCGCCAACCTCGCCACAGCGCTCGCATTCAGTTGCGCGCCCAGTCGTTCCTCAGCCATGCGAGCGATTGCTGTACCTGAAGCTAGCACCTCGAGACAGCCCCGATTGCCGCACCGACAGAGCGGACCATCCAACGCGATAATATGGTGTCCCACTTCCGCCGCACATCCGGATGCTCCCTGGCGTATCTTTCCGTCCAGTATCACTCCCCCACCAATACCAGTGCTAATCGTAAGGTACACCATGTCGCGATAACCGGATCCCGCTCCAAAGCGTAACTCCGCAAGTGCTGCCGCATTTGCGTCATTATCAAGAAAAGTAGGTAGATGTAAACGCCGTTGCATTTCTGCCTGCAGAGGAATCCGGTCCCATCCTGGAAGGTTCGGTGGACTGTAGACCATGCCTTCCCTCGGGTTTAGCGGACCCGGTGCACCGATACCCACACCGATGACACTTGATACACCGCTAGACGATAGTACGGCCTCCACTGTATTCACTATTCTGTCCAGCACTGCCTCAGGGCCTTGCTCAGCTTTCGTGAGGACATCTGCTGATTCGATGATTTGACCGTCCGCATCCACGACGGCTGTGGCAATTTTCGTTCCCCCGACGTCAATTCCTACTGTGTACACAAAGTCACATCCTTGTTTCAGTTGCCATCTGGATGTTGCTAAACCAATGGGCAATGCAATGAGCCTGGTGAGATACCCTTTCTGCACTGCTGTCATAACTTCCTCTTGCAGGAGTCTTTCGAAAGGGCCCTTTAACGGAACTTAGTTCCGCTGTTGCCGCACATGGACAAGCGGGTTACGGCTCCCACCCGTCGTAAAGTGGTTTTGTAAGCAACGCGATTACAATCTATCCATTACGTAGTGTTGAAATATGAATAGAAGGGAGCAGCGGTATGCTGCTCCCTTTCATCATGAGCGATCAATGAAAAATTTTGCAAGCTGCAATGGGTCACTCGAAGTCACTCGAAGTCACTCGAATTTATAAGCGCGCTGAAGCTTTGACAGCTTCGACACGGTCACTCCGTTTGGAGAACCAAGCGGTGATAATCGGCACTAGGATGGATGTCACAATGACGGCCGCAGCGACCTGGACTGTCGCGGTTGCTGCAATCCCTTTGTACCCAGCGTAGACAGCTGCCACAGCGACTGGAACCGCTGCGGCGTTACCTGCAGTGGAAGCAGCTGCAATGCCGCCAAGACCAGTACCACCAGTCAGCTTGTCCAGCAAAACGAGTACGATACCGGTGATAATGACCACAGCGAGTCCAAGCAGCAGACCAGAAAGTCCAGCTGACAACACATTCTTCAGGTTAATGCCAAACCCGAGTGCCAGTGCAAACAACGGGATGAGTACACCTTGTGCTTGACTGAGAAACTTCCGCATATCCAGGTCCAGGTTTCCAAGCACCATTCCGATGACAAGGGGCAGAATGGCATATACGAAAGCCATAGCCGGGAACGCTGCGAGACCCGCGATTCCGAGGATCAACATTGTGAAAAATGGGCCAGATTCAAGTGACATGATAGAGTACGCCGCAACGTCTTCAGCTCGTTTGCCGAACTGGCCCATGAGAGCCATGTAGAGGCCGCCGTTGGTATCGGAGAATGCTGCAACGATTGCGAGCGCTGACAACCCAAGTATCATGTGGTTCTGATCGGGCACTGTGAACTTGATGAGCAGGCCGATAATCGCAGCGACGGCGATTTTACCCAGCCAGAGCGAAACACCTTTCTTCAAAATGTAGCCTGCTGCCTTGAATTCAATGGTAGAGCCGAGAGAGATGTAAAAGGCAGCCAGCAGCGCTGATGCACCCATAAACAAACCGCCTGTAAACGAGCTCTTGAATACGGTATTGTCTGCCAAGTGCGGGAAGATGGTCCGAATGATGGCACCAATCAAGAGCGGGATAATCATCATTCCGCCTGGAACTTTGTCAATTATTTTCTTAATCGGCATACACAAGTCCTCCTTAGATGTCCTGCTGATTACACTGGTTGTTGATTCTGGTGTGAGCTTGTTCCAAATGTAAGCACTTCCCAGAAGCGCTTACATGAAGATCCAAGTAAGGTGACGCAAAAGGTCTTGGGAAGGGACTGGTCTCCCCTTCCCAAGGAGCCCCCTGAAGGGGGCGAACAGGCTTCTGCTTTACTGGGCACTTCCTGAAAGGAAGTCTGCAGCCACTAGTACGGACTCAATCATGCTTTGCTCTCTCGCAATACCCTTTCCTGCGATGTCAAAGGCTGTGCCATGGTCGACAGATGTCCGTAAAATTGGCAGGCCCAGCGTCACGTTGATGCCAGTATCGAAACCAAGCATCTTGATAGCGATATGACCCTGGTCATGGTACATAGCAATCACCGCATCAAATTCGCCGTTTGCTGCCCGTGCGTAGATCGAGTCTGGCGGCCACGGTCCACTGATACTGATGCCAGCTTCTTTCGCTTCTTCGATGGCCGGAACGATTTCTTTCTGCTCCTCATCTCCGAACAGCCCACCTTCGCCAGCGTGGGGATTCAGGCCTGCCACCGCGATGCGAGGGTTCTTCACCCCGAACCTTTCGAGGGATTCCGCCGTCAATCGGATACGCCCGAGCACACGATCCTTAGTCGCCATCTCGATTGCTTGTTTCAGGCTTACGTGGGTTGTGACGTGAACGACCCGAAGCGCTTTATTCACAAGCATCATGGCTGAGCTTGGCGATCCCGATAAGGCGGCCAAAGCTTCCGTGTGCCCAGGGAACTTGATGCCTGCCATCTTCCAAGCTTCCTTGTTCAGCGGTGCTGTGCAGATAGCATCGATGGTGCCATCAACCGCAAAACGCACGGCTTGTTCAAGGTAGTCGTACGCACACTGGCCTGCTTCTGCGCTCAGCTGTCCCCAGGGTAGTCCTTGCGGGACATTGCCGAGATCGAGCACCTCGATGACTCCTAGCTCGTACTTTGCTTCAGCCACGGTTTGGATGCACCGGATAACAGGCAAAGATGACAGCTTTCCAGTCCCTTTTAGGATGGTCGCTGCTTCTGTTAATCTCGATGCGTCACCAATAATAAAGGTGTTCACGCGGTCAGTAACTTCAGGGCTGAGCGCTGTCAAAATACAAATTTCGGGTCCAACACCAGCGGGGTCGCCCATGGTCATTGCGATGATTGGTTTTTTCAACGTATTTCATCTCCATACTCATGTAGTCAACGTTTCAAATTGGGGATGGGGTGGTCAAAAACCGTGCAGCTTGCTCCAAGGCATCTGCATCCCCAAATCCACCTGCTTTGGATATCAACGGGATGTTCCCGTGTGGTGTCTCCATGACACTCCATGGCATCCCGGAAACGACTTCACCTTCTGGCCAGATGGCCGTTGCAGACAATGCCTCGCAGATGGCAAGCGCAGTGTCACCACCGGTAGCTGCAAAGCCAAAGCTGATTGCGTTATCGACACCGTGTATCTGTGTGACCCACTCCAAAACCACTTCTGCCAGGTCGCTCTCAAAGCTGCCGGGGATATCCGATTCGCGCACAGCACGCTGTTCTGACAAGGTGACTCCGACAACGTTGGTTGGTGAATGAAGCAATTTTTGTTTGGCTCGAAGCATCTCTTCATCGTGCGTCGATACATCCGCCAAAGCCACAGGCTGCATTTCAACAATCGATGCACCCAGTGAAGACGCGGCGTACTCCAACTGAACGTGTGCCGTGGGATTCGCGCTGCCGACTGCGAGCAGAACGCGGTTGCAAGTGGTGATATGGGATTTGCTGGCGCGTTGAACCAGTTGATCTTCGTAGGCGAAAGTGACACCGTCCGCACCGACCCAAAGTGAAGCCAAAGGCTTTGCCAGACCTGCAGAGCCACATGGGAGCACCCGTGGATTCTCAGCAATCGCTTCTGCAATGACCACCAGGTCTCTGTCGGTCTCAGCATCTGCTACAACGATGACCATGTCCTCGGCAATCGACTCCAGGAATCGTGCAATCGCAGCGGGTCCCTGGTTCACGACGCCGAGACTCAGGTCGATGACCGGCAGACTCGTGGTAGTGCGAAGAATGTCTGAAATCCTGTCCGTCGTCACGGGGTTTCGCGGGTCTCTGGCAAAAGCAGTTTGGCTGATGGGAAGCCCATTGACGAACAGCTCTCCATCTCGAACGGTTCGACCGTTGGCGGGAAAAGCAGGGGCGACGACTGCGATGCTGCGTCCCAGGCCTCTCAGTGCAGCCTCCATCTCGCTTCCAATATGCCCACGAAGGGTAGAATCAATCTTCTTGTAAACAAAAAAGGACTCTTGCAGCGTCGATGCTAACTGCTGGCCTGCCGTAAAGACTCGCTGCACCGCCATTGCCTCATCAATGCTCCTGCTTTCTGCATCGAACACTTGAACCACATCCTGTCCAAGAGACAACATCCAAGGTACTTGCGAGTTGAACGTCACGCGAACCCGGTGAGATACGGTACGGAAGTAGTTCGCTGCATCAGCGGCCCCGGTCAGGTCATCGGCGATCACAAAGACAGGTTTTCTACTCATATCGGATCACCGTTTCCTTTCTCGGCTTAGCCGGCATTTTCGGGTGAGGTCTCAACAACCTCTAACCCGCTTTGCAAAAGGGTGTCTCGAAACACCTTGGGTACAAAGTCTGTCACAATTACATCCACCGACGAGAGTGGAGCAAATGCTTCCAGACCAGAATCACAAAACTTGTCGTGGTGGGCGAGCAGAACCGTCTTTCGTGCGTGAGCCAATGCTGCCAGCTTTACCCCATACGTCGCCGGATTTAGATTGAACAATCCTGCCCGCACGTCAACACGCGCTGATGAGAGAAAATAGATACTCGAACCGTGACGACTAAAGTACTCTTCTGTTTCTTGACCAAACACAGCTGCCATGGCGGGCACGTATAAACCCGGAGCCACGTGAACATGAATTCCTCGCTTGGCCAACGGTTGAAGGACCGCAAGGGAATTGGTATAGACCAGCACTTCGGGTGGCAGATAATACGCCACGTGAGCGACTGTCGATCCGGAGTCCAGCACCACAACATCTGAAAACTGCGCCATCCTTGCAGCCTCTGCTGCGATGACACGCTTTTCTTGCCACCCTTGCTGAGATCGAACGTCAAAGACAGGGCCGAATTCGTCGTCCACGCCCGTTCGGAGCATTCGACCTGCTTCGTTTGGTTGATAGTTCATTTGATTTGCGATCTCGAGGATACGCTGTGCCAGCTCCTTATCCCGAGTGGGCACACCGTTTAAGACGCGAGAGACTGTCGACAAAGACGTGCCGACTTGGCGAGCGATGTCCTTGATCGTCACCATTTGTATCACCCCACAAGTACTGAACACGTTTTCTGCAAACGTATTCAGTTGCAGAGGCAATGATACTACCAAGCCGTCAGTTTGTAAATAGGTTCGTCAAACATGAATCCAACATGTAAAGGCATGCCGATTTGATATCGGCATGCCTTTACAAAGAATAACCCCGTGGTTTTTTGGCTCTCAAAACACAATCAGACCCCGGTTACCCAGTGGAGGATGGCCCATGCGAATGCGGCGACGGCAACAGCTCCTGCAATCCACAGTGCCCATCGGCCAGGTTTCGAATCTGTCGACCCCGTGCCAAGTGTCACCAAGTCGACATGCGGATAGACACTCTCCAGTTCCACTTTTGGTAAGGTATCCATCACCGATTCTTCGACCTTCGCCCCCCGCCGCTTGATGACTTTCACATCGCAAAGGTCATCTCCTACGTAAGTGACGATACCCTCGGCTCCAGCAATCGGACTGCTGGCCGTCGAGCGTACGCGCACCCGCATCCCTGCCTTTAAGCGGACGGTCTTTCGCTTCACAACTTCTTCACCTCGAACGCCTCTCGGATGAGATGCCAGTTTTGCGGGAAGCTGTTGCCAAGAACCCAGTAACTGATACCGCGCAGGCCAAACTCATAGACCAGGTTCATTTTCGTGGCAGCACTCAAAGCATCGTCAAACCAGACCTCACGCTCCCCTTGTGCACCCTGATATCGGAAGTACGGGGAAGCCGATTCTGCATCCCACTCAATTGGTTTCTGTTCCTGTTGCGCAAGGTTTTGTGCGCTGTTATTGGACACCCCTGACGCAAGCCGCCCCTTTTGCCAGGGTATCTCCCAATCGTAGCCGTAGAGTGACATACCCATCAAAATTTTGGACGGTGCAATCACGGATGTTGCATACTTCAGCACAGCCCTTACCTGATCATATGGTGCGATGGCCATCGGTGGTCCTGTTGTCGCCATCAGGCAACAAATGTTCACGATCGGGTTGCTCAAACCGGTAACTGATGGACAGGTAGTGGCCGTCCACCTGCACCTTCTCAATGCACTTTTGCAGCAAAGCCCGCACAATCCGCAGTTGGTCAGCCTGACCGTTTGGGGGACAGCCCGGCGGAACAGATAACAGTCGCAGCATTCCTTTCTGGAAGAATGGGCTGCCATCCCCACTCTTCGCGGCCTGTTCTCTCCCTTCCATCGGGGTGGACTTTACTCGTCGCTCCAACGACGCAATCTGCGCTCGATATACTTCGTTCATCGTCACAAACTGAGCTCTGGATATGGACCCAACCACATACTCTTCAAACAGCAACTGTGACACCTTCAGGATGTGATCCCGTTCCTCAGCCGCGTGTCTCATCTGGCGGTCAAGATCCGGAATATCTCCTGCTGTCGGGTCATCGGTTTTCGTATCATGAGTACCGTCTGCATCCGGGCGGGCATCGATTGCTGCATCTGTAGGCCCTGGCGGCCTTTCACTGCCGAAGAGGTCATCTCGCAGTTGTCTCAGCACCAACGTCTCAACTTCATCCGCTCTGATAAAGGGCTGCTTACATTGAGATCTGCCGCAGACGTTCTGCTTGGCACAGTGGTAATAACGGATCCCTCGAGAGTTGTACTTCACAACCATACGGTTGCCGCACCGACAATACAGAATTCCACGACTGAGCAGATGGAGTCCACCGCTTCGGCCCCGTACCTCTCGACGACTGGCCAGCGTCGCAGAAACGGCTTCAAACGTCCCTCGATCCACGAGCGGAGGATGCGCATTTTGCACCTGAACGAGTTGTTCTGGGTTCGTAACTTGACGTGCGACTTTCCGACGTTCCAGGATATCGGCATTGTCTCTCGGCGGAGCAATGGTTCGCTCCCTGCGCCCGTAAAGGACATCACCGACGTAAGCAGGATTTTGTAAGATCCGTGTGACCGTTCGCGCATTCCAGCGGTTTCCCGATTTCGTACGTTCACCGCGATGATTCAACAATTTCACGATGCTGCGAGCACCGTGTCCACACAGATAGAGATGGAAAATCTCCTGAATGAGGTGTGCACGAACAGGATCAATCTCCAGATGTTGCGTTCGTTTGTTCAACACGTAGCCGTCTGGCGTTTTTCCATTCCACTTTCCGGCTTTCGCTTTTTGCGTTGCACCCATCCTTACACGAATTGCCGTTTTCTCTGACTCAGCTTGAGCCAGGGCACTGTGAATCGTGAAGACGAATTCAGCGTTATCACGCTGACTATCAAAGTTCTCCTCCAGTGATAAGACGCGTACCCTCGACGCAATCAGTGTGCGAAGCATAATCAAGGCATCAACTGTATCGCGTGCAAAACGAGAGATGCCCTTAAAGAGCACCACGTCAAATTGATGGTCTCTGGCATCCCGAATCAAGCGCTGGACTTCGGGGCGCTTGACCATACTTGTACCTGTAATCGCTTCATCCACATACACCAATGCGTCGAGAACAACCCACTCCTGGCCATCCTCAATGCTGCGTCGTTTTGCTATCTCCCGACAAAATTGAATTTGATGTTGCGTGGAGTCTCCTCTCGCCTGAGATTCGTCGGAAACACGTGCATAAATCGCACACCTTTTCATACCTCGTCAGCCCGGTCGAGGAGAGCGGCGGGCTGGCAGTTCGCCCATCGTTGTAATGGAGCTGACGGGTCAGTCTGGAAGTACAGCTCTAACAGTTGCAGCAACTCCGGCTTGAGTGTGACTAATGGGACGGTGCCGTAGGACACGTCTGACACCTTGAGCTTCTGACGTGGCATATCCATCACCTCATGAGATGGATATGCGTACTCGGATTGTCTACTTTCTTGCCCGCCCACCCACTCAGCCCTGTCCGAGCGTAACCTACGAAGTACGTTCAAATCGAAATGGAGGGATTATGAATGGGTGTTTTCGGTGGATATACACGTTGGGCTGTGGTGTTTCTGATTATTTTCGTACTGTTTGTATTGATTGCACCTGCAGCAGGAGTTGGCGCTGCTGGCGCAGTTGGTGCCGGTGCGGCTGCAGGGGCATACTAAGCACAAACAAAGTCAACATCCAGGGGCGTGCCCAAGTGGCACGCCCCAGCTGTTGAGGAACTCAGTTCCTCTAAATCCTTCGGAGTCGCCACGAGTCCGTCTGCAGAGGAACTCAGTTCCTCTAAATCCCTCCGAGTCGCCACGAGTCCGTCTGCAGAGGAACTCAGTTCCTCTAAATCCCTCCGAGTCGCCACGAGTCCGTCTGCAGAGGAACTCAGTTCCTCTAAATCCTTCCGAGTCGCCACGAGTCCGTCTGCAGAGGAACTCAGTTCCTCTAAATCCCTTCGAGTCGCCAGGCGTCCGTCTGCAGAGGAACTCAGTTCCTCTAAATCCTTCGGAGTCGCCACAGGTCCGTCTGCAGAGGAACTCAGTTCCTCTAAATCCTTCGGAGTCGCCACGGGTCCGTCTGCAGAGGAACTCAGTTCCTCTAAATCCCTTCGAGTCGCCACACGTCCGTCTGCAGAGGAACTCAGTTCCTCTAAATCCTTCCGAGTCGCCACGAGTCCGTCTGCAGAGGAACTCAGTTCCTCTAAATCCCTCCGAGTCGCCAGGCGTCCGTCTGCAGAGGAACTCAGTTCCTCTAAATCCTTCGGAGTCGCCACGAGTCCGTCTGCAGAGGAACTCAGTTCCTCTAAATCCCTCCGAGTCGCCAGGCGTCCGTCTGCAGAGGAACTCAGTTCCTCTAAATCCCTCCGAGTCGCCAGGCGTCCGTCTGCAGAGGAACTCAGTTCCTCTAAATCCTTCGGAGTCGCCAGGCGTCCGTCTGCAGAGGAACTCAGTTCCTCTAAATCCCTCCGAGTCGCCCTTTCTTTTTTATTTCAAACGACTGTGACAGGATACATAGTGATACGTCTAATATTCAGATCTAAGAAATGGTTTTGGCAGCGGCCACAGGATCGTGCCTGATTCAATGCCTGATTCAATGCCTGATTGGCACCGTACTGGGATTCGTTGCTGTAAGAGACGAGGTGGTCTACCTTCAATGAACGATTACAATAACGCTGAAGAAGCGATTCGGGAACTGTTTCGCCTCTACGCAAATGACGTGTTTCGCTACGCCAGACTGGTGCTTGGCAGTCATACTGAAGCGAAAGATGTTGTTCAGGATGTATTCCTGAAAGCATTTCGAGCGTGGGGAGATTTCCGACAAGAGTCAAAAGGCCGAACTTGGCTGCTCCACATCACAAGAAATCATGTTTTTGATCTTTTGCGGAGGAAGCGTACCGAACGGAACTACATCGAGTCATATCAAATGCCTGTGCTGAGAGACGAAACCGTTTCAGTTGAGATCTTAATGGTCTTGGAAGCATCGCTGTTGAAACTCAAACCGACATATCGAGACGTTTTTATCTTGCGTCACGTTGAAGAACTAACGGTGACAGAAACCGCACAAATCCTCAACTGGTCAGAAGGCAAAGTACGTACAACCGATTATCGAGCACTTGCAAAGTTACGGGAACTCATGCAGTCCGATGTGGAGGAGGTGAAGGTGGGCCATGAATTCTGAGCGTGAAACGTTAAAACAATACGAGGTTCTGTCTCAAATAAAACTCTCAACTGACGATCAGCAAGAAATCTGGGCAAAGATTGCCGAGGGGATGACTCGTGCACAACCTACAATGAAACCAAAGACGAGGAAGCCGTGGCCTAGTGTCGCCGCAGCAGCCGCTGCAGCCGTAGTCGTCGTGGGTGCCGGGTTTGCCGCCTTCGCCTTGTCCCACCGTCATCTCACGCAATCACCTCCTTCTGGTCCAACAACAGCTGCACCTCATGCGGTCTCCAATGCGATTCTTGCCAAGACGGCAGCACCAGGTCACTCGGGACAAATGGTAGAACTGGTTGACATCAAGGGTGAGTACAAGAACAACACGACGCTCGGTCCGTACCACGGCCCAAACTGGACCGGACAGTTTAAACTGCGACTTGTTTCACCAGGGGGACAAATTATTTCAGAATACCGGCTCCCTAGTTTCTACACCGTCTTTACGTCCAATCGTATCCAGCTCCACTTTGCCGATTACAATGCTAACGGATTGTCTGATTTCGCACTCGGGCAATATGTGAGCAGCAATGGCTTTGCGTACAACATCTTTGAAATCGGCCCAAAAGGCATTCAACAGGTGCCTGTGAAAAATGGGCCATTCTATGCATCTGTTCACACCTACTCGCCCACATTTCCTCTCGGTAATCCGACGGGGGTTCAGCCGACGGGGTTTCAGGTGCAGCAGTACGACAATTCAACGGCTTCATCAAGAATCGTGACTTACGTCTGGCGAAACGGCCAGTTTGAGCCCGCTGACCCCTCTGGTGCAGCGCCCACTGGAACATTTAATTATCTCGACTATCTTCCTTTTATTCCGCAATTGCCAAATTACACAGGAGGAGCAAAGCTGACGCACACCCAGATAACACGTTACCTGAACACGCCGCAAAACGGCGATGCGGTGGACTATACAGCCGTGTATGGAGCTGCCTTCTCCTTGTTCGAGGGCCGTCAGGATCAGGTGCACCTAGCTCCGATTGCTGCACCAAAGACGAACATTACGATTGGCAGTATCCACGCAACGATGCAGAAGCATGATGGCGGAGAGAGCATTCAGTTTGTCCAAAATCACATTTTGTATCTTGTGAGTACCATCAACAGTGGCATGTCACTGACAGACCTTAAAAAGGTCATCTCCAGCATCGGCGTGCCTGCGACCGGCATACCAGATGTCATCAACATGTCTAACTCCGGACCAACGGCTGCCCAGGAACTAAGCTTTCACCCCATTTTGCCTGGTCAGTTCTATACGCCGAGTGGCTACTCCCTCAGCGATCAAGTAGCGGAAACCGATATCGTCAAGGGGGTCAAGACCGAAGCATTTTACATGACCTACCGTAAGGGGCAGTCGTACATTACCGTCAACCAGTCAATTGACCAATCCTTATCAAGCACGGGGGCCAACTTTAACACCAACCAGGTGTATCAGCCCACGCAGATCCAGGGAATCACGGTGTACATGCAGCACAGCAACTTCATGCAGCCTGAAGCTGGATTCGAAATCCCCCGCAAGGGTATTTGGGTCACTCTGGATACCAATGTGTCCGCAGCGGAAATCACGAAGATTGTGACTTCTCTCGTTGCTTCTGCCGGGCAGTTGAAGTAAGACGGTTCTAACGCAACCAGGGACACCACTACGGTGTCCCTGGTCTTGTTTTGACAGTGCAACATTCGTTATTTCGCCTGTCAGCCCGCTGTTTCTGCGCCAAGAATCAGGAGCTGCTGATTCACGGTGTCAAGCGCGAGCGAAAGCTGATTGTCGACGAAAAAGCGAAGCCCAAACAATCCAGCATCGCTGAAGCTTGGGTCGACAATGCACGGCACATTGCCAAACGCTTGTCCCCCGATGACGAGGTTACACTCCGACCGATAGGCACTTGCCGTACCGCCAACACCGCCGATTTGAATTGCTCCAAGATTAGGCAATCCGAGTGATTGCGCCACCTGGGCATTAAAGGTCAGTTCAAAAGCACCTGTATCTAAAATCATATTGGATACTGTTCGTCCGTTCACATCCAGGTTAAAGTAAAATGCATCATTCTGGATGGAGCCTGGAATTGCAGCAAGTTCAGTATAGGTAGCCATTCCACATCACCTTTCCACAGAAGATTTTTTGGAACGGTGTAGCGTATGTGCTGCCTGTACTGACCGAAAGGGACATGCCACCAGGCCCAGGCATTCCAAGCGAATGACTATACATGGTCTGGAAGCTTTCAACAATTAAAATGAACAATGTACACCCTCGAAGCTTGTTGCGTCAATCCTCATACTCAACATTCTACCTGTTCAGTTCCCACGAGATAAGTTCATCGGATCGGCTGACTTCATGCAAACCCGTCTTTTGCAATACCCGAATGGATGCAAGGTTGTCTTTCAAGCACTGCGCGGTGACCTTTTTGACGCCCGGCTGCTGAAAAGCCCACTCGACCATTGCTCTCGCCATCTCTGTTGCATATCCGTTTCCTTGGTAGGCCGGGATGACGTCATACCCGATTTCAATTGTCCCACTTTCATCTGGTGCTGATTTAAATCCCATCGATCCAATGACAATGCTGTCCTCACTGTGTATGATGATACCGCTCCAATTCCCTACACTTAGGTCATTTCGAAGGTCTACCCGCAGCTTCGGCAAGACGTATAAGCTCACGGGCTCATTTGGAAAATCGTCAGGGATGACAGCTGAGAGGTTCTGGCTGAGCTGTTCCTTATCGAAGAGGGCTGCATCAACGCGCTCGATTGTCCACGATGCCATCCACAAATGCTTTGTACGAATTTCCGGCATGTGGTCACACCACCTTTCCAACCCACGCCTGCGCTTGTGCAAGTTCCGGATTTGTCAGTCCGTGACCACTATTGGAAAAGTGCACTGTAACATCTGCCCCCGACATTTTTAACAGTGCTGCAAGCCGTTCGCTGTTTTCAGGCGCAATGATAGGGTCCTGACGGCCACACTGCATGAGCACCTTTTTGCCCTGAAGGTTGGGATATTCCTCCGGTTCGAGCGGAACCATTGCCCGAAGCAACACGGCACTCGAGAAGACTTCTGGCTCAAGCAGCAAGATACTTGCCGCTATGTTTGCACCATTCGAATATCCAACCGCAGTCAAACGTGCACGGTTCAGTTCATAGGTCGAAGCAGCCTCGTCAATAAAGCGCGCTAGTTCATGTGTGCGAAAAATCAAGTCCGCTTCGTCAAAGACACCCTCTGCAAGTCGACGGAAGAATCGAGGCATGCCGCCTTCGAGCACTTTGCCTCGAACGCCGAGCAACGCTGCTTCGGGTGCAAGGAACTGACCGAGTGGTAACAGGTCTTCCTCGTTGCCCCCCGTCCCATGCAGCAAAACAAGAGTTGTGTCATTGCGGCCCGTCTTCGACGGGATGAACCTGTGAATAAAATCGGCCATCTGTTTCACCTCAGTCAATCGGCTTCAGGTTAGCAACAATCTCCGCTCTGCGGGGTTCGAGAAATGGGGGCAATACCACTGTTTCGCCAAGGGTCTCCGGATTCTCATCCACCGCAAAACCAGGGCCGTCAGTCGCAATTTCAAATAAAATGCCGTTCGGCTCACGGAAGTAAAGACTGCGAAACCAGTACCGGTCTACCTCACCACTGTTCGGAATCCGATACGAACGGATATGACGAATCCATTCATGGTACTCTTCGTCAGTCGGAGTCCGAAATGCAACATGATGTACACCCCCTGCCCCCAGGCGGGCAGGGCCTAAGGAAGGTTGTTCTGCAACGTGTAATTCAGCATGAGCGCCCCCGTCCCCCATCTCATAGACGTGGACAACCCCTTCTTCAGGGTGTGCGTAATGGCGCACTTGTCGCATATGGAGAACCTCGGTCAACAGGAGATCCGTCATCCGCAGGTCGGGTACACTCAGCATGATTGGGCCTTGACCGCGAATTTGATTTGCCGCCGGCACCAGGCTCTTGTCGTACGCTTCGTGCGGGTCCCCTGCGCCTCCATCGTCGACGAGTGCGAGCCGCTGCCCTTCCGGGTCTTCAAAAAAGAGTGTTGCACGCCCATCGAGCTCCGTAATACCATGATGGAGAACCCCATGCTCGGTCAACCAATCTCCCCACCACGTGAGTGCACTATGTCCATTTACCCGCAGATAAGTCCGGATGATACTGTGAGTCCCTCTTTGCTCCCGAGGAATATCCCAATCAAAAAAGGTCAGATCATTCCCTGGCATGCCTCTTTTGTCCCCACTGTAAAACAGGTGATATGCACTGACGTCATCCTGGTTCACACTTCGTTTCACGAGCCGCAGTCCCATTGTTCCGGTGTAGAACTGATAGTTGTTTCGAATCTGTGCCGATACAGCCGTAAGGTGGTGAATCCCGGTCAGGTTCATCTCCACTGTGTCTTCCCCCTGTTCCTGTTTCCCCCGATTAAACCAGCTTCCGTGGTGGCATAACTGTGTGATGGCAGGATCGCTCCACACCTTCAATAAACAGCATAAACTCGAAAATCACGTTTTGCATCTTTTCTACGTTCCAGCAGAAGTATGTAAAAGGATGCAGAAGTATGTAAAAGCCTTATGAAACACCTATGCATTTTCAAATCGTCTCTGTGCTGGATTATCTCGGTCTCTGCTTCGACAGCCCACGGTTGCCCCTTGTCCACAATGACTAGATGCGTGGGCGGCGATTCAACACGCCGCCCACCCCTGTTTCAGCTTGGCCGTTCTTTGTGCGCCATACTCCTGCTGAAACGAAAGCGCCTCCCAGAAAGCATCGGACAGCACCTGCGACAGCTCAAAATAGCGCTCTGTAAAATAGCTATTGCCTGTTGGCTGTTTTGAAGTGTCTCTGTTTTGAGGCGTCTTTTGAGGCGTCTAGTGTTTTGGAGTGTCTCTGTTTTGATGCGTCTAGTGTTTCACCGCGCAGCGGTTTGGTCCGATCTCAAGCTCCGACTCCTCCACTGGGGAAGGCGTCAGTTGTCCGCGGTTGATGGCGATGATGGTCTCATGATTGGGCGGAGTCACGCCGACGTTGCCAACCGCCATCTCGACGAATTGGGACTCATCTGTCATATGCAACATCGGATTCTCCGCTCGAATATCCCGAAGTGTTTCACCGACAAAGCCATTTTGGTTAATCTCTCGAAAGTCTGAGTAATGCCCGGGCAAGACCATTAAATCGTCCGGCAGATGTGCAATGGTCGTACGAACCGTTTCAAACATTTTTTGCGCCATCTCTCGTGCTCGGCCTTTGAGATCGGATCGCCCCAAACCACTCACGAACAACGTATCGCCGGACAAAAGGTATTGATCGTCTACCAAAAAACAGGTGCTTGCGAGCGTGTGCCCCGGTGTACGAAGGCTGATGACCTTGACGGTTGAGTCGCCAAACGAGATCGACATCCCGTCTTCAAGCGGAGTGTAGGAAAATGTCGCACCTTCGGCTTCGGGCGGAGCAATGAAGTAGTCCGCGCCGACAGCCTTGGCGAGTTCCACGCCACCGGAAATGTGATCGGCATGCAGATGGGTATCAAACACATATTGAATGCGCAGGCCTTTTCGTTTCGCAAAATTGATGTAACGGTCGATATGGCGCCCTGCATCAATGACAATCGCTGCGTCCCCCGAGACGACGAAGTAGGACAGACAACCCTTGGCCAGCCGCATCATCTGATAGATGGTTAGTTTCTCAGATTCAACAACACGAACGGGCTCATAAAACTCAGACCATGCTCCCATGCCTCCCTCGAGAAAGACAGCTTGGTAACCTTCTGCCGCTAGCATTTGTGCCGCTTCTTGTGCCGCTATCCCTTTCGCACACACGGTCACTACTTCCCGCTCTTTCGGAATCTGAGTGAAGTGCTTCACACCGTATTGCTGCAACTTGCTGTTTTGAATGTTCACGGACTGCACCTTTGCGCCCTGAATGCGCCACTCATCATAGGCACCGCTGGCACGAACATCGAGGATCACGGCACCTTCATCCGAATCCATACGCTGTTTAAGTTCGTCAGCTGTAATTGATTTTGGCATGAACTTTAACCTGCCTCTCTTCGAGCTCTGTTACGAACCATGTGTCTCCCGCAACAAGATACCTCTTCGTCGTCCATCATTCGATCCGATTCGTTTAATACCCACCATAAAATACCCCTTGCGGTATCCGTCCATACCCGTCTTCCAGAGGAACCGAGGCCCTCGTCAACATACCTATGCGGGTATATATGGTGTACAGGCCTCATATATTGAATCGTGTTTTTTTCGTACAAGACAGGCAATGAAGGGGCGATCACGATGAGCTTGGCGTTGTTCACTACACTACTCTCCATCGGTCTCGTTGGTTCGTTTGTATCTGGCATGTTGGGAATCGGAGGGTCCATCGTCAAGTATCCTTTGTTGTTGTACATTCCCCCTGCCCTCGGCCCTGCCATGTTCTCTACTCACGAAGTATCTGGCATCAGTGCGGTCCAAGTTCTGTTTTCCAGCATTGCAGGCGTGCTCGCTTATCGAAACGATCGTGTACTCAATACCAAACTGATTGTATACATGGGGTCGTCGATTCTCTTTGCGAGCTTTTTCGGGGCTTATATGGCGAAGTTCATGCCTGAGGGTTCTATCAATCTCGTCTACGCCGTGTTGGCCACTGTTGCAGCGATTATGATGTTTGCCCCAAAGTTGGAGTCGTCTCCATCTCTCGACAGGGATGTCTCGTTTAACATCCCCGTTGCTGTTGGGTCTGCTGCTATCATCGGCTTTTTCTCGGGGATTGTGGGGGCAGCCGGCGCCTTCATTCTCGTGCCTGTGATGCTGCTGGTGTTAAAGATTCCGGTTCGGATGACGATTGCATCCTCTTTGGCGATCACGCTGATTTCGTCGATCGGATCGACCGCAGGTAAACTTCTCTCCGGTCACGTCCTGTTTGGTCCAGCGCTCATTATGATTTGGGCAAGTATTTTGGGTGCCCCGCTCGGAGCAAAAGTAGGAAAGCGGATCAACACGAAGGTACTGCAGTGGATACTTGGTGTCCTGATTGTCGCGACCAGCGTTAAGATATGGCTAGACATCGCTCTGTAGAGGATCCAGTGCGCCCGCACTGGGAGCACTGGGAGCACTGGGAGCACTGGGAGCACTGGGAGCACTGGGAGCACTGGGAGCACTGGGAGCACTGGGAGCACTGGGAGCACTGGGAGCACTGGGAGCACTGGGAGCCGTGTTGCTGGGCTAGGGAGCTTTGTTTCAGAACGGCTGTTGCAGTTTGTTGCCGGAACGCTTTGTTGCAGCTTATGTTGCACAAAGGCGGCGTTCGGTGGTCCTCTGGCCTGCAATTTACTGTTTGCTGTCATCCTGAGGACATGAGAATTGATACCGGATCGTGACCTGTTTTATGCCATTAGGTCCAGCAGACGCACAAACAGACTCGACAAACAAGCGCAAGGTTTCCCTGGCGAGACCGATGCTTTGTGTTTGTTGATACAAAACCTCCGGATCAAGGGCAGCCAACAGACGTTGGCGAATCATACCAGGTTGATTCCCGTCCAGGTTGTTGCCGGCGAGCCGTTGCCGAATTTCACCGGCCGATTGCTGCAGGGACTGAATCCGGATCTGGATGTGCTCATTCATTCCTCGGAACTGTTCATCAAGAAATCTTCCATCGGTGTATTCATCAAAGAGCCTTTGCGACTTGGCAAGTTGTTGACGAAGACTGTGTTCAACCCTTCGCAACTGATCCTGTAAGCTTTCATTCTCTTGGACTGGCAGTGACAGATCATCGAACGAAACACTGTTTAGCACATCAGCACGTACGCGTTGCAAAACCAGACGTTCCAAATCAAGGGCGCGAATATGGCCGCTTCTACACGCACTTCCGCCCGATTCATGCTGTTTTCGGCAGCGATAATAGGCAGTACCTGCACGATTGTAAGTGATGGTCATACTTGCCCCGCATGTGCATCGAAGGAGGCCCTTTGTAAGCAGATATCGATGTCTAGCGGGTCCTGGTGTCGTGCGACGCTGCCCCATCAGTGACTGTATCTCTTGAAAGAGTGTCCTCGGTATAATGGCCGGATGTGCGTCGTTGCAGACTACTGTCTGCTCCGGATCGTTGACCCAGACGGCGCGCTTTTTGCGCAGCAACGGATCGGACTCGTCAGGGAATGCTGTGTGAGTTTCTCTGCGGCCATAAACGACATCTCCCATGTAAACAGGGTTTTTCAGAAGCCGGGAAATGTTCCGCTGTGTCCAGAGTTTGCCGTTTGGCGTATAACGGCCTGCACTGTTCAGGGCATCTGCGATCCGTCGAACACCAAGCCCGCTCACGTACATCGAAAATATCTCGCGGACGATGATGGCTGTGGATTCGTCAATGCGAAGGTGCTTCGTTTCGTTATCAAGCAGATAGCCTATCGGCACTGCTCCGTTCCACTTGCCCGCTCGGGCTTTCTGCGCTGAGCCTACACGTACGCGAATGGCTGTTTTCTCCGACTCTGCCTGAGCGAGTGCGCTATGAATGGTGAAGATAAACTCTGCGCTGTCTCGTCGGCTGTCAAAGTTTTCTTCCATGGAGATCACGCGAACACCGCATGCGGTGAGTGATCGTAACATCAAGAGGGCATCGACCGTGTCACGGGCAAAGCGCGAGATACCTTTGAACAAAACGACCTCAAACGCATTCTCTCGCGCCTGGCTGATCAACCGTTGCACACTCGGGCGCTTGACCATACTTGTACCGCTAATACCTTCATCCACATAAACGAATTCATCCGGGGTAATCCAAGATACGCCTTCCTCTGCACTGCGCCTCCTTGCTTGTTCCTTGCAGAACCCAATCTGGTGCTCAATCGAGTCACCTTTGACCTGAGTCTCATCCGACACGCGGGCATAAATGGCACAAATGGTCATCTGATTTCTCCATCCCCGGTCGGGTGTTGAACGGGGGCCGCAGTTGTCCCGCGTTGTTCCACGGGTTGCACAGGGGTCGCCATCGGTCGGCGTTGTTCCACGGTATGGACGGCAAGCAGATGGTGAACGTAGAGCTCCGTCCATTGCTCCGCCAATTCTTGCAGGCTCGATTGCCCATATTCAACACTCGCAATGACAATCTTGCTCTCCCTCATACGTCACACCTCCCCGTACATGCGTATGACAAAAGCGGTTGTCCCCTTGCCATAAGGATGCAACCGCTCATACATCGTTCCAACATATTTCTGTGTGTAAAGCATATTGTCTAGGTGCAGCGATACTTTTCGGATACGGAGCGTGCTGCTTTGCGTCTCGGTTCGGGCAACGTTGCCTCGTTCGAGGCACACCAACCACGCTCTACTTCGTGATGATAACAGGACAGTTCACATGCTGGACAACATGCCGACTGACACTGCCGAGTACCAATTCTGAGACTCGCCCTAAGCCACGGCTGCCCATAATCACCATGTCGTAATGACCATTGTTGGCAATCTCACAAATCTGGTGTGCAGGGTCACCTTTTCGCGTGATAACCTCACAACGAATTCCCGCATCTCGCAACTTTTCCGCCACACTGTGTACCACCTCGTGCCCTTCACGCTCAACCTCATCTTCGATATCAATAGTCACGTCGTAGTTGTCCATCATTGGGGGGGTGTGATTTATGTGAAGGAGTGTGACAGACACACTCGCCTTCAGGTTGTGTATGAGGGTAATTGCTGTTTTGACTGCATGAATTGAGTGGTCTGATCCGTCAATTGGAACTAGAAACCGTTGATACATATCCTATCGCTTCCTCTGTCATATGATTTCTTAGTCGAAGCATGGCACGACAAGTGCATATCTCGGAGCGACTTAACGGATCGCCAGAACACCGATTAAGTCGGCGGCAGCGACTACGCAGCCCCAAATGGCGGGGCATCGCCCGGGCTTAGTCGGCGAAACCGACTTAAGCCGCAGAAAATGAGGAGTTAAGTCGCTCGGAGCGACTTAACGGATCGCCAGAACACCGATTAAGTCGGCGGCAGCGACTTAGCAGCCCCAAATGGCGGGGCATCGCCCGGGCTTAGTCGGCGAAACCGACTTAAGCCGCAAAAAATGAGGAGTTAAGTCGCTCGGAGCGACTTAACGGATCGCCAGAACACCGACTTAGTCGGTGACAGCGACTACGCAGCCCCGAATGGCTATCCGTCGCCCGCGCTTAGTCGGCGAAACCGACTTAAGCCGCAGAAAATGAGGAGTTAAGTCGCTCGGAGCGACTTAACGGATCGCCAGAACACCGGCTTAGTCGGTGACAGCGACTTAGCAGCCCCGAGTGGCCGGGCA
>NZ_LJCO01000020.1 GCF_001399675.1 Paenalicyclobacillus ferrooxydans
GGTTTGCCGCCGCCTTCCTTCAGATTCCACCTCGCGGTGGACACCCTTGGCTTGAGCTAATGGCTACTGCTACCTTCACCACTCCGGACTTCCACCGTATAGACAACGCCCATGCCGGGCGCACAAATGAGGTCAACCAGCAATAACTGGCTGACCTCATAATACGAAGGGGGCGTTAACTGAATAACGGTTTTACTTGATGCCCTGTTATATCTGTATAATTATACAGATTATCTCACTGTGGAGCGAATATTTAACGCGGAATTTCAACACTATATTCTGAGTAATCGTACAATTGTGAGGCTTCATGAACCATCACGTAACCTTTGTTCGGCTGTATCCTGGCGAGCCCAAGTGTGAATCAAACCATGCGAAACTCATGACAGAGTCTGTGCCACCAACGATTAATAGCTGGGGCAAATGAGAGCAATCTCGCAAGCTTTACTGAGTAGGTCTTAATAGAAATCATCAACCTGCCTCACAAGTGATGGACCTTCTCTCTAGTCAGATACGAATTGGAAGTTCACCGGAGAGACGCAGGGGGAGGAGGAACCACCGAGGCTCTTAGCCTCTCTATTGAATTGTATAATTTTGCGTCGCACCATCTGTGGACTTGTAACACAACGACGTTCCTCATGGATTCGAATTTCTGCCACGAAACCCTTTCACGAAACCCTTTGGAGAAGATCCAAACGGAGTTATGGCTCTACAATCTTGTCATTCATGATATGAAATTCTTGTAGTTCGACATTAGTCCGACAGATGGCCTGTTGCGGTGACCAGAGCGGCTGTCTGAACAACGTCCGATAATATATATTATGTTAACAAACGAAAAAGAAGAGGGACGATCCGCTGTACTTAATGAGCTTCGTGCCGTCCGATTTCGTGCTTTCGCAGCTTGAACTCGACTCGGAACTCGCCTACCACTTGCTTGGACGTGTTTTGGAGTTTTTCCTTCTGGGCTTTAAACAGTTCGTGCAGTTGTTCGCCAGTGCCGATATGTAATTGAAGGAACAACTCGTTCAGGACCGGCGGCAAATCATTTTTACGACCATCTTCGATTTTGATGGCTACTCCAATGCCATTATCTAAATCCGACATGCCGAAAATACCCTGTGAACCTTCCTTTAGGATGATTCGATCATGCAAGACACGCATGACTTTGGTACTGTACGTGTTTTCACCGGTAACCATCTCCGGATGGCTCAGATAAGCGTCCCTTATTCTTCGTAATGCCTCACGATGCTCGGTCTTCACAGTTTCTGGGGCCGCCAAACGAGCAAATCCATAAGCGATCTTATCCAACGGCAAACAAAATGTGGGGATCCCGCAGCCATCTGTCGCGAGTTGAACCTCCGTCGGCGTTGCGTCTGTGACGTCCAGCACGGCTTTCAAGACCCGTTGTTGCACAAGGCTGTTCGGCTCCGCGTAAGAGTCGACCTCTTCACCTTTAAATGCTGCGGTTGCTAACAACCCTGCGTGTACACCGGAGCACTCATGACACACCTCTGTCAGTGGTTCACCTTGGCGAATCATTGTTTCATAACTCTTTCGATCCAATGGAGGCGTTACGCCGCAGCACATTATCTGAGGAACAACGCCTATGGACTGAAGTATCTCCCGAACTCTTCTGCGGTGCATTTCTTCGCCCGAATGAGAACTGGCGCACAGTGCAATATCAGCGTCAGTGAGTTGAAAGTAGTCGGCTGCCCCAGTCTCTATTAACGGCAGGACCTGAAAGGGCTTGAGGGCTGAGCGGCCATGGGTAATCCGATATGGATTGCCAAAGAAGTATAGAAGTTCTCCTTTGTGATTCACGATCGCGATGTGCCCATTGTGGATATTTTCAACTACGTTTCCCCTGTACACATTCAAAATGACGTTCTCCATGTGTCTATCCTCCCAAACGCAGTTGCCCTGTACGCTTGTGCGATGTGCTCGTTGAGTATGGCCGAAGTCACAAGCTTTCACACCGAAATGACGTTAGAAAATCGTGGTGTATTCGTGGACTGCGTGGTGCATAAGGAGACATCTTATCGGCAAACTGTACCTAACGCGTGTATTGAAGCGACTGACACTGATATCAAAGCATATCTACACCCTGAACATCTATCTGTTTAAAACAGGCTCAGCAGGCACGCTTTTTAAGCTTTTTAAGCGGTATGAACTAAATGGTTTTCATAGGATGGTTGAATGAGCGAGCCTCGGGAGGAATCATGGATGATGGGAAATGAATTGGCCTTGCACGAGGCCTTGGAGATTCATGAACTGCTGGCATTTAAGAACGTCTGTATGACCAAAGCAACCACCATTCGGGTGCTTGTAGCGGATGAAGAACTGAAAGGACTACTATCGACCGCAGCTGCCGCGGATCGAAAACATGTTGAAGATCTAAAGGGTCTCCTCGCAAGAGGAACAACGACGTCTATCATCAGCTAAGAGGTGAAAAACGGAGAAAGGGTGAAACATGTGAATCCGATTCTTGAAAGTCTGACAGGCACAGCCGCCATGACGGATCAAATTATCGCTTCAGATTTACTGATTGCAGCTAAGTCCGCTGTGCGCAATTACACACTCGCTTTGACCGAGAGCGCATCGCCGGACGTCAGAAAAGTGCTCCGCCGTCACCTCGAAGATGCGATTGTACTACATGAGCAGGTAACGACTTACCTAGTGAATCATGGTTGGTATGAGCCGCGTCAATTCACTAGACAAATGCAAATGGACATTGAGAACGCGGAAACCGCTTTGGGGCTTCCGCGTACGAATTAAGCGATTATTCGCGTACAAATTTAGTGACCAGTGAAACCGGATGAGTTGAGCACCGGGGTGAGCACTGCGCCCTTGCCCCGGGAAGAAATGAAAGTCATCATGCGTGAACGTTAGCTCGTCGTTCACTGAGATATGCTGTGACTTGCTCTACAGCACGGGTTGCACTGCGAATACAATCCGGAATCCCAGCTCCGTAATATGCTGCCCCGCCAATCGCGATGCCAGGTGATGCATGTAGAGACTGTTCGATATCCAGCATACGGCTCAGATGTCCCACGTCGTATTGCGGCATCGCTTGATACCAGCGCTTGACTTTCACAAAGTCAGGAGCATCTTTGACACCGAGCGTATCTCGCAGATGGCTTTGGACTTCACTTATCAGGGCATGGTCATCGAGATCGACAATCTCATCTGCACCGTCATACCCAACGTAACAACGTACAAGCGTCTTTCCTGTCTTTGCAGCGTGACTCCATTTCTTCGATACGATGGTACAAGCAGTGATTGGAGTAGCTTGATTGCGCGGTACAAGGTATCCGGAGCTGTTCAGCCCGTGGAGACCTGGGTCATTCGAGAATCCAAAGGACACAGTTGCCGTGGAAGCGTAACGAATTGACTCCAGGGCAGTTGTATTCGTGCCTGTCCCTTGAAGCAATTCCGCGGTCACATAGGATGGAGTCACCAAGATAATCCCGTCGGCAAACAGGGACTGCGTCTCGCCACTGCGAGTCAACGTGATTCGGTACCCCCTGCCCTCTGCTTTCTCTATGCGCGTTGCTTTTGTTTCAAGGCGGAGGTCAGCATACTCGGATACAGTGTTAACGAGATGTGAAACCAACTGCTCCAGACCACCGTTGAGATTAATGAACATCGGTTTGGCTGG
The DNA here is from genome assembly GCF_001399675.1 of Paenalicyclobacillus ferrooxydans. Taxonomy (GTDB): domain Bacteria; phylum Bacillota; class Bacilli; order Alicyclobacillales; family Alicyclobacillaceae; genus Alicyclobacillus_B; species Alicyclobacillus_B ferrooxydans. Next base: position 3,656 of record NZ_LJCO01000020.1, read on the forward strand.
TCCGCTGCTGACGGGGATGTTTTTCATCATGGCCAACGCGCCGAGGATCAGACTTCCGTGTTCATTGTACAGGCGTTTGAGAGCCGGCATGGTTGCGTCGAGACTCATTCTGTTGAGGTCTCCGGCATGAATCCCGGCCAGCAAAGAGGAGGAAATGGTATCTACGAGTTCGTCTCCCAGACGTTCGCGCAAGAAAAGCCCAAGCGATACATCTGCCACCAGTGGCTGCGCCCTCATCAACAGATCTTCCAGCGCGCGACGCTTTCCTTCCTCGCTGAGTAACTCGGTTTTTGCAAAAGTGTTCAGATCGGATGGAACCCCCATGCCAAACCCGGCTGGAAGCGGAACGAGTTCGCCACGTTTTAAGATGAGTGTTCCCCCACCCGATGTAACCGGTACAATATCACCTTCTAGACCGAGTTCCTGAATCAGCTCTACTCCACCCTGCTTCCGGGTGTAGATGGAGTCCGGTCCGAGTTCAAGCAGATAATCTTCGTTTATAAATGTACTGATTTTCCCGCCAAACCGGGCATCTTGTTCAAGTACTGTGCACGAAATCATGTCTTCTGCAGACTTGTTTGCTTGCATCAGGCGATAAGCGGCTGTAAGTCCGGAAATACCGCCGCCAATCACGACGACATGTTGTTTTGTCATTTCAATCACCCTGTCTGATTGTCTCATTGTCCGTCCTTATCATACATCAGAGCAACACAGATGTTTCGGTCTGAGACAGATAATGTTTCGATGAATTTGTGTCGTTAGGTCAGTGCGCGACATCCCTTTTTGTGTAACGTCATTTTTGTATCATGTCACTTTGTGTAAGGTCACTGTTTCTCAAGAACCTGATTGGTTGCAAAAGTTATCGGCGGCGTCGATGTTGCCACCTCTTCCTTCTCGGTTACGCTGCTCGGCATGCGGGACAGCTGTGCGATGGCTAGCCAGACGATGATAAACCCAACCCACTGCCCTGGCGTAAAGGTTTGGTGAAGGAATAGATAGTTGACAAGGAGCCCAGTCGCGGGGAACGCGAGTTCAGCTAGTGTGGCTTGCGAAGCCCGAACCTTTCCGAGACCACGATAGTAGATCAGTAAACTGACGAGGCTTGGAACAAGTGTCTGGTAGAGCAAATTAAACCATACTGAGGTGACATGGAATGCACCGAGCATACGTGATGGGTGTGGATGCTCGACAACTACAATCACAAACAACAGTGGTAATGCTACGGCAAATCGAAGTGCCGTCACCGTCGTGAACGAGACTTTTCCGACGAGGCGCTTTCCCATTACAGTAGACCCACCCCAAAGGGCCGCAGCGGCGAGCGCAAATATTCCGCCAACCAAACTTCCCAGCCCGCCTTTGGAGATCGAGAAGTGAAAGCCAAAGGTAAGGAAATAAGCTCCGATGACAGCCGCCACAAATAGGATCCAGTATTCGCGCCGCAGTCGCTCCTTTAAAATCCATGCTGCCAGAAGGACGGCGAATAAGGGCTGCATCTTCTGTAAAATCAACACGACGTTCACATTTCCATACACGAAGGCCAGAGTAAAGAAAATCGAGGCGAGTGCAGACCCTCCCCATGCAACAAACACTACGGCAAGCCAGTCCCCTTTATTCAGGAGGCGAAGTTCATGTCGATGGATCACTAATATAGGGATGGCGAAAACAGCCAATACCAAATGCTCTAGAAACACGATTTGCGTAGATGTAAAGTGATGCAGCAGGGAAACAATAAAGACTCCATCCAGCCCCCAAAGACCTGCTCCAAGCGCAATCCACCACAAACTTCTTGTTGCTTCACGTCCATCAGCACTTTTCGTCAACTCAAAAACCTCCAGCGAAATGAGGATTCGAATTGAACCTTCCAGAAGGAACACGCACATAAAAAGCCTCGAGAGAAAATTGTCTCGAGGCGGGTACGTGAAACTAAGCATGATCGCCATGGAATTTCGCGACCATACTCTGTTTAGACCTTCTCCCATCCGGACTATACCGTCGGCCTTGGAATCTCACCAAGTCAGTCGCTCCAAAAGTTTACCTTGGAACGAGTCGCGGGCTTTGAAAACAGTTCATCCGAGCAGACTGCTTTCTTTACCGCCGGTCGGGAATTTCACCCTGCCCCGAAGGTTCATATTCTGTTGCATTTAGTGTAACACTCTTCCCCGTGAGCGGCTACTTTTCCGCAGTAATGGGGATGATACAGCTATGTGGATACATTATTACAGAGTATCGAAAACATTTGTTGTTGCCGTCTTTCGAGGTGTTATGAAGCACAATACAGGAGGCCGGGCATCGGCTATCTCCTACTTCATCTTCTCCGCCATGATTCCGATGCTGATCCTGATGATTTATGGCGCTTCGTTTCTGGTCCCTGAACCGACTGTCGAGCACCTGATCGACCGACTATTGAAATCCTACGTCCCCCAGATGCCGGAAGAGTCGCTGGTGCCGGCAACCATCAGGCGGCTGGCGATGCTGCATTCTGCCATTCGAATTATCGGTATCCTGGGTTTCTTATGGACAACCATCGGTGGATTCGTGTTACTGCAGCAGATCGTGGACGAGATCTGGGAAGTCCACCACCGACGGTCCTTCTGGCGACAGTATTTGGTCGGGTTTGTCATGTTGGCGATTTTGCTTGCGGTGACTGTCGTTGCGTCGATTTTCACAGCTATTTCTCCAGCGTTGATCTCCGGGGTCGGACAGTTGTTGCAATTGCCTTGGTTAGGTCTGCTGCATTTTGTTGCCGGACTCTCTTTGCCCGTGATTTTGTTTGTCACGTGCTTTTTTATCTACCGTGTACTGCCTTCGCACACGCCGAAGCTATTGCCGACTCTCGTCGGCGCCATGTTTGCCACTGTTGCCATCTACGTATCCCGAGGTGTATTTATGATCTACACGCATCATCTCGGAAATTATCAGATCATCTACGGAGCGCTCACGTTTGTCATGTTGTTGACGTTTTGGATTTACATCGTGAGTATCATTCTGTTGCTGGGGGTTGAGGTGACGGCTGCTATCGAGCACATCCGAGAATCTCGTTAGAGGAGTTGCGATGTAAGCCCCCCTGTTGTTCACCCTTTGTCCATCGTCCTGTGCATTGTAAGCGTTATAATAAAGTTGTAAAAACCTTTCTGTGACGAATCACTCTATGACGAACCACGGGCAGGCAAATTACAGGGGGCATGGGGATGAAAGCGCGGGATGTCATGATTTCTGATGTTTACGTGGCGCACAAGGATGATACGGTGGAAGATGTGTTGCACAAGTTCGCAACACATCGGATCGGCGGTATGCCCATCATTGATTCGAATAACAAAGTGATCGGCTACATCAGTGACGGAGATATCATGCGGTTTTTGGGCAAACGAACAGGTTACACCCAGACTTTTCTGAGCTTGACCGCCGACTACGTGTTCTACGTCGAACCGGACGAAGGTCAGCAAAGAGACCTTGACGACTTTCGACGAAATTTCCAAGAGGTGAGTAAGCAGTCTGTGTTGGACGTTGGTGTCAAAAGAGCCGTCTGCGTTACGGACGACGAGGAGATCCAAGAGGTTGCGCGCATTCTTGGCCAAAAGAAGTTTAAAAAGGTCCCTGTTGTGCGAAACGATCGTCTCGTCGGGATTATCAGCCGTGGTGATGTGATTCGGATGGCTGTTCAGCGTTTTCTCAGAGAGTCCTGACTCAACTCAAATCACAACTTCAACTTATCTGTGTGCGAAAATCATATGTAATTTCTGGTCAAAAGGCGACATAACATTTGTTATGTCGCCTTGATCTTTGATTGAAGCTTGCCAGCAACCCATTTACGGGAATTTGCGAAAAGCAGTCTCGTTCACCCCACCCGGGGACTTCACGCGTCTGGAAACAACTCGTAAAACGCACTGTAACGCTCATCGCGCGGTTTGGCTTTGGTCGTTCGGGCACGATCCGCCCCTGTTGATGCATTCCCGTTTTTCGAAACTGCCGTTTCACTGCGCGATTTTAACCTTTCACGATATCCTTCACGGTACGTCTCCAGTTCGGCTTTCGTCCGAATCCGGTTCCGCTGCCAATCGAACAAAATCCGATCGATATACTTAAAACTAAACTTGTTTGCGAGGACGGCTTCACGAAGTGCCTCGTTAATCATCCATTCAGGATGACCGTCACGCTCAAGCCATTGGCGAATCTGTTCACACTCCAGCCCGGACAGGGGTCTGCCGAACTCTTCCTCAAACAACTGGACTGGATTTCGGCTCCATTCACGGACGGGAGAGGCAGTCGGGTCCTTCCCACGGAGTCGAGCCCAGAGTGGTTTTAGGTCAAAGTAGGTACTGACCGTCCCCTGTTCATCAAGGCGCTCGCCCATGGCCAGAAACCCTGTCGTCACTAGTTCGCTGATTGCATCCGTGACGTCCATGAGATTTTGACCCGTCCGTTCTGCCAGTTCAAACGGTGTTAAAAAATCTTCATGTTCTACCTGCATGGCTGCGATAATCTGTAATAGTACAACCGTATGTATCGGCTTCAGTCCTAGCGACCCAGTTCGTGTAATCCACTGATACGGGATGGCAACGAATGATCCGCCCAGGAAATCCGCGTTTGCATTTTCTCGGTCGGACGGTTTCAACTGCACATCTCCCCTTCTATCTACTCTCCCTAGTATACCATGCTCGGCCCTGTCTGCAGAGAGAATTGTGCGTTGTCACCCATGTTCAGATTATGGATACAACACGCTTTCCACCATAGAGGGAAAAGACCCGCTTTGGGATCGGAAAGCGCCAACCCTCCCCTCTGTTGCGAGAGCGTTGGCGCACGTTCACACAAATGCAGTTGTGTTTACGCGAGACATCAAGTGAAGCACCATCTCAAAAACTGGCAGATACGTCAGACTCCATCGCGACGACACCAGATACCGGGTTTTTTAAGCCGGTTGGTGCATTGTGTCCCACGCTGTCCAGCCAATCGCGGAACTGCCGGCCGTCTATGCTTTCCTCTTGCACAACCAGGTCGGCGAACGCAGCAACCTCGTCCTTGTAAGGTGTCAGAAGTTCGCGTGTCACCCGGTCTTGCTCGGAAAGAATGTGTCTCACTTCGGTATCAAGCACAGCATCCGGCAGATTTTCCTCGTCAACAATGCCGATTCTGGACAAGCCGCATTTGACCATTGTACGGGCCAAGCCTGAAGCTTGCATAAAGTCATTCTGTGCTCCTGTGCTGCGGTTTCCGTAATGCAGCTCTTCTGCGAGGCTGCCCGCCAGTGCAACGTTAATCTGTTGCTTCAGATGGTCGAGCGTGTACAAGTAGCGGTCCGTTTCAGGAATCTGACGAACGAAACCAAGGGCATTACCGCGCGGTGCAATTGTAATGTGCGAAACCGTCCCTGGTCGCATCAATTCGCTGACAATGGCATGCCCAAGTTCGTGAACTGCAACCCGCTCCAAGTCGTCATCGGTCGGCTTGCGTCCGGTTTTCTCTCCCATCAGCACCTTGTCAACCGCATCTCGAAACATCTGTTGCGTGACTTCTTCTTTCTCCTGCCGCAGTGCGATGATGGCAGCTTCATTCACCAGAGACTCTAACTGTGCACCGGAAAAACCGTAGGTTTCCCGAGCAATATGCTCGAGGTCAACCGACTTTGCCAAAGGTTTCCCCTTCGTCTGGATCTTAAGGATGTGTAAGCGTCCTTCTTTGTCAGGCAAATCAACCTTAATCTGGCGGTCGAAACGGCCTGGCCGTAACAGGGCAGGGTCGAGAATATCAGGACGGTTGGTCGCTGCAACGACGAGCACGAGCGGAGACTGTGTCGTCGACATACCATCCATCTCTGTCAACAGTTGATTGAGCGTCTGGTCGTACTCTTGGTGACTGAGGTTACCCCGACGTCCGCCGAGCACGTCGATCTCGTCAATAAAGATAATGGCACTGTCTTTGTTTTCCTTCTTCGCCGTTTGCCGTGCACGGCGGAACAAGTCGCGGACGCGTTGCGCTCCGACGCCGACGTACATTTCAACAAACTCGCTACCTGAAGTTGATAAAAAGACAGAGTCAGTATAAGTCGCGGCTGCTTTCGCCATCAGTGTCTTACCTGTGCCCGGAGGTCCTGTGAGCAGGATACCTTTTAACGGGCGGATGCCTAAATTTTTGATTCGATCGCGATAACGCAAGAAATCAAGGGCTTCCATCAATTCCTTCTTCGCGTGCTCCTGTCCACCAATCTCGTCAAAAGAAACCGAATGACGGGCAGGTGTTTCTCGATTGCCCATGGATGCAGCGGATCGTCTGTCCATCATCATCCATAAAACGACGCCGAGCCCCGCGAGGAACAGCAAAGGGACAACGTTGACGTGCAACATCGCCAGGAAAATTAAAAAGGCTACGCCCACCCCGAGGATCCACTCTTTAATCAAGATGTCGCACCTCCTTGTGCTTGCTGGGCCTGTTGCAAGGTGGTCGTTGTCGGGTTGTAGTTCCACACGTCGTACAAATAATGCGTACCCTGTTCGAGTTGGAGGTATATATTATGATGATCCATCGTGATTTTCGACTTAAACCCGTCTATTGTTGCTTCTTTCTCAACGTCGGTAATCATCTGCTTGTAGTCGCCGTGAGAGACCCCCTGCATGATGCTCGGGAAGAGGTTCTCATACTCCTGCTGGAGCGCCTTGTTCTTGTTGTCGACAATAACAATGGTGCTTCCTGCATTGACTGAACCTGTTACAGCTTCTGCAATAGAGTCATACGTCGTCTGCAGATCTTGAACTGGACCGAGCTTTACACGAATCACGGTAGGATTGCCAACGAGAACGTCGACGTTTTGCACCCCGGATACAGACTGCAGGTCTGTTTTCACGGGATCGACCAAATTGTATCTCTTGTAAACCTGCCAGCCTGCAAAAAACACTGCGAGACTCACGAGCAAAATTAAAAGCATTGGAACGAGGCGAATCCGGGACAACGACGTACGCCTCCTTTGCGGCTCTAGGTTGGTGATTCTGTAAATCTAGTATAACACTTGCTGGGTGAAAACGTCACAGTACATATTTCCTCGCGTCGAAAGTCCATCCATGGGCCATTTTGTCAATACACCTGTACCAATTTTCCATTTTCTGCGTTGTAATATGCATATTGGTACGTCCCTGTCTTGGTCTTGCCGTACACTTCCCAGATAAAACTGGCGTTGGTTCCGAGTTGTGACTGCCCTTGGCTGTCGAGGTAACCAAGGTGTGTGGATATCACCTGCAGGCCGCTGTGACTTGCTTCAGCACGAATCACGTTACTGGCCTTCAGCGCCTGCACTTGTACGGAATGTGCCTGCGGCGGAGTGCCAGAGACCATCACATACCACCCTCGTCCGAAGGCATCTTTGCCTTCAAACACCTCTTCTGCTCCGTCACCTGTGAAGACATCATGCTTTGTGATGCTTTGCAGTGGACTGTGATTCAAAGCGTACTGTGCGGCACTGGCTTCCACCGACCATTCGCTTGCAAGGTTTTTCCACAATGCCGCCCAGCCAACGCTGACGACTGCGATGAGAATCAGAACGGTTGTAAATGTCCAAATCTGCCATGCTTTCATTTTACGCCCGATACAACGTCAGGACCATCTTGCCTTCTTCGTCCTGGGACTTAGAGAGACCAAAAATCACGTCCTTGTCTTTCAGATTGCGGTTCAGGAAGTCAACGAGTTGGTACAGATCATCAGTTGCTGTTAAGAGGTGTGTTGCGAGTACAGTCAGTTTGTCATCCATGTTTGTTTGATCCACCTGTTCATCATGTCGTAATCAATGTCGTAATCAACGTACCTAGTCAATGTTGTAATCAGGGTTGCGCCGACTTGAAATAGCCGTTGTGCAACTTCGTACACAGACATCAGAACCATGTCTTTAGCGTATCCATTGCGGGCTCATTTGTAAATCTGTACCGAAGTGGTGTAATGCTGATACACCCTTTGTTGACCACTGTGATGTCGGAGTCATCATCTTCAATGTTCCGAACAACGTCTCCCACGTACCGGTAATAAGCCTGTCCGTCATCATCGGTATGGCGGATGAACCGGTCGCGGTACCCTTCAGCACCGATTCGGGTAACAACCCAGGGACCGTCCACGGACTCAGCAGGGATATTGACGCTCAGAAACGTATCCGCGTCAAGCGTCTTGAACTGGAGGCGGTCAACCATCTTTCGGACGACTTGGGCAGCCTCGTCGAAAGGAAACGGCGGGCCGTCGAGGGATACAGCCAGTGCCGGAATCCCCTGCAAGGCTGCCTCCCCCGCCGCCGCAATCGTGCCGGAATACAGAACATCCGTCGCCAAGTTACGGCCTTCATTAATACCGGACAGCATGAGATCAAACGGATGCTGCTCGCCGAACTGCGTTACACCAAATTTGACACAATCTACAGGTGTTCCACTGAAACTCCAGGCTTCTACGTTTTGGATCTGAAGGTCAACTGGCTTGGGAACCAAGCGTCGGTGGAGAGAGATGCCGTGACTCGAAGCACTACCCTGTTGGTCCGGTGCGACCACAACGATTTCACCGAGGTCCGCCACGGCTCGAATCAGTGCCAGAATGCCTTCTGCAAAAATGCCGTCGTCGTTGCTGACGAGTATGCGCATGGATTGTCTCCTCTCGTACCATCAAACACTTGTCATACCGGTCTCCCGTGCGCCCATACTACGAGTATTACGCGGGGAGGTGCACGTCATATGCCACGCTCAAAAGAACCGCCAAGGCCTGTCGAAGCGTCTCATCACCGGGTGCCTACTGAACGGGATTTATGGATGTCTGCCCTGCGCTCTGCAGTGGCCAAGCCACCCTGGCGCGAACCGGGTCGCTATCGCAATTCACTTTTGCGCGGTTGACCTAAACGTCGTCAAAGGCTTTTTCAGCTTACAATTTCTTCAGCGCGAGAACTTACCGACAATGCGTCTGACTTGCCACCTTATCTGTTCGGTATCCATCGTGACAGGCTCGCCGTTCACGACAATCGGTTGCCCTGCAACGTAGACATCCGTCACGTCTGATGCAGATGCAGCATAAACCACGTTTGACAATAAATTGTAGGTCGGAATAAAGCTTGGGTTATCGAGGTTCAGCAAGACGACGTCCGCATTGGCTCCAGGGGTTAAAGTCCCCGTTCCCGCGGGTTGAAACACGGCTCGGGCCCCGTCGGCGGTTGCCATCTGAAATGCTTCGGACGCGGTCACAGCCGTGGCGTCCTGTAATACACCTTTATGAAGCAGCGCGGCGAGCCGCAGTTCTTCGAACATGTCCAGGTTGTTGTTGCTCGCTGCGCCGTCTGTGCCAAGACCGACAGTGATCCCTGCATTTCGGAGCGCAACGGCGGGTGCGATACCAGACCCCAATTTCAAGTTGCTCTGCGGGTTATGTGCCGCGCGTACATCATGCTCTGCCATAATTTTGATGTCCTCTGCGTTCACATGCACGCAGTGCGCGGCAAGCACTGGGCGCGTGAAAAGTCCACAGTCTCGCACGTGGGCAATCGGTGACTTACCGTGCTGTCGATGTGACTCTTCCACTTCATACGCGGTTTCAGAGAGGTGAATCTGTATTGGCAGGTCAAGCTCAGCTGACAAGTCAGTGACTTGCTCCAAAAACGCAGGTGGACAGGTGTAGGGGGCGTGCGGGCCGAGAGTGACCTGAATCCGTCCGTCCCCTCGTTGATGCCAACCTGCTTTGAAGGACCTTGAATCTGCGATCCCCTGTTTTTGCATCTCTTCCGTGAATCCCAAGAGCCCAACGGAAAGGATGCCTCGAAGTCCACTGTCGAGTGTTGCCCGAGCGGATTCTTCCATGTAGAAATACATGTCCGTAAAGCAAGTGGTACCGCTCACCGCCATCTCCCAACACGCCAGTTGTGTGCCCCAATACACAGCTTCGGCTGTCAGCTGTTGTTCGAGTGGAAACATCTTCTCCGTCAGCCAGGTTTGCAGGGGTACATCGTCCCCGGCGCTGCGAAACAGTGTCATGGCCGCGTGGCCGTGCGTATTCACCAAACCGGGCATGGCGACTGAGCTCATTTTTCGGACCACGTGAAGACCGGTTCGATCACCATCATACACTCCCCCACCGGATGCTTCGATGGTCGATCCGTTCCAGAGAACGTAAGACGGTCCGTCGATGACATCTGCAGCGGATCGAATGAGTCCGCCCACTTCCAACAAGACTCGATGCTCGTTTGCCATTTATTTCGTACCCCCCTGCTCCGCCCAAAACCGTTCAATGCGCTCCCGGTCTGGCACGTGAATGACGCCTTGTTCAGTGATGATGGCCGAAATGAGTTCCGCAGGGGTGACATCAAAGGCAGGGTTCATGCCCGCGGTTCCTTCCGGTGCTGTGCGCTGCCCCATCCACTCAAGAACTTCTCGCTCGTTTCGATATTCGATGGGAATGTCTCCTCCAAAACGGGTCTGGAGGTCAAACGTACTGAGCGGTGCGGCTACATAGAAGGGAATGCCGTGGTGCTGACAGAGCACTGCGAGCGAATAGGTACCAATCTTGTTCGCGGTGTCTCCGTTTGCCGCAATGCGATCCGCTCCAACAATGACTGCATCGACCTCACCCATCTTCATGAAGTGCCCCGCCATGCTGTCTGTAATCAGGGTATGCGTAATCCCTTCCTCGCCGAGTTCGTATGCGGTCAATCGGGCTCCCTGCAGAAACGGCCGGGTCTCATCCACCCATACCTGTTTGACCCACCCTTGTTCGTGCAGTGCACGAATAACACCAAGGGCTGTCCCGTACTCCACTGTTGCGAGTGATCCGGTGTTACAGTGCGTCAGCAGCGACACCGGACCGTGAAAAAGTGACATACCGTACCTTCCTATCGCGCGGTTGACAGCGACATCGTCTCTAGCAATGGCTTCGGCAATCTCGCGCAGGGCAGCTGCAATCTGTGCGTTCGTACACCCTGTTGCCGTACATTCCTGCAGAGATTTCGCCATTCTATCGAGTGCCCAGAACAGATTCACCGCGGTTGGCCGTGTTTTGCCGAGACGCTCAACGGTGTCTTTCAGTTTGGCGGTCAGTTCCGAGGGCTTCAGATCCGCATGTTCCGTAATCAGGCGTCTGGCTTCGACTGCGACGCCAAACGCTGCAGCCGCGCCAATCGCCGGCGCGCCGCGGACTTTCATGGACACGATGCAGTCAGCCACTGCATCAGCTGTAGTACAGCGGACCCATTCAGACTTTCCAGGCAGCAGGGTTTGGTCGAGCACCAAGAGCTCATCGCCGTTCCACTGAAGACCCGTCAAACCCGGTCACTCCCCTCGCTGCTTGGAACCTGCGCCAAGGCGTTTCCATTGGCGTCCATCTCTTGTGCCTCATCACGGTTGCCAACCAGTGGCTGTTGACCGCCGACCGCATGTGGGCAGCGACAGTCGCGCGTTGTATCAAGGCGTTCAATGGTATGGAAAAACAGGTTTCGGATCCGGTGCACGTTTTCTTGCATCGATTCCACCACTTCCTCATGCGTCAGGGGATGTGGGCTGATACCTGCTCCATAGTTGGTCACCATGCAGACAGTCGCGTAGCAAAGTTCTGCCTCTTTGGCGAGTACGACCTCCGGAATCGTTGTCATTCCAACGACGGCAGCTCCGAATGACTGATACAACCGAATCTCTGCCGTGGATTCAAATCTGGGACCTTCTGCACAGACATATGTACCCCCGTCAAAAATCGGGATGTCCAGTTCATCAGCCGCTCCCTTGACAATGGAACGCAACCGGCCGCAATACGGATCCGTCATATCGACATGAACTACCCGGCCTTCTTCGAAGAAGGTGGATGGACGAGCCTTCGTGTAATCCAGGAAGGAGTCAATCAACACCAGAGAGCCTGGCTTGTATGGAAGTTGCAGCGATCCCACCGCGGCTGTTGCGAGCACCTGTTGAACGCCAAGTTCTTTCAGTGCCCAGATGTTCGCCCGGTAGTTAATCAGGTGAGGCGGGATGCTGTGGCCGACACCGTGACGAGGCATAAATGCGATCCGTTTTCCTTTATAGGTGCCAATGGTGGCCTTCGCCAATCCAAATGGCGTTGATAGCGTTTGTTCAATCGATGATTCAAGCATTGCTGGGTCATAGACACCTGTCCCGCCAATAATGGCGTAGTCAGCTCTAATTTGACTCACAAGCGGTCACCTTCCCTTCCCATTCCACGCGGCGAAAACAAACTGCACCCCCGCTTTGGAAAGATTATACGAGAAATGGTTCTCTGAATCTATCAAATGAGCAATTCTGCGCGATATGTTTGTGCCGGAGATTCACGATGCGTCGTTTTTGCCGTCAAACTTGGACTAAAATCCACCGTGGCGGCGAAGAAAGCGGATCGTCGGTCGCAGGTCAATACGCTGTGAAAAGTTGAATAAGTCGCCCATGTGGTCGAGTCTTGATTTGACATTGTGGAGCGTGAAGTCCTCTGGCACAGCTCCCTTTGCAAGTTCATCCCACGTGACGGGCACAGACACGGTCGCCTTACGTGTGGCTCGCGGACTGTAGGGGGCAATCAGCGTTCGGCCCTGACCATGCTGCATGTAATCAAAGTACACTTTGTGTCCACGGTTCCGGGTGAGACGCTCGAGTGTCACGTCCTCAGGGATGATGGTTGCCATATACATTGCAACTGCTTCACTGAACACGCGTGTTTCAGCATAGGTTTGCCCTGGAGTAAGCGGGACAAACACCTGTAACCCAGTTGCCCCGGAGGTTTTGGCTATATGTGGAACCGAGAGTTGTTCCAGAAGGCCGTGGAGGGCCATCGCCACGCGAACGACCCGGTCAAACCCGGGTACGCTCGGATCGAGGTCAAAAGCAAGCCACTCAGGTGTGTCTTCGGCGAGGTATGAATGAAACCCAACGTGGAGTTCAACACACCCGAGATTACCAAGCCAGATTAGGGTGGCAACAGAATCAATTAGGACACAGTGGAGCATGTCTGTTTTACCGTCTGACGGCAAGTCGACGGTTTTGACCCAATTTGGTGTGGGTAGCGGTGCGTTCTTCTGGTAAAAATGATGCTTGTCCACCCCATCCGGGCACCTGATGACCGTAAGTGGCCGGTCTTTCACATACCGCAGCAAATATGGCGCTGCTTTGACGTAATACTGAATGAGGTCAATTTTTCGCAAGCCGGATTCAGGCCACAAGACCTTCTCTGGTCTGGAGATCTTTACTACATGTTCCGCCGCAAGCTCCACGGTCTTTCCCCCTTTGGACGCCTACGGCTAGGGTAGACATTTGCAAGGGAGGACATGCGATGATGCGCGAATTATTGGCGCCGATGGAGCCTGCACTGGTATCTGAGCCATTTGATGATCCGGAGTTCCTATATCAAGTGAAGTGGGACGGTGTGCGCATACTGGCGGTTCAATCGCCAGAAGGGGTCGTCCTCTGGAATCGGAAACTGCGTCTGAGGACTCGGTTATATCCAGAAGTGTGCGCTGAGATCGCCCTTCTGAACTTGCCTGTGGGGACCGTGCTCGACGGTGAAATGGTGAGCTTTGGGAGCCATGGTCGTCCTGAGTTTCGACGCGTTCTCCGCCGTGACCTCGCCTCTGCCCCAAATCCCGCTGTTGAAGTGTGCTTTGTCATCTTTGATTATCTTCACCTGCCGGACCCTGACAAGAAACCACCAGCCGTCTTTCGAATTCCGCTGCAAGAGAGGCTGGCAACTCTGCGGGAAGAGGTTTCGACGAGCGCGCATGTACAGGTGACTGAGGATTACGAGTCCGGAACCGCACTGCTTTCCCGGATGCAGCAGCTCGAGCTTGAGGGCATCGTAGCGAAACGAAAGGACGGGTTCTATTACCCCGGACAAAAACACACCTCCTGGCAAAAAGTCAAATGCTGGCGTTACGTTGAAGCAAGTGCTGCAGCTATCAAAGTCAAAGACGGCCGTCCAGCCTCCCTGGTTCTCACCGAAATTGTTTCAACATCAGAACCACAAAGTGTCGCACCGACGGTAATTGGGCGCGTCGCAAGCGGACTCTCACAGGCGAGTTGGCCGGACATTTTGGCCTATGTTGACAGTGCAGCGGCAGATCACAACAATGAGTTGGTCCCACTCCGGCCAGGAATTCAGGTTACCGTGCGCTTCCTCGAGTGGACGCATCAAGGACAGCTCCGAGCACCAGTGATTGAGTCCCTGGATTTTAAATAATTTCAGCCATATGGCTCATTACAGTATTGCTCACTACAGAGACGAAAACAGGCGAAGACCCCGCGGTCGTCGCGGGGTCTTTAAGAGGTTTTCTTTGCAGTAGAACGTCGTGTTGTTGGCGCTCGCTTCGCTCGTTTTGGCTTGTCTGCCGCAGACGGTGTAGTCTGTCGGATGCTTTCTTGAAGTGCCGCCATGAGGTCGACAATGTTGCCGGCCGGTTTGGCAGCAGCAGGTGCAGTCGTGATTTCGTCATGTTCAATCTTCTGTTGAATCGCCGCAAGCGTTTCCTCGCGGTGCGTATCGGTGTATTTTTCGGCGTCAAACGTCGTATGCAGTTGGTTGATCAAAGTCATGGCCATGTCGAGTTCCTTTTCACTTGGCTCGGACGCAGCATGGATGTTCGGCAGCTCCGCCGTCGCTCTCACTTCGTCCGGCCAAAACAAGGTTTCGAGGATAATGGCACCTTTTCCAACCCGAACGCAGGCGAGTACCTCCTTGGTGCGAATCACAGTCTTCGCTACAGCTACTTTGCCTGTCTTGTCCATCGCTTCCTGGAGCAGTCGATAGGCTTTTACCCCAGATGTTTCTGGGGCCAGGTAGTAAGTCTTGTCGTAGTATATCGGGTCGACCTCAGCGAGTTCGACAAACTCCAGGATATCGATGGTTTGAGCACGTTGTTTCTGGAGTTCTTTCATCTCTTCATCTGAAAACACCACGAAGCGGTCTGGTTCATATTCGTACCCTCGCACGATGTCTTCCCACCCAACTGTCACATCGCAATGCGGACATGTTCGGGTGTACTTGATAGGTGTTTGGCAAGCCTTGTGCAGGTATTTAAAAGAAACGTCTTTATTCTCAGTCGCCGCAAACATCTTGACAGGCACGTTTACAAGTCCAAAGCTGAGAGACCCCTTCCACATCGTTTGCAAGTACGTCACCTCCTCCGGACATACCGTCATCTGGTACGCCGGCTTTGGCATTAGTCTTGCACCTGGGTGAAAGTTCATGCCAAGAAGCTTTTGACGGTACGCAACACGTCAAGTTCGCTACCCACAAAGGTTCGCAGGTTCGGAACTGATTGAATGAATTGCTGGCCGTAGCGGGCTGTCACGACACGTTTGTCAAATACGACGACCACCCCTTTGTCGTCTACGGTTCGAATCAGTCGGCCGAATCCCTGACGAAAGCGCACAACGGCCTCGGGCAGGCTGTTATGCCAAAAGGCGCTCTTTCCCTGGGCTTCGAGCCGCTCGTTGCGGGCTTCTGTTACCGGGTGTGTCGGAGGTGAAAAGGGCAATCGAACGATGCACAGGGTTGTCAATTGGTCTCCCGGCAGGTCGATCCCTTCCCAGAACGACTGTGCGCCAAGTAAGACGGACCGCGGTTCCTCCTGAAACAGCCGCAACAACTGCGTCCGGTTTCCGTCCATGCCTTGTGCGAGCAAGCGAAGGCCCCGGTCGGCAAGCGGCCGGCGAAGGTACTCCGCCGTAGCACGCAACATCGCGTGGCTCGTAAACAGCGTCAACAGCCGGCCTTGAGAAATCCGTGCCAGTTGATAAATAGAATCGCTCAGCCAAACGGAGGCATCTTCGGCGCTCATTTTAGAGAGGTCTGGGACGTCTGTTGGAACACACAAGAGCGCTTGGCGCGAGTAATCGAATGGAGATGGTACAGTCAGACTGGTAACTTCAAACGTAGGCTCGCTTTGCTTGGATATCGCAGTGAGCCCGAGTTTTTGCTTCAGGAAGGAAAAGTCCCCTGCGACTGAAAGCGTCGCAGAAGTCAGGACAACAGAGTCTTTTGCCTCGAATAACCTCTCACGCAAAATTTTAGAAACGTCAATCGGTGCACGGTGATAGACGATTTGCCGGCGGTCGTGGTTTCCGGATACCTCAACCCACTCAACCCAGTCTGCGGATGCGCTCCCGGCACTAGCCAACAGTTGGGCCTGACCGACCAACTCAGAGAGGAACCCGACGGCGTCAAACAGACGGCCGCTTAAGTCCTCATCCGCTTCTGATTCAGCAGTTTCACTCAGCTGGCCGGCAAGGTCTTCCACAACGGCTGTACGTTCGAGCAGGACCTCTCCGTTCTTCGCAATTCCTGAGAAAGCAGGAGACTGTGTCGTTTTGTCTGTAATTCGAAAGTCACTCTGACCTTGTGCGACAAGCATGGCGAGCCCCGCAAAGGTATGCTCGATGAGCGTTCTGAGTCCAAGCACTTCGTCTGAGAGCTGTTCAAGGGTCGGCAGCGCCTTAACGCTGGCAGCGTCACTGCCCGCAAGCCGTGACATCAAGTCTGCCAGAACGCCGTGTTTGCCATTATCACGCGTCAGACGTGACGTGAGTGACAGACACTGAAACCGCTGCACTTCCGTACCAAGATGACGCGTAGCCTCTTGTTCAATGTGATGTGCTTCGTCAAAGATCAATCGGTTGTAGTGCGGCAGAACCCTGTGGTTGGCTTTCAGGTCCGTGAAGATGAGTGAATGGTTCGTCACAACGACATCCGCTTCCTGTGCTCGTGCACGGGCCCGAAAATAGTAGCACGGTTTGAAGAAAGGGCAGCGCTTGTTAATGCAGGTTTCAGTCTCACTCTGGATGCGTGGCCAAACCGATGACAATGCAGGCTTGCCGGCCAATTCTTCCCGGTTTCCTTCCGGAGTTTGTGTTAACCAGACTAAGAGCTGCATGTAGGTCACTACCTCTTCTGGTGGTGTGACGAGTGTCACGGACCTTAATTCCTGGTGCAGCTTACGCATACAAAGATAGTGCGTCCGTCCTTTGAACACGGAGAGTGAGACTGGCGTGCCCAGAGACCGCTGTAAGAGTGGAAAGTCACGGTGACTGACTTGGTCCTGAAGCGCGATGGTATGCGTTGAAACAATGACCTTGTCTTGATTTCCTTTTGCGTGTAAGGCTGCCGGAATCAGGTAAGCTAACGACTTCCCTGTCCCGGTACCAGCCTCCACGAGGAGATGGTGCCCGTCAGTCAGAGCGTCTGCCACAGCATCAAGCATCTGCAACTGACCGGGGCGCACCTGAAAGCCTGGCAACACGTGCGCGAACGGGCTGTCAGCTCCCAGCAGGGCGGTTGTGTTCGCTTCCAATTCGCTGTGCGTGTCTTTTGCCGCCCCAGTAGATGCCACAACCTCGTCTTCTGCCTTCAGCGCATTCTTTTCTTTTGACGCGGGTTTCGAAAAGGCAAGCTGATCGATAACGTCACAGCCATCCGGAACCATTTGAAGAGACGTCAACATTTTATATTCGGCTGACTCGTCAAACCACGTACCCATCGCGTGGTTAAACAAATGAGCGAGACTCGCCAGGTGCTGCAGGGTCACGTATGGAAGTGCTGATGTATGTGAAAACAACGTGTTGAGCCAGTCAGTCAGGTCTGTGATTGTGGTTGCTGCAGATGGACCGCTCGCACCCGCTGACGAGCCATCCTCGTCTGCTGACGTCACGTCGACGAGCGAAACAGGCGTATCACTTACGTTCAGGATGTCGGTAAGCTGCGAAAGTTCGAGTGCCGTTTCTGCGAGAGGCAAGTGGTAGCCGAGAGCCTCGCAGACGTCATTGACGACGTCGACGTCCGTTGCTCCCGCTTCAGCCACGAGGGTGCAGCTATCCGCGAGTTCAAGCAACGGCAATATGAGCGCAGTCAGTTCGTCCGTCGATTTTTGATAGAGGTTTGTCAGCTCGATGGTGGTGCCGAGAATGCCGCGCTGCCATCGAGCAGCTTTGATGCTGTCAATCTCGGTCAGAGTTGAAGGACGCTGACTCCCCTCTGGGAGTTCTTTTTGTCCTGTGTAGGTAACGTTCATCAAGAAGAAGGGCACGTGCCAAGGCCTCCTGAAACGGACACAGTGTCTGCGCCGATAGTAAGCCTATTCTACCAGAAACAAATAGCCTAGCGGTCACGCCCGGCGTCTGTCAGTTCGGAAAAGCTTGTTACTGCAGTGAGATTTTGTGCCTGTATTCGTCGCTTTTGCGCCTCTTCGGTACGGCCGAGTTGCAAGGCGTTGTCCGCTAAAGCGCCGAGAATAGCGGCGTTCGGGGAGCCGAGGATATGGGCTGCATGCAGGTATTTATCAGCCTCTTCAAACTGTTCAAGTGCCTGCAAAGACATGGCGTACTGATAGAGCGCAAGACGTCGCACTGGCGCACGCGTGTCGCGAACCGCTCGCAAAAACCGCTTTTGCGCCTCTAAATGTTGGTGCCGAGCGGCACTCACTGCACCGAGGGCAAGCCATAAAATGGACTTATCCCGAGAATGCGGCAGAGCGCACCAAAGAATGGGTTCTGCCATGTCTGGATTACCTGCCAGCAGGTGGGCTACTCCGAGTTGCAACAGTACGGTTGGCTCGTTTTTGTGTAAGGAGAGGAAGCGCTTTAACCGACCGATGGCAGCGTCGCTGTCACCGGCTTTTAATTGCAGCCACACGGCCCACGAGAGGACGCGTTGGTCGTGAAGGTCTTCATCAGACAGCCTCAGGGCAACCTCAAGGCTTGCCTCGTGTTCGCCCAACTGATACAGAAGTCGAGACTGTTGAAGCCGCAGTCCTGGATGACTCGGATTCTGATCGAGGGCAAAGCGGCAAGTTTGATACGCCGCTTCTGGACATTGACTGTACTGCTGGACAGATGACAGGAGGAGGCAGGCCTCAATATCTCTCGGGTCAGTCACAAGGATCTGCGAGAACGCCTGCTCTGCGGCTTTGTAATTGCCAAGCCTTGCCTGACACAACCCAAGGTTGAACCATGCGTCCAAGTACTCGGGCATGCGCTCCGTGATGACCTGATAAGACCGGCAGGCTTGCCCTAGATCACCATGTTGGAGTAAGAGTTGTGCGTCGACTTCAAGTGCAGCCGTGACGAGTGACTCATCCTCTGTGCCCTCAAACACCTTTTCGAGATGGCCCCGTGCTGTGACTGCCTGTCCTTCAACAGCCAGAACGGCGCCAAGGTAGAGATGCACAATCACAGAGTCAACACTTTTCAGTGCTTCCTCGAGCGCCTTTCTTGCCGGTTCAAACATCAATAAGTCGTAATAGGCGAGACCACGGCGAAATTGTGTTGTGGCCTCTTCCGGCCACGAGAACACAGCTTGGGCGAGGTCAAATTCGGAGGTGTCCTGCTCGTCTGCAATTGGATCGTACTCGAGCGACAGAGATTCCGCGTTCTGTGCGCGTCCCCACATTGGTTCTATTGAACTCTCTGGCTTGAACGGTGCAGGGTCTTCGACTGGTACTTGCAACTCGAACGTCTCGGTCAATTCAATGATCTGTTCTTCGAGTTCCATCCAATAGTCGATGTACTGTTCACTGAGTTGACGCAGACTTCGGAGTTCCTGGGCAAGATACGGACGCAACTCTGGAGAGGCGTTCTCCAATTGGACACGTACCCTGTCTACAGCTCGAAAAAGTTGTGCAAAAGCTGGTTCAAACACGCCCATCCCCCCATTTCTCCTTATGATGAGCCAGGAGTGACACCTTTTATGCGGGGGAGCCGGATAAGAGACTGAAATCGGACAGACGGTTCGAGACGAGCTTTAGAATAGCACTTCGCCGCTGTGAACAGCGATATCCTCGCCGTTCTGAGTTCGAATCATGAGGGTCCCATCTTTGTCGAGCTGTACGGCGCGACCTTCAATGACATCACGGTTCGTTTGCACGCGTACTTGTCTGCCGAGTGTATGGCTGTGAGCACACCACTCTTCATGGACCCTCTCAAAGGCTGGCTCTCCTCGAAACAGGAAGTCTAACATTTCTCCGTACAGAGCGAGGAATCGGCCGACGAGTTGCGTCCGATCGATCCTCTGACCTGACTCGGCCAATAATGACGTTGCAACCTGCGAGACCTCTGCTGGGAATGCCTCGATTGGGATATTACAGTTGATGCCGATTCCAACGACAGCTTGGTGCACCTGTTCCCCATCGCTGCGGATCTCGGCAAGAATACCGCCGACCTTACGGTCATTTACGAACAGGTCGTTGGGCCATTTGATTTGGACGTCGAGCTTTGTGAGTTGTGAGATGACCCTTTGTAAGGCAACGCTCGCAAGGAGGGTCAGTTCGAAGGCTCTCGATAGAGCAAAAGGACGGCGTAAGATGAGGGAGAACCAAGCTCCACCAGGGTGTGAGAACCAAACGCGCCCGCGCCTGCCCCGACCGCTCGTCTGCTCTTGGGCTGTAACTAGTGTTCCGTGAGGGGCTCCCTGGCTCGCTAATTCCGATGCCAGGCGGTTGGTGGAGTCTACTTCAGGAGAAAAGACCACGGGGTGTCCAAGTCCGGTATGCTGAAACACATCGGGTAACAGGGGCTCCATCAGCACGTCCGGGGCGTGCGTCAGGCGATGGCCCACTTTCGGTGCGGAGTCAAACGTAAAGCCGATTTCCTCGAGCTGATGTATGTGTTTCCAGATGGCTGTCCGCGTAACCCCTGTTTGTTCACTTAACTTGGTTCCTGAAATCGGTTCACCGCCTGCCTGCAGGAACTGATAAAGAATCTGATCGCGGAGCGTCTGTGTATCAGTTTTCATTGTCAATAATCCTCTCGGTTTTGAGTGCAATTGGAATCAGCTCATCTTTATTGTTGGTGGATTTGCCGCTCAGCACTGCATGAACCAACGTGCGTATGGCCGCCCCGACTTCAGAGCCCCGTAAACCGAGGGCCGTTAAGTCTCGTCCATCAACGGCCAAATCCTTTGCTCGTCGCAACGGCGTCCTTGTCAGGGCAGTTTGAAAGAGACTCTGGCAGGAGAGTCGGGTGTTCTCGGCGTTGAGAAAGTCGCACAACGCACAGGCTGTCCGAATCGCCAGCATGTCCTGTTCGTAAATCGCATAAAACCACCGCTCCATCGACCAAGTCCACGGGCGGCTTCGTACTATGGCTGCCGTTGATACGCTTCCCTTGAGCAGAGACTTATTCCACGCCAAGCTACGTAAAACTGTGCGTACGTCGGTATGATCCGGGATATAAGACACCCAAAGTGCCGTCGCTGCCAACCAGGGATCCAAAGTGTCCGATCCGCAAGCTCTGGGACCAAAGTGCGTTTGCCACCGTTTCCATCCGAGCTCGGGAAACAATCTGACCAGCCGAGACAGTTTTTGCAGGGCTCGCTTGACCGGTGTCAAGTCTGTTCGCATCGATTCCAGGTATGGACCGTCTGCCAAGTTCTCGAGGACCAAAAACCAATTCTTTTCGGCGATCCGTTTCAACTCCTGCCCCACCCGTTCCATCGAAACAGCGCGAAGAAGTCCTGCCTGTTCGAGCATGGCACCGTGTGTCTCATCATCCAGGGTGAAGCCAAGCTGCGCACTGAACCGTAAGGCACGTACAATGCGCAGTCCATCTTCTGCGAAGCGAAGCCGTGGTTGACCGACTGCACGCAGATTTCGGCGCGTTAAGTCGAACCTGCCGCCCATCGGATCGACAACTCGCCCCAAGCGGTCCATTGCCACCGCGTTGACGGTGAAGTCCCTGCGCTCGAGGTCTTCGTAGAGCGAATCGGCGTACATCACGCAATCAGGATGTCGTCCATCGGAGTATGCAGCCTCGGTTCGATAGGTCGTCACCTCAACTGGTTGATGCTCGAGGAGAACAGTCACCGTCCCATGAGCGAGACCAGATGGCACCGAATGGGGAAACAGGCGAATGACCTGTTCTGGACGCGCATTTGTCGCAACGTCGTAATCGTGAACGGGCGTGCCAAGCAAGGCGTCGCGCACACACCCGCCGACAAGAAACGCTTCGAACCCATGTTCTTCGAGTGTCGACAAGACGTGATGAACGTAGGTCGGCAGATCAGCGGTGAGAGCTGGGTTTGCCGCCGCAAAGCTGTACTTCTCAGAGTGCAACCGCTTCACTCTCCACCAGTCGTTGATAGAGCCGCTCGTACTCCGCAACCTGAACGTCCAAGGAGAACTCGTTTTCCGCACGCATTCTGCCTGCTTCTGAAAACGACTGATACAGTCCATCATCTGTCAGAAGCCGGATGGCGTACTCAGACATTGAGGTAATGTCACCGACTTCTGCCAAGAACCCGGTCTTGCCGTGCAACACGACCTCAGGAATACCGCCTGCAACGGTGCCCACTACGGGTACGCCTGCGGCCATCGCCTCCAGCGCAACGAGGCCAAAACTCTCTTTTTCCGAAGGGAGCAGAAAGAGGTCTGCAGCCGCAAACAGTTCTGCAACCTCGTCCTGCTTGCCAAGGAACTCCACTTTCTCAGTGAGACCAAGTTGGCGGACAAGATTCCGTGCTTCGTTTAATTCCGGCCCCTCCCCGACCAAGGCCAATCGTGAAGGAACTACAGCTTGCACGTTTGCAAAGATTCGGATGACGTCAGGAACCCGTTTCACCTTTCGGAAATTCGACGTGTGTAAGAGCACTTTTTCCCCAGGCTTTGCGAGACACCGTTTCACTTCCTGGACTGCTTTAGGCCGAAATACGTCCGGATCGACAAAGTTGTAGATGCATTCGATCTGCTTCTCAACATGGAACAGTTCATGAGTTTGTCTGCTCAGACTCTGACTGACTGCTGTGACAGCATCGCTCTTTGTGATTCCGAGCCGAATTACATCGACGAGGGTGTCCTCCTGGGCCAGAACAGTGATATCTGTCCCGTGCAGTGTCGTGACCACTTTTACCCGATGGTCGTTGACCATCTCCTTCGCCAGGAAGGCACAGACCGCAAACGGGAGTGCGTAGTGCACATGGAGAATGTCAAGGTCATAACGTTCCACCGTCTTTGCCATCAAGGCTGCCAAAGACAAGTCGTAGGGAGGCGTACGAAGAACCGGATACGTCGTGGTATCGAGTTCATGAACGTAGATGTTCGGATGGAACCCTCCAAGGCGGAAAGGTACGTCTGTGACGATGAAATGTACCTCGTGTCCGCGGTGGGCCAGTGCTTTCCCGAGTTCGGTCGCGACTGCTCCTGAGCCTCCGATGGTTGGATAGCAGCTGATACCGATTCTCACAACGACGTCCCTTCTTCCTTTTGTCCACTGTCTGGGTGAACGACACTGCGCCAGTTCAGATCTCCGTTATCCATGGCTCGGATGATGGCTTCAGCTGTCGCGAGGTTGGTTGCGACTGGGACATTGTGCACGTCGCACAGCCGCAACAATGCGTTGATGTCCGGGTCGTGAGGTTGGGCGGTCAACGGATCGCGCAGGAAAATCACGAGATCCATTTTGTCCTCGGCAATACGGGCACCAATCTGCTGGTCTCCGCCGAGCGGACCTGATTGTACACGCTCCACTTTAAGGCCGGTAGCGGAGATGATGCGAGAACCCGTCGTCCCCGTAGCGTAGAGTGTATGCTGCTTAAAGATGGCTTGGTAAGCCACCACAAAATTCACGAGCGCGTCTTTCTTGTTGTCATGGGCAATCAGCGCGATGTGCATTCGATTATCCTCCCTTATCCTGCACCTTTATCCTACCAGAGCAGGTTCTCTAAGCCGTATACGAGGCCCTTGATTTCCATCACGCGCTGGCAGGCGATTTGCAGTCCCTGCATGAAGCTTGTTCGCGAGACAGAATCGTGTCGAATTGTCAATGTTTCTCCGCTGCCGCCAAAAATCACCTCTTGATGAGCAACGAGGCCTGGCAAACGAATGCTATGTATCGGAACTCCGCTCAGTTGGTAGCCGCGCGCTCCATCCTCTTCATGGGCTTGTCCCGTGGCAAAAGATGCGAGTTGTTGCCGTGAACCAAGTTCTGCCGCTGCTTCGACACGTTCCTGCATGATAGCCGCAGCTGTTCGCTTTGCTGTTCCGGACGGAGCGTCTTTCTTTCCATCGTGATGAAGTTCAATAATCTCCACACTGTCAAAGAGTCGAGCCGCTTCTTTCGCGAATCGAATCATGAGCAGAGCCCCAAGAGCAAAGTTTGGTGCGGCAATCGCGCCGATTTCCTGTGTTCTGCACGCCTCATCCCAGCGCTTGAGATCGTCTTCTCCATAACCCGTCGCACCAATGACAGGGCGCACGCCAAACGTGATACACGCGTCAACGTGTCTCTGAACACTTTCTGCATCGGTAAAGTCAATCCAGATGTCAGGATGGACTTCGGTCAGCAACTGGTCACTGTTCGTAAAGATAGGACAACCTGCAGACAACAGCAGAGCGTCGGCTTGTCCATTCTCGCGGACGAGCAAACCAACGACTTCAAATTGATCGTTTCCGGTGAACGTCGTTACTGCTTCGCGGCCCATTTTGCCAGCTGCACCGGCAATGGCCACGCGGATTTTAGATGAATTCATCAACAAGCGGTCCTCCGTTTCTACAGCAGACGATTTTTCAATACGACAGGGTTGCGTCCGCAGACGCAACGGATTAACCGCTCTGCTCGAGTGCCTGCTGCAACTCGTATGCCCGTTCACAGAGCGGATCAGCAGTCAAAGCATCCTCAAGCAATTGCTTGCTCTCCAAAATGAGTCCTTCACCGAGTGCCTTCTCTGCTTTTAGCACGAGGACTTCTGCCCTCACTGCACCGAGATGAGCAACGTACAGCGAATTATCAGGGGCAAGCTCTGCAGCTTTCGCTGCAGCTTCTTCAGCATAAGCGATTTCTCCGTTGCGCAAAGCGGTCACGGACGCATGAAAATACGTTTCAGGATTGTCTGGGTCCTCCGCAATCGCCTGTTCAAACGCACGACGTGCTGCGTCAAAGTCACGGATGTACAGGTAGGCGTAGGCGGTTTTTAACCAGCGTTCTCTCGGCATCGGCGATTTCCCCCTTAGTGCATGCTATGGGGATGGAGTCCAGATGGTTTGTACCAGAGCCTATTGGTGTCAGCCTATACAGCAGAGACCGCATACATTGTGACAGAGTAAACAAGCAATTCCCCTTACGCGAGACTCAAAGCGGCGGCTCTTTCCTCGTCCAGCGGTTGGCATCGCGGGTTTCGAATTTTCGCATGACGGCCAGGAAGGAGTCTTCCAGATCGATGTCGAGGCGATTGGCAAGACAGGTAATGACGAACATGAGATCGCCCAGTTCCAGTGCAATACTCCCCTCTGCTTCGGTTGCCTTTTTCGGCTTTTCCCCGTAGTGATGGTTCACTTCCCGTGCAAGTTCACCGAGTTCTTCCGTAAGCCGCACAACAAGCGTCATCGGCGTAAAGTACCCTTCCTGAAACTGAGAGATATATTCGTCCACGCGTTGTTGCATAAGGGGAATGGTCAAGGACAAGGAATGCCCCTCCTTACAAAGCACGATTTGGCCTCTTATTACTCTCTAAGGTAGATCAAGCAACGATTGGTTGCAAACATAAACGCGAGGCTCGTACATAGGATGTATGGACGGAATCGGACAACTTTTCTGAGTTTGCCCAACAGGACTAAGTGTGAAGGGGTGGAAGTTTCGGTGACGCAGCAGCGTAAAAGTAAATGGTCAACATTTCTGCTCGGCTTAATGGTCGTGGTCTTTACGATTGCTCTGGTGGTCTACCCGCAACAAGGGTTTAAGGCCGGTATAGAGGGATTAAAAGTGTTTTGGGACATCGTATTTCCGTCTCTTCTGCCATTTTTCATTTTGGCAGAGTTGATGCTCGGTTTAGGTGTGGTGCGGGGACTCGGCGTCCTGCTCGAACCCTTGATGCGTCCGCTCTTTGGCGTACCTGGCATCGGAGCATTCGCTCTCTCGATGGGACTCGCTGCAGGTTATCCAATGGACGCGGTCATCACCTCGCGATTTCGGGAGCAGGGTCTCTGTTCAAGAGTAGAAGGAGAGCGTTTGCTGGCATTCACGAATACGGCCGATCCGTTGTTTATGATTGGCGCAGTAGCGGTTGGCATGTTTAAGTCTCCTGCCGTCGGCGGCCTGATTGCCATTGCGCATTACATCTCTGCATTTCTTGTCGGCGTCTCGTTTAAGTTCTGGGGACGGAAGAACGGTCAGATTACCCCGTCGAATCTCAGTGAGACCCGCGGCAACATCCTGGTTCGGGCTGTCCGCGAAATCGTCAAAGCAAGAAACGAAGATGGACGTCCGTTTGGAACGCTGTTGCGCGAAGCGGTCACGGAATCGATGATGACGCTTTTGATGATCTGCGGATTCATCGTGTTCTTTGCCGTATTGATTCAGATTCTCGACATCTCAGGGATTATGAAAGTCCTTGGGTACCCGCTGTTAGTTGTGTACAAAGTCTTTGGGATCCACACAGGTTTGGTCAACCCCACTCTCGCGGGTGTGCTTGAGCTGGACATTGGCACAGCGCAGGTTGCTGCTATCCATGCTGCCCCGATGATTCAAAAGCTCGCTTTGGTCAGCGCCATCATTGCCTGGAGCGGTCTGGCAGTCCATGCACAGGTTGCCGCAGTTATCACCAGCACCGACATTCGCATGGCTCCCTATTTCCTTGCTCGGTTCTTGCACGCTGCGCTAGCTGCTGCCATTACGGTCTTTCTATACATGCTTGGCGTAGGACGCGTTGCAGCAAAGGCCATGGCGGCTGTGCCAGCATTCAAGAGCTTCCAGGAGGCCGCAAGCGGCGCGCCGTGGTGGCATGTCATGTGGAGTGGATTTTCGACCTGGTTTTGGGTTCTCGGCGCACTCCTTGTCATCGGTATTGTAGTCGGGGTACTCCGTCAGACCCGAGTGATTGCTTGGCGCGTCTGAGGTACCCTTTTCCCAAGGTGCCTATTCACTGAGGTTGCTTCTCATCAACATGCCTTCTGATTGGAATGCCTTTAAGTGCCTGCTTATTCAGGGTAGCTGCCTAAAATGGAAATTGACTTGACGTTAGACAGCGGGATTGCATCCGAGCATGGACTGCTTGGAGCAATCCTGTTTTGCTGCTTCGGTCACGTAGAGTCTGAGAATGGTCTCCAGACAGGGGAAACCCCCCGGTCTGTCGACGGGGGGTTACCAAAGGGGCGGAAACCAGTGATGGTAGAACAGCTGGTCGAAAAAGACGAATAACGCAAGAGCCCATACGTAGATCGCAAAGTATCGCATTTTTGCTCGTTTAATGAGCCACAAGGTCCATTTCACGGCAATATATCCTGCGACTAGTGCAGCAAGCGTTCCGACAATGGCAGTGGTTGCAGTGAGACCGCCCAGCGCCTGACGCGGAGCCTCAAACACGTCATCCAACTGAACCAGCGTTGCGCCGATAATCGCCGGGATCGACAGCAGAAACGAAAAGCGGCCTGCAGTGTCCCGGTCGAGTCCTCGCCAGAGGCCTGCGGCAATCGTCAAGCCCGATCTCGACAGGGCTGGGATGATGGCTGCGCCTTGCAGAGTGCCAATCCAGAGCGCGTCCGTCGGTTTCACGTCTTCGAGTTCTTTGTGCCCTGTCGTGATGGTGTCAATCCACCAAAGGACAACCCCAGTGATGACGAACTCAAAGCCGACCGTAACTGGGTTTTGAAACAGGTGTTCAAAGAACTCTTCGAACACAGCCCCAACAATCGCCGTTGGAATGAGCGCAACGAGAATCATACGACCGGTCCATGAAAACGGATTTCGCAAGAGCGTCATCACGTCGTCTTTCATTGCAAACAGTACAGCGGCAAGCGTACCAACGTGCAAGAGAGTGACAAATAAGAGTCCGCTTCCCTGGATGTGCCAGATCCGCTCAAGCAGAACTAGATGGCCTGAGCTGCTGATAGGCAAAAACTCGGTGATGCCCTGAACAATACCGAGCACCAACGCCTGTAATGTAGTCATTACAACCTCCTCTCTGCCCCGCCCCTGTGCGGTGTCACCCGTCCGTTGTCACAAAGGACAAGGACAGGCTTTCTGTGTATATATACGGGCCTTTCGCACCAAACATGTCCACCTCAGAGGAAGACTTGTTTCATGATTTGATGGACTTGGCCATATGTTCTAAATGGAGGGATGTTCTGTGACTGCAGGCAAACACCGATACTGGGTTTCGTTTCAAATCGGCTGTACGTATATCGGTACCGTAGTCGGTGCCGGATTTGCATCTGGACAAGAAGTGTTTCAATTTTTCGGACGGTTCGGGAACTGGGGATACTGCGCCATTTTGTTTACCACCTTTCTCTTTGCATGGCTCGGATACCGCTTGATGCAGCTCGGACACGACCTGAAGGCCAATACATACCGGCAAGTCAACGAGTATCTGTTTGGGCGGCGGGTTGGGGCTGTAATTGATGTTGTGATGATGGTCATGCTGTTTGGCGTGACGGTGGCGATGATTGCGGGGGCCGGTGAGCTGTTTCGCGAGCGTGCTCACCTTCCGTTTCAACTGGGTGCGCTTATCACCATGGCTGTTACGTTTGTTACCATTTTGCGGGGGATTAACGGTATCATGAGAGCCAACACCATCATCGTCCCAATTATGGTGAGCTTCGTCGTGTTTGCTGCATCCCATGCACTGTATACACATGGGGTTGTGGCCGTATGGGAGATTGGTCGTGCGGGTCAGCACAGCCACCCGATAGTGGCGGGTATCTCAGCGATTGTCTACTCCGCACTTAACATTGGCCTCGCAGCAGGTGTCCTGATTCCGCTGGGTGCAAGCGTCGAAGAGCGGGCAAACCTCCGCAGAGGGGCAGAAATCGGTGCATTTGGCCTCGGGCTGATGTTAGTAGCGGTGATGTTTACTCTGCTCGCCCACTATCCGAATGTTTTGTCCTTCGCGGTGCCGATGGGATACGTTGCATCACGACTTGGACCATCTGTTCAATGGCTGTTTGTGATTGTTTTATGGGGCGAAATCTACTCGACATTGGTTGGGAATGTCTTTGCCATCGGAACGCAGTTTGAAGATGGGCTGATGAGGCGCCGGGCACTCGTCTTTCTGGTCATCCTGTTGCTTGCCTATGCGGTCAGTCAAGTCGGGTTCACAAACATTGTCACTTACGCCTACACCATTTTTGGTTGGGTTTGCATGCTGTTGCTCATGGGACTCTTGTGGCCGAGGCAAAACTTGCTCCAGAAATAGTCCCTTCCGTATAATGAGGCGACATGGACGAATTGTGCGGAAATGGGGCCTCTAAATGTGGGTAAAAGTATGGAATTGGATGGCAATTGTCGTCGGTGCGTTCATCTACTCGATTGGGCTGAATGGGTTTTTAGTCGCCAACCATTTGGCTGAAGGCGGATTTGTGGGTATCTCTCTGCTTCTTTTATACAAAGCTGGGTGGCCGCTTGGGATTACTTTTTTGGTGCTCAACATCCCTGTATTGATTCCGGGGTGGTTGGTTTTCGGGTACAGGTTTATCCTCAAAACAGCAGTTGGAGTGATTGCAGTTTCTGTGTTCAGTTCGGTGACCAGTCACTTCCGGGTTCCAACGCACGATCCGTTGCTGGCTGCCCTCTACGCCGGCGTTGTGACTGGTTTTGGACTCGGCATTATCTTCCGCTCTGGAGCCACGACAGGCGGTTCAGACATCATCGCTCGCCTGCTTCGTCACTTCTTTAAATTCAGCATGGGTCGGACGCTGTTTGCCATAGATTTGTGCGTCATCACGCTCGTGGCAGTGATTGTCGGCCGTGAGACAGCGATGTACTCCTTGGTTGCATTGTTCGTTGCCAGTCGCGTTGTGGATTTCGTACTTGAAGGCGTTCAGTCAGGCCGGGCACTGACGATTATCTCGGACGAGCACGAAAAAATCGTTGCAGCCATCCACGACCAATTGGAGCGAGGAACAACCTTACTCAAGGCAAGCGGTGGTTACACCGGTTCCGAAAAACGCGTCATCTACTGTGTTGTGCCTCGAACAGAGGTGCCAAGGGTGCAGTCTATTGTCGCCCGGATAGATCCACGAGCATTTGTTGTTGTCAGCTCTGTCCACGAAGTACTGGGAGAAGGCTTTACCTACGACTCCCCGTCTACCCTGTAACAATCTCTGGACAATCATGCTCACCCAACTCTCGGCCATCTCCGTCATCAGGTCCGAGCCATCGATTCCTATCATCAGTCATAATAGAAGGAGCACACCCTCTTGAACGAGGATGTGCTCCTTTATGTTTGACCATGGGTTACCTTCCTGGCAACGAAACGTGGTCACATCAATCAGCCTGTCTGTTTTTCCAGCCAATCTACAACCTGTTGAACCTGAGCGTCCGAAGTCAATGTTCCGTTCTTCGGCATGCCACCCTGCGGGTTCTCAACAAAGTGTTTGAGTTGGGTTGCGTTCCAGTACTTGCTGATGGCGTAAATCGGAGGACCGAATCCACCTTCGCCCTTCTTGCCGTGACATGTTGCACACGTCTGTTCGAACAACGTGTACCCAGGCATGTTGGTATCCACCAACGTGATCTGCGACGGGGCCTTCTTAGGTACCTGCGGCAGACCGCTTGAAGCCTGCCCGCTTGCCGCAGCAACCTCTGCTTTGTGCTGAACAGCAGCTTCATTCGTAAGCCAAATCGTGAGGAAGGTCATCAGTACCATCGAGAGCGTCGCAAGCGGCCGCTTGTATGGGTGACGCTCTTTGCTGGTGTCCAACCACGGAGTGAAGATAAGCAACAGTGCCCCAATCATTGGGACCAAAACCGTACCAAAAACGATATCGGATCCAGGGTAGTATTTCAAAATCTGATATAGGAAAAGAAAATACCAATCCGGCACTGGAATAAATGATGTGTCATCTGGGTTCGCTTTGTCTCCAAGCACGACCGGATTAAAAACGACCCACAGCATAAAGCCGGTTAAAAATACGGCGCCAGCAATCCATTCTTTCAGGAGAAAGTTTGGAAAAAACGGTTCAGTGCCCGGGTTCTTTAAGAGATGATGCCGATATCTAGGCGTCCCGGGAATTCGTTCGCCACCAGACATAACTTACCTCCTTGCTCCGTACGGCTGGAGTGTCGCTGCGGATGAAAATATGCAGAGTTTGTGACCGCGCGCTCGCCGTCAGCTTTATAGCGGCCCGGCAATGTGCTGCGAGCGAATCATAATAAAGTGCAGCGCAAGCAGTACCAACAGCGCAGCAGGTAAGAAAAAGACGTGAATGGCGAAGAATCGCGCCAACGTTAAAGCCCCAACTGTGTGGCTGCCGAGCAACAATGTTTGGATGTACGGTCCGAGCAGTGGAATCGATCCAGCAATCTGACTGCCAACCGCGGTAGCCCAATATGCCTTCTGATCCCATGGCAACAGGTAGCCAGTGAAACCAAATGCGAGAACGACGAAAAAGATAAGTACGCCTACTACCCAGTTCATTTCTCGGGGTGCCTTGTATGCACCGGTAAAGAATACCCGCAGCATGTGTAAAAACATCATGATAATGACTAGACTGGCTCCCCAAAAGTGCATGCCGCGTACGACATTGCCGAGCAATACTTCATCCGTGATGTACTTGACACTGTACCAAGCGTTCGTGATATCCGGGGTGTAGTACATGGCGAGAAACATACCAGATAGAATCTGTGTCGTAATGACCAGGAAGGTTAATCCGCCAAAACAGTACACGAAAGCAGACATCTTCACCGCCGGATTGACGTGGGCCGGAACATCGTGATCGGCCACGTCGCGCCATAATGGCGTCACATTCAAGCGTTCATCGATCCAGTCATAAGCTTTTTTTAACATTCTTGTTGTATCACCTGCCCTCAGCGCTGACGTTTTGTGCCAAAAAAGAAACGGCGAGAAGTAACTCTGCGAAACCACACCGCCTCTGCATAAAGCGGGTTTTGCAACGGATTTAAGAGAGTTACAAGGCCTAGTCATTGACACGCTTTCATCTTAGACCTGCCTTATTTTCTGTGTCAAGCAACTTAAGAATCCGTAGTAGCTTTCACGGAACGCATGTCATGGTTTTGACGCAGGTTCTTCTTCTTGTAAAGCTCCCTCGGTCCATAAATCGAGTAGACGGCTCGTAATGGCGGCCTCCATCGCGTCAAACAATCGTTCGCCTTCATGCTCCATGGGCTTCATCACGTCATCTGGAAACCCTACCTGCAGAAACGCCTCGCTGGTCCGATAGCGCGGGCATGACACGGATAGATACATCAGTGCATCCACATATCGACTTTCAGGGACATGGCGTCGGAGCCACTGCCACCAATCGAACGCCAACCACTGGACCCCATGGTTCAAAATATTCACGGATTGGTCCGTCAATAACCTGTCTGTAACAATCAACCCGTAGTGCACTTGATACGGTAATCCGGATTGTAAAAGATCGAGATGTTCCGGGCGGATGGGGTTTACAAATGTCGTTTCCATCCCGCCTCGGGCTGTACAGCGACCTTGAAACCGTTGCCGGATGTGTTGCAAGAGTTCCTCTCCAATCAACTCACTTGCAGAGAGCGGTGTTGCAATATCGAGCGGCGTCGGATCAAACAGGTGCACTAGAACAGTGTCAATGTATCTGGATATGGACGCAAACTGATGTTCTGAGAGCAGCATCGGATCGATAGCGCAGACCCCCTATCAACAGCAACATGTGCGGAATCTAGGCAAAGTTAGCACAGGCGAAATCACTGGTCAATGCGCTTAGTGGATGGTTTTCGACGGTTGTTGACTCGGGACGGCTGGAAAAAGAAGCGCAATTCAAACGCACAGAAAGGGGCCCCATGACTGGATTAGGGCCCAAATGAGAAGTTCGTTGGAACGAAATGCATCGAGGTACTATATGTTTAGATTATCGAATTCAATCAGTCTCCTGCTCGCTGCGAAGAACGCTCCTTCATCGCGGCTGTCGAGTGCATCATCGACATCCTTCATCAACCGTGACCGTTCATAGGAATGAGTGAGTTGATCAATCAGCCATTCTGCCTGCATCGAAACCATTTCACGAACGGCAGGCTCAAGCTCTGATGAGGTTGTCTCTTCAAGAACGGCCGTGTATGCCGAACTGCTCGCCCGGTCTTTAAAGTAGAGTCCAATGTAGACATCGTCGTCAGGATGTTGGTACAGATCCAGAAAGGCTTGCTCCACGTCTGTGGAAACCGGCTTGTTCCGGCGGTAGTAGCGGAACGGAGCCACCTGAACACAGTTGGATGATACGACGATGACGCGCGGCAGATGCCTGAAATTCTCTACAAAATGCACTCGGCGCAAGACGTTTTCACGAGTCATGATGTAGCGCATGAGCATCTCGGCTTCGCGGCTTTGCAGTTGGTAATTGGCCAGGAACCATCGCAGAAAGTGTCGCTTCTCGGCAACATTAATCGTACCGCTCATAGCCGTCTCCTCCCTGACTGGCTGTCGCCAAATCGAATGTATTTCCCCTCGCGCCAAAGTCAAAAAATACTGAAACCAATTGTGATTGATCATATTCGAGCGACCTGGGAAGTTTTCCTGCCATAATCATTAGGAAAATTCGGTATTTTGTTTCTTTTCATCTCACCCCTCTTGCATCCTCAGCTTGACATGGTGTCTGTTGCGGTACCACTTGTGTCATGGAACTGGGACTCCCATTCCATCAGTGTCCGTTCGACGTTGCCTGGGATGGGTGTTTGACTGCAGGACTGCATGTACTGCAACCACTTCGTCACCGATTTCCCAACGCCGAGTGCATGTATGACACTGTCCCTTGTCAAACGATAGACTTGTAAAGGTCCACCTTGTTTGAGTTCTGACAGCGCAGCGATTTCTGCGATAATGGCAGGCTCGGCACTTGCGGCGAAGATTTCGAAGTTCGGCTGTACAATGACGACTCTCCGCGGGTCGGGTTGTGACTCGGATGCTGCTGCAACAGCTCCTTTTGTTAGCAATTGTTGACCAAGTTTTGTCGTTTGAAACCATAGCTTTTGGTTTTCATCTTCTCCGAGTCGAATGATACCCAGGTAACAGAGCATATTCAGGATTCTCAGTCTCCATACGCTCTCTCTTGTGTCGTAGTAGTATTCGCACACAAGTTCACCACAGGTATCAAGAAAACTGTCGGAAGCCAGCCACCGGTTTTGGGGCGCGAGTAACATCATGCGAACAATCTGCGGGAGCCGAGGGATTGGACGGCGATAGGAACTAATGTAAAACTGGACCAACGATTTCTGCCGCGCCGCTTGGGTTTGCATCTGCCACTCTTCCGCTCTGTCCGTCGTGCGCAAGAGCCCATCCCGGCCTTCTTCGATGAGATGGTTTGCGTAGGCGTAATCGTAGATGAGCGCAAACCGGTCTGGATAGTCGTAAAAGCGCCGACCATAGCCAAATCTCCATCCACCTTCAAGTGGAGTTTCGGAAACCTCAAAGATCTGGAGGATTCTCTCCAGGTGTCGCTTGTACATGCTCCCCCCCGTCGTCAACTGGACATCGTGGCGTGAGAGGTACTGCAGGAACAGATCGAGATCGCGTTGCAAGGCATAGTCAGCCTCTTGATACGTGAGCGGTCCCGAGTCGGACTGCTCCATGACAGCATAGAACACCTGAACGGTTTCTTCTTGCATGACCTCATGTATTTCCTTCGGCAGGCAGTATTGTAGTCTGCCAGACTCCCGTGTCGTCGGGAAGATAAAGCCGCGAATGACCCCATCGTCTACCCCAGGCCGACCATCACTCGAACTCCGTCGAAACATCCCTGTGAGCTCTTCTGCGGAGTATAATCCGCGCGTTTCCAGCCCAAGACGCAGGAATCCTTCCGGATTGCCTTCTTTCCATCGTTTCAGTTCATCCCGAAGGAATTTCTTCGACCGAAACAGGTACAGGAGTTCCTGCATCAATGCAAGCTTGGAGTGTCTCGAGCAGGTTAGTTCATACGTGTCGGCTATGGACCTCAGTGTCGCAATATCTGCGTTGCTGAGGCATTCGGCTAGGTTCATGGGAAATCATCCTCTCAGGCGGTGTGGTTTTCAGAGATGGACGGACCATCGACAACTTCGTAGTGATAGCCTTGTTCAACCAGAAACAGACTTCGGTGGCGAGACATTTCAGTTTCAACAGAATCGCTTGCGACAAGACTGTAGAAAACTCCCGGCCCCGAATCGGGACGAAGCAGTCGTCCGAGCCGCTGTGCTTCCTCCTGACGCGAACCGTACAGTCCTGATAACTGCACAATCACCGAGGCACAGGGTATGTCGACTGACATGTTCGCGACGCGGGACAGGACGAGCCGCCGAATCGCGCCGCTTCGAAACGCCGAAAATAAGCGTTCGCGTTCAGACAACGGTGTCTTTCCAGTGATAACCGGACAGTTTAGCAGTTGTGCGGCCTCATCCAGTTGCTCGAGATAGTGTCCGATGACGAGTATCGGATCCTTGGGATGGAGGTCCACTAAATCAGTAAGTGCACTCAACTTGGTACGGCTTTGTGCCGCAACCCGATGCCTGCTTTTTTTGTCTGCTTGCTCGTATTCCCCGCGCTCACTCTCCGACATCGAAACCCGTACCTCAACACAGCGAACGTGTGCCAAATACCCTTGACGTTCGAGCTCTTTCCACTCTGCTTCATAGCACTTTGGTCCAATCAGACTAAAAACATCCGTCTCGGCACCATCTTCACGCACTAGCGTTGCAGTCAGCCCCAGTCGCCGCGCGCTCTGCATATCCGCAGCAAGGCGAAACAATGGTGCTGGGAGCATGTGGACCTCATCGTAAATCACGAGTCCCCACGGATGGCTCGAGAGTGCCTCGAGATGGCGTCTCGTTCCAGACTGACTGGATGAGGCAACGCGCGGATACGTTGCAATGGTCACCGGCCCAAGGCGCCCCGTCTCGCGGTACACGGATACGTCTCCCGTGCAAATGGTTGTTTTTCCAAGTAGTTCTTGCCGCCACTGACTCCCGGCAGTATCCGACGGTGTCAAGATGAGTGTGTCTACAGCAAGTTCTACCATCGCAGCAATTCCAACCAGTGTTTTTCCAGCACCGCATGGCAATACGACGACCCCGCTCTGCCCTGTCTCGTCCGACAGAAAGCTCTCTACGGCTGCTTGCTGGTAGGGGCGCAATGAGACGCCTTCGTTCCATGCAAGTGATATCGCAGAAGCTTGTTGGTAACCAAGCTCGTCCACACAGGGGAAGCCTTTATGCGCAAGCGTCTGTTTGAGCGAGGCGCGAACAGCATGGGGAAAAACCCATCGCCAGGCTTTTGTCCGTTTGGCGGGTTTTGGCAAATCGCAAGATGCAACAATGGCATCCAGGTCCTCCTGTTCGGCCTGCAGTCGAAAGTGCGATTCATCATGTGCTACCAAACGGATTCGTCCCCAGCGTCCCATGTCGGAAACAATTCGCTCCTGGACATCAAATGGGATACCGTGGTCCGAGTGTGTGCGCAGGACATCAAGAACGGCACGAGGAGACCATCCTCGGGCTGCAGCTTGCCACAGCGTGAGACTGGTGATCCGGTACATGTGAAGCGGATCGGCGCGGAATACAAGATCTGAGAAGTGAAGCAGCTGTTCCCGCGTTTGCTCATAATGAGGAGCAAGGGAGTCAGCTACAATCGTGCCGTC
This sequence comes from Paenalicyclobacillus ferrooxydans, assembly GCF_001399675.1. Classification (GTDB taxonomy): domain Bacteria; phylum Bacillota; class Bacilli; order Alicyclobacillales; family Alicyclobacillaceae; genus Alicyclobacillus_B; species Alicyclobacillus_B ferrooxydans. The sequence continues at coordinate 40,143 of NZ_LJCO01000020.1, forward strand.
TGATTGAACAACCAGTGTTGAAAGCATGCTGGATCCCTCACACATCGCTAGATTCAGGTCTGTCGTTGGTGCCTCTATTAATTCTCAGTATGAGTTAATTTCGCAAGGGGTATTCATCTTATGCAATAGAGAGATTGGCGAATTGTGGATCTGGTCGAGGAAAAAAAAGGGAACCTGTCAGAGACAGATTCCGAAGTGTTTTGCTAGGAGTGGAGAGAAATCAGACATAACACCCTTCAACATGAAGAATAACCGTTGATGGAAGCGCTGTCAAGACGAAATTTTCAGATTCTATAGACCGCAAAATGTCAAGTGCAACACGTCGTTACACTTGACGCTTTGTCCATCGGTCCTTCGCCTGTTTTGCCTGTTCCAGTATGCTTGCGAGTCCTTGTTCGTCTCTTTGGTGGAGTACCTTTTGAAGGACTTCGAGCGTTTCTTGTGCTCGCTCCAAGTAGGAGAGCACCGATTCTCGATTGGCCATCAGGGTTGGCACCCAAAACGCGTGGCCAGACGCACTGAGTCTTGTTACATCGCGAAACCCTGGTCCTGTGAACCCGGGCCACGTTTGACCGCCAGTCTCCTGAAGTCCCCCGTCCGCCGCCAGCATAGCTGCGACAGACATCAGATGGTTACCATGACTTACCGCCGCCATCGCTGCGTCATGTTCTGCTGCGTTGTCTGCCCATTCGATTTTTGCACTGAGACCAGCCAGCCATTCTGTCAGAAGTCCAGAGGTGTCCCAGTCCCGAAGCAGAATCCAGGGTTGCTGTTCAAACAGTGAACGGATGCCAGCCATCGGTCCCTGCCCCGCTGTTCCCGCCATGGGATGTGTTGGCACAAACGTATCTGTTAATCCTCTTTGCAAGGCTTCGTCGCAGATGGGGACTTTCACGCTGCATACATCCATCACCAATGCCGCATGCTCTGATGCGGGTACAAGTAGTGCGCAAGCTGCTTGGACTGGAATGGCCAAAACCGCCAAGTCGTATTGCTCGTTCGGGAGTTCTGCAAACACCTGGTGAAAGGTCTTGGTTTCAACTGCAAGGTCGCGGTGACGGCGTGAAGTATCCACGCCGTCCACCACCGTGTCGGGATAGTGATCTGTGATAGCGAGTGCCATCGAAGTCCCAATCAGACCACAACCAATGATCAGTACGCGTCTCGGATGCACAGGTGTTGTCATTTACGAGTGTCTCGACAGCGCTCCAGCAGTCTCCGGCTCCATGGCAGCTGAAATCCGGCGAATCTCAGACATCAGTTGCTCGAAGTTCTCCATCGTCAGCGACTGGTCGCCATCTGAGAGTGCTTCTTTCGGGTTTTGATGCACTTCGACAATGAGACCGTTGGCGCCTGCCGCGATTCCTGCCCTGGCCATCGCCGTAACATACCGCCAGTTGCCGACACCATGACTGGGGTCTACAAGCACGGGCAAATGTGACAAGTACTGCACAACGGGAACTGCATTCAGGTCAAGGGTGTTTCGGGTATATGTCTCAAACGTACGGATTCCGCGCTCACACAGAATGACATTCGGATTGCCGCCTGCAAGGACGTACTCTGCAGCCATCAACCATTCCTCAATGGTAGCGGACAGGCCACGTTTTAAAAGAACCGGTTTGGTTGAGCGGCCAACTGCTTTTAACAATGTGTAGTTCTGCATATTACGGGCACCAATCTGCAAAACGTCCACATACGATTCCATCATCGGCAACAGTTCGGCATCCATAATCTCGGTCACAACAGGCAGACCGGTTTCCTCTCTGGCCATCGCGAGGTATTTCAGCCCTTCCTCGCCGAGACCTTGGAAGGAGTACGGCGATGTCCGCGGCTTGAAAGCGCCGCCGCGTAACAATTGTCCACCGGCGCGTTTCACCATGTGCGCAGCCTCGATGATCTGCTCACGGGATTCGACGGAGCACGGACCCGCAATAACAACAGGGGCACCGCCGCCAATGATGCTGTTTCCGACTTGAACGAGCGTATCTTGTGGGTGGAATGCCCTGCTCGCGAGCTTGAACGGATTACTGACCACAACCACTTTTTCTACACCAGCAAGCGCTTCGAGCGGGAGTTCGCGGACACGGTCTTTTGGGCCAATGACACCAACAATCGTCTTTTCGGCACCCTCTGAAACGTGTGCGCTTAAGCCTTTACTCTCCAGTAGTTCCACGACGCCCTGCACCTCTTCCACGGTTGCTCCCTCTTTCATGACTACAATCACGTCTCCCCACTCCTTCTCTCATGATTTAGCACTTACGTCTGAAATTGCATCTGTCAATTCCTTCGTAAACTGGCTCACACCATCTATGGCAAGTGCGTATCTCTCTGTCTGGTCTGGCGCTTCGAGTGATTCTTCGATCCGCCGCACATAGGCGCTTCCAACAATGACACCATCTGCAAACCCTGCGATGAACCGAGCCTGAGGAGCACCGCTGACGCCGAACCCTACCGCAATGGGAAGACGAGTGTACGACCGGGCGAGCCTCACAAGATCCTGGACCCGCTCGGACATTTTCGCTCGCTCGCCTGTGACCCCGAGTGACGAGACGCAGTACACAAATCCTCTGGCTTCCTCACAGATTTTGGCGATCCGCTCCTCTGAACTCGTTGGCGCAACGAGCGGGATCAATTCAATGCCTTGTCGGTCAGCAACTTGCCGCACCAGTGCACTCTCTTCAAACGGGAGGTCCGGTATAATCACGCCGTCCGCCCCAGAACTCACTGCGTCGGCAAAGAAACGGTCGATGCCGTACTGCAGGAGTGGATTGAAATACGAGAAAAGTACGAGTCCCTTATCGGTGTCTCGGCGTAAGCGACTTGTCATCTCGAAAACGTGGGGAAACTGAAAGCCAGCGCGCAGGCTGCGCACTGCAGAGGCTTGAATCACAGGCCCATCTGCTAATGGATCAGAGTATGGGGCCCCTATCTCGACGATGTCGGCACCTGTCCTGAGGACTGTCCGAAACAACTCCAGAGAGGTGTCGAAATCGGGATCGCCCGTATTGAGAAACGGAATCAGTGCAGCAGCTCTGGCGGTTTGCCTCTCAAATGCAGATTTAATTCTCGTCATCGACGACCCCTCCTGTCATTCGCGCAATCTGCTCCACATCTTTATCTCCGCGACCCGATAGGCAGATGACCAGAGATTCATCCGGTGACATCTCACGTGCTGTCTTCTGTGCCTGTGCTACGGCATGTGCGCTTTCAAGTGCCGGAATAATTCCTTCTGTTTTCGACAGGAGATAAAACGCTTCAAGTGCTTCATCGTCCGTAATTGGCACGTATTGTGCCCGTCCGCTTGCATGGAGATAACTGTGCTCAGGTCCAATCCCCGGATAGTCGAGGCCTGCAGAAATGGAGTGCGCAGGTGTAACTTGCCCGAACTCATCTTGCAATAGGTACATCATGGATCCGTGCAGGACGCCAGGCGTGCCCTTTCCGATACTGGCTGCATGGAGTCCAGATTCCAACCCCTTACCAGCTGCCTCTACACCAATCAGGCGTACGGATTCGTCAGCCACAAACGGGTAGAACATTCCCATTGCATTGCTGCCACCACCAACGCACGCGATCACAGTGTGTGGCAATCGACCTTCCAAATCCAGCATCTGCTGTCTTGTTTCATCTCCAATAATCCTTTGAAAATCGCGCACAATCCGCGGATACGGATGCGGTCCAACAACAGAGCCGATGATGTAGTAGGTGTCTTCGACGTGCTCGACCCAGTGGCGGATGGCTTCGTTTGTTGCATCCTTCAAGGTTTTCGTCCCTGACGTAGCCGGCACAACCTCAGCGCCGAGCATACGCATGCGAAACACGTTCAAAGCTTGCCGTTCCATATCCTCTTCGCCCATAAAGACAGTGCACTCCAGCCCAAACCTCGCCGCCACCGTAGCCGTGGCAACCCCGTGTTGGCCTGCTCCCGTTTCCGCAATGACACGTTTTTTGCCCATGCGCATCGCGAGCAGCGCTTGACCGATGGTGTTGTTGATTTTATGTGCTCCTGTGTGATTCAGGTCTTCCCGTTTGAGATACACCTTGGCCCCGCCGACATGCTCGGTGAACCGCTCGGCGAAGTAGAGCGGCGTTGGTCGTCCAGAGTAGCTTTTCAGGTAGTAGGCCAGTTCATCTTGAAACGACTTGTTGGCGGTGAAACGTTCATATGCCTGTTCGAGTTCGGCCAATGCAGACATTAAAGTCTCCGGTACATAACGGCCTCCAAAATCTCCAAATCGCCCATTCTTATCGGGCAGCTGTGTGGTTGTTTTCATAGTGCCTCACCGCCTCACGCATAGCTTCTATTTGTTGGTTGGATTTGCGCCCGTTTTCCTCTACGCCAGAAGAGACGTCGAGACCGAACGGCTGATAGGTGTCAAGTAATGTCGCTGCGTTGTCCGGGCGGATTCCACCAGCAACCCAGATGGGAACTACAAGATTAGACTTCATCTGTTCATTGAGCTCTGAAAGCTTGGACCAATCAAATGAGACGCCGTGTCCCCCTGTGACTGACTTGCCAGCGTCCTTCGGCGGCGCCGCATCGAGCAGAATGGCATCCACGTGAGGTGCATAAGTCTCTATGGTCTGGACAAGACCGTCTGTGTTTTCTTCTCTGTGGACAGATAGGGATTTCCACACAGTCCAGCCCATGTCTTTCAGGGTCTCGCAAGTTTCTATCGATTCATTTCCATGTAACTGTATCACGTCGAGCCTAGCAGTTCGTGCGGTATCGATCACGCGCTCGAGCAGTTCGTTCACGAATACACCGACTTTTTTGCAACTGTCATCGATATGTTTTCCCATCTCTGCGGCGTCCGCCGCTGTGACACAACGCCTGCTCTCTGGGACAAAAATGAATCCGACATGTGTAATTTCAGGGTGCCGGGTGAATGACAGGTCATCACCCGGTCGCATCCCGCAAATCTTCAACTGTACCATCAGCTTTCCCCAATACCAACATGTGACTTTGCAACTTGAAGGCTTTGGAGTGCCTCCGCAATCGAGTTCCCTGTGCCGGCCCTCATCAGCGATTCTCCGACGAGGATTCCGGAAGCACCGCAGGCGGCCATCCGCATTGCATCCGCCGCACCGCCTATTCCGCTTTCTGCAAGTGTAGGAATCCCTGCCGGGACTAGGGGTATGAGGTGTTCTGACGTCTCAAGTCGGACTTCAAAGGTGGTCAGGTCACGGTTGTTTACCCCAATCACGGACGCATCTGCAGCGAGTGCTGCGTCAAGCTCGGCTTCCGAGTGGATCTCAATCAGTACATCCATGCCAAGACCTCTAGTGTACGTCGACAGCTCACGCAGCCTCGATGGTGAGAGAGCTGCACAGATGAGTAAGAGTGCATCTGCTCCCGCGTGATACGCTTCGTCCACTTGAACCTCGTCAATAATGAAGTCCTTGCGCAGCACCGGTATCGTTACAGACTGTCGAACACGCTCTAAAATCTCAGTAGAACCCATAAAGTACTGTGCGTCCGTCAACACAGAGATGCAAGAGGCCCCTGCACGTTCGTACGTAAGTCCAGTTTCCACCGGTTGAAAGTTCGGCTGGATAAGTCCCTTCGACGGGCTTGCTTTCTTAACCTCCGCCACAACTGCAAGCGTTTTTGCGGATTGTATCTGGGTCGCGAAACCGCTTGGCGGCAGCGCCCGTTGGGCAGTTATCTGCGGGACCCGGTCTTTTAACACGGCGATCTCGTTTCGTTTTGTTGCCAGAATGCGTTCCAGAAAGTTTGAGCTCATTGGGCTACCTCTGCTTCTTCATGGTGGACTGCGTGTGTTGTGCGAACAAAGGAGTCAAGTTGTCTAAGGACACGCCCCGAATCAATGGCCTGCCCGGACAGCGCGACGCCTTCTCGAATGCTTTCGGCCTTTCCGCCCACGTACAAGACTGCGCCCGCGTTCAAGAGTACGATGTCTCGCTTCGGACCAGGTGAACCTGCAAATACCTCACGCAGGATTTGCGCGTTCTGTTCGGCATTTCCGCCCACGACTTCTGAGATGGGCGCCCGCCGTAAACCGACATCTTCGGGTGTGATCTCAGTGATGCGCACCTGGCCGTCTCTGACTTCAGCAATTTTGGTCGCACCCTGAATCGAGAGTTCATCGATACCGCCGCTGCCATGTACGACGAGGGCGTGTTTGGTTCCGAGCGCGCCGAGGGCCTCCGCGACTTTATCCACGAGCTCGGGCCGATAAACCCCGAGAACCTGTTTGGTGGCACCAGCGGGGTTGGTGAGCGGTCCAAGGATATTGAAGATGGTTCGGAAACCAAGCTGTTTGCGAGGCTCCGCGGCGTGTTTCATTGCGGGATGAAAGGTCTGGGCGAACAGGAAGCACAGGTTTGTTTGATTGAGGCAAGCGACCGCTTCCATGTCATCAAGGTCAATGCGGGCTCCAAGAGCTGACAAAATGTCAGCGCTGCCGCTCTTACTCGAGACTGCACGGTTGCCGTGTTTTGCAATGGGGACTGAAACAGCAGATGCCACTAGAGCGGCTGCAGTTGAAATATTAAAGGTGTTGGCTCCGTCACCGCCGGTGCCGCACGTATCCACCACGTCAAGTCCCGTGTCCACACGGAGACTGTTGGCACGCATGGCCCTCGCAAATCCGATAATTTCCTCAACGGACTCCCCGCGTACAGCCATTGCCGCTAACAGACCTGCAGTCTGTACAGCGGAGATTTCGCCAGCCATCAGGCGGTTCATAAAGGATTCTGCGGTTTCGACGGAGAGGGTTTCTCCACGAGATACCTGGTGCAATACATCTGAAACAAAACTCTGCATCATCAATCTCTCCTCTCGGCTCACTCTGAGTCGAGGGGTTGACGGCCAACCACCGATAAACAAAAATATCCACAGCATTGGAAAAATATCCAACGTGCGGATGGTGGCAATCCAGTAACACACATTACGGACCAGGCCCGTCTCCGCTCAACTCAGCTCAACATCTGACGATTCTCGGTGTTTCTGCTCTAAAACTCGGCTCAACTTCGGTACTAGTGCAACACGTACTGTACAATCTAACTTATGGTCGATGATAAGGGTTGTGCATCATTTCGTCAACCCTTATCCGAGCCTGTGCTTTGTGTTTGCCGTTCCACGACGTCAGGTCGAAGTGCCACTGCTTCTCTCAGATAGACGTGGATGAGTTCCTTTTGTGACCGAGTGGTATTGGCGTGAATTAACACGCGTACACAGTGCTTCATGGCGTTTTCGATACTCAGTTCCGGCGCACACATCAGAGGCACCCATTGCCATCCTGGCAAACTCCGTACCGCCTTGGCTGGAAAGTCAGCATTCAGGTCTTGGGTCATCGTGAGGAACACGCTCGCGACGTTATCGATATCGATGTCGTTTTGACGCACAATCTCTCTCATTAGTTCTTGCGTCGCTTCAAAAATGGCCTCGGCAGAGTTCTCGTTGACAGTTGTGGCTCCTCTGATTCCCCGAACTTTCATCACTCGACTCCACCCTCTCTCCAAATGTTCGTCGCTTCCCATGCCCGTATCACGTCTTCACGGGAGACGTCACGAACGACGCGAACATCGCCAATCCCGAAGGGAACCGCAAACGTCCACGATTGCCTCTGATGTTTCTTGTCTAGATTCATGATTTCAAGGATTGGTGAGATCGGCTGATCCGGTCGACCGGTCGGCAGTCCGTGGAGACATAACGCTTGGATGATCAGATCTCTATCGGAACTCGATAACCATCCTTTGTTCACGGCCAACTCAGCTTCCACAATCAGCCCCATTGCGACCGCTTCACCGTGGTGAATAGAGTAATCCGACTTCTGCTCAATCGCGTGCCCGACAGTGTGGCCAACATTGAGGAGCATACGAAGACCAGACTCTTGCTCGTCTTGTTCAACAATCTGTATCTTGACTCTGGCAGCTCTAGCGACGAGTTCTGCAGTACGCTCTGGCCCAGGGTAATCGCTTGCTGGTTGTGAAAGTAAGTCGTGGAACAACGCGGGATCCCCGATGACTGCGTGTTTAATCAGTTCGGAGAGTCCACCCGTCCACTCACGCGAAGGCAACGTGGAAAGGACTGAGGTGTCATAGAGGACCAAGATCGGCTGATGAAATGCACCGACCAGGTTCTTCCCCTCCGCCAGGTTGACACCTACCTTCCCACCAATGCTGCTGTCGTGCGCGAGCAGCGTCGTGGGAACCTGAATAAACCTTATCCCACGCAAGTAGGTCGCAGCTACGAAACCGGCAAGATCGCCCACCATCCCACCGCCAACCGCCATCACGACGTCGGATCGCCGGATGTGCATCTGCAGCATAGTCCGATAGAGCTGCTCTGCAGTTGCAAGAGACTTGCTGGCGTCGCCCGCCGCTGCGACAGCCAGGTAGACGGTGTACCCGGCTGACTCCAAGCGCGCTTTCAGTTCCTGTGGATAATCCGTCTCGATGACGTTTTGATCCGTGATTATAAAGATGGCCGTCTCAGGCGTTACCCCGCACTGGGCCAAAAATGCTGTGAGCTCTTCGCGGGCTGCCGGACCAATGACAAAGGGATAGGTCTTTGAGGCTGTTTTGACTTCAATGACCGTGCTTCCACTCATCGTTTGTTCACCCTGTCTTGATAGAGCAAAATCCGCTCTTCAATCTGCTCCACAGAATCTCCGCCGAACTTTTCGAGGAGTGCGTCGGCAATGATCCAAGCGACGACATTCTCACCGACAACCGAGGCTGCAGGTACTGCGCAGTAGTCAGACCGCTCCACACTGGCCGGTTCAAGGGCCTTTGTTTCCATGTTGACACTGGAAAGTGGCTTATAAAGTGTTGAAATGGGCTTCATGGCGGCGCGAATGACAATCGGCTGTCCGTTCGTCACACCGCCTTCCAGCCCGCCTGCACCGTTGGAAGGACGCGTGTATTGCCCGTTCTCATAATGGATGGGATCGTGTACCTCAGACCCGAACCTGCGAGCTGCTTCAAAACCAAGTCCAATCTCCACACCTTTGATGGCCTGAATGCTCATCAGGGCTCCAGCTAACCGCCCGTCAAGTTTTCGGTCTGGGTGGACATAACTGCCGAGGCCGATGGGACATCCGACAACCACCACTTCGAAGACACCCCCAACGGTGTCTCCACACTCTTTGGCTTCGTCAATTTTTTGCTTCATACGGACGGCGGCATCAGGGTCAGCAGCGCGTACGTCTGATGTCTCAGTCGCTTGCACCCACTCATCCCAGTCTCGCGGTACGCGGTCGTCAGCCACAGCTTCGCCGCCAATCTCCACCACATGGGCGTGCAACCGGATGCCAAAGTGCAGAAGCAGCTGCTTTGCGAGGGCTCCCGCTGCAACCATTGTCGCTGTGTTCCGGGCACTCGCCCGCTCAAGCACGTTGCGCACATCTTCGTGGTCGTACTTAATCGCCCCAGCGAGATCGGCATGACCGGGTCGCGGTCGCACGACATGCTTGTTGTTCTCCGGCTCTTCATCCCACACCGACATCCGATCTGTCCAGTGCGCAAAATCCCGGTTCACGACATGCATGGTAATCGGAGAGCCGAGTGTTTTTCCGAATCGGAGTCCACTCGTCACTTCAACCGTATCGGTTTCAATTTTTTGTCGATAGCCTCGGCCATACCCCATCTGTCTTTGGCGCAACGCCGCATCAATGGCTGACCGAGACACCTTCAGATTGCTTGGAAATCCCTCGATAACGATGGTCAACTGTGGACCATGAGATTCCCCGCTGGACAGATACCTCAACACGGCCATGCCTCCCCCTGTATTGATCCTTCGTGATTACTGCCCAAAACTGCGGACTGCTTCCAAAACCAAGTCGAGCGCCGCTTTGGCATCGCGGAGGTCAACGACGGTTGAAGTACGTCCTGTGTATCTTGCAGGATACGATACCCCGCCTACGAGGATCCCGTCAACAGATAACTGAATATTTCCTGCATCGGATCGACCTTTCGTCCAAACTTCATATTGAATCTGCACGCCCGCCCGCTCTGCACTCTCTATCAAATGGTCCTTCACGGCGATGGGCACAATCGTGGAACTGTCCATGATTTTCACGGCTGGACCAGCACCGAGTTGAATATCGTTTCGCGATGCTTCTGGCGTGTCACCTGCTGGTGTTGCATCAATCACAATGGCAAAGTCGGGTTCAAGTTGGTACGCGGCGGTTTTTGCCCCCCGTGCCCCGACTGCATTTTGCGCGGTGAAGACGACGGACACGTTCAAGCCCTTCTGTGCTGCCTCGCGAAATGCTTCAATGGCGATTGCGCATCCGACACGGTTATCAAGGGCTCGACCCGTGAGCAGATGGTCTGTCAATGAGACAACTGGCTCAACAACAACCCCGGACAGTCCAATGTGAACCCGCTTTTGTGCTTCCTCTTTCGTGGCAGCCCCGATGTCGATGTACAGGTGATCAAGCGTCAGGTCTTGCACTTTTACATCGTCTTCAGCACCAACGACGCCAATCTCGTCGTTCGTGAAGCGAACACTGCGACCTACGAGCAGACTCGGTGTTTGCTCGCCAATTCCAATGATGCGCAGAAATCCATGGTCATCGATATCAATCACCATGACACCTTGTTCGTCCGCATGTGCTGCGAGAACAATGTGCGGGCCATCGCCGTGTTTCCGTGCGATCCCGTTTCCGAGCCGGTCAATCTTCACTTCATCCGCCAGGTCCTTAACGTAGCTTAGCAAGGTTTCCTGGAACTGCCGTTCCGAACCGGACGGAGCAACGGCTTGTGCGAGTTGGGTAATCAGGTCTTTCATATTGTGAATCCTCCCTCCGAGATAGCCCGAACAATAGCTTCTGTCAACAAAATGGCGTTTTGATAGTCTTCGAGCGAGATGATCTGTGCAGGCGCGTGAATATAGCGAACCGGGACGGAGATTCCCCCGCCGATGACGCCGTCTCTCGTCTTGTGAATGGCCCCGAAGTCGTTGGAGCCGCCTTTGACTCGTCGCAGTTGATAGGGAATGTTGTGCTTCTCTGCTACCGAGATCATAAACTCGAGGAATGCGCGGTCGGCGATGGTCTGACTATCTTGTACGGTGAGTGCTGGTCCGCCGCCAAGAACGGTGGATTGGCCGTGTGACGGAGCTCCGACGACGTCAAAACAAACCGTCCCCTCAAGCGCTATCGCAATGTCCGGCTGAACACGGTAGCCCGCTGCCGTTGCTCCTCGAAGGCCCACTTCCTCTTGCACGGTAAACGCCCCGACGAGCGGCACCTGAAACTGTTTTTTCAATGTTTCAATGAGGATGGCGCAACCGACTCTATCGTCAAACGATTTGGCTTTTGCGCAGTTGTCACCCAACTCTTCGTACCGGGTTGCAAACACACACACATCCCCAAGCTTGACGACCTGTTCGGCATCCTTCTTGTCTTTTGCGCCGATATCAATGTACAACTGGTTGATGCCGAGTGGTTTGGTCCGTTCGTCTGGGGATTGCAGGTGGATAGGCTTTGCCCCAATGACCCCAAAGCGCTTTTCGGTGCCAATTTGTACGGGCTTCGACACGAGTACGCGCGGGTCAATACCGCCAATCGGCTTGAAACGAAGCAGTCCATTCTCCTCAATATGTACAATCATGAGTCCGACTTCATCCATATGTGCGTCCAGCATGATGCGAGGTCCGGTCTGGACCGTGTTCTCGCAATAGAGCGAACCGAGCACATCCGTGTACATCTTGGCAACGTGAGGTGACACTTCTTCACGGATCAGATTACGGATCTCATCTTCAAACCCAGAGGGGCCCATCGCTTCCGTCAAAGTCTTTAATAGCATGACAGTCCCTCCACATCTTCTGTTGTGATACTCGCAATGTAATGGGCGAGCAGGCGTCCGCAGGAGACGATATCATCGTATGAACCGGTTTCCACAGAACAATGCATGTATCGAATGGCGATCCCGATGACACCGGTCGCCAGTCCGCGGCGAGCAATCTGGAATGCGGCCCCGTCCGTGCCGGTCGGCCCCTGTGACAGCTCGAGTTGATATGGAATGCCGTTCTTGTCCGCCGTATCCCGCAAGCCGCGAAACACTTTTGGGTGAATGTTTGGACCGAACGAAACCGCTGGGCCAGCGCCAAGTTTGAAGCTTTCGTCCGGATCTTGCCCTGGCATGTCAGCAAAGGTCACGTCAATGGCAATGGCGATGTCAGGGTTGACCCCGTATGCAGCCGTTGCCGCGCCACGCATGCCAACCTCTTCTTGTACAGACGCAACAGCGATGACATCCGCCTGGTGCTTGAGTCCCTGCAGGTATTTCAGGGTTTCCAGAATGATAGCAATGCTTGTACGGTTGTCGAGAGCCTTGCCGCTGACACGATGATTTAAGAGCTCCATTGTCTCCCGGTGCAAGGTCACACGGTCGCCAACCCGCACCAGACTGCGAACCCGTTCCTCGGCCATGGCGACATCAATATACAAGTCTTCGAGCGGAGCAGCCTTTTTTCGTTCTTCTGGTGAGGTGAGGTGAGGCGGTTTAGAACCAATGACCCCGCGCAGGGTCTCCCGACTATGTACAACCACCTCTTGGCCAACCAGGGTTCTCGGGTCAAACCCTCCGGACTGTGCAACGCGTAAAAAGCCACCCGCTTCGATTTTCGTGACAACGAGTGCGATTTCATCCATGTGGGCAGAGAGCATGATACTTGGAGCTGATTTTCCACCAAAGCCATGAACTGTTGCAATGACATTCCCGAGCGTGTCCGTGCGTATTTCGCTTGTATATTCCGAAAACGCCGTGCGGACTTTACTCGCCACGGCTTCTTCGAAACCTGGACCACCATGTCCGGACAGCAGATGAAGCAGTGTTTCTTTGTGATTTTCCCTTTCCACTATGTCAACTCCTCTCGCGTATCTATGTTAGCAAAGATTTCGGTCTCGAGGAATGCAGTTCGCAGTCGCTCGTTGATCCGTTCTGTGTCCCCGCCCCGTCGAGCCCATTCATTCTGAAAGTCCTGCGGTAAATCCGCAAAGATGCGGTGTTCCGTCCGGGTTACAGGGTGTACAAACCACATGCCAAGCGCGTGCAATGCCTGTCTTGTGATTTCCTTCGAAGGATTTGTCACCAATAAATTTGCTCTTGAAGTCGTCTTAGCCTGCTCGCTTGTGCCTGCTCGTCGGCCGTAGACCGGATCGCCAACCAAAGGTTGTCCAATCGATGTAAAGTGCAATCGAATCTGGTGTGTTCGACCGGTTTCAAGGACGATAATCGCAAGCCCCACCCCGTTCTGCACTTCAAGCATCCGGTAATGTGTAATGGCACGCTGCCCGCTTGCAGAGATAATTCGCCTTGACGGGGCGTTTGGGTCTTGTGCTATGGGTAAATCAATCGTTTCCCAGTCTTGATCCTCACTGGCGTCTTCTGACGTGTAAACCAGTGCTGCATAGACGCGGTGGATCTCTCCCATTTGCAACGATTCGTCATACAGGTGATGAAAATGACCGTGTTTGGCCAACAGAACAAGACCCGAGGTTTCGCGATCGAGCCGATGCACGCAGTGCGGCACCTGGGGGAAAATGTGAGCATACGCAGCAGACAACAAAGAGCCTTCCCGCTCGCGTGCCGTCGGGTGCGTGAGCATGCCGGGTGGTTTATTTACGATCATCGACTCGCGATCCTCGTAGCGGACGTCGAGCGGCACTGGCTCTGGAGAGAGATTCGTCTCTTCAACAGGCAACATAACATTTATTATGTCCCCTTGTTGCACGCGTGAGCTCAAGTAGGCAGTCTGATCATTGGACTGGATTTGGTTGTTGGCAACCAGTTGTCGCAGCATTCGCCGTGACAGATGCAAATGTTGTTGGACAACCGAACGGACTGTACGCCCTTCCAAATCTGCACCAACGGGGATTTCATAAGCTATGGTTCGCCCTGCATCGTGACTGGACAAGTTGCTCTCCTCCTATCCTCGTATCATAACAGAAGACAGTTAGAGAAGGCATGCGATGGACCTTGCTATACATCGGAAGATGCAGTATTATCAAAGTCATAAAAGGTTGTCAGGTATCGTTGTCACCTTGCGGCGAATTTGAACACCATCGCGCGGATGTAGTTCAATTGGCAGAGCGTCAGCTTCCCAAGCTGAATGTTGCGGGTTCGAGCCCCGTCATCCGCTCCATCGTTTGTAGAACCCCGGTCTTCTGACCGGGGTTTTGTTTGTTGGTTCATTTTCGACTGTCAAACATTTTTTTCAAGTCGTCAAACTTGGCACAGCCTGGCGTCTTGTACTATCTCACTTTTCTATCATGTTTGCTATAAAGTTGATAGGATCATCCTCTTCGGGAGTTTTTACACCCGCTGTTCGAGATGCATGCCTAATGCGTTAAAACATGGTACAATTTCGAGGTGTAGCGTTCTTTTTTAGGGACGCTCATAAATACAAAAATGCGAATGGAGGTTGCCTGGCGATGCAGTTGGGAAAGTTGCTTTTCTCTGCGCTCGTTGTCGTTGTAGGGTTTCTGATGATTGTCTTATTTGCGCAGGCACTGGTGCAGTTTCTCGGTATCATCGTCATCGTACTTGGCATTGGCGCAGCAGTGTTCACGGACATGCAAAAGCCGTCCGCGCCAACGCATCACTGAGTTTGGCAAATTGAGTTTTTTTCTGATTCGAATCTCTATTGTCATGGGTTCAAAACTGTTTATGGGTTCAAAAACCTGTCAAACTGCACTCATTCATTTTATTGCAAAAAGCCCAGGGCGTTCAAGCCTGGGCTTTTTCGTCCGATGGGTTGTACGAAGATGTTTATGAAATAAATCATTGCCATGCAGATACTTTTAGTGGTTCCCCTTCCACATCCACAGACCCCAACTCGCAAAGACAACGAGTAAAATCAGTGTTGGTAACCACAAGTAAATGGGTGCAGCCACGACGTATCCCTCCCCTGCCTTCCACTTCTAGTATATGTACTTTCACCTATTGCTTCAATCTCTCGGGAATTCGGATTTGTCGGACAAACTCACATATTGGTGTACTCTCGTCCACGGCAGATTGCATATGCTCCTATGAATGGGTTGTTTGTGTATCCTGCAGCCGCATGTCAAAGTGAGGCGAATCTTCCATGCTGGACAACTTTAAAAAGTTCATCGTGAGCAGCAATGTTCTCGATTGGGCCATCGGTATCGTCGTCGGCACGGCGTTCGGGAAGATTGTGTATTCGTTTATCAACGACATTGTCATGCCGCCCATTGGTTTACTTCTCGGCAAGGTTGATTTTCGCGACCTGTTTATCAACCTCACTCACACGCACTACGCTTCCCTTCCTCAAGCACGGCAAGCTGGTGCGCCAACTATCAACTACGGAATCTTTTTGTCTACGATTGTAGACTTTCTCGTAGTGGCCTTTGTGGTCTACATCACGGTGACTCAGATGACAAAGTGGTACTCCGAGCCCACGAAGGAATGTCCCTATTGTACGTCTCAGATTCCCGTTCGAGCTGTGCGTTGCCCAAAGTGCACATCGCGGCTCGATGTCTAGTTCTTCGGTTCATGAGGAAACGACCGAGCGTTCATAGCTTCCAAGCACTCGTGTCCCGTGTCCATACGCTTCAAGCACCGAAATCGCGGTCTGCAAGGAATCGTTTTCTGTTCCCGTTTGAATTTCAACGAAAAACTGATATGTGCCGAGGCGTAGCCGCGTTGGTCTCGACTCAATCCAGCACAGGTTAAGTCCCAGGGTTGCAAACACGTTCAGAATACTTGCAAGGACGCCTGGAAAGTTTCCGTAAGGGATGACGACAAGCATTGTTTTTTTGTCTTGTTGAGCAAAACGGCTCGCTTCGTGTGTCGCATTTTTCTCGGTAGGTGCAACACCGGGTAAAGCAGCTTCTGTCCGGTTGATGCGTACGACAGCGAATCGAGTCCAGTTTTCCGATACATCAGCGATATCGGATTGAACCACGCTTAAACCGTGCTCGGTGGCTGCTGACTTTGGTCCAATCACGGCTACGTCTGTTCTCTGCTGTTTGGCAAGCTCTGCTGCCGCCGCTGCAGTACTGTCAAATTGCACTTCACACAGGCCTCGGTCGAGAATGAAAGCGCGGCACTGAGCCAGTGCCTGTGGATGAGACCAGACTTCCGTAACTTGGTCTGTGCGAGTTTGTTCGGTAACCATGAGATGTTGCTCGATGCGCAGCAGGACTTCTTCCACAATCTCTAATCGCGGATGGCTGAGCAAACCGTCAATCGTTACGTGGACGGTTCCTTGAATCGAATTCTCCATTGGAACGACACCCGCGGAAACATGTCCTTGTGCGACGGCTTCCAGCACTGCTGGAATCGATGCCATCGGTTGGAAGGTCTCAGGGCTCAAATCGGCAAACGCGTTTTTGGCTGCAGTTTCTGTAAAGGTTCCAGCCGGGCCAAGGAATGCAATCATCACTACACCTCACCGTCGTCTCGAAGAATAAAAACCTGCAAGGCACCTGGGACCAAGAACCACGAAGGAGGCAACCCTTCGCCCGTCGGCCCAACATTGGGGGCAGTCGTGACATTTGCCCTAAACAGTTTCGTTGCTTCGATCATGAGATACAACTGTGCGCCGCGTCAACAGATAAACGCAAAACAAGTGATGGCGCATCGCACCGACGGCAACAAGGATTGAGATTGCGGCCGCAATTCCATTCTTGTGGTGCAGCTGAACATTCTTTGAATATCTGGAGGTGTCCTATCATGGGCGTATTCGGTGGATATACTCGTTGGGCTGTTGTATTTCTGATTATCTTTGTGCTGTTCTTCCTGTTGGTTCCGGGTTACGGTGCTGCCGCAGGGTACTAATGCAACCTGGTTTTGAAGGCGAAAAAGGTGCTGCAGACAATGTCTGCGCGCCTTTTTGCTGTCTATGAAAAACACTCCACGCTTCCCTCGAATATGATGATGGTTAGGACTGACGTGAGGTCAGAGAGCTGAGGAGGGAAGCCTTGATGGACGCGCCTAAACCATGCAAACTGGGTCTTGCTTTAAGTGGAGGGACATTAAAAGCAGCCGCACATGTGGGGGTTCTCGATGCTTTGCATAAGATGGGCATTCAGTTTGACTGTGTGGCGGGAACGAGTGCCGGCTCCTTTGTAGGCGCACTTTACGCACACGGGTTCCAGCCGCAAGATATGGTCAGATTGGTTGACGATTTTCCAGGACCCCGCCTGCTGGATTACGGTTTTCCCCTCGTGTCTTCCATGATCACGTTGACACGCCACCGCTTGTGGCCTAAGTGGCCGAGCAAAGCGTTTAGCCTTCCATCTGGACTTCTGCAGGGACGTCGCTTGGAGCGTTATTTTCGCAAGGCGTTGAAAGGGCGGGCCTACCAGATTCCCTACTACGCAATTGCGACAGACCTTTTCACAGGTTTCCCAATTGTCTATGCGCATCCATTTGACCGAAAAGAGGGTCCTGAGCCTGAATTACCCACTATGTTGGGAGTGCGTGCAGTCCAGCCAATTGACGATGTGGCACGAGTCGTGCGGGGAAGTTGTTCGTTGCCGGGGATTTTTACGCCTGTGGTCATCGGCCCGCATCTGATTGTCGACGGAGGCCTGCGCAGCTATGTACCGGTTGAAGTCCTGAGAGATGTCGGTTGTACGCACATCATCGCAGTCAATCTGTACCGGTTGGAAGAAGAATGGTATCCCGAGAGCTTCGCACATGTCCTCACCAGGTCATTTGACATCCTGCTCGACGAAACGATTGATGCGGATATTAAAGGTGATGACGTATTTTCAATTGCACCCGACGTCAGTCACATTTCGTTTGTCTCTTTCGGTGACATGAAAACCTCTGTGGAAGCCGGTAGGAAGGCTGTGTATGAGCGGCAAGAGGAAATTCGGCAGTTTCTGAATACAGATACTTTCAGCGGTGACGCCAGAACGAACATTGGCCAAACGAAACAGAAAAGGACGAAGGATAGCGTATCCCCCGCCCTTAAGATTACATTACGCTAGAATTTCGTACACTGGATGTGCTGCTCCGTAGCACCGAGTGTGCCAACCTTCGAACAACCTGCAGGTTACTTTAACCAAACGTCGACCGCGCGTTCGTAGGAAACCGTGTCCTCGCTAAACCACAGCCCAATCTCACGCGCTGCACTTTCTGGAGAATCTGAACCATGCACGATATTCATGCCGATGGTCAAACCGAGATCGCCGCGAATCGTCCCTGGTGCAGCGTCTGCCGGGTTGGTCTTTCCCATCATGTTGCGAGCCACAGCAATCGCATTCTCGCCTTCCCAAACCATTGCAAACACAGGTGAGGAAGTGATGAATGTTACGAGTTCACCAAAGAACGGACGTTCTTTATGCTCTGCATAATGCGACTGTGCCAATTCATTTGACACTTGCATGAGCTTCGCCCCGACGAGTTTAAAACCCTTTGATTCAAATCGGCGCACAACTTCGCCTACCAGTCCGCGTTGTACTCCGTCTGGTTTTACCATAACAAACGTGCGTTCCACTGCCAATGATATCGCTCCTCTGCATCTCGTCACTGAATTCGGTCTCCTGTTTCGTGGAGACCTTCCACGGCCCATTGTAATGAAATCCGGGCGACCGTTCAACTTCTGGAAACCGACCAACTTAGAACATGCGTTGATTGACAAAGCGTGCTACGACCTCAAGTGAACGACGCGTACTGCTCTCGTCAAGTCCCCGCAAAATGACAAGCGCTTTATCGAGATACCGGGAGGCGAGTTGATTTGCCTGTTCAAGAGCGCCGGATTCTCTTACCAGTGCCACCGCGGCGTTCAGGTCATCACGCGTCATCGTGGGGGAAACCAGATTCCTCAGCTGTGCGCCCTGGGCGGTACACTGTGCTGTGTAGAGCGCAGGATAGGTGATATTCCCTTGCCACAAGTCATTTCCGACGGGCTTTCCGACCAGAGACTCCGTACCCGAAAAATCAAGAATGTCATCAATCACCTGAAAGGCCATCCCGGTGAAGTACCCAAACCTTCTCGCAGCTTTCACAGCGGCCGCCGGGGCGCCGCCTACCACTGCTCCCAGTGAACAACTGACTGAAATCAAGAGGGCTGTTTTCCGCTCAATACGCCGCAAGTATTTTTTTAGCGGTTGACCGAGATCGTAAAAATCACGGATCTGGTCGATCTCCCCCTCCGTCATACGTACAATGGCATTGGACATCTCAACGTGCAAGGACATGTTGGATAAGGACGACAACAACCGAATCGCTCGTGCGAACAAAAAGTCACCCGTGTACATCGCAGGGCGATTCCCGTATTGCGCCCGTACAGTAGGGTGTCCCCGACGTACAGTTGCATCGTCAATTACGTCATCGTGGACCAATGAAGCCATATGAACCAGTTCTACCGAGGCAGCGAGTCGGTGAACACTCTGTTTCTCCGACATCTTGCCTAACTCGCTGCATAAAAGTGCAAACAGCGGCCTGATGCGCTTGCCACCCGCCGCGAGTAATTGACGAGATGAGCCTGCAAGCAAGGCATTTTCACTCTCCATGGATGTACCAAGGATGTTGTCGATTTCTTGCAAATCGTGCTGATACTGCTCGTAAACTTGCCGAAAATCCATCGGTGCGGCGGCCTCCATCTCATGCTTTGCACCAAGACGTGCAAGGCTGCAATGCCTCCAGTCAAGGGTTAGTGACGCCATCTTTGTGCTTCTACACCCATCAACGGTTCCCCTCCGCCAGCGATTGCTGATCGAGTAAAACGCGTATCTGATGCCACGTATCGAGGACAAAACTTGACGCCGGTCTCATCATGGATTCCCGTGTGCGATCCTCCATGTATCCCTTGGCCTCTGTCAGCCAGTCAAAAGCCTGACGCAACGTAAACGGCCCCGTGCCGTCTCCAAGTTCAGACTGTTCACGGACAACATAGGACCGAACTGTGAAGTGCAGGCCCTTGATCCAGTCTTCCTGATGAGACAAATACATTGCCGCCAGCGTGTACAACAGGTCCCCGTGAATGACTTCCTGCAAAAGTATGTATTGTGCGGGAGACAACTCAGACCGTCTCCGGTGAACCGTCATTTTTGCCTCATTGATGCGAACAACTGCGTCCGACAACGCCTGAATCAATTCAGCATCGCCGACTCTTGAAATGATCCAGTAGTACTGGCTGCTGCAGTAGTCACCAGCCAATACACGCAGTTGCCTTTGCAAGTCGTTTGTGCTGTCGACGTCTTCGTGGATCGCGAGCCCACGATGCAACAACAAAACAGCCTCCAGTACGCTGACAGACTGTTCGCGCGTCATCCCGCCCGCTTCCAGTACAGCTCGCGCCATATCAAAATGAAAGCGGCTTGCGAAGGGGCGTACGCCTGCGGCCTCCAGAAATGCGTGATGGGTGTAGGCACGTACCTTCTTATTGACGTCCTCATATTTGATGAGGTTCACATCGGTCATTGACATGCTTCCATCCCTCCAGCCAAACCAACCCGACCGTAAGTCTTCGATATTATACCACATGACCCGGCTCTCTATATGTGTTCTGTATCACGAAGCGTCCCTCTCAGGGCGTCACGCTCGCCGGTGTCATGCGCGATGGAACATCGGAGACTTAGTCATCCTTACAGATCTCGTTCCGTCGTGTTAATTACACCGAATTTTGTGTATACAACGGCTTTCCCACGGATTTTCATGGCTGAAGTATGTTCGGTAAACTGCGCGATCATCACTTCATCTTTGTCCAACTTCTCCGCATGATGAAACCTGGTCTCCTGCCCGCGCGTCAATCCAATCAGTTGTACACCGTTTTCAAGGGCTCTTATGACAAAATAGTCCCCTAACACAGGTGAATCGGCCACTTGTCCATCCCCCCTCATCGCTACAACAAAAAACCAGCGTTTCTCACGCTGGTTTTGGCCGGACATCAAGGCGCGCGCCCGAATCCGTATGATCCCCGGCTGCAGGTCGACCTATCACATCCGTCACACGCCAAAGCGCAGAGCCATTATAGCTGATTTGACTCAAACGCGCAATCTGACGAGAAACATACCCACAGAACAGCCTGCGTCGGTGGGAACAGTTTATTGAATCCCTTCGCGGAGGTTTTTTCCGGCCTTGAACGCCGGAACCTTGCTCGCCGCAATTTCAATGACTTCACCGGTTTGGGGGTTCCGACCTTTTCGTGCCGCTCTTTCGCGGATCTCAAAGTTACCAAACCCTACGAGTTGGACTTTGTCACCTTGACTGAGGGTTTCTTGAATTACGTCAAATACGGTATCTACGACCTGCGTCACATCCCGTTTGGTCACCCCAGTGCGCTCAGCGACGGCTTGGACTAAATCAGCTTTATTCAATCTTTCCACACTCCTTAACTCTCGTGCATTTTTCGCCAAGGTGTTAAGTTTACATTGAACCTTGTAACGATTGCATTTATTCCAGTCCTATCCCAAATCAAGCATTTTATACATACAGTGCGTCTTTCTTTCTCGTAACAAGAAAACAAGCAGTTCGGCCGATTATGGGACCGAACTGCTTGTTTGGTGCCTGTAGAGGCGCTAGAGTAATCTCTCGAAGCAGGAATCTGCTTTTAGAGGATGATAGCAATCAGACCTCCGCTGCCTTCGTTGATAATCCGCTGCAGGGTTTCTTTCAGTTTGTACTGTGCGTTTTCTGGCATCATCGACAGTTTGCCCGAGATTCCTTCGCGTACAATGGCTGCGAGGGATTTGCCAAAGATGTCACTCTGCCAGATCTTCAGTGGGTCTTGCTCAAAGTCCTGCATGAGGTAACGAACCAGTTCTTCGGATTGTTTTTCAGTGCCTACTATCGGCGCAAATTCGCTTTCAACATCAACGCGAATCATATGAATGGATGGTGCTGTCGCCTTTAACCGAACGCCAAAGCGGGAACCTTGTTTAATCAACTCCGGCTCGTCAAGCGTCATCTCTTCAAGTGCCGGCGGTGCAACCCCGTATCCGGTCATTTTCACCATCTTCAGAGCCTCCGCCACCTTGTCGTACTCGCGCTTGGCGTACACAAAGTCTTTCATCATTCTGAGCAGCTGGTCACGCCCAGTGATTTGGACGCCGACCACCTCTGTTAAGACGCGATCGTACAGTTCATCCGGTGCGGACAGGTCAATGACCGCAACGCCTTTGCCCATGTCCATGTGAGACAGTCCTGCATAGGAGATAAATTCATAGTTCGAAAAGTTTGCCACGACCCGGTCGATGTCGCGAATTCGACGAATGTCCTGAATGGTCTCCTGCACACTCGACTGAAACTCCTGACGGAGCCAATGGTCATCGTCGAGGACCATGACCCAACTCGGCAGGTTTACGTTCACTTCCTTGACCGGGAACTCATACAGTGCCTCGCGCAGGACAGCGTGAATTTCGTGTACGGTCAGCGTTGCACAGGAAAGTGCAATCACAGGAACATCGTATTTCTCGGTCAACTCGTCGCGCAAGTTCTGCGCTCTGACATGTTCAGGGTCCACCGAGTTGACGATGATAACGAACGGCTTTCCGAGCTCCTTGAGTTCGTCGATGACCCGTTCTTCTGCCTCGACATATCCATCGCGTGGAATCTCTGCCACGCTGCCGTCGGTCGTGACCACGATACCCAGTGTGGAATGGTCAGCAATGACTTTCCGTGTTCCGATTTCTGCGGCTTCCTGGAATGGAATAGGTTCGTCAAACCACGGGGTTGTAACCATCCTCGGGCCAGATTCGTCTTCGTATCCTCTGGCTCCTGAGACAGTGTAGCCCACGCAGTCAACCACGCGCACGTTCACATCAAGACCTTCCGCGACGGAAATCTCAACGGCTTGATTCGGGACGAACTTGGGTTCAGTCGTCATAATCGTTCGTCCTGCTGCGCTCTGTGGAAGTTCATCCGTAGCGCGTACGCGTTCCGACTCTTCCTTGATGTTCGGCAAAACAATCAGTTCCATAAACTTTTTGATAAAAGTAGACTTGCCAGTGCGCACGGGGCCGACTACGCCGAGATAGATGTCGCCCCCTGTTCGCTCTGCAATATCCTTAAATACGTCGAACTTTTCCACGCTTCCCCCTCCTCAAGATGACCGGCGCAAACTGCTCCGCCCGTAGTCCTCCCCGAGCCACTGACAATCCCTACGAGCGCCCATGGCGAATAGGACAATACAGTATATGCGCGGCTTGCGCGGGTATGCCGGGGAGGCTTCATCCGCTAGACACTTTTGATGTATATTGTCCAAGCAAAAAAATAGAACGAGAAAAGGTATCCATTGCGAGAAAACAAACGGGAGCAAAATCGAAGAATCGGGTAAGAGGGGGTGACTAACCCCCGTCTTCCCACACCACCGTACGTACCGTTCGGTATACGGCGGTTCACGTTGTGGAACGAATTCCGTCATATCGTTCGACTAAGCTAACCAGTCCTCGGT
>NZ_LJCO01000044.1 GCF_001399675.1 Paenalicyclobacillus ferrooxydans
CACGAATCACACATCATCCCATCAACCATGTGGTCATGGTTGGGCAAGCATGGCGAACCGCCGTATGCGGACCCGCATGTACGGTGGTGTGGGGAGACGGGGGCTTCTTACCCCCTCTTACCCGATTAGTGTTAGGATAGAACTTGGACTAACGAGGCAACACCATTCGTGCCAACTCAAACGGTCTCTTCACAGGCCGTTATCGACATCAACAAACAAAAGTAAAGGAGCAAGTGTGGTATGAGCGAAGCAGTAGAAACCCTTGACGGTTGGTATGCGTTTCATGACTTTCGGACGATTGACTGGGCAAGTTGGAAGCTCGCAGGCAAGGAGGTTCGCGAGCAGGCTATCGCCGAGTTGCTTTCCTTCACGGAACAGTGCCAGGCAGACCAAGCGCAGCGAAAAGGCTCGTTTGGCCAGTATGCAGTGACCGGTACAAAGGCAGACTTCTTGTGGATTCACATGCGCGAGACGGTCGATGAGTTGACAGAACTCAAACTGGCGTTTCAGAAGACGCTGTTCGCCGATTTCACTGAACCTGTTTATTCGTACACATCCTGTGTTGAGTTGTCCTCTTATCTGGCCAAACCAGGTGTTGACGTGGATACGGATCCGTATTTGCAGAGTCGCCTGAAGCCTGTTTTGCCAGACAACAAGTATGTCTGCTTTTATCCGATGAACAAACGCCGCGCTGGTGAAGACAACTGGTATATGTTGTCCAGACAGGAACGTGGCGAGATGATGAAGAACCATGGCCTGATTGGACGGAAATACGCCGGTAAAGTGACGCAGATCATCACCGGATCGCAAGGATTAGATGACTGGGAGTGGGGTGTGACCCTGTACTCGGACGACGTGCTGCAGTTCAAGAAGCTCGTCTACGAGATGCGCTTCGATGAAACGAGTGCACGGTTTGCAGATTTTGGTCCCTTCTACATCGGATCCAACGTGACAGGTCACGCGTTGCAGCGGATGTTGACGATATAATTTTTCGCGATTGACCGGAGCGATCCGATAGTCTGGATCTCGCTGTGTCCCTAGGTCTCAAGTCGGAGATATCAAACGGTCTCCGGCCCGTGGTTCCGGCCCTGAACTCTTCGTACAATAAAACTAAAGATGAGATAAGCAGGGTACAGCCCGAGCCGGAAGAAACGTCGCGGCAGAACGGCTGACCTGGAGCTAACCAAGGGATATCAAGGAGTGTTCCGCATGAGACTGAGATACGTTTTCGGATTGATTCTGATACTGCTCGGGGGTACTGTGCTTGCCAACGCTCTCGGTATGGCGGATTTCAGCCCGTGGCATTTGATTGTTGTGTACTTTTGGCCTGTTGTGTTTTTGCTCATTGGCTTGATGTTTTTCCTCGGAGCACGAGTCTGGAGTTTCAGCCGCATTATTATGGGGTTGGCGTTTCTCGCCATTGGTGGACTGATGACCGCAAACCGGGCCGGGTGGCTGCATATTCCCGCTGAAAAGGTATGGACGCTGTTCTGGCCTGTTCTTCTGATTGTCTTTGGGTTGCAGTTGTTGTTCAGTTCCCGGCGAGATGGCCGTTCGTGGGCCATTCTCAGCGGCATCTCCAGACAGCACCCGGGCTGGAAGCTCCGCAGCAGTGACTATTGGACGATACTTGGGGGAGTCCATCTCGATCTGCGTACAGCCGAGATACAGGATGCGAGAACCACACTCGAGGTTACGACGGTACTCGGCGGCGCAGAAATTCTCGTCCCTGACGATATCCGGGTCATCTGCACAGGTACTTCTGTCCTCGGTGGGATGCAACTGTTCGAGCGGGCATACGGGGGAGTCTACACGAGCCATGAAGCAGCAAACGGGCCGGTGGGCGATTCCGTTCCTGTGGTGCGGATCCACTGCACGAGCGTCCTCGGGGGAGTCAAACTGATGGCACGCTGAGCATGGCACGCTGAGATAGGAAAGAGCTTTTGAGGCACGTCGTTCATCCTACACGGACGAGTGACGTGCCTCTTGAATAATATCAATCCCCTGCGCTTTGAGCATGAGCGAAACCCTTCGTATCGGAAGCCCCATGACAGTGAAGTAATCCCCAGTAATACCCTCGATAATGGTTGCACCAAACCCTTGAATTCCGTACGCCCCTGCTTTATCCATGGGCTCCAGGGTATCTACGTAATGTTCGATCTCGCTTCTAAGAAGCGGGGCCATGGTGACCTCAGTCCGTTCGAATTCGGATTGTACTCTGCCACTTGGCAAATGAATGAGACAGACACCTGTAAAGACCTCATGTCGATTGCCTTGTAACCTGGAGAGCATCTCGATGGCTTCGTTTCTGTCGGCGGGTTTTCCAAGGATTCTCCCTTCGAGGACGACAATCGTGTCGGCGGCTAAAATCAGAGTATCGGATGTTTCGGGCGGTTGTCGCTTGGCCACGGCGGCCGCTTTTTGACTGGCCAACTGCCGCACAACCTCGCTCGGTGCAAGACCTTCTTCAATCACTTCGTCCAAGTCGCTCACGTCAATTGAAAACTCGAGGCCAAGCATGGAAAGCAGTTCTCGCCGCCGCGGCGACGACGAAGCGAGGATAAGCTTTGGCAACCAAATCAGCTCCTACTCTGTCATCTGTAATGCCGAGATAATACAATTGATATCAAACGTTTGCAAATTGCAGGGGTACAGAGGCGGGAAGGGGAGAACCTCATGAGCATCCAGATTGGGGACAGAGTCACTCACCCGGTCGACGGGAAGATCGGCACTGTGGAAGATGTGAAGCGAAATCCAGCATGTCTGATGCGGCATTTGGTCATCGCTTGGGACGACGGAACAGAAGAAGAGCTGGAAGAACTGGAGTTCGGCCCGCTCGAGGACTGACAGCGAAGGGACTGGGTCATAAGGGTGAATGCCTGCCAGGGCCATCCGCTGCACTGTCTGGACAATGAAATGAGCCCTCGGGGGCCTCGGGGGCTCATTTGTGTGGTCAATCTTGTTTGTTCTGGTGGCGAGCCTCATCTTTGATTTCTTCACGAAATCCCTGAATCGCTTCATTTCGCCGATCATTTTTTGCTTGAATGTCTGCTTTGTCCCTTGGGTCCATCTCGTCGGCATGTGCCTTCAGGTAGTCTTCGGCTTCCCGCATATTTTCCATGGTGTTGTCAATCGCATGGGCAATACGCTCCACGTTGTCACTTCGATCATCCGGTTTTGCCACAGCCTTCACTCCCGCATACAGATTACTGGTACAGCCGTATTCTGAACTGAGTCTTGTAATTTATGCGGTTGATAGTGTGAAAATTGTCGAATTGCCCGGGCAATTGTCGAATAAGCACTTTTTCTTTTGGACAAACCCGGTTATAGTGTTGGAAATACCATGAAAGGAGCGCTTCCGTGGGCAGTATTAGAAAGCTTCCATTGTCCGTTCAACACATGTTTGCGATGTTTGGTTCTACAGTCCTAGTTCCTTATCTGACAGGGCTCGATGTCGGATCGACATTGGTCGCAAGCGGCGTCGGAACACTCATTTTTCATCTCATTACTAGAGGGAAGGTTCCTGCTTATCTGGGGTCGTCTTTTGCGTTCATCGCACCACTGACCCTCTTCGTCTCAAAGTCACACTCGCCAGCACAGGCAGCAGCGGGTCTTATCAGCGTATCCGTGGTCTACGCCATTGTATCGCTTCTCGTCACCTGGTTTGGATTCCAGCGCATCCGTAAAGTGATTCCTCCTGTCGTGGTAGGCCCTGTCGTCTCTGTCATCGGTTTGGCTCTGGCAGGCACGGCGGTTACGAGCTTAGCATCGACTCATTGGGATGTAGCGATTGTCAGTTTAGTGGTGTCGATCGTGGCGTCGTTGGCAGGTCCGAAGCAAACGCGAATTGTGCCGCTTTTGATTGGCATTGTCGTTGGGTACATATACGCCTATATTCGGGGCGACGTGAGTTTCTCGCAAGTTATCCACGCACCAGTCATTGCAGTTCCTCACTTTGAGTGGCCCCATTTCACTGTCAGTGTCGTCTTAGCCATGGCTCCGATTGCGCTTGTCACCATTATTGAAGACCTCGGTCACATGTTTGTGCTGACTGAGATTATTGAGCGGGATGTCACGGTTAACCCGGGTTTTCCTCGCGTCCTCATCGGCAACGGCGTGGCTACCTTCATTGCGGCTTTCCTTGGTGGTCCAGCTCAAACCACCTACGCTGAGAACCTCGGTGTGCTGGCAATCACGAGACAGTTCTCCAGCCGGATTATTCAGGGCGCAGCCGTGTTCGCTATCATTCTTGGCTTGTTTGGAAAGGTTGGAGCTTTGATCCACACCATTCCTCCCGCAGTCATGGGCGGAATCAGCATCCTCTTGTTCGGTATGATTGCCACCATGGGCATCCGTCACGTGGTGGAAGAGCGGGTAGACTTGACGAACATGAAAAACCTGATTATCGTCTCCGTGATCTTCATTATTGGCATTGGGTTGCCAAACAACGGTATTGCAATCTCTACGCTGGCTGGGTTGCTGATTTACTGGTTAATCCCAGATGCTGCGCTGCGAGGCAAGGATACCGGGCAGGCTAAGGCTTAACCGGATCGGGGATAATCGATTGCTCCAGTTGTTCCACTCTGGAACGTGCGGCTCTTCAACATAAGGCTCTTCAACATATGACTATCTTCAGCTGTCCACTTCGATGGACAGCTGTTTTGTCTTCAACAGCTCTTGTGCAGTACGGTGTGTCAAATCTAGCGAAAATTCTGCTATTCTATATCTGAGTGGAGAATTCGACAGGAGGGCTATCAGTGGGACCTTTGGTGATTTCAGCTGCAGAGCGAGCGGAGCGACGGAAGCAGGTTGAGAAAAGACTTCAGAACGAAGGTATGAACGGCGCCGTCATTTTCAGTCCAACCTCAATTTTTTATCTGGTCGGTTTTCACTTTATTCCGACAGAACGGCCTATGGCTTTGATCCTTAAGGATGGGACTGCCACACTCTACGTACCACGCCTCGAACATGAACACGCAGAGAAGGTTTCGGATGCCGATGCCGTGCGTTCGTATCCTGAGTATCCATCCGAAGTCCACCCGTTACGTCGTTTTGCCGACCTTCTTCGCGAACTAGGGCTTGCTAGTGTAAACATTGGCGTGGATGCTGACGGATATGCGTCGTCTTGGGGGTACCGCGGTCCAAGGCTCAGTCAGGTCATGCCTGAGGCGAAGATCACGCCAGGCCTCGGACAGTGGATTGAAGAGATGCGGATGTGCAAGTCAGACGCAGAGTTGGCACTGATCCGCGAAAGTTGCCGTTGGGGGAACCTGGCGCATGTTCTGTTGCAACGCTATTCGGTCGCCGGCGCAAGGGAAATTGATATCTCGATGCGGGCTACTGCTGAAGCAACCTCTGCGATGATCGATACACTGGGTCCCATCTACCGTTCGGCGGGTTCCGCTACATCATCGGCTGGTTTTCGGGGCCAAATTGGCGCGAATTCTGCTTTACCTCATGCCGTAACCATCAATGCAACCTTAAAGCCGGGGGATACCCTCGTTACAGGCGCAGGTGCGGATATTTACGGCTACCATAGTGAACTCGAGCGGACGATGTTTGTCGGCGAGCCCAATCAAGAGCAACGTCGATTTTTTGACTACATGCTTCTGGCGCAAGACCTTGCCATTTCGCTGATTCGGCCAGGAATCCCATGCAGTGCTGTCGAGCGCGAGATGCAGCGCTTCTATCAGGAAAACGGGATCACACAGTACACAAGGCATCACACGGGGCACAACATCGGGCTGCAAGGTCACGAGATGCCATTCCTCGATCTCGGTGACGAGACGATCCTCGCCCCAGGCATGCTGTTTACGATCGAACCAGGGTTTTATGTGGAGGGCCTTGGTGGATTCCGTCATTCAGACACCATCGTAGTGACGGAGAACGGATCGGAATCCCTCACTTACTATCCGCGCGATCTCGATTCCCTGATCTGCGGCTGATAAGGCTCACGCACAACACGAGGATATGCGGGTGGTAACTCGCGCCGTGTATGACCAGAAAGAATGTGAGTTTTGAACGGCTTTCACGTACAGGAGGAGTAGCTATGTACCTTGAACGACTCAACATGCATCAGTTCGCAGAGCTTATGAATGGCAAGGTGAATACGGCGCTCGTCCCGATTGGAATGACCGAAGCGCACGGGGAGCACTGTGCACTCGGTACGGATTTTCTGATTCCAAGAGAATTCGTCCGTCGTTTAGACCAAATTGTGGGTGACAAAGTGGTCATGGCTCCGGAAATCCCGTACGGGCATTCGTGGTCACTGGCTCCCTTCAGCGGTACGCTGGATGTTCCCGGACGAGTCTTTGCGGACTATGTCTCAGCGGTCGGAGAGCAGTTGGTCCGTCAAGGCTTTCAGTACATCGTGCTGTTTAACGGTCACGGTGGAAACATGCCCGCGCTGTCCTTTG
This sequence comes from Paenalicyclobacillus ferrooxydans, assembly GCF_001399675.1. GTDB lineage: Bacteria > Bacillota > Bacilli > Alicyclobacillales > Alicyclobacillaceae > Alicyclobacillus_B > Alicyclobacillus_B ferrooxydans. Next base: position 6,417 of record NZ_LJCO01000044.1, read on the forward strand.
TGAGTGAACACCTTGCCGACATTGGAGCCACGGTCTTATCCATCAACTGGTGGATCGACTATCGCGATCTCATTCTCCCGATTGCCCCGGACTTCGGCCATGCAGGAGAAGACGAAACGTCTTGCGTACTTGCCATCGATGAGAGTCTTGTCGACATGCAGTACGCACATAAACACCTTGACAGCGTCTCGCGCAAACTTCGTTTCTCGGGAATGGAAGTGTTCAACTATCCGAACGCAAACAACGGGGATGCGACGAAGGCGACGGTTGACAAGGGCCTGGCCATCTACGATGCATTGATTCCGGCGATTATCGATGACCTCGAGGATATGTGGAGTCGGCCTCCGAGATCGGACGTCTGAGCGAGGTCCAGGCTCAGAAAGCAAAGTGTGGGACATTGAGACTAAGTGTTGGACATCGAAACCAAGTGTGGGACATTGAGACCACGTGCCGGACTGAGACCAAGTGTGGGATATCGAAACCGAGCCTGGACATTCAAGGGGTGTTTTGTACATACTCCCGCTCCTTCCGAGACATGCTAGTTACTGACTTCAACTGTCAACTCGGAGGTGGGTGTGGCATGACGGATGCGAGACGTAAATCGATTGGTCGTGGGGATGAAGCGTCAGGCCCCGTGATGAACGCACGTGCCAGCCAGAGCATGGCACGCGGTGAGAGCGAGGAGAAGCTGGGTCACCACCATTACGGAACACCGAAGAAGGGGAAGTATTCCCGTCGACTGGGCGGTGAGTATGGAGCTTCCGTCAGTCATTTACAGTAGTTCGGTTCAGTCATTGCGATCCAGAGGATGAGTATGACAGAGAAGCAAAGAAATACCCCGGTTGCCTCGCGCAACCGGGGTATTTCCATGTGGAGTCAATGTTCGCCAAACTCTCTCATGAGCAGCACCATGTGCAGAATGGCTTGTTCAAAATCAGCCAGTCGAATGGATTCGTCAGGGGCATGGGCTCGTGAATTCCACCACCCGCATCCGGTCGATACAATCGGCAGGTCAAGGCCGAGGTACTCGCCAAACGGATACATCGGTCCTGTACCGGCTGAGTTTGGTGCCAGAACGACGTCGGTCTGATAGGCCTCGCGGGCAGTATCGACGACCATCTGGACAAATGGGTGACTGAGATCGGATCGATAAGCGTGTTCCCCGTTCAAGAGACTGACTTCTACGTCTGTGAAGCCATGCAGATCGAGATGTTTTCGAACCTTAGCGAGGATATCCTCGGGACTCTGGTCTGGAACGAGGCGGCAGTCGACCTTGGCTTGGGCGCGGCGGGGCAGTACTGTTTTGCTGCCTTCGCCTGTGTAGCCGCTCTCGATGCCGCAGATGGTCATCGTGGGTGCTCCCCAGAGGTGGATATTCGGGTTTTCGTCTCCCGTAATCAAAGGCCGGCGAAGGCCCAGTTGTTGACGGAGCTTTTCTTCATCGAACGGTTGTTCCTCGGCCATTTGAAGTAACTCAGGCGGCAGCGGTGCGACGTCGTCGTAGAATCCGTCAACGAGGATTCGGTTGTTTGCGTCCTTCATGCTGGCCAGTGCATGGACTAATCTCCAGGCTGCATTATCGACGATTGCACCATTTGAGGAATGCAGGTCGACATCCGCACCGTGGCACCAGAACTGCAGGTAGCACATGCCTTTAATGCCTGCGACGAGCTGTACTTGCTCCTCTGCGTTCTTACTGCCAAACTCCCAAATACAAGCGTCGGCACGAAATAGATCTGCATGCGCTGCGAGGTATGCTGGAAGACTGGGTGAACCAATCTCTTCCTCACCCTCAATCAGAAATTTCACGTTGCAGGGGAGTCCGCCGTTTTCCATCAGCAGTGAGATGGCGTTCAGTCGAACGACCAGTTCGCCTTTGTTATCGGCTGCTCCGCGTGCATACAGCTTTCCATCGTGGATTTCCGCGCCAAACGGAGGCTTGGTCCACTCATCAAGCGGCTCTGGAGGCTGGACATCGTAGTGGTTGTAGAAAAGGAGCGTTTTGTCCTGATTGCCGTTGACCCCTGCTTGGAACTCCGCGTAAATGACAGGATTACCTCCGCAGTCGTCGAGTACCTGGGCTTTACCCCCGGCCTTGGTGACCATCTTGACGACAAATTCAACCGTTTCAGGCATACCAATATGCTGTGCGGCAATACTTGGTTGCTGGCAATAGCGCTGCAGTTGAGGGACTGCTTCAGTCAATTGGCGGTGCACCAGTTCCCTTAAGACGTCCATTTGTTTTCTCCTCTCCAGAACCTTCGGTATTCTCTGTTCAAACTGTCTCGTCATTTGTATGTTCGACAATATCGTGTGAAGTCCTTGTGGATGACAGCACTGAGAAGGTGAGGTATACTGGCGTGAGGAAGGCAGATGGAGCACCGAAGCTGGCGCGTTCAATCTGCCCTCTCCCATGTCTATCTCCGTGTCAGAACTATCGGACTCCGAAAAAGGTCAACAAAGACAAGGAGACACCATGAAAAAACCCCTCGTATTCTACTTTACAAGTGAGATATTTCTTAGCTTTGGGATTGGAATGGCGCAGTATGCGCAACCATTTCTGTATGCAGCGCACTTGTCCGACAAGGCAATTGGCGTCTTGTTTGCGGTGAATTCAGCCAGTTCGGGTGTCTTTGCCTTTCTTCTGGGCCCGGTTGCCGACCGAGTGGGAGCATCTCGAATGTTTAAGCTCTCTACATTGCTGATGGGCATCGGCTTCTTACTCATGGGGCTTGTGACGGGCTATGGAGCTTGGCTTGGAGCTTCGGTGTTGTCCGGTCTTGCTGGCGGTCTGCTCATGAGCACTGAGAATGTAGTGCTCAGTTCTTTGTCCAATCAAAAAGAAAAAGCCGGCATTCTCAGCCGGTTTGTATCGTTATATATGACGCTGATCGCGCTCGGTACCGTCACTGCAGGCTGGGTGAGTGCCATGACCAGCTACCGAACAGCACTCATTGTCGGTGCGTGTCTGGCCCTGGTGGCTCCAGCCATCCGTTATTTCGTCAAGGCGCCAGACAATCGTTCGCATCGGATGTTCCGGTTTCCGTCGCGCAGAATTCTATTCATGAGCGTCTATGCTGTCCTGTTCGGTACGGCGATTGGACTATTCCGTCCGTTTGCAACGCTTATCCTGCACGGTCACTTCGGTATGGGGGACAGGTTGACGTCTTCTATCTCAGCGGCGATGCTGTTTATGGTTTCAATCGGGTCCTTTCTTGTCAGCCCGCTTTTACGCCGCCTGCGTCATGGACGAACACTGGGAGTGGCATTTGTTATCAGTATCCTGTTGACTCTGGTCATGGCTTGGACCGGGAACGCCTGGTTGTTTGCGATTGGGTTACTCCTCAGTACTGTGTTGACGAGTGTTCCAGGGCCGATTGTGGATTCGATGTTCCTGGATGTAACGCCGCAAACCGAATATGCTCAGATGTTTGGCATTCGGGTGTTCGGCAACAGCGCAGGCAGCGCCATAGGGGCCTATGGTGGCGGCATATACATGAACCAGGATGCCATCGGAGGATTGTTCTCTCTTTCCGCAGGGATCCTCGTCGTCTCGAGCTTGTACCTCTTTTGGCTGCTTGGGCGCGTCCTGCGCAGAGGCCAAATTGGCCCCTCGAGTGAACAATCGCCTCTAACGGGGATGGAAGCCTGAAGGAGGACGCAAGCCAGAAGTGGGATGGGAAGCCAGAAGTGGGATGGGAAGCTTGAAGGAGGACGCTATCCCGAAGACTTCCGGCCTCCTTCGTCGCTGTTGCTGCGGTGCAAGTGCTACGGCTGCAATTGCTGCGATGTTGCAGCGGCGAGTGCATGTTCTGCCGCAGAAGAACCTGCCAAGTGACCCGAAGAGAATGCCACCGTGATGTTATATCCCCCCGTATGGGCGTGTACGTCCATCACCTCACCGGCAAAATAGAGTCCATCACAGACCTTCGAGGCCATCGTTCGCGGGTCAATCTCGCGAACACTGACCCCGCCTCCGGTTACGGTCGCTTGTTCGAGCGGGAGGGTACCTGTGATCTCCACGACAAACCCTTTGATATGTTGTGCAATCGCGTCCAAATCGGTATTTTTGACCTCACTCATCGGTGTGTCTGCGGGAATTTTCGCCACTTCCAAAATCACATCTGCCAGACGATCCGGTATAAACCTCGGCAACAGGTTGTGGATATGCTTCTTCGGTTCCTCCTCTTTGGCCCTTTTCAAGTCCGCTTGAAGTTCGGATAAGGGTTGTGAAGGGAGAACGTCGATGTGGGCAGTTAGCCGGCAATCAGTGTCTTTTCGCCGTGCAGTGGAGACATAATGGCTGCAGCGGAGCGCAGCCGGACCGCTCAGCCCGAAATGGGTGAACAGCATATCTCCGGTTTCGGTCGTGAGTTTTTTTTGTTTTTTTCCGTGCACGTAGACGGAGATATGGATACCGCGCAATGACAGACCCTGCAGGGTTCGTTCACGGATAAACCAGTCTTTGCTGGTCAGCGGCACCTCAGTAGGATAGGGTGAAACGATGGCATGCCCAACGCGGGCGGCCCAAGGATATGCATCTCCTGTGCTGCCTGTCTTGGGCACACTCGCGCCACCTGTTGCGATGACGACGGATGGTGCATAGACAACACGTTTATCGGACAGCACCACCCCCGTTATCCGGCTGTCCGCTGTCATGAGGTCCTTTACCCGACACTCTTCCCAAACATCAACTCCGGCCTCAAACACTCGATTTACAAGTGCCTTGACGACCGTTTGAGCCTTGTCTGTGACAGGGAATACGCGTCCTCGGTCTTCTTCCTTGAGTGCGATCCCAAGCCCTTCAAAAAACTGCATGACGTCAGAGTTAGAAAACCGGTGCAGTGCAGAGTGCATGAACCGTCCGTTACCAGGTATGTTTTCCATCAATTCGGGCAGAGGCTTTGCATTGGTTACGTTGCACCGGCCGCCGCCCGATATACCGAGCTTACGGCCGAGTTTATTGCCCTTTTCGAGCAAAAGCGTGCGGGCTCCGAAATCGGCCGCTGCGAGTGAGGCCATCAGCCCGGCTGGACCTCCGCCAATGACAATGACGTCATAGGTCAAGTCACTCGAAGCGGACTGCCGTGCGATCGGATTGTGTGATGTCGACGTTGTCGACGAGTTGGCCCCAACGTCTGGTTCCGTTGAATTGCTTGAAGTCGGGCTGCCGGCATTCGGATTGCTTGAACCCAGGTTGCTTGAAGTCGGGCTGCTGGTATTCGGGTTGCCGGCATTCGGACTGCTTGAACCCAGGTTGCTTGAAGTCGGGTTGCTTGAAAAGCTCACGGTTGATGTCCACCTCTATCGGAATACGGCTATCGTGATCGTCAGATAAACAGGGTATTTTGCCACAGTGTACCGCCCGAATTGGGTCTTCGCAAACGGAAGGTGTACAATTAGGGGACGGGCGCACAATGATAGATGACGCCCGATGGGAGATAGGAGGAGACATAACACATGAATCCATTTCGCTTTCAAAACCCGACCGCGCTTTATTACGGAAAGGGACAAATCGAAGAGTATCTAGCTGCTGAGGTCACCAAGGTAGGTAAAACAGTACTCTTGGTGTATGGCGGTGGAAGTATCAAACGGAACGGCCTCTATGATAAGGTCGTCGGCATTTTGAAGAGTGCTGGTGTGACTATACATGAGCTGTCTGGTGTAGAGACGAATCCTCGGCTGACAACTGTTCATAAAGGTATCGACATCTGCCGCAAAGAAGGCGTCGATCTCATTCTCGCGGTTGGGGGCGGATCGGTCATTGACTGTTCGAAGGCCATTGCCATGGGTGTGAAGTACGAAGGTGATGTCTGGGAGATTTATGCACGCAAGGGTGCAGCAACAGGTGCACTCCCGCTGGGGACGATATTGACGTTGGCGGCCACCGGATCGGAAATGAACTCTGGCGGTGTCATCACCAATTGGGAAACGAAGGAGAAGCTTGGGGGCGGATCGCCATACACATTCCCGGCATTTTCATTTTGCGATCCGGAGAATACATACACGGTACCTAAAGACCAGACGGTGTACGGTATCTGTGATATGCTCTCCCACTGTTTTGAGCACTACTTCCACCCCACGGAGCATACGCCGTTACAGCAACATCTGATTGAGGCTGTCATCTCGACGATTGTCGAGAACGCACGTTTTGCGGTTGATAACCCGGAAGACTACAACGCTCGGGAGACCATCATGTACTGCAGCACAATGGCGTTAAACGGCATGATCAACATGGGTGTACAAGGTGACTGGGCTTGTCACGCCATCGAGCACGAGATCAGCGCGATCTACGACATCCCACATGGCGGTGGACTGGCGATTGTGTTCCCGAACTGGATGGATCACGTGGTGAATGTGAATCCGCAGCGGTTTGCGAATCTGGCAACCCGAGTGTTTCATGTCGATCCGACTGGAAAGTCGACGGAGGAGCTTGCCGGGATCGCGATTGAAAAGGTTCGCGAATTCTTCCGCTCAATTGGCGCACCGACTCGTCTTGCGGACTATGACATTGGCAGTGAGAACGTCGAACGGATGGCAGAACAGGCCGTTCGCTTCAAGCCGATCGGCAACTTCACCTTGCTTGGCAAGGAAGACGTCCAACAGATTTTAAAGGCTTCACTGTAAGGTGTTTGTGTTTGGGGGCGAGTGGCTTGGCGGGGCCGGGTCGCGAGCCGGTCGGGCCAGGTCGGTGGGGCTAGGTCGGTGGGCAGCTAAGTCGTTACGAGCGACTAAGCTGACGCTGCAGTCGGTGAACCGCCGTGGTTAAGTCGGCGAAACCGACTAAGGCAAGGGAAAATCGGAAGTTAAGTCGGTGGGACCGACTTAACGGATCGCCTGAGGGGCAGCTAAGTGGCTGCGAGCGACTAAGCCGACGCTGCAGGTGGTGAATCGCCCTGGCTAAGTCGGCGAAACCGACTAAGGCAAGGGAAAATCGGAAGTTAAGTCGGTGGGACCGACTTAACGGACCGCTAGAGGGGCAGCTAAGTCGTTGCGAGCGACTAAGCCGACGCTGCAGGCGGTGAACCGCCCTGGCTAAGTCGGCGAAACCGACTAAGGCAAGGGAAAATCGGAAGTTAAGTCGGTGGGACCGACTTAACGGACCGCTAGAGGGGCAGCTAAGTGGCTGCGAGCGACTAAGCCGACGCTGCAGGTGGTGAATCGCCCTGGCTAAAGTCGGCGAAACCGACTAAGGCAAGGGAAAATCGGAAGTTAAGTCGGTGGGACCGACTTAACGGACCGCCGGAGGGGCAGCTAAGTCGTTACGAGCGACTAAGCCGACGCTGGAGGCGGTGAACTGCCGTGGCTAAGTCGGCCGCAAAGGTGGCGAGCCTACTTCGACTAAGTTCACGCACCCGCTCCGAGTTGGGGAGTCCCAGCTCGACAGCTCGAAGCAGCACATAAACACAGAAAAAGAGCCGTCCTAGGTGTCGATCGAGTGCGACACCCGGGATGGCTCTCTTTTTATCCCATGATCCTTCAATCATTAAACCCAATGGAACAGGGTGGAGTCGACGGGGCTCCACCCTGTAACCTTTCCGTAAGCGTCAGTTTCTCGGCGGCACGTTCGGGTCAACGACGGGTGTCTAGGCCTACCCACACGACCCTTTAGTCGAATGCAGCCCAGCGGGCTAGCCGCACGCAAGTACAGTGCCGGCCACTGAGACCAGACTGTTCGCCCACGACCAGACGACGACCTCACGACGACCCTGCTGACGACCTCACGACGACCCTGCTGACGACCTCACGACGACCCTACCGACGACCAGACGACGACCTTACGACAAACCTTGCTTACGCGGTCTCGCCGGTCAGGAAGTTGCGGAGCACGGTCTGCAGAATACCGCCGTTCCGGTAGTACTCGATTTCGACCTGGCTGTCGAGGCGCAGCGTCGCGTTGAAGGATGACTCGCTGCCATCGGTCTTCTTGACGGATACCTTGACATTCTGGCCTGGTGTCAAATCACCCTTCAGGCCTTCGATGCTGAACGTCTCAGTGCCATCGAAGCCAAGGGACTTCCAGCTTTCACCGTTCTGGAACTGCAGCGGCAGAACGCCCATGCCGACCAAGTTGCTGCGGTGGATACGCTCGAAGCTCTCCGCGATGACGGCCTTTACGCCGAGCAGCGTGGTACCCTTTGCTGCCCAGTCACGGGAGCTGCCTGTTCCATATTCCTTACCAGCGACGACGACCAGTGCTTGACCCTCGTTCTGGTACTTCATCGATGCATCGTAGATAGCCATCACTTCGTCAGTCGGCAGGTACTTCGTGACGCCGCCTTCGGTGCCAGGTGCAACCTGGTTGCGGATGCGGATGTTCGCGAAGGTGCCACGCATCATGACTTCGTGATTACCGCGGCGTGAGCCATAGGAATTAAACTCAGCCGGTGTCACACCATGCTCTGTCAGGTAGCGGCCTGCAGGGCTGTCGACTGCAATGTTACCTGCTGGCGAGATGTGGTCGGTTGTGACCGAGTCGCCGAGCAGGGCAAGCACATTGGCTGCTTGGATGTCGCTAGACTCTGGCAGGTCAGCAGTCAGGCCAACGAAGAACGGTGGTTCCTGAATGTAGGTTGAAGCTTCATCCCACTCGTAGAGTTGACCCTCTGGGGTCTCGAGTGCGTTCCAGCGCTCGTTGCTGTCGAACACGCCAGCGTATTCCGACTTGAACAGGTCTGCGCTGAGAACCTTCTGGATGGTCTCCTGAACTTCCTTGGAGCTCGGCCACAGGTCCTTCAGGTAAACCGGGTTGCCGTTTTTGTCGGTGCCGAGTGCCTCGGTCTGGAGGTCGATGTCGACCGTACCTGCGAGAGCGTAAGCCACGACGAGCGGCGGCGAAGCCAGGTAGTTTGCCTTCACCAGGCTGTGGATACGGCCTTCAAAGTTTCGGTTACCAGACAGGACTGCAGACACCAACATGTCGTTGTCCTTAATGGCGGCTGAAACTTCATCCGGCAACGGACCGCTGTTTCCGATACAGGTTGTGCAACCGTAACCGACGACGTCAAAACCGACCTGTGCCAGCGGCTCAAGCAGATCTGCCTTCTCGAGGTAGTCGGTAACAACGCGGGAACCAGGTGCCAAGCTCGTCTTCACGTAAGACGGCGGTGTCAGGCCAAGTTCTGCAGCCTTCTTTGCGATCAGGCCGGCGCCAACCATGACGGATGGGTTCGATGTGTTCGTGCAGCTTGTGATGGCAGCAATAACAACTGCGCCAGGCTTCATGGTCGACTCTTTATCGTTCAGCGCAACGGCTGCTTCCTTCGCAAAGTCGGAATCGGACAAGCCGAAACCGCCCTTGTCAACCGGTTTAGCGGCTGCGTCTTCGAAGGTTTGCTTCATTGCGTTCAGGGCAATCTTGTCTTGTGGGCGCTTCGGACCTGCCATCGTCGGCTGAACCGTCGAAAGGTCGAGTTCGAGCGTGTCTGTGTAGACCGGATCGGGCGTCTCATCCGTACGGAAGATGCCTTGTTCCTTGTTATACGCTTCGACCAACTGGACGAGCTCTTCGTCACGACCGGTGCCGCGCAGGTAATTCAAGGTTTCAGCGTCGACTGGGAAGAAGCCCATCGTTGCGCCGTATTCTGGTGCCATGTTTGCAACGGTTGCTCTGTCAGCGAGGCTGATGTTCGACAACCCTGGGCCGTAGAATTCCACAAACTTGCCAACGACACCCTTCTTACGGAGCATGTTGGTGACGGTCAGTGCGAGGTCGGTCGCTGTTGCACCTTCCGGCAACTGGCCAGTCAGTTTAAAGCCGATGACTTCAGGCAACAGTTGATAAAGCGGTTGTCCGAGCATGCAAGCTTCAGCTTCGATACCGCCGACACCCCAGCCAAGGACACCGATACCGTTGATCATCGTGGTGTGCGAGTCAGTACCAACAAGGCTGTCTGGGAATACGTACATTTCGCCATCCATTTCCTTCTGTTGAACGACTTTCGCAAGGTATTCCAAGTTCACTTGGTGAACGATACCGGTTCCGGGTGGAACAACGCGGAAGTTGTTGAATGATTTTTGCGCCCAGCGCAGGAACTTGTAGCGCTCTTCGTTGCGCTCAAACTCTTTCTTGATGTTAAATTCAAGGGCTGCTTGGGATGCGAACGCATCTACTTGAACCGAGTGATCGATGACCAAGTCAACCGGAATCAATGGATTAATACGATCTGGGTTGCCGCCAAGACGCTTCATCGCGGAGCGAAGTGCTGCGAGATCGACGACTGCTGGTACGCCTGTGAAGTCCTGCAACAAGATACGTGCTGGCTTAAAAGGTACCTCAGACTTTGCAGGTGATGCAGCATTCCAGTTTGCGAGTGCTTTGACGTGATCGTCGCCGATTGCGTGGTTGTCGTACTGACGTACAACAGCTTCGAGCAGAATTTTGATAGAGAATGGTAGTTTAGATACAGGACCAACACCCTGTTCCTCGAGGCCATTCAATCGGAAGTAGGAATACGACTTATCCCCGACCGACAAAGATGCTTTGATCCCAAATGGATCGCGGTAGTTCGCCATCGAATCTCCCCCACTCTGTGATAATAATGCCGGATAAATTGGGTATGCGTGTAAGCCTTACGTCGTGCCTTACAACGACCATTACCCATTGTTGCAGACGCACGGTCCAATGTCGAATATCGATTGACAATCCCGATGGGGGAATCGCGTATCTCGATAGATCGGCATCGCAAAACGCGTGCGGACAGTGTCGCCGAGGAATAAAGATTGGCAACGGTCCGTCCTGATGTAAACATGAAAAGACCTTTGAATCGGGTTTGCCTCAAATTCGTCCATTGTCACTCTACTACCACAACAGGGTGTTTGCAAGGTGGAAACGCTGGAACTGGCGTTGCGTTGACAGGTACAATTGGTACAGATGAGCTAGACTGGAGGACCATGATGGGCATACAGGAAGAACGACTGTACTACCACGACAGTTACGTGCGTGAATTCACAAGTATTGTCAACGAGGTGCGCCAAACGGACGCAGGGAATTGGGTTCGTCTTGCTGAGACTGCATTCTATCCAACCTCAGGCGGACAGCCTCATGATGTCGGCTATCTGAATGGAATACGGGTTACAGACGTCGAGGCAGAAGATGACGGTGTGTGGCATAAAGTGGACAAGCCTATTTCTGTGGGTCAAGAGGTCACAGGCCGGATCGACAATGAAAGGCGCTTTGACTTTATGCAGCAACACTCGGGTCAACATGTCCTGTCTGCTTGTTTTGAGCAATTGCTCCATGCGGATACCGTCAGTTTTCACATGGGTGATGCCATCTCGACAATCGACATCGACGTGCCGCAGATTTCCGATGACGATCTCGCTTCGATGGAGCGCGCGGCGAATGAGTGGATTTGGCGGGATGTCCCGGTTCAGGCTCGATTTGTGACCGCGGAGGAGTTGGCTGGGCTCGACCTCAGAAAGCCGCCGAAAGTTGATGAGGATGTTCGGATTGTAACCATCGTCGGACTCGAGCATAACCCGTGCGGTGGGACACATGTTTCGTCTACCGGGCAAATCGGTCAGATCCTCATCACGAAGACTGAGCGTATGCGCGGCGGTGTTCGGATCAATTTCGTATGCGGTACACGAGCCCTGGCGTACAGTCGGCAGTTGGCCGAAACGTTCCGTACACTTGGAAGTCGTCTGTCTGTTGGTTTGCCAGACATGGTGTCTGCGGTTGACATGCTGCAGGGCCAGGTTCGCGATGGGGCCAGGCAACTGCAGGACCTGAAACAGCAAACCGCATCCTTAATGGCGAAGGATCTCGTTTTGCAAGCCAAGGCCGGATACGGGGACATGCATGCTCTGGCAGCTGACATTGGGGATGGTTATGGAATGAACGAGCTAAAGCCGATGATGAGCGCAGTCACGGCGTTGCTGGAAGAGTCCGGACAGGTTCCATACATCGCAGCTTTGACAGGAACCAGCGCAGGACGACACTTCGTGCTTGCCACGGTGAGTGAAGAGTCGTCGCTGCAGGCGAACAAGATTGTCACTGAGGCGCTCGGCGTGGTCGGGGGCAAAGGTGGTGGCAATGCCAAGATGGCGCAGGGCTCCGCGCCAGTTACGGAAGGCGGGATTCCCTTGGTCGAGGTGCTGCAAAACGTCATGATAAGCCTGGCCCGCCCCTGAGGCTTGCCACCTCGGTTTCGTCAGGCGTACCGCGGCAGTTGAACAGGCGCACAACCCAGCTTTGGACTTTGGGCCGCATAAGTACGACCGGCCCTCAGCTCCGCGGCGGGAGCGGTCCGAGGTACTGGTAGAGGTTGGTCTGAATACGCCCGTTATACAGCTTCCGCTTCTTGTCCGCTTTCTGGCGAAACAGTTTCTCGAACTGCGGGTGTGAGGTGATGACAAACCAGCTCCACGTGTCGAGGCCCGCTTTCACTTTGCCCATGCTGCGATACAGTGCCTCTACTTCGTCGGCTGATCCGATGCGTTCCCCATACGGCGGGTTGGTTACGATGCAACCATAGGGGAGAACCGGGTGGAACGTTGCGACGTCTGCGACGGAAAATGTGATGTCGTCAAGAACACCGGCTCGCTCAGCGTTCTCTGTCGCGAGTTCAACCACATTCGCATCAATGTCAGAAGCGTAGATGGGCTGTTGAATCTCTTTTACGCGCGTCCTGGCATGTGCTCTTGCATCCGCCCACGTGCGCTCTGGAATCCATGGCCACTGTTCCGCCGCAAAGGACCGCATCAGGCCTGGTGCCATGTTCCGACCAATCAATGCTGCCTCAATCGCGATCGTGCCGGAGCCGCAAAGCGGATCGGCAAATGGGCGATGTGGCTGCCAACGACTGAGCAGTACAAGCGCGGCGGCAAGTGTCTCTTTAATAGGCGCGCGCGCGCCTGCTGGCCGATAGCCCCGCTTGTGCAGGCCGGCTCCTGAGGTGTCGATGGTGATGAGTGCGATGTCTGACTGCAACGACACCTCAATACTGAAGAGGGGACCGTCTTCGGGCAGATCCATGACACCATGTCCATCTCGAAGTGACTCTACAATCGCTTTTTTGACGATCCGTTGGCACGCAGGCACGCTGGACAGCTTTGACTTTACAGATCGGCCTTCAACGGGGAAGGCTGCGTCTGGCGGAAGGAGCTTCGACCATGGCAGGGCCTTGGTGCCTTCAAACAACTCGTCAAACGTGTCTGCACGGAACTCGCCCATCTTAATGACCACACGGTCAGCAGTGCGCAACCAGAGATTGCTCTGGACGAGCAACAGCGCATCGCCTTCATATTCCACATAACCGTTGTGCGTGGTTAAAGTTTCCACGCCAAGGTCCGTTAGTTCGCGTTTGACCACCGCCTCAAGCCCAAATGGGGTGGTGGCTATCAATTTTAGTGATTCCATATCGTGAAAAAACTCCTGTCTGAGCCATTTGGTAAGCACGGCAATGCCAGTGGGTAGGCACTGTAATCATGTCGGTTGGCAAGCGCTGCTTAGTGGGTGAGCACCACGATGATAGATGCCAAAGAGAAACAGAGACTGACAATATACAAGAGCGTCACCGTTTGTACTTGTGAGAAACCAGCATGGAGCAAACGGTGGTGACTGTGCGATTGGTCAGCCTTGTATACAGGTTGCCCTTTCAGCAAGCGTCCAATCACGACGCGAATGGCATCGAAGATGGGAACTCCAAGTGCGAGGACTGGGACAATGATGGAGACAATCGTTGCAGACTTAAAAGCACCGATGGTTGCGACAGAGGCCAGAATGAAACCGATCATTGTGGAACCGGCGTCACCCATAATGATTTTTGCCGGGTAGAAGTTGTAACGAAGAAATCCTACGCATCCTCCCGCCAGTGCAGCTGCCCACATGGCGGACTGCATGTCCCCTGTTTTCCAAGCAAATACCACAAGTGTCAGGGCCGAAATTGTGCCAACCCCTGCGGCGAGTCCGTCTAAGCCGTCGAGGAAGTTAAACACGTTAATCACGCCGACAATCCACACAACAGTGAGCACCCAGGCGAGTTCGTGCGGGAGACTGATATAGTGGCCGCCGCCGAAAGGGACGGTCAGCGTGTGAACGGTGCCGCCTGTCCAGATGACAAGGATAGCAGCAACCGTTTGGGCAATGATGCGAATTCCAGCGGAGAAATCTTTGCGACGCGTTTTATAGAAATCATCCACCATTCCCACGCTGTACAAAACCAAGGTGCCTCCGAGTATGCCGTAATAGACGGACGGGATCGGGTGCCGAATCGCGGAGAAGATGGCAGAGCTGATCACGAAGCCCGCAAGGATGGCCATGCCGCCTAGCAGAGGGAGTGGTTCTTTGTGCACTTTCCGTGAATTCGGCAGGTCAACAAACTTCCACTTGATAGCCAGCCTGCGAATATACGGAACCAATATCACGGAGATTAGAAAAGCGACAATGCACGACAGCGCAATAAACATGTTGTACCCCTCTCAGAGCAAACGCTACCAGTTTTCGTGTTCATTGATTTGCTGGGTTTGGCCAGACGAAAAAGTCACGGTGAGCTGGAGCTGTTTGCGGGCATCGTCATAGTGTGATTCGGCAATCGGCTGTTGCTTGTGAGTCTGCGGGTTCACATACACGATGATTAGCACGGAACCGTGATCATACTCTGCGTAACGATGCGCCAAGTCTGTTGCGAAGGCCGCTCGCTGATTATCCGGAACACTTTTCGTGAGTGTCAGAATATAAGACATCGGATCGATCCCAGTCCCGGTATCGATTTCCGCCAGCTTACCAAGTTTGTGTGTCAACACATATTCATCGAAGGTTTGTTGATGATTAGCGGCGGCCGTACGGGCAGCCTGTCTCATATAGACATAGACGTAGCCGGTTGCTGCTACAATCAGAAGAGCCACAATGACGATATAGATCTGAGTACGTGTTGTTCGACGCTTCGGACTAACCTCTGTCATGGTATTTCCCCTTCACGTGTATCTAGCAACCGTCTCTGCGTCAAATCAGTTGACTCGTGCCCGATTATACTGCAATCTGCCTCATCCGACTACTCATTTGGTCGATTTTCCCTGCGGTGATATGCTAATTATGTACTTGATTGGACGGAGAGGATGGCTGGTATGTTTCAAAGACTTCGGGTGATATTGTTAATGCTTGTGACCGTCTTCATCGGGTTTGGACTCATTATTCCGGTTGTCCCGCTGATGGTGACCAATGTCGGAGCACAGGCAATCCAACTTGGACTCTTGCTCGCTGTTTATTCAGCGGTTTCCTTTTTTATGTCTCCCTATTGGGGTCGCCTGTCTGACAGAATCGGACGACGACCGATTCTAATCATTGGTCTGTTTGGCTATGCACTGAGTTTCCTCGTCTTCGGATTCGCATCCCATCTGCTTTGGTTAATGTATCTCTCTCGGATCATCGGCGGTGGGTTCTCAGGTGCCGTTACGTCCACTGCAATGGCGTATATCGCGGATGTTACTGACGTGGAGAACCGGACTAAGGGCATGGCGTTTGCGGGCATGTCGATCGGTTTCGGCTTTATCATTGGTCCTGCTGTAGGGGGGCTGCTCGGCGGCGTGAACATCTCCCTGCCTTTTTTTGTCGCAGCTGCACTTGCCATTCTGAACGCACTGTGGGGCTTGTTTGCGCTCGATGAATCTCTGAGTCCGCAAGTTCGACAAGCCAGGCACGACCACTCACGTGAACAGAAACTATCACGGTGGGCTGCATTTCAGGGCTCCCTCAAGTACATGTATCTGGTTGACTTTGTTTCGCAGTTCACCATCTCGGCGCTGGAAGGTTGTTTGCAGTTATTTGAAATGTGGAAGATTCACGCGACTGCAGAGCAAATTGGCTGGATGTTTTTTATCTCAGGTGTTGTTGGGGCGTTGATTCAAGGCGGGATCGTCAGACGCTATGTGACCCATGGGCGGGAGGTCCCTACCTTATACATTGGTCTGTTTGTATCTGCAGTTGGACTGGTCCTGCTGATTTTTTCGAAGAACTTTGCAACGGCAGCCATTTATATGACCGTGTTTGGTGCTGGAAACACAGTCCTCAAGCCGACACTCACTTCCTTAGTGACCAAGGAGACGAAAGTGGGGCAAGGGTTGGCCAACGGACTCTTGTCATCAATGGATAGTCTTGCACGAATGGTGGGGCCAGTGCTCGCGACTCTGGTTTACGAAGTTCACGTCAACCTCCCGTTTCTACTTGCCGCTGCTGTGGCCATTCTCGCGATGGGACTCGTCGCCTCTTACCAAGTTTCGAAGCGGCACGAAACAATTGTGAAAATTGCTTCGTAGAGGCTGGTATTGTGGTGGATTCCCTTGACGCGCTTCTGATTAGTTGTGGTAAACTGTACCCGTATCTTTGCAGGTTTTTTCGTGTGCTAGAGGTCTTCACCAAGGTCGACATCAGAGCCAAAATGGCGAGCTAGAATACATCCGGTAGACAGCAGATCAACCAGTCCGGAAACTCTCGTTCGCCAGCGGGTGCTCGGCGCTTTTTTGTTTCTGAAAGTGTCTGAATGCACTGAGAGTTCGGACTTGGGTGTTGTTCTCGGGAACGGAAATACCTGCCGAGGAGGGGGAAGATTGGGAGGCTCTACGTGGTTGCCGGCAGCACTGACGCACATGTCCCAGAGTGTAGATGGATTATTCTACTGGGTTCTGGGAGTCATCACGTTTTTCTTCGTGCTTGTGGAAGTCTTGCTGGTCGGGTTTCTGGTTCGTTACCGTCGGACGAAGCAGAATCTCGTCGGAGCAGCGGTTCACGGAAACAACAAGTTAGAAATTCTGTGGACTCTGATTCCAGCACTTATTCTCGTGGCTATTGGTGTTTTTAGCGTGAAGTATGTTTATGCCGATCAGATTGCGCCGGCCAAGCCTGTGGTCATTCAAGTAATTGGGCACGAGTGGCAGTGGGAGTTCAAGTATCCGAACGGCGTCGATACTGTCAACGATCTGCGCGTCCCTGCAGGTCAGAATGTTCTGTTTGATATCACTTCTGCTGATGTCATCCATGGCTTTGACATTCCTGCCGTGCGCCTGCAGCAGGATGCAGTGCCAGGACGCCGTACCCAGTTTTGGGTGAACGTCGAGAGTCAGTTCGTCGGGCAGACGTTCGATGTCCCGTGCGATCAGTTCTGCGGACCGGGACACCCCACTATGGTTGCGAAGATGCAGGTTATGAGTCCCGCAGCTTACCAGAGTTGGCTCCAGACTGAGAAACAGCAACAGAACAGCACGTCATCAAACTCGTAAGTTCTCTACCAAATCTACCGAGCATATGAGGTGGTGTAAGAGATGGAGGCAGCGCTGAAGCCGCCACGCCGGTCTTTCGTCAGAGAATGGATCCTTACGGTTGACCACAAGAAAATCGGCATTATGTATGGCGTCACGGCCCTCTTTTTCTTTCTCTTAGGCGGTCTCTTCGCGCTCTTGGTCCGGACCGACCTGCTCAGTTACAAGGGATTGTTTACAGCTCAGAGCTACAACGAATTTTTTACGATGCATGCCACAATCATGATTTTTGCGGTCATTATTCCACTGTTGACCGGTGCCTTCGGAAACTACCTGGTCCCGTTGCACATTGGCGCGCGCGACATGGCGTTTCCGCGCATGAATGCACTGAGTTACTGGCTGTACCTTGTATCCGGTATCATTTTACTGCTCAGCATGGTGTTTGGTATGCCGGATGCCGGCTGGACATCGTACCCTCCGTACAGTGTACAGTCGCACGGCCCAGGCATTGACCTCTGGGTGATGGCAATTCATCTCTCAGGACTATCGTCTATCCTCGGTGCCATCAACTTTATTGTTACCATTCACAAAATGCGTGCACCTGGGATGACCTATACGCGGATGTCGCTCTTCACATGGAGCATGCTCGTTACTGCGTATATGCAGTTGTTCGGCACTCCCGCGCTGGCAGGGGCTATCACGACGCTGATTTCGGATCGACATTTTGGTACAGTGTTTTATAATAGCGCCCAGGGCGGCGATCCGATGCTGTACCAGCACCTATTCTGGTTTTACTCACACCCTGCGGTCTACATTATGATTCTGCCAGGGTTTGGCATCATCTCTGAAGTACTGCCCGTGTTTGCGAGGAAACCTATCTTCGGTTATCACGCCATCGCGTATTCGAGTGTCGCGATTGGGTTCCTCGGCTTTTTTGTTTGGGCTCACCACATGTTTGTCGCAGGCATGGCCATGTCAACGGGAATTCCGTTCATGATCTCGTCTATGATCATTGCGGTGCCAACTTCAGTGAAGATATTTAACTGGCTGGCGACCTTATGGAGTGGTTCCGTTGAGTACACGGTGCCGATGATGTTTGCATCGCTCGGCTTCATCGGATCGTTCATTATTGGCGGGTTTAGCGGGGTGATTGTTGCAGCCGTGCCGCTGGATATGAACCTGCATGATACGTACTTCATTGTTGCGCACATCCATTACGTACTGTTTGGCGGCAGCGTCATGACCATCATGGCTGGTTTGCATTTCTGGTTTCCGAAGGTTACAGGACGGATGTATAATACGAAATTGGGCTATCTGTCATTCTGGCTGTATTTTATCGGCACTCAGGTTGCATTTTTTCCCATGCACTTCCTGGGACTGGCAGGTATGCCGCGTCGCATCGCGTCTTACAACCCGATATTTCAATTCTGGAACGATGTATCCACAATCGGTGCTTATATGCTCGGGCTCGGTACGTTGGTGATTGTATCGAATCTGCTGTACTCTGCGAAGCGCGGCCGCAAGGTTGCTGCAAATCCGTGGGGAGCGCAAACGTTGGAGTGGACCATCTCCTCTCCTCCGCCGGAGCACAACTTTGACGATCTGCCGGTTGTATCTTCCAACCCTTATCAGCCGTATCCGGAACCCAACGCAAACCCGAATCCCACACCGAGTCCGACTCCGGCTCCCGTCTAAGATTGTTGAGATTTCGATGGTTGCCGAGTGGTTGGAGAACACAACATCCATTCGGACGAACGAGTGAGTGAATGAATGTGAGTGAACGGAACACGGGTGAGAGAGTGAGTGACGGAAAACGGGTGATAGGATAGCATGACCTTATCTTGGTCATGTTATATTTGGTAAATTATCTCGCATAGGTTTTGGCTTCAGCTCTGGTTCACCCGGTTTTACCGTTTAAACTCGCAGTTCAAGAGCAATACGGTTTGCCAAAGTCCCAGAGTTCAGATTGAAAGGGGTGTCTCAGGATGGCAATGAAAGGTGCCGCATTAGAATC
Organism: Paenalicyclobacillus ferrooxydans; assembly: GCF_001399675.1. Classification (GTDB taxonomy): domain Bacteria; phylum Bacillota; class Bacilli; order Alicyclobacillales; family Alicyclobacillaceae; genus Alicyclobacillus_B; species Alicyclobacillus_B ferrooxydans. The sequence goes on from NZ_LJCO01000044.1 coordinate 25,627, forward strand.
CGTCCCGGGTGGGGCGGACGAACAATCTACGAACCCGTCGCGTGGATCAATCCGCGACTATATCTCCGTGCTGAAGCTTGGCATAACGGTTGCCAACGTGATGGCCACAATCTCAGGACTCTGGGTTGGCAGCCACGGTCATCCGGATGTCTTGACGCTGATCTTCACCGTCATCGGCACGGCAATGGTAGTAGCCGGTGGGGCTGCACTCAATAACTATGTCGATCGCGATATTGATCACCGCATGACCCGCACGCAACAGCGAGCCACAGTATCTGGAAAAGTCAACCCAACCATTGTATTTTGGATGGGACTGACACTCGGTATTGTGGGCACTGCGTTAATCGCCGTGTTGGTCAACGTTGTTGCCGCAGCTTGTGCGTTCGGTGGTTTGATTGTGTATTCCTATATCTATACCGTCTGGCTGAAGCGTACAACGACGCTGAGCACGGTGCTTGGAGGGGTGGCAGGTGCCCTGCCGCCCCTGATTGGGTTCGCCGCAGGAAGCCACGGCAGTCTTGGCATTGGTGCATGGGTCCTGTTCTTCATCTTTTTCCTCTGGCAGCCGCCGCATTTCTTGCCGCTGGCCATGAAGCGGACAGAAGAGTATCGGGCTGCGGGTATTCCAATGCTTCCGGTCGTGCGCGGGTTTGCTCAAACAAAACAGCAGATCCTCCTCTATACAGCAGCCATGTTCCCTGTGTCACTGCTGCTGTACGGCCTTGGTTACGAGGGGATTATTTATCTCGTTGCTGCCACTGTACTCGGGCTCATTTTCCTTGGTCGCGCGGTACAAGGTCTGTTTGTGAAAGATGACTTGGCTTGGTCAAAGAAGATGTTCGGGTTTTCGCTGTTGTACCTGACCGCGATGTGTATCGTCATGATTATCAGTGCGGTCTGATTACGGCCGTCACGAGTTGGCGGCGGTGGAGGAGGTCAACGCATGTCTGCACACCCGTCACCACCCGGTGCACATATTAACCATCATGAAAATATCGACTCGCAGGGCAATGCAAACCTGGCAGTCTGGGCAGGACTTGTTGCTCTGACGTTTATGACGGCGACATTTGTGGCTTCGAACGTGTACCTTCGGGGATGGAGTCCCACGAAGTTCGTTCTCAAATCAACCATTTTAAAAGACCTGCCGTACTACTCCGTGCTTCTGTCGGTTATTTCCGCGGTACTGCTTGTCGGGGCAGCCACCTTTTTCGTGAAGGACCGTTGGGGTGCGTTTAACGGAACGCTGGGCCTGGCGACGCTTTTCTACATTGGACTGGCAGCGGTTCAGTTCCAGATGATGCTGCGTTTTGGTCACGCAAGTCCTCAATCGGCAACGATTTACGCCCCGACAGCGATAGTACAGTTCTTGTTGACCGTGGTCGGAGTTATCTTGTTGGCCGTCGCGGGATGGTATTCAGGGTTCGCCAGTAAAGCTAAGATCAACGCGTTTTTTCCAGTCGCCATGAACGTCTGGTTATACACAGCAGCGTCTGGCATTGTGATATTGCTGCTTGAAGACGTCTTAACAGTCGGTCAGTTTGCCGCCTGGTGCGGACAGCACTTGACCTGATGGAAGCGTTGGTCAGCGCAGAGTTTGTTGCTGGCCGAGGGTTGACATTGGGGCGAAAGGAGAGCGAGGATGCAGTTCATCATGTTCGCGTTCGGGGTGTTTGTCTTTGCGGGTTTGACCCTGCTCATCTTAAAGTACACAACTTATCTTTCCAACACGAAAAAGCGTTCGATGAAGTGATTTTGATGAAGTGATTTTGATGAAGTGATTTTGATGAAGTGATTTTGATGAAGTGATTTTGAGGGTATAGGAGGAGGCTCCTATACCCCTATTTTTGCAATAGTCTTTTTGGATTACAATTTCACGCGCAATGTGTCTTGTCGCATGAAATTGGGCACGTTATGATTGGATGAAAAGACAATTTCAGGCTGAGAGGAGGGGCTTCCATGATAGGTCTTCCTGCAATACTGGTATTCATTTTAACTTTGTATTTTGCCATCTTGGTACTTCGTCAGTTTCGCCGAAATCATCGGTTAAGTCACGGTTTGTGGACGGTATCGCTGTTTATGTCTGCGCTTGGGTCGCTGGCTTACGCACTTGCAGTGTGGGTGCATCCAGGGCGCGGGGTTTGGTTTGTCATCTACTACCTCTTTGGGGCACTGTGGATGGCAGCCGTGATGGGACTTGGCAGCCTGGCTCTGGTGTTTTCGAAGAAAGTTGTCTGGTCCGTCGTCATAGTGGTTGCGATTGTTGGACTCGTTGCCAGCATCGGGATCATCGTGGCACCGCTCAACGCATCTGCACTAGCTCACTTGGATGGCGGCGCTGGCACTGGCGTGATCGTGAATCGAGCGCTGTGGCTCGTTCCGCTCATCATCCTCAACACATTCGGTGCACTGGCAGTCGTCGGCGTGGGATTCATGTCAGCGTGGAAAGTATTGCGTCATAAGGCACCGAAGAAGTTTTTCCTGGGCAATTTGTGGCTGTCGATTGGGGTTCTGGTCATCGCAGGGGCAGGCAGCGGTGCGAGACTCGGGTGGCCGGGGTCGTTCTGGGTTGTGATGTTAATCGGCTGGGCGATTGCTTTTGCGGGGTTCCACCTGCTCTCGTCTCCTCGCGTCGTGGCACCACTTGAACAACGCGTACCCGCGTCGGTGTAGCAACAGTTTTTCAATCCCGCTGTAATCCCGATTCAGGACATCAAAAAGACTGCCCGGCGTGCGAAGGCACACTTCGGGCAGTCTTTTTGTTACTTATTGCGGTTTCTGGTCCACTTTCGGTTGCCGTTCGTGGTCCCTGGAAAGGTGTCACCTTTGCGCAACCGGAGCTTCTTTGGATGGCTAAGGTTGTTGCTGTCCGGGTGTTCACCAATCTCGACGTATTCACCGTCATTTGGTACTTTCCAACCCGGCTCAAACTGGTTGTGCTGTCCCATGAGCATCACCCCCGCACGGCTAGTATCACATGCGGTGCAGGGGTCTATGCGTCACAATGGGATGCAGAACATGTTGCCAGGTTCGGAGGTACACGCCTGCTTTAGCACGTTTGCTCAGCCGGCTTACGTTGATTACGCGAGTGTAACGTCTTTGCAGAGATATACGTCCTGGATGGCGTTTAGGAGCTTCGCACCTTCGTCCATCGGACGCTGGAAGGCTTTGCGGCCTGAGATGAGGCCCATACCGCCTGCACGCTTGTTGATCACGGCTGTCTTGACAGCATCAGCGAAGTCATTCGCCCCGGATGCACCGCCCGAGCTGATGAGACCGATTCGGCCCATATAGCAGTTCGCAACCTGGTAACGTGCGAGGTCAATCGGGTGCTCAGTGGTCAGTTCTGTGTAGATGCGGTTGTCCGTCTTACCGTAGCTGCTGCCTTCCATGTTGAGGGCCTTGTAGCCGCCGTTCGTATCGGGCAGCTTTTGTTTGATGATGTCTGCTTCAATGGTAACGCCAATGTGATTCGCCTGACCCGTGAGGTCAGCTGCGGTGTGGTAGTCGATGCCGCCGACTTTAAAGTCTGGGTTGCGCAGGTAGCACCAAAGTACCGTGAACATTCCGAGCTCATGTGCTTGCTGGAATGCCTGACTGACTTCCTGAATCTGCCTGGTCGACTGGTCAGACCCAAAGTAAATGGTCGCTCCTACACCAGCTGCGCCCATCTCCCATGCTTCACGCACACTCCCGAACATAATCTGGTCAAACTGGTTCGGGTAGGTCAGCAGTTCGTTGTGGTTGATTTTTACAATAAACGGAATCTTGTGGGCGTATTTGCGTGACGTTAAAGCGAGTGCTCCGAATGTTGAAGCGACGGCATTACATCCGCCTTCGATGGCGAGCTTGACGATGTTCTCCGGATCAAAATAGGCCGGGTTTTTTGCGAATGACGCCCCAGCCGCATGTTCAATGCCTTGGTCGACTGGAAGAATCGATACATAACCGGTTCCGCCGAGACGCCCGTGGTCGAGCATCGATTGCATGCTGCGCAAAACCTGGTTGTTTCTGTCAGTGTGTGCGAAAACTTCACTGACCGTGTCCGAGGAAGGGCTGGTCAGCGCGGCCTTCGGAATGGTTGTGGAAGTATGCTCGAGGTAGTAAGATGCTTCGTCGCCAAGGTATTTCTGGATTTGTTCAATCATGGTTTACACTCCCGTCTTAATCCTAATGGTATGTCGAAGCATACCAACTTGTATGAACCGTGATCCGAAACGCAAAACGGCGCAGACACGCGAATCCGTACAAGTAATCGACACTAGAGTATCAAATCCAACCCCAAATGGGAAACAGTTTTGAGGTATAATGGGCCAAGAAGACTATGCCTTATCTAAGGAGAAGGTTACCGATGTTTCATCGAAAAGATACACGGAAAGTTCACGTGGGTCCGCTCACGATTGGCGGGTCCGATCAAGTTGTGATTCAAAGCATGACCACGACCAAAACTGCAGATGTCAAAAGTACCGTAAACGAAATTCACCGCCTCGAGGACGCAGGCTGTGAGATTGTTCGCGTGACGGTCAATACCCGCGAAGCTGCAGAAGCCGTCAAGGAAATTAAACGACAAATTCACATTCCGCTCGTGGCAGATATACATTTTGACTATCGTCTGGCCCTCGCCGCCATCGAGAACGGTGTCGACAAGGTTCGGATTAACCCTGGCAATATCGGTCAGCGCGATCGCGTTGAGGCTGTTGTCAATGCCTGCAAAGAGCGGGGCATTCCGATTCGTATTGGTGTCAATGCAGGCAGTCTGGAACGACACATTCTGGAGAAGCACGGATACCCGACGGCAGAGGGCATGCTCGAGAGTGCGCTCCACCATATTAAGATTCTGGAGGATCTCGATTTTCATGACATCATTGTGTCCATGAAGGCCTCCGACCTGCCGCTTGCCATTGAGGCGTACCGCCTTGCCGCGGAGTCGTTCAACTATCCCCTCCACCTTGGTATCACGGAGTCGGGCACACTGTTCAGCGGCACCATCAAGAGCTCGGCAGGGCTTGGCACCTTGCTGTCGATGGGGATCGGAAACACGATGCGCGTTTCACTCAGTGCCGATCCGGTCGAAGAGATTCGCGTGGCGCGCGAGCTCTTGAAAGACTTCCACTTGATTTCGAACGCCGCTACCCTCGTGTCCTGTCCGACGTGCGGTCGGATCGACATCGATCTCATCTCTGTAGCGAATGAGGTCGAAGCGTACCTGGAGGGTATTAAGGCACCGATCAAAGTTTCGGTGCTCGGGTGTGCGGTGAACGGGCCTGGTGAAGCGCGGGAGGCGGATATCGGGATCGCAGGGGCAAGAGGAGAAGGTCTCCTGTTCCGCAAAGGCGAGGTTGTCCGCAAAATCCCGGAGGCGGAACTGGTGTCCGAGTTGAAGAAGGAAATCGACGTGCTCGCGAAGCGCTATGCAGAGACCGGGAGTCTGGAATGAGCAACGTGAATCGGGAGACCGGATCGCCACAGGTTGACGGGATAGAGGCAGGCAGACCGCCCCAGGTCGCTGCGCTCGGGCAGGTGGGCCCGCTGCAGCTGGCTGGGAAGCTCCTCTCCATTCAAGTCGGGCTTCCTGCAGAGAAGGTGTACGCCCGTCCAACCGACGACCATGAGGCTGTGTGGGTCTCGGGAATTGACAAGCGACGAGTCGATGGACCGGTTGAGCTGGGGCTGACGAATCTGGCAGGAGACGGCCAGGCCGATTTAAAGCACCACGGCGGACCGCACCGCGCAGTACTGCTTTACAGCGCTGCACATTATGATGAGTGGCCGGATGTACTCGGTGTACCTCGGTTCGAATGCGGGGCATTCGGCGAGAACTTTACGGTCTCAGGATTTTCCGAGGAAACGAGCTGTATCGGAGACATCCTTCAAATCGGGGAAGTCGTGGTCCAGGTCTCGCAACCGCGTGGGCCGTGTTGGAAGCTCGGACGCAAGCACCACTTGCCGTTGTTGCCGGTTGAGGTGGAACGCCGCGGATGGACCGGGTGGTATGTCCGGGTGCTCCAAACAGGCACCGTGGAACCCTGCCAACAGATAACGCTGGTGGAACGTCTGCATCCGCAGTGGACCATTACGGAAACGCATCGGATCATGAGGGAACGTCGAACGGCGCGGGAAGAGGCACTCACGCTTGCGGCTTGTCCTGAGTTGTCGTCCGATTGGCAACGAACGCTTCGGGAGCTCGACTAACGCGCGAAGCGGACCAGGCAGAGATGGCTCGACTGAAATCATCATATGAAATGGCCTGTGCACACGCAGAATTTGTGCCAGGCCATTTTTTCGTAGTGGCAACGAGACTGACATGGCCATTGACGCGTGGCTGAGCAGCATATAAAATAACCTCATGCTTTATCACGTTAGCATACTAAAGCGATGCGGCCGTTCCTTTGCATTTTGGAATATGGTGGATAAAACCTGTTAAAATGGAGTAATGATCGTATTTCGAGTTTCCGAGCCTGCGGGCGAAAGCGGACTTTAAACGTCAGTCAGGCTTTCATTTAATCAGGTTTTCATTTAAATGGAATCGTGGAAGTGGTGAGAAAATGAGCATTGATGTCGTGCGAAAATGGGTGGACAGGCCGCTTGGAATGCAGGATCTTTTCCCGCAACAAGCAAAATTCCGGCGCAAAGTGGAGTCTGTGTTGCTGGAGGAATTCGACGAGCACGGATTCGAGATGGTTTCCTGCGGCGCCTTCGAATATGTGGACACACTCCTCAGAGGCAGGGCTGCAGCGGAAGCAGAAGCCTGGGTCAGGGTGTTTGACACCCTCGGTCGGACGGTTGCGCTGCGGCCCGAGATGACGCCTTCGATTGCCAGGATGGCAGCGCCCGTTTTGTCTGGTGGAAACAAAGAGATCAAGTGGTGTTACGCTGAACGCGTTTATCATCGCACGGACGATCCCGCTTCACTCTCCTGGGTCAGCGGTCGTGCCGCTGAGTCAACGCAAGTTGGGGTGGAGTGGATCGGGCCGTCAAGTCACGAGGTCGATGCAAAACTTTTGTTGATGTGTCAGTCGGGTCTGAAGCGTCTTGGATTAAAGGATTGGCAAATGGTCGTCAGTCACGCTGGCTTTGCTTCCGCGTTCTTATCTGCGAGCGGTATCGAGTCTGCTGTTGTAGACGATTTACTTGCTATGCTGGCTCGTGGCGATTACGTCGGATTCCGCCGGATTGTGGACGGACAAGAAGACACAGAACTGGCCAGCGGTGATGTGCTGTTATCGGTTTTGTCAAAGCTCGATCCGTTTTCGTCCTCTCGCCTCACGGATCTCATCCATGTTTCCTGGAAGGATGCATCACTCGGGAAACAGGTGGAGCATTACTGGGACAGTCTCGTTCAATTCGCAGCACAACTCAAGTCGATGGGGCTTGCCAATCAATTGACGTTTGACCTGACCCTGACGCGGGATATCAGTTATTACACTGGGATCGTCTTTGAAGTGTTTGCAAATGGCGTCGGTGCACCGGTTGCGCTTGGTGGGCGTTATGACGGGCTGCTTGCCTCGTTTGGTGCCCCAGCTCCCGCCGTCGGCTTTACTTACGAGGTCGAGCGGTTGATGGCTGCGCTCAGCGAGATCGAGTGGACGACACAGCCGACAAACGATGGGGAGACGGGGGCGAGTGAGTGATGTTGACGATTGCCTTGGCGAAGGGTCGGACAGCAGATGACGTGATGCCGCTTTGGACCAGTGCTCTGCTTCCCAAACCGGAAGGGATGGACGAGAGCAGGTCGCTCGTTTTTCATGCATCCACAGATGGACTTGCAGGCCATGCAGATGGGGTGACGGGCAAGTCAGCCGGTAATGCAGGCAACGCAGACGGGCGTTCAGGCTTTGGAGAATCAGAAGACGAGGCGTTTCGCTTTTTACTTGCGAAACCAGCGGATGTGCCAACCTATGTGTCGTTTGGTGTGGCAGACATCGGGATCGTCGGGAAAGACGTGGTCTTGGAATCTGGTCGCGAGGTCTATGAACTGCTTGACTTAAAGAAGGCAGAGTGCCGCCTCTGCGTGGCTGGTCGCCCAGAGCATCGCGGCAAGCCGGCACATCGGGTCGCAACCAAATACCCTCGTTTGGCAGACCAGTATTTTCGAAGCCGCGGGGAGGCAGTCGAGATTATCCCGCTTGGCGGATCGATAGAACTCGCAGCCGTGATTGGACTTGCTGATCGGATTTTCGATCTCGTTCAGACCGGCAGCACCTTAAAGGCAAATGGGCTCGTTATCTTCGACGAAGTGATGGATGTGTCGGCCAGATTGGTTGCGAACCGATCGAGTTACCGAACCAAACGCCGATTGATTGATGAGATCTCAGCTCGGCTTGGCGAGTCGATTACTGCGCAGGCAGGCGTTTAGATGGCAGGCGGTTCAGATACTGTGCATCGCTTGTTACACAGGTGTGTGCAAGAGGAAAACAATGGGGGCGAATGCAGTGAAACTTCGGCGCGAGAGTGCGGCGTTATTTCAGTGGCGGCGGACGAGTGACACGGACGAGGCTGCGATGAAGACAGTCAAGGAGATCATCGATACGGTAAAGGCAGAAGGAGACGACGCGCTGCGTCGCTGGACTGCAAAACTGGATTACCCGGGTGCTGAAGACGTGAATTTTCGGCTCCATGTGCCGCCAGCAGTGCTCGAAACAGCGTGGAATCAACTGGATGTTTCCCTGCAAGAGGCGTTGTCTGCAGCGGCCGATCGGATTCGCCGATTTCACGAGTCACAGTTGCAAGGGGCAGTTGAAATCAGTGACGGAGATGGTGCAGTCGTTGGGATGGTCTGGCGTCCCATTGCGCGCGCTGGCGTGTACGCACCAGGCGGTCGTGCAGCATACCCGTCGACCGTGTTGATGAACGTCATTCCGGCACAGGTGGCGGGGGTCGGTGAGATTGTGCTCGTGTCCCCGCCGCAACGGGAGACAGGACTGCCGCACCCGCTCGTGATGGCGGCGGCGCATCATCTCGGCGTACATGAGGTGTACTGTGTGGGCGGTGCTCAGGCGATTGCGGCCTTGGCTTACGGCACCCAGTCTGTGCCGCGTGTGGACAAGCTGGCCGGGCCGGGAAACCTTTATGTGGCCCTTGCGAAGCGGGCTGTCATGGGAGACGTCGGGGTCGACAGCATCGCCGGTCCGTCTGAGGTGTTTATTGTCGCCGATGAAACGGCGAACCCTGCCTACATTGCGGCGGATATGCTCGCTCAAGCCGAGCACGATCCGGAGGCTGGCGCAGTTTGCGTCACCACAGCCTCCGGACTCGCAGATGCCATTGAAGCAGAGCTCGAGCGGCAATTGGCGGAGCTGCCACGCAAAGAGATCGCGCAAACAGCACTTGAGAACTGGGGGGCCATCGTCACGGCAGGCTCCATTGGCGAGGCGATTGCCGTGGTTAACGAGAGTGCGCCGGAGCATGTTGAACTCTTGATTCACGACGCAGATCAGTATCTCGGGGACGTCCAGCAAGCGGGGGCCGTCTTTCTCGGTGCCTTTACGCCTGAGCCTGTCGGGGATTACTATGCGGGTTCAAACCACGTCCTGCCGACGCATGGCACAGCACGCTTCACGTCGGGTCTCGGCGTTGCGGACTTTCAGCGCCGCATGACTTACGTGACCTACCAGCAGCGGACGCTTGAGGCACACGCAGCGCACATCATGGCGCTTGCAGCGGCAGAGGGGCTTGACGCTCACGCAAGGTCCATCGCGGTCCGATTGACCGACGCAAACACACCTGGGAAGGGAGAGCGCTGAGTATGCCGGATGGAAAGAGTGAAAACGAACGACTGAACCTGACCACCGACGCGAGTTCGAAACCTACCGGTTCGAACGGCTCTGCCCCAAACACTGTGACGGTCCGCCGCGTGACCGGTGAGACGAACGTGGAACTGTCTTTGTCGCTGTACGGAACAGGCCGGGCTGATCTCGATTTCCCCGTTCCTTTTCTCCGCCACATGCTGCATCTGTTTGCGGTGCACGGACGATTTGATCTGACGGTGCACGCGACTGGGGATGTCGATGTGGACGATCATCACCTCGTTGAGGACATTGGCTTGTCTCTCGGACGGGCCATTCACCAGGCACTCGGGGACAAGCGTGGTATCCGCCGATACGGCGAGCGTCACACGCCGATGGATGAGACTTTGGCACGGGCGGTCATCGACCTGTCAGGAAGGCCTGCATTTGTGATGGTGGCTGACATTCCGGATCAGCGGATCGGCACCTTTCCAACGGAACTGACTCGAGAGTTCTTCAAGTCCGTTGCCAATGAGGCGCGGATGGCGCTTCACCTCGCCGTCTTATACGGCGAAAACAGCCACCATATGGTAGAGGGATTGTTCAAGGCCATGGGTGCTGCACTGGCCATGGCTGTCGAGGTCATCGGCGATAGGGTGCCAAGCAGCAAGGGGGTATTGGAATGATCGTGCTCCTTGACATGGGGATTGGCAACTTGTCGAGTGTGCAAAGCGGGTTTGCTCGCTCCGCTGGGGCCGAGACCGTGATCGTCCAAAGCGGAGAGGCGTGGGACGAACTGATTGCCAGCGGCGCACAGGTCAGCGGACTGGTGCTGCCCGGTGTCGGTGCGTTTGGCGATGCGATGTTCCAACTTCGGTCCTCCGGGTTGCTGCGTGTGGTCCGGCAGATGGCTCGCGAAGGGAAGCCGCTGCTTGGTATCTGCCTTGGGATGCAGCTTCTTTTGTCTGTCAGTGAGGAGCACGGCAGCCACGTGGGCCTCGGCATCATTCCAGGTTCTGTAACTCGGTTCCCAAACTCTGTGAAGGTGCCGCACATGGGTTGGAACGACCTCGTGAAAGTGGTCGATCACCCGCTTCTCAACGGCATCACGCAGGGTGACTTTGTCTACTTCGTACACTCGTACAAAGCTAATCTGCAGAACGAGGCCGATCTCCTCGCTGCGGCGGACTACAACGGCATTGTGGTGCCGGCGGTGATTGGCAGAGGGCTCGTCCTTGGCACACAGTTTCATCCGGAGAAGAGCGGCCACGTGGGAGAGGCCATTCTACGCAACTTTGTCGAGATCTGCAGGCAGACGGCGAAAGCAGGTGCCCACGCATGAGTAGTCCATCGTTCACGCTGTATCCGGCGATTGATATCCTTGGCGGCGCGTGTGTACGGCTTTTCAAGGGAGACTATGACGCCTCGACCACGTATGAAGCAGACCCTCGTAAGGTGGCGGAGAGGTGGTTAGAGGCAGGCGGTCGGTTTTTACACGTCGTCGATCTCGATGCCGCCAAATCCGGCTCCCCCGTCAACCAGGGTGTGATCCGCGATATCGTTCAGTTGGCAGGCCAGGTTGGCGCATCTGTTCAGGTGGGCGGGGGTATCCGAGATGAAGCAGCGGTCGCAAAGTGGTTAGAAGTTGGTGTGTCGCGCTGCGTGCTTGGCACAGCCTCCCTCGACACGGAGCTCATGGAGCGACTTGTAAGACAGTTCGGCGGAGACAACCTGGTGGCCGGCCTCGATGGTCGTGATGGGAAGCTGGCGGTGCGCGGCTGGATCGAGCAGACTGAGGTTCGATTGGTCGACATTGCCGCACGCCTGTCTAACCTTGGCGTCGCTCATGCCCTCGTTACAGATGTACAGCGTGACGGCACGCTCGGCGGGCCCAATCTGGACCTGGCGAAAGAGGTGGCGGGCACCGGGATGGCTGCGATTGCATCCGGCGGTGTCCGCAACCTCGAAGACGTGTTGGCTGCACAGCAAGCGGGTCTGGCGGGGGCGATTGCAGGACGATCGCTTTACGACGGCACGCTGAATCTGGCTGCCGCGCTCAAGGCCCTGGGAGGGAATTTGGAATGCTGACCAAACGCATTGTCCCGTGTTTCGATGTGCTCGATGGGCGGGTCGTCAAACACGTTGGCTTCTTAGAGAATCGACGCGACGCGGGCGATCCGGTCGCACTCGCCAAACGCTACTCGGACGAAGGTGCGGATGAGCTGGTGCTGCTCGACATCTCCGCTTCGGAGGAAGGCCGGTTGGCGACCCACCGGGTCGTCGAAGAGGTGGCGCGTCAGGTCAACATCCCGCTGACCGTCGGTGGGGGTGTTTCAGGGATTGACGACGTGCGCGAACTGCTGCTTTCCGGTGCGGACAAGGTTTCGATGAACACGGGTGCCGTCCGAAACCCGCAGCTCATCAAGGAGGCCGCCCACCGCTTCGGTGAGCAGTGCGTGGTCGTCGCGATTGACGCGAACCTGAACCAGACGATGCGGACGTATGAGGTCATGATTCAGGGGGGCAAGATCGGCACAGGCATGGATGCGGTCACTTGGGCGAAAAAGGCGGTCGACCTCGGTGCAGGTGAGATTCTCCTGACCAGCTTTCGCCAGGACGGAACCCGTGAAGGCTTCGATATCCAGCTGACAAAGCTCATTGCGTCTGCCGTCAATGTGCCGGTTATCGCAAGCGGCGGCGCGGGCAAGAAGGAACACTTCGTCGATGTGTTTGTCGAAGGGCATGCGGATGCGGCCTTGGCTGCCAGCATCTTCCATTTTGACGAGACATCAATCCAGCAGGTGAAGAGCCACCTGCGGCAAAGGGGGGTGCCGGTAAGGTGGGAGAAGTGAACATCAACCGGATCGACCAAGTGGGGCAGGATGCAGCGGCGCTGGGGGCAACGGCGCAGGATGCAGCGGCGCAGGATGCCGTGACTTTGCAGCCCGTTGTGCTCGAGGCGGTGCGCTATGACATGCAGACTGGGCTTGTCCCTGTAGTGGTTCAGGATGTAGAGACAGGTCTCGTGCTGATGCAGGCGTATGCAAACCGTGAAGCCTTGAAACGCACGATAGGAACGGGGCAGGCTTGGTTTTGGAGCCGATCGCGCCAGGAGTACTGGCGTAAAGGCGCGACGAGCGGCAATGTGATGACCGTGAACGAAATCCGCCTCGACTGCGATGGGGACTCGGTACTCTATCTCGTCTCTCCAAAGGGGCCGGCCTGTCACACCGGTGCCACGACCTGCTATTTCCGAACTATTACACCGAAGGATCAGGCCGAAGGTATGCGTGTGCAGACGGCCTCTCCAGCAGAGGCTGGAATGGACACGACCAGAGACACCGGGAGTGCTCCGTCGTCGTCGACCGTAAGCGAGGCTGCGAGCGGTGGAGTCGGGGTTGCCAGCAGTGAGGATGCGACCGCAGATGCTGGATGCAGTGGTTCCGGTGGCGGCAACGACAGGGAGATATCGTCGACTGGGGAAGTGTCGATTTTGCAGACACTATGGACGGTTTTGGAGTCAAGATATCGTGATCGACCGCAGGGCTCTTACACGACATACCTCTTCGAACACGGAGTTGATAAGATCGCGAAGAAGGTTGGCGAAGAGGCCGTGGAGGTTGCCATCGCTGCAAAAAATGCGGTGGCTGTGTCACCGGTATCGCGGGAAGCGCAAGTCCCAGAAACTGCACACGTGTCTGCAGAAGCCAAGGCCCCCTGGTCCGCTGTGACTGACGGTAAATCTCCCTACACGGATCTGACTTCCGGTCAGAAGGAGTTGTCCTCCGAGAGCGCAGACCTGTTGTATCACTTGCTCGCATTGTGGAAGATGGCGGGGGTTACCCCAGACGACATCTACCGTGTTCTCAAGGAAAGGCACGGCTAGGAAGGGAATTCCATATCGACCCCGTCAGCACATAAAAAGATAGAAAGAAATAAGGATGGCGACCTCCGGTCGCCTTTCCACATTTTCCTTGGTATTCCGTGCCCTGTGTGCAGGGGCACCTGCCTGCCGGGTTCTTCAGGTGCGGAGTCCTCATGTGTGCCGAGTCCTTCGGTGTCGGCGCATAAGGGAAAATTTGTACTCTGATGCTGCATTTCTGATGTTCCCATCTAAAATGACGCACCAAATGTTCGTTGTTAGCCTAAAACGCGACAAATGAGGCTTGAAGAGCATCGATAAGGGAAAACTTGAGCGCTATCCGGAATGGTCCCATCTGATTTGAGCTGATAGGGGAAGTTTTGTACGTTCTATTGTGGGACAATCGCAACCAGTGTGCTGGGACGGCCCCGGCATCCCTCGGCGGTCCGAGCGCAGCGGAACTCAGTTCCGCTAGCGCAGCCGGGAGCCGTACTTGCCAGCCCCAGCCCCAGCCCCAGCCCGAGCCCGAGCCCGAGCCCGAGCCCGAGCCCGAGCCCGAGCCCGAGCCCGAGCCCGAGCCCGAGCCCGAGCCCGAGCCGAGCCGAGCCGAGCCGAGCCGAGCCGAGCCGAGCCGAGCCGAGCCGAGCCGAGCCGAGCCGAGCCGAGCCCGCTTCAAGCAGCCAATTAGAAGTAATATCGCTGCATTGCCTTCACGACGTCCTCAAGTCTATCGGATACCTGTGGAATCGAATATCCGATGTAGATGGGAGATGTAACAAAACGCGGTACGACTTTTATACGCTGCCGGGTCACCCGGCAGCGTATAAAAGAACAAATTATAGCTCCGGCACAAATGATGAAAGTGGTTGAGCGTATAGTGGGTGGCCGCCTGGATAAAATCGGCCATCGGTTCCAGGTCTTCGTCAGGGTTGTTGAAGAGTACGTTAAACTCAAAGAATCCGACTCGAGGTTGGGTCGACACATTCAACGTGGCACCGCCACGGGTTGCAACGGTCAGTCCGTCCGTGTAAGACGTATCGAGCATGTCGTGATAGTCCACGTCTTTCAATCCGACGATCTGCATATGTGGATGTCGCTGCGTGCCTCCTGAATACGGGCCGTGGTTCTTGAAAAACAGCACGGATGCGAAATCGCCAGATTCACGCAAGCGAGCCCAGTGTTTCAAACCAAAGCGCATCAGCCGATACAGGTGAGCTTTCGGATACTGTGAGAGCTCGCCTTCGCAATCATCTGTTTCGACAAGCACGGTTTGATATGCGTCCTCGAGAACCGGGTATTTGTTCATAATCAACAGAATAGGGCCGTCTTCGTCGAGGATATCCGTCAGTTGCGACCGGTCACAAAACGGACACTCGACGTGCCTGTTGACAATGTTCTCAGGCTTGTTGGCCCCAACATGAGAGATAAATCGGAGGTGGGTCTGGCTCAACCGTCTCACTCCTCGGTTAGAAATACCAGGGAACGATAGGCCGCTGCCTAGATTCGAGACAGGTCGCGGCAAGTCATGCTGGGTGCAGCCCAATCTGCCTGGTCGGCACAAATAGCAAACAGCAATCTGTTCTGTAACTCTTGCACTGCGTGTAAAATCAACTTGGACCACCATTTCATCAGTTGTCCCACAACAATAAGTTGAGTCCGCATGGTATACTGTACATTCTAAAGGGAACTCGTGAAAATGTCACAGCGTTGCGACAAAGGATACCGGAGGCTGAAGGATGCGTAAATGGAAGTTGATCGCGCTCGATCTCGATGGGACTACACTCACCAAGCAAGGCGTCATCACGGATGCTACGCGTTATTGGTTGGCACAGGCTAAGGCTGAAGGTGTACCCTTTACCTTTGCCACAGGCAGACATTGGAATGGCGCGGTTAAGGATCTCGTGAACGATCTCGGTATCGAGATACCCGTTGTAACATCCAATGGTGCTGAAGTTCATCTGGCAAATGGTGAGCTTGTGTCGCGACATTACCTCCCCGTTGATGAGGTGGAATTCCTGCTCCAACTCGCCCGTCAAACCAATACCCATTACTGGGGAGCGACCGTGGAGGGGCCCGTTCAGCAGGCGGAGATTCCAGAAGATGTCCGAGTTCACGAGTGGCTAAAATTCGGGTTTCATGCGAGTGAGATCGACGTGATCCAAGTACTCTGGGATGAATTATCCCGAAAAGGCGTGTACAGTTTGTCTAACTCCCATCCATTGAACATCGAGGTTAACGCGATCGGCGTCACGAAGGCGGCGGGCCTAGCAGACGTCTGCAAAATTTGTGGCGTAGACAGGTCTCAGCTCGTCGCCATGGGAGACAGTCTGAACGATGTGCCGATGTTGGAGTGGGCCGGACTCGGAATTGCCATGGGCAATGCACAGGAGTCCGTCAAGCTGGCTGCTGATTGGATATCACGCCGACATGATGAAGACGGTGTGGCCTACGCGATCGAGATGAAGGTTCTCGCCGACGCATAGCAGACTGTGCGGGCCGACACGGGCAGGCTCCACCGTGGCAACCAAGCGTCCCACGAACTCATACGCCAAGTGTCTCCCACATGGAACCACGGCGAACCGGGGTTCCATGTGCTGGACAAACCCAATCGAAGGTGAGTCGCCCGACTTCCCTCAGTGACTTCTGCAACTCTGTTTTATCCCAAGTCAGAAAGCCTGGTGCAGGCTGGAGTTGGCCCTTTCGTGTCATAACGAGATCGCCAGCGAGTAACACATCCCCATGACGCAAGCAGACGTGACCGGGTGTATGGCCTGGTGCTGGTATCACTTCGAGGTTCCCGATCTGCTTTCCCGCCTCATAAGGTTTCACGCCAGCCGGATGGTCTACTCGCATGATCCGCTGGAAAACATGACGGATGCCGGGACCGTTTTGTTCCCCGTGAATATACGGGATCTCGATTTCCGGTGCCCACACGGTTGCGTTTGAGTAGTAATCTTGGAGTGCCTTCGCGTTGCCAATATGGTCGAAGTCCTGATGCGTCAGAACGATATGTGCGAGGTCTGACTGATGGAGGCCCAGTTTTTCAAGCGCCGCGATGATCCGCTTTGAACGGCCACGCATTCCCGTATCCACCAGAACAGGCTCATCACCAAGGATAACGTAGACAAAACTTCCCTTGGTTTCGTTCTCAAGCAGGTGAATGTCTTTTGTGACTTCCACGTTAGATCACTCCTTCAAGTCAGAACCGTACAACTGATAACCGTACATCTTAGAACCGTGCTCACCGCGAACCGTGCTCACAGCGGCATACATAATCGTACCACCACTCGTTGCTTCGGAAAATGATATCAAGGTCATTTGGTATTCTTTGCACAAAGATTATGGCTGCGCCTGCTGGCTACCCTGGTTGACTGCTGGTTGACTGCTGGTTGACTGCTGGTTGACTACCCAGGTGACTAATGGTTGGTTGTCCCGGTTGACTGCTGGTTGAACGTGGTTACTTGCTGCGGTTATCTGCACTGGTTGGCTGCTTCGGCGTTTCAGACGTCGGCATACGGATCGCCCTCACTTGCGTGTGGGACAAGTTTTGGGAGGAGGAAGTCATGTGACACACAATTCGGACCAAGGCTCACCTGACCAAGGCTCACTGTTGGGAACTGGTCTGCAGTTCAACCGGAAACGCCGTCGCTTTCCGAAGATGGTTTCCCGCGGCATCGGGCTGCTGGTCGGTGGGGCACTTGTCGCCGCCGGGCTAGAGGACTTTCTCATTCCAAACCATGTCATTGATGGGGGCATTACGGGGATTTCCATCATCTGTTCGCACCTTTTCGGGATACCGATTGGAGCGTTTCTATTCGTGTTGAACTTGCCATTTCTCTTCATTGGTTATCGCCAAGTTGGTAAGACCTTCGCCCTCTCGACGCTGTTTGCCATTACACTCATCTCTATTCTCGCGACGGTCATGGGCGGGATTGGGCCAGCGACTAAGGATCCGCTGCTTGCGAGCGTCTTTGGCGGGATCATTGTGGGCATCGGAGTGGGTTTGATTATCCGTAACGGAGGATCTTCAGATGGCACCGAGGTTGTGGCCGTACTCCTCAATGAAAAGACGCCTTGGTCCGTCGGCGAGATCGTTATGTTTTTCAACGTTTTTATCCTCGGCAGTGCAGGCTTTGTATTTGGATGGAATCATGCCATGTACTCGTTGATTGCCTACTTCATTGGGTTCAAGACGATTGACATCACCTTGACCGGGTTCGAAGAGACCAAGTCGATCTGGGTCATCACAGACAGGCACGAAGAGATTGGTGAGGCTATCATTCAACGGCTTGGTCGTGGGGTAACCTATCTAAATGGACAAGGTGCCTTTACGGGTGAAAGTCGTCAAGTTGTATTCAGTGTGATTTCGCGGCTCGAAGAGGCAAAACTGAAGTCCATTGTCGAAGAAAAGGACCCCAGCGCATTTCTCGCCATTGGGCCGATTGCCGAGGTGCGCGGCGGGAGATTCAAAAAACACAGTGTGCATTAGTCTCAAGTTCCATATTTACAATGCCTGCATGGAGTGATACATTCGGGGTAACAACTGAATCATTTGGCGCTAGGGGTGCCTGTGTGGCTGAGAAGCGTAGAGACGCTAACCCTTGAGACTCGATCTGGGTAATACCAGCGGGAGGAAGTGCTTGACATCGAACTCTGATGGTAATCCTCTTTGATGCGCCGCGTTTGCGCTCGAAGAGGTTTTTTAATGTCTATCAGAAAATCGTCAAGTCAAGGCAGACACAAAGCGCCTCCGTGTCAGAAAACAGGCAGGATAAAAGGAGGAAAACGTGTATGTGGAAGTTACGTGACATCGTTCTCATGGTCATTCTTGCAATCATCTGTGGTCTCATCTACGAAGTCTGGGGTCTCTTGTACAACGTCTTAAACTTCAGCTCCGCTGCAGGACAGGCGGCAATGAACGGGGTCTGGTATATTGCGGGCATTCTCGTTCCCATCATCATTCGTCGTCCTGGCGCAGCTTTGCTTGGCGAGGTGCTCGCTTCCATCGTTGAGATGGCAACCGGATCGAGTTGGGGGTTAGCAAATGTCTTGGCCGGCGTACTGCAAGGGATTGGCGCGGAGATTATCTTTGCCATTTTCCGTTACCGTGTCTACAATATGACTTTGGCTATGCTCGCCGGCATGCTGTCTTTTGTACTGGATCTGCCGCAGTGGTTCCTGGAGTACAGCGGCGGTGGTTTTGGACCTGTAAATCAGACGATTTATATTGTCGTGTCACTTATCAGCGGTGCAATCCTCGGCGGCTGGTTGTCACAGGTGATGGCATCGGCCCTGAACCGTACAGGGGTGCTGCGCAACTTTGAAATTGGACGACAAGCTCGGGCGGTAAAGTGATGTCGATCCACGAAGGGAATCAGACTTTGCAAGAGACTTTGCAGCAGCCCTTGCTAGACAATCGGCTGGAGGAGGGGCGCGTGAACTCACTCAGGGTTCACGCGCCCCTGGTTTCGCTAACGGATGTGCATGTTCGCTACGAGTTGGAAACAGCTCCGGTGCTGCAGGACATCACGTTTGCAATTCAGCCCGGCGAGACTGTGCTGCTCGCTGGTCCGAGTGGAAGCGGAAAAAGCACGCTTGCGCTGCTTTGCGCCGGTCTCATCCCGTCAGCTGTTGAAGCCGAAGTAGAAGGTAAGTTGGAGATCCACCCGCGGGTCAAAGAACCCGGCGGTACAGCGATGGTCTTCCAGGACCCAAGCACCCAGTTTTGCATGCAACGGATCGGGGACGAGATGGCCTTTGGCCTTGAAAATCAGCAACTTCGTCGAGAGTTGATGCCTGGTCGTATTGCAGAAGCACTCGTTCGCACGACGCTGGCTGCCCGGCCAAGTGATGAACACCACCGGCTTTCAGGTGGACAACAACAAAAACTCGCGATTGCCTCCGCCCTCGTAACGGAGCCAGCGCTGTTAATACTGGATGAACCAACATCAAATCTCGATCCTGAGGCGACGCAGCTGGTCTTCGACGAGATCGCAAACCTGCGTCAAAGCGGGCAGACGATGCTGATTGTCGAGCACAAGTTTTCTCCGCTGCTGGACGTGGTGGACCGGCTGGTTTTGTTTGGCCGCGATGGTCGGATCCACAACCAGGGACCGGTGCGCGAGGTGCTGGCCAGAGAATGGGCATGGATGGTTGCTGAAGGCGTGGTAAGCCCCGAAGAGCCGCTGGCCGCTGACGCCGCCGATCCAGGCATTGGCGATCCGTTTTCTTCGCGGGCGGCGAGTGCGGCTCGGGCTGTCGATCTCGATTCGTCTCAGCCAGCGGCGACAGGTGCGCCCCGGCTTGCAACGGCCCACGGGGCTCAGCCTGCGACAGCGGAAGCGGCCCGGCTTGCAGCGGCCCACGGGGCTCAGCCTACGGCAACGAGTGCGTCTCAGCCCGCAGATGCTGCACTGATGATGCGTCACGGCACCGTTCGGCATGGTGACAAGACGGTATGGCAGGACTTGAGTATTGCCATTCCGCGTGGGCAGATGACTGCCATTGTTGGCCCGAATGGCGTTGGCAAGTCAACCTTGCTGCAAGCGATGTGCGGATTGCAGCGACTCGCCGGAGGAGAGGCATGGCTTCTTGGCAAACCTCTTTCAGAATGGAAACGATCCGAACGCATGCAGGTTGTTTCCTATTGCTTTCAGAACCCGGAGCTTCAGTTCGTCTATGAACGGGTGGCAGATGAGTTTGCGAATCAGCGGATCGCAGATGAAATTCCGACTGATCTGGAACAGCACCTCGCAGATTTCGGACTTGCGGGTACAGCAATGCAGTCCCCATTTGCACTGAGCCAGGGGCAGAAGCGTCGGCTCTCTGTTGCCGTCATGTTGCATGATGATCACGAGGTCTACCTCCTCGATGAACCAACATACGGTCAAGATGCGAAAACGCAGAGAGCCATTATGTCGATGATGGAGGACCTCCTTACGGAGGGGAAAACCGTCGTACTGACCACCCACGATATGAATCTGGTGCGCCGCTACGCTACGCACGTCGTTGTGCTCGCAGATAGCGCGTGCATTTTCACCGGAACGCCATCTGAGCTGTTCGCAGACCAGTCGATATTGCAACGGGCTCACCTGACGCCACTTAGGGCGCCCGGGACTCCAGACAATGGAAAGATACCGAGCGGGATGACTGCCCATCGAGCCGTACCAAATGCGAGGGCTGACAACGGGCCTCCAGCAAACGGGGCTGCCGCAAACCAGCGGCCGCCGATATCAAACGCCGCGTACCAAATGGAAGACGAAACTGTTGCCGCGATTGCGGTTGAGGTCGCGGAGATGCAGACGAAGCGGATAAAGCACCCAACGGATCGCCTGAATCCTGCGTGGCTGGTCATCGCGATGGCCATTGCAGGTCTGATTGGCACCTTCTCGCCGAACTTCACGGCTGCCTTTGCGTCTCTTGCGGTCTCTCTCCTGTGGGTGTTTGTGGTGGCCCGTGTGCGGTTGTCATTTGCACTTAAGTGGTACGGCGTGTTTGCCCTCATTTACGCGTTTTACATCTGGTCTTTCACGGCTTATGCCGCGGTGCCGCCGGGGATGGCAAGTTATCGGATCGGCTGGGTCAATCTCAGCTGGTACGGTTTTCGCGAAGGCCTTCTGATGGCGCTGCGCATGTTTAGCTCTGTCGGGTACCTGATTGTCATGACAGGCACGCTCAATATGACAGATTTGATTGTTGCACTGGCGAAGAACCTGCGTGTGGCACCGAAGTTCGCGTTTGGAATTCTGGCTGGGCTGCGACTAGCTCCGATGCTGCGGAGTGAGTGGCAGCAACTGAAGTTAGCCAGACAGTTGCGCGGCAAGGATGCACGGTTTGCGATGTTTCGCCCGGTTTTGTACGCAATCCCGATTTTAAGCCAAGGCGTTCGCATGAGTGAGCGTGTGGCTGTGGCGATGGAAGCGCGCGGGCTGGTTGGAGAAGCAGCAAAGCGACCGGAAGCCCGGACGTACTTCCGCGAGATGTCAGTACATTGGTATGACTTTGCAGTGACGGCAATTGCTGTACTGCTACCTCTGTTCCTCCTCATTGTTTTGCGCTAAAGTTTGTGTCAAGGCAGTATTGTCCGGAAACGGAGGAACGGTGCTGCGCTGAGGAGGCAGGATACTTGGCACAGCGGGCGGGGGCGCATGATACGAGCGGTGATGGGTTGGACGAACGTCACTACGATTTCAGCAACGGGTTTGCCGGGCTCATCCCCGTTGTGGCGTTGTGGGTGCGCCCCGTCTGGTATGCTGCCATTCTTGTGTGGATCGCGATCCAACCCATCGCGATGTGGCAACGCGGCGTTGTCAGTGTCTTTGCAGCCGTCTACGCCGCGTCCAATATCCTGATGTTGACCCCGAGTGATGATCCGAATTGGTCTAGGATTGTAGAGCGGACCTTGCAAATTGAATTGGTCTGTTCCATTGTGGCCGCACTCTTTTTTCCGCCGTTCCTTCCGAAAAGTCCTGCTCCACTCCTCATCTGGCCGACTTTGACGACGTTTCTGATGCAACAACGAGGAACGTCGCGCGGGTTGGCCATTGGTGTTTTGGCTGCTGTCACGAGTTTTATCCTCGATTTTCGTGCCCCGATCTGGTTTCCGGCAGCGGTAAACGCAAATCCATCGTATGCCAAGGGGACCCTGTCGTCTGCGCTGTTGCTTGGACTTTACCTCACGCTTGGCCTGGCCATCTTTATGGTAGCCCTGCTTCTTCGCCAACAGGGCGTGCAAACCAGTCAACTGCGGCGGACGATGAACGAGTTGCAGCAAAAGTCACAAGAGTTGTCCCATCGCAATGACCAGTTAAACGAGTTTGCCGACAAGGTCTATGAATTGGCAGCGACGGAGGAGCGAAACCGGATCGCATCGGAAATCCACGATACGGTGGCTCACCGGCTAACGGCACTGTTTGTACAACTTCAAGCAGCCGAGCGACAGCTGGGGCAAGGAAAGGTGGAAACGGCGATCGAAAACCTTCAAATCTCGGAAGAGTTGACCAGAGAGTCACTGGAAGCCGTACGTGAATCGGTACGCAGCATCCGGAGAACCTCTGCCAGCGAGGGTCTGAACGCGCTTCACAGACTGACTGCTCAATACGCAGCGCTCACGGGAATGGCCATCAACACGACGTTTGAGGAACCGCTGCAAGGGATCCCGCCTGTGGTCTTAGCACTTTTGTACAGGGTCATCCAAGAGGGCCTGACGAACGCCAAGCGGCACGGACGAGCATCCGAGGTGAGCGTTCGCCTGTCGCGCCGGGGTCTGATTCTGCTGCTTGAGCTGCGTGACAACGGACGCGGTGCAGGAGAAACTGTGTTCGGTTTTGGGCTTTCGACCATGAATGAAAAAGTCGAGAGTCTTGGCGGACAACTGTCCATCCAAACAGAACCTGGACAAGGGTTTTCGCTCCAATTACGGGTACCTGCGTGGGAGGTGGATTCATGATTCGCGTGTGTGTTGCAGATGATCAACGGCTGATGCGTGAGGGCCTGCGAACGTTGCTCTCCCTCGAACCCGACTTTGAGGTCGTTGCGCTTTCTGAGAATGGCCGGGAAGCTGTGGCAGTCGGCCTGAGTGGACAAGTGGACGTGATCCTGATGGATATTCGCATGCCAGTCATGGACGGAATCGCGGCCGTACGGGCGATCCGTGAAGCCAAGTCGGAGGTCCGAATTCTGATGCTGACAACCTATGACGATCACGACGACGTTGTCGGCGCCCTTTCCGCCGGCGCAGCTGGCTACCTCCTCAAAGACATGCCTGCCGATGAAATCGCGGAGGCGATTCGCACCGTGTACCGAGGGGGCGCTGTCCTGCCGCCGCCGATTGCGAACACCTTACTCGATCACGTTCAGAGTCTGTCCGACCCCTCTGGTGGCTTGGCGCAAGATAGAGCAGCACCTGGCGGTATGGGCGGGAGCTCGGAGCAAGATGGAGGAACACCTGACGGTATGGGAGGGAGCTCGGAGCAAGAGGGAGCAACACCTGACGGTATGGGCGGGAGCTCGGAGCAAGATGGAGGAACACCTGACGGTATGCAGAGGGACTTGGCGCAAGATGGTGTGTTCGGTCGAGGAACGGACGCTGGATACCATAGGAACGTTAGGGGGCAGGGGAAGCTTGTCAGCGAACCAGCCCTGACCGACCGAGAGCGCGAGGTCCTCAATTGCCTCGCAGAGGGCTTGTCGAATCGCGAGATCGCCTCGAGGTTGTACGTTACGGAGGGGACGGTCAAAAACCACGTGAGCAGCCTTATCGCGAAGCTTGAGCTGCGAGACAGGACACAGGTGGCCCTGTACGCGGTGCGTCACGGCTTCGGGAGGATGGATGGAAATTTGGAGTAGACTGACTTATCCGCGCTGGTTGTCGGTTAGTAAGTCGGTCCCAGCGACTTAATCTCGTGATTTTCGGTCGTTAAGTCGGTGAAACCGACTTACCCTCGCTCGTTCTTGGCCGTTAAGTCGGTCGTACCGACTAAACTCACCCAGAGAGGGGCCGACTGCGGACAGTAAGTCGGTCCCAGCGACTTAACCTCGTGATTTTCGGTCGTTAAGTCGGTGAAACCGACTTACCCTCGCACGTTCTTGGCCGTTAAGTCGGTCGCACCGACTTAACTCACTCAAAATCGGGTCGACTGCGCACAGTAAGTCGGTCCCAGCGACTTAACCTCGTGATTTTCGGTCGTTAAGTCGGTGAAACCGACTTACCCTCGCACGTTCTTGGCCGTTAAGTCGGTCGTACCGACTTAACTCACCCAGAGAGGGGCTGGTTGTCGGTTAGTAAGTCGGTCCCAGCGACTTAACCTCGTGATTTTCGGTCGTTAAGTCGGTGAAACCGACTTACCCTCGCTCGTTCTTGGTCGTTAAGTCGGTCGCACCGACTAAACTCACCCAGAGAGGGGCCGACTGCGGACAGTTAGTCGGTCCCAGCGACTTAACCTCGTGATTTTCGGTCGTTAAGTCGGTGAAACCGACTTGTCCTCGCTCGTTCTTGGCCGTTAAGTCGGTCGTACCGACTTAACTCACTCAGAGAGGGGGCGACTGCGGACAGTAAGTCGGTCCCAGCGACTTAACCTCGTGATTTTCGGTCGTTAAGTCGGTGAAACCCACTAGCGTTGCATTAAATAGTCACTGGAGTGTCAAGAGCATCACACTGCATGGCAACAGTACGTAGTCGGAATGTTCGGTTTGTTAGCTGGATGTGTATGGCCTAAAAAGATTACACCTCTTAGACAGATAGCCTACATTCCAGATTTTGGCGTATTTAGACTGGGTCGTACTCCAGGTCATCCAAGTGTTCAATATCTCCGTCTACGTACTGCTGCAGCGTCTGGGAGAAGACTTGCTCGTGTTTCATCTTTTTCCGCCCAGGCGAACTGCGGCTCGGTGGTCTGTTTAAGCAGCGTAGAAATACCTCGAAGGGCTGTGCCCAGGTGTTTTGTAGACACCTGTAAACAAGTAGCACCCTTCCGTTGTGGCTCACCCTCAATTGAAGAAGTAACAGCAAGCAGAAGGCGATGAGCGCAATCCGCAATTGATTGAATACGGCATTCTCACTCTTCCCATACATGCTTTTTACCTTCAAGTGCTGCTTAATCCATTTAAAGAACAGCTCGATTTGCCAGCGTCTCCTATACAAATCGCCAATCTCGACAGCATCCATGGTCAGGTCGTTAGTCAGGATAATAATCAAATTACCTTCACTGTCCAACGTCTCTATCCAACGCGTTGGATGAGTCATACTCCGAGAGGCGGATGAGCCGATCCTTACCACATCGTCCCGAAGAACAGGTGACCCCTGTG
>NZ_LJCO01000012.1 GCF_001399675.1 Paenalicyclobacillus ferrooxydans
TTCGTGCGGATGCTTACAACTTGGAATACCAAATTCGTAGCCAGGATGGCAAACCCGAAATGGTGTATCAACATGGCTCTCTTTGCATTCCAATCACCGATTTGTACGTAAATGCGATGAATGACGTATGGACAGACATGGTCGGACGGATTGAACGGCGATATCCGGATCGTATGAGATTTAATCGTGTTTTACTTGCCGGAGGCACTGGAGACGCGTTTGCAGAACGGTTCGCCCGGTGGATGCCACAGATTCAAAAAACTGTCGAACCGCAATTGGCCATTGCGCGCGGTCTGTGTAAATACGTGATATCTCTCGTTGGTGCTACAGAATGAGCAAGCTCCGTCGATTTCCGCTGACCTACGATGAGGATTTCGATGCGGACATCCACAAAATATTGATGGAGACACCTCAAAAAAGGAGAAGTGAACGGCTGCGACAACTCATCCGACAGGGATTGTCGCTAGAGTCCGGAAACCATTCTGACGCGGTCAATATGTTGCCCAAATCCAACCAGCAGCCCTCAAACTATACGGTTATTCAATCGGATCGTCACACCGAACCTATAAAGCGGACGCGCAATCCAGTCAGATTTGAACCACCCTCATAGTCATGAACCCGCCACGTTGACTGATAACGTGGCTTATTTCTTTGTATCTGGTACTGAATCGGTACGTATCGAAGTTCTACGGGTGATAACGTATCGCAGTACGGAAGACCTTTGAAATGGGATGTGAATTTGATGGGAAATGATCGAAAACAGTGTCATCAACCATGTGATGAGCGCCATTATGATGGGGACGATCCAATTCAGGTGCTCTTGTGGTTCCGGCAGGCAATGGCTCGTATGGATGAGCAACTCATCCACCTTACAGCCAACGATGAGTTTGAAACCTTCACAGATGAATTGGAACAGATTGAACTGTATCAGGAGCAGATTGAAAACTACTTGCTCGAAGAGTGTTTCGGGAAGCTAGCCAAGTATGAGCGGCAAACCAACAATGTCATTCTGGAGCATATTCCTGACGATATTCAGTTCTTGCCAACATCCGACGGAATCACGATTTCGGGCATTCCGCTTTGGATGATAGGCCACAAGAGCCATAAGAAACTACCGCCTATTTATCACCGGGGTCGTCCGATGATACGAAAAATCCCGATGTGGCAGGCCATTATTGGTCATTTAAAATCGTCCTATCTCCGGACTGTATTGCAGGAAGATAACGTGATTTTGGCCAAGCCAGCAGGCTATGCGCATGTAGTCTTTGATTTTCAAACGAACCAGCTTCAAGTACGCGATCTTGACCACTATGATGTAGCCCCAATCATCAATGCCTTTGTATCAAACGGATTACTTGTCAGCGATCACCCGAGTCGATTGTCTTTTACGATGATTTGGAACGAAGTGAGCGAGCCATCACGACTTGATCTGCATGTCAGATACTTGGATTGCCCGTTATCTCTACCTTTGGATTTTGATGTGCTTCTAGGTTTGGATTTACAAAAATGGTCTAAATCCAAAGGCTAAATCCTAAGGAAGAGTAGAACAATCCAGCGACGGCTAGGGACAAACCACGAATTTTGGCAATGATGAACGACATTGAAAAATGACGAGGGAAGGTCAAGGACGTTTTTATCAGTGGATGTTGAGAAAATGAGGCGGCCCCTAGTGGGGCTAAACCGTTAGGTTTAGTCACAGCAGGGGCCATTCTCACACGAGCCACAAAACCAACCGTTTGCGGTAAATGGAGTCACACAACAGGGGGAGTAGATATGGGACAGGTGTCACAGCAGTGGGAAGAGTTGACAAATATGCGTACAGACGAGGTATGCCGGGCACTTGTGAGGACGCCGTTGATGACATACGTACAAATCGCACGATTGCTATCCATAAGCCCGCAACAGGCGCGCAACCTCGTAATCCATGCTTGGGACAGGCTGTGCGAACAACCATATAACAAGGCCCACCGTTCACAGAGGTTCAGATTTGGAAGTAACCGTCTAAAAGTGTTGGTCAAATTAACCGATGAAGCGATGGTCACATGGTCGAAAAGGGAAGGGATAGTATCACGCAATGTAGTCAGGCCGAAGGACATTAATCGCGTGTTGAGCGTTACCGACATATTAGTCAATTTGAGGGTAAATGGTGTGCTCTATGACAAATGGGATATGATGCTCCCGCAAACGATGAATGAAGGGTTACACGCATGGTTTGTTCGTAAAGACGGGTACAAATTGGGGATGTATCTACTACCAACGCAGGTTGACCGAATGGAAAACGCAAAGCGAACGCTGATTGTACGCGGGATTATCAAAAGAGTGACACAGCACATCGGTGTGACGGATACATTATTTCTGGTACCTGCGGGTCAGTATGAAAGTACGCTACGCATCATGACGAAGCTAAAATCAGATGGGCAATCCCTGTTTTTGTTACCACTTGAACCATTTGTAGCCGAAGCAGAATGGTTTCTAAATGCAATTGCAGATCGTGAGAAACAGGGGATGGAAGCCCTTTGGCCACTACTTGATGTTCAGGATACGCTACCGTATACCGCGCAGTATCAATATGTGGCTCTTTGTAAATTGGGGCCGAGGCTTTATCGGTTTATCGATGTATACACCAATGGGAGTGTGGACCGGGTTCGTGCTTGGCTAAGTTCGGACAATATGTTTGCTTATCCGATACCGGGTACAGGGCAAGCTGCGAAGGCGTGGGTGTATGCATATCACCCAGTGATAGCTGAAGCATTAGTAAAGGTACTCGGTGAATGCGCTTCTATCACTGAAGTGTATCCGTGGCCGGCAGCCGCTCGGTCCATTTCAGAAGGGAACAATTTGGCCAGACCCGATACGTTTGATGGCTGGAGTTTCTGTTAAAATGACTGGTTTCGTAGAATTTTAGTATTCAGAACTTTGTTAGGGGGTGTCCGGCCGGTGATAAAACTTACCGGCCTTCCTTGTAATATTTCTCCACTTAATTGGATCAAATTGTTATCTCTTTCACCCCAGCATCACTGAGCAAATCATAAAGGGATTTAATGTTTGATCGACTTTGGGACCTTTGACGATTTTGAGAATACGTGAAGACTACTCGACGCTTTGCACGTGAGAAAGCTACAAAAAATGCAGCAGTGTCTTCATCAGTTTGTTCTTGAAATTTGAAAAAAGCACTGTCCTCAAGTCCTACGAATAGAACCGTGTCATATTCAAGTCCTTTGCTCTTGTGAATGGTCATAATGGGAATAGTGTTAATTCCAATAAAATCTTCGATAGCGGAAGTCCAACTGCCGTCATGAACAAGATACTGATATAGATAATCTGCCATAGCGTAAACAACTTTTTGGAGATAGTCACCAACTTGGTATACAGGGAAAATTCGTCTAAGTATATCTTCGTTCAGGAATTCCACAGTACTCCATAATAAAGCCTGAACTTGTGCTAAGCTTAGTTTATCCATATCCAGCATTTGGTCGGAGAGTCCCGAAATAAATCGTTTCAACTCATTCTCTAAGTTGTAAACTTGAGAATATCGAGCCTCCTCATTTATTCCATTTATGTGAAACAGCAGTTTTACTATGTTGCCCCAGGACATTGGAGCCTGTTTGTAGCAAGCCAGCCTCAGAAAATCGACAATGACACCGACGCAGGGTTCAGACAAAATATCTTGTAAATTAGCTTCTATCCTTGCTTTTATGCTGAATTTTGATAATTCCGATATGATGGAGCCACAATACCGTTCGGGCTTAACCTTGGAAAGAATACATATATCCCTCGGATTAATACCCTCGGATGCAATCCAGTTTCTGATTTGATTTGCCACATAAACCGATTCTCTATGTTCGTCGTTAAAGTTCCATATTTCACAAGTGCCTTCGTCTTCGTTCCAACGTTCACTCGGAACAGCCACAACCGAATTGTCAGTCAGAGACGTTGCTAAAACCTGTTGCATTTTAACGAGATTGGGGGCAGACCGAAAATTCCTCAACAAAACAAACTCGTCCGCATCAAAGTCTGTCTTGTAAGTTTCGAACGCATTATGCATAGCACCCGCCCACCCCATAATACGTTGCTTATCATCCCCAACAGCCGTTATCACTACAGAAGAATCTTTGAATGCCGTCTTTAGGAGATCATATTGGATGTCTGTGGTGTCCTGAAATTCATCAAGAAATACGTGACTATAGGTACTTCTCAGAGCGCGTGTAATCAGCGGGTTTTTTCTCAACATGTATTCGACGATACGAGATATCATTGGAAACGTACATTGTGACTTTTTACCGTTACTATTCAACATGTATGTCCATGTGTTGCGAATTGCCCAATTCAGGATAGAGTCAGTTTCTGGGTTAACGTGAGGTAATTGGCTGGCAGTGTACTGCATCAAAAATTGCCCTTTATTCACCCCTGCCAATCCGTACTTCCCTAATTGCTTAGGCGGAGACAGTTGGATGAAAACTTGTTCCAAAGCGTCGCGGCCAAACTGTGCTAGCAACTCATACTCCTTTGATGGACGATACGACTCTGGAATTGCCTTCCTAAAATTCTCAAACAGCCTTTTACCAAATGCATCAAAGGTAAGCGACTCAAACCTTGTTGCTAAGGCTTTTCCACACCGTTTTAAAACTCTGTCTTGCAAGTTTTTCGCAGCATCCTTCTTGAAGCTGATTGCTAATATTTTCTTTGGTAATGGACTCGTATTTGTTTCTAAAAGGTAACTAGCACGTTGTGCGAGTAGTTCAGTTTTGCCAGCACCAGGCCCCGCAATGACGTACGAATTTTTGGTGCTTTTGACCGCAAGTAGAGCGGCCGCTTCCAGTTCCATGTTGTCTGATGGAATCCATGAAGTTGAGGTAATATAGCGGGGCATGTAAAGCACCTCCACATTATAGTTTTCTTTTTTAAAGTCGTTCTCGTATGGCTGTCATTAGCTTCCGTAAAGATTCCGGTACATTCTTCTTCAGAGCCTCATCCGTTATGTTGGTTAATGCCAATATATGTGTTGCTGGTTTTCCACGGGTAAGAAATAAATAATTGTACCAAATCATTAGGTCTAACTCAGAGTCTTCATAGGTAGTCCCATCGCCCCCTTGGTCTTTCAGTGTAGCCCGTACAGATGCTTGCCTTTTTGATGAATATTCTTTGGGCTCCTTCTTTATATCTGGAATTCTGGGACCTCCGCCTGAGGGGACCGTTGAGCGATAGGCCTGCTCGAATGCCTTTAACATCATGAAGTCAAGGTCAAGAGGTTTTGAAAAAAAGACACCATACTCTTCGAGCGAAGTAATCCATTCTTCCATGGATTCGGTATTGGTTACATCCCATTCGTGCATTTCATCCAGATCTTCTGCCGACAAAACCGACGTTCCGCCATCTTCCGTGGAGACGGTCAATAATGAGTTATGATCAACTTGATTAGCTAGCAACTGCTGGATAACATATTTTATTCTTCCCCAGCCGCCACCATCCCGTTCGCGGTCAAGATCCAGCAACGTGATATACGGTATTTCTAATTGGTTAAGAAGTCTCCAAAAATGGTTTACGTGGCGTCCGCCTAATGGGACCACTGATAAAGCACTCAAATCGACTTCCGAATCAAAAGCCTCAAGGAGTCTGGAAATTACGATTTCTTCGCTGTCTCCTTCTCCAAGAATGACTAACCGCGCAAAATACAACTCTGGAAAGGCCTGAACTGCATTTTTTACATATTTAAATGCTTCCCCTCGATTGGGGGGGAGTTGTATCGTTTTTACGACTGTAGAGTCGGTACCAGAGTCTATTCGGAGGTGGAGAATATGCTCGGGATCCACCCTTTTTACCATTGCAGGCGTGTGTGTACTTATCAGAACTTGTGAATTAGCTCTTTGTGCAATCGCCGTCAAGTTTTTCACTATTCGTCCAAGCAAATGGGGTGCAACATGGTTTTCTGGCTCCTCAACTCCCAGAATGGTTAGTGCAGGAGGGATAATATTAAAAGGCTGATCTGTTTCGGAATCGGATGATCTTTCTAGAATATCGTTTTCAATTTTTAGAAGAGTTGACACAAGAGACAAGTAGAATATCGAACGAAGCCCATCACCAAGTTCATCTACAGTGTATTTAGTTGGGAGTTCAGTGGGTTCAAAATTAACTTCTACTTTTTTGAGTATCGATTCTACGTTATTTGTATGGAAGCTTATACCTGTACGGCTATAGCGGGCGTCCTTGTGCATACTGCCCCACTCACTTTGCAATACACTTTGTGTTACGTTTACACCTTCTACAGTGTCAAACAGGTCATTAACAACTTTCATCTGATCGGACAGTTTAGCCTCCATATCTCCTGGCCAATTTATCCCATTTAGTAGGCGCCACAAAATAGTTCCAGAAGCATTTTTTAACTGAACAGATGGATCCCGAGATGCAGGCACATACAACATCTGAATTCTTGATCTTTCAGTAGACGAAACAGGGATTAAATCAGTGTCTGAAATATCTTCGGATTCACTCGCAAGTATATAGTGAAGTTGCTGTTCTGTTTCTCCTTCTGGTGTATTCGTTCTTTGCCAAGTTGAAGTCAACCTCATCCTGACATAGGGTGGTTCTCCCTCATTATCAACAACCATTTGCATAAAGTGGGGAGGAACTGTCGAGTTCTCAACGGTGGTTCCTTCTGCAAGCTCTGGAAACTCAATAACAGCCTCAATGTAAAGTGAGGCACTTGCAATAGTTATAGGATCCACACCATCAGGTACATGAAAATCAGAACGTTGAATTGTGCGTTCTTTGGACGTAGTTCCGAACAATTTAAGGAGAGCCTGAAGCGCCGCGGTTTTTCCGCTGCTATTAGAGCCGATTAGTGCTGAGAGGTCCTTTAATGGGATTGTGGTTTCGACATCACCAAATGAACGGAAATTCCTAATTTTTAGTTTCGTAATTTGCATATGTATCCCCCAAAGTATTCCAGTCTGTCAATAATATTAAGCAACATCTATTCTAGCGTCTACTTTTGTAGCCATGTATAGGATGGGAAAATAGTCACGAAACGTTGGTGTATTGTTAGAGTACACAATGGTTCGAATGTGTTTACGGTGTAAGTTCGTCCCTGTGACATTTCTTCCGTTTTCATATCTTAAAGTCAATCGGCTAGTTGGGAGATATTCTAATTTCCTATGAAGAAATGGCACAATGTTGGCGTTCAAACTCACTTCGCCTCGGGTACCCTTTGATTGACGTTCAGCTGTAATTGCCGGGGGAGGCTGCAAAATGGATGCATGGATTCGGGCTACGATAGGTGGACGGAAGGTCAGGCTCACGTATGACGATTTGATGCAAGGTGATGCCAAGACTCAGGAGCTTCTTCATGAATTGTATGAGGAGGGAGCCGATGTCGAATGTATGTGTTGTGACAAGCCTGTACCGATGCACATCCGGAGAATTCGAATTCGTCCTCCGACGTATTGCCTCGTGACGAATAAGTACTACCAGCATGCGAATACCTGTTTTCGGAGTAGTCAATCCCTCACAATGCCACCACCTGATCAAACTCAACCCGTGCTACGTAATGATTCCCCCAAAGCCCATAACAATCAAACTGAGATGATATATGAAACGCATGCGTCACAACGTGAACTCACCATCAATAGGTCCAGTGCAGACCCACCAGCCCAAGAAAGGAGAACACTCATGCCGAGTGTAGCAGAGCTCAATGTTGCTCAGAGGGAGGCGGCCAAGCATAAAGATGGCCCATGCATTGTTGTCGCAGCGGCTGGGTCTGGGAAAACCGCGATGCTCATCACAAGAATGAAGTTGCTTGTGGAAAATGGCGTGCAACCGGAGCGGATTCTTGCATGTACGTTTACACGTAAAGCGGCAGATGAGATGAAGGAAAGATTGGTTGCTAGTCTTGGAAGTAGAGGCAGTCAGATTACAATCGGAACGATTCACTCGATTGCCTATCGTATGGTGATGCCGCAACTTGGCCACGGCTGGAGTGTGGTGACAGAACCATCCTGGTTGATTGAGCAGATACTCGAACCCGCCCATTCACACAACCCATTTGGGGTAGGGAAGATTCTTGGGCCGACCGAAGCAATTCTTGGCGTACATCGTGCAAAGGCAGATGCACTTTGGCCGATGCAGGTTGATGGGAAACTGGGGAAGGTGTACAAGGCATACGAAAATCTGAAGTCAGAGAAAAAGAAACTGGATTTCGAAGACCTTCTGCTTCACGCAGTCCGCTTATTTCAGACTAGACCTGACGTGGCACAACTGTGGCGGGAACGATTTGACTACGTATTGGTCGATGAGTTTCAGGACGTCAACCAGATACAGTGGCTGTTCCTATGTGAACTGGTGAAAGAGACGCGAAACATTTGTGTGGTAGGCGATGATTGGCAGAGCATCTATGGATTTCGGGGCGCTCGTCCTTCCCTGATGCAAGATTTTCTGCGGCAGTTCCCTGATGCGAAGAAAGTCGTGTTATCCATGAATTATCGGTCGCATGACTTGATTGTCGAACTCGGGAATCGTGTTATTACACTCAACCACGGGCATCAGATAGAGAAGCGGGTTCAGGCGAACCGTGGCATATCTGAAAGTGCCAACGTTCAGATTGTAACGGTGCAGTCAGACGTAGAGGAAGCACGTTTTGTCTCGAACGAAATTCATCAGCTGAAAGCACGATTTCCAGAGGTTCCGTATAGCGAATATGCCGTGTTATATCGCACGAACATACAGTCACGTGTGTATGAAGAGGCGCTGGCTGAACATGGGATCGCTTATCAGATTGTTGGGGACACCCATTTTTATGAGAGCCGTGATGTAAAGATGATTCTCGATTACCTACGTACGGTGTGCGATAAATCGGATCCGGGACTTTGGGGACCGCTCATCAATCGTCCCAAGCGTTTTGTGCCGAATACGGTCGTACGCGAAGTGCAACAGGGTGGTTGGACCGCTGTTGAAAATCACGCGAAGTGCCACGCGTTTCTTACAACCATTACGGAATTGGAGAAGCGTGCGTCTCCAGCGGACGCCATTCGATGGCTAGTTGAAGCGGAACCGGAGATTGTTCGTTCCCAGGATGATTTAGAGCCGATTAGATGGGTTGATTCACTCATCCAATCCGCCGCTCGGTTTGAAACCATACATGAGTTCTTACGATTCGTGGATTGGGTTACAGAGTGGAGTCAGAAACCAAAGCGGGACGCTGTGCAGTTGATGTCCATTCACCGTAGCAAAGGATTGGAATTTGAGACGGTATTTGTAACGGGCCTTGTAGAAGGACTACTTCCTCACAAAAAGTCGTTGACAGAGGAATCGCTGCGTGAGGAAACTCGACTCTGCTATGTCGCCATTACGCGCGCCAAGGAGAACCTCTACCTCTTATCGTCGGAGACGTACGGCAATACCGCGTTTGAAAGATCACGATATATCAAAGTCCTTCAGGAATAACTGCACCCTAGCTAAAAGGCAGGAAACGTCAGTCAGAGAGGACTGGGCACTTGGCCGCCCAACATTCACATAGATTCGGTTGAGTGAGTGACGGATGGCACCAAGTTGGCATACATGAGTTCAACAATTGAGTTACCATCACACTAATTAAGTGGGAAATCATCAACGACATGCCGGAAGACGTGGTAGCCTAGGGAAAGTCTACATCACGAGGGGGGCTATCATGCTTGGGAGAACGCATATGGCGATTGGTGTACTAGGCGCCGCGATTGGGTTGCCGCTAATCGCCCATACACAGTGGGAACCAATGAGGCAGATGTTCCACAGCCCATCTGGAACGACAACACTTGTTACAGAGGCAACGATAGTTTTCGCTTCGGTCGTCGGCAGTATCATTCCAGACTTGGACCAAGCGGATTCAACGATGGCACATAAGGTGGAGCGAATCGGACAACTGGCCATCATTGGTGTCCTGATTGCATCCATCATCTTATTGCATCTTGAGACTTCCATTACTGCATGGGTATTCACAATTGTATTTGGCTGGTTGAGTAGTACGAAAGGGAACCCATCTCGGCTTGTCGGGCTCGGCCTTCTAGGCGCTGGGGTGGTCTTCTTAGGAATGCATCATGACATGCCAGTTTCCGCGGCCATTCTACTGGCAAGTTGGACGGTCGGTGCGATGTTCACCTCTCACCGCACATTTACACATAGTCTCTTTGGTCTCTTCATCTTTGCAGTGGGTGTCATAGGTGCACTGAATGGGTTGACTCATCTGCACTTAGCACCTGCCGCAGACGGGCTTGTTCTCGGTTATGCATTGCACATGGCAGCGGATGCGGTTGCAGGTGGAGTGCCGTTTTTCTGGCCCTGGAAACAACGACAGGGTATTCGACTCGTCCGAACAGGAAGTGCAGTGGATCACTTCGTCGGGGGACTTGCGGTACTAGCCTTTGTTGGAATGGTGATCTATTAGAAAAGACAAAGAGTACCGCGATTCACATAGCAGAATCCGGCAGTTGTTGATGATCTGAATGAGGGAAGGGGAATAGCGTGCAACCACCGACAATCATACCCGCATGGAGCATCGTACACGTTTTTGGAGCTATCCCAGGGATAGTCTGGATTGTGTTGGGTGTGGGGATGGTTGTCTTCCTACTATACAAATTCCTCTTTAAAGCGTTTGGGTTAGGTGTCACAGTCGTTGGTGTTTCCTTGCTTGGGGGAATCGGACTCGGTTTTGTACGAATTCATCAAGTAGTGGCCCGTTGGCAAATATCGCTCATGCATCCGACAAGGCGTGCCCCACCTATTGCTGTGAACGGGGCACAAAATGCCAACCCACTTCATCCAACGTTTCCGACGCAAAGTGTGCTTCCTAACTTGAATGCGGTAAATCCATTCATCCATCAGAGCCCTTGGCTCGTATCAGCCGTCATTGTGATTACCATCATGATTGCCGTGATGTTTCTTACATATCGAGTGCTATCACCTAGAATGCGGAGTTATCTCCTTCATCGTCTCAGAACAGCCAGTGTCTCTGCGGCACCAAAACGAAATCGACAAGATGGCGAGTTTCCACTTGCGGATATCGAGATTGGCGTTCGAAAAGACAACGGTCGGTCGATTCTCTTAGAAGGTCGAGACCGTTTTCTCCATACGCTTGTAGTTGGGAGTACGGGAACCGGCAAGACGAGCCGTATTTTGACGAAGGGTGTGTACCAGGATTTACGTCAAATGGCTAATGGAAACGCGATGGACGTCATTGTCCTCGATCCCGATGGAGGGTTCGCACAGAGTGCACTCGACTTCGCCGAAAAACTAGATGTGAAACGAGACGTCATTGACCTTCGAGGTGGTACTGGTCACGTTAGCACGGTGTCCTTCAATCCATTTTCGGGTGGGGATATCGCGGATATCGTGGACAACGTCCGCGTTGTGCTGAAAGAGCAAATGGGCGAGCAGGACTCCTTTTTCCAGAATGCCCAGGACGACTTAGTTCGTACCGTTATCCAGGTTCAAGTGCCACTTTGGCCAGATACGGACTTCGTTCAATTTTCAGAGCTGGTGACGGACCCTCTGCATTTTCGCGCCGTGTGTGCAATGGTATATGACCATGCGATGGGGAAAACATCCGAGGGTGGCAAGGGCAAGAAGGACGATAGTAGCAACATATCAGATTTGTGGGCACATGAGCGACCGTATATCGAGGCTCGTTATGATGAAATGGAAGATCACTATCGCAGCATGGTGCTGTCAGCAGCTCGTTCGTTTCTCATGGATACACGCACAGAAGCCAAGCTGGAGCATCTGGAGAAAATCACAAAGGGGTTGAAAATCGTCGTCAACGAACTTGCAACCAATGAACGTATGAGGCAAATTCTGCGGCGAGGTCAACTTCCGATGTTCGATTTTCAGACGTTCTTTCAAGCACAAAAACAAACCCCCGGCCGACTGATTGTCGTGATTACCGGCAACCGCACATTTGGAAAACTGTTCGGGAAGTTGTTTCTCATCACTATGAAGACGTACGCGCTGAGTCGCGATGGCAATGAGTGGACACGTCGGCCGGTGTATTTATACGCCGATGAGTTTGCCGTGTTTGGTACCGATTCCTTTATTGAGGCATTCTCGCAAATTCGTAAATATCGGGTAGCGATGATGCTAGCGATTCAAGCAAGGTCACAGCTCCAAGATGTGAGCAAAAAGTTCCTCGAAGTGGTCGAAGGGAACTGTCGTAACAAGATCGTTTTTCCTGCGCCATCCTCGAATGACGCCAAGTTTTTTGAAGACTCGCTTGGCACGGTGGTTAATGTCAAAGAAACAAAAATGGAAAATCGGCTGAATTGGTTTTGGTTCGACAACCGTAATATTGACCGACGAGTGAGTGCAAGGGAAGAGGTAGATCCGCGTTTTCGAATTGAGGATTTGTCATATGGGCTCAGCAAAGATGAAGCCGTGTTCTTACTGACCATTGATAACCAGGCTCAGGTGCCATTTATCGGCTATACATCTGTAGCGGATACATGGGTTACACAAAAGCGAGGTTTTCTTGCCTCGCCTTCAGACAGTCGAGGACCGAAGAAGGAGCGGTTCAACCCACGACGGGTCCGAAAAAATTTGGACAAACAACAAATAGCAGAAGAGCGTCAATCAGAGACAGCAGAGTTGTTCCACTCGCCTAACCCTGTATCTCAAACGGCAGATTCAGTACCTACAAATCAACCGATTTTTGTTAAACCGAAGTCCAACCCGTGTGAGGTGATACATGTTTCGGCAATAGCCAAACCGGATCAGGAGGAAGTACCTGTTCAACTAGAGCCAGAGGAACAAGTGCGCCTCACTTCAAGTGTCGAGATGCCCAATCCAACGAAGAGGGTTCAAAGCGGAGAAGCGCAGGAACAAGTTGTACCCAGTGCGCAGCGCTTTGATTTGCGGCGTACCAAAACTACAGCACTAGCTCAGCGAAAACAGGGCAAACCATGCCCCGAGTGCGAGGGAGTGCAGCTCGAATTAACAGCGGATGAACGCAAGTGGCGCTGCCCAAAGTGCGGGTTTGAGCGGAAGAACCGAGCGTAGGTCGGCACGAGGATGGCACAGTTTCATTTCCTATCCATGTTACGGTGACGACAGATGGCTCAGTCAGAACCGAGAGGAGTTTGGGAATGGAAAATAGCCAGGTTGTTTACGTGAATACACTTGCTGAAGGGGCGCTTATCGGCAATCCTGAAGAAATTACAAACAAGCAGCTCCCGGCTGTAGCGCGCACATGGAAGAAAAGCGCGGCGGTCGCACACTACCGGCTGTTTGGAACCGAATCCGTGTCTCTTCGGGGAGAACGCAAGAAGTTCCTTATCGGTGACATCGGTTCAGCGAAAATTATTCTACCCATGGATGAAGAATACTCAGGTGTTGCTGCGGCGGATAACCCGGAGCGTCTATTGAACTACTGGATTTCCGCTGTAATCGATGACTTCGATCTGGAAGACGAAGCAAACCCGGTCCTTATCCTGAATCGGAAGAAGGCGATTGAACGTCTAAGAGAAATCAATGCACGACGCGTGGTTGAGGGCGCACAAGTCTATGGTGTGATCCAAGCGGAAATCCGTGGTGGGTACATTATGAACGTGGGCGGCTTTCAAGCTCTGATGCCACGTTCGTTCTATGACTGGGACACAGGTCTCGTTGGACATATTGGCGAAGGATTCAATGTACAGGTGGTATCTATTGGTGATAATGGTCCGCTTGTTTCACGTCGCGATTTGTTGCCGAATCCATTTCATGCGGTCCGCGATCGCATTCAACGGGGTGCTCGGGTAAGAGCTAAAATTACCCACGTCTATAACGGTCTTTTTAAGGCCGAAATCAGGCCCGGCGTCCGAATTAGTATATCAACGCCAAGGATGTACCGATTGTTACATGTCGGTGATGAGGTCATGGTTGAGGTGAAGGGAAAGAATCGACGAGAGTTCTACGGAGTTGTGATTTAGTTTGTGGTTTTCCCAAACCGCGTCTTGCGGAGGTTCGAATCCCTCCGGGTGCGCCAGAAGAGCTTGATATATCAAGGGTTTGCGGTCATTCGAGAGACGTGCACGGGTGGCCGCAAACCCGTTTTTCTAACGGCCTTCTAACATACAGGGTTCTCTTCGTCTAAGCGTACAGGGCTGATTGTAATTCAAAGGAGTACTGTGTCATCTAAGGGAATGAAACGGCCGGAAGATGTGAGTAAAATGTTACCATTGGACAATGTGCCTCATTCACAAAGTGGTGAATGTAAACCGTGTACTTCATCGTTGCCCTGATTTATTCCGGAGTCTATCCATTATGTTCCAATTGCATTACACGTTAACAGTCAAGTGTTCTGAAGGCGTATAGGAGACTTTGCTAAAGAACTCCGGGTATTTTCCCGCGGAGTTCTGTATTAATTATAGCTTATGATATAGAGCGTGATGTCGATCGACCATGTTTCCCGACCTTCGCGCTGGGACCGAACTTGAAGAGTTTCGCTACAAACGTGGTCAACGGGAAGAGAAACCGTGAGAACTTCCACATCACTTTACCAGAAATCACACCGACGATGAGTCCGCCAATGACGTCCGATGGGTAATGTACACCCACAAATACGCGCGCAAACATGACGATGATGGCGATAATGGTGAAGATATAGCTAATCCACTTTTGCTGTCTTCCCCAAGACCCAGCCGCAAAGCCAAAGCTTCCGGATGCATGATCGCTGGGGAATGAAGCGTCTGAGGCATGAGGAATCAGCTGAGTAAAGGTTCCTTTCTGGAATACCGTAAAGGGACGGGGTCGGAACCAAATGTGTGAAAGGATGACGTTGATAATCAGTGCCAAAACTCCTGCGAATCCCGCAACCACCAAAGCGTGTCGGTTCTGAATATCCTTTTTGGGCAGAGCAAACCAGGCTACGACAAACAAGACCGCGTATATTTCAAGGGCATCCTTTGCGAAGAAAATCATAATGGCATCCAGCAAAGGGCTGTGCCCGGCAAGTCCATTGATCAAATGATAAAGAGTTACATCGAACGGGTTTAAGAAAGCGCTGTGAATCACACTCCCATATGTTTTGTTCACCAAATGTAAAGACATTGTAAAGCCCACAAAAGTTCACGAGCCGAGTGAACCTTTTTTCTTTCTGCGATGTCTTTTGTTTCGAGAAAAGATTAACGAGGTGAACTTATTGGAAAGTGCTATGATTCATTGGGTTCGATCGGGCGGATACATCGGCATCTTTCTTGCCATGGTATTAGAGAGTGCGTGTATTGCTTTGTCGAGGGCGTTACATACATGTTACAGAACGTCATTTGAAGAAGACTGAAGAATGGTTCGATCAACGCGGTGAGTGGGCCGTGTTTGTTGGACGTCTTTTACCAGGCATTCGGACGCTCATTTCCCTGCCTGCAGGGATTGCCCAAATGAACGTTGTGAAGTCTACGCTATTTTCCGCGATTGGGTAGCTCCCATGGGTTGCTGCGCTGGGTTACGCTGGATTTAAGCTTGGACAAAATTGGGAAGGTATCAAGACCTGCACACATCCGCTCCTGTTGGCGGGAGTTTTTGTTTATAAGAGTCGCCCAGAAACTGAATAGGGGGAAGACCATGCATCATTTTGATATTCAAACTCTGATCCACCACTACGGGTATATCGGTGTGTTTTTCATCCTGTTCATAGAAAATATAGGAATCCCGTTTCCTGCAGAAACGACACTTACGATCTCAGGGATTGAATGGACACAGCATGTATTTAAGCTGGTGCCATTATTAGTCTCTGCAAGTTTGGGCAATATTGCAGGCTCAACGATTGGCTACGGTATTGGTCGGTTTCTTGGACGACCGGTAATTGTACGATTTGGCAAGTATATCGGAATTACAAACGAGCGTTTAGATAAGGCCAATGATATGTTTACCAAGTACCAAAGCCCGGTCGTTTTGTTCGGGAAATTCATTGCGGGAATCCGCGTCTTAATTCCTTATCTCGCTGGCATCAATAAAATGTCATTCCTAGTTTTTACTATCTACAATACCATGAGTGCTGTTGTCTGGGCGGGCCTGTTCATCATTGTAGGCAAGTACATCGGGATTGAATGGTCTCGTTACCACCAAGTGCTCCATCAATACATGGTCCCGACAATCGTTGTCATTGTACTTCTTGTCGGAATTTATTTTGGGCTAAAACTAAGTCATAAAAGACGGGCGAGATAAGCAGCCACTCATTCACTTCCAAAAGAATGCCTCTATGGGAACCCATGATTCATACTGTAGTTTTGACTTATGCACCTATGACTCTTGCTCGTCGTGTCAATCGATTGTTTGAAGAATATAGTTGATGACGGGCTTCATTTCTGTATACGAGTGCACAACAGTTTTTAAACAACCCAATCAGAGGTGTTCATGGGGATAATTGGCACTCTATAAAAGACGATTGATCTCTAGCTGGGGGTTGAGAATGAACTTGCGTAGGTTAGGGTTTTCTCTAGTCATGCTAAGCGCCTTATTACTGACGGGCTGTTCTATAAATTATCCAGTCACGAATAAAGTTACTAAATCGATTCAGGCCGTTCAGGCTCCCGTTAACATATCGAAGTTAACATCCGCTCCCAAACCGACGATTGTGTACGACCGGAGTGGTGCGGTTTACATGAAAATTGGTCAAGACTCGATTTCTCTGCGCTATGAGCAGATTCCGAAAAGCTTACAGGATGCTCTTGTTGCAACAGAAGACCATAACTTTTGGACCGAATCCAGTATCGACTAT
This sequence comes from Paenalicyclobacillus ferrooxydans, assembly GCF_001399675.1. Taxonomy (GTDB): domain Bacteria; phylum Bacillota; class Bacilli; order Alicyclobacillales; family Alicyclobacillaceae; genus Alicyclobacillus_B; species Alicyclobacillus_B ferrooxydans. Next base: position 16,712 of record NZ_LJCO01000012.1, read on the forward strand.
CGAAGTATGCTCCGGTCAATTTATGTTGACATACTCACCGGAAGCGCAAGTCAAGGTGCGAGTACCATCGCAGAACAATTGGCCAAAATTGTATATTTGAACGACAACAAAACACTTTCTTATAAGCTTCGAGAAATCTGGCTAGGTGTTCAAATCGAACGTCATTTTACGAAGCAGGAAATCTTAACAATGTATCTGAACAAAGTGTTTTTAGGTGAAAATACAGCCGGCGTGTATCAAGCGGCCATGCGCTACTTCGGGGTTGATTTGGTTCGAGATCCCAACGGATTAACCCTGGATGAAGCGGCCATTTTGGCAGGTCTTCCACAAGCACCGACCGCTTATGATCCGTTGATTCATCCACAAGCAGCACGGACTCGACGAAACGAAGTACTTCAGAATATGGTCAAGTACGGGTACATTACACAGCCACAAGCCTCTGCTGCACAGCGCCCACCGCTTGGTGTGAAGTATCATTCAATTCCTTCACAGTCTTGGGATACGCATCCATTGTTTACGAACGTTTTATTTGATTACGCCGCAAAAAACGGGGTCACACCGCAACAATTGCTCAATGGCGGTTTAAAGATCTATACCACGATTGATCCGAAAGTCCAAAGTGCCGTGCATTCCGTATTTTGGACTGGGAAGTACGACAGCGATTTCCCAGGTCCTGTAGAGGGCGCGGCAGTCTTTCTCGATCCAAAGACGGGTGGCCTGTTGGGTGTAGCCGGATCTCGTCAACAAGGGTATGTGCCCTTTGGGCTGGATCGAATCTACAGCAATAGTTCAACGGGATCGTCCATCAAACCCATCATAGAATACGCTCCTGCCATTCAAAGTGGAAATTGGGGGCCAACATCGATTCTGGATAATCAGCCCCAGGATTTCGGCGACGGCTATATCCCTCAGAATTGGGAGGGTCCGAGCGGCCCGGCTAAAGTCACTTTGCAATACGGTTTGGAATGGTCACAAAATATTGCTTCGGTTTGGTTGCTAAAGGAAATTGGTTTGCAAACCGGTGTTGATTTTGCCTTGAAGGACGGAATTCCATTGACACACCAAGATAGGCAGCAGTTGGGCATCGCCATCGGGGGGATGCAGTATGGAGTCAATCCACTGGAAATGGCCCAAGCTTATGAAGCATTTGATAACTACGGTGTTCAAATGACGGCTCATTTGATTAAGAAAGTTGTGAATCAGGACGGGCAGACGATTTACCAATTCCATCCGTCCTCGACGGTAGTCATGACACCGGCAACGGCGACAACCATGACGAGGTTAATGCAAGATGTGGTGGATTATGGGACGGGGACAGCGGCCCTAGTTCCAGGCTGGGGTGTGGCCGGGAAAACCGGAACCGTACAGTACAGTAGCGGGTTAAATAGCAGCGTGCCCAATTGGATTCGAGATGCGTGGTTCGATGGATATACCCCAAACCTTGTGGGATCGATTCATATTGGTTATGATACCTCATCTCCGCAACACCACATGACCATGTATCCGCTTGATCCGTCCGCCAATGCGGCCAAAATTTTTGGTGACATTGTGGGTCTGGCTGAACAAGGAAATGTTGCAGAGCAATTCAATCAAGGGCCTTTGCCAGCATCTCAAGGAACGGCCTCGGCAGCCTACAACACCAGTTCACAACCGGCCCAATCTAATTTGGAGAATCCTGCCGGAAGTAGTACGAACAATACGGTTGTGAACAACACTGGCGCCGTGACAAGCGGTCTTCGAGGCAATACAACGACTCCAGGTAATCTTGGAGACAACACGATACCGGGCACGGGGAACTCGACGACCAACTCTGGTGGGAGGGGAACTGGAGTGTCTACTTCTTCAGTACCGGAACACAACGGACCCTAGGCTTTAAGGTCTGCATAAGTAGTAAATCGACGTCCTCAGCGCCAGCATCCAAAGGTAAGGGATCGTAGCTGGTCAAAACCGTGTTTTGGTGATACGGTCGTTCATGTTAGAGGAACTACAGTTTACCGCCGATTCGTCGGATGCCCTAAAACGGAAAATAGCCGACGTGCGTCAGGAGGATAGGTTTTCGGTGCATTTACGATATGAAATATTGAACTTTTAATCAACTGAAAACTCGAAATGATTATGGAATCCTTCCTTCCCCAATTCTGTCACACGTACTGCCCGTTGGGATGCTTTCTTGTCGATCCATCCAAGCTCTGTAATTCGATCCAACAGTGCGGCCCCAAGTGCTCCTCCGATGTGCGGCGTACGTTCACTCCAATCTAGACAGGGATGGATAAATTTGCGACGACGACGTTTTAGTTTTACAAAATCGATCCCGAAATCACCAAAAAATTTCTTACCATCATCGGTAACCCTGTAGTTTTCATTAGAGATATCAATATACCCCTTTCGAACGATAGACTCGGCTAAATTAATACCCAGCCTTCCGGCGAGATGGTCATAACATGTTCGGGCTTTCCGCAAGGCGTTATCTTCGTCCGCCTCTCGGAGGGAGTAAATTTCCGATGGGGGTGAAATTTCAATGAGGGATTCAATGGCATGTGCGACGTTCGGGTCAGTCAGTCGAAAGTAATGATATTTACCTTGAACCTCTTTAGAAATCAGATGGCCCGAAACCAGTTTTGACAGATGTAGGCTAGCGGTTTGCGGTGTAATTTTAGCTCGTTGTGCGAGTTCTGTTGCCGTTTGCGGACGTCCATCTAGCAGGCTGATGAGCATGGCGGAGCGAGAAGGATCAGAAAGTAAACCAGCAACGTGTGAAATGTCAGGAGTCGATGGCATTGTACTTCCCCCTCTTAGGGTGTAATCGATACTTCGATACTAACCGAAATAAAGTGCGGTTACAATACTGCTTGGAGGAGGGAAGTTTATGAATCGATGGTTGTTTGGAGTACTTGTACTCATTACGACTAGCCTGATGGGTTCGTCGTTTGCTATAGGAAAAATTGGGTTACAATACGTCTCTCCGTTACTTCTTGTTGGGATCCGTTTCACCCTTGCAGGCGTGCTGATGGCTTTATTTGTGGTAAAGAGAAATCATCCGAGGAGTCTATGGGTTTGGCTGAAGATAGGGACCATTGGACTCTTTCAGACAGCTGGCGTTATGGGGTGTATTTTTATTAGTCTTAGAACCATAGCGGCGAGTGAGTCGTCAATCCTGACGTTTATGAACCCGCTGCTTGTAGTCATCTTTGGGACAATTTTCATGGGTGCAAGATACCGACTCGTGCAATGGAGTGGAGTCATTCTCGGATTTGTGGGTGCTTTCATCACTTTGGGGTTTCATCTACACTTCCGGTCAGGAACGTGGCTTGCATTTTTAAGCGCCGTATCCTGGGCAATTGCAACCTTATTGGTAAAAAACTGGGGAAAACAAATCGATACTTGGGTGCTGACCGCGTACCAAATGTTATTTGGCGGAGTACTCTTGCTGGTTGCAGGAGTTACCATCGAACACCCAATCTTCGTCGTGAGTGGCGTCTCTATTGCGATTGAACTGTGGCTTGCAATTATGGCTTCGGTGGTCCAATTTGGAGTGTGGTTCTTTCTTCTGCAACAAGGGGATGCGGGGAAAACCAGTGCGTTTTTGTTTCTCGCTCCCTTCTTTGGGGTAATCTCAGGTTGGCTGCTGCTTGGTGAGGCCGTTACCTGGGAAGTTCTCATTGGTGGCGTACTCATTTTTTTAGGGATATTCTTGGTGAATTGGCCCGCTCAACGCCCAATTCAAGATGCCGGAGAGGTCTCATTAGAGTAATACCTATCAAGCACCCGGATTATAGATACTGTTCTTCGACATGACGTCTTGTCGGACAAACACGGAATCTGTAACTCCTTATCATAGCTCACTCAAGTGGGAGATAACGATAGTCCTAATTAACCCAATCGTCTGCCCAAGTTTGTACAGCTTCAACAACAGGATGAAGCGCTTTTCCCTTCTCCGTCAGATCATATTCGACCCGGATAGGTGTTTCTGGATATACCGTTCGCTGGACAATGCCTACACACTCAAGTTCTCGAAACCGTTCAGATAGCATGCGTTCACTCATGTCCGGAATAATTGCTGCAATTTCCGAGAAACGCTTTGGACCTCCACAGAGAGTGCGAAGAATGAGGCCCGTCCAACGCTTTCCCAGTAAATCAAATGCCTCCTTGAATTTGGGACACATCTCATCATAGTTGCGATTCATTTTTCTCACCTCAAGCTTATCTTAATACCTAAGCTTGACAAAAGTAAGTGGATGGTTGTATCCTACGTTCTGTTACTTTTTACTTACCTTTCGTAACTCCATCGAGGAAAAGAAGCTTACGTACGAAGCCCAACTTGCCAACTCAGCTAGGTTGGGGTGTTTGGGGGAATAGGGTTTCAAAAGTTTCTTTAGTAGACGAACTCAGGTTCACTGATAATTGTTGCGGTGAAAGGGGAAATTGTAATGGCAACTCAAAAGGTCACTGATAAAACATTTGTGGAGTTCATTCAACGGGATACACCAGTGCTGGTTGATTTTTGGGCAACTTGGTGTGGGCCATGCAAAATGATGGCCCCTGTGCTCGAAGACGTTTCAGAAGAATACGAAGGAAAGTTAGTGGTTGCAAAACTCGACGTGGATGAAAACCCTGTTACGGCACAGCAGTTCGGTATAATGAGTATTCCAACACTGATGTTGTTTCAAAATGGAAACCTGTTAAAGCAGATTGTGGGCTTTAGACCTAAAGCAGACCTAATTGCTCAATTGACGGAAGTTGTTGTTGGGTAAAGAAGCTAACCTGTTATATCGGGACGAATTGTCGACGAGGCTTCAATGGTTCTGCATTAATGCCAGCGTTATGGTCCTAGCCAAGCCGGGGTCATGCATCTCACTCTTCAAATGGCTAATAAATGGGCGCGAACGGCATTCAAATCAAGTGACTTGAAGTACAAGGAGGAGTCTTCATGGCAAAAGTTCTAGCGGTTGTATCAAGCGGATATAAGGACACGGACTATCACACTGGGTGGTGGGGCGAGGAACTGTTTGCACCACTAAAAGCGCTTGAGGAAGCTGGTCATGTTGTTGATTTGGCGTCGCCACTCGGTGGAAAACCAGAATTGGATGAGCGTAGTGTACTTCCAGAATACGATCCGCAGGGTACGTACAAGGCATTGTATGAATCTGGACGGGCCGATGACACCCGAAAAATCAGAGAGATAAACGCGGCTGATTACGATGCAATTTTGATTGTCGGTGGTCATGGGGCAATGTTTGATTTGGCGAAGAATGAGGATCTACACCGCATTATCAACAGTGTGTACGATCGTGGGGGCATCATTGCTGCAGAATGTCATGGTCCTTCTGTACTGGTTTATACCACAAGACCCAATGGCAAGAGCATCGTCGAGGGGCTGAAAGTTACAGGTTATCCGGATGTTTGGGAACCCGAAGACGTACTTCCGTACTTGCCATATAGCCTTGAACAAGAACTGCGAAAAATTGCAGATTACATTCCTGAACTTGACCAAAAAGCTTTCGCAGTTTGGGGAAATTCGCAAATTGTCACGAGTCGTGATCCCTTTTCATCGGAACTTATGGGTCAAGAACTTGTAAAAGGACTGCAAAAGCGATAACGGAACGGATCGGGTGGTGAAGATTGTTTAGACACGCGCATATTGATACCGGGCGTCACTGTGGAACTGGCGTAGGGGAGGCGAGGATCCGTGGTTCATAAGATATTGCTATTCAATTTGAATGACCCATCTAATGAAAGTTTGATACGAGACAAAACCGTGGAATTGTTAACAAGTGTGCCTGGAGCAAAAAATGTTACTTTTCGGCGGGTTATAGAGCAAGGCGAAGTTCACTATCGGTTTTTGATTACCGTAGATTTCGACTCGATGCAAGCTCATGACGAGTATATGGTGCATGAAAAACACGTTTTATTTTCTAAAGAGTATTTCCGCCCGAATATCAGTGAATTGCTCATTCAGTTTTTTGAGTGACAGACAACGGAGGAAAAATGAAATACTATCTTTTGTTAGTTCTGACTAGCCTTATGTGGGCCGGGAATTTTGTCACGGGAAAATTTTTAGTCGGACACACTTCTGCACTGACCATTACAGATTTGCGTTGGGCAATTGCAGATGTGTTGTTGTTCCCGGTTGTGTGGGTTGCAGATCGAAAATTGTTGCCGCCACTTCGAGCTTTACTTCCCTTGGCGTTGATGGGGTTGACGGGCGTGATTGCGTTCAATCTGTTTACTTACCTTGCTCTGCAGCACACCACACCTGATAACGTGGGATTGATTTCCGCGTTGAATCCGGTAGCGATTGCGATTGCGTCGTTTATCTTTTTGCAAGAGCGGTTAAGAATTCGCCAAATTTCCGGTATGCTTGTCTCTCTTTTTGGCGTAATTGTTGTCGTGACGAAAGGGCATTTGACTGCCCTGGCTCACTTTCAGGTAAATACGGGCGTAGGGTTGATGCTCGTTGCTGTGGGGAGTTGGGGGTTGTATGCTGTTGCGGGACGATTTGCAATGAAACACGTGTCTGCCTATGGAGCGACGCTTTGGGCTGGTGTTCTTGGCGTCATCTTCATGCTTCCGTTTGACCTGCCTAGACTTTCGTTTCACCAGTTGAACGTTCCGTTTTGGAGTTCGATTTTTTATACGGCCATTGGTGGAACAGTGGTCGCCATGATTGTGTGGAATATTGGGATTCAGCGAGTAGGTGGTACACAGTCGGGTATATTTCTCAACTTTAACCCAATCTTCACAGCAGGTCTGGCATACCTGCTCATGGGGGAAACTATACACATTTCACAGGTTGTTGGCACGTTGATCGTGATCGCAGGTGTTTCATTATTTGCCATACAGAGACGTCAAAAACAAAAACCCGATAGGGTCTCAGTTCGGCAGCTCGCCTAAAATTCGGTGCTGATATAGGACCAATGGCGTCCCCGTACTTTACCAACGGGTCGTTGAGTACTGAGCAAGTGAAGGGACAAGACACTTTTCGAAATCACGTTGATGAGAGGGGAACTTACGAATGAAAGTATATGTTTTGCACGCAAGTATGTATGGACATACCATCGCACTCGGTGAAGCCATTGCAGCGGGAGCTAAAGAGGTTGCGGGAGCAGAAGTGATTTTTAAGTCGGTTGATGAGACCGAACCGGATGAACTGAAATCTGCGGATGCCATTATCTGGGGTTCTTCGGGCGTGTTTGGTGAACCAAATCCCAAAATGTCAAACTTTTTATCTAAACTAGGACAGTTATGGTTCTTCGGCAATCTCCAAGGAAAAGTTGGCGGTGTCTATGCAACCACCTCAACCCACCACGGTGGCGTCGAGAATATCTGTAGGGCGCTCCAAACACCGATGCAACACCATGGGATGATAATTGTTTCGAATACAGGTCAGTTCAATGAAGACAGGGCAGTCTATGGAAATCCTTATGGTGCGACAGCGGTGATTCCAGTTGAATCATCAAAAGATGCACCCATGAATCGCCCTTCTGAAGTCGAGTTGAAAATCGCCCGTGAGTATGGTCGTTCGGTCGCTGAAGTGGCAAGAAAATTGACAGCCGAAGTCGTAAAGGCTTAACCACATATTGAACCGTTGCCGCTCACGACAATCCCGTATGAAGATGCTTTGTCAGCTCTGAAGTCCCGGGCGACAGCGCAACAGCTTTAATCAGAAGACATTGCAGAAGCAATCTGCTATGCAATTAACCAACCCGAACGAGCATCTGTGAATGAAATCTTGATCCGCCCAACGACGCAGTCATCTTAAGAAGAACATGATGGTCATCAACGTTCGGTGACGCGGCTGCCTTTATAGTTTATGGTGGACTCTCTGATTCAAATATGATGATTGTCTGATACAATATAGTTGATTGCTTGACACAATTTAAAGGATTTGCTTGTGGAAATTAGAAACCCAATATGCCAAAATCGAATGTACTTGGTAATCCACATCTGACATAGCGGATTGGTAATTAGGTACAGGAAGTGCCTGAAACTACTCCATTATGAACTTCGCTGGACATGAAATGTCCGGTCGAAGTTTCTAATGGAGTTTTTTTATTGACTTCGCTGTGTCAGCCAAGTAAGAGGTATAGGGAGTGGTCAGGAAAATGAACCATGTAGAGATGGCGAGAGCGTTGTTCGGTATCACCCTAGGCTACCACATTGTTTACGCCACAATCGGTGTAGGCATTCCGTTACTGATTTTCATTGCAGAGATTGTCGCTGCCCGAACAAAGCAGCAAGTGTACCAAGTATTTGCCGTTCGAATGGTACGAATCCTGTTGTTGCTTGTAGGTGTCGGGATTGTCACAGGAACGACGGTTGCCGTCATGTTATCAGTTCTTTGGCCTACATTCATGCGCGTAGTGGGGCAAGTCATTAATGTTCCCTTCGAAATGGAGATTTTCGCGTTTATGCTCGAATCTCTCTTCCTTGCGATTTATGTATATGGTGGAAAACGTCTGTCCGTAAAAACGCGGATTTTGAGCGCACTGTTCATGAGTATCGGTTCCACGGCTTCGGCTGTTCTCATTACCGATGTCAATTCCTTTATGAATACCCCAACCGGGGTGACTTGGGTCAACGGATCTCCAACTCAGATTGATCTTTTGAGAGCCTTCTTCAACCCCGCCTTTCCTACGGAGTTAGCGCACGTCGTGGTGTCCGCTTATATGGCAGTAGCCTTTGTGATGTCTGCGGTGGCTGCAAAAAACCTTCTTAAAAGAGACCAAACCAGTGAAGAACGCGCCTACCATCGTCAAACTCTGTCATTGACCATGGCGGTCGGGGGAGTCACTTCCGTCTTAACTGCCTTCATTGGAGACTTATCCGGGAAGTTTCTCGCGAAATTTCAACCAGAGAAGTTAGCCGCTGCCGAAGGTTTATTTCATACCACTCGAAATGCTCCTTTAGTGATTGGCGGGATTGCCAGTGCTGCCACACAAAGCGTTGTCGGTGGAATTCATGTTCCAGACCTGTTAAGTTGGCTTGCTACAGAACGACTTGATGGTAAGGTGTTAGGTCTCGACCATTTCCCCCAGAACACTTGGCCTCCTCTGTTTGTGCATTTGCTTTTTGATACCATGGTTGGAATCGGGAGTTTCTGCATTGCCGTAGCTGTTACTTATTGGGTTTATCGCTTCCGTGCAAAGACACTGGATGTACCCGGTTGGCTGCTTCGAGTCATTTTCGTAACGGGTTTCCTCGCCATGATTGGAATTGAAGCCGGCTGGTGTTTCGCTGAGTTTGCTCGTCAACCATGGATTATCTACGGGGTGATGACTGTGAGTCAAGCAGTCACACCGTCAGCAAGTGTAGGAATCCTATTTGTGGGCTTCGTCAGCTTGTATGGTGTGTTATTGATTGCAACCATTTGGGCACTCAAACGCTATTTTCGTAACCATCCTCTTTCGGAGTACCAGGTTACGTACACCACTCATGTTGTAAAACATGAGAAAGAAGGGAACTTGGCGTGAACATAGTAGCCTTGGGAGCCGCATTTATTTGGGCCATGATATCCATCTATACCATTCTCGGAGGCATTGATTTTGGATCGAGTTTTTGGCGCTGGTACTTTAGCAGACGCAAAAACTGGGAGGCTGAAGAAGTTGCCCACTCGTTTGTCTCTCCCACTTGGGAGTTGGTGAACTCATTCCTTGTCCTCATCCCCGTCGCGATCGTCGGATTGTTTCCTGGAGCTGCCTATGCGTACGGGAGCATTCTCCTCATTCCCGCGTCGATGGTTTTGGGATTACTGATTTTGCGCGGGGCTTATTGGCAGTTTGGCTATGCGTCGGAGCAAAAGCGCGGTCCGATTATTTGGGTGGTTGGACTCACGGGTCTCATTCTCCCTGGGCTGTTTGCCACCATTCTAGGTTTATCGCAGGGAGGGTATGTAAGCAGAGGAACCCAAGGAGCTTATGTTCTGCCACTTGCTAAGTTCCTGTTTTCACCACAGGTACTGGTATTTCTCGCGTTTGGGATTCTGATGGCTTTGTATTTGTCTGCACTCTTTCTGGCACAGTATGCTAAACAGGCCGGTTCGTTGGAAACCTTCGCTGCATTTCGCCGCAGTGCCCAATGGGTCGGACCACTGAGTGCGGTGAGTGGAATTCTCGCCATCGTCTCTTCCATGCATGGTCAACTGGATATGAGTCATCGACTTGTTACCTGGTGGCCGATCCTTGGTTTATCCTTCGTGATGTTTCTCGTCGGCTATGCAGGACTGTTTCGACCTGTGGGAATGACTAAGGTGCGCATGAGTTTGTGGGCCACGGTGATCCAACTCGTCTTGGCGCAGATTGCGTACGGGTGTGCTCATTATCCGTATGTGCTATACCCCTATTTAACCTTTTCAGATGCGGCGTCGAATCATTCCATGTTCGTCACAACGCTTGTGATTTTTGTCGCTGGATTCGCACTGCTGGCTCCGGGATTTTATCTCTTCCGAAGTCTCTTTATCAAAGATGTTCAATCTGTAGTAAGTCAGACTGCAAGCCGGGGGACTGTAACGCCAAAGAGGGGGTAAATGAGTTGGCGGTGACACGCATTGTGCATACTTTTAACAATCTTGTCCGGGATGTTCGAAAGAAGCATGTCGGGAAAGGGCCGGATCAAATTACCACACGGTTTGTAGGCTCGTGGGCCGTCTGTGAAATGAAAGGGAATATGACGAGTGTGGAGAAATTTGCGATTCGGAACGACGAAGGGAAACGAATTGTTCGAGAACTTCGTACGACATTTGTCAAAGAGATCTACAAAGAAAGCCAAATTCGGTCCGAAATTGAAAATGTGGTTGATGCAAAACTGATTACTTTGTTTTGTGACTTCGATGTGGAATTGGACATTGCTGTGACGGTCTATGTATTTGATCGTCCATTAGGACTAGACGGCGATACTTGAGAGTGATACATTTGTACTACTACAAAATAATTGTGTTTGTGGATTGGTATTAAAAGTACAGGATGTGCTTTTCGCTACTCCACTAAAATCAAACTCCTTCTCAGGGGTTAGGTTTTAGTGGAGTTTTCTATTTTCCGGGAGGTATATTGATGAGCAGTTCGGGGGCATTGAGGATTCAATTTTCATTACAAATTGACGGAAAAGAATACGACACCTACGACGGGGAAACGATCTTAGAGACGATGATACAACATGGGATCGAGCACCCTCATGTTTGTTATCATTCAAATCTAGGGCCCATTCAAACCTGCGATACTTGCATGGTTGAAGTAGATGGTGAATTGGTACGGGCCTGTTCTACACCCGTAGCGCCGAAGATGAAAATAACCACTACCAGTCCTTTAGCTGGTGCGGCCCGAACGGAAGCCATGGACCGCATTCTTGAGAATCATATGCTGTACTGTACGGTTTGTGATAACAACAACGGCAACTGTACCTTGCATAACACGGCGGAACTGATGCGAATTGAACACCAAAAATACCCGTATCGTTCTAAAGGCTATGGCAAGGATATGAGTAATCCTTTCTATCGCTACGACCCGGACCAATGTATCCTTTGTGGACGTTGTGTCGAGGCTTGTCAGGACCTGCAAGTCAACGAAACCCTGTCTGTCGATTGGGAACGCGATATGCCGAGAGTGATTTGGGATGGAGATGTGGCCATCGATGAATCGTCCTGCGTATCCTGTGGTCACTGTGTGACCGTCTGTCCCACGAATGCGTTGATGGAAAAGTCGATGTTGGGACAAGCTGGGTATCTGTCCGGCATCCCTTCGAATGTCCTCAATCCTATGATTGAACTGGTGAAAGAGGTCGAACCGGGTTATGGAGGGATATTCGCCGTATCTGAAGTGGAATCCGCGATGCGTGAACAGAAGATTCAAAAGACCAAGACCGTATGTACATTTTGCGGTGTGGGTTGTTCGTTTGATGTGTGGACGAAAGGGCACCAGATCTTGAAGATTGAGCCGAGTGAGGATGCACCGGTCAATGGTATTTCGACGTGTGTCAAAGGGAAGTTTGGCTGGGACTTTGTGAACAGTGAAGAACGGTTGACGAAGCCGTTGATTCGTCGAGGTGATGCGTTTTATGAGTCGACTTGGGATGAGGCTTTGGACCTGATTGCGGAGAAATTCCAGACGATTAAACGCGAATATGGGCCAGATTCATTAGGGTTCATTTCCTCATCCAAGGTGACCAATGAGGAAAATTACTTGATGCAGAAGTTGGCCCGGTCTGTCATCGGAACGAACAATGTCGACAACTGTTCACGGTATTGCCAGTCTCCAGCAACAGACGGGCTCATGCGAACAGTCGGAATTGGCGGCGATGCAGGGACCATTCAAGACATTGCAAAAGCGGGACTGGTCATAATTGTTGGTGCCAATCCTGCAGAGGCGCATCCAGTGTTAGCTACGAGAGTCAAACGGGCACACAAATTAAATGGACAAAAGCTCATGGTCGTGGATCTACGCAAGCACGAAATGGCAGAGCGGGCTGACTTGTTCATTCGACCAAATCAGGGAACCGATCACGTTTGGCTGTCTGCTGTGACGAAATACATCGTTGATCAAAATTGGCATGATACGAAATTCTTAAGTGAGAAAGTCACGGGACTTGACGACTACCTGCACTCTCTTGAACCCTATACCCTCGATTACGCGGAGCAAGTTACCGGTATATCGAGAGAAGAACTCATTCAAATGGCGACCATGATTCACGAAGCAGACGGTGTCGCTGTCTTATGGGCGATGGGCGTGACGCAACACTGTGGAGGCAGTGAAACCAGTGGCGCAATTAGTGATTTGCTGCTCGTAACAGGAAACTTTGCTAGACCGGGTGCAGGTGCGTTCCCGCTTCGTGGTCACAACAACGTGCAAGGAGCTTGCGATTTTGGCACGCTGCCAAACTGGCTGCCCGGGTATCAACTCGTGAGCGATGAGACCGTACGTACGAAGTTTGAAAAGGCGTGGGGGACTCCCCTCTCTGGAGTTCCTGGCATGGACAATCAATGGATGTTGAATGCCATTTTAGAGGGGAAACTACATGGAATGTATCTGATGGGTGAAGATATGGCGTGGGTCGATACGAACGCCAACCACGTTCATGAGGCACTGAGTCACCTTGATTTCTTTGTTGTGCAAGACATGTTTTTGACCAAAACCGCCCAATTCGCCGACGTGATTCTTCCCGCCAGCCCGAGTTTAGAAAAAGAGGGCACATTCACGAATACCGAACGACGCGTTCAGCGCTTGTATCAAGTCATGAAACCGCTCGGAGAGTCGAGACCGGACTGGGAAATTATTTGTGCCATCGCGAACCGATTGGGAGCCGGTTGGACGTACGAATATCCGGGCGATGTCATGGACGAAGCTGCCGCCGTCGCCCCTATCTTCGCGGGCGTTAGTTACGAGCGGCTCGAAGGCTACAAAAGTCTACTTTGGCCGGTCGCTCCCGATGGCACGGATACCCCGCTCTTGTATACAGACGGCTTTGGCCACCCTGATGGCAAGGCCCAATTGGTCTCTGCCAACTGGGTGCCGCCAATGATGCCGGATAAAAACTACGACTTACACCTGAATAACGGGCGTTTGCTCGAGCACTTCCATGAAGGAAATATGACGGATAAATCTGAAGGGCTGCGAGCAAAGGTTCCAGATACCTTTCTTGAGGTTTCCCCGGAACTGGCGAGAGAGCGAGGTCTCAAGGACGGAACTTTGGTACGTCTTGAATCGCCGCATGGAAAAGTAAAAGTACACGTCATTGTGACCGATAAGGTACGCGGTAAAGAGTTGTATTTACCCATGAACACCACAAGTGACGAGTCCGCGGTGAATCTGCTCACAGGTCCGGCAAAGGATACGCGCACGGATACCCCAGCGTATAAAGAAACCTTTGTGCGGATGGAAATTCTTCGAACGGAGGGGCGCAGCCCCTTACCCAGGAACAACCCGCGATTTGGCACACGTAATCCACAACAAGGTGTTGAAGTCCAACGCAAGTGGAATCGGCCAGGGTATATTTCGGTAGAGAAACAAGCGCAGGAGGTAGTAAACCATGGCTCAACCAACCACCAACATTAAATATATCGAGTTTACATCAGAGGAGCAGGACATTATGGCTCTCAAAGAATTGCAAGCCGCTGTTGTTGAGCGTCAAGAAGCGTTAGAGCGTCTCTTGCAGGTGATTCAAGATTTACATGAAAGTGGTATTTTCGATATCCTTCATGGCTTGCTCGTATCAAAGGAGAAGATCGCCGGGATTCTGCTTGAGCAAATTTTAAAGCCCTCGGTCCTGGGTACGGTAAAGAATGCAATGACGGCGATGGGGACGGTCAGTAAGATAGACCCCAATCAACTTTCGACACTGACAGAAGCCTTGGTGTCCGGGTTGGAGGCAGGTCAGGAAAGACTTGAATCCAACAAGAAAGCAGGAATGTTTGAGCTTGCAAAAGCACTTAGGGACCCGGGAATGAACCGTGCCTTGGTCCTGATGTTGGGTTTCTTGCAGGGGCTGGGGCAGGCATTGTAGGAATTCATGCTTTTATCTGTGATGGTTTGAATGCTAACCCTGCAGATTGTGTGGGGTCAGCCTGGTGTATCAGGGATAACCAACAGAGGGAGGGTAAGGTATGGAGCGACAGGCTAATTCTCTTAGGCTTCCTGTGAAAGCTGAACGAACGATCATTCGTTATCGTGCAGGAGAGTTTATCGAAACACAAAATGACGTGGTCGCGACAGAATATGCCTTAACCATCTATGTCAATGACCATGAAATGGCGACCATAGTTTGCAGTCCGGAGTACATGGAGGATTTGGTCGTCGGGTTTTTGGCGTCGGAGGGAGTCATTCGTTCCATTGATCAAATACAGGATATACAGCTAAGTACCTTTCGAGGTACGGCCCGTGTTCGTACCTCAACAGCCGTGAACTTTAACCAAGAGTTCTATAACAAGCGGTATATTGCCTCTTGTTGTGGAAAGAGTCGGCAAAGCTTCTACTTTTATAATGACGCTCATACCGCCAAGAAGGTGGAAGACCTCGCTGTTATTTTTCCGGATTCCATTTTTCGACTCATTGACGAAATGGAGAAATCGGCGGATGTATTTCATGAGACGGGAGGAGTACATGTGGCCTGTCTAGCGGATGCGGAGCGACTCTTGCTTGCCCGTGCGGACATCGGTCGCCATAACGCCTTGGATAAATTGTTTGGGCATGCGTTAAAAAACAACATTTCACTAAGAGGAAAGGTAATTACTTTTAGTGGGCGGTTATCTTCGGAAGTCGTCCTAAAGGTGGCCAAAATTGGCGTAGGGGTCGTCCTCGCCAAATCGGCCCCAACGGCCCTAGCTCTGGATATTGCTGATGAACTTAATATTACTACGGTCGGATTCGTACGGGGCGACTCGTTCAATATTTACACCCACCCCGAAAGAGTTTCTTCGAGTTTTGGATAGAAATATTAAATTGGAGGACAGAAATGGACACCTTGGGATGGCTAATTCTACACGGAGTTGGGACTGTGGCCTACGCTGCAAGTGGAGCCTTTGTGGCGTTGGAAGCACGGTATCGCCTTGTGGGAGTATTTTTCTTAGGGTTGACTACATCTTTTGGTGGTGGCGTGATTCGAAATACGATTATTGGTGTACCTGTAATCCAGCTTTGGAATCGTCAAACTCTACTCACGGTGGTGGTAGCGTTATCGGTTCTCTACCTGCTGTCAACCAGATGGATGCATCATTGGAGAAAGTGGGGGTTTTTCTTTGACTCGATTGGGCTGGCCTCATTTGCGACTCAAGGGGCACTCTATGCAAAGCACATAAGCGGAAGCCCCTTTGTCATTGTCGTAGCAGCTCTGTTTACAGGAGTTGGAGGCGGGATGATTCGAGACTTGTTGGCGGGACGAAAACCCATCGCCCTACAAGAAGAGGTACATGCCGTACTGGCAATTTTTGTGGGCATCGCTGTTTGGCTAGGCGGAGAAAGTTTCAAACGCCCCACCCCGTTGTTGGTCTTAATCGTTGTTGTCGTGTTTATTCGTATGTATGCCGTACGGCTTAAGTACAACAGACCCGTTCGCCAAAACATAATCTCAAGCTCCAGTTTGTTTCGGTACGTTTCTGGGAAAAATAATCACAATGTAAAGCCAGTGAAGAGGAGACCATAAGGGTTCACTCCTGTGGCGCACTCAGCCGTAGCAGCCATTTTTTATTTAGAATAAGGAGACGTACATCATGCTGAAAGTCATTGTAAGGTTGCTGCTCGTTTTGATGGCCGCTCTCATAGCAGGATTGTTCAGTGCTTTTGTGAATACGTCCAATTATGTTCAATTTGCGATGTGGGCAGCATTACTTGCAACGCTCAGCCTAACGCTTATGGATTCAGGTTTCAGTATCCTGCAAAGCACTTTAAGTGGTACTTTGTATTCGACTATCTACGTCGTTACTCATGGTTTACTAGAAATATATGCCATGCACAAGCACGAAACATTGGCTGGGTGGGCCTTAATGCTTGTGGTATATAATCTCACAACTGTCTTGTCCGTGTGGTTCTTTCTAAAAAAGGTAAATCAATGGGAGCAGTCTCGTGGTAAGCAACAGGGTACAAAAGAGTAACTGCCTTGCAGGCAAGAAAAGTATTTCCGAAAATCATATACAATATCCAGGTTGTGTGTGGGCTAGTTCGGACGGGCTCTCTACCCGAGGCTGGGCACAAGTCAGTGAACGAATGTGTGGCTGATGTATTTGAATGTCACCACACAATTTTAATGATCCTGATTAATCAAGAAAGTTTGATTCAGCCCTGGTCTAGAACTCGCCGGAAAGTTTGGGCCCTCCGCTACGTCATCTGATGGCATCTTACAAGAGACTACCTTGTAAACTTTGGTTCCACTGGTTTAATTTTGGTACCTCGATTGTTGCTGTCGGTATCGTTCTTGAAGAGCCAATTAGATCAAATGAATCTCGCGATCATGCAGCAACTGACGTGGTATTCACTCCGCACGGAAGCTAGATCCAAAAATCGGATTAGATTTTATCTATGTATATTTGGCAGTGTGTATATGTAAGAACATGGTCTCATACCGTTGGATTGGCTAAGAGGTTTAAGGCAGCCTGATCACCGACAGGTGTGCGGTCATAGAAGCGTCTACGGCACCTGTAAAGCCTCTAGATATGATAGGATTACGCAGGCGAAGCCGAGTGGTAAATGCAAGGGTATAGGGTGACCCATACCCTTGCATTTAAGATGGGGCAGGTATCAGGGTGGATTATCAAGCGGTGGCCGGTACACGTAGGGCTTTCGTTTTTGATTTCTCGTATCGGACTGATGAACCCTGATTTCGGCGATTGTGTATTCATGAACTGATGTGAATAATTAAAAAGGTGCTCCCTTTTGGCTAAGATGCGTTTGTCGAGAACAACATCTTCGCCAAAAGGGAGCACCTTTTGGGTTAACACCGCCAACTCCTTTGGCGAACAATGGATCTCATAGATTTCGCTTTGGTAACGGGGATTGACATAGAGTTTTGGGTAGATGGGTTACCCAAGGGCGGAAACATGCAGTTCCACATGGACGATATTGCTTTGACCGTCATTGTCGGTTTCTTGCTGGGCCAGGAACGGATTTTCCACTTTGAGGACATTGAAAGGATCCCCTGTTGAAGCTGAAGTTGAACGTACCGAAACTGCCTAATACAACTGTGTTGTATAAGGACCTGAAGGAGACTTTCGATTAACTAATGTCAGGCGCTTCGAGTTGACGCGAATGAGAAAACCTCGTATCCTGATATTCAATTCCCACCCCAGTTAAGACGAGGTTTTCCTCGCAAGAGACTTATGAGATTGATTTTAAGCCTGCGTCGGACGGTCCAAAGGGTTCTGGCACCCCCTTATGAAATTCGATAGACACGTCCTTCGTTCGAATTGGGCGAATCTGAAATCGGCTGGGTTCCGACACTGGCATCAAAGCAATACGTTCGGCGCGTAGACAAATCCCAAAGTCACTTCTCACCAAAGGACAGGGCATCATCGTCGATATCGACTCCTCTGTAGAGACGGTTTATGGTTCTCAGCAACAATCCGCTGTGGATATAATCACCCCCATCACGGACGAGCGATTTTCCATCCCTTGCTAGCGTTTGATTCACTCACTGGTTGTTGTCTCTATGATGAGTTGCGCTCTGGTCACCCACATACATCCGATGGATTGGCGGATTTCTACAAGGCGATGAAAGACCAGTTGTGGGATGGCGTTAACATTCGCGCCGTCCGCATGGATAAAGGATTCCAAAATTTCGACGCCAACAAAGCGCTGGAAGGCCTAAAGCTACTTGCGTAGAATCTACTCGTGCTGTACAGGCAAGTCGCGCGTCAACCATGGGGGCGGCTGTGGGCCGCCGAACGGCTCAAACGAAGACTGTTCCATCTGACTGGGATTCTGGTTCACCATGTACGCCACTGGCGCATTCGTCTTCCCGTGTATGCAAAGCATCAGTCGTTGCTCCTGCCTCATGCCGCCACGTAGATTTTCTTCCATCTGAAGAAGCAGAGATCATAGCCCGGCTCTAGGGAGGGGGAATCGTGCTATTGCTCTAGTTACCGCACCATGACTTCGACGTGTCCGCTAACAAATCCAGCAAATACCTGCAAACTAGGTCCGGTCAACGACCTCAATCACCTGATCGTCCTTTAAGAGTGCCTGCCTTTCCGGCTTGAGACATAAGAGCAGGATATTCGCAGTTGACCGGCAATCTCGTTTTGCATCCACTCTTGCCCATTTGGGGGCCAAAGCGCAGGCCAATCACCATCCGCTCGCTTTCGTCAAGGATGTTGATGAGTTTCAGCATTTCTTGACTTCGAGTTGTTTACTAACCGCTTCCCCGGTCTTGTCAGCGTTGGAACCGAGGACATCGAGATTCTAATTACAATCCAGATTTACTATGCGTGTATCCATTTAAAGGCAAGCTAATATCTTTCGCCAAAAGGTTAGCGACATAAGGAGATCCTTCTTACTATGTATGAACATTGAGGATATGTGCATATTTATGTGGTGTCTTCTGTGCGTTGACCTGTCGGTTCGTGGTATCCGGAATTTCTCTGTAAATAAGCCTAAGGTACTTTAGTGCGTCGCGCCCCGGTCCCGCAGGCGCTTTGTTCCTACTTGGTGTATTGGTCGGAAATACCTGGTTTCAAGGTTTGATGGTGTGCCCGTTGTGTGCTTAACTCGCCAAAAAATGGTTAAATGACGAATTATCTAAGGTCGTAAAAATCCTCGCCAGTGTTGGATTCGAACACTCAATATATGCCGTCATGTGCACTTAAAAAGCGCAAACAGTTTCGACACGAAATCCAACGATTGACACCAGACTTTAGGTAATCTACTATAAAGGCGTATAAATACCCCATTGACAAAGTCCTGATATGCATCCTGGGATCAGGAACTAGTTTATTCCTCTTTTATTTTGTGAGGATAAGCGAAGCACGTGGGTGGAGTATACGGTATTGAGTCAATCACGGTACTGTATAGGGCGAGTGAAGAAGATCAACAAAGAGTAGGAATGGTAATGAAAAGTTGATCAGAGTAACGAGCCACTCCAGCGCATCCCCGAAAACGCGCCGTGCTTAACTTTAAGTGATGACTCATGCAGTTCTGTATGGATTGATTCTCTGGCAGCAGAAATTGGAGTTCAGAGAAGGATGCATACAGATTGGGAACAAAGGCTGACTCGTGTGGGGACGAAACGGGAACAAAGCCGGATATCTGAAGAAGCGATGAATCACGTGTCATCGTGGAGTAGGACACATGATACAGGTTAAAACCCCTAAGGCGGTCACTTTTCCGTCATTCCTCCATAATTGACGATTTTAGTGTGAAGAAGCCTCGTTGCAGAGTAACACATTATCCCCTACTAGCAGTTACTTACCAACTCAATTTTCGTGATCGATTCAAAATTCTACGAGGTCCCGGTCAATATGGGACGGGTCCACCGTGTATGCCACGGATACAAGATAAACAAGACTGGCACTCCTGAAAATACAGGTTGAGCGAGTCTGTTTTTGTGTTTTTCCGGTTTTTCTTGCCTGGGAAAGGTTCATGAGAGGGGTGATGAAAAGGTCAAATACATCCCAACTGCAGAACCATGCAGTGATAAGTATGGGGATTGAACGGAGGCGATTGAATTGATTGGCATCGAAGAGATTGCCGTGAGAAACAAGTTCCCGCTCTATCCAACGACTCGATTTGGGCAGTATAAAGCTCATTGTCCAGTGTGTCATGACAAACGGCGACAGTATCATCTGTATGTGTCATCGGTCAAAGACACTTTTTTCTGCCAAAAGTGTGGTTCTAAGGGCGGGGCGATTGCGTTTCATGCCTGGCTCAATGGCGTGACATTTCAAGCAGCAAGAGATGAACTGTATCCAGTTGGTAAGCGGAAGTTTCCACGTCATCCGGCCGAAGAACTGACTCGTGAACAACTAGCGGAGATTGGTTTCACGCATCGTACTCCCTCCCCAGTTGCGCCTAAGGCGTTCACACAGAAACAATGGATTTTGTATCGACGTCGAACGCTTGATTGGATCTGGCGTGAGTGGCGTCAATACGAGAAATTCCGGAAGGAGCAAGATGAACGGTTATATAAGATGGTCTGTGAAGGTATGAAGATTGAAACAACTCACTCGCGAACACAGCAGGAAGTAGCAATTCGCGTAGTAACAGCACTGACCCATTCAGTAAAACACGGCGATTCGAGCGGTACACATCGTGCCATCCACTTCGACGAACAAGGAATTCCACCGAAACGAATTGTGAGTTAAACCCACTGTACCTTTCGCTGCATCTGCCAGCCAACCTCACATCGCGACGACATCGAGTCAAGGTCGCACCTACCTCGAGATTTCTCTGAATCCCGAACACATCACCGTAAATCGTAACACGGATAAAGTTGAGCCAATTCAGCGTACTTGAATGTGCGTCTAGGAAATTGGGTTCCCATCAAAGGGAGGAGTCTACATGCCGATTAAAGGCCGTAGTGACGTCTCACGGATTCCGAGAATCGGGAAAATCCATTTAGGCGTCAAGCAAAAATCCGAAAGAAGTGGAAACGAGTATCCGACTGCAGTGGACTACTTCGTGGTGAAACCGGACGAATCCACCAGCGAGAACGCGGTAGAAGCGTTTCGTTCAGTCTACGGAGACCGGCCACGCGAAATCACCGTCGCATTCCCGTCGAACAGTCCAGAACAGTTTTTCCCGCAATTCCTTTCGTCTTATAGGCGAGTCGGTGAGCGATATGAACTGTACTGCAAAGGGGACGGTGAAACGGCGAACCGCGTAGACGGACAAGGTGGACGTATTCAGGTTCAGTGTCTATATCGTGATTGTCCCGTCTTCCAAGAGGGGAAATGCAAGGAACTCGGGCAGCTTCAGTTCTTTCTACCTGACGTCCCTGGCATCGGTGTCTGGCAACTCGATACGTCAAGTTGGCATACCACTATCAACTTGAATGGCAGCATTCAAATGGTTATGGCACTCACGGGTGGTCGCATCGCAATGGTCCCGTTAAAGCTCCGGATTGTTCCGAAGGTGGTCAATCCCGATGGCCGTCCGAAAACTGTTTATGTCCTCACACTTGGAATTGACGACATGAAGCTCACGGAT
Source organism: Paenalicyclobacillus ferrooxydans (assembly GCF_001399675.1). Taxonomy (GTDB): domain Bacteria; phylum Bacillota; class Bacilli; order Alicyclobacillales; family Alicyclobacillaceae; genus Alicyclobacillus_B; species Alicyclobacillus_B ferrooxydans. Next base: position 38,326 of record NZ_LJCO01000012.1, read on the forward strand.
TTTATGACACGAACACCGCTTTTAACTGCGACCATGCCAAGTGTTGAACCCATTCCAGAAGACGAACTCCCGGATGACTTATACCTGGATACTCAAATTGTCGACGACAAACTGGGCATGCAGGAAGAACCCGGGTACGAGTCAGTATCTGAAGGAGCCGATATCGCGGCTGTAAGCGAGGTGAAATTCAAGCCTTACCGAGATACAGAAGCGGCTATGGTTCGCCTCGCGTCTCTTGACGGGGAACTCTTGGAACTGCTCACTGCGGAACCAACGGTCGTTAACAAGTTGAAGTCTTTACGGGAAGGTACTGCCATCCGATTTGAGGTCACGCAGTCACAGCGCTGGGTGGATCGACTCGAACTTGTCGATTTCAAGGTGGTTTCCTAAAACGAATGTAGAAAGGGGCAATGCCCTCATGATGAATCGAGTGATTCTCATTGGCCGACTTACAGCCGAACCGGAGCTGCGTTACACCCATTCGGGAACGGCCGTCACGTCATTTACGTTAGCGGTGGATCGCGCACGAAAGAATCCACAGGGCGAACGGGAAACGGATTTCGTCAACATCGTGGTCTGGCAAAAGCAAGCCGAGACTTGTGCGCAGTATCTGCACAAGGGACGTATGGCGGGCGTGGATGGACGACTACAAATTCGGTCGTACGAGGATCGCGAAGGACGAAAAGTACGCGTAGCAGAAGTCGTCGCCGAAAACGTCCGGTTCCTTGACCGGGGTGACGGCGCCAATTCGCCTTCGAGTGCACCAACGGGTGAACGGAGTGCATCTCGTGAACCCACACCGATGTCTTCCCGATACAACGACGATCCGTTTGCAGATGATGTACCAGCCGAATTCAATGACGATCCATTTGCGGATTCGTATTCGGCTTGATATCAGGCAAAGCAATTCAACTACTACCTGTAGAAGGGAGCAATGATACATGAGTATCATACGAAAAATTCGCTGGAATCTGTATGGACGACGTAGGCGTGTCAATGCGGTCATTCAGGAAATCGAACGAAGTCGCATGATGTACCGATTGGCACAACTAGAGCGAACGCCAATGAGCACCGTACGCACGGTCGAGCACCGGTCCGGAAATATGATCGGTTAACAAAGTATCACTGTTGACAACACAGAAAGGAGGGACGCCCCTCTCGTTCAACCAACGAGAGGGCGAAATCCTCACGTGTGTTGGACGATGGGTGGACGGATTTGAATCATGGTCGTTCGTTTGAAGAAGTTTGGGAGGATTTGCAGCAGGCCTTACTTCGACATCTATGCCTTGGGTACATCAGTCGGAGTAAACATGCTGTCCTACAAATGACCGCAAGAAACGTTGACTTTGCAGACATTCAATATGTTGTAGAAAACAATCTACCGGATGAAATGTATAGGCCGAACGAATACCCGTATGGTGAGCAGCCTTTTTCAAACCTGGATCCGGTTTTTTCAATTACCGGTCAGGATAAGAAGCGGCGATGGATCACTGTTGCTGTGGTCGTTCGTATGAGGTATGGCCGTTTACATTTTGGCATTATTACTGCCATAGCACCGGTCAGTCCAAAAAGTAGGCACAGACACGTCAAACACGCTGCGCAAGTTGCTCTATGATGTTGACATCATCAGAGCAGGAGGCGGTCGGACTCAGTGAATCAGGATGTGGAGAAAGTGTATCGAACCGTAACAGGTTTACGTGGTGTGGTCTTCGAGAACTTTCCGGTTTACAGGTACGATGGTCAGGATTTTTACCTGATGAGAGACGAGTGGTTAGCGGAGCGGATCGAAAAACTCGTTCCGGAAAACCTCCGGCCAGCTGCAAGGTTCGACTGTCGTTTCATTCCGGAATTTCAAGAAGCGCTACAAGGCGGAGAACTATCGAAGTGGGAAACAAAAATCATGAAGTGGTTGCAAACTATGAGTCAACATGGCTCATTGATGTAACTACCACGAACCGAATGGGTTCGAATCGACCAGTACGGACAGGAGCACAAACAGCTCTGAGTTCAAACTGGTTTTTTTGATCTTACAGGAGGCAAACACGATGAATGCATTCATTACGATGACGAAAGATTATCAATCAGCGCTTCGGACTAAGCGATTCTTGATTAGACGTGGTATCCCGTGTCTAGTTCGCACGCGGTCGGACGGTAGCTATGCACTCTTCACGTACGCTGGATACAGCTTGGCGGTTCGCAATTTGCGCAAGCAGATGTCCGCTTGAAACAAAACTTCAACCGACTTTTTGCCGACATCCCGTTCATGGATTGTCCAAAACAATGAATCTTGAAGGGTGGATGAAACATGAGAATTGAATCCATCACGCTGGAGAATTTCAGGTGTCATGAGCATATGGAAATTCAGTTCGGTCCTGTAACAGCCGTTTATGGTCACAATGGTGCCGGTAAATCGACGATTGCTGAGGCCGTGGTCTGGTGCCTTTACGGTACAGATATTCTTGGCAAAAGCAAGCAGGATGAAAACCTGATGCACATTGGGTCAAAAAGTATGGGAGTTGCGGTGACATTCGTCAACTCGGGGGGGATATCTCTCACGATTTCACGCATGCGATCCGGTAAACGAGCATCCGCAATTACGGTGAATGGATCGCGTTCCAAGGAAGGCCAAATAGAGGGCTGGTTCGGGTCGGTTTCCGAATTCCTCTCCATGTTCTTCCCGGGCTATTTTAGTAGTTTGGAGCCAAAAGAAGCGAAAGCGATCCTTGCGAAATGCGTTCCTGATGTTCCAAAGGAGGACGTATTGGCACGAATGACCTCCGATTCAGTCGAACTGTTAGCCCACGATAAATTCGTCATGGGCATTGAATCGGTCGACTACGCGATGAAAAGAGTTCGTGAAGAGATTGTTGAAGTGCAGAAGTCTCTTACGCGCTTTGAAGGCGAAATGGACGCCTATGAATCGGTTATCCAGCGAGGCGAACCAAGCCCTTTCGTAAGCAAGATTACGAGTGAGATGTTAGACCAGGTTGAGGCAGCAAAGCGTGAAACGACAATACATGAAGCGGGTTTTGAGAACCGAGATAAGCGGCTTCAAGAGTTGCTCGCTCAACACACATCGCTTGCCGATACCTATCGGACGTTAAAAGCGAGTGTACCAAAGGTTGACACGCACTGTCATACATGTGGTCAAAAATTGCCCGCCGATCAAGCCAATAAAATTCGGCAGCAGGTGGCCTTGAAACAAAAGGGGATTCAGAGGAACCTCGAGCAAATTGTCGTGGAAGGGAAGCGGGTCAAAGCTGAGATTGAACATCTTAAGTCTCTTCCCAAAGTGCCCGAAGTAGACCTGAACCTGCGAGATTTCATTCAACAGGTGGAGAAGCAACTACGTAACGAGCAGGAGCTGAGAATTGCTCACGAGGCCATGATACGGACGTATCAAATGGCTAAGGAGAATATTGCCCAAACCAAACAATACATGATGGATGAGCAAAAGCAGCTTGAAGCCTATCGACGCAAGTTAAAAGCCTTGCAAGATTTTCGCTTTGAGTTTGTTCGTGCCCAACATGAAAAGCTAAATGGCTTGTTTGAGCATGTGCGCATTCATTTAATGGATTGGAACAAAGAGACAGGCGAAATTCGGGAATCGTTTCGGATCGAGTGGAAAGGCAGACCGTATCGTTTACTATCGTTCTCCGAGAAAATCCGCTGCGACCTCGAAATTGGCCGTGTGCTAGCCGAAGCGAAAGGAGAGGCCATGCCGGTTTACGTGGATAATGCGGAATCGGTACAGGACCTGTTCTCAGAGCATTTCAATGGTCAAGTCATTGCGGCTTACGTTTCGGACACGAAATTGACAGTAAAACACCAAGTCAGTTCACAGGTCGCCTGAGGATCGGTCAACACATTGAAACTACTTCATCGAGTGTAAGGTGGTGAAAGCCATGGTGACGAAAAGAAACAGACCTGTGTACGACATTCACGCTGTAAAGCGGATGGTACAAAGGCGGCTTCCGGTGGATGTGATCGATCAGATTGCACAAGTCGGGGTCACGGTTCAAGAAAACCGACACCGTGTGATGAAACGTGGAGATTTAAATGGCAAGCCCATTCACGTCGTGCTCGCCAAGCCGAATACGGTCATCACGGTTTACGCAGCCGACGAATGGGATTCCACGATTACCGTTTGTCGCAAACGAATGAGTGCAATGAACGCCTAATGTAGTTCCCTGCCCGCTACCAGGGGGTGCTTTTTCACCCTCGGGAAGCGGCCTCGTGGGTGAAATCTTGTCCACGGAGGGGTCCAAGTGAAAGTCATCAAACGATACGTCGGTATGGGGACATTCGTCCTGCTCATCGAAGCCTTGCTGGTGCTGCGAGTCATGCCACCGGGATTTGACGGATGGAAATCTGTAACCGTAGGTCCGGGGCAGACGCTCTGGGAACTTGGCGAGGTGTATTGTCCCAATACGGATCCTCGATATGTTGTTGGTGCGATTGAGACCCGCAATCATATCGACGCAAACATTCAACCAGGCGACGTCCTGTGGGTACCGACAAAGTCGGTCTCCGTGTGGACACGGCTGGTTTTTTAGTACCGCAAAACGGATTGAAACGATACCCGTTGAGGGGAAGGAGCGCGAAACCTGATGAAAGTGACATTTCGTTGTGACGAACTCGTTAAAGTCTTGCGTGACATTGTACGCGTGGTACCGAACTCGACAAACCGACCGGTACTCAAACACGTGTTGATCCGGGCAAACAAAGAGGATGATCGTGTCGATCTGTATGCAAGCAGTGAAGACATGTCGATACGACGCACGCTGTACGAGACAATTACGGATCCGGCAGTCACGATTGAAACTTCCGGCGCCTGCCTTTTACCGGCCAAGGAACTCTTTGAAATCGTGAAAAAGGCGATCGGCAATGTAGCAGTTCACGCCAATTCAACGAAAACCAAACTGGTTTTTGGCAAGACAAAGTACGAATTGGCGAGCTTAGAACCGGAACTTTTCACACCGTACACCAATGAAGATGATGACACCACGTCCGTCGTGTTGTTGGCCCCCGAATTGCATCGACTGTTGCGGCGCACCACTTATGCAACGGCAAAAGGCCCTGCGCGACCGATTCTGACCGGGGTCCACTTGGCACTTGGAGAGTCCGTTTTGCAGGCCACGGCAACGGATGGCCTACGACTCGCCGGGTTCACGGTTCCATATCAGACAATCACAGGGGAACAACGAAGTTTGACCGTACCAGCAGCGCTGTTAGACAAGGTGGCTCTCGGGTTGCCCGCGCACGATGACGATGAGGAAATCACGCTGGTTTTTGGCTCAAGTTCGCTTATTGTGTCTTGGGATGACGATTCATACCGTATGGTGATTCGTGCACTGGACGGGAACTACCCCGACACGTCACGCATTATTCCGCATAACCCGCTATACCGGATTAAGGTAGACCGACAGGAGTTGCTGGAGGCGTGTGAACGCGTGTCGATCTTGTCTGAAACGGAGCATCAACGGGCACAGTTCGAATTCACGCGAGAAAGACTGACGCTTACCGCAATCTCATCACAGTATGGGAATGCGAGAGACACGGTGGAAATGAAAAACGCTTCGATCGACAAAGCGCTTGCGCTGTGGTGCAACATTCATTACTGGATTACACTGCTTCGGTCATTTGAAGGCATTGAGCAAATTGAGGTAGGTCTTGTAGAAACGAATCAACCGTTTACGGTCAACCCCGTTGGTGAAACAGGCCTCTGCCTGATTGCCCCAATGGCGAACGCTACAGCGGTGTCTAAGGAAACTGCAAGTACTGAACCAACAGATGAACGCGTGAGTGCCTGAGCCAATAATCCAGTAAATCGAAGGGAGGAAGTCCCCTTGTTTCATTGAGGGGACACTCCCTCGGTGATACTTGGGGACGTTCATGCATGAATGACAAGGTCAAAGATGCGCTCGTGCGGTTAGAGCAGGGAATTGAATCCTTGCTGGATACTGAACAATGGAAACGGTACTTGATGTTTCAAAGCCGATTTCACAGTTACAGCTTCCACAACACCCTACTGATTTTCATTCAAAAACCGGACGCAACCATGGTTGCTGGTTTTCAACAGTGGAAAGAGATGGAGCGCTTCGTTCGCAAGGGTGAGCGAGGTATTTCAATTCTTGCGCCAATGTTCCACACAAAGATTGAGGACGAAGCACCGCCAGGTGTGGAAGAAACCGCCCTAGGTGAAGAAGCCAAACGCAAAATTCTGTACGGGTTTCGTCCTGTGTATGTCTGGGACGTAACCCAAACAGACGGCGAACCGATTCCAACCGTCGATGTACCCGTCATCATGGATGGACACACGGGATGGTATGAATCGTTGCGGCAAGCCTGTCCCTTTCCTCTTTGTGAAGTACATGAAATGGAGAGTGGGGCGCTCGGTTCCTTTAACCATCGAACTCGCTCTATCGAGATTGTCGAGACGCTGCCTGAAGCACAAAAAGCAAAGGTACTCATTCACGAATGGGCCCACGGGCTGTTGCACAGCTTGGCGGCTCGACCTGAGAGAGAAACACGAGAACTCGAAGCCGAGTCAACCGCTTTTGTCGTCGCGAGTGCACTTGGTTTCGATACGGCAGATTACTCTTTTGGCTACATTGTGGGCTGGAGAGGCGAAGAAGCCGTACAGACGCTCAAAGCGTGTGGAACACGAATCCAAAAAGCAGCCGACACCATATTGTCCACGTTACAGCTAGAGCCCAGTGTGAAAAAGGAGGCGGTGTAAATTCAGGCGGAAGTGATAAACGTCGAACGTGGTTGGTTATTGAATGGCGAGGACGACATGCCGAAATCGACACATCGCTCCTATCGAGAGATACCTGACTGTGGGCATCGGCGTCAAGGTTTGGGGACGCTGACAACGGTACGCGTTGTGATACTCAGCTACCAAATCGATGACCCGAAGTGGGAATACGCTGCGGTCATCGTAAACAACGGTTTGGTTCAAGCAGCGTATGTAACTTTTGACGTTACGGACGTGGAGCGAAATCCTCTCTTTGCCCTGAAATTCATGCAACGGATTGAGTGTGAGTATCCAACGATGGAAATGGCCAAGCAGGCAATTACGCAAACACAGTGCTTCAAGCCTGTGTCTGATCATGACCTTCTCGAGCGATTGAAAATCGACTTGATTCGTTGAACAGACATACGAAACCCACTGCACTGGGGGAATTTATCCACCTGGTGCAGACGGGTGGAGTATGGAGGAATGAACAATTGGCAGCCATAAACGTGGTTCGAATTGAACTGATTAAAGAACGGAACTTCAAGTATTCAGGGAGTCGGCAAATCCGCTGTGCAGATGATGCCGCGAATATCCTGTTCGAATACATCGGTAACACCGATCGCGAAGAATTTGTTGTGATGGTGCTTTCGACCAAACACTATGTGAACGCGTTAAACACCGTCAGTATCGGATCTCTTGACGCGTCTTTGGTCCATCCTCGTGAAGTGTTTAAACCAGCAATTCTGGCTAACGCATCCGACATTATCGTCGGTCACAACCACCCAAGCGGAGATCCGACTGCAAGTCCTGAAGACATCGCGGTTACGCGGAGGTTAGTAGAGGCAGGTCGCACGCTTGGAATCGATGTGTTGGACCACATCATTGTCGGAGATTCGGGGAGGTTTACGAGTCTAAAGGCTCAAGGACTACTTTAATCAGCCGTCCAAATTGATAACTGTATAACAGATATGTAAAGGAGGTGACCCTCCGTCTTGTTCGATTGGGGCGGAGGGGGTACCTCGTGTTCCAGCGACAAGATGTGAAGGGACAAATGCGAACCGAAGGAATCTCAAAAATGGGGTATTACCCAACGCCCCCTTCAATGGTGGCCAAAATTCTTGGTCGGCTTCAGATGACCGGACCTGCACGATTCTTCGACCCTTGTTGCGGAGAGGGGGATGCACTGAGCCAAGTCGGTACAGTATCACCGAGCTCTATTACCTACGGAGTTGAAATTGACGGTCATCGTGCAGGAGAGGCAAAAGAGAAATTAAAACATGTCCTGCACTGTGGATATGAGCGGGCACGTGTTGAGGTAGCAAGTATGCAGCTGCTCTTTCTCAATCCGCCCTATGACGCACATTCTGGTCTGGGGGGGTTAGAGATGCGCAAGGAGCTCATTTTTCTACGAGATTTGTCCAAGCAACTGGCTCCGGATGGCGTGCTTGTATTTGTCATTCCACGCTATACGCTTGGACCGGAGATGGTGAACGCACTGTTTCACCGTTTCACGAACTTGGCTGTATATCGATTTGATGACGATGAATACCAGGCATTTCGCCAAGTGGTCGTCTTCGGTTATCGACGCAAGAAGAATTTGACGAGCGCGAAGGAGTTGTCTGACGCCGATCGTCAAATGAAAAATGAGATGCTCATGTACGGGAAAGACATAGAGCAACGCATGCCATATTTGGAAGAATCGGATGGGCGGATGTGGTTCGTTCCGCCCGCAGCCAATATCGAGGTACCCATTTTGTTTCGTGGCTACGTGCTTGATGAAGCGGAGTTACGCCTGGATTTGGCGCAGTCTGAGGTCTTTCGAATTGCAGACAATATGCTCATGTCAACGGACGTACAAGCTTCCCTAAAACGTCCCTTACTGCCGTTTCGCCGAACGCACATGGCTACACTAATTTCGGCTGGCGCGCTGAACGGTGCCGTCGGATTTGGACAGCATCGCCACATGGTCGTGGGGATGACAAGGAAAATTGTCAATCGAGACATTGTAAGAAATGAAGATGGTTCGGAGACTGTGATTGATACCGAGTCGTACATCACCGCAGTTCGAACCATTCAGCCAGATGGAACCATTCTTGACTTACAGTAACCCATCTTAAAGGAGGCGAAGGCCCCGGTGCACCATCTTTCCGGGGGCGATGGCCTCCCTGGAGATGGTGTAGCTGGGGTATATGAATGAAGATACTATCCTACCAGGATGACAAGAACTTTATTGAGGCTGCCGTACACATGGTGGTGACTCGAAGGAATGTCGAGAAAAACGCAGAGGATTTGATTGCGGTTGGGCTCATCGATCTAGACAGCCCAACGCGGGCGCTTGTTGCACATGCCATCAAAGGCGACAGATTGCGTTTGAAGTGGAATCGTCAATCGTTTAGCTCTGACCTGTTTGATACGGAGAAATACGCCTATCGGTTTGTTGCCCGGCCGATTGGGAAACTGACGCATGCCATTGTGTTGCATAAAGCGGCGGTGGATGAGCAACTGGAGCCGGGTATATCGCGCATTATCATCGTTCCACAAGGGGGCGATGTGGCAGATTTGTTTCTGCGACGTTTCGCCAGTGATTTCAACCTGCCCTATGTGCAGGGATGGAAAGACGTCATCTGGCAGGTTTGTCGTGAACAAGACTATGTGCAAGATCTCTCTGTTTGGACGGATCCAAATGTTCCACAGTGGCAGGGGCTCAAGGCTTTTGAGTTGTCTGATGAATTTACTGAGGAACGAGCCAAGGAGATACTTGGACATCTCCTAGCGGAAAGAAGAATTGAGTTGCCATCGGGCGTTACCGCTACACCGCCCCTTTCAGAGGCACTACGCCCAGATGACAATGGAGAGTACCAGGTTATTGACTATTTGCAGACATTCGCGCCTCATCTTGCGACAACCATCGAGGATTTGGCTGCGCCGGCTCATGACCTGGATCGGCCAATTGAAGAAGCGATCGCACAGATGCAAAGGGTTCCATTCCCGGCACAGGCACATACCGTTCAGGCAATCTTGAACGGTTTTGATGCAAACAAGGGAATTATCGCCTCGTCGGATATGGGAACCGGGAAGTCGATTATCAGTTTGGCTGTAGCAAATGCACTAGCTAATCAATCAAAGCATGGATTTGCCGTACTTCTGCTGGTTCCCGGGATCACGATACCGAAATGGGTTCGGGACGAGATTGGCCGCACATTACCGCAGGCCAAAGTTACGGTCATTGAGAGTTGGAAGGATGTTGTTCGTTACCGGGACAAACGTGTACGAAGGGGGGACAAAGCTGCGATTGAATTTATCTTGCTCTCCCGTGATACGGCAAAGCTTGGAATGACCAAAGCCCCGGCTCTGATTCACAAGGAACGCTCAGTCGTGCCAAACAAGGCACGCTGGCACGATAACTACACGTCAGTGTCCATGATTGAGGACGTATGGCTGTGCCCAGAATGCGGTGGGATTCAGCAGAAGCATACGAAGACTGCTGAAAAGGACGCACATAAGCACGATCACGAGGCCGACCAAATTGCTGAACGTAAGCTAGGATTTAAGGATCTAGCAACTGGATTCAACTCGTATACAGCCTTATCCATCGGAAGTCGCAAGAGACAGCGGACTCAGTACGTATTTAAGAAGTCGATTACCGAGTATCACTGTTCGGAATGTGGCGCAAATCTGATGCGAGACGTCGTACCTGAGCGGGAAGCCGTCAGTGGACTCAAACATCGTCGCTTGCAACCAGCCTGGTTCATTCAGAAATACTTGCGTGGGTGGTTTGACTTGACCATTATCGATGAACTTCATCAGTATAAGTCAAACAGTGGCCAAGGAGAAGCGATGGGAGCCATCGCGGGTGCGTCAAGACGAGTACTGGGACTGACAGGAACACTCAGCGATGGAAAAGCATCGAGTTTGTATCACCTGCTCTGGCGGATTTGTCCGGCTGAAATGAAGGCGGATGGTCTTGACCATCGTTCCTTAAACAAGTTTGTGCATCTATATGGGACGATGGAACAACGTGGTCGTTATTCGGAAGACGACGTGACATCAGCAGGAGGGTCCACCTCTCGCAAGGTGATCCTCAATCCTCCAAAAGAAGTTCCGGGTCTGTCGCCCAAATTGTTTGTGAACCATTTGGCCGATAAAACGGTGTTCTTAGAGTTGGGAGATATGGGATTACCCCTCGTAGAACTTGATGAACGGCCCGTCTTCATAGACATGGATGAAGATCACAAGGCAGCATATCAGGTGTTTCACAACGAACTTGAATCTGTGATGCGTCAGCAATATGCGATCGGAAACGCGAATGCATTCGCGAAATTTATCCCTTCCGTGGTGAACGCAGCCAATCAACCGCATGTCT
>NZ_LJCO01000068.1 GCF_001399675.1 Paenalicyclobacillus ferrooxydans
GTGCTCCTTGTGCTCCTTGTGCTCCTTGTGCTCCTTGTGCTCCTTGTGCTCCTTGTGCTCCTTGTGCTCCTTGTGCTCCTTGTGCTCCTTGTGCTCCTTGTGCTCCTTGTGCTCCTTGTGCTCCTTGTGCTCCTTGGGCTCCTTGGGCTCCTTGGGCTCCTTGGGCTCCTTGGGCTCCTTGGGCTCCTTGTGCTCCTTGTGCTCCTTGTGCTCCTTGGGCTCCTTGGGCTCCTTGGGCTCCTTGCGCTCCTTGCGCTCCTTGGGCGCCTTGCGCTCCTTGAGCTCCTTGCGCTCCTTGGGCGCCTTGGGCTCCTTGCGCTCCTTGGGCGCCTTGTGCTCCTTGTGCTCCTTGCGCTCCTTGCGCTCCTTGCGCTCCTTGCGCTCCTTGGGCGCCTTGGGCTCCTTGGGCGCCTTGGGCTCCTTGGGCTCCTTGCGCTCCTTGGGCTCCTTGGGCTCCTTGCGCTCCTTGCGCTCCCTGGGCGCCTTGGGCTCCCTGGGCTCCTTGCGCTCCCTGGGCTCCTTGGGCTCCCTGGGCTCCTTGTGCGCCTTGCGCTCCTTGGGCTCCCTGGGCTCCCTGGGCTCCTTGTGCGCCTTGGGCGCCTTGGGCGCCTTGTGCTCCCTGGGCTCCCTGGGCTCCTTGTGCGCCTTGTGCGCCTTGTGCACCTTGTGCGCCTTGTGCGCCTTGCGGGCCTCTTGGCCCTGGCGGTCCTGGCGGTCCTACTTTACCCACACCATACACTCCTCTTCACCCAAAAGTAGTACATGGTATTCCCTGCCGAGTTGACTAGCGTGGGCGCTTGTTCAATCTATGTGAAAACGGGCAACCATTGGGTCCTGTGCTAATGCCCTCCAATTATGCGTCCTCATTGAGTCCTGCTCTCAGGCTAAAGTGGATTTTTATCGGACACGAACTTTCGTCTATACGCGCCGCTTGCTCAGACACGTACTTTAGATAGCTCGATACCACAGTGGAGTAGTGACTGCCATGAAGAGAGACCTGAAATATGTTGGCATTATGGTTTTCAACCGACGTCAACAAAAACGCGTTCTTCAGACCTATCGAAAGGTCGCACCAAAGGGCATCAAAATCTTTACGTTTACACCTTCATCCATCAATTGGGTGACGAAAAAGATAAGTGGACTCCATTTCGCGAACAAACAATTCCTGACCGATTGGTTTCGGTTCCCTGACGTTGTATATAATCGCTGCTACGGCGCTGACCGTCGGTTACTTCAACGTATTGAGAAGGTCATTGGTCGAAACCGGTGTTTTAATCATGTGAATCACTTTGACAAGCAGTTCACGTATGATGTTCTCTGCCAGACAGAGCTGAACAAACACTTGCCGCGTACCGTTCCATATAATCAAGCCAACCTGGATACTCTGCTTACGGAATATGGAACGCTATATGTAAAACCCCTTCTAGGGAATCGCGGAAGAGGAGTTTACCGAGTCAACAAAACCGAGACAGGGGAAGTCCACATCTCTGAACACTACTTTGCACCACACTTGATTTGCAGAGAGGATCATTCATGGGAAGGTGAGATAAAAAAGCTTACACAGTCAAAACAATATGTCGTTCAACAAGGCATCCCATTCATGCAAGTTGGCGAGAAAAACTTTGATATCCGAGTACTTCTGCAAAAGGATCGAAGCGGGGCGTGGGGTGTTACGAATGTTACGAGCCGAACAGCTTACAGCGGGTGCTTCAATACGAGTGTCTGTGAACGTGTGACCACTGGTGAGGAGCGTCTGAATTCCTTGTTCTCTGCGAGCGATACACAGGTCCTGCTTTCTTCTCTCTCTGAAATCAGTTGGAAGACTGCCGCGTTGCTCGAACAGAATGGAAAATGTCACCTTGGTGAACTCAGTGTAGATTTAGCTTTAGATCATAACAGAAAGCTATGGATTATCGAAGTCAATGGAAACCCGCAACGGACGATGTATAAAGAACTTGAAAACTATCAGGATGTATACCGAAACCCAATCCACTATGCTCAGTTCTTAATGTCACATCGTTGAGCCCTGAGACGCTATGGATTACGTCGCCTCTGTATCGTACGTAATATTCATTGCTAATTGGTTTGCTTTGAAATAGGATTCGTGTGTCCCTGCGTCAGTCCACCACCCCTGCAAGACTTCAAACGTCAGCTCGCCTCGCCGAATGTAGGCGTTGTTGACATCCGTAATTTCAAGTTCACCACGTTTTGATGGCTTGAGCGTTGTAATAATGTCGAACACAGACCCATCGTACATATAGATGCCTGTTACAGCATAGCTGCTCTTCGGTTGTTTGGGCTTCTCTTCAATCGAAAGAATTCTATTTCCATCTAATTCAGGAACGCCGAATCTTGATGGGTCATCTACTTGTGTGATAAGAATTCTGGCTCCCTGTTCGCCTTCTTTTCGAAAACTATCTACATAATGGCTCAAAGGCTCTGAAAAAATATTGTCGCCTAAGAGCACAACAACAGGCTCATTTTTGATGAGTCCGTGGGCTAAACCTAAAGCTTGGGCAATGCCGCCGGGTTTATCCTGCACCCGATAAATAAAAGACACGCCTAGTTCTTCACCGCTCCCAAGTAAATTCACAACGTCTCCCATGTGCTCTCTTCCGGTAACAATCAGGATTTCATTGATTCCCGCCTGCTTTAATTTAAAAACATTGTGATAGATCATCGGGTATTTACCAATTGGCAACAGATGCTTATTCGTCACTTTGGTCAAGGGGTAAAGCCTGGACCCCGTACCACCGGCAAGGATAATACCTTTCATTTTTCAAACCACCCGCATTCGATCCGTTTATGATCCTCACCATGTTATTCACGCCTCGAAACAACGGTTACAGCCCCCCAGAGTCACACTTATTCGAGAGACAGCATATGGAATGACAATGACCTTACCTGGCTCTTGAAAGAAGCCCGGGAGTATTCTCATCGGACTACCGTCAAGCAAACGAGAATCATATCCGTTCGGCAGGGAGATATCGAGCTTTGGGGGGAGCAGAAATGTCAGTAGTTTCACTATTGACAGCTCATCTATTTGTATCCACGGATAACACGTGGAATGGGTTAGATGAAATGTTGATGAAGATCCGCGACAGCGGGATAACGGTCAAATTGTATAGTCCTACCGAGCCTCCCTTAATTACAAACGTAAAGGAACCTCGCGTGTACGTTTCATTAGGCGAAAAGGACGGCGATTTTCCTACACTAAATAGGTTGCCGTTACACGAACGGAGACGTTGGCTGCACTTTGATTCCGTAGAATCCATTCAACCGTTTCAACTTTTTTACTGCTGGCTGAGTTATACGGATCCTCTGCCGACGAACGTAGAGATACCCCAGACCCGTTTCACCTCGGACACTCCTTTAGTATCCGTATTCACTGCCAGTTATCGGTCGGAAGATAAAATAAAGCGACCTTATAACTCCTTGTTAAGACAAACGTACGCCAATTGGGAATGGGTGATTGTAGACGACTCCGGCGACGACGATGAGACCTATAATCAATATCTCCTCCCACTTGATGACCCACGAGTCAGACGGTATCGTCAAGATTCACGCAATGGTTACATTGGGACCATCAAACGATATGCTGCCGGGCTATGTACCGGTGAGATCTTAGTGGAACTCGATCATGACGACGATCTAACCCCGGACTGTTTGGAGAAAATCGTTCGTGCCTTTCAGGAACACCCCGATTGCGGCTTTGCCTTTGGAGATAACGCAGAAGTGTACGTCACGAACCATCATGCTCATTGGTATGGATGGGACTGTGGATTTGGTTATTGTATGTATTATCGGGTATGGGTTCATGACATGGGACGCTGGCAAAATGTCATGCATCAGACAACGTTAAATGGGAAAACCATCCGTCACTTGGTCGGCTTACCAAACCACCCACGGGCCTGGACGAGAGATTGCTACCACCTCATTGGCGGCCACCGTCCAGAATTATTGGTATCAGATGACTATGACATGCTCGTTCGGACCTTCTTGTCCACAAAGTATGTGGCCATACCCGATTTGCTCTACATCCAATACCGGAACGCCGATGGGGACAACTCAACCTTCCAACGAAACGAACAAATTCAGACCCTCTGTCTGCACCTTGAGAACTATTATCATGAGAGAATTCAAGATCGGATGCAGGAACTCGGCTTACCTTCCGTCGAGGAACTCCCCTATACACGGATATGGGAATCATCCGCTAATTATCCAGGTCGGATGACGGCTCATATCACGTATCGTGATCGGGACAAAACGTCAATTTTATTTCCTGTTCCGTATTCTTCCAGTGCGAATGACTACACTGAATTGCTTCGTACCTTACAAGAAGGACTAGATACCAACTTCCACAACATGGAGGTTGTCGTTGTGGGGAATGTTCCGACCGAGATCGAAACCTTTGCTGCCAAAGCACCCATGGGAGCCATCCGGTGGTGGCAAATGGAGCCCAATGATTCATTAGAAGTGTGCATTGAGTATGGTAAACTGTGCGCTTCCGGTTCAGAACTCGTTGTTGTGGTGCCAGAATAGGTCGATGCCTGACAAATCGAGAGGGCGCGCACTTTAGAAAAAGTATTCGAACATCCAGGACGCATCAATCCAAAGAAGTGCTTGTTGGGTAAAAGTCCATAACGAGGTGGTTTAAAACGTGGGAGATTTGCAAAACCTGATACTTTTGTATAATACTCCAAAAGACGAATCGATTATTTAAATGCGTGGCATTCCAGGGATAGCCGGCTGACTGTAGATGAGTTCAGCCGCTCGACATGGTCTATGAGTTACTATGATAGTGTTTTAGTTATCGACAAGAGACCCAAGGACCCTCCGTATTCCAAGACCACTGGACTGATTTAAACATATCTGGAATTCGGTAATGGGTTATTTACAACCTGTCCGAACTGTCCCATCGGGAATGATTGAAGATGTTCGCTCGGAGTTAGTGGAAGGTGCGAGGATGCGGCGTAAGAAGCGATTTCGAAAAACTAAAATGACCCAAAGAGAATGGATTGTAAGTATCGGCGTCGTTGGCATCTTGATTTGGATGCTTCTTGCACATGCAGTAAATCCCCGCCCCAAGACTGTCACCTTGCCAACCAATCTTTCCTCAATTATTCAAGAGGCAAGTGATAAATATGATGTACCCGAGAGTTTGGTCGAGGCCGTTATTGCTCAAGAGTCGACGATGAATCCAAAGGCGGTCAGCCCTGTTGGCGCCATGGGCCTGATGCAACTGATGCCAGACACGGCACGTTCTCTCGGCGTGACAAATCCGTTTGACCCAAGGCAAAACATTATGGCGGGAACGAAGTATTTATCGGAGCTGTTGCAACGTTATCATGGGGATGAAAGGATTGCACTTGCAGCGTATAACGCCGGGCCAACCGTCGTTGATGAATACAGAGGGGTCCCTCCATATCCAGAAACCATCCACTATGTAGAGTCCGTCCTTGCCGACGAGGCAAAATACTCTAACCCATAGGTGTGAGAAAGGGCACCTGTTTTCAGGTGCCCTTCAGGCTGTTGAGGAACTCAGTTCCGCTAAATCCCTCCGAGTCGCCAGGCGTCCGACTGCAGAGGAACTCAGTTCCTCTAAATCTCTCCGAGTCGCCAGGCGTCCGACTGCAGAGGAACTCAGTTCCTCTAAATCCCTCCGAGTCGCCAGGCGCCTGACTGCAGAGGAACTCAGTTCCTTTAAATCCCTCCGAGTCGCCAGGCGTCCGACTGCAGAGGAACTCAGTTCCGCTAAATGCCTTCGAGTCGCCAGGCGCCTGACTGCAGAGGAACTCAGTTCCTCTAAATCTCTCCGAGTCGCCACGGGGCCGACTGCAGAGGAACTCAGTTCCGCTAAATGCCTTCGAGTCGCCAGGCGCCTGACTGCAGAGGAACTCAGTTCCTTTAAATCCCTCCGAGTCGCCAGGCGTCCGACTGCAGAGGAACTCAGTTCCTCTAAATCTCTCCGAGTCGCCAGGCGTCCGTCTGCAGAGGAACTCAGTTCCTCTAAATCCCTGGGAATCGACAGGCTTCCAACTGTAGAGGAACTCAGTTCCTCTGGGCACCTGTTTTCAGGTGCCCTTCAGGACGTTTTTTAGACTCTTTTGTCTACACCTGCAGCCACTTTCAAACGAAGTGCATTGAGGCGAATAAATCCTTCCGCGTCGGACTGGTTGTAAGCTTGACTGGGGTCTGCCTCCATGGTGGCAATGTTCGGGTTATAGAGACTGACCGGGCTCTTGATGCCGGCCACTGTCACGTTCCCCTTATACAGCTTGACGCGGACCGTACCGGTCACATTTTTCTGGCTCTCCGTGACCAGCGCCTGCAGAGCCAAGCGTTCAGGTGCAAACCAGAATCCGTTGTACACAATCGAGCTGTAGCGCGGAATGAGAGAGTCCCGAATGGCCATCACTTCACGGTCCATAGTGAGGGATTCCATCCAACGGTGCGCTGCAAACAGGATAGCACCGCCTGGCGTTTCATAGACACCGCGGCTCTTCATACCTACGAATCGGTTCTCCACCATGTCTACGCGGCCAATACCGTGCTTGCCCCCGAGCTGATTCAGAGCCTCCATCACCTGCAATGGGCTCATGCGTTCTCCATTCAATACGATGCACATGCCTTTTTCGAACTCCAACTCCAGGTACTCCGGTACGTCCGGCGCATCTTCGGGAGCTGCGCTGAGCACAAACATGTCCTTGTTTTCCTCAGCCGAAGCATCAAACCAGGGGTCTTCGAGGATGCCGCTTTCGAAGCTGATATGTAACAGGTTGCGATCCGTTGAATACGGCTTTTGCGCGGTAGCCTTGACCTGAATGCCATGCTCTTCCGCGTAGGTAATCATCTCTGCACGTCCAGGGAACTGCGCACGGAATTCTTCAAGCCGCCATGGCGCAATCACTTCGAGCTCAGGGGCCAGCGCTGCGGCGCCAAGTTCAAAGCGTACTTGATCGTTCCCCTTCCCAGTGGCCCCGTGCGCAATCGCCGTTGCACCTTCGGCTCTTGCAATCTCAACCATCCGCTTGGCAATGAGCGGACGTGCAATGCTTGTCCCAAGGAGGTACTGACCTTCATAAAGCGCTCCAGCTTGAAACATTGGGAAGATAAAGTCCCGTGCAAACTCGTCCCGCAAATCATCAATGTATACCTTACTGGCACCGGTACGCAGGGCTTTTTCTTCAAGTCCGTCTAACTCATCCTTCTGGCCGATATCCGCCGTAAAAGCAATGACCTCTGCCTCATAATGCTCTTTTAACCATGCCAAGATAATGGACGTGTCCAATCCCCCAGAGTAAGCAAGGACAATCTTACGCTTCCCCATTTGATTTCCTCCCTGATTTTCAACGGTTGCTGTTCCGCCCAAGACATTTTGTTTGTCCAATCTCCGCCTTATTGTTACTTACTGAAACTACTTCATTCAACGCATTCCACGCAAGGGGGCAGTACATACCACGCTACAGCAGGTGACCAGACTCTTCAGTTTGTACTTAGCTGTAAGTTTCTAGCACAGCTTTGAGGCCTGGTTTGATGGATGGCGCGTCAAGGCAAAAAAAGGACTGCCGCATGCTGCACGCGACAGTCACATGAGATTCATCTTTAACAGCGAATCTTCAACAGTGAATCTTTAACAGTGAATCCTCAACAGTGGATCTTTAACAGTGGATCTTTAACAGTGAATCTTTAACAGTGAATCTTTAACAGTGAATCTTTAACAGTGAATCTTCAGTTGTTGATGCGGCAAAAGATGCACGAATCCTCGGAAACGCGTGAACCGCTCACATGCCACGACTGCCCTGACAGGGGACAGGTCACAAGACACAATGATAAATTCTCCGGGACTCAAAGTGATATTGCGGACCGTATGAACAGGTCCAACGCACGTCAACGACAACGTCTTAGGGTGATGCAGCACGAAAACGGGACCATACTTTACAACATCATCCATCGAGATCGCATCCACTATCCATTCCCCCTTACTTCATCACTGTAGTTTCAGTTAATGAAGGAAGGAGATGGACTGGCAAGGCTTGTATCAACCTTCTGAACAATTAGGCGCACCTGTTGGTGACGATAAAAAAGAGAGCCGCGAAAACCAACGCAACTCTCTGGTGTAACATTTGAACCGATGGTTTTCACTCGCGTTCGATGGAATTACGATTCCTGGTCCCTTACGTAAGGAATGGTCAACGGTCCGAGCGGCAACACAGCGACTGACATGTTCGGGCCGTACTTCGCGGCCAAATCCTGAAGTGCAGCTTCTATGTCATGCGTGGGGTGCAACATGGCCTTTCGAACATCCTCATCTGGCAAGGAAGAGTACACATAAACATCCGCCCACACTTGAATCACCGCTTGCTTCTGTACCTGCCATTGGTCGAATTTCTTGAAACTCGGGTCACTGATCATGTCCAGTATCTCAGCTGGGGTCTTTCTCATCTGTAGGATCTCGGCATAATTACCGTGATTCGGGATACCGTCAGAACACTCCGAGGCGCAAATGATAGTGCCTCCCTCTTTGACAATCTTCTGGGCGGCACTCATGCCCTTGACGGCTTGATACAGATTTTGATCAAGCGGATACCCAGAGTTTGATGTGAGTACGACATCAAAGCGTTGTTCAACGGGGATCATCGTGTGCTCCCTCGTGAATTCGCACCCTCGCCGATGGGCCTCGAAGAGTTCACCTGCAAACACTTGTGTGATTTCTTTCGATTTATTGAGCGTAACGTTCAGCATAAAATCAGGCTTGCACATCCGATTCACTTCTGTCGCCATTTCCTGCAAGGGATTGTCGACCATATTTCCCCAGGTTGAAAGCGGGTCTCCAATCATCCTGGCGTTATGAAACGTCAAAATTGTTTCAATGCCAGCAATCCCTGGCATGATCCCTTTCGGCCCACCCGAAAAGCCTGCAAAAAAGTGAGGTTCGATGAATCCGGTCACAATGCGAAAGTCCGCTTCCACGTAGGCCTTGTTCAGGTACACATCACAACCGAAGCGGCTCCGCCCGAGATGGACGAGTTCATCTTTGTCATGGCAGTGATGATTGATGATGTTGACGCTATTAACGACCGATTCGCCAAGCATCTGAATAAACTCTTCTCTGGTTTGATCTCGATGCGTGCCTGTTCCGTTGATAATCACAAAGTTCTCCAAAGGGACGTGTGACAGTTCCTCAATCAGCCATGGTACCAGCTTGTGATTTGGCGTTGGACGGGTGATATCGCTAATCACAATGGCGACTTTATCGGTGGATTTCACCATCTGCCGTAAAGCGGGTGTTCCAATTGGATTTCGTAGTGCATGAGCAATGGCTTGCTTATCGTCTGCCAAGCCTTCGAGGTCATTCGGTTCAATGACGATGGATCCGTCAGGTACTTCTACAAGAAGTTCCTGTTTGCCGTACAACAGTGACGTCTTCATTTGGTGACACTCCTCATGATGCTAGGTGCCTTTATGTTACACCTATCCGAGTGATGCTGAAGGGGTTGTCCGTGGAACTTCATTTATTTCGACTACCTCCACATCATAATCGAAAGAACCCCGAGCGAGACGAATGCGGTCGCCAGATATGAGATCCAAGTAAATCGCTCAAAACCAGGGAAAAATACGGATGAAAGAATGGGCATGATGACGGGCTGCATGCCGAGAATCATCGCAACGGTGGAGATGGAAGCAGCCGCGATGGATGCAAACGACGTTGCGACACCGATTGCTGCACATAGGCTGGCAATCAGGATCGCACGGCTCGTGTGGCGCAGATAGAAATCGATGTGAGGACGGAGACGGCCTGTCCACGCTAAATAGAGGATGTAAGTCAGGGTTGCCGCTGTCATATCGATGGTGGCTCCGAGCAGAGGTGAGATGGCATCTGCCCCCACCTTCCGCAGTAAGTGCCCTAGGCTCTGAAAGAGCGCCGCCGCGATCCCAAGGAGAATCCCTTTTGTTGTGATACTTTGAAACCAAGAGCGATGGGTCATTCGCTTTTGCTCCACGACCAACAAGCCAATGCTGGCCAACATGAGGAGAAAGCCAACCTGGTCGCCAATATCCAATCGTTCCTTAAAGAGTACTACGGCGAGCGCCACGGTGAGCATCGGGGCGATGGACTTCACGACCAGTCCGCGTGTGGCGCCAATCTTCGAGATGGACGCAAGCAAAGCCATCCGACTCAGGTAATTCCAACTGATTCCGGCAAGGATGAAGTAGAGCAAGGGACGCTGCCAACCGGCTGACAGACGGAATGCTGTCGGCACTGTGACAAAACCAATGATGCTCATTATCCATAGTGCAGTCGTACTGATGATGAGCGTCGGCAGAAGTCCGTTGTCACAGGTCTCCCCATCCGCCTGGGCTCGATTGACGAAAAGATAAGAGAGCCCGAAGGCAAAGACGGAGACGAGGGCCATGATTTCACCGTACACTGGTCCACCCTCCTCTCATGTCCAGCTCCTCCGAAGCTCAGGTCCACGGACAACTAGTTCTTCCCCTTAGTACCTCGTTTTTCGCTCTGCTGCTTCCCACTCCCGAAATGGCCGGTCGCTTTCCGGAGGATAGACCTGTTCCATCGGGATGGAACGGTCTTCCGGCAACAGGGGGATCTGTTCATAAATGAAATCGTCATCAAAACCAATCCCCGCAGCCTGCTCTTTGGTGCATGCGTAGTAGATGGCCTTCGGGCGAGACCAGTAAATTGCACCAAGACACATAGGACACGGTTCACAACTGGTGTAAATCTCGCAATCGGTCAACTGAAAGTCGCCAAGCATTTGACAAGCTGCACGGATGGCCTGAACCTCGGCATGTGCAGTCGGATCGTGCGATGTCGTCACCTCATTAAAACCTGCAGCCACCATCTTTCCATCCTTCACAACCAGCGCCGCAAAGGGACCACCGCGCCCTTCGAGTACATTCTCTGTGGCCATACGGATGGCCATTTGCATCCAGTCCTCGCGAGTCAATGGACATCCTCTCCTTCCATATCTATGGCGGTGTGGGGTTTTGCATGCCCGCTGTTGACAACAAGCTCTATGGCACGAAAAATCCCTGTATATCCTGTGCATCGACACAGGTTTCCCGATAAGGCCTCACGGATCTGCGCCTGTGTCGGATTGGGTGATGCATCAAGCAGGGCCTTCGCGGCAAGGATCATGCCAGGCGTACAGTATCCACACTGGAACCCGCCTGCTTCGAGGAACGCCCGTTGCAGAGGATGAAGTGCCTGTGATACTGTCCGATCCGGTGATAGTCCGTGTCGGTCGGCACCCTCACCCGCTGCGTCCCCGTGCGTCTCGGCACACTCGCCTACCGGCTCTCGGCACCCGACGTTCTTCGCTGGTGCGTCCCCGTGCTGCACGCGGTCCGCTGCTGCCTCCTGCTCTTGCCCATCCTCTGCCAATCCTTCTATGGTGAGAATCGACGATCCATCGACTTGATAGGCCATCAGAAGGCAGGCATTCACGGGCAGGCCGTTCTGCAGCACGGTGCAAGCTCCGCAACGTCCAATCCCACATGAGATCTTTGTACCTGTGAGTCCAAGGTCGTCCCGCAAAATGTCTGCGAACCGGCGTGTCGGAGGGACGTGTATGGTCCGCAAAGTACCGTTTAGTGTAAACGAGATCGCCAGTTCTTCCACCGTGAGTCCTCCCCCTCTGTGATTACGCTTGCTGTCAACGCCAGCCGGACATTTTTGCGCCATCCGCACATCTTCAACCCGAACTCGCCTCTTAGCCTGTCAACCCGCCTGCCTTTTCAAAGATGACCGATACCTGCGGTACCGTCTCCCCAACTCTGAACAATTTCTTTTGGAGATATGGGCAGTCGATGGGCCACATAACCGCATGCATTGTGAACGGCCGCAGCGATAGCCGGCGCCACAGCAACTGTGCCAATCTCACCAACGCCGCGAGGCCCAAACGGATCGCCAGGCAAGAGTTGCTCAATCGCGTCGACGTCCACCGTTCGCGGTACATCTGCGATGGTCGGGATAAGATAGGAGTCGAAGTTGCCGACTTCGTAAAAGCCCTCTGTCATGGGTACATCCTCCATCAAGGTGAACCCGAGGGCCATCGAACCTCCCCCTTCGATTTGTCCGGCATACCCCATCGGGTGGATGACGGGACCTGCCGCTATCGCTTGGTCGAGGCGACGGACCTCAATGCTGCCTGTGAGGAGATCGACCTCCACCTGTGCCACAACAGCGCCAAATGTGTACAAGTAGTGACCCCCGGTTACTGCATCCGGCGTAGTCGGAAAAGAGAAGTGAGCCTCGGCGGTCGGGAGATGCTGCGACCGTTGTTGAGCCAAGCTCCGATACGACAGAACAGGGCGGTCTGCACCCATCCGCTCTGAATCCCACACCCCGCCTGGGCCGAGTCTGAGACGCTCGGCGGGCAATCCGGTAAGGCGAGCCGCCGCGGCAACCATCTCTGCTTGCCAGGACGGTTTCATGCGTCGGATCGCCTGGTACACGACGTTTGTAGCCCGTGAAGCCGTGGTCGATCCCGACACAGGCACCACCGCTGTATCTCCGATGCGGATGCAAAGGTCCTCGGGTGCACAGCCAAGCTCACTCGTCGCAAGCTGCTCGATGACGGCAAGCAACCCTTGCCCGACCTCCTCAAAACCAAACGCGACCTCAACCTTGCCGTTCGGCATGAGTGAGAGGCGCCCGCCCGCCGGATCGGGACGGCCAAATCCAAGTCCGCTCCCATGCATCGCGAGAGCCATGCCGACGCCTCGTCGCTTCCACGGAAGACCCAGCGGTAATCCCTCGCCCGTGGCACCCGAACCCGAACCCACATCTGCACCCGAACCCACGCCGACGGGGCCGGCAGCGCCCGTTTGCGCTGGCCACACCGGTGATCTGCGTATGGCCTCAAGCACCTGTGCCGCACCATCCGTTGGGGCGATCCGCTGTCCAAGGGGACCGAGGTCTTCCGCGTGTCTCAGGTTCCGGCGACGCATCTCCCACGGGTCGATGCCAAGCTTCGCAGCAAGCCGTTCCACCTGACCCTCCACCGCAAACGTCACCTGGTTGCCGCCAAAACCGCGAAACTCGCCAGAGACGCCGTTGTTCGTGAAGACAGACACGCCTTCAATTTCGAGGTTCGGGATTCGGTAGGGACCTGTGGCATGTTCAACAGCAAAATCAAGCACCGCTGGCCCAAGCGTCGCGTATGCCCCGGTATCCGCAACAATCGACACCTGATGCGCCAAGATGTGCCCGTTTGCATCTGCCCCAGTCCGCATGTGAATCTGCATCGGGTGGCGTTTCAGAGCGGATCGCACAGACTCAGCCCTCGTTTGGTGAATCTTCACCGGGCGCCCCGTCGCCAAGGCGAGCAGTGCCGCATAAGGCTGCACGTTCAGCTCATCCTTGCCGCCAAAAGACCCGCCCATCGGGCTCGAGACAATCCGGATTGCGTGTTCCGGCATGGCGAGGATTCGAGCGAGTTGCTGTCGATCGCGATAGCCATGCTGCGTGCCCATATAGACAGTGATGCTCCCGTCTTCCTCCGGCACCACGACTCCGCCCTCGGTTTCAAGATAGGCGTGCATCTGGCGGGGTGTCTCGTAGGTCTCTTCGACGATCACGCTGCAGTCCGCCATCGCATCCTGTGCCTTGCCTCGTCGATATCCCGCTCTGTGCAGGACATTTCCGTTTGGATGCAGTCGGGGTGCATCTTCCGTGAGTGCCGCCTCCGGGTTCGTCACGACGGGAAGCGGGCGGTACACCACCTTGACAAGTCGAAGGGCCTGCGTCGCGATTTCAGCGGTGTCCGCTGCAACTGCGCAGATGGCATCGCCGACAAATCTCACGCGGTCTTCGCAAAACACAGGCTGATCGGGCATGACAATCCCGAACCGGTTCATACGGGGCACGTCTTCATGCGTTAGGATGGCGTGAACACCGGGCAATCGTTTTGCTTCGTCTGTGTCGATGGACTCTAGTTCGGCATGCGGATACGCACTGCGCAAAACCTTGCCGATGAGCATGTTTGGGAAAACGAGATCGGTCAAATATGGAAGACTTCCAGTCACCTTGGCTGGACCATCTGGCCGGGGACGCCACGTATCTCCCATCGTTTCTGGACGGATTAACATTGTATCCCCTCCTTGACGAACCCACTGCATGCTTCGGCGAGCTGTGCGACAAGCACGTTGGCTGCTGTAAGGCGGCGATAGTCTGCGGACGCAAACGCATGATCAGGAGGATTAAGGTCTGCCATGATGTTGGCGTGAAGGCGGTGCCAGAGGTCGGGACTCGGCACCGCCCCCTCCAGCAAGCGCTCGGCTGCTGTCAGACGCCGCGGAGCAAAATCGATGGCTCCGACGACGAGGCGCACGTGGTCTATCTGTGTGGCATGGACGGTGTTTTTTTGACCGGACCCGGCGTTTTCATCCATTCTTTGCACGCAGGAAGCTGCCACCGTCACCAAGGACGGCACAAATGCCGCTCTGCGACCGAGTTTCCGGAAGATCGAGATATGCCGTAAACCGCTCATGGCCGCGTTGGATTCGCGGCGCAGTCGAACCCCCATCAGCAACCGCGACGGGCTGGGTGGACCTGCAGTATCCGCAGACCGGCCGAATGAATCTCCATTCATATCAGCAGACTGCCCTATGTCTTCGTCCATATCAGCAGACTGGCCTATGTCTTCGTCCATATCAGCAGACACGACCATGGAGTGCACAGGTGCAGTCGTGATAGACGTACGACTATTTTCGTCAAACCATAGGAGTTCGCCGTCAAGTGCCAGGAGAGCCGTTAAGGTGTCTCCGTGTCCGTTCGCAACATTACCGCCAAGGGTTGCCCGATTCCGCACAGCAGGTGATCCAACGGCACCGCATGCAGCCGCGAGCAACGGCCAGTTACGAACCACCAACGGGTGCGCTTTGCAGGTGCCTAACTTGCACAGAGCACCGATGTCGAGGACCAGTCCTTCTTCATCAGCGGATTTCCTGATTTGAGTCAGTGTCTGAATCCCCTCCAGGCTGATGAGATGCCTTGGCTTACCTGCCCCACCCTCCCACTGGAGTTGCAGCAGTGTGCCCCCGGCAACATAGCAGGCATCTTCGCCGAAACGTTGTTTAATAGCCCATGCCTCCTCGACAGTATGCGGTCTCCATACGTATGGGGAGTTTCCTAGTGGATTCTCAGTAGTCATCGATGCGTCCCATTCCTCTATGCTGACATTCAGCCGTATGTCTGGTTTAGGGCGCTGAAAAGCGCACCCGACTGCTTTGAGCATATTCGCCGGGCGTGGATGAAGAAACGGGGTAAAAGGCCTATCCAATAGGTTCGGGGCAGATGACTATCTTTCTATCGGATCTGAATGGTGGCAAGGCAACGATTAGGCAAACGACAATTGCATCGCGAGAACTGATGTTGATGTTGGTGGCGTCACCGCTTTCTGCGACGCCTGCGCAGAAAACCGCGACTTTGCTGTTCCTCGGCTGGGGCAGGGCGAACAGCTGGACTAAGTTGGGGTGGGGTGTTTCGTTCCGTGGGAGCCGGGCTCGATGGGCCCGCGGGTTCGATTGCCGCGGCTGCCTCCTTTGCAGCGGAGAACAGTTCCAGTAAGCGGGAATTTTCCTTCTCGAGCTTTTTGTTGTGTTCCATCAGCATGTCAATGATCTTGTCCTGTTGCTTAAACCTATCGAGTGTTTGATTGATGGTCTCCGCAAACATCTGCTGTGTCTCCCACGACCGCGCGATGATACGGTTCAGCTGATCGAACTGATCAAACATGAACCGGTAACGTTCATCGATGTTGCCAAGCACCGTGAGAATCTGTCGCTCCATCCGCAGCAGACTTTCAACGTCTACGGCAACGGAGGAAGTGACGGCGTCCACAATGGCCTGAACTGACAGCTGTGGATAACCCCCTGGCACAGATTCGTCAGCATCAGAGTCTGTACGCACATCCGAATGCGTTTCTGACACAGACACCGATACGATGGGTGTCTCCGACTGCCCTTCCGGCACAGACGCCACCGGCGTGTCCGGCTGAGTTTCTGGCATCGATACTTCCTGCGCGTCGGCCTCTGGTTGGGGCACAGGTAGTTTCTCAGTCAGCCGCTCCAACGGTAACGTGCGTCCGTCTGCTTTTGGCTGCTGAACCGATTTATCCGATTTGCGTGATTTTGGTCTGATGGGTGGCTTCTGATTTCGCCTGGGGGAGTTTTCATAGATGTCTTTGAGTATCTGCAGGTCCGTCACAGGAAACCGGCTACCGCGTGCAGTCGCTACGGGGTGGAACAGATCAGAGTATCGCCGTACGTACTTATTGGCTGTGCTCAAAGGCACGCCTGCCCGTTTCGCCAGTTCTGACATCGGAATCAGTTCAACTCCCATTCTTGACAACCTCCCGTTATGCAGACTCATAGGAAAAGCATAACGGACGTTCGCAGAAAATTCTGTCGCAACCTGGCGTCGAACGAAGATACTCTAGCAAAGCATAAGCACTCAACGGCATAAACATGCTCCAGTAACAACATGATACACTCGTAACATTGAAGACAATCTCCATGACTTCTTGATGATTTTTTCATTGATCTTCGACATTCACGTGATATTCTCCAATCAATAACAACAGATCTCAGAGCGGAGCGAAGGGCATTGATTAATGAACGAAATACGTACAACGAGGAACGTACTTACAACCAACAAGGTACCTACAAAAACCGAAGGCAATTTGCGATTTTACGCAATGAACGACTGACGGCAATGGCGGCTGCTATCCTCTTCCTGCTGATAGCGACTGAACTCGTCATCACGGCGAACCTGCACAAGTTGATTACGGTGCATATTTTTGTCGGCGTCCTCCTATCTGGTCCGCTGCTTGTAAAGATGGGCAGCACTGGATACCGGTTCATGCGCTACTATAGCGGATCGCCTGTATTCGTAGAAAAGGGTCCACCGCACTGGTTGCTGCGACTTGCAGCTCCATTCCTGGTGCTCTTGACGATAATGGTTTTTGTGAGCGGGTTTACACTCGCATTTGTGGGACCAGAGCACATGGGAATTTTCTTTGATGTGCACGCTGCAAGCGTTGCATTGTGGATCCCGGTTGTTGCCGTTCATATCTATGCACACATTAGAAAGGTACCGCGTCTTGTAGCGAATGATTTGACCAACCGGCGAGGCTACCGCGTATCGGGTCGAAACGGACGGATTGGGCTGAATATCCTTGCCCTCATTGTGGGCTTGATTGCTGCCATTGTGATGCTCCCAGTGTCGGCCCCATGGAGCCACTGGCACATTCCAAATGTGTTGCCAACGCCGCTGCTGGCGGGCGTTGTTCTCGCCGTATTTGCCGTGTTGATTGCGATACCACTTCTGCGAATCAAAAGAAACTGACAGCACAATCTCGATGACTTCCAATTACCCCCCAATTACCCTGAATCGGCAAAAATGGCACCCCTCGACAGGGTGCCATTTTGATGTTACGTGATAATTTGAGAGCCGGACGCTCTCCACGCCTGCATTCCGCCGGTGAGTGTCCAGGCTTGGTAACCTAGTGCGCGAAGGTACTCGGCTGCATGTGCGCTTCTGACCCCTGCGGCGCAGACGACCAACACTGGTGCTTGCAGCAACTCTTCAGAGGACAGGCCATCCAAGTCTTGTAAGGGGCAGTTGACTGCGTTTGCCATGTGACCTGTCGCAAACTCCTCCGGTTCGCGCACATCGACTATGGTGAGACGCGGGTCTTGCATCAGCTGCAGTGCTTCCTCCACATTGACTGAAAATGCTCCGGCACCTTGGGCTGCTTCAGCAGCTTTCCGCGCTTTCGCTGACACATCCCTTGCTGGCGATACGTCAGCAGCTGGAGAGACGCTGGACGACGACGACACACCGGCTGCTGACACATCCCATGCTGGTGATACGCCGACCGTTGATACATCCCATGCTACCGAGACGCCAGCCGTTGATACAGCGGTTGTGGACGCAAAGCCGCAGAAGTCCGCATAATCAATCGGCGCCGTAACGCTTGGAAAGTCGCCGCAGACAGCACACTCCGGATCGCGAGAAAAAGGCATCCGCTGCCAACTGCTGTTTAAGGCGTCGTAGAGTAACAATGTACTCGCTTCAGGCTGACGCAGTTGTAGCAGGATCTTTAAGGCTTCAACCGCCTGCATGCTCCCAAGCACACCCGCCACAGCGCCAAAAACACCGGCTTCGGCGCAGTCAGGTACGGTCCCTGGAGGCGGCGGAGATGGAAACAAGCAGCGATAACAACCATGCCCTGGTCGAAACACACTCAACTGACCCTCAAACCGCAATATTGCAGCGTCGACAAGTGGCTTTCTCGTGAGCACCGCTGCGTCATTCACCAGATAGCGGGTCGGAAAGTTGTCACTCCCATTGACAATGAGGTCGTACTGGTCAAACAGCTCCATCACGTTCTCTGAGGACAAAAATTCCGGGTGCTCCATGATACGCACGTCGGGGTTCACGGCCTTCAGACGCTCCGCCCCAGACTCCGTTTTCAGCCGGCCAATTTGGCTTTCGTCATGCAGGATTTGACGGTGCAGATTGGACAGCTCGACCCTATCCCCATCGACCAACCCAACGGTTCCAACGCCGGCTGCAACAAGATAGGTGGCTGCAGCCGAACCGAGGGCTCCTGCCCCCACCACCAACACCCGACTGCCAAGCAATTGTCGCTGACCGTCAAACCCAACCTCCGGCAAAACCATCTGCCGCTGATATCGGCCGATATGGTGGGCCGTCAAGGGCGGCCTTGTTGTCTCCTCTGCCATCACGTTTTCCCCCGCATCGTAACTAACCTCTTTATTCATGCGTCTCCGAGATGGTTCACCTAAGGAGGACTTAAGTCGGTCTCAGCCTGTTGGTTATCCGCCGGAAATTGCGTGAAGAATCCATACGTCCGACCCGTCAGTCAATTCTACCGAGGCATGCGCACGCGGTGGCAGTCTCCTGCCGGAGATAAACACGCTCAGGTTTTCACGGAAGCGTCCATCGGCTTCAACCAACCGCGAAGCCATCCCTGGATACTTTTGGTTGAGTCCCTGCAAGGCGTCGCTGCAGGTTGCCGCCTCGAGCATCATCACTGAATCCGCGCGAAACTCCTCTGTCAGAATCACCGACAGATGAATCGTAATCATGATTCCTCTTCCTCCGCTGCGACGACCGAGTAGATCCTCGGTAAATGTTCGGCAATCAAATGCCAACTGGCACCTTCATCAAAAGAGTGATAGACCGATCCGGAAGTTGTGCCGAAGTAGAGTCCGAGTGATTCGTGGTGGTCTGTTGTAAACGCATCGCGAAGGATCCCGCTGAAGGATTCGGGCAGCCCGTTATTCAGTCGTTCCCATTGTCGCCCAGCATCAGAAGTACGATATACGGCTAACTGGTGCTCTGGAGCCCACCGCGGCCAGCGCTCCACCGGGAGCACGTAAGCGCGGTCGGCATCGGCTGGGTGACCCACAATCGGAAATCCGAAGTCGGACGGCAGACCCTCGCCGACATACTCCCAGCTGTCACCTGCGTCATCGGATCGATAGACGCCGCCGTGGTTCTGGAGCCAGATACGGCCTTGCTGACTTGGCGAAAGCCAAAACTTGTGGACACATTGACCCGATTCAGGATATTGCTGATCTTCCGGCATAAACTCGGCTCGAATACCCTGGTTAATCGGTCGCCAATGGTCGCCTCCATCGTCCGTCCGGTAGATGCCACCCGCAGAACAGGCGATGAACAGGCGATCGGGCTCGAACGGATCGGGCGCAATTGTGTGCAGACACTTGCCTCCGTACCCGGGCTCCCAGGTGGCATGGGTGGGGTGCTCGCGCAGAGCCTGCACCTCCGTCCATGTGTCGCCTCCGTCCATGGAACGAAAGAGGCCGCTCGCCTCTACGCCGGCATAAACAAGGCTTTCCCCGACTGGTCTAATCGACCACACCCTCGTCACGCGTTCCTCGTCGTCAGGGCCGTATTCGAGCCCGCTTCCGCCTGTGTCCCAGTTCTCGCCCCAGTCCTTCGAACGCCGAACAGATGGGCCGTAAAACTCGGAGTTAACGCCAGCGTACACCGTATCTGTGACCGGATTGTACGCACTGGTGTAGACTGCGTCACCCAACAGCACGGGTCCCAACGCACGCCAGTTCTTCCGGTCATCGGAGTGATATCGAAATAATCCTTTCGCGGTACCTACCAATAGATACACTGCAGGCACATCCTTTCGCCCAGATAGGGGCTGTCAAATTTTGATTTTTCCGCATTTTTGGTGTATGTACAATTAGATTGAGTATAAGGGATGACAAAGAAATTAGGTACTCCTTTCTGTGGGTTCAGTCGTGGTGTGAAGACATGAGCTTTCGAACGATTGCAACAACAAAAATAACCCGAGCTGCCGATGATATCGACGGCCCGGGTCTTTCCACAACTCACATTATCACTGCACGGCCTTCGCCAGTATGGATGCGTAATATGCCGCACCTTGTGGATTCAAATGCACGCCATCCGGGTAGAAATCGTTGTTTAGGTTAGCGCTGAGAGCATACCAGTTGACCA
The DNA here is from genome assembly GCF_001399675.1 of Paenalicyclobacillus ferrooxydans. Classification (GTDB taxonomy): domain Bacteria; phylum Bacillota; class Bacilli; order Alicyclobacillales; family Alicyclobacillaceae; genus Alicyclobacillus_B; species Alicyclobacillus_B ferrooxydans. Next base: position 20,552 of record NZ_LJCO01000068.1, read on the forward strand.
GTGTAATGTTTGGATAGCTTGCCGCCACACTGGCTAGTGTTGCATTGACGACGTCCTGCCATGGCCGCGGAACCCGTGTATTCACGAGGACAATCTGCTTTACGGGCCCAAGGTCTTGAATCACCGTAACGAGTTGCGCCTTGGTAAACGGACCATTTGTACCTAATTCAATAATCACCCGGTCACCGAGTTCTCCATTTGCCTTTAACCTTGCAATCTCACTTGGTGCTTGAATCATCTGACGTCCGACCAATCCATCGACTACGATACCTGGAAGAAGCTGTTGCAGATACGGCTTTGCATCCACCATGACAGAGTCACCAATTGCAGTTACACCCTTGCCGGAGTGAAGCGGAGATAACTGCTGGGTGGGCAAAGGTGCACTCTCTCCCGAACTAGACTTTGTGGGCGGGGAAGATGTTTTGACGTCGGCCTTGTGCTTATGGTTGATTTGGCTCGGTGTCAGCGATACTGACGAACCCGCCTTCGCAGTTCCCCCCTGACTCGAGTTGGAAACCGTTGACGGCTGTCCGGCCCCAGCTTCGGACGCAGTCGAAGTTTCATTTGCGCCGGTTGATGGCAACGCCCCTGTCGCCAGACCAGATCCCTGTTTGTCAGACGCGCCAGTGTTCACAGCAACCGCTTCGCTAGACTTGGCGGCGGCCTGCGGTAAAAGCTCCGTCATACCCATACTCGCACCAATCAGCAACAAGACTGCAGTATTCCCCGATAGCAATTGCCTGCGCCAACCTGTTTGCTTACGATGCTTGCCGCCTTCCTTGATTCCCGTCTGATGTTTTGTCAGGCCATAGCGAATCGGCTTCTCAACAAAGCGATACGACAGCTCAGCAAGTACAAAACTAGCCGCGACCTGGAGAACAGCGCGCAAGACGTTGTAGTGACCAGTGTCCACTGACGGAGTGGTCAATATAATCACCGGATAATGCCACAAATAGATCCCGTACGAGCGAAGCCCTAACCAACGCAGAGGTTGAACGCCCATAATCCGGCCGAATCGGCACGCTGGATGAGCTGCCGCCGCGATAGTAATTGCCGTGAGTACGGATAAGACAATCATGCCCCCGCGGTACAAAAACGTTTGATACTCATTTGTCTGCCAGAATAAGATGAAGATCCCAATGAGACTCAACAAGGCTGCTGCGTCAAGCGCGTTTCTGCCCACTCTCGAAAGTGACATAGACAGTTTTCGACTCGGCCAACCGATAGCCAATGCCGCACCAATCAGCAAGCTGAAGGCGCGTGTGTCAGTGCCATAATACACTCGGCTGGGATCTGTGCCAGGATGATAGAGAACACCCATCGCCGTGGCGGATGCTGCTGCCCCAATCAAAACCAAAGTGAGCAGCCAACCTCTGCGTTTCAAAAATCTTAACGCAAGCAATAAAAATAGGGGCCAAACGATGTAGAATTGCTCCTCAACAGCCAATGACCAGAGATGACCCAGGGGCGTTGGCGGACCAAAAGAAGCGAAGTAGGAAACTTTGTGAAAAATAAACCACCAGTTACTAACATAGAAGATGGCTGACCACGCGTCTTCTTTCAAAGCAAATAGTTGTGTTGGTTGGAACGACGCTACCCAAAGAAGAACTACAATCAGCATCGTGAGCATCGCAGGAAGGAGGCGTCTCGCCCTTCGAGTCCAGAAATGCTTGAGACTGATCCTTCCTTGTACCTGCCACTCTGCAATCAGCAAATCGGTTATCAGATAACCCGATAAAACAAAGAACACACCCACACCAAGCAACCCGCCCGGTGCAAAACTCAAGTTGAGATGGTATGCAATCACAGACAAAATGGCAATTGCGCGGAGTCCGTCTAACCCCGCTATGTATCGACCGTTTCCCTTTCGTTCCATGCTGTCGATGTCCCTCCTCGGTCGCGGCTTGTCGATTAATCTGCTTCCACATCTTCCACATGCTCCAATATATATAACTCTGTGGACTTTCAGAATCTCGCTGCTACAGGGTCCTGAAATATTGAATCGACGGGCAACAGAGGTACAAAGCGTGTGTTCCATTACGGGGATTAGAACCCTAACTGTTCTTAGCGTAACAACTTCTTAGACGCGTGAACAGTAGATAATGTGACGATCTATGACAGAAATTTTTCGTCATCGTTAGACTTTTTACGAGATTACTATCACGTGGGACGTTCTTCACGCATTTCGACTGGTGATACAATACAGGTTCTCTAGAACAAATAAAGCTGTCATTGCAGTAAAAAAGACATATCCCCGCACAAGGTCTCCAATCAGAAAATAGGTCCACATGCAAAGAAACACCCAGGACACAACCTTGGATCGTCGTTGTAAACGCATCTTGTACATATGAAACGCGTATCGCATCATACTCAGTCTCACTCACTCCATTTGGATTCGTATTTTTATTTCTTATCCTCAAGTAGTGAGAATATACGTGCGAGATTTGGGTTACAGGAAAACTGGCTCACATCTCCTGCCTCAGAACGGGAGCGGAAGTGTACACCCAGGGTGAAGGTGTATGACACTCTGTGGGAATTGGGAACCCTCTTGATGGACATAGAACATCAATCTCAGGGGGACAAACGTGTGGAGGAGAGAGAATACGTCGCACAAACGGCTGATACCGGGGAATTCATCCCTGTTTTGGCTGTGGATAGATACCAAGCATTACGAGAACTTGCGGACGTGTCTATCGAAGGACTGTATATGGAATCTCAATCACCGAATACAGCCTTTTTACCAACTCGAAAATACGAACGTCACTTGGTTCGTCTCAAAGACGGGGGGTATTTCATCCTCGAACAACATGAAGAGCCTATTGAGCGTGAGACCATTGACAAGATTTACGTGAATGTAGAACTGAATTAACCCTGATGGTCCTCTTAAACACACCAATAGCCACCGATATCGGTGGCTTCTCATGGAGTACCTTGCAACAGGTTTGAACTAAGAGTACCATGCCAAATGCGCGAAATTTGTCACACTGCGCCACCCCGAAAAAGAAATTTCAGTACAACATTCTTCGTTTGCAACGGTGTATTCACAGGTCCAAAATGACCTGAATCAGAGGCTCTTCATCAAAAATCATTGACCCAAACCGCTCGAAAATACTTTCCGTGAATTTTGACGGCCAGCGTCCGCTCTGGATTTGAATCTGGAACGGAGTAGAGTGCGGTTCCACCAGGCAATGTTCTGGATACAAATTCAATATACCCCTCACCAATGACATTTACGTCCCCATAATGTTGTCCGATATTCGGCACAGGGATATTTTGTACCTCGTAATATCCTTGTTTGTGGGTCGCGTTCTTCGAATAGACCGAGATCGTACCGAGAGTACGAACGGGAACATTGACCGCTTTTAAATACCCACCCTGCCAGGGTACGGCGACCGCTTCAACAGGACTCACCCCACGGATACGATAGACAACGGTGCCCGGTGCAAGCGTGTTTGAGATGATAGCACCGACCCTGGTTGACGGACTGGAGATTCGAAAGTACTCCTTGCCAGTCTGCGTTACCCCAATCAGGGTGATCTGGTACAAGCGGTAGCCTTCAAACCCAGTCAATGCAATGGTCCCCCCCGCCGGAGACACGCCTTCGTCCTCTGTGACGACAAACGATGAGGATGCCGTGCCCCCCCGTATCCCTACTCGATTTACAAGTTGTCCACGAGTTGCCACATCGTAGTGCAGAAACAATCCCGAGGAAATCAAAACCATAAAGGGTACAGCCGAGAAGAATCGCTTGAGCATCCGGGCCACCTCCACTAGATTGTATGAGGCAGCTTGTCTCTCCATCCACTCTTCGCGAACGTTCGCTCATTCTCTGGGGCCATTCCACAATTTGCATGCTTCTGAAACGGACATAACCGCGATTCTAGCAGTCGAAATTTGTTTTGACAGGTTTGTTGAGTGCCACCACACGACGACTGTCTATCTGGGTCTTAAAACAACGGTGATACGCCGAACCATCATTGGGCGGGGGATATCTTTTCTGGGGTGAAGGACGCCAACGCGTCCCGGGCAACCTTTCTGTCCGAATCCGTCAACTAACCTCGCAGGCGATAGAAGGGAGAGCAACAAATGAATCAGTTCAATTATGCCCTTGTAACGGGTGCGGGTGCTTTATGTGTCCTGGCGTCAGCCATGGCAGCAGCGGCGCCCTCTGTGCCCACCGTCTCGGGCACAGCCGCCCTGTCTGCTATTCGTACCGCATCTTTTCCAGCCATCCGGAATGCTGTAACGACAACATCTGTCCCAGCAGCCCAGACTGCGTTTGCACCACCTTCCATGGAAGCCTCATCGGAAGCCTCATCGGAAGCCTCATCGGAAGCCTCATTGGAAGCCTCATCGTTGCCCGTGGCAACCCAAAATCATCTGGAGCCTCTGATGGCTGCAACCGAAAACACGGATAAATTGGTCGTCAGTGTACTGAAACAAGAACATCAACTGACGTCTTTGAATACTGGCAACACAGGCGAGGCTGAACCCAGCTACAGGAACAACAACATTGACCAGCAACGACGCTTACGCACAAAAAGCTCACCCGTGCCAGTGAAAAATGGCGTCTCTCAAAAAAACAACACACCTCGAGCCACAGAGCCCCCCCATCACACCGGCAACATTCGCGCTTCGGCCCTTCGGACTTCGACTTCGTCTGTGCATCCATCGTCTGTGCATCCATCGTCTGTGCATCCATCGTCTGTGCATCCATCGTCTGTGCATCCATCGTCTGTGCATCCGTCGTCGACTGTGCCGGGTGCTCCGTCTACTTTGATTCCAGTGTATCAATCTGCAGGCGCACGGTACGGGATCCCTTGGACTGTACTCGCAGCGATCCACAAAACGGAAACTGACTTTCGAACCTCCAATTGTCCAGAAAGCAGTGCAGGCGCCAAAGGCCCAATGCAGTTTCTCCCTGCCACCTTCGCCGAATACGCCGTAAAAGCTCCTGGACAGAGCGGACCGCCGAACATTCAAAACGTGGACGACTCCATCTACACAGCAGCTCATATGCTTGCGGTAGACGGTTTTTCACGCAGTCCGTCAAGGGCCATCTTTGCCTACAATCACTCGAATCAATATGTGAAGCAGGTAGAAACTACAGCGGGTCTATGAGAGCGGGTCTATGAGAGCGGGTCTATGAGAGCAGGTCTATGAGAGCAGGTCTATGAAATCCAGCAACGAGATCATGCCATGGACTGTTCGGAAACGGCTCATTCATTCACCACAAACAGTCAACACACCCTTCACAAATAATTGATATTTACACTGTATCATTCACGTAACAGCAAGATTCGACTGCTTCGGTTTGACCCCCACACTTGGCGTGGCCGTCACATTTTTGTGGCGGTCCTTTTTTATGCTCCTCCTGCTCTGTCGACAACAGACAACTCTTCGTCACAGTTGGTGTGCCGATAGTGCAATATGAAGGCGTTATTGTGTCTAATCACACATTTATCTAATTCATACAAATTGACAGATTTAACATTGACCAGCAACTTGTGAATCCCGACCGGGAAGTGGTAGATTACAGAGAATCGGACGAAGGAGTGCAGCCCATGACGTTTTATAAAAAATACGGACGAACGATCTTTGACATTGTGGTGCTGGCGGTTTCGGTGTACGTCATCCTGAAGGTGGCATCGTATCTGTACCACATTGCTGCTCCGATCTTTTGGTCGTTTGCTATCTTTTTGCTGATTGAACCGCTTGCTGCAATGCTTCATCGGCGAGGCATGCGTAAGTCAATCGCGAGCGCCATCTCGGTGCTCATTTTCACCTTCGTGTTGATTGGGCTGCTCGCCTTGCTCGGTATCGTGTTTGCGTCAGAATTGACGCAGTTTGTCAGTCGGTTGCCCTACTACAGTACCCTTCTGCAAAATGCTTGGAACGACGGTCTTCAAGCATATTTGGCGGCGCACGGGGTACACTCTCCTGCTCTGCCAAAACTGATTCAGTACATTCAACAGTATTTTCACCAAATCACAACATTCCTGTCTCATTTGTTCGGCGGCCTATTGTCGACCGCAACCTCTCTGTCCAAAATCGTGACAGACTTATCACTTGGCATTCTGCTAGCTTATTTTCTCAGTCTTGAGCAACAGACCTGGTTACGCGTCTACCAGAAAGCTCCCCAAGACCTGCAAGACATGATGGGGTTCTTAAAAGAAAATGTGTGGGTGGGGATAGTACACTATATCAAAGCACAGTTGCTGTTGATTGGCATCACTTTTGGCATCTCATATATCACACTGCTTCTGATGGGAGTCGGGAGTGCCTTCATTGCTGCAACACTGATTGCCATCTCCAGCATCGTTCCCATTCTTGGCATCAGCGCCCTGTTCATCCCGTGGCTTTCCTACCTGCTTATCACGCACCAGATACATTTGCTGATTCTCATTGGGATCCTCTACCTTGGGATTGGTCTCTTTCGACAAATCATCGATCCCAAAATCATTGGTGACTCACTCGGCGTGTCCGGCTTTACGATGCTGGCACTGATTGTTCTCTTTACCTCTTTATTTGGACTAATTGGGGCCATTCTCTCACCGTTTTTGACCATTCTTATCAAGGCACTGTACACGGAAGGGTACCTCAAAAAGTGGATTCACTTCCCGAGTTAAGACGTGTTTTCAGGAGGTCATTCATTGGCAAGAGCAACCATCGTCTGGTTTCGCAACGACCTGCGCATCACTGACAATCCGGCACTCTGGCGGGCCGCACAAAGAGGACCCGTCATTCCGGTTTTTATTCATTCTCCGGACGGCGCACCCTATGGTTACGCTGGTGAGGCAGCGGCATGGTTCATCCACGAATCTGTAACCGCTCTCGCTTGTTCTCTCCGCAAACTCGGTACTCCTCTCGTCATCCGTCGAGGTCCTGTGCTCTCGGTGCTGCAAGACCTGGTGCAGGAAACGAGTGCTGACGCACTCTACTTCAACGCTCGCTACGAAGCCCCGTCACGGGCAATAGACGCAGATATTGTTCAGCATTTTCGTGCTTCAGGCCTCGCCGTTGAGCGCACGCATGCGGGGATGCTGATGAAACCAGGTGCGGTCCTGAGTGAAAAACAGCAGCCGTATAAGGTGTTTACAGCATTTTGGCGTCAGGTTATGAGGCAGAACGTCATGAAACCCTTACCTGCACCTGCACACCTAGTGCCGGTTTCAGACCAAGTGCAGTCACTCAGTCTCGGTGAAACCGGCTTACTGCACTCTGTTCCTTGGTATGAAAAGCTGTCCGAGCATTGGCAGCCCGGAGAACAGGGCGCCATGACGCAGTGGTCGCACTTCATCGATCACGTCCTTTACGGTTACGCATCGGGCCGTGACTTTCCGGCTCATGATCACGCCTCACGGTTCTCACCCTATTTCGCCTCCGGTGCGCTTAGCCCAAGGTGGGTCTGGCACCAACTGCTGACGATGCGTGAAGCACGCGAGATCCCCGATACAGACATTGAGGGGTTCCTGCGCCAACTTGCCTGGCGAGAGTTCGCCTATGACAACCTCGTTCATGTACCGGATATGGTCCATACGCCGATGCGCCGGGAATTTGAACGATTCCCGTGGCGAAGCGATCACGATGCGTTGAGGACGTGGCAACAAGGGCGAACAGGGTATCCCCTGATTGACGCCGGAATGCGTCAACTTTGGGAAACCGGATGGATACACAACCGCGTGCGCATGGTGGCGGCATCATTTCTGGTCAAACATTTGCTTATCTCGTGGACAGAGGGGGCCGCGTGGTTTAAAGACACACTGGTGGATGCAGACGTGGCAAACAACACCATGGGCTGGCAGTGGGTCACCGGCTGCGGGTTTGATGCATCCCCGTTCTTTCGAATTTTTAATCCTGTCACGCAAGGGGAAAAATTTGACCCAGAGGGGAACTACGTCCGCCGCTGGGTCCCTGAACTACGCCAACTTCATCCGCGTTTCATTCATCGTCCATGGGAGGCACCAAGGCACGTGCTGCGGGATGCAGGAATCGAACTCGGCATAAATTATCCACTCCCAATGGTCGATCACGCTGCAGCCCGAGCACGTGCCTTGCTCGCATTTCAATCGATCCGCTGACGGCGTCACATCACTTCGCCGCCGTTTGGGCTGAGGACTTGACCCGTGAAATAGTCCCCGCTCACTGCGAGAAATCGAACGGTATCGGCGACTTCTTCCGGCGCTGCAAAACGTTGCAGAGGGATGGACGCCATGTAGGCAGTCCGTTCCTTTACGCTTGACAGAGCCGGACCAGAAGTAACCGGCCCTGGAGCCACACAGTTCACGAGAATACCATATGGAGCGAGTTCTCTGGCCAAGGACTTCGTCATTGAAATGAGTGCGCCTTTCGATGCCGTATAATGAACCATCTCGCTTCGGCCAAGAAGCGCAGTCTGCGATGCGATGTTAATAATCCTTCCACACTGTCCATTCATCATGGCTGGTACAACAGCTTTCATCATGAGAAAGGCGCCTCTTGTATTCACTGCCAACATGCGGTCAAACTGCTCCGTGGTCATCTCGAGAAATGGAACCCGCTCCTGAATACCAGCGTTATTCACCAGAACCTCAGGCGAACCAAGCTGCTCCTGAATCTGCCTGACGCCGTCCTTGACGGATGCTTCATCGGATACATCAACGTACACGGCGACACCGCTGATTTCACATGCTAAATCTTTAGCGGCCTGCTCCTCCGTGACGTAACATATCCCAACATGAAATCCGGCCTCAGCGAGTGCAACCGACACTGCCCTGCCAATCCCGGTGTTTCCCCCGGTGACCACAGCAACTGGCTTCGTCATCCTCATCTCCCCTGGTACAGCTGATGCGCGTTGTCATGAAATACCATCTGGGCCCAGTACTCGTGTGTCTCGACCGACGTAAAGCGCGAAAGAGGTTGTGACTGCATGTGGTGCTCGAACGCATCCCGGTACAGTTCTGCGGCCACTGCAAACATTTCCGGCCTCGTGTGGGCATCCGATGCAAACAAAAATCGACTATACGGCGCTAATTCCAAGGCTTCTGCTACCACCCGTCGCGAGGCACTGAGTCCGAGCGGGAGAATCAAAGAAGTGTCAAAATATACACCTTCATAGACACTTGCTAAAAATCCCGCCTCACGTTGATAGGGGTAGGTGTGCAACAGCACAACGGACAATCCTTGCGGTGTGAAAGTTTCGATAAAGTCCTTCATGTGCAGCGGATTGCCAAGACGAAGGTCTGTATCCGGGTCTCCGTAACCTGTGTGAAACTGCAGCGGCAACGACTGTTCCGCCAGGAGCGGTGCCGATTCCCAGACCAGGAAATTGAGCAAGGTCTCACTGGTTAGTCGGGGCGATCCCGATGCCTTCCACTGTGCATACGCTGCTTTGGCATCCTCTTCAGAGACCTTGTGTAGACCGAGTCCACAGCGATAGGCGGCAATCGACTTTCCTCCAATATACCCGTGCACCCTTGCTTGACTGACCTCGGCCCGAACGTGCTCCCACCAGTCAGCAAACGACGAACTATCTTCGTATGCGGCTTCCGCGACCGACTCGAGCCGTAAGACGGGGTAAGTACGTGTACCGGTGACTTCCCCCAGCTCTTTCAGTCCAAGCGCTTCACGTGGCGCAAAACCAGTATCAACGTAGAGTGCCTCATAACCCGCGTCCTGAAAGAGTGCCTGACAATAGGCCTGATAATCTGCCTCTGCCAAGACGCTCGCAACATCGTCGTAAGATGTCACCTTTCGCCCAGTGTAGCGAGACACATACTCAAGGACGGCATGCCAGATGGGACGCTCCAACAGATCCCGAAGCGGGTATGTCGAGGGCGCTTCCGATGTCACACGCAGCAGTGCCTCGGCATCCCCTTTGCGTGTTTCGCTGACAATGGAGTGGCAATGATGGTCAATCAATGGGATGTCTGCAGTTGTTGTAGCCATCTCGTACCTCCCTTAGAACTTGTAAAAATGGTGTTTCAGCTCAAACGCGGTGTCCTGTTCACTAAACGCAGCGTACTCTGAACGCTTTACAGCTGTATAGGATCGCGTCAGCAAATCGCCGAGGGTCTTCGTAAAAAAGCTGTCTGCTTCAAGGGCATCGACCGCTTCCCGCAAGGTTGATGGCAGGCGAACAATGCCCCGCTCTTCCCGCTCTCGTTCGGTGAGCGTCGCGGGATCAACCTCCACACCTGTTCCAGGGTGCCAATTGTTGCGAATCCCATCCAACCCGGCCGCCACTGTGGCGCCAAGGGCTAAATAAGGGTTTGCGGAGGAGTCACTCGATTTCAGTTCCATATTCATCGACTTCTCCTCATTTCCCCAAAATGTAGACGCGATACGAACCGCTGCCTCCCTGTTGTCTGGTCCGAAAGCGGTGTACGCTGAGCTCCACGACCTCGGATTCAGTCGACGATAGGAGTTGAAGCTCGCACAGGTGATGGCGACAAGCCCCGGCAAATGGCGGAGTATCCCGGCAGCAAACTGATAACCGGTTTGACTCAATTTGTAGTTGTCACTCGGGTCCCAAAAGAGGTTCTTCTTTCCCTCTCGGTCCCACAGACTAAAGTGAATATGCGCGCCGTTCCCCGCCTCATTCGCAAACGGCTTTGGCGCAAAGGAGGCAACCATGCCGTGTTGTTTTGCTACAGCCCGTACCGTCTCACGGTAGCGAACCTGGTTGTCTGCTGCAGTCAGAAGGTCCGTCGGGCTGATGGACAGCTCATGCTGCCCGTGACCAAGTTCCGGGTAGTACTGTTCGGGCTGAATGCCTTGTGCTTTGAGTGCACGCATAATGTCCAGAATCACTGGGTTGCCGACGTCCATCGCAATGGAACTGAAGCACAAGGCTTCATCAATTGGGACGTACTGTCCATTGTCATCGATACGCGCGAGCGTAAACTCGTCCTCGTACGTCGCCATGATGCTGATGCCCATTGCTTCAGCCTGTCGAATCACTGACTTCAGAAAGCTCCGCGGACAGGCTTCCCACGGCTCGTGATTGAGGCTAATCTGGTCGCACATCATCACAGCAACCTTTGGTGAGTACGGGAGAACGCGGAACGAATCGGGATCGGGCATCAAGCGTACCTCACCGACAGGTCCCATCTCCGGAATGGGTTGCAGTTGGTCGAGCATATTCATCGCCATCATGGCAGGGGTTAAGCCAATGCCCCCTTGCATCCTGCTCCTCAGGTGGTCTACGTGTGTCAATTTACCGCGGATGGTACCACCGTTGTCGACAAAGAGGAATTCGACGAGTTCTACTCCAGCTTCTTCTGCTTGACGTACGACATCATCCATATTCATTGTGTCTGCCTCCTCTTGTACTTGCTCAACCGCCTACTTCTACCTCAAGGTCCTTCACAATGCGTGCTGCCAGGCTGGGATCACGTGAAGATTGCAGATTGATGATGACAATCCCGACGATAATCCAGACCAGTGCAATGTATGGAAACAGGTTATACGGGAACGCCGGAACGGGATAGACGTTTCCATAGACCGGCCATAACAGGACCAAAAATCCTACAATTGGGATGATGAGATGACGGACCACCGAATACGATCCGTCCAACTTTCGCCGCCTAAAGTAACGGATGGCAGCAAGGTTGATTAACAGATAGGCGACAAGCAATGTAAAGGTGCCGATAGTACCAAAGTAGGCATAGAAGTTCGATGCGCCGACAGGCAATCCAACAATTACGTAGAGTACGACAGTCAAGATGCTGATGGTGTGTACGGCTGTATGCGGTGTTCCATGATGATGGTGGACACGGCTTAAAAACTTTGGCAAGGCTCCGTCACGCCCCAGTGCAAAGAGCATCCGTGAACCTGCATTCGCAGAACCAAGCGAACAGGCAAATGCACTGATAAGTGCGGCAAAGTCCACAAACGTGCCCATTGCGCTGCCTATGTACGTAGATGCAAGTGTATCCAGCGGTGCACTAGACCCTGCGAGCTTGCTGACGTTCCCCACACCAAAACCGACCACCTGCGCATAGCTTACAAAAACATAGAAGATACCGGCTGCAATAACCGTTCCATAAATCGCTAGTGGAACCGCTCTGCGCGGGTTTTTCGCTTCTTCTGCAAGCGTTGACGCACCCTCGAATCCAGCGAATGATAGTACGGCGAAAATCATGCCAGCACCGACGCCCGAAATGCCAACAGAACCAAACGTAAACGGAGCCCCAGTATTTCCTGCATGGCCCCCTTTGCCAACAATCACGAAGGAGAGAACCAACACGACGACAATCGAGATGCCCTCGAGCAACAAGGCTGCCCGCGTCGAAAGCCGAATATCTCGAAAGGAAAAGAACCATACAAGTGCAATACCAATCAAGACTAGAATAAATTCTGGGACGTGCAGGCCGAAGTGAAGCAGAAACGCATTTGCAAAGTTTCCAAACAGTGCTGCACATCCAGCTGAGTAACAAAAATAGGTTGCAGTGAGGGCCCATCCGCTGACAAAGCCCGTTTTGGGCCCAAGACCTTGTGCGTTGTACGCGTACACGGACCCAGAGTGTGGAATGCGCTTGGAAAACTCAAAGAATGACACTCCCACAAGCAACATGGCAATCGTTCCGACCAAAAAGGACAGCGGAACACTTGCTCCTGCAGCCCCCGCTGCAGGAGCTGTGTTGAACGCCATCGCCATGGTGGGCGCAACGATGGATACCGATAAGGCCAGCACTTCAATCATGGACAGGTAATTCTTCCTTAACTTCTGTTCAGCCATCGTCTTCCCTCCCCTTTATCGCTTTGCAAAAACTAACGGCCAATCAAACAGCATTGCATCGACATCCAGAAAACTGTTATATGTTGACACTTATTTGTTCATTCACCCTCTTTCATATTTATAAATATTCATACTCATCAAATAATTATATTAAACATCATAGCAATCTTTCCTTTCCTAGCAATAGAGGTTGTAAACATTGCTCACATCCACCACTAGGACAGGTTACAACAGATGCGGGTTACAACAGGAGTTGCTTAAATCGGAAACGACTGGGCAATAATATGGGGAATTCAGGGGAAAGTAGGGATTCTTCATGAGATGGCGCAATACTGTCAATGCCTTTATGGGCCTATGGATTATCGTATCTCCATGGATGCTTCGCGTTTCACATCAAGGCAATGTGCTTGCATCCTGTGTCATGGGCGGCGTCGTTCTGTGTCTCGTATCCATCTGGGGGGCCGTTGCAGATAATTGGAGTATTTGGGGATTCGTCATTTCTGTGGCTTGCGCACTGTGGTTTGTGATTCAGCCATTTTTGGGACACTACGAGAACGGGGGACTCTGGGGCATTGTGGTGCCCGGCATCGTCGCGTTGTTTCTCGACTTCTGGACGTGGATTACATTTCCGACATCCGGGTTTAAGGACGGTTCAGAAACGCGGACTTGACCGCCATCATCATGTTGCCCAGGGAGACAGTGATATGGTTATCCTAATATTCACACTGGTTTTCGTTGCCGCTTTTTTCCTGACCAGGTCCTACAGGTTCTTTGACGAATACTACGATACCGCGGTTTTCATCAGTTGTATGTCGGTCCTGTTTCAATTACTCTGCCGAGGGCACTTGCTGTGGTGGTTTCAAGCGTGGGGGCTTTTCACGGATAAACTGTCCTCCCTTACCCAATTCGTTTTGATGTTCCCTTTTAGCACTGTACTGTTTTTGAGTCATATCCCACGAAAGAGATTCCATGCAGTTCTCTATTATCTCGGATTTGTTGCAGTGTACGTGTTGATGGAGGTATTCCTGAACCTCCATCATGAAATCATCTATCGGTACAATTGGAGCTTCTTCTGGTCCGTATTGATTGACTTTTGCTTATTTGCTGTGGAATGGGTTCACGCAAAGAGTTGGAAGATTGCGGTGCCCATTTCAGCTTGTATGATCGCCTTTCTGATGGTGTGGTTCCGAGTGCCCTTAGATGTATGATTCAGAACGGCAGTTTACAGTCACTAAGCCTATCCGAGACTCTCCTGCGAAACGCTCGCAGTGTACCTGCAACTTCTTCAGGGCGCTCGAGCATCACGTAGTGACCAGCCTCGTTTACCACCACAGCCGATGCAGTTCCACTCACTTGTTGAAGATCCGCACTCGCGGTGGGTGGAAGCAGTCTATCATCGGCTCCGTAGACCGCGAGAACCGGGATATTCAACCTGGCAATGGCCTCACGACCATGGGTGAACTCATTACAGGCCTGATAGTCCAAAAAGGTCGTCCGTGGCGACACGAGACACCGTTCTTTACGCTCGTGTTCCAGCAATTCCGGGTCCAACGGCTTTCGATAGGACGCGTAAAACAGGGACTCCGGAAATGTTCCTTCTGCCAGTTGCGACAGTATCTTGCTATGCACCGGCAATACGTAATGGCTTGCGACCAAGACCAGCCCTTTCACGTGCGGATTTCTGGCTGCAACCTCAATGCCAATCAGTCCCCCCATTGAGTGACCTGCCACGATGACATCGGTATTCATCATTTCTGAGACTCCTTCGGCATACGCCTCAATCGTCTCGGATGGAGTACCTTCATGGGTGCCATGACCTGGCAAATCGACGTACACGTCTGCCGGGTCTGAGAGTCTGTCTCGAATCGACCTCCACTTGGACTGTGTTCCGCCAGCACCATGGATAAATAGAAAAGGGAGAGTATCTCGACTCACTTCGACGTCCTCCTCAAGGATGGGGATAGGATAGAAATAGGATGGAGAAAACAGACTCTTTATCTGACAGGTCCGTCGGTGTCTAAACCGTTGACAGGTCTGTCGGCGTTTGAACCGGCGGCCCTCTTCCGAAGAGTCTGTCTCCTTCACTCCTTCATGCCAGCCTATCTTATGTCATCGGATTGGTATTCCAATGCTTACAACGTCCGCGTTATGGATGGCTGGACACGTCCGGCCAATCAACTCTGTGCGGTCGTCGTCCCTTGCTGCAGGGGCCATGCACCTTCGGGCACGCCGTACTCCGCGAAGATGTAGTCGCGCGTCTTTGCCGCGAGTGCACTGATGCGGCCCATATCCACATCGAGCAAGCGTCCGCCCCGTTTCACCGCACGACCCGCCACGAAGACGGAGTCCACGTTGCCTGTGTGGGCGCAGAGGACGACGGCGCCAATCGGATCATTCACCGGAGTGAGGTTGATATCGGTCGCGCGAATCATCACGATGTCAGCCTGTTTACCAGGCGTCAGAGAACCGACCTTGGACTCGAGCCCGAGCGCCCGGGCTCCGTCAATCGTAGCAAACTTCAACACCTCTCTCGCACTGATATTCAGTTTGTCGGGCATTTCCCCTCGCCCAAGGATTGGCGCATTCACCCGCTGGCGATCCGCTTGAATTGCAAACTTCATCTGTGCGAACATGTCGCCTCCGGTGGACGTAACAACGTCGATCCCGATGGTCGGACGCCCGCCCTGCTCAAACAACCGCCCGGTCAAGGGATAGCCGTGTCCCATCATCATCTCGACTTCCGGTGTGACGGAGACGGAGGTTCCGGTCTCGGCAATCATCCGACAGGCTTCATCCGTAATGGAATTCGAGTGAACCAGGTTCATGTCCGGACCGAGGAGGCCTGCTTCGTACATCTTTTCAATTGAGTGATCGACAAATCCCCAGGAACCAAAACCAACGTGCATGGAACAGATGGCGTCGAGTTCCCGTGCCAACTTGATGTCGTGGAGCGTCGCCTCCCAAGAGGAGAACTCCGGACCTCGAATCGCAAGCCCCATGGTGAGCAGTTGATCAGTAGAGGAGAAATACTTTTCCTTGAGGCGCTTTGCATCATGCGAATGCGTCAACTGACTGTCCCGCGACCAGAAGTCACCCGCTCCAAGAAGCGGTGTCCCGTGTGCGAAAACAGCACGGATACCGGACTCTTGGAGCGCCCGCACCATTTCGTCGCCGTGCTCCGGCGAGTTGACCATCGACCAGTCGAGCAAGCTCGTGATGCCAGCGTCAAGAGCTTCGAGGGCGCCGAGCAGGTTGCCGATGTACACGTCTTCCGGTCGCAGCTTGCCGCCTAGGCCGCCAAAGTATAGGTGACCGAGGTAAGTCTGCAAAGACCAATCTGCACCGGCGTTACGAATGACTGACTCCCAGACATGTCGGTGTGTATCGACGAATCCAGGCAGCACAATCATCCCGGTTGCATCAACAATCTCGGCGTCAGAAACGTCAAGGCCCGGCTGTACAGCCGTGATTTTGCCATTCTCGATGAGGATGTCTGCGTTCTCGAAATTGCCCAAGGAGTCGTCCATTGTGAGCACACAACCGTTTCGGATCAGAACCTTCTCACTCAGAGTAACCATTCCTCTCTCGTTTTGATTGCATAACCACGCGCTGCTGCCTGTACAAGCGACCGTTTATACGAGCGACTGTTCGAACGAAGTTCCCCAGCGCGTCATGCACTCCTCGGTTCCCCACACTCTTGGCTTTTGCGGGAAGTTCTCATGCCAAGGACGCGGCTCGAACATCCCGAGTTCAGGAATGTAGATATCCGCGTCGGTGAAGAGTTCAATCATGTTTCCATCGGGATCACGGTGATAAGTTGCGATGTTGTGGCCTGCACCGTGGCGAGACGGGCCCCACAGAATTGGGATATCATTTTTTCCCAGGTGGTCCATTGCACTGATGAGCTGAGTGTAGTCCCGCAGTTCAAAGGCCAGGTGATGCATCGCTTTGTGGTCTGAGGTGGCAAAGTTCAGCACGTGATGATCGCGATTACAGGTCATAAACCCGAAGAAGTCCTCAATCCAATCTGTATTTGTAAAGCCAAATTGCTTGTAGTACTCGACCGATTGTTTCGCGTCTTTCACGCGCACGGAAAGATGCCCCACTTTGTTCGGCCGAACCCCGTGGGCCTGAAACCCGGGTGCGGCAACAGACATCTCAGAGAAGAGGTGGACGACGTATCCATCGAGATCGTGAAACTCAACGAGTTCAGGAATCCCGGACACCGCGTTGGTCTTCAAGGAAGCCTTAATACCGTTTCGGTTTAACTCCTGCGCAGCTTCCCGGGCTGAGATGTTTGGCATCAGTTGCAGACCAAATCCGATTAAACCGCTTTCATCCGACGTTGACAGCATGATGTTGTGGTGATCGATGGAAGTGCTTACATACGCACGCTCGTCATCCTGCTCGACGACCGACAAGCCGACGACACCCTGGTAATACCGAAGCATTCTGGCAATTTCCGGGGTGCCAAAGTGCACATACGCTAACCGAAAAACCTGTACCATGCCCTATCTCCTCCTGTTATTGTTGCAATAATCAGTATAAATCAGCGGCAAGTCGGACGAAGCGGCCGTGCACCAGCCACGATTTCAGCTCATGCGCGCTGGTGCACACCGCATGCTTCAACGGCTGATTATGTGATGTTTACTTTGAGCTGACAACCTTGTTGCGAAGTTCACCGAGATCGGCGCGACCGTCCGCTGAGCGTACGGTGCATACCATCTCGTCACCATCGTTCAGGTAGTTCGTAATGTGGGATTGGCTCTCCATCAGGGCTGCCCGTTTGTCCGCAAAGGATACGGCTGGATCGTTCATCACCTTTGCCACATCTGGAGACATCTTCAAGGCTACGCCGCCGGGGGTGCCAGTGAGAACGAGATCACCAGGGACTAAATCCAGGATCTCGGACAGCTCCGTCAGAGTCTCTTCCGGCTTGAACAGCAATTGACTCGTATGCGCCGACTGACGAACTTCCCCGTTCACATACAGGTTCAATTCAAGCTCATGGATGAGTGCGGCCTCGTTATCATCAAACAGGTACAAGTAGGGACCGACGGGACAGAATGTGCGGTAGCTCTTGCCTTTGTACCACTGCCCCTCTAACATTTGAACATCTCGCGCCGAAACGTCGTTTGCGATGACCATGCCAGCGACGTAATCAACGAAGTTGGACTGGGTGATCTCGGTGCGTGCTGTGATGTCCTTACCGATAACCAGACCGACCTCAACCTCGTAATCCAGCAAACGCACGTTGGAAGGGCGAACGACATGATCGCCGGGGCCTGCAAGTGCGCTGTCCGATTTGTAGAAAATCAGATTGTACGGCGCTCGTTCGGGCTTCATGCCTGCTTCAGCCCTGTGGTTGGCATAATTGACGCCCTGGCAGACAATTTTTGTCGGCTTCGTCACAGGACTTAAAAGCTGTACGTCACTAAGTGAAATACTGCCATTTTCCACCTCGGCTGCCTGATGTACTGCACCTCGACCTGCTGTGAGCAGCGATCCCAGTGAGTCAAACTCACCTGCAATGGGTTCTATTTTGCCTGTGCTTGTGAGTACACCCCATAATACCCTGCTGCCATTGTTAAATCGTGCGACTCGAACTCCCATGCGGTTTCCCTCCGTCTTCTCGATTTTCTATCAGCACTGTGACGCTGTCCAAGAGTTGCGTCATCATCTGGTGCGCACGTTGTTCATCGCGGCTGCAGACAGCATCCATCACCGCCCGGTGCTGCAAAAGCGCCTCTGAAGGCGAGTGTTTTTGGGCTTCCTTCAAAATCGGAATGGTCGTCTGACGGCTGTACATGAGCGCATCACGCATGACGCGAATCAGGCTCAACATCAGTTCATTGTGCGCGGCTGCGATAATGCGGTCGTGAAACTCATAGTCTGCCTTCGCCCACTCTTCATCATTGCCGAGTGATGCTTCGAGCTGTTGAAACGCGTTTTGGATGGTTACGAAGTCTTCTTCGGTCGCATTTCTGGCCGCTAAGGTCACTGCAGCCGGCTCTATTACACGGCGTACTTCCACCAATTGGAGCAGGAAGTGTTGGTTTGGCGAAGCATCAACGGACCATTGCAGAACATCCCTGCTCCACCACTGCCACTCTTCCCGCGGCTGGATCGTCGTTCCTACTTTCGGCAGAGATGCAACAAGGCCAAGCGCAGAAAGTCCCTTTAAAGCTTCCCGCGTCACCGTTCGACTGACACCGTTCATCTCACTGAGCACTTCGACGCTTGGCAGAACCAGACCGGGTTCCAGAGCTCCGCTGACAATCTTGCTGCCGATTTCATGCAGTAGTTGGCCACTCAACTTTCTCGAGTGCATTCCGGACCCCCAATCCCATGTATCAAGGACTCTGTATTAAATAATATTATTTAATGATTATTCGGTCAACAATCTGTTTTTCTTCGCGCAAGTTTAGATATAATATTCTAAAATTAGTACGAGACTTACAGTGGTAAAGTCATTTAGTACGAGACTTACAGTGATAAAGTCATATTGATGTCGGAGGGATTGTATGAAGCTTGTCGGATTGGTTGGCAGTGTCCGGAAAAACTCGTACAACGCGATGCTGCTCAACTTCCTCGCCAAACGTTATGAAGACCAATTTGAGGTCGCTGTCGCGGACATCTCTGCCTTACCCTTTTTCAATCAGGATGAGGAAAATGCTCCCCCCGCTGCGGTACAAGACTTTAAAAAGAACATACTCGACGCGGACGGATTGCTGATTGCAACGCCCGAGTACAATTGGTCAGTGCCAGGTATTTTGAAGAATGCGCTAGATTGGTTATCTCGAGGAGAACGCGTCGCGGTTGGTAAACCTGTGCTGATTGTAGGTGCCTCTACAGGCATGATGGGCACCCTGCGCGCTCAAGTGCACTTGAGGCAGATCCTCAGCAGTCCCGGACTTGACTGCAGGGTGCTTCCCCCTGGTGGAAACGAAATCTTGGTCACATTTGCAGCAAGTAAGTTCGACGAAAGCGGACAACTCATTGACGAACCGACCGTGTCTTTTATCGACACCGTCATCCAGAAGTTTGTCCGCTTTGTGTAACCGGGTCATCTTGCTTTGGAGGAGTGGCGGAGGATGACCGAACTTTGCCTTCGGTGCTCAGCGACCAGTCGTTTTCGCGCGAGGTACGTCTCTGACACCACATAGGCGACAACGCCCATAATCAAGCCTGACACGGCCCAGTGGATGGTCACGACAACCAGTTCCAGGCGCACAGCAAGCGAGACCAAACCCAACAGCCCTTCCACCACGATCAGTGCGACCACCAGCACCGCCATTTTCGTGAACCGCTTGCGTTCGAACGCATAGGAGGCAAATAACACGCCCGCAACAATCAACAGAACAGCCGTCGCCACATGAACATCGAGTAAGACATGCGACAACAACTGTGACGGCGGCGTGTACTGATGATGACTCCGAATATAGCTATCCTGACCAAACAGTGCCTGACTGGCACCTGTATGACGAAACACCGCACCCGCGGCAACCGCAATCATGCCTGCTGCGTACAGAAACCACGCAATCCGGGTCAGGCTTCTGCTTTCAGAATCCGGCTCTGTCGATACAATCCCCTGTTTCAAATTGTATTCCCGCTCAGCAAGGTTAGACAAATGAACGAACAGGGACAGCATAATCATACTGTTGACCACATCGACAACAGACGCCGTGCCGGGAAAAACGAACAACACAATGAGTCCAGCGTAGACAATCTGAACTGCCAATGAAAGCATTCCGAGGACACCGGTCCAAATCATCGCGCGGTTGTGTCGATAGGAACGAAGCATCCAGACGAGGAGCCAAATCACCAATACCCCTAAGAGAAGTGCGACGGCCCGGTGGACCAGTTCAAAGATGAGCGATCCGGTAACCGGAATCGCGCCCGAGTTACTGCATACCGGCCAACTCGGACACACCAGCCCGGCGTCCTCACCGACGATCACCCCGGCCAGAACCATCTGCACGCCAATGACAACTGTTGTTATCCAGGCAAGATGATGAAATTTCATAAAAAGAACCATCCTTCCGCTCAGCTATCATTCAGAATAGCATGACCCTTTGCGGAATACCGGATGGTTCTTCAGTCACACATAACGTTTATGTGAAGAATCTGTAGATGAATTGTGAACTCCTGCCGATTACCCGAACATCTCGTTGCGCGGCTTTGCTTTTTCGGTTCCGTTCTGTGTATACGCCTGAGCGGAAGCCTGATTGGCACGGCTGGCACGAAGGAGACCAACTGCACGCCATGCATTGGCAGCCAGGAGTCCGATCAGCAGATACGCCAGTCCCCCGACCGCGAGATAGACCGCTGCACTGACCACTGCCGCGACGACGCTGAATGTGACTTGCTCGGCGTACTTGCCTGGTGACGTAGGCGGATCGGTCAGCATAAAGAAACTCATAAACAAAGCAGCGTTAACGAGTGGCACGCGCAAAGCGTCACCCGGCGTGAACGAGGCATTTCCCAAGTGCAGAGACGCCGCGAGCGTCAGAATGAGAAAGTACGTGCCAAGGTAGACGAACACCTGCGGCCACTTGTTCACGCGGGAAGTAATAATGACACCGGCAATCAGCAACAGCGGCAGGAAGAGTACCGGCAAGTCCGCGAGATCGCCCCACCAGCTCTGCCCCGTGTGAAAAACAAAGAGCGTAAGCAAAAGCGCAAAAGCAGCCGGATTGAAAATCGGCTTTCTGCCAATCTTAAGGATGTGCTTAGAAGCTACGGCAATGGCGGAGGTGAGTACCACCACCGGCCAGTGAACGGTGCCGCTCAGTACCAGGCCGATAATCAGACCCGTAACCATGCCGCCATCCGGGAAAATGCGTTTGTTTTTTCGCATCAGTCCGACGACAACATCAATGGCTGAAGCCGTGACCATTGCAATCACAATGTTGGCGACACCGGCTCTATCGGACGCATGAATAGCCCCGACGACCATCAGCCCGAGTAGAAGCAGCATGACCGTCCCTTTCGGCGTTCGCAAAAACTTCCGAAGCGGCCCAGGAGGCGGGGTCGGCCGCGTGCTTGTGGTGCTGTTTGTTGCACCCGGTTGGTTGCGATGCATGGATGGCGAGCCCATCTGGGCTGTTCTCTGGCTCACCGGACGTTGGTTCTGATCATTTGAACTCATCCGTCATATCTCTCCTCTATCGCCATGTAAGATGCGGCTTTCACAACTGCCATGCGACATTGATAACTGATCCATCGTTTATGAGATTCGGCAGTTTATGAGGTAAGGCAGTCTCGTCTGACCGCGACCGGATTGCGCGCCGTCTTCCTAGCCCTTGTAGTGCGGATTCTGTGCTTGCTGCAGAGCTTGCACCACTGCATAGTAGAAGTCCTCGGTACTAAGCGTTGCGCCGGACACCACTGGAATCTGCGTCGTTTGGTGTGCGACCACGTAGTCCGGCAATACCGGATCGATATACGACTCAGGGTAGTGCGTGTAGCAGGACGTGATTTGAACGTTGGCGATTTTTCCGCCGTGAACCGTGACACTCACAGATACTGCGCCAATTTGATTTGCGGCCGATCCGTTGTAAGTACCATCGAGGTACTGCTGCGTGGTATTTGCCGCCTTTGATGGACTCGAAGAAGTACCAGAACTTTTGCCTTGTGCGGCGTTTGAAGAGCTGCTCGCTGAACTGCTCCGGGATGCATGTGCTGCAGTATTACTAGTCTGGCCCCCGCTCTTAGAACTCGAGCGACCGGACGACGATCCGCTAGCTTGAGACGCGGCATTGGACGCGTTGCTGGCGGAGGAACTCGATGCGGCCAGGGCGGTAGACCCAGCGGCTGACACCGAATATCCAGTTGCATATATAGCCCCTACCGCCAACGCAGATAACACAACGAACTTCGGACTCATTTTTGTAGCCAATCTACAACCCTCCAAAATGTTGAACCCATGTATGTCTCACGAGAAGTAAAAACCGTTGCCTATGTCTTCTTTTATATGTATAGTCTAGCCAGCGAATCTGAAGGACTTATGAAGGACTGTTAAATTCTTGTGGTGAAGCGATGAATTATTCGAGGATTTTTTAAAGTCTACGAGTCCGTATGGTTATCTTCCACGTCATGAAGGCAGCTGCTCATGTTGCACGCTATGAAGGCAGGCGGTCATCTTGTATGAAGATAGCTAGTCATCTTCCACGTCATGAAGGTAGAGGGGCAAGCAAAGTGAATCGTTGGACAGAAACGGATATACCCAATCAGAACGGACGGTTTGTCATTGTCACTGGTGCAACGAGCGGACTTGGCTATGAGACAGCTCGCGCTCTCGCTGCGAAAGGTGCAGAAGTTGTCCTTGCCGTGCGCAATCTTTCGAAAGGAAGGGACACCGTACAGCGCATTCAGTCTCTAACCAAAGGAGCCAAAGTTGAAGTGGAACTGCTAGACTTGGCGAGCCTGAATTCAGTGGCGGAATTCTGTAACCGGATGATCCATCGCGACCGACCCATCGATATCCTCGTGAACAATGCCGGCGTCATGGCCGTCCCGAACAGGCAGACGACGCAAGACGGATTTGAACTCCAATTCGGCACCAATCACCTCGGTCATTTTGCGTTAACCGGACAGTTGCTGCCACTGATTCAAAAAGCGAGCGCCCCGCGAGTGGTGAGTGTGAGCAGTATTGTTCACCGTTACGGCAAGATAAACTTTGATGACCTGCAAAGCCAAGGACGCTATGGTCCCATGAAGGTCTATGGACAGTCAAAATTAGCCGTACTTCAATTTGCACTCGAACTACAGCGGCGCAGTGACCGTCATGGATGGGGCATCCTGAGCTGCGCTGCACACCCTGGCTTTGCCAGAACCGGCCTCCAGACCGCAGGTCCCAACCTCGGCAAGCCGGAAGGCGCAAAGTCTCGGGATGGTTACGCACTCATCTCGTTCCTTTCTCAAGATGCCGCAAGCGGTGCCTTGCCGAGTCTTTATGGAGCCACGAGTCCGAATGCACAAGGCGGCGCCTATTACGGTCCAAGCGGTGGCTTCGAATTGAAAGGAACCCCGGTCCCGGCAAAACTATCGCGGCGGGCCAGGGATGAAAAGACTGCTTCAGAGTTGTGGAATGTCTCAGAAAGGTTAACCGGCGTCAAGTTCTGAAAGTCCTATCTGAAAGTCCTATCTGAAAGTCCTATCTGAAAGTCCTATCTGAAAGTCCTATCTGAAAGTCCTATCTGAAAGTCCTATCTGAAAGTCCTATCTGAAAGTCCATCTGAAAGTCAGATAGTGTAAAGGATCGCGTATATGAAGTCCTGTGCCTCGCGGGCGCTTCTCAGCGTCCGCAGCATTTTTTGTACTTCTTTCCACTGCCACATGGACAGGGCTCGTTCCGTCCTACCTTCTTTTTGGTAGCAATGTCGATAACCTGACCTTTGGGGGCAAAGGGAGTGCTGGGCAATGGGCGCAGGGAAGCGCGCTCGACTTCAAACAGCTCACGCGGAGTATGGCCCTTTAGAGCCCACTGCCTGGTGGTGTTGTGTAACTCTCCAAGAAGGCGTGTCAACACCTGAAGGACATCCATCGATGGAATCTCGAACTCTTCTGTGACAGCTGTAATAATGTCCCCTAACCGATCTCCGTTCTGGATCTGGTAAACACACAAGTCAACCGCTTCTTCTGCTTCGGCAAAATCGATTTCGTAGCTGCGTCTCAAAAAGTCCGCAAACGCTTTGTAAGCTTGTCCTTTATCGACAAAACCAGGCTTCCCTGCCCGGAGCAGTTGCGCCTTCGTAAACGGGTAGAAAGGGACATTTGGTCGTGACTGCTGTTCCTGTATGACCTCTGTTTCATCAAACACCTCTTCGTGCATAAATCCATCCGTGGAAGACCTTATGGCCCAGCCGTACGCAATCCCCTCAAACATCACATTAAGGTAGTGCTCCACATCCACTCCTGAACCCAAGTACTGCTCAACCATTCGAAAGTGATCGGCCCTCGGCAGAAATCCATAATAGTATAGAAGTCCTTGAGTGAGCTGCAGCCATTCCGTGTGCCTCTGGACCGCCGAGTGCAACGAGGGAATATCCTGGCTCTGAAACGTCTGCAGAATTTCCTCGGGCATGACGAGTGTACGGTTTCCGTCAACGGTTCCTGTGAACGCAAGTCCTCTCAGCTTAAAGTACCTGTACTCGTGGGGTTCAAGAGAAACAAAGGCTTGTCCACCACCATTTGCCATCCGCTTTAAAATCGCATACCTTGTCTCGTCTAATTTTTCTAGGAGAACGTGCAGCAGCTCCGGAATCTGCCGTGAAAGCAGGTCAATGAGGTCCTGCTTGTTCAGTGAACTGGCATTCCGAATATTCCAGTTGGAGCGAATCTCCGTAAGGTCGTTTTTAGTCAGTTGTGAAAGTGCGTCCGCAAGGCTCACGGGGTATGTCATTTCGCGCCAGAGCTTTGCCTCCGCTTTGTCTTCCATTTGGCGCCGTGCCTCTTTGGCACCTTCAATCGCCTGTTCGAAGATCATTTCGTCATGATTGTTCCACTGCCTGCTCATCTAAATCACCTCGTAATGCATTCTGCTATGTACCCGGCCTCTCGACCTCAATCATGTCACTTATTGGCCACTGTTTATCACTTAAATTGCTCCAAGGGGTGTCGCCTATAGGATTTTAGCACTGATGCCAGGATTGGTCGCTGGTTATCTATGGTTATTTCTTTCGGAGTACGAAATAAGCACCCCGCCGTTTTGGGCTGGTGGGGTGCTCCTGTACAGTCAAGCGAATGGTGACTCCCGGCTGCACCAGAGGAACCGAGTTCTTCTAAAGCCGCTCCCTTGGAGACTCTCGGATGCGGCCGAGGAACACGGTTCCTTTATGGTCGCTCCCTTGAAGGCTAATCCGCAAGTACCGACTTGAAGTCAAAGCCCTTCTTCTCCGCAACCCAGCGTGGCAGTTCAACTCGTGCGGTGATCATCGGATCGACAATCTGGCACACGCGAAGGTCTGACCCTGCACTCAGCAGAAACACTGCCTCTGCCTTATCCATCCCGCACTCGCTCTCGAGGAATCGGACCATGTTCTTGACGGCTTTCACAGAGGCGGAATCAAGGTCTTCTTGTGCAGCGATCGTGATGATTCTGCTGTCATCGAAAATCATCGGTGCCGGCCAGGATTTCCCTTTCACAACGTGCAACTGCACGGTAACCTTGCCACTCACCTCGACACCGCAGACAGCGACCTCGCCGTCTCCCATGCTTGCGTGTAAATCCCCGAGGGAGAACAGCGCACCGGGGACATTCACAGGGAACACCACGTACGCTCCGACCGTGATCCGCTTGCAGTCCATATTCCCACCGTGATCGCCTGGCGTTCCACAAGCGATTTCTCCTTCTTTTGGAGCCGTCCCGATGACCCCAATCATAGGGCTGAGGGGTAACTCGATATCGTCGGAAAAAACCACCTTGTTATCGCGAATTGGAATCATTCGGATGACATTCTGGGTCAACTCGTCACCGAGCACGCCGAGATTTGGACCCGTTGTCATCACACCGCGACTATCGAGTTCCATATTCTGGATGCGGACTATCAGGTGATCTCCAGGCTCAGCCCCCTCAACGTACACAGGACCCGTAGCGGGATTAATGTGGTTCCAGTCAAGCTCTCCAAAGTCCTGCTGTTCATTCTGGATTTGGTCCTCGAAACAGTCATAGGTCTCAAACACGACAGTATCCCCGCTTTGCACATGGAGGGTCGGCTCATGCTTCGGGGACATGGAAAAGATGGCATTTTGTTTTTCAATGACGTAATTCATTTTCAGCGCTCCTTTAGGATTTGATGTGACGACCACTGGAATGGGCTGCTGCTGGCACGGACTGCTACCGGGTAAGAACTCTCCCAAGACATGGACTGCCCCGGGCATGAACAAGGACAACGGATCGACTGCTGCCGGGCATGAACTCCAGCAACGGATCGACTGCCCCGGGCATGAACTCCGGCAACGGATCGACGGATGCTCGATAGGAAATGCCACACGTCCATGCACTACAAACTCAAAAGTTCCTTGGTTACAGTGGCGAGGTTTCGATACCCAGAGGCCGTGATGACGACGGGGTCTTCGATACGAACACCACCCCATCCGGGAAAATACAGACCTGGTTCTACGGTGATCACGTGACCTTCCCGAAGCTCAGTAGTGTCACCGCCCCGCAGTCCAGGTTTTTCATGGATTTCGAGCCCCACCGCATGGCCCAGCGTATGGGCAAAGTTGTCTGAGTACCCATGTGCTGCGAAGAACTGCCGAATTGTGTCATCTGCGTTGCCGCAGACGGTTCCGGGCCGCATCATCTCCAAGGCCATCAACTGAGCCTCGAGAACTAAGTGGTACACCTCCCTCTGTCTCTCGTCCGGCTTGCCGATCACCACGGTGCGTGTCATGTCTGCGTAATACCCGTTTACGACGGCCCCAATGTCCATTGTCAGCAGATCGCCCTTTTGGATGATCCGATCCGTTGCACGACCATGTGGCAACGCGCTGCGCGGCCCAGACGCGATGACATGGTTTTCCTTGATTTTTTCCGCACCCGCTTCCCGCATGAATCTCTCAAGCATCCAGGCAACCTCATGTTCACTTAGTCCTTCATGTAACTCCCCGAAGATGTACTCGAAGGCGCGGTTTGTAATGGCAAACGCCTGATCAATCTGGCCAAGTTCGTCGGACGATTTAATTTGTCGAAGACCCTCAACAAGTTCGTATGTGGGGGTTAACTGTACGTGGTTTTCGACGAGGGCATTAGTCAGTCTCTGGTGAAAATCAAAAGAGGTAAAAAGAGCGTCGAACCATACTTCGCGGATCTGTTGTCTTTGTAGAAGATCGACAATGGCTGGAACCACGTCTCCCCTGTTTACGACGATGTTCCAGCCCTCGGCCTGTGCTCTCGCCTGATCTGCATATCTCCCGTCGGTAATGAGAGAACAGCCTCCCTGTGTCACCACAAGAACACCTGCTGTACCAGTGAAACCGGAGAGATAACGCCGATTCTCCGGCTTCTCAATAAGCACAGCAATATGGGGATTCGGCAATTTTCCAAGCAGATTTTTGGTTGCTTCATTCACAGCACAGTCCCCCTAGTTTCTTGTGCAATTCACTCTATCGTCAGCGTATCAACTAAGGGATAAAATTGAAAGTGTTATAAGAATAGTCATGCAAATTACCGTGCAAATGACCATCTATCTCCCTGTTCCGGCGTTCACGCTGAAGACTCGAGTTGTGGAGACAAAGCAACAAGATCACCATAAATCGTCAACAGGCACTCAACACATGTACAACACTTAGGCGTTACTATGACTTTAGCAGCTTGAACGACTGCTCATCTTTGACCCCCCTGTTGTATATACACTTGGGCCGCCACGATTCGTGGCGGCCACCTTTTTGTTCTTAACAGGCCCCGTTTTTACACGGGGCCCTGGGAATGTCGATTTAACGATGATGGGTCTGTCGATTTGACTTTCGTGAGCAGACCTGGTGCTGTAATACACGATTTCTACCGCAGCGAAGTCGGTGGGAGCGACTTAACGGATGCCAAGCCCCCACCTAAGTCGGTCAAAGCGACTTAGCCTGCCTGATGGGCCCGCGTCGCCTGCGCTTAGTCGGCGACACCGACTTAAACCGCAAATTATGAGGAGTTAAGTCGCTCGGAGCGACTTAACGGATCCCCCCCCCCCACCTAAGTCGGTCGCAGCCACTAACGTTGCATTAAATAGTCGTTGGGGTGTCAAGAGCATCACACTGCATGGCAACAGTACGTAGTCGGAATGTTCGGTTTGTTAGCTGGATGTGTATGGGCTAAAAGGATAACACCCCTTAGGCAGATAGCCCACATTCCATATTTTGGCGTATTTAGACTGGGTCGTACTCCAGATCATCCAAGTGTTCAATATCTCCGTCTACGTACTGCTGCAGCGTCTGGGAGAAGATTTGTGCGTGTTTCATCTTTTTCCGCCCAGGCGAACTGCGGCTCGGTGGTCTGTTTAAGCAGCGTAGAAATA
>NZ_LJCO01000041.1 GCF_001399675.1 Paenalicyclobacillus ferrooxydans
CCGAGAGTCCATGGCAAAACTCACCGGTACCGACGAACAGCAATTGCTGGCGCCAACGTCAGTGTTGCATAAATAGCCGACACTAAGGGGTTGCACTCAAATTTACACCACTTGACGGGACACTACCAATTGAACCTCGGAACGTGGTGCCTTTCCACTATATTTGAGATAGTCAAAATTACCCTTTTACGGTTGTGTCGCCCCCAGGCGACTGATGAGACACGGTTTTTCCCTTTACGGAGCAAGATAACCTAATAAAGTTGGACGCTGTACCGCAATAATTACATACTGTCTGATGGACTTCATTGTTTGCGAAAGGATGTTGTAGTCTCCTACGCGCAGGCGTTGATTGAATCCAATCTTTGTAATTAGAATTTGCAAATAAAACCATAGAAAAGTGGTATAAGGCTACCTACTATCTTAGATAGGAGGGAGACATACCACTTTATTCAAGAGAATCTTTTATATCTCATTATTTTCGATCAAGCGGAAGACGCGCGCCAACTATACCACTTTCTATGGGGCAAAAGTGAGCCGTTCTGGAAATCACGACGGGTTGAACATCACAAAAATCAGGTCATCTTGATTGAACTATGTTTATGCATCTTTCTTCGCGGCGGTACAGAATGTCAGTTTAAGAAGTAAATTTCGCTGTGGGCAACAGACTGTAACTTTGTGATAATGATCACCCAAACGCACAGCACGCCTCAGAAGTATATTTGCCTGCCGATTTTCGACATTATCCCTTAAATTCCATACAACCCTACGGTTGATATCCTGCTGGTGTTGCTCAGACAGCATTCGACCGAAAATCTATATTCTAAAGGCTTGACACAGACTATCATTGGATCATAGGCAACCGCCACGAAGGGAGGATAAGCGGAATTGACAACGATTCAAGACATCATGGAAAGGCTGGACAATCTCCAGCACCAGGTCTTCCTACAGACCCTTAACCCGAAATCCCTTGACGCACTGCTCGATATGCGTCAAAAAGCTTTAGACCTCAAAAATGCTTTTCTGAACTGCTCCTATATTGGAACTAAGGTAGAAGTCCTGGATACACTTCGCGTTGAAATCATAGAGTGCGAGTTGACCACCCATATTTTTGCGAGTGAGGCAATGTATCAGGACAGCACTGAACATATAGGGCGGATTACTGAGCTTTACGAATCAGTCTCATAGGGGGGAGGAAAACGATTGAACCGTAATAACGACGAAGACTTTATCGCGAGGGATTACAGGGTACTGACGATCTGGCAACGATCTATGAAACTCTGTCAAGATGTCTATGCCCTAACCAGAAAATTCCCGAAAAACGAAATCTATGCTTTGGGGTCCCAAGGTCAGCGATCCAGTAGTAGCGTGCCGTTGAACATCAGCGAATCCTGCGGTTTTCAGTTGTATCCGCGAAAAAAGATGATGTTTCTGTCGAATGCTTTAGGCTCGTTGCAGGAAACGCGGTGCTTTTTGCAGTTGTCTTTAGACCTCGGCTATATTGACATAGAAACTCACACGAAGCTGGACAAGGAATCAGACGAGTTAATCAGAATGCTGGTGGGCATGATTAAGCGAGTCAAGTCGCAAATCGCCTGATGTTAACTCGAAATTCCATCTAACCGAGATTGAATGTTACATGTCTTCGTATCCAGAACCCTACCTCACAGTTCTCCAAGTTCGTATACAAAAATAGTGATACGTTCACTCCATGAATCGAAAGGAAGGTTAAATAATGAACGTATTGGATTTGATTCCAATTCATGAGAAGTTGATCATGCTTGAAGATGCCATTCGCAAGGAGGTCCCACGCCCAAAGTCGCAATCACGCGCGCTCGGTCTCTTTGATCTTCTTACGACAGTGCAGAATGGGTTTGATCGCTATTCCCTAAATGGTGCAGAGTCGTACCTACAGTGTCTGGAAGACCTCCTGTCTCGACTGGAACAAGCGGAAATGACGATCAATAAATGGGTTGATGAGATTGCCCCTGACTGGCTGGAGGTAGCGGGCGGATAAAGCAAGTCATGGGTCGAGCCCTGCATGACGAAGGACTCATCCATTATGAAAACCTCGATGTGTAAGTTCGTTCCCCAATGCTACTAAACGTGCTTTCCCTTGATCCGTTCATGACCAGCTATTCTCACCCTATGGACATTTAGGAACATACGTTCTATTCTGTTTTGCAACAGGAGGGATAACCATGAGGGATGAGCAATACTTCAACCATGAGGCGGTTTTCCACTTAGAGGATGAAATTCTCTTCAGCGAATGGGTTCAGGAATGCTTGGAAAGCCAACGTATGCAATGGAAGAGTAAAGACGCGCTTCGAATGCAAACAAGCGATGAGGGTAGGGAAATTTCCGATGTACTTTCCGAGGATGCCTTTATTCGGATGATGGAGCTGGCGGGTGATATTTCAAGAGGTTAGCGTCTTTGATGATATAGAGAGACTTTTTCTTCATCTTTCGTTGCCTTATTTCATCCCCATGTGTGCTATTTATCGTGGTGGGTTCGAGGTACAGGCTTGTTCTCGCCACGTAGTAATTACCCTACCGTTCATTAGCCTCCCGACCTTTTAGCTCCAACTTTTATAGGTACATCTCAAAGTATCGTGAAGCTACCAGAGTAATGCGTCAGAATGTCACTTATGTTGAATTGCGAGATTGCTTAAGCCCGAATCTGGAGTTAGTATTTGGGTATCGTGCAACAGAAGTTCGTGAACCCAGTCACAAATTTAATGCAACAGAATTTACGACCGTATTGTGGAGGTGAAGAATGATAGACTTCATCGAAGAATATTCGGCGTTTCTGACTCAATCGGGTAAGAGTGTAAATACCATTAAGACGTATATTCTGAATGTTCAGCAATACTTCAAATGGTTCCGTGATACATATGCAATGGAATGCACAAAGCTTTACCGTGAAAATGTTCTTGATTACAAAAGCTATCTTCTCAACATTAAAAAGCACAAGGGTAAACATTTAAGTGCTAAAACTTGTAACGGACATATGAGTGCACTCGTTTCTTACAACTCCTTCCTATTGAAGAGAGGCACTCAGAATGACGTTGTTATCGGTAAAGAAGATTTTTGTAGAGTCCAGAGCGAATACGCTAATCCGTGTACGATCCAAAAATCAGACGTGGAACGCTTCCGTCAAGAGATATTGGAGGCAGGGGACAAGCGATTGTACGCGATCACGACGACGTTGGCGTACAGCGGTTTGCGAATTAGTGAGTTACTCAACACAAAAGTTTTGGATATCAACTTGCAGACGAAAGAGCTTGTTGTGCGTAAGGGAAAAGGTGGAAAGCAAAGAACTGTCTATCTAAATACCAAAATCGTTAACGCAATACGGGCGTATTTATCGTTACGAACATCGGACAGTGAGTACCTGTTCTCATCGCGGGAGCGGGAGCGACTGGACAGAACTGTCGTAAATAAACTTTTCAAGAGGTACAGTTCAGTCATTACGCCCCATTCTTTGAGACATTTTTTTGTCACTCGTTTACTTGAGTCGGGGTTTTCGATTCATGAAACCATGTCAATCGCGGGGCACTCCAATGTGAAGACAACCATGCTTTATGCTCACCCAAGCAGGGAAGAAATGAAACGGAAAACGGAACTATTGTAGGTTTGATTATAGGGGGCTTGTTGATGATTAAGCCAAATAGACCATCGGACAGGCGACCGAATGACGAACCGTTCTTTGTTTCGAATGTTTGTTTGGGTTGCGGGGCAAAGTTAGTCTATTCATACATGGTTAATGCGCCAGATACACCTGAAGAAGAACGATGGTATGATGAGTTTGAATGTCCAAAATGCAAAGATGGTCTGGTGCTTGATGTACCGAAGGGATACCTGGAACAAGTGCCTTAAGTTTCATTGAATGATTGCAGATCGAATATGGGCGAGTGTTTTGCCAAGCGATTCTCCTTAAAAAAAACGGAGAAGCATCGCTTATAGGCAAGACACTCGCTTTTTTTGTCTGAAGATAGGGATGTGATAACAATGGCGAAACAGCCGTGGACAGAAGGGAAGATGAATAAGTGGTTGAAGGAGGGGCGGGGACAGGGTGAGTTGGAAGGATACCGCCCTTGGATTACGGCGCAGGATTACCCTTCGAACGGTCGTTCCAGTCGCATCAAGGGCTGGAAGACTGGTCGCATCCATCACTTTTTGAGCGATATTGAGACGCGCTACTTCTATCTCCTCGAATTTGATGGGAATGAAATTTGGGACATTCGTGAGCATTACCCAGCGTTGGATCTCCAAGATACTCTTGGTGATTGCGATATTGATTTAGACAAGTATTGCGATAAGGAGAGTGGTGGCACTGCCTATATTTTTGTAACAACCTTTCTCTTAACTCTGATGAACGCAGACGGGACGAAACGGTACATCGCTCGGAGTGTGAAAGCCGCCGCTGAGTTGGAGAAGTCGAAAGTCTTGGAGCGTTTCGAGTTACTAAGACGCTATTTTGCCGAAAAGCAGATTGATTGGGGAATTGTGACCCAACATGATATCAACGTCACCAGAGCTAAGAATATTGAATGGGTGCATTCAGCAAAGAACTTGGATGACGACGCAGAGTTTTCGGTTCAGGATGTTCCAAGATTGAAAGGCATTTTGCTTGAGTGGTTGGACGGAACTCGGAAATCGGTGAGAGATGCCACCAATGCTCTGGACACTCAATTCAACCTCACCCCAGGATCAGGGTTGTTGTTATTGCGTCATTTGATTGCGAAGAAACAGGTGTTGGTAAACATGGACGAACGTATCGACTTGGGCAAACCAGTGAAGGAATTAGTCCGTGGGAGTGATGCAATAAGGGATGGCGGTGATGTCCGAGATGCAGTTGACGGTTAATATGCTGATTCAGTTTATGGGCGAAGATGGCTCTCCCGATCACATTGAGCGTATTTTGTGGACTGATGGACTCCAGAAGGAGGTTGTGACCATCGAGATTTTGGGGCGAACCAGTCTTCCTAAGTTTCGACAAGTAGATGACCTCTTGACGTTGGTTTCATTGGGGCAAGTTGTTGCCATGTCGGATGATCCGCACATGAATCTGATTACCGAAAATTCTATAACTGAAAAAGAACGAGCCATTCGAGATAAGGCATGGGAGATTATTCAGGTGGTCACGGGCACGAAGAATCAGCCGAACGTCTTTTATCCGAGTCATCGTGCAGACGTGATAAAGAAGGCGAATGTGCTATTTGGGGTTAGCGAAAAAACAATTCGCTCGTATCTACGACGATTCTGGCAACGTGGACAACACAAAAATGCACTTGTGCCTAACTACAGGGCGGGGGTGATGAACCGAAGCTCTACTTTAATAGGAAGAAAGAGAGGTCGCCCACGAAAGTTTGCAGAGATTGTCGGAAACGGGATCAATGTTGACGAAACGACCAAACGGATATTCCGAGTAGCTCTGAACCGTTTTTATTATGGGCAGGGACTATCTCTTGTACGTAGCTACGAGTTGATGCGCCGCGAGTATTATTCGGATGCAGTGCGGGATGCCGAGGGAACAGAACAGAGGGTACTAAAATCGACTGCGGAAACTCCGACACTTGGACAATTCAAATATCATTTTTACAAAGAACGGGACTGGAAACGCGAAATATCTGCTCGCCAATCTAAGAAAAGTTACCTTCAGCGTCATAGATCCCTTTTAGGGGATGGTACATCTCAAGCTTTCGGACCTGGTAGTATCTATCAAATAGATGCTACGATTGCTGATGTTTATCTCGTTTCAAGGTACAACCGTAACTGGGTCATCGGCAGACCCGTCGTTTATGGTGTCATAGATACGTTCTCTCGCATGGTCTGTGGATTGTATGTTGGCTTGGAAGGTCCAAGTTGGTTAGGAGCAATGGGTGCACTCTACAATACCGTACAAAACAAGGTTGAATTCTGTAAGGAGTACGGCATCATCGATATAGCCGAAGAGGACTTTCCAGTTCACCACCTGCCAGAAGCTTTGTTAGCTGATCAGGGTGAGATGGCAAGTAAAATGGCAGAGCCGCTCATTCGGAATTTGAATGTAAAGATTATGACTACAGGTAGCTTTCGACCCGACTGGAAACCAATCGTTGAACGGTTCTTCAAGACACTGAACGGATATGTAAAACCTATATTACCTGGCGGGATTCAACCTGATTTTCGGGAGCGGGGGTCACATGATTATAGGCTTGACGCGACGCTCGATCTATATCAATTCACCCAAATTATGATTCGGGCGGTTTTGCATCACAATAGCACCTCGATGAACTCGTACCAACGGGATGCACAAATGGTTGCGGACGATGTACCCCCAATACCTCTGAAACTGTGGAACTGGGGCATCCAAAACCGCGCTGGAAAATTACGTACTATCCCCGAAGACTTAATGCGTTTGCACCTAATGCCCACTGTTCAAGCATCCATCACCGCGCGAGGAATCCGTTGTTTTAAGGGTTTGTTGTATTCCACCGAGAAGGCTTTGCGAGAGCGATGGTTCGAGAAAGCGCGAAATGATGGTAAGAGTGTCAAAGTCACAGTATCCTACGATCCCCGAAATCTAAACTACATCTATATACCGCACGAGGACGGCAAGGGCTTTGATAAGTGTTACCTGCTCAATCATCAGGCGCGATATCGGGACAAAACCCTGGAGGAGATCGAGCATCTTCTTGAGCAAGAGAAGTTCGACCGAAGTGCAAACGAGGATAGGATGCTACAGCAAAAAGTGGATCTCCTATCTGAGATTGATGACATCATCAAAGACGCGGAACGGATGACAAAACAGGAGCGCAACACGGGCGAGAGTAAGAGCAAGCGAGTTCGGGATATTCGTATCAATCGTCATGTCGAGAAAGCGTTAAACCGCCAGGTAGATGCCTTTGTGTTGGACAAACCAAAGTCTCAAAGTGAGGGGCAAGTTGTACCACTGAATCCAGAGACTATGGAAGATGAACTCAATTCCGAATTGGCTTTGTTAAAGAGAAAGCAGAAGGAGAGATTCAATGGAAGCGATGAGTAAGGTGCTCATCCCAAACGGTTGCGAAGCTGTTGTTGCAGAATATCGAGACCAGGACGTTGTGGATTACAAATACAATCCGTTTATCGAGGCACTTCCACCGATACTGTCGCAAGAGGGAGTAATCGACCACTTAGCCATATACCCTCCACTTGATCCGAAAGAGCGACAGTTGGAGACGCATATTCGTTTTCATTTGGTTCAACGCCTCTTTCAGTATTTCCAACCACTTGGCGTTCATCTCGACTTGGAAAATCGGATTTCACGCCTCATACGGCAGGGATATGTGTATCGTAATCCAATTCAATCTGGCTTTTTGGAACAAATCGACGGGGCGCAAGAATGGATGAGGAGCCGTCATGTAGAGGCAAGCGGGAATCAAGGGTTTCGTTCTCAGTCGGCACTCACGATTATCGGACCGAGTGGATTGGGGAAGAGCACAGCTATCAATAGAATCTTATCATTGTATCCACAAGTCATTGTTCATTCGGAATATCAGGGTATCCCATTCAGTGAGTATCAAATAACCTGGCTGAAAGTCGATTGTCCCCACGATGGATCAATCAAGGGTTTAACCATAGATTTCTTTCGAAATGTTGATTTGTTGTTGGGCACGAGATATTACCGCCAATACGGATCTGCACGTTACCCAATTAGTGCACTTCAACCTGCCATGTCTCAGATTTCACGTACATATGGATTGGGCTTGCTTGTCATTGACGAGATACAACACTTGAGTACCGCCAAGAGCCAAGGGGCGGAGAAAATGCTCAATTACTTCGTCACACTGGTCAATACGATTGGAATCCCAGTGGTGCTAATCGGAACCAACAAAGCGGCGGGGGTACTCCAGTCACAGTTTCGACAGGCAAGGCGTGGAAGTGGGCAAGGAGACATGGTTTGGGAGCGAATGAAGCAGGACGCAAGTTGGAATTTGTTAATTGAGGGACTTTGGGACTATCAATGGGTTCAAAAACCCGTAACTTTAACACCCGAATTGAGTGCCGAATTGTATGATCTTAGCCAGGGAATTGTGGATATCGCGGTCAAGATTTTTGTTATGGCGCAGATCCGTGCCATGTCCTCTGGAAAAGAGACGTTAAATGTGTCCTTGTTTCGGCAGGTCGCTAACGAACAACTACGTTTGGTTCAACCCATGCTTTCATCATTGCGATCTGGTAACGTGCGTGAACTCGCTAAGTACGAGGATATCCAGCCCATCGACATCAGTTCGTTTATCGAACGGGAGTCTTCAGCCGCCAGGATGAGTCAGAAGATCAAGGAGTTGCAATTAGCGAAGAAGAAACAGGTTGAACGTCAGGCAACAAGTGTCACAGAAGAGTCCATCATCAAGCTGTTAGAGCTTGAAATCCAACCTGCGACAGCCAAACGGCTGGTCAACAAAGTGTTGGAGGGAAAGGAAACCCTGACTGTGCCGTCCGTAGTCAAAACAGCTTTGGCTCTTCATGCCCAAGGTGCGTCGGATAAAACTGATGAACGCTCTGCTTTGAAGGGTCAGGCTGTCGAGGGTGATATTCGCGTTGCAGTTGCAGAGGGCAAAACGAAGGGACTGAGTGCCTATGAAGTGTTGAAACAGGGTGGAATTATTAAACCTACATCCGACGATCCCTTGTTTGGTGTGGGTTAAGGATATGGTTGCATTCTTTCCAACCCCATTCGTTGACGAGGTTTTCTATAGCATACTGGCTCGCCACCACGCCGCGAGCGGCAACATCAGTCCAAAAGCAACCATTATGGATTTGTACGGGATAACTACAGTAACGGCTGTAGTAGACTTACCAGCCCATTTTGATGCCTTGGTGAGCAATCTGCCAGTAAATCATCGGTATAAAACCGATGTATTGATTAAAGCACATACCCTATTTCCCTTTTATAGTGCCTTTCTTCCACCACAACGGGCAAACCTGGTTTTTGAGTCCATGAAAGGCGACATTGGGCACTCCGTACATGGGCGGCTCGGTATTATGGCAAGTTCCATCAGCACGAATAAGACACTCAAATACTGTCGTGAATGTTTCGATGCGGATAAAATTCGTTGGGGAGAGCCACATTGGCATCGCGTTCACCAAGTACCTGGGGTATATATATGTCCAATTCACAGGATTCCACTGTATCGAAGCCGATTGTTACCTATGAACCGACATGAGTTCATGACTGCCACTCGTGAGGATTATCAACAAGAAACGCAGGATACAAACGGGGACAAAGAGGGAGTCTTCGTCGAAGATGTCCCATCAGCATGGGACGATGCCATTTCAAAGATAACCATATTGTTAGAAGATGACGAGTTATCCACAAAATATCGAATGCTTGTGGACAATGTGGATAAGTTACTCAACTCCAGCTATGCGAATCGTCCGATGGAATGGTTTGCGAACCACTATGTTGCTCGTTTAAAGGAGATAGGACTTGCCAATGTCCATGGTCATGTAAGACAAGTGGAGTTTCGACGGGAGTTTCTAAGCTATTACGGGGAACCATTTCTGGAGGTCATGCAATCTTCCGTTTCGGAGAGAGACGACAACTGGCTGAACGCTATGGTGCGAAAGCATCGCAAGACGTTTCATCCAATACGACACTTGCTCCTGATGCAGTTTCTCGGTATCAGTTTGGATGACATGTTCGTAAATGACCCACAGTACCAACCCTTTGGAACATCCCCGTGGCTGTGTTTGAATCCAGCCGCCGATCACTATTTACAACCCGTCGTTGAAGATATGTCCATTCGATACGACAGTAAGGTGAAGCGTGCGATTGGTACTTTCTTATGTTCGTGCGGGTTTGTCTATGCACGGAAGGGACCAGACACCAGCATAGACGACAAATACAGGATTGGGAGAATAAAGGCTTTCGGGTCAGTGTGGGAGCAGAAACTCGGTGAGTTCTTGAAAGAAGACTTGAGTTTACGGGAGATTGCCCGAAGACTGCACGTCGATGTCAACACTGTAAAGAAGTACGCTGATCTTCCCCAACAAGATTGCAAGGCAACATCTTCTCCTGTCCCTGATGACCTTCGGAAACGTCAACGGCATGCTTGGAGCGAATTGGTGAGGCTGAACGAGCAGAAGTCACGAACTGAACTTAGGCACATGAACAAGGCGTTGTACACATGGCTTTATCGCAACGATAAGAGTTGGTTGATAGCACATTCGCCGAAACCAAAACGGGTAATCACGACAAATTTGAGGGTTGACTGGGGCAAGCGAGACGAGGAAATTCTTGCTTTGGTAGGGACTGAAGTGACGAGGATACTCACATCGGATGGTAAGCCAGAGCGGATTTCAATCAGCAGAATTGGGAAACGAATTGGCTACTTGTCTCTGTTGGAAAAACATTTGAAGAAGATGCCGAAGACGAAATCGTATTTGGAGTCGGTGAAGGAAAATGTCGAGGATTTTCAGATGCGGCAAATCAGGTGGGCAATGCAGGAAATTGAGCGTGAGGGTCAGGACTTACAGTGGTGGAGGATTGTAAGAAAGGCTGGAATTCGGGGGGAGGCGGCAGACAGGCATCGGGACATTTTTGAAACAATTGAGATTTCTACGTGAAAATAAAGCTGTTTTGCTATGATTAGCAGGAGCATTGTTGTATTCGAACAGTATATTTGGTCATCTGTTCGCCCTGGAGCCAGATTTGCATATTCAAAAAGGGAGGATGGATTTGATGTTATTCAGAGCCGTAGCTCTGTTTGTTTTAGCAGGATTAGCGGAGATTGGTGGAGGCTATCTCATTTGGCAGTGGTTAAGGAATGGTAGACCGCTCTGGGTCGGTATCATTGGAGCAATTATTATGGTTGCATATGGCGTAGTAGCCACTCGTCAGGAGTTTTCGTTTGGCAAAACATACGCGGCTTATGGCGGTGTTTTCATAGTGATGGCTGTACTTTGGGGATGGTTTGTTGATAAAAAATCGCCCGACTTGAATGAGTGGGTTGGTGCGGCAATTTGCTTAGTTGGGGTATTTATCATGCTATTGAAAAAGTAAAGTTACGGGTGATGAAGACAGGCATGCATGCATGGAAAGTCCAGTGTCAAAAGAGTGAAATACGCCTCCTGTGGAATTGTGGAGGCGTATTCTAATTAAGATGAAACTTAACAATTGCTTTGTCCAATCAGCACAAGCCCTGCTCCAGCTTCCGTACTTTGATAATCTAACGTAACAGCTTGTGTGTGCCGAACCACGCGATTTTCGATGGCGACTTTAATGTCGTTGATGATTTCGACGATATCATCGTCATGGGGATCATCAAGTGACAAACCAAGTTTCGGACTGCAACAACCCGCGCCAGCAAATATTACACGAATACCTTCTGCATTGTGTTCTGTCAATAAGTCCGATAAATATGTTTTTCCTGCGTCTGTAATTTTCATTCACCAACGCTCCCTGAGTTCACTTTTTTGAAGGAATTTCGATTTCAATAAAGCTCGGTTGTGCGGATGGTGCACAACACAAGGAAAAGTTATGACGAGCATCTTCGGCACTTTCAAACTCGCTGTCTTCTTTCGTATAGAAGATTTCCCATGCGTTTCCGTCTGGATCATACACCCACACTTTGTCTTGAACGGCGTAACAACAGGTAGTATTCATTTCGTCGATTAACACTAAATTGTTCTGACGCAGGCGTTCACCCATCGCCAAAACCTCTTCGGTATTGTTGACTTGAAACCCCAAGTGATTAAGTACGCCATTCTTCTCGAATGGACGGACATTCAAAGAAAAGTGAAGGGCTGGTTCATCAAGTTCAAACTTGGCGTAGTTATCCTTGACTTTCGTTGGTTCCGCGCCAAAGAAGGCTCGATAAAACTTCAAGGATGCCTCCAAATCAGTGCAATTCACGGCAACGTGCATGCGTTTAATGGTCATCAGTTGATTTCCTCCTTCAAGAATTTTGCAATGCGTTCTTTAATGGCATCCCGCACCTCATGAAACTTTGCGGTAATTTCCTGTTCAGATCCCGTAGCTTTTGCAGGGTCTTCAAATCCCCAGTGCAAACGATTGACGTGTGGAGGTGTGACAGGGCACTTGTCGTTGGCATCGCCGCAAAGGGTGATTACATAGTCAGCTTTGTTCAGAATTTCAAGGTCGATCAAATCCGATGTGTGATGGGAGATATCCACACCCGCATTCTTCATGGCAGAGACGGCTCTTGGATTGAGACCATGGGTTTCAATTCCTGCACTATAAACCTCAATCTTGTCCCCACCGAGATGTCTTGCCCAGCCTTCTGCCATTTGACTGCGGCATGAGTTGCCTGTGCACAAGAAATAAATAAGTCGTTTGTTTGCCATGACAATTCCCTCCGTTTAGGCTGTTGCCTTTTGAAAATATCTTTGTTGGAACTTAAGTGCGACCTTCACGAGTGCAATCATCACGGGTACTTCCACTAAAGGACCGATGACTGCGGCAAAGGCGGCACCAGAGTTGATGCCAAACACACCGACGGCAACAGCGATTGCAAGTTCAAAGTTGTTACTTGCCGCAGTAAAAGACAGGGTACAAGTCACCGAGTAGTCGGCTCCAGCACGTTTACCCATAAAGAAGGACACAAGAAACATGACGACAAAGTAGATGAGTAGCGGAATTGCAATTCGAACGACATCCATCGGCAAGCGAACAATTAAATTGCCTTTAAGCGAGAACATGACAATGATGGTGAATAACAGTGCAATGAGTGTAATTGGGCTGATTTTCGGCACGAAATTCTTCTCGTACCACGAACGCCCCTTTGCTTTCACAAAGATGTAACGGGTAATCGCACCCGCCAAGAACGGGATGCCTAAAAAGATGAAGACACTCTTTGCTACTTCAGCGATGGTAATGTGGATGACCATGCTGTGGAATCCGAGCCATTGCGGAACAATGGTTACGAAAATGTAGGCGTAGACCGAATAAAAGAGGACTTGAAAAATCGAGTTGAACGCTACGAGACCTGCCGCGTATTCCGCGTTTCCTTTAGAAAGGTCGTTCCAGACGATGACCATCGCAATACAACGAGCCAATCCAATCATGATGAGTCCAACCATGTACTCTGGATAACCACGAAGGAAGACGAGTGCCAAGACAAACATCAAAACAGGTCCAATGACCCAGTTCTGAACAAGTGATAGTCCCAGGATTTTACCGTTTCGAAATACCTGACCGATCTCTTCATACCGTACTTTCGCAAGCGGCGGATACATCATCAGGATTAAACCAATCGCTATTGGAATGGATGTGGTTCCGACTTGCAATTGGTTCAGTCCATTGACGAAACCAGGTGATATATAGCCCAAAACAATTCCGATTACCATCGCCGCGAAAATCCAGATGGTAAGGTATCGGTCAAGAAAAGATAACCGTTTGACCAAGTGTTTTCACGCTCCTTAATCGCACTGCACGAGCAAGCCCTGTTGTTCAAGTTGCCGTAGTTCTTCGGACAAGTCAGGTAAATTCGTTAGAGATATCCCAAGTTCTTCCAAGCGATCGCGGTTCAAGGAATAAAACACCCACATTCCTTTGCGCGTCTCCTTGACCAGACCAGAAGTCTTTAGACGACTCATGTGTTTTGATACGGCTGGTTGTGAAATTTTGAATATCGGAACAAGTTCACATACACAGCAGTCACGAGTTTGAAGGAGCGCGATGATCTTTAGACGAGTAAGGTCAGCGAGAGCCTTCAGCGTAGCGGCGAGTTCCTCGAAATCCATACAACCACCTCAATGAACAATATAACGATATGGTTATGTAATTTCAAGTGGTTTGATTGGCACATCCTCGTTAAACTCACTGACCTACCTTGTTTTTGGAGATACATTGTTGACGAGATTTACACCAATGCTGGGTGTCCTTGCTTTGGGTATTTACCGTGGTTGGCGACATCCGTACGTGTGATTCAAGTGGGAAAATGGAGGGTTCAATGTACATAAAACGTGGTGCTGTTCTTAAAAAATCGATATTTGCGATATAGTGCACATTGTAACGTGAAGGAGCGTTATAAATTCATCCTTAATCGTGTATGAGTGGATAAAAAATTTATCCCAGTCACTGCAACGATGAGTGCGCTTACAGGTAAAATTCTTTGGTTGACCTTACGTATGTTCCGTTTTAAACTTAGAGTCCTGAGACGGAACGGATCGACTTTCGGAGAATGACTGAAAGTCTATTGCTTTTTTACTACGAAATGAACGGTGCTTTTATCAAAGGTTGCTTAGGGATCAGTAGGTTTTGTGTTGCATATCGAAATGTAGCTTGGTGTTTGTGTGCCCTGACTCTCATGAGACTTGAGAGTCCATAAAATGCTTGATTTTGGGAGGTTTTTTGTGATTTTTAAAAACTTAAAAGAGGAATGGCTGTCGAATGTCAGGAAGGATATATTGGCTGGCATGGCGGTTGCATTTGCCCTGATTCCAGAGGCGATTGCATTTTCCATGATTGCGGGTGTGAACCCGATGATTGGGTTATACGGTGCGTTTATCCTTGCAATTGTAGTTTCGATCTTTGGCGGACGTTTGGGCATGATATCTGGTGCGACGGGTTCGACGGCGCTGTTGATGGTGCTGTTGGTGAAGAATCATGGTGATCAGTACCTCTTTGCGACGGGTGTTCTGGCTGGTGTAATCCAACTGCTTATAAGTGTCTTAAAGCTTGGTCGTTTTATTACCTTTGTATCGCATAGCGTTGTTACTGGGTTTGTGAATGCTTTAGCCATTTTGATCTTTTTAGCACAAGTCCCACATATCGTTGGGCAGGGCATGGTAGCCTACGTCGTTTGTGGTGTGACAGTTGCTATTGTCTGGGGATTACCGTATTTAACAAAGGCTGTTCCATCGTCGATCGTCGCAATTATAGTCATCACTGCTGTGAGTTTCGTATTTAAATTACATTTGCAGACAGTTGGGGATATAGGGCACCTACAGGCGCATCTGCCGTTCTTTCATATCCCTGCCGTTCCTTTTGATTTGCACACATTGTCCATCACCTTACCGTATGCCGTACCAATTGCGTTGGTGGGTAGTTTAGAAACGCTCATGACAGCAACAGTGGTTGATGACATGACACACTCGCATAGTAACAAGGATCGGGAAATTCGCGGGCAAGGTATTGCCAACATCCTGACAGGATTTTTTGGTGCTATGGCAGGATGTGCCATGATTGGTCAGTCGGTCTTAAATGTTGGGTATGGTGGACGTAAGCGGCTCTCGACATTTGTATCGGGCGCATTTTTAATCACTTTGATTGTTGCACTGAAGCCACTTGTCAGTCAGATTCCCGTTGCCGCGCTTGTTGGGGTTATGTTTATGGTATCTGTTTACACGTTCGAGTGGAAATCGCTCCTTAATCTTAGAAAAGTGCCTGTTTTTGAGTCGCTTGTTATGGTCATCACGGTGGTTTCGGTAGTTGCCACGAATGATTTAGCGATTGGAGTTTTTGTAGGGGTTATCTTAAACGCGGTTTTTATCGGTTGGAAGATGGCGCGTATTCATGCCAAAACCACACTAAGTCCTGATGGAGTGAAGACTTACATTATCAGAGGTCAGATGTTCTTTGGAACGACGAATCACTTTGTCGATTTGTTTGACATTCAGGATGATCCTGACGAAGTGCAAATTGATTTTAGTCATACACATGTGTGGGATTATGCGTCAGTGATCGGAATTCAAAAAGTGATTGCTAAGTATGAGCATTTAGGT
The DNA here is from genome assembly GCF_001399675.1 of Paenalicyclobacillus ferrooxydans. Lineage (GTDB taxonomy): Bacteria > Bacillota > Bacilli > Alicyclobacillales > Alicyclobacillaceae > Alicyclobacillus_B > Alicyclobacillus_B ferrooxydans. The sequence goes on from NZ_LJCO01000041.1 coordinate 15,715, forward strand.
AAGTCGGTTTACCTCATTGGCTTAAACAGAGAGAGCCAGGACTTACTACGTAAATCTGGACGCGCGATTTCTGCATAACAATTACATGGAGGGGATGATTACATATCATCTCCTTTTTGTTTTCAGCAAGAAGCCCCATAGGAAAGTTTGAGTCGGCACCCGCCACATGTGATCGATGGTGAGAATACGCCATTAGTTGAACAAGGACCATGTTGTTATACATTTGGGCTTGTTCCGATAATGTGCCATTGACGCGCTGTCATATTTAGATATATAAATATGTATGTGACGAGGTGTAAACATGAATAGAGAACCTGATAAAAGTGGATCTTGGAGTTTGCTCGCGATTTCAGGGATTATGATGGTCTGGACTGCCCGTTTTATTAGCTGGCGCAGGGCTTACCGCTGTCGCGACGTTTCTCGTAGAAGCAAAGGACTGGATTATTGGAGGCGTGGTTGCATTACTTGGTGTGGTGTTTCTTGCACGTTCGGTTCACCACAAATGGAGAAATTGCAAGGATGACCATTGTACTCCGAGGCAGGTAACAGAGAGGAAGTGATCTTAGTGGAGCCACTACAAAAAATTGAGGAAGTTCAAACCGAGTTGTATGCGAAGTTTTTTCACGGGTTGTCAAACGCAACACGATTTAAAATCACGGAACTGCTATTAGATGGTGAAAAAAGTGTTGGTGAATTGGTTGAAGCGGTTGGCGTATCCCAAGGTCAAGTTTCCAACCACTTGGCTTGTTTGAAGTGGTGCGGGTACGTTTCATCCCGACAAGAAGGTAAATACGTGCTATATCGCGTCACAGATGAGCGTGTTCGTACAATCATGCAATTGGCTAAAGGAATTGTGGCAGACAATGCGGCGCATATCAGTAATTGTACAAGAATGTAAAAGAAGCATTTTAGGATTCATGAGTCTTTTATGATTGCAAGTTCACAAAATCTCTACGCGAAGGGAAAGCTGAGTACCGTGTTCACATTCATGTTGTGCGTTGACATGGACTCAATGGAGTATGGAGGTGCAATATGCAAGATTTCAAAATGAAAATCAAGGGTATGACGTGTACTGGTTGTGAGGATCACATTGAATCTGCGCTCTCATCGGTTGGAGCAACGCAAGTGAAAGCTGATTTTCGCAAGGGAGAAGTCATTTTCAAGTCGGGAACTGAAACAAGCCTAAATGCATTATTCCAGGCAGTTCAGGAAGCAGGTTACGCTCCCGTTGGCATTGAAATGCAGGAATCTACAGAGATACACCCAAGCTTTAATCCTGATAATAGCGTTGACTACGACTTCGTAATCATTGGTTCAGGCGGAGCCGCTTTCTCTGCGGCTATCGAAGCCTCAAAATACAATGCTCGCATCGCCATGATTGAACGCGGCACTGTTGGTGGTACGTGCGTGAACATTGGCTGTGTTCCTTCCAAAACGATGCTTCGCGCAGGTGAAATCAATCATTTGGCAAGAACGAACCCGTTTATCGGTCTACATACCTCATCGGGGTCTGTTGATCTAAAAACACTGACAGAACGGAAAAACGAGTTGGTTGGCGAATTACGTCAACACAAGTACGAGGATTTAATTGCAGAGTACGGATTTGACCTCATTCGCGGAGAAGCCCATTTTGTAAACGCAAATACTGTACAGGTTGGGGAGCGGCAGATCACCGCTTCGAAATTTTTAGTGGCTACAGGGGCTTCCCCATTTGTACCCGATATCCCAGGACTTAGAGACAGTGATTATCTGACGAGTACATCACTCCTTGAACTGACTGCCCTACCAGAACATCTTGTGATTATTGGTTCTGGCTACATTGCGCTCGAACTTGGACAAATGATGCATAACCTTGGGGCAAACGTAACAATGATTCAACGGAGCAGTCGAATTTTAAAATCGTATGAACCAGAGGTATCGGAAGCAGTCACAACTGCCCTTCGTGAACAAGGTATTGAGATCATACACGGCGCGACGTATGAGCGTGTGACCGAAGAGAACGGAATCAAGAGTGTACATGTAACCGTCAACGGTGAAGCTCGTGTCATCACAGGTGATGCCTTGCTGGTGGCAGTGGGACGTTCACCGAACACGGGTTCACTCAGGCTCGAAAATGCCAAAGTGAACGTCGGTACTCGTGGTGAAATACTGGTGGATGAGTATTTAACGACAAGCAACCCCGATATTTTCGCCGCAGGTGATGTCACGCTTGGACAGCAGTTTGTGTATGTAGCGGCTTATGAGGGGGCAACGGTTGCGGCAAATGCTTTCGGTGAAGAAAGACGGAAGGTGGATTTATCGGTCGTCCCAGGGGTCACATTCACCAATCCAGGGATTGCAACTGTAGGACTGACCGAGGCAGACGCAAAACAACAAGGCTATGATGTCATCACGTCGGTATTACCGCTTGAAGCGGTTCCACGAGCACTTGTGAATCGAGAAACTACAGGTGTATTAAAACTCGTAGCCGACGCAACTTCGCGTAAAATCATTGGAGCACATGTTGTGGCGGAAAATGCAGGTGATGTGATTTATTCGGCTGTATTAGCTGTGAAATTTGGTCTTACGATTGAGGATTTGAAAGGAACGCTCGCTCCCTATCTGACGATGGCGGAAGGGTTAAAACTGGCGACGCTTATGTTTGATACGGATGTATCCAAGTTGTCATGTTGCGCTGGGTGAGGAAATAAAAAGTAACCTATTGGATGAGGATCAGAACTACCAGTCAGCAGAAATTGGACGCTCCAGTAGGAAACGTCCTTTCTTAATATATGGTTATCTATTAGGTTGTTCCAGTGATATCCTTGGTTCACTACCAAATTGGATGTGACTTCGTATTTATTAAATTCAAATATCTATGCTGTCGTACTAACAATGGATAAGGGAGAGATTCACATGCAAAAAGTAATTTTAAACAATGGTGTTGAGATGCCTATATTCGGCTTTGGTGTTTACCAGATTGCTGATGCAGATCAATGTGAACAAAGTGTCTATGACGCGATTATGGCAGGCTATAGGCTAATTGATACCGCCGCCTCGTATTTAAATGAAGAAGCGGTAGGCAGAGCAATCAGACGGAGTAGCGCGCCCAGAGAGGAACTATTCATCACGACAAAACTCTGGGTTCAGGACACTGGTTACGAGCGCACGAAGAAGGCATTTGAAAAGTCACTGCAAAGATTGCAATTGGATTATTTGGATTTGTATCTCATTCATCAGCCGTTTGGCGATGTGTATGGATCTTGGCGTGAGTAATTTTCATGTGGATCGTCTAATCGATTTGATCATACACAATGAAGTTACACCCGCCGTAAATCAGGTTGAAACACACCCATTTTGCCAGCAGAGCCAAAGTGCCAAGTTTATGCAAGAGAACAACGTTCAGATTGAGTCTTGGGGTCCTTTTGCTGAAGGTAGAAATGACCTCTTCCAAAATGAAGTTTTGGTATCCATCGCTGGGAAGTATAAGAGGTCTGTTGCACAGGTGGTTTTGCGCTGGCTGATCCAAAGAGAGGTCGTTGTGATTCCGAAGTCTGTTCATAAAGAACGGATTATCGAAAACTTCAATGTCTTTGACTTTGAACTGAGCCAAGCAGATATGGAGCAGATTGCTACGTTGGATACGAAACAGAGTGTGTTCTTTTCACATAACGACCCTGAAATCGTGAAATGGATCGGTACTCGCAAACTGGATATTTGAGATTGAATACAAATATGGGATTGTCGAGGCATAATCCCTGGTCTTCCCCCTTGTCCCGTCATCCCTGCTTCTATATCTTCGCAAAAAGCCGATCTACTCCAGCAAAATAAGTTCTACTCTGAGTAAAATAAGTTGTTCCCTACAGCACGGGTGGATTCGGGTCGAAAGCCTGAATTCGCCCGTGTTTTTTTAGTGAGGGGACGAGGCGTTTTGGGGCAAGGGTAAGACAAAAACCGAAGGAAATAAGACGCGAAAAAGCCCGATATATCAAGGATTCCTGAACCATGCCCGATCAAAAATGAGAAAAAACACATGACAAAATCTGCTCTCCCATGACCCTTCAGCCCGCTCTTGCCCTGTTCTTCCACGGAAGAACTTCATTTTACGCAAAATCGATGAATCTGGAAAAAACACGGAGAAAAGCGTGTGGAAAAAGGCGTGATCCACGGAAGAACTTCATTTAACGGTTAAAAATGGGAGAGAGGGAGGGAAAAGCGGGAGAAGCCTTGTGGGGCAAGGGAAGAGGCAGGGTTGAGGCGGGAGTTGGTCAGGGAAGAATTTGATTTGACGATTACAACATACTACTCCACTTGTGTTCAATTGTTTGACTCCAAGTGAATCAGGAAAAATGGTGAAACGACAAGGGGCATTGTCATTCTAAGAGATGACAGTGCCCCTTGCCTTATACGAAGCGTCCATGCAAGAGCAGTGCAGTTCCGGACGCCGTATGAAGCAGGTCTTTGTATTGGTCATTAAAGTCTTCCACTAAGGCAGCCGGTCCCGTGATCTGTATAACCAATGCATGTCCTTTGCCTGTTCTCTGACCAATGTTGGGATGCCCAGTACACCTTGCCGGACAGGTATGGGCACTTTTGTTGACCCGGATCCAAATTAAGTCCATGCTCTTTGCGGCTAACTGAACTGCCCGATGCAGCGGAATGTTTCCGTACAAGTCCTGTTCTAACATCCAGACGAGCAGTGTTGCTGACGCACTCATGAAGAACATCCTCCAAACTTCGTGACAGAGTTGCTCAACAATCCTTCTGTTGAAATCTGAAACAGCAGGGCAAAATCCACACGGCTTATGTCAGCGTATGGAGCGTACCACTGTGATACAACCCACAAACGCCCGTTCTTCAGCATCTTTCATTTGTAATCTCGCAGAGGATTCGCTATCATGAGTTGTGAAAGGTGATGGAGCTCACCATAACCGCCTCGAGGCTAATGGCTCCTGTGGATGACTAAAAACCGTCTGCAGGAGCCTACCTGCGTTTTGATATGATAATTCGCCGCTTGGAGAGGGGGGTGTCGATCGTATGAACTTGATTGCTATCGGAGTGGGTGGGCTTATCGGAGGCCTGTTCCGGTATCTTGTTGAAGTGCTCGTCCCAACGCCGATGTCTCTGCCGCTCGGGACAATTACTGTGAATCTGATCGGCGCCATGTTGCTTGGACTAATTTACTTCGTTGCAGATGAAAGGCAATGGCCCTCTTGGCTGCGGTTGGGGCTCGGTACAGGCATGATTGGAGCCTTTACAACGTTTTCTACATTTAGTCTAGAATTATCAGAATTAGTTGCACGACACGTGGGTCTGGCGATTGCGTATGGCTTTGTCAGCATTGTCGGTGGTGTACTGTTCGTTATGTTCGGCGAATGGATTGGCGGGTTGCTGCTCGGGGGCCGAGTAGTGGCTGAGCAAGAAGTGGCGTCATGAGCCTCATATCAGCTGTTTTAGTCAGTATTGGTGCAGCTGTGGGATCGTTGTTTCGATACGGGGCCGGGCGTCTTATCACTTCACGCATTCGCGGTGTGTTTCCTTGGGGAACATGGTGGATTAATATGACAGGCACGCTGTTGCTGGGGATTTTCTTCCGGGAGTTGGATAGCGTCCACCATCACTTGGATTGGTGGATGTTGCTTGGTACTGGTCTGTGTGGCGGCTTTACAACGTTCTCCACCATGTCCGTGGAAGCTCGGCAACTGCTGCGAACACACCGAGGACTAGCTATCCTGTACCTCGCGAGTTCGCTTGGGTTGGGTTTTCTGATTGCATATGTGACGCAGTGGGTTTGAGTGACTGATTCGTTGCATCGTGTGTCATAATGAGATTATGGATACATGTCGAAGGGAGCGCATTATGAGCCATATGTTAGAGGATCTAGAATACAGGGGACTGCTGTTTCAAATTACGGACCGAGATGAGTTGGCGAGATTGCTCGACGAGCAATCTATCTCACTTTATGTAGGTTTCGATCCGACTGCAGATAGTCTGCACATTGGCAGCTTGCTGCCCATTCTGACACTGCGGCGGTTTCAACTGGCTGGCCATAAGCCGATTGCAGTCGTTGGCGGTGCAACGGGGCTGATTGGTGACCCGAGCGGACGGAAGTCCGAACGGACACTCAATTCACCTGAGGTCGTGGAGGGGTGGACGGAGAAGATCCAAAACCAGTTGTCGCGCTTCATCGACTTTGAGCGCAGTGAAAACAAGGGACAAGTTGTAAACAACCTCGACTGGTCGAAGTTTATGACTGTGATTGAGTTTTTGCGTGATGTTGGGAAAAACTTCAGTGTGAATACAATGCTCAGTCGGGAATCAGTGGCCACTCGGTTAGAGGGCGGCATCTCGTTCACGGAATTCAGTTATATGCTATTGCAAGCTAACGACTTTCTTGAACTTTTCAATCGACATGACTGTGTGCTTCAAATTGGCGGCTCTGACCAATGGGGGAACATCGTTGCCGGCATTGATCTTATTCGCCGTGTTACTGGGCAACAAGGATACGGCCTCACATTGCCTCTCGTCACGAAGGCGGACGGGACTAAATTTGGTAAAACAGAGTCTGGTGCCGTATGGTTGGACGAAACAAAAACCTCGGTGTACCAGTTCTATCAATTTTGGGTCAATACAGGCGACGAGGATGTCATTCGCTTTCTGAAGTACTTTACGTTCCTGTCGCGAGAGGAAATCGACGAACTCGAGCAGGAGGTTCAAACCAATCCCGGTGGCCGCAAAGCTCAAAAGGTTCTCGCTGAACAAATCACCGCACTGGTGCATGGGAAAGCAGAGACAGAACGGGCTATTCACATGTCGGGTGTACTTTTCAGTGGCAATATTGAAGGCCTGACCGTTACCGAGTTGCAAGATGTATTTCAAGGTGTACCGTCAACGGTCATTGCTGCTGGCGATCCGATGGATATCGTGTCGTTGCTCGTTGCATCAGGCGCCTGTACATCGAGACGTCAGGCTCGGGAAGATGTCACCAACGGAGCTGTCAGTGTCAACGGGGTGCGTGTTACCGACGTTGAGCGTACTTTTGGGAGAGAGGATATGTTCGGAAGTGAATACCTCGTTTTCCGCCGTGGCAAGAAGAAGTACTTTTTGCTGAAGTTCGAATAAGCGTCGAGCTTCATGCCCGCTGACCTGATATTGGGTCAGCGGTTTTTTAATTTACCGCTCCATGGAATTGTTCAATTACTCAGTGGTTAAAATATGGCAGGTCACCGTTGCACTGGTCGACGCTCTGTAACTCCAGGGTAAGATGACCAATGTTGGGAATCCTCGTGTGGGGGGAATAAAGCATGAAATGGAGAAACTGGCTGTCCGCAGTTATCGGTTTGTGGATGATTATCTCCCTTGGGCGTTAGAACTACACACCCAGCGGCTGGCCACAAACACTACAGTTACTGTGGGTGCAATTCAGTTGATTGCGTCCGTATGGGCCGCAACAGCTGTACAGATGCAGAGTTGGAAGACGTGGCAAAATTGGGTGGCGTTTCTTTGTGGTTTCTGGTTCATCATACAACCATTCACGGGACACTACGAATTGGACCAATACTACACGACGGTTGTCGCTGGTGTTGTGACCATTATCGTGAACATCTGGAGTTTGATCGATAACCGAGAGGCAAAGCATGGAGGGAACCGAGCGGGTGTATAGTCTTGTGACCCCGAACCAGGTTCCTGCATGACATGCAGGTGATGAGGCAGGCGGATGGCTCTTCGAGAGCGTACACGCCTGCCTGATTTGTGATGATTCGCTTGCGTTATTGATATCGGTTTACAATGGCCTCGATTTCAGTGATTGCCTCGAGGGGTAACCCTTTAATACGCTCCGTCATTGAAACAATCCTCTGCAACTGCTCAGCAGTAACCTGTCCATGGATTAAGTTCATCCGCCGCCGTTTTTCGTGCACTTGATTCACAGTTACATTGTACATCTGGGCAATTTGTACGTCCGAGAGACCCTGATTCCAGCACAGGTCCATCAGCTCTTGGCGCGAGATCAGACTAAAGTTTGACGATGTCATTGAACTCCCCCGTTTCTTGCTGTATCTATGACAGTGTGTGGAGTTTTGCCCAAAATATTCATGGTTATAAGGGCCGGTCATCTCATGTCAAGGACTTGGTTGACAGTTTTCATAACCAAATGGTACATTCTGCAATGAAGAAGAGGTATGTTTCTTTGTCGTTTAACATATACTGACACCAATTCACGATGGAGGCTATTCCCATGCGCAAACAAACAGGTTACGCATCAAATTGCATAATGGGAATATGATCCTGACGGATGTCTACAGCATGTGAAACGTGATATAAATGTTCACGCAGGTCATTATTCCAGTATTGACCTGCGTTTGGTATGTCCTGAATCTTTTCTTCTTGAATTCGAGGCACAACGCATGCGCGTTGTGTTTTTTTTATGGGGGTCGTTGCATGTTTATCGTACTTAGAAAGCTGGGTTGGTTTTTCCGAGAGCACAAACGGCGCTATACAATTGCCTTGGTTCTCTTGCTGGCACTGAACTTTGTTGAGGTCGCGCCTCCTGCACTTGTTGGCCAAGTCATCGACAGGATGAACCAAGGCACCTTGACGGCAAATCATTTACTTTGGACCTTTGCTCTGTATATCGGGCTCATCATCATCAACTATGGGTTTGGGTTCACGTGGCAATACCAGTTGTTTGGCGGTGCCAACCTGCTCCAGAAAACGCTTCGTCACCGACTGATGAAGCACTTCCTGCGGATGACGCCTACATTTTTCGAACGCAATCGAACTGGTGATCTGATGGCTCGGGCCACAAATGATTTAAATGCGGTCTCTCAAACAGCGGGATTTGGAATTATGACGCTGGTGGATTCCACTACGTTCTCAGCCACTATTCTCGTGACCATGGGTACTCTAATCAGTTGGAAGTTAACTCTGGTATCCTTGATACCGCTTCCTATCATCGCCATTGCAATGACCAAATACGGGAAACTCGTACACGAACGATTTACGCTTGCTCAGGATGCCTTTGGTGATATGAATGACCGTGTTTTGGAAACGGTGTCAGGCATCCGGGTTATCCGGGCTTACGTCCAAGAACGAGCGGAGGAACGGCGCTTTCGCGAGACAACGGACGATGTCTTTCAAAAGAACCTGGCTGTGGCACAAATTGATTCTCTGTTTGAACCGACCATTAAGTTCCTGATTGGAACAACCTACTTAATCGGACTTGGTTATGGTGCTTATTTGGTGTTCAAGAGTCAGTTGACACTCGGAGAATTGACTGCTTTTAACGTCTACTTGGGTATGCTCATATGGCCCATGTTAGCCATTGGAGAACTGATTAATGTCATGCAGCGCGGGAATGCATCCCTCGATCGTGTAGAGGAAACCCTTGCTTACACCCCAGACGTTCAAGACGCCGTTCAACCGGTCAGGGCAGGTGTACCTGAGGTGATTGACTTTTCGCATCTGACATTTCGATATCCTTCGTCGCAGTCAGATAACCTGAAGGATATTACGCTGAGGGTTCAGCGGGGAGAGACACTTGGCATTGTCGGGCGGACGGGCAGCGGTAAGTCCACCTTGGTTCGGCAACTACTACGAGAGTACCCCCCGGCTTACACCGGGTCACTGAGGGTAAACGAAGTCCCCATTGAAGATATCTCACTCGCTGAGGTGCACAGCTGGCTTGGGTACGTCCCGCAGGACTCGATGCTCTTTTCACGAACAGTCGAGGAGAATGTCAGGTTCGCTTATTCGGAAGCCAGTGAGAAGGAAGTGTACACCGCGCTTGACAGAGCAGGATTTCTTCGCGACATTCTTCATCTGCCAAACGGGTTGCAAACACTCGTTGGAGAGCGGGGGGTATCCCTGTCTGGAGGACAGAAGCAGCGGATCGCACTTGCGCGTGCACTGATCCTGGAGCCGGAGATTTTAATTCTCGATGATGCCATGTCTGCTGTAGATGCCAGAACGGAGGCGCATATTGTAGATGCCGTCCGGGAAACCAGGGTTGGCCGAACGACCATTATTGTGACTCATCGACTGAGTGCAGTTGAGCATGCCGACTGGATCGTGGTTTTAGACGAGGGGAGAATTGCAGAGCAAGGAACACATGACTCCTTAATGGCTAAAGCTGGTTGGTATTATGAGCAGTACGTTCGACAGCAACTTGACTCGGACACAAGCGATCAACTGGAACTCGATGACTCATCTGGTGAACCCATCGAGGTGCTGAGTGTATCGGATGGTATTTTCCCTGTAGAGAGGGGGCATCGCAATTGACTGCACAGAAGGACCACCGAGACGAGCAAATTGAGCAAGCCCCCAGTGTAAATCGCCGTTTATTTCAATACGCTAGGCTGTATCAACGGCCGATTCTGATTGCTCTCATCATGCTCGTCATTGCGGTCAGTGCCGAGTTAACCGGCCCGTTTATCGCGAAGCGAATGATTGATAAATACATTGTCGGTATTGAGCAGACATGGTATCAAATGCCGACTGCAACGGACAACACCGTTCCCTTTCGCGGGCACCTTTACCAAAGGTCAGACACGGTTTCGAAAGGCCAGCCCCACGGCAAGTCGGTCACACTTCTTCAAGTTGGACGAAGTTTTTACTTCGTGAATCGAGCTCTTCCATACACGACCGATGCATCCGTGCAGGGCAGCACCCTTACGGTCAGAACGGGTGGGACTTCGAGCTCTCAAGCAATCCAGACAACCGCCTTACCGCTGACACCGACGGAACTGTTTCGCTTTTACCAGCCAGAGATTCCAAGGTTATGGCGCCTAGCATTCCTTTACTTTGGATTGCTTTTGATTTCAGCTTTGTTTACGTATGGGCAAAGGTATTTGTTAGAGGTCTCAGCAAACCGCATCCTTCAAAGAATGCGCAGGGATGTGTTTGCGCAGATTCACCGCTTGCCTGTTCAGTACTTTGACAACACACCTGCGGGGAAGATTGTTTCCCGTGTCACCAACGACACCGAGGCGATTCGGGATTTCTATGTCACCGTGCTCGCCAACATTGTTTCAGCGGTCATCAACATGGCAGGCATCTACGTTGCTTTGCTCATCTTGGGGGTTCGTCTCGCACTGATCTGCATGCTCCTCGTACCGATATTGTGGGCTTGGGTAACGCTGTATCGAAAGTATGCCGTAACCGTGAATCAAAAAATCCGGACCTTGCTCAGCGATATCAATGCCATGATTAACGAAACGATTCAGGGTGTTCCGGTCATCCGTGCTTTCAACAGGCAGCAGCGAACCCTTGGGGAGTTTGACGAGGTAAATGAGCAATTCTTTACCAATCAGATTCGTTTGTTAGCTGTGAACTCTGCGACCGGGTACAACCTGGCCGGTGCCTTGCGCAACATCTTTACGATCGCGTTGTTATCCTTTTTTGGCTGGCGTTACTTCCATCTGGCGGGGGTCATTTCATTCGGTACCTTGTACGCTTTTGTCGACTACCTGAACCGTCTGTTCCAACCTGTCGTAAACATCGTCAACCAACTTGCCAACCTTGAACAGGCACGCGTTTCTGCAGGCCGTGTTTTTGAGTTGCTTGACCAGCCTGCGATTGATGTGGTCGATGGGACGATGCCAAGGTATCAAGGTGACGTGGAGTTTCAAGACGTCAGTTTCTCGTACGACGGGCACAAGGAAGTTCTGTCAGGGATATCGTTTGCAGCGAAGCACGGGCAAACTGTGGCGTTGGTTGGGCACACCGGATCGGGCAAATCATCCATCATGAACCTGCTGTTTCGGTTCTACGACCCCGATAAGGGTCAGATTACGATTGATGGCCAGGACATCAGTTCGCTGCCCCGTCAGCACGTCCGAAGACATATGGGTATTGTCTTGCAGGACCCGTTCTTATTTACAGGTACAATTGCCGGCAACGTGAGTCTGGAAGATGAGTCTGTGTCCAGAGCGGCGGTCAACCAGGCATTGCGGGAGGTCGGAGCAGAACGACTGATGGGGCACATCGAAAAGGGTTGGGATGAACCCGTGTTGGAGAAGGGCAGTACGCTGTCGGCAGGTCAACGTCAGTTGATCTCGTTTGCACGAGCCCTGGCGTTCAACCCGGCGATTCTTGTTCTGGACGAGGCAACCTCGAGCATTGATACAGAAACAGAAACCGTCATTCAGGACGCACTTGAAGTATTAAAGCGTGGCCGAACTACGTTCATCATTGCACACCGCCTGTCGACGGTTCGAAATGCGGATTTGATTCTCGTTTTGGACAAAGGCCAAATCGTTGAACGAGGGACACACGAAGAGTTAATGAATCTGCAGGGGCGATACCAACAGATGTACCGTCTGCAACAAGCTGGGAACGCGGTGTAAAGTATCTGTGGAATGTAGGTGTTTTGTCACACATCTGTGACGGTCAATACAGGGATTGTTCCACAGAACGAGAAATCGATGGTGAATGCAGGTTCGCGGGTAAAAGCCCAGGAGGCGAGTCGTATGATTGAGATGATAGACGGCGTAGTGTATGTCGAGGGAGAACCGGAGATCGTACTCTCAGCGGACTATCCATACTACAGGGACGAACCGCAAAACTGGGAAGATCGGATCGTAAAACTGAAACGCGCGGGCTTGAATACGATCACGTTTTACATTCCGTGGCGGCATCATCATATTCAACATAAAGGAAATATGGTATACGACTTCGCCGGCGTCACAAAATCCAATCGGAACGTGCTCAGGTTTATCTCCATCCTGCAAAAGCATGGACTGTACGCCATTGTTAAGCCAGGCCCGTTCATTCACGCTGAGACTGATTTTGGCGGGCTGCCGGATTTTGTTGAGGGAGGCATGCTCGGGGAGGCCATGTTGGACGCAAGCGGGAGCGTGCGCAGATGGCACAAGGTACTGCCTGCTCCGATGGATGAGCGGTTCGACCAAGCTGTCTGTGACTGGATGGCAGCAGTGCGTGATCAAGTGCTGAACGGAAACGAATACCCGAATGGCCCCGTCATTGCAGTGCAGGTCTTGAATGAGGGGCTCTATTCCGACGGTCAACATCCGCCGACGGCCTATGACTACTCGGAGTCCGGATTGAACTTTCATCAGCAGCGTTTGGTTCGCGAGGGACTGCTTCCCGGCGGAGAGGACATCCTTATTCCGCGCGCCCTGAACGTGGAAGGTACGAAGTCCGTTCAGGACCTGGTGCCTTACTTGCATTGGGGGGAAACCCAGGGTCGTTTTCTCGGGGATTTGTATCAACGCTGGGCAAATGTGCTGCAGGCGAAGGTGCCGGTTCTCTGTAATCTCAATCCACCGTGGGACGAGACCCGCGGTTTTGATTACTGGTTGAGCCGTATCGTTCCGGAGAAATGGCCTATTCACTATGGCTTTACCAACTGGATCGGCGTTGTATCCCATGACGAAACAGCGTTTCTTCGATACCTGCTGCTGGTGAAGCGGGCTCGCGGTGTGAACTTGGAGGAAAACTGGGGATTCTCCAAACTCTATGACTATCGCTACCGGTATCACCAAATCCCTTTCTATCAAACCTTGCTCGCATTGGGACTCGGAGCAACAGGGTTTAACGTCTATACTGGAGTATCCACAGAGGCCTGGACTGACGACCTGGACAGCATGCAAGAGAGACCCTATCCAGACTGTGCTCCCATCTCAGAAACGGGGGACACTGGGGAAAAATATCGCGCTCTTGAACTGTTGGCCACCTTTTTAGAAGACAATAAGGAGATCTTGCTGAAAGGGAAGCAACCAAACGAACTGACATACGCGATTTATCCGCCGTACAGCCATCTCGGTGCATTTATCGGTGAGGATCGCGACGTCGAGCACCTTGGTGTTCGACGTCCCATCAGTGGCCGTCAGGGTGTTGAGTCATTTATGCTGACTTGTGTCAGTGATAAACGTTCGTTTGGCCTGACAAATGTAGAGACTGTATCTGTGCATGAACTGCTTGATAATCCGGTTCTTGTCATGGTTGGCTCATTCTTTCTTGGCCGGAATGTGCAAAGAAAGCTAATGGACTACGTTGAACGCGGGGGGCGCCTTTTGTTCTTCGGTCAGGTCCCGCTGCTGGACGACCAAATGAAACCCTGTGAGGACCTGGCCAAATGGCTCGGTGATGTGCAGCGCACCAGCCGTCTTGAGCGAGGTGAAGGCATCGTGCTCTACCAGCCGGAAAATCCATTTAGTCTGGGTGGGATCTCGGAAACCTTTCGGCATCTTATTCAAAGGATTCTTGGACCGAGCAGTGTCCAGTGTGCAACTGCTCATGTTTTTCGGTACCAAATCGGCACTGGGGCGGCCGCACAGGACCTCTTGGTCGTGCTGTCACAGCTCCATGAAACCAGCGACCATGTCATCCTTGTCGATGGACGAAAACTGGAAATCAGACTTCCGGCAAAAGGGAGTGCCATGGTTGTAATCGGTGCAAAACGGGTGCGCTCGTCGCTGGTGAAGGGGATCAGCGATTACGACAAGTCCTACGTCAGGCCCTGGATCCGCTACGAAGAGCATGTGGTCGAGTCAGCGGCTGCGGGGGATTGGCTGTACCAAAACGGATACGAAACCTGCGCAAACCTCCGTGCGTAGAGAAGGGAACGGACGCGAGCGGAGATGTAAATAGACAAACAGAGAGATACAATGGTACGGGCACAGATGTCTTAGACCACAGAGAAAAGAAAAGGGCCCTCGTGAACAGGTTGTTCACGAAGGCCCTTTGAGTGTTGTGGCTTACTTGGCGGCACCAATCGGATCGCCAAGCCCTGCAGCCTTGATCAGCGGTACAAATTCATAGCCGTGCTCACGTACTAGAGTTGCGAGGGAAGGAATCAACGCAATCACGGATTCTGGAGCGCTTTCGTCTGAGCCGAAAGTCTCGTCACTATCATGGAGAACAATAACTGCACCCGGATGTAGCTTGTCTGCAATTCGCCGCAGCAGGGTTTCCGATGGGGTTCGTTTCCAGTCTCCAACCATGATGGACCAAGTAATGAGCCGATGTGACCTTGTTCGAGGTGAAAGCAGTGTCACTGCGTTACAAAGACCCCATGTAGGGCGATACCACGTTGTGTTGATAGCAAACCTTTGCTTCAAAACTTGACTGGCTCCAGCCACTTGCTGCACTGTTTTACCCGGTAAAAGGAATGGCACCATGAAGTGACGATAACCGTGTATCTGGATATCATGACCTTCAATCTGCATCCGCTCAATGATATCCGGATTTTGCTGTGCCTTTTCCGCGATCACGAAAAATGTCGCCTGAATGCCTGCTGCTTGGAGAGCGTCAAGCAGACGGGGAGTGTACTTCGGGTCCGGACCGTCATCAAAGGTCAGTACAACAGATGAGCGGCCTGGCACCTTTCTCACGGCTGCCAAGTGCATTACCCGAACAAGGAGATTCGGCACCCAAGAGTAGATAACGAACAAGACGACGATAACAGCAATGATGTACAGAATCACCGTTGTTGTAGACATCATGGACGAGTGATGATGGGACGAATCGATTTCTCTCTCGACCGCGTTTTCATGGTTAGGTTTTTATTTGTGGGCACAATTTTGTTTCGCGGCTGCTCCGCAATGTGTAGAATCGTTTCAGCGATTTCCGTCGTCGCGTTGGGACGTTTCACTTTATGAGCGTTTGCGCGCATCGCTTCCAAGGTGTCGGGCTTACTGATGAGCTGGGCAATCAGTTCTTTTGCCACCTTGAACGTTTTGGCTTGTACCGCAAAGCCAGCATCAACAGCGTACTTGGCATTTTGTGTTTCTTGACCCGGAATCGGTCGATACAGGAGCATGGGCAGTTCCATCGCCATGCATTCGCTGACAGTAATACCGCCGGCCTTTGTGATAATCAGATCGGCCATTGCCATCCATTCGTCGACATCGGACACGTATCCAAGGATGCGAATGCGATGATCCTCAATACTTTGCATGCGCTTATACAACCGTTCGTTGCGACCGCATATGACGGCGAATTGAGCATTCGTTTTGCGCATCAGACGTTCCCACTCGTTTACATCCCCAAGAACCCCAGCGCCGCCGCCCATCAGGATAATCAGCGGAACGTCAGCCTCGAATCCGTGCTCTTCTCTTGCACGAACCCGCTGCGCAGCCAGGTTGGCGTTCGAACGGTTGGTAAATATCGAACGAATCGGGATGCCCGAAATATAAATTTGGGAGGACTCCACACCATGACTGAGTAATTGTTTTTTTACGGAATCTGTTGCAACGAAGTACGCGTCTGTATGTTCTTGAACCCACTGTCCGTGCAACGTGTAATCCGTAATGATGCCAACGTTTGGAGTTGAAGTCCAACCGTTGGTGCGCAACTCAGACATGACCCCGGATGGAGTGGGAAATGTGCTTACGACCACGTCCGGTTGGAAGCTGCGAAGTAGCCGCATAAGACGCGTCAGACCGAGATGGTTCAACCGCCTCTGAAACGAGGAATCAGGTTGAATCCGAGACATCGAATTATAAAAGAGACCATACAGCGAGGGAGCCTTTTGGATGCCTTGCAGTAAGCTGAATTTTGCAAATGAACGGAAGGCCGGGTTCAGCCATTCCACGTAGTCCACGATTTTTACCGTGGCTCCGGCATTTTGGAGTGCTTCGCTGACGGCAAAGGCAGCCTGGTTGTGGCCTTCGCCGAAAGAAGCAGTAAAGACCAGGACCTTGCTCACGCCACACGCCTCCTTTGCACTGTGCCTGTACCACAATATATATCCGAATGAGACCCGAAACAAAACCTTTAATCAGATCAAAGCGCAACCTTCAATGAGTCAAAGCACAACCTTCAATGCCACCTGAAACAAAACCTTCATTGACAAACATAGCACAGAACACCGTGAACGTCACAATTCAGAGGATACTTTGGGCATCATTTTGGCCAAATATTCTCTTGTGGTATAAATTTCTGCTCCAGATTTGCTTGCAAGATACGATGATCCGTGGTAAATTAACATACGTTTCACCGGTACGATTGATTTGTACGAGAGCCATTAGCTCAGTTGGCAGAGCACCTGACTTTTAATCAGGGTGTCCCGCGTTCGAGTCGCGGATGGCTCACCATATGCCGAAGTGGCGGAATTGGCAGACGCACACGACTCAAAATCGTGCGGGAAACCGTGCCGGTTCGACTCCGGCCTTCGGCACCACGTGGGGGTATAGCTCAGCTGGGAGAGCACCTGCCTTGCACGCAGGGGGTCATCGGTTCGAATCCGTTTACCTCCACCACAAAGCCTATTGTTGGATGTCTTTGACAATAGGCACTATTCCTCGATAGCTCAGCGGTAGAGCATCCGGCTGTTAACCGGAGGGTCGTAGGTTCGAATCCTACTCGGGGAGCCAATGCTCCCATAGCTCAGTCGGCAGAGCGCATCCATGGTAAGGATGAGGTCATCGGTTCAAATCCGATTGGGAGCTCCATTCGGCTCGGTAGCTCAGTCGGTAGAGCAGAGGACTGAAAATCCTCGTGTCGGCGGTTCGATTCCGTCCCGAGCCACTTGTTTCACATTTTACCTCCAGCAAACCCCGTCGGGATGTGGCGCAGCCTGGTAGCGCGCTACCTTGGGGAGGTAGAGGTCCCGGGTTCGAATCCCGGCATTCCGACCACCATGCGGCTATAGCTCAGAGGGAGAGCACCACCTTGACACGGTGGGGGCCATAGGTTCAATTCCTATTAGCCGCACCATAAATGCGGCGGTGTAGCTCAGCTGGTCAGAGCACACGGTTCATACCCGTGGAGTCAGTGGTTCGAATCCACTCACCGCCACCAATCTAACGCCCGTTTGAATCATTATCGATTGTTCAAACTTGGCGTATCTATGCCACCTTGGCTCAGGGGTAGAGCGGCTCACTCGTAATGAGCAGGTCATCGGTTCGAATCCGATAGGTGGCTCCATAAAAAGCCCGGAATGGTGGAATTCCGGTGAGGTCGTCCAGAGATGGGCGGCCTTTTTTGCGTACATCTTCCATTAAAGTAGAAGCATAACGAGATACAGAAGCAACAAGAGATGTTTTATCCAACTCCGTTGATTTTTCTGAACCATGGAATTATACTGTATACAGTACACAAACGTCTTTGTGAAACCGTTATCAAGGCGCGAAGGGGTGGTTGTACGTCCATTTTGGTGTGATGATTCAAATTTTGAGTGGGGAGGTTTAAGATTGAAGACGCTGCACTTCATTTTCAACCGATTGATGGTGTTGTGGCTGATTGCGTGTTCGTTGGTGGCCTATTTTCTTCCCAAACCATTTCTGTTTCTGAAGCCCTCGTTGCTATGGCTGTTGGCCGCTGTTTTGTTCTTTATGGGATTGACCTTGAAGTGGTCAGACATTGGCAGAATCTTCCGGAGTCCCGTTGCGCTTATTGCGGGTATCGTAGGAAAGTGGATTGTCGTGCCCTTAGTTGCCTATCTGTGTGCTATCATCTTCTTTTCGCATCAGCCGCAAATCGCCGCCGGTGTTATTTTGGACGGTTCTACACCATCCGGCGTGTCCGCCAACTTGTTTACGTTTCTGTCCGGCGGGACAGTCGCGTTGTCTGTTTCGATGAGTGCTATCAACACGCTGATTTCTCCGCTCCTGACTCCGCCCGCGACATCAATGCTGGCGCATCATTTCGTGACAGTCAGCGCGAAAGCGATGTTTATCCAGATGATTCAGGTCGTTATTGTACCGGTTCTATTAGGACTCGTGCTGAGGTCTCTGTTCCGTAAACAGGTGGATGCTGTGCAACCGGTCTTGCCGGTACTCTCAGCAATCACACTCGACTTAATCGTTCTTGACCTGGTTGCATCGGGATCCTTGGTCATCTCGAAGAATGCCCACATTATCCCGGAAATCATCATGGTAACTTGCATCCAGATTATTGTGACCCTGTTTTTGGGGTGGTTTATCGGCTTCATCTTTAAGCTCTCGAAGCCTGACAGAAGGGCAATCATGTTTGAAGTTGGCATCTACAACTCTGGGCTCGGCGCCTCGCTTGCTGCCAAGGATATTGGCGCACTCGCCTCATTGCCGGCGTTGGCCAATACCATCTTCAACCTGATTATAGGCGCATTGGTGACAGCTTATTTCGCTTATAAAAATTCGAAAGAATCAAACTCAGAGGTTTCACAGGACCCATCCGCGTCTGCAGCTGTTCAATAGCGTGCAGAAAAAACCAAAGAGTCTTCAATAAAGTAAAGCGGCCTCTCCGTGTTGGAGAGACCGCTTTTATGTGTAGGAATCATTCTTAGGACTGAATTCCAACCCGTTCCATATCATGCTTCATATGTTCTTCCATGCGTTGGCGAGCCAACTCGGGGTCACGGAGTCGGATTGCTTCAAGAATCTTTCTGTGTTCTATCAAAATACCCCGTTCAACCTCAGCGGACCTCGCGAGGATTTGCCGGCGAGCAATCAAAATTGGGCCTCGGATTGTATCCAATAACTCAGATAGCAGGGGCATGCGGGCACTTTGAACCATCAGATCGTGAAAGCGCGTGTTCGCGGTGAAACTATCTACACGGCTGCCGTTTTGTATCGCCGATTCCGCATCGTTTAAGGTTTTCTCCATCTCTTCGATTTCCGCAGGCTCAGCAATCTCGCTGGATTTTGCAGCTACAATTGCTTCGAGAGCACTGCGGCAGGTGTACAACTCAAGAATTGCCTCAGTGTCCGGGTTTGCGACTCTCAGTTCTGAGCCGTCGGATACAATCAGCCGCTCACTGGTTAACTTCCGCAGGGCTTCTCGGACAGGCGTGCGGCTCACGTTCAGTTGATCGGCGATGCGGCTTTCGAGCAAGGTTTCACCAGGCTTAAAAAGTCCGTCCAATATCTGTTCACGCAAGATTTGGTAAACCTGCATGTACAGGGGGATTGGTCTTTGCACTTCCATCACTTGTTGCCTCTTTTCTGCTCAAAGTCTAAGGAGCCTCTGCAAGGCCAGGCAGGTGCTTGTCTCCGGTCATACCGGGACAATAACTCCCTGCTCGATCATGTTGTCGATTTGGTCTTTCGTGAACCCGATTTCCGCTAGTACCTCGGATGTGTGTTGGCCGAGAACTGGGCCGAGCGACCGCAGTGTAGCGGGGGTGTCGGAATACTTTACCGGAAACCCAATGGTATGAACCGTGCCGGCTGTCGGGTGTTCACTTTGAAGGTTCATGTTCCTCGCGATGACCTGTGGATGTTGGTAGACCTGATCGACAGACAGCACCGGGCCTGCCGGAACGCCCGTTTTGTCAAGTAAATTGAGCCACTCGTCCGTCGTCTTCCTTGATAATACCTCAGTCAGGGCTTCGACGAGTTGTGGAATATGACTCATGCGATCACGATTGGTTAGAAACATTGGGTCGTCTCTCAAGTCCGGGCGATTGAGAGCCTGGGTCAGCTTCTCCCAAGTCCGTTGGTTCGCAGCACCAATGGCAATGAACCCGTCCGACGTAGGAAACACCTGATAGGGGGCAGAGGCCCGGTGTGCAGTTCCAAGGCGTTGAGGGACGTGCCCGGTCACCCAATGTTCATTTGACTCCCAAATTGTATACGCCATCGCTGCTTCGAGCAAAGACGTTTCGATGTACTGTCCCACACCGGTATGCTGTCTATTGTAGAGTGCTGCAAGAATTGCGTGACTTGCAAACAGTCCCGCATTCAAATCCGAGATAGGCACACCGACCTTCGTAGGTGTCTCTGGGGTCCCAGTCACTGAGAGGACTCCGCTCATCGCCTGGGCCACTAAGTCAAATCCACCGCGATCCCGCCATGGTCCGGTTTGACCAAACCCCGAAATGGAGCAATACACCAATTGCGGGTGCTTAAGGTGCACGGACTCATAATCAAAGCCAAGTTTGCTCATCGTTCCCGGACGGAAATTTTCCACAAGAACATCGGATACCGCAATCAACCGCCATAAAACGTCTTTGCCTTGTTCTGTGCGCAGGTCGAGGACGATACCTCGTTTGTTCCGGTTTAAAGTCAGGAAGGCAGCCGATTCACCGTTAACGATTTCGCCCATGCGTCTTGAATCGTCTCCACCTGCTGGTTTCTCGATTTTGATGACATCAGCTCCTAAGTCTGCCAGGAGCATGGTGCAAAATGGGCCCGCCATAATTTGCGTCAGATCGAGGACACGAATCCCTTCGAGCGAGCTTTTCAATGTGGTCGCCTCTTTTCTAATTGCCTATGCACTCTGAATGCCGTACACTGTATACAGTCATTATACCGAAAGGGGTTTATCGCATGTCAACCTCTAATTCACCAAAGATTGATAACTTTCCGAACGTAACAGTGGATTTCCAGCGAAAGGAGAATATTGCCTGTTTGACATTGTCGAATCCAAAGTCACTGAACGCGATGACCTGGCACATGTATGAACTGTTAAGTGAGTATTTGGATGAGATTCGGGAGGACTCAACGATTCGAGTGGTTGTGCTCCGCGGAGACGGCGAGAAGGCGTTCGCAGCAGGTACCGATATCAAACAATTTGAAGGGTTTACAGCGGATGACGGTGTGGCGTATGAACAGCGGATCGACCATGTCACGCGCAAACTCCTTGAGTTAAACAAGCCTACCATTGCCGCCGTTCACGGATACGCCATTGGTGGTGGACTGGTGTTGGCCGCAGCCTGCGACCTGCGCTATGCAACCGTGCAGGCCCGGTTTGGAGCGCCGATTGCTCGTACCCTGGGGAATTGTCTCAGCATCCGGAATTATCGGAGATTAACCGGCCTCATTGGGGAACCGAGGGTCAAAGAACTGATCTTCACGACACGTCTCATGGGTGCTGAGGAAGCTGCTGCAGTTGGGCTTGTGAATGCCATATTCGACGAGTCAGAGTTTTTCGAACAGGTTGACCAGATTGCGACACAGATGGCCACCCGTGCCCCGCTCACCCTGTGGGCGACTAAGGTTGCTTTGGCCCGGTTACAGGATGAACAACCTTTGCCCGAGTTTGAAGACGTCATCGGCAAAATATATGGAAGCGCAGATTTTCAAGAGGGTGTCCGAGCACACATCGAGAAGCGCAGTCCAAACTGGTCCGGAGCATAATTGGTTGTGGCATCGGACTGAAGCGCGAACATACGGCTGACATTGGGACTAAATCGCCCAGCGAGTTCACGGACACAATCCTTTGTAAGGGGTCATTGTAGATGTTCTCAGAAAAGATGGATCTGCGTCTTCCAGGGCCAGTACAAGTACCGCGTGAGATTCAGCGGGCGATTCTGCGCACCTTCGATCATCCGATGATGGATTACCGTAACGAGGAGCATTCGGAGGTCTTAAAACAGGCCTCGAGGGCGGCTCAAGAAGTATTTCAAACGCAAAACGAGGTGTATATTCTCGCAGGCAGCGGCACGTCTGCGTTGGAAACGGCGATGGTGAACCTGATTGGTCCATCGGATAGCATCCTCATTTGTGTCATTGGTTATTTTGGCGAGTACTTGGTAGACATTGCAGAGCACATTGGCGCCAACGTGATTCGCGTAGATGCACCATGGGGAGACGTGGTCGATCCCGATGAAGTCGCGAAGGCCCTTGCCACGCATCCGGAGGTAAAGGCAGTGTTTGCGACGCACTGTGAGACCTCCACCGGGGTAATCAATCCAATTGAGAAAATTGCGGGCATCGTTCGTGCGACGGAAGCAGTGTTCGTTGTCGATGCTGTCAGCTCAATTGCAGGAACGCCGCTCTATATGGATGCATGGGGAATCGATATCGTTGCCACGGGGGGCCAAAAGGCGTTAATGTTGCCACCTGGCATCGCGTTGGTGTCTGTAAGCGATAAAGGTTGGAGGGCCATTGAGCGTCACAAATGTCCGTCTCTTTATCTCGATCTGAAAAGGTACCGGAACTTGCTTCCGAAGGGACATACACCCTACACACCGAATGTCGCACTCGTCAATGGACTTCTTGAATCTTGTCGAATGATCCAAGAGGGTGGAGGGGTGGAGGCGTCCTATCGGCGGCATGCCGCACTGCGCGATATGACGAGGACGGGGGTCCGGGCACTTGGACTGCAACTTCTGGCGGAGGATTCTGTCGCCAGTCCGACCCTTACAGCTGTTATGTTTGATACGGTTGACGCGGACGAATTCCGCAAGTACCTCAGGCAACAGTTCCACGTCGCTGTCGGTGGTGGGCTTGGGAAACTCAAAGGTAAGATACTCCGCCTTGGGCATATGGGATATACAGACGCAGGCGACGTTCTCAAATTAATCTCTGTGCTGGAACTTGGCCTTCATGTTGTCGGACACAAGGTTGAGCTTGGAACGGGCATAGCTGCGGCTCAAAACAGTTGGCTGACTAACCCGATTTGCTAGCGCGCCTCTCCCTATACTCCTGCATTGAACACAAAGAAAGTCGTCAGCCTTGTCATCATAGCAGGCTAACGGCTTTTTTCTTTTGCCCTGTCTCGGCGCAGGTTTTACATGTATGCCATTCGACATGCACGATTATCCAGTTATGCAATGGATCACAGGATACGATGTTGAAAGCCTCTATGCTGATAATAGGTCGTTTACACAAGTACCGCTGACTAATTTTAAGGGGGACTTTCCATGGATAAGTACGGACCATTATATCATCGTAACACTAAGCTTTTACCATCAGCATTGGCTAGGTCTATCGTTGGAATCGTCATTCTGATTGGAATTGTTGAATTTGTACTGGGGCTCATTGGACTGTTGCATTAATCATCGCTGCAGGCGAGATTTGGTTTATTGACAAGGGGGCATTCGGCAGGGGATACCGTCCAGATATCCTCTGTCAACTGCGCAAAGTGCGGAGACAACGAGCCCCTAATCATACCCCTGAAGATAAATCTCACTAAGTCAGCTAAGGTCCACTTCAATCCATCCATCTCTAATCTGTACCTGGAATGCCTCAACAGGGACCGTGCAAGGCATTCGAGTTGCTCGCCCAGACTTGATATCGAAAGCGCCGCCGTGACACCAACAGACAATTTCTTCGCCTTCAATGTCACCTTCTGACAAGGAACAATCCTGATGGGTACAGATATCAGAGGTGGCGTACCACCCTTCGTCGAGATGGTACACCGTAATGGCTTCTCCTTGAATCACAAAGGACTTCATGTCACGAACGGCAATGTCCGATTCTCGTCCAACTTGTTGCCAAGACATCCCGAACACCTCCAAAATAAAAGTCTGTTTTACGTAGTCGCACTTGACTTCACATCTAAGAGCCTACAGGTTTGCGGGAATTCTTCTGTGCGCTGCATCACGCCAAGCTATGAATGATCCGCCTGGCAGCCAATTATCCCGAGTGGTGATGTACATCACAGAAAATCAGTGGCAAAGGAATAGATTAGTAAGTAAGTGCCAGTGAGTATAAAATGATGCGGAACGCCAGCGATAATTGATTAAATCTGGTTCATGATAACTGGGGTTCAGGCGAAAGTCATATCGGGTGTTCGTGAGAAGGGAGAAGACAATATGGAAGCCAGGCTGAATTACCGCATCGCCGAGCCGGACGCGCTGCGTGCGATGATGGTACTTGAGTCGTACACAAAGAGTACAGGACTCGATAAAAAGCTGGTAGAGCTCATGAAGATTCGTGCCTCACAGTTGAACGGGTGCGCGTTCTGCCTTGATATGCACACCATCGACGCACGTGCGAACGGGGAGTCGGAGCAGAGAATTTACTGTCTCAGTGCCTGGCGGGAAAGTCCGTTCTATACCGATGCCGAACGGGCTGCGCTTGAGCTGACTGAAGCAGTCACTCTGATATCAGAAGGTGTTTCTGATGAGGTTTACAATCACGTACGCTTACACTTTTCTGAGGCTGAGTTTGTGCAGCTTGTTATGGTCGTGAACACAATCAATGCGTGGAACCGACTTTCTATTGCGACGCGAGCGGTCCCAGGAAACTATCAACCTGTGAATCATGATTGACGGACGGTTGCAGCCTGATTTAGTAGCCTGATTCAGCAGCAGCTCGATTCAGCATAGGAGGAGATTCAAATGGCAGATCTGAGTTTTTCGACAGAATTGAACTGGTCTAACACTGGGCGTAATGGTGAAGGCGTAGTCAGGCTTGGCGGCAACGAAGTAACCTATTCTGCTCCAGACTCAATGGGAGGAAAAGGTGTGGGGACGAGCCCGGAGGAGCTGTTAATCTCAGCTGTCAGTGCCTGCTACAGTGCGACGTTGTTTGGCGTGCTGCGCAAGTCGGAACTTCCTGTTGATGATGTCACCATCAAAGCGGAGGGCATTGTAACTGGGTATCCTTTGCAATCAAAGTTCGCTCGCCTAATTGTTTCACCCGTCATCCACGGCAGTGTTCAAAACCGTATAGAAGAATACCAACGTGCTGCAACGACGGCCCGAGATAAGTGCTTCATCGGCAAGACCATAGCGGGTAACGTCGATTACCAAGTTGGAGAAGTCGAGTTGGCTTGACAGGGGGACAGGAAAAGTGAAGGGTCCGCGATGCGTTCAGATTGAACTCACGGACTCAGTCTCTCACACAGATCAGGCATGGAAAAAGACCTTGACATTGTCAGAGCTCCAGACGGCGCTGAAGGTACAAGACCATGGGCAGCCCGATGCATCGGATCGATCCGGGGATGTCTGTTCTGCTGCTTGGCAAGATGGGCCTGCTACTGAGGTTGGAACTGCAAACGGAGAAGGTCTTCGTTTATACGTCGAGGATGGTCCAAACGCTTGCTTGAATGTTAAATCCATCGTGCATATTCGGTTTGCGGGCGATAAGGCGCTTGTAGAGCCTGTATTCGGATCGCGATTATCGTGACTGTTCGAGTGACTCTATCAAAAGGCGGGCCTCGTAGAGGGCTGTTTGACTATGGGCTTCTTCTCGCAATCCAGTCCTCGTGAGCAACGACTTTGCCGTTGCGGCTGAGAAACTGGAGTCATAAACAGCGGTACGAATGTCAGAGGAAACAGCGTCAAGGATATCGGCCCAATGGTTCCGGACTTCTTGGGCGTCCTCCGACCGTAACGCTTTTAAGAGAGAAATAAAGGAAATTGCTGCATGTTGCAGGCCGTGAAACAGCCTTTGAACCTGATTGACCTCTTCCTTTTTTGCATAAATGTTGAGCGTAAGGCTCAACTTCGCCTGTGTGACATCCTGCTCAAGTTGTTGCAGTGAGCTCAGCAAGGCGCTAAGGGATTGATTGACATCAAAGCGCGTGCTGTCGAGGTCGTTGGTGCGGAGTGCTTGTGCAGCACGGCCAACCATTTCCGCAAAATCAACCGCAAAGGTTTCAAGCTTGGCCTTGGCCTTCAATGTGTCGTTCGGCGGGGCAATCAGTGTCATAAAGAGGACTGCCACCACACACCCGATGAGTGTATCTTTGATGCGGTCAATGGCATAACCGGCTGAATGATGTTCAAAGTAGAGCACAAATAAGATACTGAGGGCGGCTTGATGAATCAGCAGGTCTTTCAAGCGAAACAGATTCATCACCGCAGTGCTGAGAAACAATGCAATGCCGAGAGAGAGGCCTGTAACCGGGACATCCTTGGCAAAGAAACCGACCATAGTGACGCCGATAAGCGTGCCGAGTGCGCGGTACAGTGCGAAGCGAAGTGACTGCCCAATCGTGACCTGCAGGCAAAGAATGAGGGTCAAGGGTGCCAGGTATGGGTGGTTCGATCCGGTGAACCGCGCGATCTCCCATGCTGCCATCGAACCGAGACTTGTCTTCCAAACAACGGCAGTACGTTGTAAAACGCTGCCGTTTTCTTGCTTAAACATGAGTCCTGATGCTTGTTGGGCCACGTAAACTCTCCTAACGGGTGCTAGCGTAATCCTTGCTTGAAAGATGCCCGTTGTGAGGTTTGACTATTCCGCAGCGTTCACAGGAGCCCCGGCCGATGAACTCCGTCACCGCTCCCTGATGCATGGCACCAGGGGTCTATTTGTTTGCCTTGGTGAGACCAGGTACTGTGCGCTTGAATACGACCACCAGGTCCTCCTTCTCTCGGCGAATGTCAACGATCTGTATATCCTTTCGTGCAGCAAAGCCCTTCAAGGTATGTTGTGCTGTGCGATCCCATTTTGAGAAAGTTATGGTTTCGACGGTACGCGTGGTTGCCATAACAAAACCTTCTCCTCTCAAATCACGTGAGACGTCAAAACACGCCACATGCGTTGACTCACTTCAAAGCACGTGAACAGGATTCATCATGGAGTTTCACCACTTGCTGTATCTTCTATAGAACACTGTAAACGAGCGATATTACCAGAGTGTTGATAATGCATCATGAATTTGTGAAGTTGTTGTGGGAATTGTTTAACAACTTCTTTACATAACTTATACGAAAAATTACACGGACGTGATGGTTCTTTTACAATCCCTCCTTACACTATCTTCGACGGAGATTGAAGCCGTTGAGACAATAGGGATGTTAGAGGAGGAAGTAAGTTGAATCTAAAAGCAAAGCACGTGATGATATCTGCGATTACGACAGGAGCTCTTGTCTCCGTTTTGGCTGGCTGTGGTACAACGACTTCAACAGGTTCAAGCAACACAACCACTGGCAGCGGAAATGCAGCTGCATCGAACTCCTCGAGTAAATCGAACAGCTCGAGTACTTCCAATGAGACACTCGTGATATATTCCGCACAAGGTTATGACCAAGCCATGGCCGATGCGTTTCAAAAGAAAACCGGTATTAAGGTAAAGTTGGTTGACGACTCGACGGGGAACATTGTCGCGAAGATGGAAGCAGAGAAATCCAATCCCCACTGGGACGTGGCTTGGTTTGACGGCGCCTCCACAATGCAGGGGCTCGACAACCAAGGTATGCTCCTCACAGGATGGACCCCGAACGATGTATCAAACTACACCTCCCAAGGTCAGTCTTTGATTCCCTCTGACAAGGCGTATTACCCAACCGGTGTAACGGCCGCAGCCGCAATCGGATACAACAACAAGTTGGTTGACGCAGCTCACGCACCGAAAGATTGGAGCGACCTTCTGAACCCGTACTTTAAGGGGGCGGTTGGCATGAACGATCCAAGCATCTCTGGTCCGACCTTCCCATACGTGGCAGGTATGTTGCAGTTGAAGGGGACTACTGCTGGAGAGCAGTTCTTCATGGACCTGAAAAACAACGGTTTGAAGGTGTTTCCAACGAATGGTGATACGCTGAACGCACTCGTTAAGGGTCAGATTAAGGTGGCAACGATTCAAGATACTGCTCTCTTGAAAGGGAAATTAAAGGGCGATCCGATTACGCTCGTCTATCCTTCCTCTGGAACCTTCTCAATGGCGACGACGATCTCGATTGATAAGAACGCTCCGGACATGGCAGCTGCCAAGAAATTTGTAGAGTTTGTGTTATCCCAGCAAGGACAACAAGTCATGCTTAATCCTGCAAACGGCGGCAGTGATTCTTACTACAGCCCTATCATCAAGGGAGTTTCGGCAAACCCTGCTCGTGTGCAAAGTGGAATCAATTGGGTTCCTGTCAATCCTGTACAGGCAGCGCAAAATGAAACTCAAATTAAGACGTGGTTCCATGAAAACATCACCAACTAATCGCTCCCGCAAATTATCGAGAGGTTGGGCGTATGCCGTGCCCAGCCTTCTCGTGTTGTGCGTTCTTGTCCTCTATCCGCTAGCGACGCTGTTTGTACAGACGTTTTTACCGCATCTCTTTGATGTGCACATGAGTCTCAAACCTTCGATTGAACCGTTGATTCAATCTTTCTCTGACAAACTGAATTACGAGTCGTTGGTCAATTCCTTTGTGATGGGGTTGTTTGCCTCTATTGCAGCGACCGTTGTCGGAACCTTAACTGCCTTTGGCTCCGTCCGTGCACCGTCCCGTTACCAGCGCGTTTTAGATACGCTCGTTTGGGTCGTGTTTTTTGCTCCGTCTTATGTTATTGCAGAGGGCTGGCTTCAGTTCCTGCAGGATGGTGGTATTGCGTCTCAACTCTTTGGACTGCCGAATGGCTGGGCTGCATGGTTTTTTACAAAGCCAGGACTTGTAGTCCTGATGGGCCTTCGATATTTCCCGTTCGTTCATCTCGCGATGACACCGGCGATTAAAAATATGGGCGGCCAGTTTGAACGTGCAGCTCGGTCGATGGGCGCTGGTAAGGGCCGTGTTTTCTGGCGGATCACGTTTCCTCTGTTGGCACCTGCTACTTTAGCGGGTGCATCCATTGCTTTCGCAGAAGGCTTTGGGGATTTTGGATTTGCGTCAGCGATTGCGCCCACCGTGCACATTCCTCTGCTCACATACCAAATCTACTCGGCCCTGAATCAGGCGCCGGTTAACTACGCTGCTGCGGGTTCCTTATCTCTTGTCTTGGTTGTCGTAATGGGCGCTGTGCTGTGGTTTCAAATGTGGTGGCTCAAGCGGCGTTCGTACACTACGGTGTCAAGTTCTACCTCTTGGAATGAATCGACCCGGGTGGTAAAGGTTCAGTGGTACACGACTGTTTCATTTATTCTGGCAGGTGTTTCAGTCGTGATCCCGGTTTTATCAACCATTGCAACATCGATGTGGAAGACTGGTGCCGACGGAATTCAGGGAGCCAATTGGACACTTCATGCATATGCTAAGGTTCTTCAAACAGGCAGTGACGGTCTCGCTTCTCTCGAACGTTCCATCGTGTACAGTGCGGTGGCTGCAGTCGTCACCATGATCATTGCACTTTACGTGTCCTATCAGCTCAGCAGACGTGACACACTGGGGATGAGATTCGTTAACGTCATTACGATGGCTACGATTGCGGTTCCTGGCGTTGTTTTAGCAGCAGGCTTCATCTTTGCGTGGAACGCTGTTTGGCTGATTCCTATCCACTTGGTCCTATACGGAACATCTTTGTGTCTTGGGATGGCTTACATTGCAGGGAGTCTTCCGTATGCGATTCGACTCGATCTTGGTGCCATCTCTCAATTATCACCGAACTTGATGACGGCTGCGCAAGTGCTCGGTGCAAAAGAACGAGTCGTCATGTCACGGATTGTGTTGCCGTTAATCGGCGGTACCATTGTTTCGACATTCTTCATCGCCCTCACGGGTACGATGTTTGAGTTGCCTGCGTCTTCGTTGCTCTATCCCGCTGGAGAGCCTCCGTTCCCCGTAGAGATTCAGCAGCAGTTCAATGCGTTTAACTTTAACGTGGGATCTGCAATGGCTACGATTGGCATGCTCATCGTCTTTATTATGTACGGCGTAGGAAGATACGTGGCGACACGAATGCGCTTTGTGGGAGGCGCAAGAGTTAAGAAGAGTCACTTGGTGAAGCAACAAGAATTGATAACGGGTGAAGAAACAGGGAGCCCACAAATGGCGGGAGAGTGATTCGTAAATGCAGATCCGTGCTGAGGGACTAAACAAATGGTTTGGAGATAAACACGTCCTCAAAGGTTTGGACTTTGTTGTTGAAGACCGGCAGTTTGTTGCACTGCTCGGGCCTTCTGGCTGCGGGAAAACCACGTTGCTGAACATCTTGGCTGGATTTTTGGATGTTGAAGAAGGAACGGTTGCGGTCGGAGAGGACGTCTGGTGCAGGCCAGGTTATGGACTCTCACCGGAAAAGCGAAACGTTGGCATGGTGTTTCAGGACTTTGCTTTGTGGCCGCATATGAACGTATTTGACAACATTGCATTTGGACTGAAGCTACGGAAGGTGAACAAGGGTGACATCGGTCGGCGAGTCAAGGAAGTTCTTGAAACGGTGAGGATGAGCGGACAAGAGGAGAAGTTCCCACATCAGTTGTCGGGGGGACAAAAACAGCGTATCGCAATTGCGAGAGCATTAGCACCACGCCCGTCTGTGCTCTTGATGGACGAACCGCTCTCGAGTTTGGATGCCAAGCTCCGAGAGCAAATGCGTTGGGATATGCTTGATATTATTCGTGCTGCTGGTATCACCACAGTGTACGTGACTCATGATCAGTCGGAGGCACTGAGTATGGCAGATACCATTTTGCTGATGAACGAAGGACGAATTGAACAGGCAGGACAGCCTGTAGAACTGTATCACCGTCCCCGAACCCCATTCGCTGCGACGTTTCTTGGTGCATCGAATCTCATGGATGGAATTATTGAAGCATCCGAGAACGGAGTTGCGCGGGTGGATTGCCACGGACATATCGTACGTGCCATCGGTGTCGGGGCTGTTGGTCAGCGTACTCAGGTCTCGATTCGGCCCACAGACATTACGGTCTATGGGGAGTCGAACCACCCGAATATCACGCGGCAACTTTCCGTTCTTGAGGGAACAATTGCACAGAAGGCGTTTCACGGTGTGCACTGGCGTTATCGTGTGAAACTCGTTGGTACACCAAATGTGCAGTTGGAAGTATGGCATGAAGCAGAGTTGCCCCACAACGGAAGAGTGTTCTTGGCTGTCTCAGCACAGAATTGCTTGCTTCTTGACGGATCGAGTGACACATTAGAATTATCAGCAAGATAGGGGGGCGCGTATGTGGGCATTTACGGAATTCTCTCAAGTTTTTTAGGAACAGGCGTTGAGTTCGTTGAAGCGTTGACTATTATTATGGCCGTCGGTGCGATTCGCGGTTGGAAGAGCGCACTGGCGGGGGGCCTGTCAGCGGTTGTTGTGCTCGGTGTTCTTGTGACCATTATTGGAACGCCGCTGGTACATATCATGCAGGTAGGCTGGGTGCAACTCATTATTGGTTTGTTTATGCTTCTGTTTGGAATTCGGTGGTTGCGGAAAGCGATTCTCCGTTACAGTGGACTTAAAGCCCTTCATAATGAGGCTGAGAGTTATGAGGAAGAATTGGAGAGGCAGCGAAAGGCTGGTCAGGTAGCTCGGGGCATTGACCGCTTTGCCTTCGCCACGACTTTCAGCGGTACTTTTCTTGAAGGACTTGAGGCGATTTTTATCGTTATCACGTTCGGCTTAAGCACAAAGTCAATGACCTCCGCGATTGTGGGCGCAGCTGGTGCGATTGTTGTGGTTGCACTGCTTGGGGTTGTCCTCCGCAAACCACTGTCTCTCGTGCCTGAAAATACAATGAAATTTATTGTTGGTATCATGTTAACCTCGTTTGGTGCGTTTTGGGTTGGTGAAAGCATGAATGTCGCTTGGCCTAATAAAGATTTATCGATCCTGTATATCGCAGTCACTCTATTGCTCCTTTCATCTATTATTGTTCAGCGTGTGAAATCTGCCCTCGGTAGAACGTCGACGTCGTCTGCACAGAAAGTGGGGCTGTGAATATGAAAGTACTCAAAGTACTGTGGGGATTGTTGGTCGACGATGGCAGGCTCGCATCTATCCTTGTCATCTCATTGGTGGTTGCATATATCGTGTCGCTGGCCGGGGTCAAGTGGCTTGCCGCGCTAGTCATCTGGCTTGGACTGATCGTTTCTCTGTGGGTCTCGATTGAGCATCAGTTGAAGTTAAAGGTACACAAAAGTCGAGGCTAGGGCGCTGCTCTGGCGGGGAATGGCACGGTGGATCACTGCGCTGCGCGCGGCCACCAGTGCGGTACAACAACTACCTGTAGTCGAATAGTAGTCTAACAAAGGTATAACAGGGTCTAACAATGGTTTAACAACAGTCTAACAACAGTCTAACAACAGTCTAACAACAGTCTAACAATGGTTTAACAATGGTTTAACAATGGTTTAACAATGGTTTAACAATGGTTTAACAGGCGTTTAACAGGGGTCTAACATTTGTAAGTACCAACATTGGTGATACACGGGCCCCACTCGCCGGGCGATGCGAGTGGGGCCGTCTTTTGCGACAGAGGTCTGCGTAACTTAAAAAAATCCCGAAAGGAAGAAGATTCCACTGGATCTCAGTTGGGAGGCGTGATATATTAGTCGATGTCGCCGCGAGGCGGCTACGATGAAACCCTGATAACAACACTGATATCGAGGCAAGCTATCAGGCATCAAAATGAAGTTGGTTCCTTGAAAACTAAACACACGCAGAGAGTGAAACGTACAGATTCGAAGTGAGCATCTTCGGCAACGAAGAGAGCAAACTTCTCAACTTTGAGAGTTTGATCCTGGCTCAGGACG
>NZ_LJCO01000056.1 GCF_001399675.1 Paenalicyclobacillus ferrooxydans
ATCTTGTCTGTAGAAGCCATCGACGTGCCTCCTCTACTATTTGCTCGTCACCTTTAGTAGATTGCACTCGATGGCTTTCTCGTCAAGATCCAGCCTTGGAATTTACACCACTACATGAGACTCTAACATGCCAGGTCTATGCCCGAAATAGAATTGAGTGTCCGTACCCTCCACGGCGAGTCACCCCTGATGTCATGTTTGTCTTTCTACCTTGAATTTTAGTGAGCTGTGTATAAAAGCAGGGTGTGAATGTCTTCGAGGTTTCGTAAAAAAACTGTAAACGTGGTGTATGACCAAAACAGTCATTTATCCTTCGGGGGTTCTCCAACCAGATCGAAAAAATCCGCGCAACAGCGCGGATTTCATCAGAGCTAACTAATTTGAGAGCTAACTAATTTGGAGGCGCCAGCCAGATTCGAACTGGCGAATCGAGGTTTTGCAGACCTATATACCCCCATCCAACGGACTCCATCGAACGGAATTTAGACCCAAAGAATCCGCGCCACAAAAGGATTCTAAAGGAATCTAACTCCAACGAACGGAATCCACATCCAACCGC
Organism: Paenalicyclobacillus ferrooxydans; assembly: GCF_001399675.1. Lineage (GTDB taxonomy): Bacteria > Bacillota > Bacilli > Alicyclobacillales > Alicyclobacillaceae > Alicyclobacillus_B > Alicyclobacillus_B ferrooxydans. Next base: position 560 of record NZ_LJCO01000056.1, read on the forward strand.
TCAGGTTCCCAAAGAGATTCCCACGGAGATTCCCACAGCACGTAACGGCCTCGCCCAGTCAAGTTCCGTGCGTGGGAACTCCACTGCGTGGGAACTCCACAGAGAAGACATCGGTACTAGGGATTCATTACGGTGCCACTTCCTCATGATTTCTCACTAGTTATTGTCCAAGGAACCCTAGGTCTACATTTTCAAGCCACCCGGTTTGCGTTGACAGCCAACGCGGTGCGGGGATAGCCAGATTTTCATTGATGAGAGTGACAAACTTTGCGACAAAATTCACATACCTAATGGCTGCTGGCAAGTTTATTCTCGTGTATAGTTCGCTAATGGGTTGTGAGTCAACAATCGATACATTCCAAGCTTCATATTCAAAGTGAATAAGACTGTTCCGAAGTTCTGTATATTCTTGAAGAGTTCTCTTGAGGTCAGGTCTGGCTTTTAGAAGGTTTTTCTCTCTGTGAAAACTAAACAACCGTCCTAGTTTGGAATCAAGAGGTGTTTCGTTGTCAAGGACTGATTTCCAATCCGGAACCTGAGTACGATACCCCAATTCATTTACATGAGAATCCAGACATAGATAAGCTAGTATTACTGCTGGAATTGTTTCAAATATCAAGTCGTCAGGTACGCCCCCGCTCGTTGTCACCTGTCCCGCTCGTGCTACATGTTGTACGGCTGCACTAAAGTAAATTGGAGCCATGTCGGTTCTAATTCGGAACGCTCCAGAAGATACTTCAAGACTGTCAAACCTCCCTAGTCTTGGTGGTGGGGAGTTAATGACTTGCTGAGAGCCCGATTGCTCATGTGACAGTTTTAGAGTTCTGTGCACCGTCCTCAATGTGTTCAGAATCTGCGTTCTTTCTGCCGCTACCCTATTAAATGCTGATTCAATATCCTGCGGCGCAGCTCCTGAATCATTGATTAGCCTCCGGTACTCAATAACATTACGTTCAAACGGAATTAAATCGACGAAGGATGAACTGAATGCGGAGCGATTCTCTTGTAATCTAGACGTGATCGTTTCAGCAAACTTCCATTGGTAAAGCGTGCCGTTTTCAGCAACAATAAAAAAATCGTTCAGTTCGAAAAAGGGGTCAACAAGAGTAATGTCATTCACGGTAAAGAAGAATGCGTTTTGTGAAGCCTCTCCTTCCACGATACGCCCGTTTGGAGAAGAGGCTGGTGATCCGACTAACATGGTAAGAATCTTAGGTCCAACGTCTCTGAGGTCCATATAATCTAGGAGTATAGCGTGCGGAATTGCAATCCATGACGTGAGGCTCGGGAATTGTCGGATACTCTCCTCAGGTATTTCATCAAAATCGATCATCATATGAATCCGACCGTTCGCTCTAACAAGCTTGCGACATTCCATGTGTTCAAGAAGATACGTTTCAAGAATGTTAGTGGGTATTTCCAACTCTAAAGCGATCCTCCGAATCCGTTCGCGACCGCGTACAGGAACATATCCGTTATTTAGGATAACTTCTTCGATGTCCTCGTTCATAAGACACACCTCATCGTCTATCTTCACCTAGCGGACAACACTATTTTTCAGTCAAGTTCTGTATTGATTAACGTCCAATTCAACTTAACACACTTTTGTTGCCACTACACCGACAAAGCGTTTAGATTCGAACCCACGGAGCCCCTGCGAACTGCGCGGTTTTCAAGCTTGCTGAGCCGCTATCCAACGGGTACCATCGAACGGAATCCACATCCAACTAATCCGCGCCACTATTGGATTTTTAGGCAATTCATATCCAACCAGTGGAATCTAAATCCATCGTCTCTGATACCCAAAATGATGCCCATTCTCGACTTTGATACCCAGAATGATACCCATTTGGAGGACAGCGGTTCAGGTTCACTCGTGAATCACAGACGAGTGTTCGACGGCCTCGCCCAGTCTTGTCGACACCCGCTGTGATATTCAAAAGAGGCTTGTTTTGAGTGGGAAACTTGAGGGTGGAAAATGAGGATGTCACAGGTTCAGTTACTAAAAACGACAAGAATATTAGATACAGAAGAATGATCAATGACAACGGGGCCATTACTTGGCCCCGTGTGGTGTTCTGGATATTACTTGCTCAATTGCACCATTCGTGATAATGCTTCACGAGCTTGCTCGAACGAAGAGAAACCACTTGCTTGCTTGTAAACCTTTTTGCCTTCAGGTGTAGTCCCTACGTTTACCCTAACCCCAAACCCATTTTTACGCTTTTCAATAACGTCTCGCATCATACAAAACCTCCTCGAATTTCAAAGTCGATGAAGTATATACCATTCAACTGAAAGTCCGCTTGTATGGTGCACGAAAACACAACAAAATTCCTTCCACCGAACCGTCCAGTAATCCGTACCGAACCAGTTCACTAAGCGAAGTCAATCTATCATCACCGTATAGCGGAGAAACCGAATGAACGCCAATCCAATCTCCTTTAGGATCGCGAGGTCAGAAGTGTCCAGCAGGTAGTTGATAAATAGTGACGCTTTTTCACTCTGAACATGGCTTATGTAAGCTTTTAGCATATTCAGGACGGCATTCTTGTTTTCATCATCCAGATTTTCTATGAAAGCCTTGTCCCTGTTTAATTGGTCGTACCACTCTAATGCAACTTGCTGACGATCTTCGTGCGATTGTATTGCACTACCGTACGAATTGAACAATCTGCAGTGACCGTGTTGGCACGGAGCAATGTATTTCATTCCAATGACTCGGTACGAGGTTTTCATTCGACCTGTGCCAGAAATGAAGTTTACAAAGTAGATTTTTTCAGGGCCATGCGTTTCACATCGATTAAGGACTTGTACGGCAAGTTCAGCAAAATATCTATCTTTATACGGTGCATCGTTGACGGTGACATTGACCTCATATGGCTGGACTTTAATACCATCGAGAACTATACTCACTTCGCCGCAACCTCCATCAGAACAGTTTTTGTTTCGGGAACGAACTCCTTGTACCCGGCTTTCTCGATTGACGCACCCGCTTACGCACTTCGTCCTGATTTCGCTGCATGTATGAGAACCGACTACACTTCCACAACCAAGTATCGAAACTCAACTCCGCCGATACTTGAATATGGATGCCACTTGCACTCGTACACGCCTCGAAGATGAATGGGTTCATAAGACGAGTTTCTATACTGTAGCGTTCCTTGCCGAATCAACCCGTCCTCCATCCGAAATTCCTCGTCAGTAGTTGGTTTTCCCCATCGAGACGGCCTCCAAAACCGATGATAGTTTGTGAGCATAATCGCCAATCCGCGAATGTTCATGTGTTCCTTGAGCCTCTCCAAACGCTCTACGTCTTTCCAGAACTGATACCTCATCGGATTCGCCGAACAGTCGCGCAAGTGGTATGTCTCATCACGATGATTCAAAACGGATGTCATGGTAGGATACTTCACTTCGATGTATGTACGGCCCGCTGTTTCGTCTACATATCCTCGCTTATCCCCAAGATCAAACGGAACCTCAAGTCTTATAGGCAAGTTGTCATACACGCCGTGAATTTCCCAAGCCAAGGCATGCTTAAGATCATCCTCAGAGTTGTAACAGGGCCGTTTCCGAGCAAGAGAAGTCATAATATTATGAATTTGTATCTCGTCTTTCAACTGTTCACCCCGTCAATTTTCTGTGAGGTTGAATCTAATTCAGGCGTTTCAATAGCCGATACCCAAGGACACGCACTGAACTTTTGAACCAGTCCCCTATTGTGCGATTCTTCAACTTGCCCGCTCTATCATGTCTGGGACAGAGGACAAATAGTGCACCGCCCATCTAAGGGCAAAAATCTCTTGATTAGCTGCATCACCATCGTTGTTGATCGATGTCGCTTTATGAGCAATATAGCGTCCAACCTCCTCAGCGAGGACTTCTACGTGCTCCATTGGCCTTGCTTTGAGCCCTTGGTCGAGCATGATGTATGGTACGCCATCTGACTGAAAAAACACTCCGAGCAACGTTCCCGTGGACGCAAGGTCTAGATAACTTAACCGTATCCCTTCAACAGCAACGACCTGTAACAGATCATTCAGCGCACACAGCTTGTTTGAACTCTGTGCATAGTCAGTTAGATACTTAGTTATGTAGAGGATGCTGTCCAGCTTCTGTGCTCGGGATATGCCGGGGACGGCCATACTGAGGTCTTGTCGCCCACCAGATTGTTCCATGCTGGTACATTCCAAGCAGCCCCAAGAGATTTGCAATGGCCGCTCAGAATCAAGATTGACGAAGATAGACATTTCCATTTTCCGGCCACAACATGGGCATTTGGACTTGGTCAAGACGCTCTCAATAATGCCCTCTCGCCCATCTAAACATTCTACTGTTGACGTCATGTGTTCTCCCTCATCTCTCATCGTTGTGTCAGCTCCTGTATCTTCAATCCGTCGCATAAAATGTATCGCATATACGATATAATATATCGTATATGCGATACGGTCAAGGTGTTTTGTATCGTATTTGCGATATTTTGTAACGCATATGTGATACAATGAGGAAGGAGGGATGTCGTAAGTGATTAAGATACATCTCACGCGAGTTTTGGCGGAACGAAACTTGACACAGCGGCAATTTGCAGCGATAGCAGGCGTCAGGCCCAACGCTGTTAATGCCTTGTGTAACGCGAATAACCCTACTGTGAAAAGTGGTTCACGACGTATTGATCTCGACATCCTAGATCGGGTCTGTCGGGCGTTGGACATTCAACCCGCAGACTTGCTTGAGTATGTACCTGATAAGGGTCTGGGTGTCATTGACAGACAACAGACCGATTATGGTCTATACATTAAAAAAGACTGAACCCCCAGTCATAGACTGAGAGTTCAATCTACCCCGTATTTAACAAGCCGCTCCCCCGTATGGGTGCCACTTCTTGTCACCTGCCGTATCGTGTTACCAGCACTCTACGGCTATCCTTACTTTACCTCTTCACATTTGTTCGAAACTAGTCTTCCTTAGGGAATTCGTTGATTTCGTACAGACCATTTTCCTCCGAAATGCGATACAGTTCCTCCATTGCGACTCTCCGTGCGACGTCCCTCTTCGTTTTGTAATCCAGTAAGTCCGACAAACGTATCCGGCGATGAGGACCGTTCGTGCGATACGTTATCTGACCCTCGTCGAGAATCTGAACTACATATTGTGGGGACACGTTAAGAATTTCAGCAGCCTGTTCAATGGTAATGTCCTGTTCATCCAACACTCATTCCCCCTTTCTCATTCAGCCCCCGTTTTGGTTCACTGACCTACCACCCCGAACGTAGCTGCAGAAGGCTCCAAAGTCACTGACGGAGGCAACTTCAGGTCGGCTTGGAGCTTATCGTTCGCATTGTATATCTTACTCCCACGAATTACCCAATCATCAAAACCGTTGTTTTGCGACATCAAATGGCACAGATTACGATTCCAATCGAGGCTCACGATAATGCGCTTGGTTGTCGGCTCTACGGCGCAAAACAGCCTGAAACGGGAAGGAATGCTACAGAGAATGAATTTAAACATATTCGCCAATGGATTCGTTCCGCCCAGTTAATTGAAGAGTTCTTGGATGGGTCGAATGGAACGAATGAGAGTCAGAACAAGATTCTAATTGATTTAATTCGCGGAAACCCAATACGGATTACCCCATTGGCAGAGAACACGATTCATCTTGTTGATGGCGGCGGAGCAGTACGCATTTTAAGACAGGCCGAATTGCGTGTATTTTTGGATACCCTTTGATGGTGTGAACCGGGTACAGAATAAGGGACGGGGGCAGTTCGTTTGATGGTCGTTGTTTTGGCAAATCTGTGTGAAGAACTGGAAGAGTGTGTATCCTTCCGAAGTGTGTAAAGCAAAACGAAGCATTGGAATTATTACAAATATGACTCAATCGATGACCAGTTAGCAAAGCGGAAAGAGCGTCCGTCTACCACACTTTTTTTCAAACGAACGCCCCGAATGGCCAGCAGTATCATTGCCGAGACTTGAAACAGCCGGGTGTCTCGCAATATGAATAGTACCCCCAACGCTTATCTAGGTAAATATGTGCCGCTGCACCGCACAATGGGCACTCGAATGTAGTTTCGTCGATCCCCTGATCGATCATGTGCGTAACGATTGAGTCTTGTAGTTTCGCGAGATTTAATATTCGCTTCTCATGTTCTTTACGATCTTTGTTGTCCACTCCACTTATCCTCCCGAGTGACCCATCAGACGATCCAACTGGCCTCCTGCTATTATGAACCTTAGAAACAGGTCAAGAAAAGCATGAGTCGTTTACAAAAAATGAAACAAACAATCTAACGAGTAACTCCCAACTTCGCTAACCGCTTGCACTCGTACAACCGTTCATCGGCAACCTCGTAGCACCGTTCCAGCGTTGCCCCGTCAGCACCCCAAACCGCTCCACCAACGCTCACGGAAAGTCCGTCCGATTGTTCTTCAACAGCCTGTCGAATTCGTTCCATCGCAGTATTTGCATCCGGCCTGTCAGATTGCAGAACCACTACGAATTCATCGCCACCAAACCGGGCCACAATGTCACCCGCCCGAACATTGCGACTTATGATGTCAGCAACTTGTCGCAGCGCGTTGTCACCCACAGGATGGCCGCGTGTGTCGTTGACTTCCTTCAGATCATTCAAGTCGATTAGACCAAACACCAAACAATTCTCGCACTCCTGAACCAACTGTGGCAGCTTTGCTTCAAGTCCGCGACGATTGAGCAACCCGGTGAGTAAATCTCGCTGGCTGGCTTCCTCCGCGATTCTCCCAGTTAGAATCAAATCCAACGCCAATGAAATCTGCGCTGCACAAGAATCCATCAGTGCCGTCTTTGTCATGACTGACACTCGATGTGATGGCTTCGTCCTCGCAACTACTATTGCCCCGATCATCTGTTCCCTTGAGACTAACGGCCAAATGCCCACTTCGAGCACTCCAAAACCGCACCACACCTGCTGAATCACGGTGGGCATGTCTTCGAACAGTATCCATCGCTCCATGAGAGGGTTCAATAAATCAATCCAATCGAATGCCTTGTTTACGAGCCTTTGTAGTTGTTCCTCCCGGTTCGCAAACACTCCCCACGGAGCGTACACCGTGGCGTTCTGTGGAATCACACCGTTCGTCGGAAGTCTCTTTCGATATACGAAAAAACCAGAGTCGGTTTCTGCGAATTCCCGCAAGTCATCCGCAGCCATATTAAACAGTTCCATACCTCGGTTTGCTCGTGACCACTGGCGGGAACGATGACAGAAGCCACGCAACACATTCGCATCCACCTAACGTCCCCCCTGTGCCTCCGTCTTCATGTCTAGCACGGCTGAAAAGACGGGCTCCGGCGAATGTTCTTCAAGGATCACTTGTATGTCTCTTCAAAATTATTCCTCTAACAAATCACAATTTAGTAAAATGAAACAAAAACGGGTTCAATAGGGTGATTCAAATGAACTTTGAACAAGTAACCGATACTCCGCTATTCCGAAGCATTTCGTCCCTAGATACAGAGTTTGTTCGTTCGACGTTTACTACGCAAAAAATCAGCAAGGGCCAAGTCCTTTACTATCAAGGTGACATTGCAGACTCGATGTGTATTGTCCGAAGCGGACTGCTCGTCAAGTCATTTGAGTCAGGACATCGAACATTCCACTTATCTTACCAACGCCCCGGCGACACTATCGGTGAGGCTGAGGTGTTGCATTCGAAGCGCATCCGATACGTCACAACAACCGCCCGAACCGATGCAGCCGTGTGGAGAATCAGTGCAAGAAACCTTGACCAGCTACTTAGTATGTACCCCACAATTTTCAGACGACTCTTTGACGCCGTTGGTGAACGTTTTGTTCGAGCAAAACGTAAAATTACGTATCTAGCATTCATGGATGCAAGGTTACGAATCGTTCACTTATTGTATGACTACTTACAGGACCACCACGACTCGACACCTGTATGGCAAATCACTCAACAAGAAATGTCTGAAATGGTGGCCCTTAATCGAGAATCCGTAGCGCGCATAATTGGTGAGTTACAGAACGATGGTGTTATACATTCCAGCCGTGGGCGCATAGCAATAATCGACACACAGAAACTGAAGACGATTGCCAACACGGAAGGCGAATCATCGTGAGTGAATCCTATTCAATGATTAACCGAAGTGACCCTATGTTTCTGTGATCAATCCAGCATAAGTAAAAATAATCCATCTGTTCGGCTAATTTTTGGGCATGGACGCAGTTTACGAAACCGTACAGTTTCGCATTCGTTAGGACTACTCATATGTTTACCCTAAGATCCAATAAAAAAGATTGAGTCGTCAGCACCAGCCGACGACTCAATCACCCCAATTTTTAAAGCAGCCGCGCCCCGTGTCGGTGCCACTTCCGAGTCAGCCGTATCGTGTTCCCATCACGATTCGGCTGTCCTTATTCTAACTCTTCACACGCTTTTGAACTAGCCCTCATCGGGGAAATCGTTTGATCTCCTATAACAACTTCGTAGGCCACGAATCACCTGTTGAAACGCGAACTTTGTTGTGTATGTATTGTTACTCAAACCTCCACAGGAACATAGTTCATCCAGTCCTCGTCCCACCTGAACGCGCCCTCTTCGACCCAAACAATCTCATCTTCCTTGACACCCCAACCTTGCACCTCACCGTCTGGGTGTATTCCAAGTTCTAACCAGCGTAATTGAGTGGCGACATCTAGCCTCAAGTCTTTGATGCTGGCCAGCATCAAAACGTGGATGTTTATCTGGACGTCCTGCGAATCCCACCAAAGCAACTTCCACGTGCGCATTACACATATCGAAAGTGTCGGGGTCGATGACAATCGTAATTTCTTCACATTTACTCACTTTCGTAACCTCCTGCCAGCCGATACAATATCGCATTCTTACACTGAATCATTCCTCTACATGTCATCTGTCTGACTTACATAGAGCCAGTATCCAATACTTGGGTTCCGTGTTTTGAGTTTCCATTCTCGTCAAACATCTTGCCGTCGAAATCCACATACCAACCGTAATCCAGCAGAATTCTTGTAGAGTCATTCTCGTACTGATCATCTTTCCATTCAGCCCAAAGTGAATCGCCTCCAAGTTCACAGGCTATGCGACCTTGGTTGTGCCATGCAGTGTAGTCGTGTCCTTGCCCGCGTTCATCCTGCACTACCCAATGTGAAATCACGTCATCGATTTTGATTTCTTCCTGCTGATCGGAAGCATGGATTGAATTCCTCACTTCATCGATGTTTTCTCCTGTAATCTTTACCGAATCATGCGTTAGACAACTTGGCACTTCCTTTTCCTCCATTCTGGCTACTATGGTCGAGTTATGACTTGGTGATGAAGCTTTTCGAGTTTAGACCAAACGCTTACAAAACCGTCGTTAGTTTTTCAAAAAATATGCTGAAGAACTATCCGTCCTCCCCGCTGTGTAATTCCATGCACCCTCTTTAGGGTTTTTAGAGTCTATACCAAACTTTGAAAAACACGTCACGTTCCGTGAAAAAGTTGTGTGCATTCGGTATCGAGTTTTGATGCGGATACTACCTTGCCTAATACTTGGCGTACAAAACAAGCAGAGTGGGATTACGATAAAAAAAGATTGAACCCCCAGTCATGGACTGAGAGTTCAATCACCCCGGTTTTGAATCAACAAGCCGCGCCCCGTAGGGGTGCCACTTCTTGCCAGCCATATCGTGTTGATACGGCTACCACTAATGTACACCTCTCACGTGTCCATTTCTACATGTATTTCCGAAGCTACTCCTCTTCTCTTGGAGGGAACTTGTCTATCGCATACAGACCCGCTGCTTCTGAGACACGATACAACTCCTCCATTGCATCTCTTCGTTGCGCGTCCCTCTCTTTCTTGTATTCCATCAGGTCGCTCATGCGTATCTGACGCTCCGAGCCAATCGTGTGATACGGTATCTGACCCTCGTCAAGGACCTGAACTACGTCTCGTGCAGACACGTTAAGTATTTTAGATGCTTGTTCAATGGTGATGTCCTGTCCATCCAATGCTCATTCTCCCTTTCCCACACAGCCCCGCCTTGGTTCACGGAGCTGCCACCCCGAACGTAGCTGCAGAAGGCTCCAAAGTCACTGACGGAGGCAAGTTCAAGTCGGCTTGAAGTTTGTCGTTCGCGTCATAAATCTTACTGCCATGAATCACCCAAGCTCCGAACCCGTTGTTCTGGGACATCACTACAGACGGCTCTACTGGGGTATGCTGACCAGTGACTTCGTTGTAAACGAATGCTGCTGCTTTCGTTTGACCATTTGAGGTTAAGTCTGTTGCCGAACCTGTGAACACCATTCCAGAAACGGTACGCGCGGAAGAAAACCGGCCACCTCCATTCGTCAAACTTGCCAGACCGACGATTTTATGACTAGCAAGGTCAATATAATACAGGTTGATTGCACCACCCTGATTTGCTTGCAACACCTGTGTTTGCACCCCTAATATGACGCCATTGTACGCTGGATTCAGTCCGTTTGGCCAAGCAACTGTCGGCTCCACAGGCGATTGTGGGGCTGGAAGTGTGTACGGGTGAGTTACGTGTCCCCATTGAAACCATCCGGTCCATGCACTACTTGCCAGTGATTGAGGGGTTGTGTCCTTTGGATTGGCCGGGAAAACGTATTGCCCACTTGTACTGAACACAGGAGGAATGTCATCCGTAATCAGTGTTGCGCCGTTACTCAATGAACCGCCCTTTGTGCTCCATGGTGTCATCCACATTTGTGATGGGCCAGTTGGTTGAAGTTGATTCGGGCCGTATCCAGCACTCCCATTCTCAGGCTTACCTAGCTTCTTTTGAGGTGCCAGATGACACCAGACAAGATACGGTTTTCCCTGAACCGTTGTCGGGACTATCACATAGTCCTTTGGATTTGTATCAGAAGAGGGCCAAGTCCAATGGACGCCGCCAATCGTTGGACCAGATGAAGTGTAATCAGCTTCGAACATGCCAGTCCCAACGTTTGTGGGGTTCGTACCCTTTAAGGGCCATTGCGTTGATAGCATTCCTCCGGGCATTGCGTCGATCTCCATTGGGGCCGCCTCGGTTGTCGTGGGTAGTGCCGTCGTATTCGTCGTGTTCGAAAGGATTGTATTCTGCGCGCTAGTCGTTGAAGTTGAGTTTGTTGAGTTCTGTTGCGTTTTTACTGGAATTTTCTTCGCATTGTGTTTAGCGCAGCCTGTGACAGTCAACGTCGTCAAAGAGATTATGGCAAAAACGTATGTATAAGGCTTTCGCATGTTGAACCTCCTCCTCGTGAAAATTATTGTTCCGAAGGTGCCTAGTTCCCCTTGCTCGAAGCCTATTAATACTGTGCACCTTTCAATTGTCCTGACGGATACATTCTCATGGACATTGCCATTTTGATTGCGTCCATTGCGTGATGGTAGTTAGCCGCCGAAAACATGACATCGCCAATTGCCCAGTGTATTTCCGTATGGTTTCCATCCCCGGCTTCCATCACCAACAAAACGCCCGGCCTTTCCGGAAGCAAATGTTTGTCTAAGTAAGCAACAATCTTTTTCGACTCCTGTAATTCCTGCTCCTTGCTACTTCCTACCACTTGGCATATCCATTTCCCTTCATACCATTGCAGCGTGGAAGTGTTGGCGTAAAGAAACCAACGACCCTGAATACCATAGCCGAGATTCGTGGATTCCGTCACTGCCAACGATGGGATTTTTATTGTGAACTGGTCTAGAGCTCCTGAAGCCTGTTTTGAGTTAGAAAATTCAGTTGCTCCGTACTCGCCTACATATTCTGCAAGCCCAGTATTTGGAGGCTGATTTATAGCAGGGCTATCAATGCCAAGCTGTGTTGAAGTGATGTGAAATGCCACCCTGTACTCGTCAGTCGTTGAAGTTGTGAGCGATGTCAGGTAGGGATAGTTTGAGTCGTTCAATTGCCCAATGTATATCGGGGCTACTAGAGGAGCAAAAGTATCCTTCATAACACTGGCCATGCTTTGAACGACAACAGAATTCCATGGCGTCTTAGACGAGTCATGAACTCCTGAGTGAGATGGGCTTTTGCGGTTGCTTGAAGATACAGTAATCGTCACGTTTGAGGTGCCAGGTTGGGATTTGGTTTTTGCAGTTACCGGGTTTGATGTACTGTTCAAAGTCGCTGAACTGGTTGTTGTGTTTATGGCTGATTTATTTGTAGGTGTTTTTCCCACTGCTTGTTGTTGACCACCTGTCGTGCAGCCCGTCACACCCATCATCGTGAGTGCAAGCAAGCTGACGCTAATCCCAAGACGTTTATTTTTAGGCACTGAATTCACCTCGTGGATTTACACTTCCTGTATTGGACGAAGCTTGTTGCAATTTGGTTACAAGCTTCGACACAGTGAGGTGCTTCTTGACTGATGTCTCAACAAAATTCCTCCTGATTTTGAAACCCAGCAGCTTCCCGCACCGTCATAAGTACATGACGACTGGAGGCAGCACACATGAAACGACCAACTTTCGCATTAACAGCAATCGGAATCGCAATGGTTTTAGCGGGATGTGGTATATCGCAGTCCAATCACAACACTTTCACTACAAAGACTCTTCCAGTGACCTCGGCCACCACACCTACAACCAAGAGTACAGCTAAAAAACCTAGCCTAAAATTGGTTGAGCTAACCAAAAACAACTGGATCAACATCCACATGATTAACACCGACGTCGGTTGGGGAGTAGTCTATTCAACTAAGGGAGCCACCGTGGTTCGCACAACAGACGGTGGAAAGTCATGGTTTAATGTGTCTCCTAATGGGACGAGTGCAGATACGCCTAACGGCGTAGATTTCATCAACGAAGATACAGCGTGGATCACTATCCAACCTGTTTCACAATCCACCAACACATTTCAAACATATTTAATGCTCTACCATACGAACAACGGTGGTCAAACATGGAGTTCTATGAGAGTTTCAGGGAACGACCAACCCCCGATACAGGAAACGGAAATCAGCATTGTAAAGCCATCAACAATATACATTGATATTGTGCCAGAACACGGCATGAACAGTCTGCCGGGACAACTAGCCGTTTCAAATGATGGTGGGACATCATGGAAGACGGTGAATACTCCGAGCAATGTACAGTTAGGTGGCTCCCTGCAATTTGTTACCTCTTCTACGGGTTGGCTGTCTACGAGCAACTCAACGACAGGTGACTATCAACTGTATCAAACGTTTGACGGTGGAAAGTCATGGAATGAACATCAAGTTCCAACTCCATCACAGTACCAAGGAGACAAGGCATCACTGTCATTACCGCAGTTTTCAGCAACAAATCCCAACGTCGGTATTATGGAAGCTTACTTTCAAGGACAGGGCAACGTTGTTGAACATAGGGGAATTTATTCTACCAGTGACGCCGGAAAGTCATGGTCCTTTGTTGGCCCAATGCCCGGTCAAGCGGGATTAGCCTCATTCCCCACCACGAGTATCGGTGTTGCAATACCTCTGTCCACGACGAAGACGTTCCCAACCTTATACGAGACGACGAATGGTGGAAACTCGTGGACACCAGTTTCCCTGCCTCAAACCCCTTTTTCAACTCTTTTGCAGAACTACATTCCGTCGCAACTCGATTTTGTCTCTAAAAGTGTTGGTTGGATTGTTTGGGGGCCACGACGCGGCGGCACAGCAACGGATCAGGTTTGGGAAACCAAAGATGGCGGACATACGTGGACAAAAGATTGGCCGTGAATTTCCAGCAGGGAGTCCACGTACCCGGACTCCCTGCTGGCACTATGCCTGCTCAAAGTTCAAAGGTCTGACCAACAGAATATCAAACTCCTGCGCATAAGCATTGAACCAAGCAGCTGACACAGCACGCACTAGTCATTAGTCTCGACGAGTAGATAAAACACATGGTCAATTGCACCGTCTAGTGCGAAGTAGTGAGCTTTCACGACCATTCCCCTCGTAGCGGCTCTTACTAGCAGGCGCGAATGCTCTGAACTGCATTTCTAACCTGCTCGTTATACATGGCACACTGATCTGCATTCTGTCCGGCGGGAACGTGAAATTACACATCCCATTACTTGGCACCTGTACTCCTTCGACGGCCTTGCTTTCCTTTCCACTTATCCCACTGCTCCAACCGATGTTGTAGCGTAGCCCCGTGCCAATACTCAATACGATCCCCTCCCGTCTATTCAGTTGACCCTCGCACCTATCAGACAAAGAGATGTCAGTCTGGGTTCTACACTACTGCATCAGCCTTATCGGCGTATATCGCTTGTACCACATCTTTTATGAAATCAGTAAGCTGACGAAACATTTGTAAAGTCATCATATCCGCTGTTCGATTTAACACGGTTGCGTTGAGTGTCGTTCCGCGAACGTGTTCGAAATTGTTCAACACGTCGTTTGCGCGATCATGGGTAATGGTGTTCCGAATCTTCCGCTGCTCTTCAATCCAGTTCATGTTGCGAGTAATCACATCTGCTAAGGCTTGCTGCACGGAATTCTTTGGCTTTTTGCATATAGTGTCAATGGTTCCGCCGAAATTAAATTTTTTGCGTGGATCGACACTCGTGGCTTTTAGTGCAGTCCATTGTAAAGACGGATTACCACATTTTGAGTCATTTTGACTCTACGTTCGCTTTGAGTCGAGTTAAAAGATGTCACAAACGAGGTCGTTTTAGAGGATTCGAGGTCACAAAAGAGGTGATTTTGAGCTTCCGAACGGGCTTTTATGGTCACAAATGCAGGTTTATTGGTCACAAAGAAATGGAAATTAGAATTGATGGTTTATTGCAGTTCAACCATTCCTCAGCATTTTTGCTGGAAAAAACCAACGAAAAACCGACCTTTGTGACATGACCGCCGGAGGGGTGTGTCTTTACATGTAGAGATCAATGACTATATAGGGCACGTGAGAGAGAAAGAAACAAAAATCTCGCACGTGATCATATACACATATCGCAACTAGGTGTCACAAACCGTATATATATTAATATAAATTACCATAAATATTATATATATATCCTATTGCAACAAGCTTTTTAGCAATTTCCATTTCCATTTTTCTGTGACCAAGACTGCTTCATTTGTGACAGGGAATCGTGTTTCTATGACCTAGAATGTGCTTTTTGTGACCAAAATTCGCTCAAAAACGGGTGTCTTGTGACCGAGAACGATGTCATGAGAGTGCGAAAATTAGCGAACTGGAAATTCGCAGTTCGATTTGCGCAATGAAGACGAAACTCACATCGTATGTGCGACGAACACTCCTAATCTCGATGCAAGCCCTTGTATTGCAGAAGTCGTTTTGACTTCCGCAATGTATCCGCTTTCTTTCGCGTTGGAAATGCCCTGCTGGCTATTTATAATATTTCGTTGAAAAAAACGATTCTGAGCAAAATTAGAGGCAAATACGGCGATGTAATAAGCTTTTATAGATATATATTCCAAACCATCCATTATGCGGGGCCAAAATGACCCTACCGCCCTGTGTAACAATTGGCATCTTCCACTCGTCATACGGGGCGAAAGGCAGGGGAAGTGAATGTCCGTGGCAACGGATAGGCATGAGAGAACCAGATTGCTATTTGAACGGCACGCAGATGAGTTGTACCGATATATCCGATGTCTAGCTCCAACGGACATTGACCCAAAAGATGTAGTGCAGGAAACATTTATCCGTGCCTACAAGTCTCTTGACCAACTCAGGAGTGATGGACTGGCTAGAGCGTGGTTGTACCGAATAGCGCGGAACTACTTGTACGATCTGATGCGAAAGCGTCAAATCGAGATACACAATATGCAGTTTCTACCTCGGGGAGGCCCATCAGGACTAGAAAGTTCCTTAGAGGTGTTGGATGCACTGAAATCACTGCCACTGAATTATCAACAAGTATTGTATCTGCATTCTCTTAAAGGGTTCAGCGTACAAGAGGTTGCTGAAAGTCTTGGCAAAAGTGCAGTTGCCATTAGAGTTAGCCTCCATCGTGCTAAAAAAGCGTTAGCTGCAAAGTTAGATTTTGTCGAAGCGAACGACAGTTTCACGTCAACGCGAAAGGGGGTTCATAAGGATGAGGCGGAACGTGGATGAAATTTTGAGGCAGTCCATCGAAGATGAAGACACTTTGCCCTATGAACTGAAAGCGGAGATGTGGAACAACATCGAAAGAAAGGTCGTGACAACACGTATGTCCACAAAATATAGGTCATCGCACCGCTTCTCTGGCGTGTTAGCTGGCATTGGTACAGTGGCAGTTCTTGCTTGCGCGGTGTTCTTCGGAGGTCACTATTTTCTCACTCATCGTACCATGACGACAACGACTGCAAGTCATGGAGGAACTCCATCAGCAGCCGTAGCAAATAACACGACCAGCAACAGTGCTTCACCAAGTGCATCAAACGCTACATCGAACGTCCCGAACACTTCAAACAACATTTCGCCAACCACACCATCTGGTGTCGCTATCCATTCGTATGCCAGTGTGAGTCAAGCAACGGCTGCTATCGACGCGATTCAGCAAGGCTTTGGTCAGTTCTATCCATCTGGCCCGAATGTCAACTTAGGCAACGGAATTAGTGCGCAACAAGCCGGGGCTACAGGTACGTTAAGTTTGAAGTGGACGGAAGGACACTGGACAATTCTGACCAATTTATCATCTCAAACGGCGATACAAACCGCGCAACAAATGGTTTCGTATTTACACACCCATATGCTGCCCGCACCGCAGGGAAAAGGGGTAATCACTGTTACCCAATCGTACAATTCGTCTTCTCCGACTATCCACACAAACACCACCGTTGCATGGCAAGTCGGAACTAAGGTTTATGAGATACAGCAGATAGGAAATCCAATCAATGCTTTGCAGGCGGCTGTAAACCACGGTTGAGGATCATGCGTAAAACAAAACCACCACAGGATGTTCCAGTGGTGGTTTGTTCTTTCGTGGTAGAGCCTTATCTTGAAATAACACATCTCCCAGTTTCACTTGGAACCTGCACGCCTTCGACGGCCTTGCTTTCCTTGCCACTTCTCCCATTTCTCCAGCCTGTATTGAAGAGCAGCCCCGTGCCAATACTCAATACGTCTGTCCTGAGCTTCTTTTCTAGCTTGAGGGGAAATATCCGAAGATGTGACCAACATCCCATACAAACAAGTAGGCTTGGTGTTCAAACGTGCCGAATGCAACTCACGAATGACGTTAGGGCCGACATGACGACGATCAGCCCAATGCTTTGCCTGAACAGCAGTACGCTCTTTTGTTCGCTTGTCCGTTATAACCAAGTCAACACCACCGTCATTACCACCGATTCCCGGCTCCTCAACATCATATCCATGGTCACGGAAATACAATGCCAACAAACGTTCGAATTCAGCCCACGTGAGCTTGTCAATCGAGCTACGAAGAATTTCCGCATCTGGACGTTTTGTGGATGATGTTCGGTTGTTCGCTTGTCCCTTTCGATTATTCGACTTTCGGGAACTCGAGGATTTTCGTTTGTTTTTGGACTTCGTAGGAGCAATCGTTTTGGTGATAATTGCAAGGACTATTACGGCTCCAAGCTCCCAATACAAGCTATGAGGCACAGTAAGATTCATAGATGCGACAACTCCCAACAAAATTCGATTGGAAAGTGTTTCTACAACTTTCTAGGTGAATCCTCTTCGAACTTCAAGAAAAGGAAGTTCAGCATCAAATGTGGGAGTCGAGTATCTAACTTGCATCCCTTCCCCCGCGAACTAAACCATTTCTGCTTTTATCAACCTATCCACATCCACCGACTGAATGCCACCATCGGTTACAATTCTCAGCCGCCCATCGTAAACCGGAACACCTTCCAAAACCATGTCACCATAATCCCCGAACAGAGTCACACGGACTTTGGCACGGTTTTCAACCGCCTCCGACAGAACGTATTGAATCTGTTCCATCTCATCTTCGGTCAGCGCAGTCGGCTTACTCGCACTGCGTTGTCGATTCCAGTCTGACATGACCCCACGATGCTCCGGCAAAACCAACCGCATCGCCTCAAAAATGTTCCCCTCATTGATGTTCATGCGTAGTGACCTCCGATCTTGCTGCTTCGATCGCGCAACTGCCCCGCCTTCGTCAAACTCACGGCTCTCATCAACGAGGTTTCTCCGAACCTCTCGTGAATGCGATCCACGGCCCGGTACAACTCATCTCGCTTTGGGACATCATCGAACAGGGATAATTGCGTTGCATCACTAGAAAACTGCAACATATCTACTCCAACGCTAACCGCACGAACACCTGTATATCCGTCCCAGTGCTTATCGAGCAAACTCAATAACTCCGGGTAAAGTTGTTCTGGGCAGTCAGCATGTGTTGTTAGCGTCTTGGCCTTCCAGAACCCACCCGTTAGTCGTTCGTATGTCAAGCCTAACCCAATACGCCTGCCGCTCTGCTGTGCGCGTCTAAGGCGATAGCAGACCTCATCAAGCAGTTCGAGGATGACTACTGCTACTTCACTACGTTCGTAAAAGTCACGTGGCAGTGTTGTACGGTGGGAAAAGCCCTTGTGGGCAACAGAATAGCTGTTCGGATTGATCTCGCTAATGTCTTCACCGTGACTCCAACGACTTATGACCTCGCCCCACACTCCAAAACGCGCTTTCAGCCGTCCGACAGGAATTCGAGCTACATCGCCGATGGTCTGTGCCTTGAACTCGGTTCTGAGCGTTTCAGCACGCTTCTTCAAGCCCCACATATCCTCGACAGGCAACGGATGTAGCAGGCTTGGTACATCTTCTTCACGCCACCATACGATGCCACCCGGCGTTTTCTTCGCCTTGGCGTTACTCATCTTCGCTATCCACTTGTTCGGTCCCATGCCTATCCGACTTCGGATGCGAAACTGGTCCCAGATTTTCTGTTGCAACTTCCGGGCTGCAGCCATCGGATCGGGAAACAGCTCAGAAGGATGCGGAAATGCGAAAAAACCCTCATCAACGCTAAACTGCTCCTGCAAAGGAAACACTTGCTTCATCACTTCTTGGATTCGCACACTCACTTGAAGATAGAATTCCATGTGCGGCCTGACCACGATGAGCCGGGGGTTCAATTGCAGGGCTTCTCCGAGACGCATAGCATTGGAAACTCCAAACTTTTTAGCGGTCGGTGTGGCAGCCAGAATGATTCCGCTGCGTCGCGCAGGGTCGCCAGACACAACGAGGGCCGGATCGGTCGAATCGTCAAACTCTTTGCGCCGTGCGGCGTACTCTTCCCTCGACGCAACCTCACACGATGCGTAGAACGATTGCATGTCGCAAAGACCGTATATCAGCTTCGTCATGTGATCATTCCTGTGCGCTTCGCGCGGTTGCGACTTTCTGCGTCCAGCATTTTTTTCATGAAAATTGCTTCGTCATGTTGATTGCCGCAACTGTACTGAACCCAGATGTCGTGCTCATTGTCCTGTCGATCTATGATTTTCAGGCCTTCGCTTCGCATTTGCTCCCTGACCTGTGCAAGTTCATGGCTCATCGAATCCTTTAACGCTTCCACTATCAAGAGACGACGAATTAGAGCGGTTGGTCGATCCAATATCTTGACCCCCATAAAGCGAACGTATGTTCTCTTTTGATATTATATGCGGGTGGCGTAATAACGCAAACATTATGTTCGCAAAAATTTGTTCAAGCGTGAGGAAGCGTCTAGGAACCAGCGTATTCTCCGATGGGGCTGTACAAAGAATTTTCGGCACGAAAGACCAGAGATTCAGACGGCTGAAAGTAGTAAAATATCATCCGCAAAACGTTTCGAGGTTCTAGTATCCATAGAGATGATATTCTGACTTTATATCAAATTCATTTCCTTGCGCAGAGGTGACAAAATGGGCGGAATTTTCATTAGTTCAAAGTTCATTGGAATGGAAAAAGAACGACAAATTATCAAAGACATCATTTATGAAAAAGGTTCCGAATTCAACGTGTATGTAGAGGCAATGGATGACCCAAAAGTTCAAATAACGCCGGGGACCCCAAGAGAAGCGTGTACGTCAGGTGTAGCACGTAGTGTAGGATTCATACTGTTACTCGGAAAGGAATACGGTGCCAAGAATCAAAACGGTAAATCTGCAACTCATGATGAATTTGACACGGCGAAGGTTTTAGGACTTCCCATGAAAGTATTCGCGTACCCTGAAAACGGCATGGACGACGATCAAAAGTCTTTCCTGTCTCAACTCAAACATTGGGATGGACAGAACGCAGAATGGATATTTACGTTCACTGACCCAGATAGTCTTGAACAAATAGCTCGGATACAGTTGCTGAATATGTTCAAAGCCCTTCGATTGGAAAGAAATGAGGAATCGACGGAGCGTTTTAGAGTCCGAGACACACAGCTTTACCGCAGACTAATTCCCGAACTTAAGGAGCTTGCTATAACGCTTACGAACCATCGAGGCGGAACGCTCGATAATGATGATTTAACTAAGATAAACAACTTCTTCTCAAAGACCTTTCCGATTGACGTTGATTTGTTAGACCCACATGCCCATGTTCTCTTTAACAGATTGCGAGATGACATTTATTCTACGCTTGTAAACTGTCACATTCGAGATATGTACCGCGTGGATTCTCCCTCACCTACCACTGGCAAAAGGCCATATGCTGAGGAGCATACTTACTACGTACTGGAGGCTGACAAATCTCGTGACAGAAGCCTTAATCGAATTCACGGCTTTATTTCATATATGAACCGATATGTTGATTGGCATGATTACGAATAAGTGGCAACCGTCGTAGGTTGAGTGTGGAACAGTGTTATCCGTGTGAAAGAAGAACGTTCGAGCCACAGCATATTCAGCAAGGAGTCCGGCAAAAAACTGGGCTCCTTGTTTCCCCATGCGGCTTGCAGCACCTTTTTGCCTGCGACCGTCTTTCCGGCCGCCAGCTTTATCAACTGACGGCTGAACCTCCAGTTTCAGGTGTTGCTCCCGTGTGGGTGCCACTGTTCCTACCGCCTTGAACTAGTCTTCTTCTTTCGGAAACTCGTTCAGATCATAAAGTCCTGCCTCTTCGGAAAGGCGGCACAATTCCTTCAATGCTTCCCGTCATCGATCATCTCTTTCTTCTTGCATTCAAGCAAGTCAGACAAATGTATCTGGTGATCGGAGCCAACCATGTCATACGGTATCTCGCCTTCTTAGACTCGTTTGACAACGTATGTGATACTTGTGGAATGTCGGCGGCTTGTTGGATGGTTGAATTCCTCACGACGCAATGTTCGGTCCTCCTCCAGCTATCACAGTCATGACATCGTCCACTCGAACTCATTTAAGGCTTCGGCTATCATGTCATCACAATACTCGCGTTCAATTTTCTCAATTTCATCTTCGTTGTACTCTTCCTCGTAGTAATGGTCATAGTACGGGAAGACGGCGATTCGGATAGACGTACCCTCTGTTTCATCAACTGTACGATCATTACCAGTGCTAACATAGTGTCCCACATGACCATCGTCATCAAGAATGACCACAACGGACGAACCATCAATTGGTGCACCGTACCAAACCTTTTTGCACACTGCAATGATGCGCTCTCTTTTCTCTTTGATCAGAGCCATCCACTCTTCATTCGTCATTTTGTAATGCTGCCTCCTTGGTAAGATACGTGCTTCGATACGCAGCATCCGACGCAAATTTCATGCAAAAGTTCCTTACATGCCGCTGGTTGAACTCTTTAAAATAACGTCGAACCTGATACCCCCTATCATCACGGACTGGTTCACCTGTACGGTCGTACACCCACACCACATGTTGAGTTTCTGGCCCTGCTCCTGAATCAAATTCCATATTAAAGCGGTAGTCACCAAAATCGTAGTGATTTACTGTTCCTCGCACGTCTCCCATCTCCAGTTTTTGTATATTTCTAACCTCGCTCGGCAGTTCTAATGTCGCCCGTATTCACACTCATCCAGTATCCGGCATTTGTCAAACTTGGATTATGCCAATCCTAGTTCAATTTTTGATTGCATTTTGGTTCAAAAAGCTGATGCTCTGCTAGTTCGCGCAGCTTATCCTCATCGTCTCTCAAAAAATCAAAGTTGCACCATAAAGTGTTGCCTAAAAGTCTGTACGAGGTGATGACAGCTTCTATGTCGAATAGTTCGCCAATACGCCCATGTTGGCATACACCCAACTCCGCATAGCCTTCACACCAAGGATAGGCATTGATTGAACGCGGCAATCCTAACTCGATGGCGCGCCGTGCATATCGCTCTATCTCTTCACGTGGGCCGCTGAAAAAGCCCATCGGTTTTAATCCGGCTGCTACATCGTTGAACAGGCTCTCATGCGTGTTTACATTGCTACCATCCTCGGCAACTGTATTCGATCCGCCAACATGCCAGAGGTTTTCCCAACGGTGCATCGGTGATTGAAAAGGAACACGGACGGTCGGGAACCGATAACGGCTGCACACATCGCCATTCGACAAAGCCAGCATGTGCTTTACTGTTTTGTACTCACGAACAAACCAACCGCTCAAACCGTCTCCGTTCTCGTCGCGATACTTGCCCGGAGGTGCTCCATATCTTGTAACGGGCCATGCGTTGACAGGTTTGAGTTCTACTGCGTTCATGTCGAGACTCCTTTTTTGTGGGTCGGTGAGTTTACGCAATCTCAAAGATGTAAGGACTTGGCAAATCATCTTGATTCGCGTAAATCCACACGGTAGACGTTTTCGACTGCGGATCAGCGGGGCGATGTGCCAGTGCTAGCCCCTTGTGGACGATTCTTAATTCGACTCCACCTTTCGCACCCAAGATGCCTGCACGATAATTGGCTGTTACCTGTTCCAATCGATACCCCGCCGCATTTCCCAATCTACACACCTTCGCAATTTGCACGAAGTGATTTTCAATCGCTTGAACCAACCTGTCACCGTGAATCGAAAAGTCCGAACAATTATTTCCCTTTACTGTCCAATTCATTTCAGTTTCCACCCTTCTCTTGATTTACTGACATGGACAGAGTCCAAGGTACAAATTCAACATCAATGCCACCATTACTTAGAATGTGTAGCAATGTTGCCAATTCCTCCAGTGTCATGAGGTTTGCATCGAACGCTTCTCCCTCATATGTAAACCACTCTCCTATCTCCATTAGCTGGATGATTTCACGCAAAGTCTCTTTTCCTTGAAGATTTCCAACCTCAATCTTGTTTTTCATATCTATCTACCTCCGCTGATTTTTCTTCTCCGTGTTCACAGCTTACGGAGTGTGCGAACCTTATCGCACTGACCAAACTCTTAGAAGTCGGTGCCACTCGACCAACCTCCCAGTTCGCGTATGAGCTAAGACCAACTCCAATACTAGTAGCCATCGCCTGTTGTGATACGCCCTCGAACCGAGCGCAGTTCGCGCATAACTGCGCTCGGTTCGAGGGTAAAAAGCAATGACATTGCGTATTGGTTAAAGCGGTTCTCGTCCATTTTCTGCCCCCTCAATCCAAGTTAGGTCAACTGTCTTTCTTTGGCGATTCTAATAACTTCGGGCCAAAGTAGTTTCATCGTGTTATATTCATCCCGATTGTCTATCCACCACTTTGCCTCAGTCCTTGATTGGCATAGTTCCAGAAAGATTTGCGTAACACCATCCTTCTGCTCTTCTGTGTTATTTGCGCTACTTACTTTATTTCTGACATAGCTGATAACATCAACACGAATCTTTGCTGCCCACTGCACCTGCTTATCTGTGCCGGTAAGTGGCGGCAATCCTTCTGACTTAAGTGCCACTTCAGCAGTTTGCTTTACCCTATAGCACTCTGGGCACAAGCCATTTTCCCGATACCACCGAAGTTTGCGATCCCGGTCTTTTTCCCGACCAAACAAAACAACCTCTGCTTCGTGCCCGCAGCTAAATGTTGGACAGTATTTAGCCATCATTTTCACCTCAAAGTTTGCGATTTTTTGACCATGCCATCCGTGCGCGGATGAACCTTGGTTAAGCGTTCTGAAGTATAGACCAATCGTCGAAAAAAACGTCGAATGATTTTGGGGAGAAAAACGGTGATTATTCTAAAATGAAAACATGGGGGATTAATTCGTCGGAAGTGGTGGTAAGGGGGCGTCATTGCAGTATAACGACCATGCTTAAAACAAGGAAGGATTGGATTGAGCCGTCAGCGTGTAAGCCGACGACCCAATTACCCCGGATTCGATTAACAAGCCGCATCCCCTCGTGGGTGCCACTTTTGCATCATCCGTACCGTGGTCGCACACGCTACGGCTTTTCTGTTCCTAGGATACTACGAGCAGTAAGTGGTTCAGTGTGCCCTTCCCACTTACACCTCCACAACACTTACCAATTCGTAGTGAACTTTTTCCTGACCTGTAGTCGGGTTCACATCCCACCAACGTTCAATTGTGGCTTTAACATAAGGTCCTTCTTTCTCAAACGTTACGGATAGTTCCGCCGACATTCGCCCGTTGTATTTCACACCATCTTCTCCTATGAGGGTGAACTTTCGTCTGCGGGGATTCTCTATATCGATGGCAACCAGCTGTCCCACTACATTTATTTGTTCCTTTTGAGTTCTTGTGCGTCCTGTTAAAGCGACAATCGTTGAATTCACCCTTTGGACGCTAATCTGCGTTTTGCGAATGGTTTTTCCCGGAGAGGCCCAATTTACATCCATACTTGTGCCTCCCGCTCTAAGAACCTTAAGAAAAGCTACGTAGTGTGCCGCCGACCTCGCATCTATATCGCTAAGAACCTGAGATAGTTTTCCATGGTCGTCACCAGCGTCAATGAGTCGCATGAATTGTACGATAGCTTGAGTCACGGACGGCTCATTACTAAAAAGATCAGGTGGGTGGATAGAAGCTAACTGCACCCGAAATGATCCTGCGGGCGTAGCGAGGACAGCCATGTGACTCTCGCGGACAGATTCCCCCAAACTATATAGTGAACTTAACAAGGATTGTCCCCGCGTCAATAGCAAGCCCAAACTTCCCATGTCAATTTCTGACTGGTAGCCCGTGTGTAATCGCCAATCTATAATTTCCCTTTTTCTATCTAGGGACTCTTTACATAAGGTGGCTTCATATTCAGACATCGACTCGCGTGTGAGATTCAAGTACGCATCCTCAGATGGTAAATCATCTTCGGACAAATCATGCCCTGAAATCATACTGTTGTGGGAAACGTCTCCTCCAAACGCAAACGAGAACTCCCAGAGCCACCCGTCCTCGGGCTCCACAAACACCTGTCTCAATGCAATTCTTCCCGCTCTGACTGCATCAAGGCGAGTTTGGCTTATTGGAACGTATAACCATCGTTCCGAGTCCTCGTCATCTCCTACCCATAATGCTAAATAAGTCTGAGAACTCTGGCTGACACACACAAACAAACGTGGCCCATCATATGAGGCTAACACATCTGTTATTAGGAGTTTCCCAATTGGAGTAGATACAACAGCCATGGTCTAAACCACCTATTCAGCATTGAAAAATGACGATGGATCGAAGTTCTCCTTTATCCACCAATTTACATGACTTTCATCATTATTTGTTGGAGCTTCTTTAATTAATCCAGAACAAATTGAAATACGTCCTTTAGCGATGAATGGATAACGTTTCCTCAAACCCGGAATCTGTTTTCGTTTTTCCACCAGATCATTAATATCAGTATTCACAGATGTACCAAAATCATCACACGTAGGTGTAACGAATCCAGCTCTGAGAGGAAAGAAATCTTTGCGCTTCGGCGGATCATTTGCCACGGCCCTAAATACAACAAGTCCATCGGATAAATGCGCATCCGGTGGTGGACAGTCTGGTGGGAAGTTAGACGGGAACTTAAACGATGGAGCATTCATTAGGTATCTCCTTTAAAGTAGTCACACGGTAATAAATTGGTAAATTTTATTTCTATGTAAAACTATAATATCCTTCTTGAGTGTTTAAACGATACGCGAACTAGTAAAACTTCGTCGGGCCCAAAAGATTCCCTATGAATTAGGTACTTGATACAATGGGAATGCACTTCACCGAAAAGGGGCTACCAGAGATGCCGACGTTCCAATACGGCACAACATCCATTGATTATCATCTCAGCCACAGTCCATCCAAAAAAGACGTTACTATCGCCGTTGAGTGGCATACTGGCGTATCCGTTGTTGCACCAGAAAACATCACTCATGAGCGAATAGACACAGTGCTACGGGGCAAAGCACCGTGGATTTTGCGACGACTTGCTGAGTTCGAAGAAATCAAACCACAATTGACGCACCGCGAGTTCATCAGCGGTGAAAAGTTCCCTTACCTAGGGAGACAGTATCGATTAAAAGTCCTAACGGTCGACGATGCCTCAGAAACCAAGCTTACGTTCCAAAACGGTCGGTTCACGGCCACTGTCCCGAAATCCTCTCTTCCGTCATGGCGTGAAGAACATCTTCGACAGGCATTCCGTGTCTGGTACATTGAACACGGGACTGCCAAGGTGCAACAAAGAATGAAGCTGTTTGCACCACGTCTTGGATTAGAACCGTCTAAGGTCGTTGTCAAGGACCAACAGGCACGTTGGGGCAGCTGCACAAAAAATGGCACCATCAATATTAACTGGCGGATACTAATGGCACCGATGCGGATTGTGGATTATGTTGTTGTTCACGAACTCGGACACATGATCCACGCTGACCATTCGTCTGACTTCTGGACAGTCGTTTCCTCGGTTATGCCCGATTATGATGAACGCAAAGAGTGGTTGCGGGTTCATGGTCCGACACTGCAACTGTGATGGTGGCTATACCACACATACCGTGTTTTTATTTGTGCAAGGCACTTTTGTCGCCAACGCTCGACTCACTAGCAACTGATTACACTACATTTGCCTTTAGATATTCGAGACACTCATCTTTAGCCTTTTGTAGACGTGTAAAAGCCTCATTTCCACCACCTGCATCCGGGTGTGCCACGGTAGAGAGTTTCCGATACCTACGCAAAACTTCTTCTTCAGTAACATGAGCATGGTCAAAAAACAGAATCCGAAAGCATTCTGGAATCGATTCAGAACCATTTCTTTGAAACCATTCGCTTTTTGTTTGGTTTTCCTGACTATGAAAACTCTCTTCCGCTATCGCATCTAGTACCTGCTTAATAAGTTCATCACGCTCCCAAACATCCACACCGTTTTCCCTCGCCAATTTGAGTGCACCTTTGGTGAGGTAACTATTCGTAATCACCATTGCCAAATCTGCGTGATAATGTCGTTTGCCTCTCAAAACTTCGTCAACTGCTTCCTTACCAACTGGGCCACTGTATCGTTTACACTGAATTACTACTTTCCTCTTGTCTGGTGTTGTTAAAACCAAATCAGCTCCGAAGTCACCTGAGCCGGGGGTTCTGAGCACAGTCCAGCCCATCGTCTCAAAGTGAATTTCCATACGCCGCTCAAATGTCCATCCGTCCATGACATCAATTTCATCCAAATCGGCTTGCTTCATCTGTTCCCGATATGCCTGATCATTCTCTACACGTGCGTTGTTCTCCATAGCAAGACCTCGTTTTCTCCACCACCACAAGAGAGCGAATCCAAACACGGCTGTGGTTGGGAGCAGTGCAACAAAGTACAAAAATTGTGCAAAGCCATGTGCTGTTTCCGTGTTACTGATTAAGCTTAATTCGAAAATGCCAAGCAGGGTTATAAGCGGGTGCTCCAACACAAACAAGAGTGTCCTCGACATAGCTGTTGGAGTTTGAAGATGGAGACGTACCTTCATTTTCTTCGACCATGCCGTAAACATAATCAAACCGATGGTGAATAAGAAGATTAGCCCAAACACGGTATCACCCTCATGCGCCCGCATATTCCCATGGATAGGATAAGCCCAAACGGGAATCTACTTTTGACCGTACTTGCAAAATCTTTCTGTCGATTGCCGACATAAGCGTATAATCTATAAATGTAATATTTCATAGCCGATCGCAACAGTGTGACGGTAGAATACAAGTTACGGTTCGTGTTATTTTCCATTAAAAGCTTATACCATTAAGGAGTTCTCTAAGCTTAATCAACTCGTCCCTACTTAACGTGATTCCCTTGCCCATCTTTTCGTGTTCTGGTGCCCACTCCCGAATGTCGTACTTGTCTTCTTTGTCGTTCCAAGACATAAAGTTCAACTCTTTCTTCCATCCCTTGGTTGATTCATACAAAATGCCTACTGTCTCTTTGATTTCAAATTTAATGTCTGCCATTATGAAACCTCCGTTATGCCTTAAAATGTACCTTCGCCAGATTCATGATTTGTTGTGTGACCGCCTCTAGCTTGTCCGATGGACACTTGGCCGCACGTAGCTGTC
Source organism: Paenalicyclobacillus ferrooxydans (assembly GCF_001399675.1). Taxonomy (GTDB): domain Bacteria; phylum Bacillota; class Bacilli; order Alicyclobacillales; family Alicyclobacillaceae; genus Alicyclobacillus_B; species Alicyclobacillus_B ferrooxydans. The sequence goes on from NZ_LJCO01000056.1 coordinate 28,876, forward strand.
GTTTGATACGGCTTCTCATCTCACGCTGAACGTCCTCTTTGGTCGTCCAATCACGGACTTTTTGTAATGTCGACACGTCCTCAACAACGATTTGTGTCAAGTCGGTCAATTGTTCATCATCATGACTGCCCGACGGCAACTCGGTTCGCAACAGATCATAGAACGGACGCTGTTCACGAACCATTCCAGACGTGGATTGGGTGGTGTTGTAGCCTTGTATATCTTCACGAATCAACTCTTGAAGATGCAGAACCAGTTGAACCGTCTCTAAACGATGTTCCTTCCAGTCCGCAATCAATTTCTCCAGCTTTTCTTTCAAAGACATGTAATGCACAGGGTTCTCGTCGAGCTTAACACGAATCTCATGGCGAATAGCGTGCTCCATTTCAGACGCCTTCGCTTCGTCTGACAACATACCGTCAACGTACTCATTGAATCGACTAGACAGAATATCAATGGGATCATGCAACACTTCAATGGCGTTGGCACGTACGTGTTCCTCAATGAGCTGCTTGACCTTTGCCCCACAATCGGAGATGTCCATTTCCTCATCACGATAACGCTGCCTTGCTGCAAGACGAATCTTCCCCAAAAACTTCAGATCGTCACGATACGGATTCGCCAACGGACTCGGCATGACCAAGTCCATGCTTTGTGCGAACCGTTTGAAAGCCAGATCGAACTCCGTCCGAACGTCCTCTGGTTCCAGTACCCTGATACACGCCTCAAGATTGTCCGAATTCACATGATCAAAGAATCGCATAGCAGCACGATGGCGACTCTGAAGACGGGGCAATTCAGATTCAACCGGCATCATGACACCACGAACGTCCTTCTCGTGGAACACGTCCAATGCCTGTTTCAAGAACGCTGAGACGCCGTAATAGTCAACAATCAGCCCATACGTCTTTCCGTCATAGTTACGGTTGACACGAGCAATTGCCTGAAGCAGATTGTGCTCACGAAGCGACTTATCAAGATACATGACCTGTTCGATTGGGGCATCAAAGCCTGTCAGTAGCATGTCGCAGACGATGATAAACTTTAACTTATCGTCAGGATTCTTGAAACGTTCAATGTATTGCTTCTGCAGATGTTCTGCCAAATGAAATTGCTTCATTTCATCCGAATCATTGTTGTTCCCAGAGATAATGACAACGGATTCGGGGGCGTTCAACTTGTCCAACGTCTGCTTATACAAAATAGCTGTTTCACGGTTCACCGCCACAATTTGAGCCTTGAAGCCGTTTGGTGCAATGTGTAGTTCGTAATGGTCGATGAGGTCGAGGCAGATGGCTTCAATACGTTTAGGAGCGGCTGTAATGGCCTCTGTCGTCGCGTATTTTTGTTTGATGCGCTCTCGGTCGTCCTTATCGTAATTTGCGAACATGCGGTCAAATAGGGCGTCCAGAGAACGCCCTTCAATCTGAAGGTCCGGCATGCGACTTTCGTAGAGAATTGGAACGGTGGCTCCGTCATCAACCGCCTGTTGAATCGTATAAGTGTCTATGTATGTTCCAAACGTCCGCGTCGTACTTTTATCTTTCTTATCAATGGGCGTACCCGTGAATCCCAGATAACAGGCATTAGGCAACGCTGTACGCATGTTCGTTGCCAATCCCTTGTACTGCGTACGGTGGCTTTCATCAACCATCACAAAGATGTTGGCACCCGTACTTAGTACCTTGTCCTCTTCTGCTTCTGCCTCTTGGAATTTCTGGACGGTGGTCATGATGGTCTGACCTGAACCAAGACGCAGGAGATTACGTAGGTCAGCCACACTGTTCGCCTGAACAGGGTTTGGGAAACCACATCGTTTGAACGTCGCGGCAATCTGCGAATCCAAGTCCTTACGGTCTGTAACGACCACAATCGTCGGATTCCCCAACTTAGACTCTCGGCGCAATTTCACTGCTAAATACAACATCGTCAATGACTTACCCGATCCTTGGGTATGCCAGACAACGCCACCACGGTCGTCCCGTGATTCGGCGTTTATGACACGGTCAATAGCTTTGTTGACTGCACGAAACTGTTGGTAACGTGCCAGCTTCTTAATGATTCGCCCACCTTCTGGTTCGTAGACGATGAAATTCCGGATCAACTCAAGTAGGTTACGCTTGGTCAACATTCCCGCTACCAGAACGTCTTGCGGGTTCACTTCGCCTGTACCTAACTCTGACACCGTGAATGGATACGGGTCTTTCCATTCTCCATAGTGACGCAGCTTTGCTCCCACCGTTGCGTACTTAGCTTGTTGTCCACAGGTACATACGAGGATTTCGTTATAATAAAACAAACGGTCGGCATCAGATTGATACCTTCCCATCTGCTTGACAGCTTGAGCGATTGGATTCGTGATGAACGGGCTTTTGCACTCGATAACGACCAGTGGCAACCCATTCACGAACAGAACGACGTCGGGAATAATGTTCTCAGTTACTCCACTAACCCTGAACTGGTTGATCACAAGAAATTCGTTGTTGTCCATGTTGTCAAAGTCAATGAGACGAACAGTCTGGTTCTTCTTCCCTTTACCCAAGTCCTGTTCAACGGAGATATAGTGAACAATGTCGTCGTGGATGGCTTCGTTTGCCTCCATCAGACTTGCAGCTTCAATGTGGGTTATGTCACGAACGACCTTCCGTAGGTTGTTCTCGTCAATCCAAGGATTGATACGTTTAATGGCGTCACTCAGACGCTGTTCAAGAACAACGTCCCTCAACGTCTGGCGTTCACCTTCAAGATAGGAACCGTGGATGTATGTGTACCCTAACCGTTTTAGCTGTTCGATGATGCGGTTCTCAACCAGTTCCTTCTCGTTCCAATCCTGTGTGGTCGTCATACGGACACCTCGGACGGCTCATCGACATTGACACGGGCTTTGCCAGTAAGGAGAAGTTGCATTAGTCCCGATTTCAAAAGCGTCAATTTTCCAAGGTAATCATGATTGCTTTTGATAGACCGTTCAACCGAAGTCAACACCTTGGCAATTTCCTTTTGTTCTTCAAGTGGCGGCAACGGTACCTTTCGTTTGAACCAATCATCAAGTTTGAACAGCATCTTTTCAATGTGTACCCCTATACTTGAGACAAGAAAATACTTCATCATCATTGGCGTTCTACAAAACCATCGAAAGTAGTTCATGTCGAAATTAGAACTCACTGACAACGTATGGTACTCGTTTGAGACGATTGCACCGTCAAGGTCTTTCGGTACAACCTCGCAAGCACCGTGAACAATTTGTCGCTTTGAGATTAAAAAATCACCTTCTCTGATGTAAAACTGGTTCTTAACAAGGATATTTTTACCTAACAGCCTTTCGCGAGGAACGACACCGCCGTGACGTCGTTTAACAGTAACTAACTGGTATTCTTCCTCTTCATCCATCTTCATAGGTCGTGCTACCAAGTTCATCACATTTGATAGTGGAACCACGTCCCACTCCGTCGGAATCTCGCCAATCTCCGTCTGCTTGAACTTCGTGTGACCGATTCCCTTCGTCAACAACTGCTGCATCAAGCCACGTTTGACAACTTCGGTCTGGTCAATGATGCGTTGCGTGGCGTTAATGGCATCATCTACCGACGTGAGAATGGCGGCTATCTTATCCTGTTCAACTTTGGGAGGTATAGGAACTTGTAATTCTTGAACTTGTTTTAAGCTAATCTGCGGATAGGCAAGTCCAGTTTTTACGAAATAGAAGTGATTTCTTACTTTTTCAGAATTAATGTAGTAGAGAAGAAATAATGGGTTAAGTACATCGTTTTTGACTACTCTTACCCGAGCAATGTGTTGATTGATATTTCCTTCAGGATAACCTTGAGGGTAAACGCATGCCCTCCCTATGTTCCCCGTGATCGAAACTAGTAAATCCCCGCCCTTAATAACAGACCTGTTCATTGCCTGATGGGCATTGTTAGAGATAAAATTCGCACCCTCAAAGGTTAGTCCACTCTCTTTTACACACTCACTGCGTAAAAACCTAATACCAGAATCAGTCCAATCAAAACCATAAGTTGTTGGAGTGGCACCTTTGGTAATGTGGTCACAGAAATTTTTCAGCGTTTCGACCTTCCATTCAATCGGAAGCTCACCAATTTCTGTCTTCTTAATTTGACGTGGTTCACTCACCATAGCCCAACTCCTTCAGGTAACCGTTCATCACGAGTTCAACCTGACGACGTTCTTCCTCAAGGCGTCTCAACCCGGCAATAGCGTCCTCAACGTCAATCTGTTCCTCTTCGTCAGTTGCGTCGATGTATCTAGCAATATTCAAGTTGTAGTCGTTCTGGCGAATTTCATCCAAGTTAACGGCTCGACAATATTTATCCTCGTTCTGCCAAGCATCATAAGCTGTCACTATTTTCTGAATGTCCTCGTCACGTAAGAAATTCTGGTTCTTGCCCTCTTGGTAGTCGTTTGCCCCGTTCAGGAAAAAGACCTTGCCACGCTTGTTAGCGTGCTTGTGGCGGTTGAACACGAGAATGCACGCTGGAATACCCGTTCCATAGAACAGGTTCGACGGCAGGCCAACGACCGCTTCTAACAAGTCTTCTTCCATAATCCCTTGACGAATCGTTCCCTCTGCACCACCACGGAACAGAACGCCGTGTGGCATAACAACGCCAGCTTTACCATCGTGATTCAACGTGGCAATCATGTGCTGGACGAACGCCAAGTCACCTTTGTCCTTGGGTGGCAGACCGAAACGAAAACGTCCATATCCGTCCGACTCCACGTCCTCGCGTCCCCATCCCTTCAAGCTGAACGGTGGATTCGCAATGACTCTGTCGTAAAGCATCAGTTCGCCGTCCTGAACCAACTTCGGGTCACGAATGGTGTCGCCCTTTTCGATGCGGTGGTCACTCAGACCGTGCAACAGCAGGTTCATTTTGCAGATGGCCCACGTGTTCAAATTCTTTTCTTGACCGTGCAACGTCACATTACGTGGATTACCGCCCGTAGCTTTGATGTAATCGACGGACTGAATCAACATTCCACCTGATCCTGCCGTTGGGTCACAGATACGCATACCTTCTTGGGGCTTAATGAGCTTGACAATCAGTTCAACGACCTTCGATGGCGTGTAAAATTCTCCGCCCTTTTTGCCTGCGTCGTCGGCAAATTGTTTAATCAGATACTCGTACGCACGCCCCAACATGTCTGGTTCGGACAGATTGGCGTTCGACAGATCAATGGCACTGAAATGTTGGATTAAGCGTGAAACGGTGGAGTCAGGTAGACGTTCCTTGTCGTTGAAGTCGATTGTTGCCAAAACACCTTGAAGTGTGGCGTTCTCTTCTTCCAACAACTCAAAGGCGTGATTAATCGCCGCTCCGATGTCTTGAGTGATGGACTGAATATGTGACCATCGAGCACGTTCCGGGACGAAGAATTGGTGTTCGTCGTGATCATACCAACCGTAATCGCCACCTTCCTCACGCTGGATTTTTTCTGCTTTCTCAACGAATACATCATTGAGACGCTTCAAAAACAGCATACCGAAGATGTAGTTTTTATAGTCTGACGAGTCGATACTGCCTCGTAGTATGTTTGCAGATTCCCAGAGATGGGATTCGAGTTGTTGTAGGGTTAGTTTGCTCAAGTACGTGGCCTCCGAATGGTTAATTCTACTGGATATATTGTACAACACACAGGAAAATTCATGTATGGTAGGTATAGGAGATAGAATCAGCAAAACTACCTGAGACAAATTCCATCGTTTTACAGCGAATCATTGTTTTGAGTTTGAATCGTGAGTGTTCATCGAGGATTAATACCGACAAGTGTTAGTTCACAAGATGGAAGGTGAGGTAGCATGCTGCTTTCTCAAAATGACGCAGATGAGTTGCTTTCAATGATAAAGAAAATCCGAGAAACCAGTCCTATAAACTTCCCAAAACTTGGAAAGTCAGTTCAAATGGAAGCCACTTCAGCTAACGAAACGGTAAAGTTTGTTTTCGACGTTAATCGCAAGGGTACACTGAAAGTGACAAAAGTGACATATCAAACTCGCTATCAAAAATCAGTAATACTTCTTCGCCTCGACATAGACGGACCTGAACATTTGAATCCTGATGGCACAATTATTCCATGTCCACATATTCATGTATATCGCGAAGGTTTCGACGACAGTTGGGCGTTTCCATTAGACAAAGAAATCAAAACAGATGCGTCGGATTTACTTCAAGTGTTGAGTGACTTTTTGGACTACAATAAAGTAGTTGACAGACCGCCAATATTGTACACGGGAGGAGGACTTTTTGATGACCACGAAGGATGACTTACAGCGGGTTTATTTTGAGTGGTTGAAAGAGAGAACTAAATTCGTCGACCTTAAGAATGCCGTTGAGATCACGACGCCCCTAATCGACCGTCATAACGACTTCCTTCAAATCTATGCCATCAAAAACGGGAACTCCCTTCGATTGACGGACAATGGGTACATCTTGAGCGATCTAGAGATGTCGGGAATCGATGTTAAATCATCACCACGAAGAAGAGAAATGCTCACAGTCATTCTAAATAGACATGGCGTGTCTCTTACAGTCGATGATGAATTATGTATAGATGCAACTTTTGAGACGTTTCCGCAACATAAGCATATGCTTCTTCAGGCAATGTTGGCTATCAACGATATGTTTATGACGTCGCGTTCAAATGTTGTTGGCCTTTTCTTAGAGGACGTTGAAAACTACTTTGTAGAAAAAGAAGTAATCTACGTACAAAATGTAAATTTTACCGGAAAAAGTGGGCTTAGTCATAGTTACGACTTTGTACTTCCCAAGACCAAATCTAAGCCTGAGCGAGTGGTTCAAACTTTCAACAATCCTTCCCGACAGAACGCGGAAGTTTTACTGTTCTCTTGGAACGACACTCGTTCCACCAGAAAGTCAGACTCAGTGCTTTATGCGATCCTGAACGACGCGGATCGAAAGGTTAATGCTGATGTGATTTCGGCCTTAAAGCAATATGAAGTTGAGACTATTTTATGGTCACAACGTGACAAGCATCTTCACAACTTGACTGCGTAAAGACGTATTACCACTTACAGTATGTGCGCCACGTTGCACATGCTGTTTTTTTGCATACACCCGAATAATTCGATCTTCTATAGTCGTCATACTTTAAAGAAGATCATTACCGATAGAGTAAAGTCATCCGGTAATGATTGTCAGAAATTATCAAACGCAGTAATGACAACGGATTTTCGATGTCTGTTTTGTTACTGTTTATATGTTACCGAAAATAATAGTACAATGAGTACGAAAAACATACGGAACGAGGTTTTGCGAATGGCCAAGTTGGCTTACATAAGAGTTTCGTCCGAAGGTCAAAACACGGCACGTCAAAGGAAAGCATTGAAGGGTGCTGGTTGTACAGCCTTTTACGAAGAGAAGATTTCTGGTGCAACAATGGAACGTCCTGAACTGAAACGACTATTGAATGAACTGCAAGAGGGCGATGTTGTGTACGTACACGAAATCAGTCGTCTATCACGGTCAACAAAAGACCTATTAGAAATCATTGAACAAATCAAGTCTAAGGGTGCGGGTCTGAGGTCGATTACGGAAACATGGCTAGACACCTCGAGTGCAAATCCGATGCACGAATTTCTGTTGACCATATTTTCTGGACTCGTGCAGTTTGAGAGGTCAATGATTAAGCAGCGTCAGCGGGAAGGGATTGAAATTGCCAAGAAGGATGGAAGGTTCAGAGGTCGTAAACCTGAACTTGTTAGCGGTGGCAAAGCAGAACGCCGTCTTCAGGAAATCATCAAAGCGTACAAAGAGGGCAAGTCGGTACGACACATCCGAGAGGTTTACAAGGTAGGCACAGGCACGCTGTACAAGATACTGGAACGCGAGGGGTTGCGTTGAGGACGGACGAGGGGCGTTTTCACATCCAGTAAATCGCGACCCACCTTCTCAAATTGTCTTCACTCAGCAACCCAGAGTTCTAACTGTCCGACGTTCCCGACTAGTGTTGCATTGCGTACCCCCACAAGCAGAAAAGTCAGTTGCATGTTTATACAGCGCGCATTTGATAAACTTGTTGGAGTAACTGGCGGGAAAATACAATACGCCCTCCTTTTTGGGAGTGAAACGGAATGTCGAGCTGTTCCGTCTTCTTTATCGAAAGAAGGGATCATTATGCACGTTAAGAAAATCGGGACGGCAGTAATCGCCCTGACCACCATAGGGATTCTTGTGAGCTGTGGAACCGTAAAACAGGAAGTTAAACAGTCTGTAAGTAATAGTACCGAGAACACTTCGAGTCCGACACAGACATTCCACATGGTAGTCCGCAAATTGACGTCAGCAGAAAAGAACTCTATGCACCAACTACAATCCTCAAACGCTGTTTGGCAAGACGGTAATTGGGTAAATCCGAAGAATGCCAATCTGAACGGACCCCGATATGTCATGACTGCGATGTTACAACCAACGAACAACATCAATAGCCCGCACACTGTTCCTGCCATCATTATCTATCGAGAAAACGCTGCCGCCTATGGAAGTGGGCAACCTGAACAGAGCGTTTACAAGTGCCCCAAGAACATTGGAAACTTCAATATCACAGGTATGAGCAAAAGCGGAACAGTCCTATACTGGCAGAGCGACAAAGGACAATCAGGCAAGTTCAGTCTAAAAACACATACGTGGTCGTTTCAATAGTCGAGAATCCCCTCAAGTTGTTGAACAAACGAGGGCATATTTTCTGTAAGAAATTCACACAACACTTGCACAAACATTCGTTCGAATACCGTTATGCTTGTTGTACTCTCGGGAAGTACACAAGAGTTATTACTGTAATAATGGGTAATAATCCGGAATTTGGAGTGTCGCTTAGCGGGATGTGAGTCCGTCTTATTCGTGAACAACAAGGAGGGAACTTGTAAATGAAGCGAAATAAGAAATGGTTGACAGCAGGACTGGCACTAAGCATTGTTGGAGTTCTTGCTGGATGTGCAACCCCAGGTAATACAACCAGTTCAAAGGTAAAGAATTTGGGAACCACAAGTACACTGCAGCTCACTTCGAACTCGACCAATAATGTATCACAACAAACGAACAGCAGTACAAACACCACAAATAGCTCTCAAAACCAGAATTCAGGGCAACAAGGCGGAACCGAATCCGTCAAATACTCTAAAACACAAACGTCATTGATTCAAAAAGCGGCTCAGTTAAACGGGGTAACGATGCCTTATGTTCCTACAATTAGTTTAAAAGGTGACATTTTTCAAAATGCAGGCGGAACAAATACTTCACCCAATTCAATACCAAAAGATGGAACATTCAGCGTCGTCTTTAAGAACATGGTCTTCAATGAAAGTAACACTCCCATTATCGGTGGTGGCGTGGTCATAAAAAAACAGAATACAATCCTCAAAAGCGGTATCTCAGCACAATGGATTGAAGTCCAAGGAAAAATTGGCTCTCCAAGTTGGGTGTTGAGTTTTAAGGATGGTAACACATACATCAATATGGGAACAAAAGGGACGAAAGATCAAACACTCAACATCGCAAATAGTCTTGTGCCTTTGCACGCGCTTCGTTAGTGTAAAAGCATGGTGGACAGCGAAATCCACTCCTAAACTGTCTGATGACCACGGGATTAGTTTGACTGTTCTTCTGGGACAAACGAGGGCAAATGCGACACAAGAGCGCATCACTCATTATGAATAAACATGAATACCAATGTATGAAATATCAAAAACTTCATCGTTCACATTCGACTACAGAACCAACAGTCGAAAACCTTTAATCGGGTAAAGAGTACCAATGTTCAACTTACCCATCGGCACTCTTTTGGGTCTTTGTTAAATTGGAACTCTTTAAACGAAACCGTACGCAGCTGATGCCTTTCCGTCCGCTCAAGATACTGCACGCGGCAGCATAACCTCGGCTCGATCCACTGCACGCCTTTCCTCTGATCCGTATGGATGTCATTCGCAACCATCAGGAAAGCCTTCTTCTCGTCTGGTGACATCCCGTACTCTACTACGGCCACAGATTTGTTGACCGTCGTCGGGAAATGCAAACCGACGACTAGCCCAAACTGAGGCTCTGTACGATAGCCAAGAATGACCGTGTCAATCTGTTTCCAGTTCTTCACCTTTATCCAGTCGCCCGACCGCACGCCCGGCTGATAAAGCGAATCAGCACGCTTCGCAACGATGCCTTCCCAGTTACGACGCACCGTCTCTGCCTTCAACGCGATGCCGTTGCCCGCAAAGTATGGCGTGGTGATTAGTTGGTCTGATGGCTTCACGATAGACTTCAACACGTCCTTGCGCTCCATCAAGGTCGCGTTCGTTAGCAAGTCACCATCATATAGGACATCAAACGCGACAAACGTTGCAGGATGCGTGGATAAGGCACGTTGTATCTTTTGAGGCTACGTCAACCTCCCACGATGGGCGAAGTCATCGAACACAGAACGCCCGTCTCTGATACACACGCCTTCACAGTCTAGAATAGCTGACTCAGCTTGTATAGCATCATGAACTGCTTCGAGTTCCGGGAACTTGCGAGTCACGCAGTTCCCCTGCCTCGTGTATGCCGCAATCCTGTCACCTTGCTTGTGGATCAGGATTCGCCATCCGTCCCATTTCGGCTCAAATATATAGTTTTCGTCGTCGAAGGCTTTGTTGGCCATGGTCAAAAGCATTGGTTGGATCGATGTGAATATCATGTTATGTCACCTTGAACAATCATGACAAACCAAGCGGGAACAGACTAGAGGGGCTTTCTGGTAGTTCAAGGTTAGTATGAGAGTAACAACGAGGCCATGGATGCGGAATCCTGCACAGACCGTAAGTTTCTGGAACTTACGGGAAAGATGCTGGTTTCAGCATGATTTATCGAGAATCAACTACCCACCGTTACCGTCGAAGTTGCGTACCTAACCAGTAATGGTCACATATTAAAACGGCCAACGGGATTTGAGGTATCGAAGCGTACTTCACGAGGCCAGCGATTATTTTCGACGGTCCACTTAGCCACATCGTATCCGCTGCGCCAGGTGCGTATATCGCAGTCCAGTGATAGTACCTCTATACCGCATCTGGCTAACACTAGAATTGCCTCATCGTCATGCAAATGTGAAGCCCACCGGACATTGCCGAATGTCATCCATGAACCAATTGATCACCAATATTCATCCCTCCGATTTGTGCCAAAGGAAGCTTCTCACGAAAGTTAGCGACGTGATCTACAAGCAAACGTATATACTTACTCGCTCCTCGTACAGAGGTAGTGAAACCAATAGCAGAAAGGAGTGAACGAGCCGATGTTACCAATCGATTATGTTTTAGCGCATGCAGGTCTAGGCTACAAGGATGAGTGGGAAACACAGTATAGTAATTACGTCAAAGAAGATGGCACTTTGGTTGTCAGTGGGCAAGTATGGCTGTTTAGCCGTTATGAACCTCTCGACTATGCGTCGGTACAAGTTATTCGTGACGGACAACTCATCAATGTCTTTTGGAGTCAGAGTGTAGCCGAGCATATTTGTGGAGATGTTTACGGCGAACGCGAAGGATGGGTGCCGGATTTTTGGGGACTTGATATTCTTACAGCGTTCTATCGATTACTGGACGAACTTGAGTTATTAGAAAATGGTTCTCCAGTGCTGGATTTGGACCGGGTAATCGAGGTTGAAGAAATCCCTACGTTATCAGCTTGGCAAGCTTAAAACATATAGCGCACAAAAAACACCCTCCGCATCCGACCATACATGCGGGGGGTGTTTTAAAAGGAGTGTCGCCCCGTCCTTAAGTTGATAAAGAAATTAAACCTCATGCAGGTTGGCAATGAGGTTATATATTCCAACCTCCGCAATTGCCCCAATGCCGACTGTTGCAGCAACTGGCAGAGTACCGATCGAGCCAAAGGTCGCACCGAACGCCAACGCAGCCACCCGTCCTTTGCGATTGTTTGTGCCCATGATCACACCTGTTTAAGCCTTCCCCTATCCCCTCAAGGCTGCACTCACAGCCCATGCCTGATTGTTTAGAAATAGTGACTCATTGGCCTTCCCTGCGCTTAGCCACGAGAATTCCAATTCCTCGATGGCATCATCGGCCTTGCCGAGTATCTCAGCCAAATAAAAATGACCAACGGTAAGTCGTGATTCGCCTTCCAAAGTCACATAATACTGATCCGCCTGACCAACAATATAAGCCCCAATACGAATGCCGTACCCTGCCTCTTCTAGCACTTCGCGTTTGAGGCAAGTTACATGGTCTTCTCCGGGTTCAATGCCACCTCGGGGCAACATGTGGTGGCCTTTCTGTCTTGATACCGTGGCTACTTCAATTTCATCTGGATTTCTGAAAATGACCGCATACGCACTCTCTCTAGGTATGTAATTCACACCTACGATTGGCTCACCAAATGACATTTTGTCGTTCACAACGGCACTCTCCGTTTGTTCCCCTTCGGGGTCAATAGATATAATGTCAGTCCGCTTTCGACAACGGCAATTCTCAACAAATGCGTCTTGCCAATATAGCCGACGCCTTAAGAGAAGTGCGAACTTCTATACTGGCCAATTGATTGTGATGGAGCCAAGCGTCCCGAACTAGATCGGGTTTCCTTTTCCATTCTTCCGTCCAAAACTCCACTGGTGTCAAATCATCAATCACAATCAAACCACCGACTTCTGTTGCGTTTACGACCTTATCGATGCCTTCTAGTTTCGCGGGCTTTGCGTCTACGAAAACAAGTCGGAACGGACCTTCGTGCAAAATCCGCTCCCAGTCCCCAACAATCTGATGAACATTGGGATGTTCTACAAACAACTTACGTGTTTCAATTGCTCGTTCTTCATCATTGTCCACCGTGTAGACATCAAGGGAAGTCGCACTCGCAATCCAAGCAGTGCTAACACCACATCCCGTGCCAATTTCCGCGACTTTGCCAGACTGAATGTGACCTGCCAGTAAGTGCAGTAACTGTCCAAACTCGTCTAAGCATGAGTTCTCGAAACCTAACGATTCTGCTAATTTCATGGCAGGGTCAACAAGTGATGGTCTTTGCAACCCGGTATCCTCCTAGATCATTTCTTAGAATCGATATGCTTTGTATCCTGCTTCGATGCGGTGTGTCTTCTAAAGTCCCAGGCGGTCCAACCAAAGTGATTGTGTTATGGTGAAATACTCTTCGTATATCGCTTGCAATCGTACAACCGCATATCGGCAACTTCATAACACTGTTCTAGAGAGTCTCCGTCGAGCCCCCAAATAGCACCACCGACGCTGACAGAGTGTCCAGATTGGAACTGGACACTCTGTCTGATTCGTTCCATAACTTGAACACCATCCGACTTATCGGCTTCAATTACCACGCAGAATTCATCACCCCCGAACCTAGCTACAAGGTCATTGGATCGAACGTTGCTTCTGATTGCCTCGGCAACCTCGCGCAGGGCTTGGTCCCCCACAGGATGGCCATGAGTGTCGTTTACAGCCTTCAACTCGTCTATGTCGATCAAACCGAACACTACATGTTTTCCTGCACTCTGGATTTTCTCTACAAACTTCAAAACCCGTGATTCAATACCACGCCGATTTAGCAAGCCGGTTAAGACATCCTGCTGACTTATTTGTTCGACGATTCGGCACGCTAAAATCAAATCCAACACTAATGAAATCTGGGTAGCACACACATCAAGTAGAGCAGTTCTCATGTCGTTGGACAGACTCTCAAGCATCGGGTGTGTTCTCGCCACCACTAACGCCCCAGTTACCTGTCCCTTTGATACGAGTGGCCAGAGACCATATTCACCAAAGCCAGAATTCCCAAATAGGATTTTAGCGAAGGAAGGTGCTTGGGTTTCTGGAAACCATCTTTGGCCAAGCTGTGGGAAATCCTGTAGTTGATCCACAACAACATCTGCAAGTAGCTGTAACTGTGTCTCACGCCCGTCAAACTCACCCCAAGGGTGATACACGCTTAATCGTGACGCCTCATTTGAGGGTAATCTTTTCTTATACACGAAGAAGCCAGAGTCTATCTGTGCCACTTCCAACAAGATGTTCGCTGCCGACTGAAACAAATCGATTCCACGTTTCATGCTTGACCAATCGCGAGAACAATACAAAAATTCACGTAACAGATTTGAACTCATTGTGACACCCCCGATGTACGAACCCAGACACCCTACATTTGGAATTTTCCGTAATCCATATTGAGTTTACGAGTGCAGCATTACGCAATCGTTACAAAACAAGGTTCTCAATTCCATGGATGACGGAATATTCAAGATTTGAGATTTGTCGAGGAGGCCATTAAACTATTAACGTAACTAGAAAATTTTAGGGAGATACTGTCCATCATGGAATCATTGGATCATATAAGCTACCAGTATCTGAGCTGTCCTAATCCTACTGACCAAACCATCGTACTTATACATGGTCTTGGTATGGATTCGACTGTCTGGGATGAGCTGTTACCCCATATAACTAAATCATTCCACGTCCTTCGCTATGATTTACCGGGTCATGGTTTAAGCGAGAACCCAACCGCTGAACTCACATGGGACTACCTTGCAAATCTTCTTTATTCCTTGGTGGAATGTACTGTACATGAACCCACAGTGCACTTTGTGACCCACGGATTCGGTGGGGCACTGGTATTGCAACTCGCTAAAAGGTATCCTGATCTTGCAAAAACGCTGACTATTGTATCTCCGCACGCCACGTTTTACGCGAGTGGAACCCCTAGTACAGAGGATTTGTTTACGAAGATTCGGAAGCATGGAAACGCCGGTCCGCTCGGACGAGTCCTGAAGAGAATTCTGTGCTTCAACCCCTCCGACGACCAGATGGATCAAATCGAACACATGTACCAAAGACTCACAGCAGCAGTCTACTTAAGCCTGATGCAATTAGTGAGGAATACGGCGTCGTTAAACGACGTCCGTGTGAGCAAAACGCCCACACAGATATTGTTGGGAACAAGAGACCCATTGACGCCCTTGGAAGCTGCTGAATACATAAGGGAACAGCTGCCCAACGTACAGGTTATTCCCTTTCACAACGCGGCAAACTGCGTGCAGATAGATCAGCCACTTGTTACCGCACGAACCGTCAGTGAATTCATCCAATCATTTCGCATGGAAAACGAGGACCCCCATTTTTCAGAGGCTGAAAACTACATACAACAGATAATGAATCCTAACCGAACCCAGTCAGTGCCTGATGTCGAAATCCGATGTCTCAGCGACTTTCGTGTTTGGGTGCAGGGGGAAGTGGTCACTGACGGTTGGAATCAGCGTAATGCAAAAGCACTTCTGGGGTACTTGACGCTGCATGAGGGGGCAACACGCGATGAATTGTGCGAGTTACTCTGGCCAGAGTTAGATGCGACTCGTGCGAAAAACCGTCTTCGAGTGTCGCTAAATTATCTTCGTTCATTGTTGTCCACAAAAACATCATCTACGACCCTAATTGTGACAGATCATGAACACGTTTACATGATGGGTAACATCCGATGCGATGTTGTAGAGCTACGACGTGAACTACATGAATTACTTGCCTTAAGGGGAATTGCCCGAGCCGAGAAAATTGAATCCATCATTACCGGACTCCCCACCCCGCTAATGCTCTCCTCACTAGACCATCATTCCATTTTAGCGTACTGGTGGGTTGTTGAACGGACACTCGTAGATATGATGCAGTGGGCTATTGACTATTACGCAAGTCTGAACGAGGTGGCCAAAGCCCACAGATTGGCCAGCTATGCAGCACTGCTTTTACCCGGCGAAGAATTTGCCGTATAGAAGGTTTTCTAATGGAATGTCATCAAACTTTATCAACAGCCTGATGATGTCCTCAAAACGAGGACACCGGAATCCATCTGACCAACCATGGACAGAACGACAAGATTATATTCAAGGCGTATCCATATAGTGAAAGCAATCGGTAGTTGGAGTACAAGACAGTTTCTAGATTTGCATGAATAAAGCCCCGTGCAACATTAACCATTGTGTCCGCTATAGAAAATTGTCTTGTGACACCTCCGCACCTGAGCAACACGTATTTTTGGTCCTGCAAAGGGGTATTTTGGTCTTCCAAGAGGGTGTTTCTGGTCACAAAAACATGCTTTCCGGTCACAGAAAAATGGAAACAAAAATTTATAATTCATTGCGGAGCAAGGAGTTCTCAGCAATTGTGATGGAAAAAATCATTAAAAAACCGTGTTTGTGACACCTTTTTCGGAGAGGTGTGTCTATACATGGCTAGATCAATGACTATATAAGGGGACGACAAAGAGAAGAAAAGAAAAAATCTCGCGCATGAGAACACACATATGTCGCAAGGGGTGTCACAAAACCCTTATATATATAATAATTATGGTAATAATATTATTATATATATACTAGTGCGAGTAGTATTTCCTTCGCATTCGCGCCCTTGCTTTTTCCATTTTTCTGTGACCGGGATGCCTTCATTTGTGACCAATAACGTTGTTTCCATGACCAAAAATAGACTTTCTGTGACCAAGATCGACGTACTTTGTGACAAGGGGCAAAATGACTCGACTTACGTTTAAGAGATTGATCATGACACTTGCCCTGCGATGATGTATCTCTTCGCATTGATTGCCTGACAATGCAATAGTTGACCAGCAACCTGCACTGCCCTTCTTAACCCGTCATCAGACGCCCAAATTTCGCTTCTAGCACGTCTTGATATGCAGTCTTGATAACTTTACGATTTTGTATATGAAACCTCTCAGAGCACACGAAAGACAGCCCAATCCCTCGCTGTTGCGCGAGAAACCGAGCTGTCTTTGAGTTCTTTGCAGTCACAGTCCGATGTAGAAAACCGAACCGTTAGCGGCATCCCAAGTCGCGCCAACCGGCTTGCCACTACAGCAGTCGTCTGTCAAGCGTTCCACTCCTTCTGCCTGAGCGAATTCGTCTACCGACGCGAAGTAGATCTCGCCTGTGTGTAGGTTCGAAAGCCGAGCTACTTCCTGCAAGCCCTCGTCAGTCGTGACTTCGAACAAAATCGGTTTGCAATTGTACGAATTCGGTTCATAAGCGAAATACAATTTCTCGCTCAGCTTTTGAATCATAAATACGCACTCCTTTCATCCTTCCGAAGCGCGTATGGCACATTGCAGATAACTTCTTCCAAAGTCGAAAACAACTTTAACCCCTAAACGCCCGCATAAACCCCCATATAGAGTTTGACGACCAATTTATCCTGTCACACATAGAAAACGGCGCAGAAGCGAAACTGAAGCCGAATCCGACCATGTCACGAGGTGTGACATAGGCATATATTCCACATTATCCATTATCAGGAGTCAAATTGACCCTATACCGACAGAGAGGGAGCCACCTGCCTCAGTCGCGTCATACTTCAACGAAAGTTTCTACAACTTTTGTGGTGCTGGTTTCTGGAATCTCTCTGGAGGGTGAAAACACTAAATGTAGGGCCGCAGTATCCTTACCAGCGATTCCCCACCATAAGTAATCATGAAGGACGACAGAACCATGCCAATGAGTACACTTGATAATACCAAGCGTGAGTTCCAACGCATGATATATCCGACTCCAATACAAACATATGCGCCGAGGATAGGAGACAACGGGATCAACACCCAGACCCCGTACTTCCCGTATTTTTTAGACCATGTTTCGGCTTTTTGTAATCTCCGTCTTACCCACGTCCAATGGTTTAATATTTCATCAAACACAAACATAAGAATCGGGATTGGGATTAAGTTGCCAAGAATGCTAATGAGAGCACCCGAAAATGGTTGTAGTCGAAGTGGAAGACTGGCGACGGCAGCAGGTTGTGCCTCAAAGACGACGGAGGTACCAATCAACGAGAGTGTAGCTGGCACTCGGTGTTCGATAAGACCAACGACGAGTGCCCCTAGAAAGAACAGCACGCTCAAGAGTACGCCATAAATCAGTCTACGAAGAAAACTCACTTTTCTGCTACCCCTCTAACTTCTGATGAACACAGTCTTAATACAATGCACATAATTTGGAGAGTGTGGTAACTTGTTTGATTTCAAACATCAGCGGCTCACTATTTTGACGTGGTCCACTGCGTCCAACTGATGTGTCCGATCCTTCATCCCAAAAGCACTACTGTTGGAGAAAATAGCATTCAGTGCAAATCCATCGCGTCTTGTTTTACTTAATCTCTGTCCCACGCCGACATAAGCATACCACTCCAAAATTGACACGAGTAGCACGCAGATATTTGTATTTCTCACAGACAAAGATAGAGTCGAAAACAACTTTGAGTAAGTGGCTTGATGAAGTTCCGTGCGAAATCTTGCCATGTCAATGTACGTGCCCCGTAAGACATTTTTAATGGGAGTTAGGGGTATAGTTCGGGCAGGGCACTTCCTGTACGGCAACTTGAAAAGTGTGGTTGATAGAAGAGCCTTGCTCTACCAACACCAGATTCAACAGGTCCTCGAAGAGGCCACTGTATAAACGAGTCAAAATGACTTCGCGTCTAAAATCGTCTATACGACCTTCGAAATTGCACTCGATAGATAAGTCGTCTTTATCACAACACGTGGCTTCTGCGTGCACATAGACACATTTCCGGCGATGTTATGAGCATCTAAATGTTGGGATGTTCCAAAACATCCATTACACCGAGTCAAAATGGCCTTATACAGATTCGTAAGGACACACCACACCTAAGTATGTTTGCACTTATCAGTTTTATCAATCTTCGCCTTCTTTTATTAATAGCTGGTATGCCGCCTCTTGCAGGCCGTCAATGTCCGCTCATATCACCTCTACCTCGCCTATCCATTCCAAGCATAGTGTTCGACCATCCATGGGATTCCTCGTGGAATTCCATATCGTCAGCAACATTCGCCACTTGTTCCACCATGAAGTTGTCTTGTGACACGCCCACACTTCAAAAAGACGCGCTTTGGTCACAAAGTAGGTGGTTTTTGTCTTCCAAGGGGGTCTTTTCGGTCACATATGCGGTCACTCTGGTCACAGAGATTTGGAAATTCTCAGAAGAAAAATCCGGTTTTATCGCGGTTCGAAGGACAAATCGTTTCCATTTTTCACGCGTTTTTCGGGCTTTGTGACCAGAAATTTTCCGGAGTGTGTATATGAATATCTAGATCAACAACATATATCGGGGGCGTGAAGAAGAAAAAACAAAAAAGCCCGTGCGTGATCATACACACTACTCGCAAGGGTGTCACAACCCTATATAATATTATAAATATTTACCATAAATATTATATATATAGCCTACTGCAACAACGGTTTTAGGAATTCCCATTTCCATTTTTGTGTGACCAAGATTACTGTCTCTGTGACATGGAACTACGTTTTTATGACCGAGAATCGCGCTTCTGTGACCGAAACCCACCCAAAAACAGGGGTTCTGTGACCAAGATGGATGTCAAGGAGGGGTGAATTGGAAATTCTGACTTCCACATGAGCGTGGTAATGGACTCGTCACATTGCAAAGTTCCTTCAAATATCTGTTAAACAGAGTGTCTTTTTCCTCTTCATCTCCAAACCGATTTCATTCATACTCGATGCCCTGAAAAGGAAGCATGACACCATGTAAAGAATTACGCCCATTGTCGAATGTTCAATCAAAATTCCAGGGTAGTGTCCCGTCAAGTGGTGTAAATTTGAGTGCAACCCCTTAGTGTCGGCTATTTATGCAACACTGACGTTGGCGCCAGCAATTGCTGTTCGTCGGTACCGGTGAGTTTTGCCATGGACTCTCGG
>NZ_LJCO01000071.1 GCF_001399675.1 Paenalicyclobacillus ferrooxydans
TGCGCCGAGGATTTTGCGGGTCTGTGCATCCGCAATCAGCTTGAATACACCGGTGGTCTCCCGATTCACAAGTGCGCGTGGTACGGCATCCAACGGCAGTACAGAGGATATCACATCGTAACCTTCCTATTTGTGCGCGTAGACCTCAAGGAGTTGCAAAGTACCATCTCCTCGTCTTCTAATGGCCTCGTGCGCCCTTTGGGGGGTGCCGCCTGAGGCGGAAAAATCATGGGGTGGGAATCTGCGTGTGGGGGCGAACTAAGCGGTACCGGACTAAGCGAAGCGCAGGAGGATAAGGAGCAGCCCCCATGCGTAGGAACCCCATGATAGCCTATGGGCGGTGGCACCGACTCCTTAAGCACGAGACCAGATTACTTTTCCTTATCCCTTCCGTTTTTTTGTCCAAATGGCCACCAACGGTGTTTTTGTGGTTCACGTGACTCTAGGAGTGTTCGAATCTGTTCCGGAATCTCCTGTGCTCTTCGTTCGATGTACTCATCTACGTGATTTTGTAAGACTTGATATTGTTCTTTCATCTCGCTAAGTTCTTTAAGAAGTTGGTTTTCTCTCTCGTTTCGCTGTTGCATACTTTCTCTAAACTCCGTTTGCAGGCTCTCGACCGACACAAGAATTTCGTTGCGTTGTGTATGGAGTAATTGGTCGATGAGTTGACCGAGTGCCTTCATATCGACAGTGCGGTCTACCTGTATTACCTCTCGTACTTCCGCAGAAGGCAGCTCTGAGGCTTTGATGTAGTATTGCGAACCGTAAGCACTATCTTTGAGTTCTGCTTGTAATTTTCCGTCCTTAATCCACCGACGCAACGTCTGCGTACTTACACCAAATGCTTCTGCTGCTTCCCTCAGTGTTAGTTCTTGTTTGTTGTCCATTCTGTTCACCTCCGTCTCCGGACCCTCTTCAACATGCTTTATCCATTCGTTACAAGCACCCTATTCCCTTGTATTGAGAGAAAATTCAAATCTATGCGACTAAACTTTGTTCTTGGTGTATACATGTTTTTTAACTATGATAAATACTGATAAAGGTTATAATGTACCTTACACAGAGAAACGTTCAAATTGGGGTGTGCTGAACAAGCCGACTTGTGTAGCGTTAGCAGGAATACGCCTGAACATGTCGAATTTACCAGTTCAGTGACGTGACACGGAGAATGTGAAACGCCCACCCCGGCAAGGGTGAGCGCGGAACGACTGGGTTTTCCATCCCAGTCCATATGACCAGGAAACACTCGAATTGTATCCTGATCACAATAAGCAGTTTAGTAGGATGTATTCGATACGCATTCTATAAAATCCTGCAACGTTGTGTCAAATTATCGGGCGTTTCTACGGTCATATGAGCCGTGGGAGCGCCCTATTTAGTACCATGTAGCTCCGCTAATATCAAAAAGGAGGATAGAGCGGAACGTTACCGTTTAGAGGATAAAAACGAAAAAAAGAACGGCTTTAGCAGCCGCCCAACACAGTATCCTGATAGAAATTCGCAAAAAAAGGATACCACGGCGGTTTAGTTAGAGTCAACCATTAAACGGTATTCCGTGCAGAAACTATGACTGTTGCAATTGTAGAAGACCAAGAAATAGGCGAACGACCTTACTATCAAACCCCTTATCTTTATGCCAAGTTTTATACGGCAATGCGCCATCGACTGGCCGAAATGAATCTCTCTGCCAGTGTTGTAACTGCGTTTATCGGTGTACACCTCATCTGTGATGCAAATACCGGTGATTTTGTTCTGGACTATTCAGCTTTGCGAGATGCTTTACACTTACCCAAATCAACCGTATATGTCGCTGTCCAGGAGCTCTTAAAAACACCTCTCGTCACTCATGTTTATGAGGATCACTATCGGATTACTGATTATGAGGCGGACCGTACCGCACCAGGAGCCAGTTACTTCAACCTCACACCGCGTTTCATTGCACTCCTCTCCCTATTAGTTGCACATCATCTACCCGCTATGATTCTCTTCTGCCTTGAAATTATGGATGTGAGCCGTCATCGCAATAGTGAAATTCTCCGCAAGATGAGAACGCTTATGTACAAAAAGCATCTTGGTAGTGCACCAAGCCGCGTGAGAAAGAATCTCGCATTGCTGGACGGTTTTATAGAGTGGGGTGAACTTCCGAATGCTTCCGGAACGGACGTTCTACTCCAATTTTGGCTCGTAAAAGACGATTCGAGAACTATAGAGCAAGAAGCCTTCCGAGCTTTACATGGAGCGGTAAGCCGCGAGACTTTGGAAGGCTATGCAGCTGCGAGGGGGGCCGATACTCCCACATGGCGCGAGCTCTCGAAGTCTACACGTAGATTGATCGCTTACGGTATTGATATGAAACTCCATCCTGAGACCATTCTACGGATTGCTTCTATGTTTGGCGCTATCTGTGCAGCGCGACACGTGAAATGGCGAGGTGCATACCTCACGAAGCTCTTAAAATCTGGTGATTTACTCAAACAAATACCAGCGTGGAGACTCAAGTACACCGCTTAAGTTCTAACTGTTCTCTACATCTTCATTGGCCCCCCCTAAAACCAGGCCTTTTGGCGTGGTGTGTTTGGCATACCTGAAGTTCTCTCTGATACTCTCTTCATCCTCCTGAGATGGGTGTTTCGTTACCCTTGTACACAGCACAAGGTTCAGTCGATGCCATGTGTCTCCATTTTTTACCCAGATTTTCCCTTTTGAACAGGTGTTCTGTCTAGATTGTGCATGTCTCAACCTGTGGATAACCCATCTAACGTCTATTTTATGCACGGTAAAAGTCTAGATTGTGCATGACTCAAATGGGCTGCAAAGGCTTGCTACTAGTGTAATTTGTACTACTTGTTGATGCGTGCTTAAACTATTCTTTTCTAACAAATATTGATAAGACTATGTGGAGTGCCTACGGCACATTCCACATCTTTTAACAGAAATACATGCTTTCTATCTACTACTAAAAACAAACGAGAAGTTTTCGTATCCACTAGATAACAATGCCTATAAAATCTTTAAGCCGATAATGATAGCCTTGCCGATCGCCAATGTTTCTATTCATGCACTCGCTTACCTCTATAACGTTAGTTATTTTTTAAGTGGTATAATAAAATTATTAAGGTTAAGTAAATTGGTGTTCAACAATTTCAGAAAGAAGGAATGCTCATCATGTTGGAAAAAACCCAGGCACTCGTTGACTTGATACATGAAGAGAACGCTTTAACCTCAAAAGTCGTTCAGTTTGCTGGATGTGCGGCGGATGAATTGGCTGAATGTGTAGGGGAACTTTCGAAAGGTACTTATATCTACGGAACAGGTGCCGTCCAAATCAAAGGTTTCGGTATGTTGTTCATCGTGCAGTGGGACGGTCCCAATGGGACTATCCCTGTAATGCGTCATTATCCGGTACGGGATAGAACTCCTGAAAGCGGAACCTTTATCACGAGTCGAATGAAGCCAGGTCAGGAATGCATTATCGATTCACGAATACTGTATGCTGCTCCTGTCTCACTTTATGTCGAATTCGCGCGACACATAGAACTCATAGTTGCTAAGTTGGCAGAGAAAAAACAATTACAGATTCAAGACCTTCGCTCGATACTCAAGACCGTGCACAATTGTGTCATGTCACCTGATGGTAATTAGAATATGAGATCAAGGAGCCTGTTCAAACTCGATCACAGACCATGTATACCCTCTTCAATATGGTATATGCCATTTGACATCGATGTCCTAAAACTAAAGGAGGTTGACAATGCGCACGATGATACTCACAATCTTGTTACTCGTCGTCATCGGTAGTCCATTATGGTACATATTTACATACATTATTGCCGTGGTACATGAGTTTGGTCATTACCATTTTCGGAGGAAATACGCAGTACCAACAGATGTTTTTATCGGTAGGGGCAGTTTGCGTCTGAATATCGGAAATTGGTGGTTTGGGTTACTGCCGCTCAAGTTTTGTAACTATCCAGCGAGTTTTTTAAGCCTCAAAACAGACCGGAGATTTAAGACGGTGATTATCGCTGGTATCCGTGTGAGCTTGATTGTGGGAGCTATTGGAATTTTTGTTTCCATTGCGCTTTTTCTATTCCACGTGGAATACATTTTAGCGGGGTTATTGTTGATACTCTCTGCGAGCATGATTGTTGGTAATGTGCCGAATGGGTTGCCATCCTATCAAATCTACGTTAATGGCAAAGTGAAACATAAGAATGGTCTTCCTACTTTAGGTGATCCCGTTGTTGGCTTGTCTGACGGAGCGTGGTTTAAAGTGTGGGATAAATGTATATTGGACCACGCTCTGGTGGATGAGTTATCGGCAAAACTGCAAGTCCCTACCGTCCGATCTACCCAGGAAATGAAGTACCTTATTGAGCGGAAAGCCGTTCGGGGTGCTAAGTTGGGCTTATACCATATCCCAAGTCAATTATCTGTTTGAAGTATGGTCCAATTATAAGGACGCACACAATGAAAAAGAATACTTCCTCGATGTCGGTGTCTCAGGGAAAATCCCTGAGACTTTTTTGTCTCGTGCTTAAGGAGTCGGTGCCGCCTTACTGAGGCTATCACCGGCCTTTCTCAGTTCAAAGGGCCGCGCTCCTTATCCTCCTACGCTGCGCTCGTTCGGTACCGCGCTTATACCCTTCGACCTGAGCCTCTAGGCCGATGATTTTTCCGCCTCAGGCGGCACCCCCAAGGGACGCACGAGACACAGCCGCTGGAAAGGGGGGATCGCAAGTGGGAAAGGATTTACTGGTGGCTCTGGATGTCTTGATTAAGTTGTTGACCGTGGCTTTGCTCCTGTTACAAATACGGAGGTTGCGGAAGACAACGAAAAAGGCTCGCCGTTCAGCCAAACGGAGAGCCACTGGTAAGCACCGGGGGAGGGGCGACTAGCCCTTTCCCGTCCCATTTAAAATTCACTATCGAGATTGTAACCCATTCTCATTTTGCAAACAAGGGAGTGTGACGGATGAGCTTTGTAAATGTGCTACTGGACCTGATTATTCTGGGGCTCGTGATTCGACTTCTCATTATGCAGGGAGGGAACCGATAAAATGGACGTGCAAAAATGGAAACAATTGGACTTGTTTGATATTGCAGAGGCCAACGACTGGAAAAACAAAGTGTATGGTAGCACGTTTGCACTGGACGATATTCGCATTGGGGATCGCTTTGAAGTCCACTGGAGTAACGGTGTGCAGTTTACGGGTACTTTTGTTACGCGCGGTTGGTGGCAAACAGAACGGGAAGAGTTGGATTACTATTGGTTACAGACAGAAAAACATGATTTTCGGCACATGTCATCGGACGATGAATGGGTGTACTTAGGGCATGATGACAGCTATACACCACCGCGCAAGGACGACATTTGCGAACGGTTGGTAGATGTACTTAAACAAGTGCCACTAGACAAAAGGATTCCTGCGCTCCAATCCTTCGAACATCAGTACCCGTACCTGAGTTCTGAATATCATCCGCTGGTCCGTGAGGCATGGGATAAAGCGATTGTGGCAGTGACCAGTCTTGATGAGCTGTTGAGTTACTACGCAAGTTGGACGTGTAAGGCAGAGTTTCCAAAGGGCAAGGGCAGTGTGATTCGTGAATATGTTCAAACCGTTTTTCAGTTCTCACGTGAGCAATGGAAGGAAGAATTATTGAAGCTCAGATGGACCGAGGGGGGCCAACAAGGTTGTTTTGTCTATCGTTTTGCAGCTCGTGACGTTACGTATTATCGCCCTCTTTATTTACACTACATCACTGAATGTCGGACTCCGGAAGAACTTCTAAAGCTCATGGTCATGCGCGGCTCGGATTCGAGTTATGAAAGATCAATGAAGTCCGATGTAAGAGTGTGGGTGGACGAAGGAGACCCAGAGAAAACACAACAGGCCTGTTAATAGGAGTGGGGAGAGCCCCCTCAAAGGAGACCCCATGGTTCGCCATGGGGTTTTGAATGAGATGAGAAGCAAAGTAAAGGAAACTTCGCTGTCGCGAAGTCGTAGGCGATACGAAGGTGCTTTGCGATTCGTGGCGTAGCGTTTACCTGGTTGCCGATTGGTTCTTGCCTCCGCTCGGGTCGAGGCATTGTATCATGTGGCACAACGCTGCGCGTCCTCCACTGCGTTCCGGCCTCCGGTGCGCTCACATGCTGGTACTTGGGTGCCCCGAACGGGGACAACACGGCCAGCGCGCCAAGGAGGTTATTCTCATGTCCAATCAATTTTATTACGAAGTCGGTGCTTTCCCAGTATTCCTCGATGAGGAGTCAGGTCGATGGAATGTGCAAACCTCCACGTGCTCACTTGGGGGTTGCGATATATGTGAGGAGTTTGAGACTCAAGAGGATGCACACAGCCGTGCCGCTCAGTTGGCGGCCACCAAACATGAACTCGACCGTCACGCGTGCGAGGACTGCTATCAGGAGTACGTGAAAGACTGCTGGTGAAGGGGCTCGTCCCCTTTTTTCCTCGCGTACTTGTTGGTGGTACCCATTGTTGAACTGCAAGTCGGAAACTTCGCTGTCGCGAAGTCGTTAGTGATACGAAGGTGCTTTGCGGTTCGTGGCGTAGCGTTTACCTGGTTGCCAATTGATTCTTGCCTCCGCTCGGGTCGAGGCATTGTATCATGTGGCACAACGCTGCGCGTCCTCCACTGCGTTCCGGCCTCCGGTGCGCTCACATGCTGGTACTTGGGTGCCCCGAACGGGGACAACACGGCCAGCGCGCCAAGGAGGAGTTATCTATGGAGAACATCGATATTGTGAAGGTTGTCATGGTTAAGGAGGGCGCTCTTCAATCCGAACGGTTCCAGATTGGTTCTTCTGAAGATGCTGTATTTGTCGCACGTCGCTTTTTAGAAGGAGCTGACCGTGAACACTTCATTGTCATGATGCTCGACACGAAACACTACATCAACGCGATACATACCGTGTCCATTGGCTCTCTCGATGCGAGTATTGTTCATCCGCGTGAAGTGTTTAAAGCTGCAATTCTGTCGAACGCCAGTGGCATCATTTGTGCACATAATCATCCGTCCGGAAGGCCCGATCCAAGCTCAGAGGATCGCTCCATTACTAAGCGCCTCGTGGAAGCCGGTCGTATTCTGGGCATCGATGTGGTGGACCACCTAATCATTGGCGACCCTGGTCACGTCAGCTTGCGTGCGGAGGGTTACATCTAAGGGGGGAACCCCCCCTTTTTTTCCTCACGTCACAGTTTACTTTTATTGGTTCTATGTATATAATTAATATATAAATTATTTTTGGGGTGGTACTGTGGCTCGTCCAAAGAAACCGTCAGATGAACGTCAAGCGGAGAAGATTGTCATATATACAACCGCTGAAACGAAAGAAAAATTCCAAACGGTCGCAAAAGCGTCTTACATTTCGGAATCTAATCTTGGTGAGCTTGCTATTCAATCCTGGTTAAAACAGAAAGGCGGGTCTTTGTTGGAGTATCCAGAGTCTTCTTTTCATGGTGATTTAACAGGTTCTTTACATGGTGCGGAATTAGTAAGGCAGCGGGCTATCGAAGTTCCATTTGCTTGTAAATTAACGGTGGATGACTGTTTGGAAACTTGGGATGGAATGGTTTCTTGGATTGTTTCACATGGGAGTCACTATGAGTTTTACGTTCAGGCTAGGGAAAGTGGGTTTAAGGTGATCGTCGGTCCTTCTTTGTCGGGGTGGTTCCTTGCGCTTCCCGTTCATGAAGTTTGTTTAGATCTTGCTTCTCCGTCTGACTTGTTTTACAACGAGGAAAAAGTTTTTGCTTGTTCTGAATTGAACCAGGTTGATGGTATTTCTGCTGTGTCTGCCTTGAATGCTTTGTATAAATCAGGTTTTTTTTCTTGAATTCTTCTCAGATCGCTTTTCTTTCGCAGCTTAGGTTCCTTGGGTGGTGTGCTTGTGAGGAAGGTTTCGGAGAAACTGTATGCTTCTTTCACGGACCCGTTTACGATTCGTAGATTTTTGAACCAATTGGCCGAGGAGTTCTCTAACACAGGTTGTGTTGTTCGTCGGGGGCAAAATGGTTCTGTTTTTATTACCTTGCCTGATAAAGTGCTTCACTTTGTCCCTGATAATGATATAGGGGTCAAACGTATTACTTTTCGTTATACCTAATACATTTGGCCACCTATACGGCCACCCACTCTCGCTACGGAGCCTATAGTCTCCGTTTTACGCTCGTAGGCTAACGCCTACCGTGGGTCCCCGGCCTGGTGGAAAGGAGGGAAAGCTCGTGATACGTGCCATTTTCAGCCTCTACCGCATTATTGTAATCCCTGGAATCCTATATGTGCTGCTTGTTAGTGACCACTGGCACATGACCCCTGTAGCGTGGTTTATCGTGGTTGCCTGGTTCATTGCTGTGTATTCGTGGGTCAAACGTATCCGTCGCCTTCGGAGTCGCACGGATCGGCGTCGATTTCCAAAGCTGTTTTGACCCATAGTCTAGTCCAACATTTACTTTTCAAACAGTCGAATAGGGGGCGCTTGTATGTACACATATAGTTTTCGGTTTGCTAATCCGAGGATTAACGATAGTTATATACGTTTATCATTCGCTGATGTAGAGTATCCATTTCAACTACATTTTGGTGATGTTGTGATTCTTAGTGAGACCATGGTGAATGAGATTCATAAACACCAACCGAATCATTCACGCATTCAATTCTGGGTAGGTGCCGTCCATCATTTTGTCGATGCCAAAGACAATCATTTGTCGCCAGAGGTCTTTCTTGTCGACTACAAACCTTACACAAATCTGCATCGCTTATCCCTTTAATCAATGAACGTCATTCCTAACAATCTTCATTTGGGGGCGCATATGCTCTCTCCTCTGGTTGCTCTAGTTGTCCTAATTGTGTTGGGTTCTTTGTTTGGTGGCTTGATTAGTAAACCGTTACCTTGGTTTTTACGAAGATTATTTGTTGGTATCTTTGCACTTACCGGTGCTGTCTTGTGGGCTTGGCTCACATTCTACGTACATATGTTTCCCGCTATATAACACAAGAGCATCGTTCTACTCATTGTTGCCTCAGGGATTTTCCCTGAGGCTTTTTGTCTCGTGCTTAAGGAGTCGGTGCCGCCTTACTGAGGCTATCACCGGCCTTTCTCAGTTCAAAGGGCCGCGCTCCTTATCCTCCTACGCTACGCTCGTCCGGTACCGCGCTTACACCCTTCGACCTGAGCCTCTAGGCCGATGATTTTTCCGCCTCAGGCGGCACCCTCCAAGGGGCGCACGAGACATAAGGGAGGATGATAGATATGTATTACAACGACAGAAAGCCACTTTTTCGAAATCTCTACAACATCCGTGAGCTCGTTGCGAGCATAGCAACCGCAGAACTGACAGAGATAGAACACGACTACAAAGGAAATCTCACGTCTGTGCGGCTGGAGCTCCCTTTAGAAATGCGTGGTCTCAAACATCTTTGTGTCATTCTCTTAGGCGCATGGGAACCGACTGAGGGAAAAGGTTTCTTTTGTGACATCGACTACCGCGCGAGTGCCACCATTGGCGACACCCGTGCTCGCCAGATTCAGGATGCGCTAACCGAACAATTTACAGCGTTTGAGCTGAACACAGAGCAACCCGAAGGTCTTTACGAGAATTACGGTTCGTATCGCTACGACAAACACGTTTGCCTGGTGAAACGGATCTCTACAGTAGACCTTGTGCCATTGTACACATATCAGTATGAACGTTCTAATGAGACCGCGACGGTCTATCGTATGGGTGCAGTTCTCGTGGAACGGCGCAAGTATTCCAGTGATTTCATTGACGAAAACGGCGAACGATACAGACTCATGCGCTCCATTTCTGCCATTGAGGACAAACACGGTTTTCTCCTATGTGTCAGCAAGTACCGTACAGGCCATGTCACCTACTCAGACGCCAGCAACGACATGAAAGAACGCATTGAGATTCATAACGAGTGCATTTTGTCGCAAGCTCCAAAATTGCCGCTTGGTACGGTGCTATTCGATGAAGAGGAACAGAGGTACGCAAAGCTCATTGAACACGAAGGTGAGTTCCATTTGCAGTACGAGAGTTCCAATCATCGAGGGACTTATGAACCATTCCTTTTGTCCGACCGCTTTGTTGTGACAGAAGGTATGGCCTTTGAGATGCCCGCAGTGGGGCTCTATTACGACACACACGAATGTCTCTTGTACAAAGCCATTTCACGCAGGCCTCATTACATGGTGGTGGAGTTGGTAGACCGTAACCCATTTCCGAAACGCACCTGGAATGCACCAGATACCCGTGTTGGAGTGGTGCCCATGTCGCACATTGTAGAGCTGGAGGCAGATTACCAAGTGCTCACCCAGTCCGGCGTCACTGCGTTTCAAAATACGGAGCTCGGAGAAGTCGTCACAGACCTGTTTACTCGCACAAGAACCATCATGGAACAACAAGTCTTTTTCTGGCTCGGACTTGCCATCGAGCACTATGGCAGCCTTGAGCAAGCCTGTCATGGTGTCTACTTCGAGCTGGTTGGACAGATGCGTCACACTTCGGCAAACACTGAAGAAGTGAAGGCCTTTCTTGAAAAACTTATTGTTCCCAAGTTGGTGCAAGTACACGTGTCCGAGGCAAAAAGCGCATAAGTGGTAGCAAGGCAGGGGTTTCCCTGCCTTGACTCTCCATCACATTACATGAAGAGGGGAACAGCCATGATAGAAACACTGAGCATGTGGTATCACGCACCGGTGATTGTAACGGCGGGTGATTGGTCGATTCGAGAGTGGAATGAGGCCCGACAGGGATATGCCGTTTCATGTGCAGGTAATCTCCGAGGCTGGTTTGCAGGGCCGGATGAAATTGAAGCTGCGTTCCCATTTCCACGAGGAGAAGAAATGACACAAAAACTGACGGCGGTTGAAACGAAGAAACAGCAACTCATGCTAGGGATATAGAAATGCACCAGGGCAGTGGATGCCTCAGGGATTCTCCCTGAGGCTTTTTTGTCTCGTGCTTAGGGAGTCGGTGCCGCCTTACTGAGGCTATCATCGACCTTTCTCAGTTCAAAGGGCCGCGCTCCTTATCCTCCTACGCTGCGCTCGTCCGGTACCGCGCTTATACCCTTCGACCTGAGCCTCTAGGCCGATGATTTTTCCGCCTCAGGCGGCACCCCCCAAGGGGCGCACGAGACATAAGGGAGGATGATAGGAAATGAAAAACAACCAGGTAATGGAAGCTACTCAACGACTACTGGCAATGTGGGAATCCGGTGACCTGCCACAAGCTGTCGCGCACACAATGTTAAAACGCAAATCAGGCGACCGCCCTTCTGATTCTTGGAGCCTTGCCAATCAGATTCTTACTTTTATCAATGGCACGGAGGACGCGCGAGGTTTTCGCCAATGGGAACAGGTTGGCAGGCATGTGCTCAAGGGTTCCAAAGCCATCTACATTCTTGGACCTGTCGCCCGAAAAATCAAAGAGAAGAACACAGAGACAGGGGAGGAAGAAGAAAAAACCATTATTACTGGCTTCAAAAGCATTCCGGTTTTCCGGATTGAAGATACCGAAGGCAAAGCCATCGAGGACAGCCGACCGGATTACACTCCCCCTGTCATGCCACCTCTGATGAACGTGGCGAAGGCGTGGGGCATCGATGTGAAGTATCAAGGAGGGAACACCCGTTATTATGGAGCCTACTACCCCGGCAAAGATGCCATTGTGCTTTGTACACATGATGTAACCACGTTTTTTCACGAGCTTTCTCACGCAGCTCATCACCGCATCCGACCCCTGAAGGGTGGACAAGATTCGACACAGGAAATTGTTGCCGAGACGAGTGCTGCAATTCTGTGCTTGATGTACGGATACGAGGGATATGTGAGCAAGGCCCGCGACTATGTTGCACACTACGCCAAGATGGAGCCTCAGGAATGCACCAAGGCCGTGATGAGAGCTATAAGTGACATTGAAAAAGTACTGACCATGATAATCGAGGAGGCTGAGCAACAATCGACGACCGATACTGCAAAGGCGGTTTAAAACACATCGGCGGGAGGGGTACCCCCTCCCGCACTCCCCAAAAAGGAAGGAGCTGCACTCATGAAACCATCAAAAGTACAATTACAACTACTTTGGAAGGTCTCTGCACGTGGTAACACTTCGAATCCGGTCAGGCCTTGGAGCCAATCGGAGCTGTCTCGCATGTCCCGAAGTATCGCAGTGTGTGTACGAGAAGGTTGGATCGAACGTATTGAGACTTCCAAAGCGCATAAAGAAGAATGCCTACGACTCACCACGAAAGGCGAGAAAATGATTCGCAGGTATCCAGATCGAAGGTTGTCCTTTCAAGAATACAGCCAGCTTCTGGAAGACACCTTGGAAAGGCTCGGATTGAAAGATGACACCGCAGGCAAACCCATCGAGGAACCAACTCAAATTATAGGCTAATGAACGCCATCCAATGAGAGGACGGATACATATGGCACGCAATATGAAGCACAACGGGCAACTCACCAAAGAGGAACTACGAGCGGTAGCAAGTTCAGGTAATTTCATTTATGACCCTGATTATCAACGGTTTGCTGATCTAGACGGTACGGAAGCCAAGCGTTACCTTGAAAGTAAAGGATTCCACGTAATCAGGAGCTACGACACTGGACGTAACGGACAGGCCATTACCGAATGTGGATTGTGTTTATCTACTAACGGGTACCTTCACCAAATGACTCTTGAATGATGCTGTACTGAAAGTATTACATTTTACTTCAAGGCACCTATACGGTGCCTTTTTCTCTTCGTTTCGGACTTATCTATACTGTTATGTTTAGTATTATATAGTCCTATTCTATTTAAAAAGTGACCTCCTTCTTGTTGTGCGTCCCTAATGGGTGCCGCCTGAGGCGGAAAAATCATGGGGTGGGAATCTGCGTGTGGGGGCGAACTAAGCGGTACCGGACTAAACGAAGCGCAGGAGGATAAGGAGCAGCCCCCATGCGTAGGAACCCCATGATAGCCTATGGGCGGCGGCACCGACTCCCCGAGCACGAGACATACCGAATTACCGTCATTTATTGTACCACATAGTACTATATAATACTATTTTGTTCTTGTTATTGGCGTGGTTACGTTAATACCATTGTACTGTATGGTACTATGTAGTGATATTTTGTGATGTTCACGATGTCACCATCCGTAACGCCTGGTGCAGAGTTGTGGCCTGAAGTGCAGTGCAAGTGCTTAAAGGCGAGCGCCCCCTTGGGGGGGGCAGCGGTCCGTCTACGCTCAGTGTGCCCCGTGGTATTTGTTCCTGGAGATAGAACACTCCAGGAACGGCCCCCTGACCTCGCCGTACCGGTCCAACCACCATGTGTCGCTTCCTTCGGAATCGAACGCCTTACGCCCGTCTTCTCCATCGGAATGGAGCCGTCTCCAAGCGTGTCTCAGAGCCTCGCTAAAGCGAGCTCTATCGACGGAGCCAGCTCCGGAGAATCCGGTCTCAAGGCGACCATGGCGGTACGCAGGATAAAGAGTTGCTGTCAGCAACTCGAAAAGCCTTGCTACGCAAGGCTTAGATTATACGTCACATGATTACATGTGTGACGTCATTTTAGTGTTTTGCCTTGCATAGCAAGGCAAAACTATACTACAATCGTCTTACATCTTTCGACTGGTATATGTTTCCTTAGGTAAAGGGGAGTCCCAGGTGAAGAAGACACTATATTTATCAGATGCAGCGCTAACCTCCTTAACTCAGTACCAAACGCTACTCAAAAAGAGAGGTATCAAGAGTAGCGAATCAGAAATTGTTTCTCATGCGGTTGTGCAATACGTCCTTGCGGAAGGACAGGACTACGCGAGGAAGCAACTCGACCAAATGGTTGAGGAGTTAATGCGAAAGCAATTCAATCGTCTTGCTGCAATGATTGGCAGTGTTGGTATGGATGTGGCCATGGTGTTGATGGATACGCTGGACGAGCGTCATAAGGAATACCCAGAAGTCAAACAGAGACAGATTTACACAGACCTGCGTGACAACGCAAGAAAGTACTTCAGCAGCAAAGAGTCATTCAAGATACAGGAGTTTGTTGGTTCCTCATCGAGTGAGACGGGAGAGAAGTAATCATGGCTGAAGCACGGGTATTCGTTAAACATCAAAGACGTAACAGTGTCCAGGGTGCCCGACAGTACACAAAATACATTGGTTTTCGTGCGCGCGAACGTGCGGACGAAGAGCGTGGTTTTTTTAATGAGCGTTTTGACCGTGGGGCCGATTTTGAGACGTTCATCACGAAGATCGAGACTCACCCTGCTTTGCAACATGGAGCTACTGTTAAGATGCACGCACTGATTGTATCTATGCGTGGCCGTGACTATGATTCGTTTATTGAAAACGGAGGCAATTACAAGGAATTTGCACGCGCATTTATGAGGGACCTCGAAGAACGCAAAGGGATGAAGCTAGAGTGGATTGCTGCGGTACATGAGAAGACAGGTCATCCGCATGTACACATACATATCATGGGAGTTGGGGCAACTCCGGACGGAAAGAGCAAGCGGGTATATCTCAATAAAACTGACTATGAATGGTCTAGAGACATTCTTGCACAGAAACTAGATGCAATTGCTCCCCAAAGGGATTTTCATCAACGCGTCCCTGGGACTCGTCGCACGCACGAACCCACTCCAGAGCGTACTATGGAGCAAACTTTACGATCCATCGGACGAGATACTTCCTCAGATGCTTCGACTACGGCGCATGCCGTCAAGGGAAACCGAAGACGGCGTGCCCGTCGCGATCAACAACAAAAGCAAATTGCTCGTGAGACGGATCGCGAGTTAGACCGTTAGTGTTTTTCTTCGTTATGTCTTACTAC
This sequence comes from Paenalicyclobacillus ferrooxydans, assembly GCF_001399675.1. Lineage (GTDB taxonomy): Bacteria > Bacillota > Bacilli > Alicyclobacillales > Alicyclobacillaceae > Alicyclobacillus_B > Alicyclobacillus_B ferrooxydans. The sequence goes on from NZ_LJCO01000071.1 coordinate 14,855, forward strand.
TGTGATTCCAGGTATCTCAACATGGCTGTCGCCACGAAGCCAAACATGTCCAACTCACGTTCTATCACTAAAATCCGCGCCTTCTTATAAACCTCATTTTCTACGGAAAGTGTCCACGCTACCCACGTATCTTTCGGGTATTGGTCTAGCTCTGTAGCCACAGGTTCTGTGTCGCCGTGTTTAACCGCTTTTACGTGCCTCTCCATTCCTTCCGTCACAAGGTCTCTCAAAGCGATTTCCTTTCGACGTTTTACAGATAACATCTTGAATTCTGTAAAAATGTGTTCTGGGACTTTTGCTTTATATAGTTGGTACGTCTTTTCACTCACGAGTACGCCTCCTATATCCTTGTGGTATAAATTTAACCCAAATTACTTTTGAATCAAAGGTATTTTGTAGTAAAATATCACTGTAACTATTAGTATAGTTTATTCTTTCGTCAAGTCACGTCTATGGATGTGGTAATGTGGCCAAAAAATTACTTTTGTTAATGCGAAGTCAGACAGTCTACGCACGTATTCTCAAAGATATTTCAGGACCATATGTTGCTCCTTTCTTTGCGAGCGAGTCTGAACTCCAGGGTTGGTTACTCCAACAGAGTGAACCACCTGCAGCTGTGCTGCTGGATCGTCATTGGGAATCGCTTACGACGACCGAAAGCCTATTGCAACGAATCCAGGCTTCGGTTACATACTTCGACGATTTTGTCCAGGCTGCGTCGTGGCTCAAAGACTCTTTGCCGCTTTGTTCTGTTGGTGCAGAACCATTTTATCCAGACGACACCAAGATTCCTACTTCCGTTTCCGATGTTTCTGAACATACGGTCAATCCTGCTTCCAAGGATGTAGCAACTAAGGCTGAAACCTCCGAAGGCAAACTTGGGATTGAGAAGTATTTGAAATCCAGCAAAAGAAAAACTGTTGTTCAAGACGTGTCGAGTTCTGTCACTTCGTCGGAGCCAGCAGAGACGCTCTCACTTACACCTTCGGTACGTGTGGTAGAACGAGAGAAGATCGTTGAAAAACCGGTGTACATTCGTGAGCCAGTTATTCAAACTTTGCGGCCACGTTTGGTAGTTTTCGTAAATCTTTGGCCTGGTTCCGGTTCAACGTTTATTTCTTTCTGTTTGGCACATAGCCTCACCAAAACTTTGGATGCTGGAAGCGTTTCATTGATTGAATACCCACTCCAGGATGCTAGGTATTGGACGTACTTTCGGTTGTATGAGCGAATTCTTCCCTACACACATTGGCTCCAGGACCGGAAGGGGAGTTCTATTTCGATTGAAGGTGTGGAGCTTGTTCCCTTGCCACCGAGCTATACGCCAAAAGCGTATTCGGACGAGGAAGGTCTTGTCTACATTCATCATCAACTTCGTAAACCGTTTGTCCTAGTTGATGTAGGTTTTAATCTTCAAGACTCCATGCTCCTTGAATCAGCGGACGATCTTTTTCTTTTGATGGATTGTGACCCTACGCGTATATTTTCCACGAGCTGGACGGAACAAGCCAACAGCTTCTTGGAACGTTATCCACGTGCACATGTAATCCTAAATAAATGGACGCGTCACGTAGATCCCGATGTTCTTACACTTTCTCCTGAGCATCTTTATATTCCTTACCTTCCTCCAGACATCGTTGCAAGGGCTGCATGGAACGGTACGTTTCCAACAACCGAATCTACGATAGCTGAGGAACTGAAGTTTTTTACCGAACAGTGGATCGACCGATGGGTGCCAAAAGCCCTGATACGGACTGAGGAAAAACGTAAACCATTTTGGAGGAGGCATTAGTCCATGCAATTACTTGGAGTATCCTTGCCATCGAGAAAGAGGCCGTCTCACCCACCAAAAAGCCCTGTTTCGCGGGAGAGAAAACGCATGTGGGTAGGCAATGCGCTTGCCGGTATCTCCTTGGTAGTGTTCGTTGGCGGTGCAGTTGTGTATGAACAGTATCTATCGCCTATTTTGCAAGACACTACGGTGTGGGTTGCCGCTACGAACATCCCGCCGAATACTCTTCTGACCGCGCACAATGTTAAAACAGAACTCGTGCCAAGAAGAATTTTAGAAACCGGAGCGATTACAAACCCTGTGTTTTTGCGTAATAAACGTTCCGCAACGCTATTAGCTGCTAACCAACAGCTCACAGCCAAGGACCTTGAAACGAACGCATTAACTCCAGTTGGGAATGAACAAATCTACCCCATTCCCTCGTCGTGGATTTATGCCATTGGGGGAGGAATTCGTCGTGGTGATTCCGTTTCTATCTATGCCTATCCGAAAAACAATACACCAGGCACGCCGTCTAACTCTTTCAGCACTTCTAAAACCACGACACAGACAGCAACGTCTTCGAGCCAATCCGTTGCTTCGGTCATCCTTAGCCATGTAGCTGTTGAATATGTACGTAACGGGAGCAACCAAGAGATCACGAATGCCTCTCCCAACGCCCTTAGCTCTACGAATCCATACGCTCAACAAGAAAATGGCAATGGTACACCGACGACTGTAGACCTTCTCTTAACTCCGGTTCAGTTTCAGCAACTGAAGACTTTATCGCTGACCAATCAATTCATCTTTTCCTATCCGAGTAACTAATCCCTAGGAGGGGTTATCTGATGTACTTTGTAACGCACACTGAGCGCTTTCGTCAGTTTGTTCCAAACGTGTCTGTTGATTCTGTGGCGCAGTTATCCGCTATTCCGGATACAGCTGTAAATGACTTGGTGCTTATCGATTCGGATACCGTTTCGACCACTGATCTTTATGAGCATGTTACGACTCATCGCGACTCGAAAATGGTGTATGTTGTGGACCGCATCACTAATCCTGTTCAAGCCATGTCTACTGCTTTAAAAATTCCTGTGATCACATGGGACGGACTTGTTTCTTATCTTGAAAAGACAGAACGTCACATAGAGAGTCGTCCCGTCGTGACGTTCTTTGGTGTGCTACCTCAACTTGGGACTACAACTCTTTGTCTTGCCGTTGCTTCAAAGCTTGTGGAGACTTATCGTCTGCGTGTCGGTGTTTTGGGTCTCAACTTGTACGAGCCTGGTGCGTGGATGATATCTCAGCCATTGCATCACTTAGATGAATTGCAATCTCACTTAAAAGAACGCAGTCTTACTCCCGCCTCTCTCACCGAAAACATGTACGAGCTGAAAAGTGGTGTAAGGTACCTCTTCGGTCATCGCAACCAAGCTAGCGCACTCGAAAAGTACACCATCTCCGATATTGCGTACTTAATTGAGCAGGCAGAACAGGCTTTTGACCTGGTTATACTCGATGCCGGTAGCGTGTTTAATACACCCGCTGCACTTCAAGCCCTCATCACTGCCACTCTTCGCTTCGGTGTCATCACGGATCGTATGTATGTAGATCGTAAGTTTCATCAATTCTCTCAATCTATTTTGCGACCACTGGACATCCGTACTGAAGACATCTTTTTGATTGGAAACAAGATGCAACAAGCAAATGAACGTACTCTTCTGGCCTACGCGCGCAACTTGAAAGCACAGCCTACGCGCACGTCACTGCCGGATGAAACTTTGCTTTTGTACCAAGCGGAACAACACGAAGATGCTATCTCCCGATTCCTTGAAGCCCGTACGGTAGGGGCAGGAATATCTCTTTTAGCCGCAATGATTGCCGCGACTTACGGATATGCACAGTAAAGGAGGATCACTGCGTGGATAAGCATGCACTATTGGCCGCTCTTTCTGCTCCAAATCGTTTTCTCGCCAATGAGTGGTTATCGAGTAGAGAGCATAAACGCATACGACAAGGCCATCACTACGCATTCGACGCTGTTTGCAAGGTTGTAGACCGGCATTTATTGACATTGTTTGAACGCAATCATAAGGAGTATTCGGAACGGCAGAGTCAGGCATTGCTTGGCGAACCTACAGCGGTTGCTTACTTTGAAGAGCAAATCTCGCTCTTCTTGCGCGAACAGCCACAGTACCAAACTGACGATTATCCTGAGTACTACGAGAGCCTTCCGGAAGCACTCTTCCAGACCATCCTTGGGTTTGGACCTATGTCAGTATGGTTTAAGAATCCCACCGAGAGTGCGGTTATTAATGGTACTTCCGTTTTGTTTGAGAAGACCGGAGGTCGCAAAGAGCTACAGCCTTTTTCCTATCGCTCGGTGGATGATGTGCGCCGCATGATTCGTAACTTAGAGTCTCGCCAGCCCTACGCACAGCATAATGATTTTAACCCGACAGTTTCTATTGAGATGCTGGACGGGACTCGCGTGCAGGTTTTTGACCGCCCACTGGTGGACGAGCCATATGTGGTTTTCCGACAGTACACCATGAAAGACTACACGTTTTCTGGACAGGCCAAAAGACGCACTATCCCCGACGATGCTGTGCGTTTCTGGAACATACTTGGACGCTTACCTCTGAACAACGTCATTGTCGGTCCAGTGAAATCCGGTAAAACTACATTTTTGAAAACGATAGTTGGTACTCGTGACCCAGACCTTCTCGTTGTCACTGTAGAAACCGATTCAGCAGAGGTCCGGCTACGCCAGGCCTTTCCGGATCGACACGCTTTCATTGTCCCGATTGTTGCCACACTGAAACAACAGCGTGAGTTGGTTCCTGACCTTCTGCGTTCGGACGCAGCTTACTTCGTCATTCCGGAAGTCAGAAGTGGTGAATTAGAGCTTGTTCTTGAAAGTAAGTCGAAGGGGAAATTTACGCTTACGACTTACCACGGCCATGCAGCTCCCGAACAAATCCCAACCGAGTTTGCCAACCAAAGTCTGAAGGACTATCCGGAACGTGAGTGGAACGCGGAATATCGTCGTGCTGCGAAGGCTTTAGATATTGTTATTTCAATCTACGAGGTTGAAGAGGGTCCGGATCGGGGGCGAAAGGTGGTGGATCATGTCTACGCGTTTCACTGGGACGACCCTACTCAAACCCTACACATGGTACCTTTGGTGACTTATCGTCGTGAACATGATGATTGGGTTTACAATCCCCACATTTCTGAAACTATCGCCACACGACTTCGGAAGTACAATCCGGAGTTGTTGGAGACCTTTATCAACGAATTGGAAACTTTGGCTACTTTACATCCTGATCACACCTCTAGTGTGACATCTCCTATGTATGAAGGAAGGAGTGACCTTGAATGCGAATCCTCGCAGCTCTGATACGACTTATTATATATGTCGGTATTTTTGCGAGCCTTGCGTATCTCTTCCGGTCTTCTCTTCGAACCACTTACACGGTTATGAGACAGCGTGTATATGGTCTTGCTCAACGGCGACAACTCTCCCGTTCCAGTGGGCATGTCATTGTTGAAGACCCTCTCTTAGTACCGTTGAATCGACGGAGAACTTTTCAAACCCATATCACGGATTTACTAGAAGCGACTTTTGTCCAAAGTGTCTCCCGTCAACGTACATTTCGACGGTTTGTGGAAGTGAGTGTCGGTACCGGCCTAGGCCTTTACCTTCTCGTGTACTTTGCGACAGCTCACTTTCTTGTAGGGATACCGTTTGGTGTAATTGGTGTCCTGCTTCCTTACGGTGCACTGAGCATTTATAAGTACCGTTTGAGTATCCGTAACAGTTATGACATTGCAGAACCCATTACCCTGCTTGCCCAGAAGTACGGTCGTCACAACCACAAAATGCTTGTGGCTTTACACGAAACTTTGAATGACCTCTCAAATTCTCCGATTCGTAAAGCCTTATCGCGTTTGATTGTTCGCTTGGAGCGCTATACGAGTGAAGAAGAACTACTCGATGCTATTGACAGTTTTAATATTCAAGCCGGTACTACGTGGGCCATGCGGCTTTCTTCGTTAATTTTCGCGGGTGTGCAACGTCTCGATGTGAACACTGCACTCAATGAACTTTCTGACCAGTTCACAAATGTCCGTAACGTCTTGCAAGAGGAAAAAGCAACACGGACGGATACCATGCTTCTAGGTGTAGCTCCAATCCCTGTTTTCTTAGGAGGTCTTTACATGACCTATGCCCTCGTCACTCACAATGCGCTGCGTTTACTTCTCACGAACTCTCGTGGACGCATGTCTCTGCTTATTGCCCTCGTTGCTGCCATCATTGCTCCGATTATCGCTTTAACCTTCTACAAGCCGAAACAGGATCTTTAAGGGGGGATTTTTGTGGGACTTGTATTCACCACGCTACTCATTATCGGTGTGATCGTGAGCGTTGTTTTGTATGTGCGAACTCACTCTAGTGAAACCTTTCGCGTCACCGCTCGTGCGCGACTTTTAAATCAGTGGAAAACTGTACAGATCAAAACGTCCGAGGCTTTGCACGATGCGGGTGTGCAGCAAGCTTTTCGTAATGCAGGGCTCTCCGTTTCGGCGCAAACGTATTACATCGTTCGTGCGGGCCTCTCTTTGCTTGGTTTATATTATGGGATTTATACCTATTACCACTCAGGAAATCCATTTGTGCTGGTCGCTCCAATCGCCGTATGGCTTCTTTTGGGCTACAAACGTCCGTGGGCTATCTATTGGTTACTCTTAACGCTTGCCAAACAACGTCAGCAACAACAGGCTCAAGACCTCTTCAGGCTCGTTGCACACGTCAAACAGGAGCTTGAACTACGCATCAATCATCACTACAGTGTACGCGAAATTGTCGCACGCGCTGCGCCTGGTGTTCCTCGTCTGCGTGCTCCAATACTTCGCTTGGTAACATTCTGGCCGCAAGACCCAAAAGCGGCTCTCCTTCGGTTTGCGGAAGAAGTGACATCTACGCACACCATGCCTTTTGTTATGGCGCTCTTAACGATTGATGAAAGTAATCCTGAAGTTGGGTTTCCCGCGCTACAAAACATCTATGACCAGTTCGAAAAGGATCTCGTGTCAGGATTTCACTCGCGTATTAAACTCCGTGACCTTGTCGTATTTAGCCTATCGTGGCTCTTTATCTTTCTCGCTGCGTGGCCGACCCTCAACGTATTCTTGCTCTACACACAAAGTCTACTTAAGTTCTCCTTGATGTCATGAATTAACCTTGCTTAAATATTCGTATATGTTTAAACTATACATCGAAAGGGTTGGCGTGTTGAAATTACTCATTACCGCAATCCTTCTTCTCGCTCTTTTTGTGGTTGTGTTCAGCAATGCGTTTCGTCCTGCGTATCACAATGCACAACAAAAGTCTTTGGAGTATGGTCAGCAAGTGATTCAACACAAATTTTCTTACTAGGGGGATATTCGAATGAGAGCATTAGTATCAGGCGTTCTATTAGCAGCTATTGCAGTAGCCGTGGTTTTAACGGTTGGTAAGCCGTTTTTTGACAACACGGCGGGTGCTACAGCCAATTCGGCAAATAGTGCGATTACGACGGAGACATCCAACATCGTCGCTCCTTGAGTTGTGGTAAGGCTAGGAGGTACCACCCATGCGTGACCTGATCGCCGCAATCCTATTATCCATCTTTTTGTACTTCTTCGCGTGGCAACCGTTTCAGGACGAGCTCAACGCGAACAAGTCTCTGTTAATCCAGAATATCGTTCATAACTCACTCTCTCAGGCGTCCGTTACAACTGGGTATTTTACTACTTCTGACCTGTTGTCCATTCAGGCAGAAGTGGCGAATGACCTAGGTTACCCGACCTCTGAAGTGACCGTTATAGGGACAACCACCCCGCAAACGAGGGGTGGCCTTTTATCACTGACGATCAGTGTTCCAACGTCGCTTACATTTGTACATATTCCATCCACCGAGGTTGTTCCAATCACGCAAAGTGAAACCGCTATGTCCGAGGTTCTGCAATGAAGTGGCTGGTGGCTGGTATCTTCCTTGCCGTTTTTTCCATCATGATTCACGTCGCTATTTTGAGTAATGCGGTTGCACAACACGCAGATGAACAATTGCACTATACCTTGGAGTCGGCTACACATGCCGCAGTGTTAATGGTGGTGCCATCTAGTGTCAGTGATGGTGATATTACATATGATCAGACGAAGGCCAATGATATATTTCGTCAGATTGTCGCTACTAATTTAGCGTTAAATCCAACGACTCTCGCCCCGTTGCCAAACAGTCCCTATCAAAGCCCTCTCGTGATTGATTCCGAGGCATTTATCGACTACAGCGACGTGAGCAGCTTTCCTTACGTATATAAGAACCCTACGTATGGGATTGACGTGACACTACATGGACCCGCGGTTGTCTATGTTGTGCAGATACCGATACCTAGAGCATTTAATGCATCACTGGCCTACCCTATCAGATGGACCGTTATCCAAGCATATCCGTACGCAGCTCCATAGGTCTCGTGCTTGGGGAGTCGGTGCCAGCGCCCTTAGGCTATCATGGCCTTCCCACCGTGCAAGGGACGCTACGCTTTGCACCCTTGCACGGGTCCCGCGTCCATGATTTTTCCGCCTCAGGCGGCACCCGCAGGGCCGCACGAGACATTACACAAGGAGGGGTTTTGATGAAAGGTAAAACTGTCGTAGCCGTTGCCCTTGTTGGTGGTGTCGCAACCATGTTTTCTACGCATGTAAATGTTTACGCTGCTACCACCATGCTGTCTACCCATATCGAATTAAATGGTGCCGATGTGATCAATCCAGTACACACAACTGCCGTAGACCCGTCCACACACCAAGAGACATCGTTTTTACCGATTTATTATGCCATGGAAGTTTTGAACAAGTTGGGTGTGACTTCGAACTGGAACGGAACCACGTGGAGCATGTCGGTACCGAGTGGCTTAAACCCGGACTTGTTCAATCCCACGACCGCAACGAATCAGATGTATTTCGTAATGAACGGCGTTCGTGTGGAAGCAGCTCCTAAGCTGGTTGCGGTTGACCCATCATCAAAGCAGAGTACTACTTTTGTACCTATCTACTACCTAGAGAACGCTTTAAAGCGGATCGGCGTATCCTCCACCTGGAATGGAACAACGTGGGATCTGACGCAAGCATCCGTTGCCCCTGTCACTCAATCCGACATGGCAACTGCAATGTGGAATACCTTTGCTTCAATTTCGTGGGACATCAACAGCCATCCAAGTATGAGCGAAGTTGGTATTACACCGAGTAGTACAGCGCCGGTTACAGGAGGCCAAGTGGCGACGTGGTTGTCGAAGTGGGCATCGAAAGCAAAGGGCATGACAGCACCAAATGGCCCACAAAAGGGGCAATGGATACCCTATAACCTCACGTATGAGGCATCGATTGACCCTTTCACCTGGGCACAAGTCAACGGTCTTTTTAACGGTACAAATATATCTGGCGCATCGAGTGTGGTTTCGACCTCTGAACTATCTACTATCATCAATAACCTTCAGTGGTGGCTAACAGGAGATAGGGTTATCAACGGTGTGAATCATCTGCATGTCCCATTTTATAGTGACTACGGAATGTGGCTCACCGAGACATCACCCAAACCTACTACTTCTGGAGCAAGTGGAGGCAACGGTGTTTCGGAGAGTAACTATCAGTCCTATCTTGCGGATGAAACGCTGTACTATGACCAAATTACAGCGCAGGTTAGCGGTACAACGATCCTATTGACCTTGCCGAATACGTCTTACAGTGCAAGTAACATGGCTTGGGACGTGGTTGATGGTTATTGGGAGTATGGTGGGTGGCAGGCAAAGGATAACCGAGGCGGAAAGACGTTAAGCGTACCGAATAACGGAACTGCTGGATTGAATATTGACACTGCATCTCTCAATCCTGACATGTATCTCGAAGGATTTCAGATTGCATTTAACAACACCGGTACTGACCCTGGGTTAACTCAGGCATATGACTGGGGCGAAGGGCAAAACCCTCCCGCCAAATAAGTTGTGTTGAGCGAACGGCGCAGTTAAGGGGGATTCTCATGAGGCGCAGGTACAAAGTTACGGCGATAGGGTTAAGTTCCGTTGCGGTTTTTATTGGCAGCTTAGCGTTAGCCAATAACAACGCGTACGCCTACACAGTCAACAACGACCTTTCTGCATATGGATATGTCGTCCAAAACGTGAATACCTATACGCTCATGGGTGGAGATACGATCAAAGTATCTTCCACGGGGTATGGCCCCTACCCTGCCCTTGCTGGCCAAAACTTACAAGTTGGGCTAGAGCAAGCTTATGTGAGTGACGGAAAAGGAAACTGGGGCATTATGCTTGCAGATATGCAGGGTGCCAACGCAAACAATGGCTATCTGCTCGTTTCCGATCCATCTACCGAAAATAGCGGTAATGCACAGGCTTGGGTCCAGCGCTTCGGCGGTAATTGGTCCTACGTCCAAAACTATCTTCAAACACATAATCAACAGATACAAACTCAGGATGAATATAATCACACGAATTACAATTACGTACCATTTGCCACCATTGTGAGTCAAAGTGGCGCTATCTTTGTTGGCAACAAACAGATTACTGGACCTATTGGTACTTACACAGATCCACAAACGGGCCAAACATACCCAGAGTACAGTTATACCTATCCTATCGAGACGTCAAATCCACCTGCTGCAACAGGTCTTACAGAGACGGACCCAAATACAGGTTCATCTACGATTACCCAAGGGGACCCCATTCAGTTCAGCGCTTCATCTGACGTGTATTTGTTCTCGCAGCTCTCAGGTGGTGCCAGTGGTCATCATTACGATGCTCTTGAGATCACAAATCAGGCAACGGGGCAATCCTATTGGGCTGTAGGCAGTGGCACATCCAATATATCGAGTATGCAATCCATGACCGGTGGAAGTGGCGTGTTTGATGACGTATTAACGTACAACAGTGCTAACTTACAGCCAGGCACATATACCGCTAGTTTTTGGGTTGGTGACGCGGTTGACCGTATTTCTTCGACCGATGCAACAACTACCTTTACCGTCACCACTACAAAACCTGGACCTGGTGTGACCTTGACAGCTTCACCCACAAGTTTGACGAGCGGACAAGCTTCCTCACTAAGTGCCAAGGGATATTCTGTGCCGTCCGGAGATTATATCAAGATCATTGACGAATCGGGGGCGGGAACGCTCTCAGGAAGTAATACATATGCGGACCTAAAAACAGGTGAAACATCACTTACGACGACAGCCACTAGCTCTACTGCACAGACTGTCGCCTACGAAGCCGAGCTCATCAATCAAGCAACAGGGCAAGTTGACGCGACCTCCTCTCCTGTTTCTGTAACTTGGGCCACTGCACCGGTTGAATCGATCAAAGTAACTGCGAACCCAACGCTAGTACAGAGTGGCCAAGCCTCCACTGTATCTTATACGACTTCTAACATGCAGCCAGGAGACACAGTTCATCTAGTAGGTGTCGGAACGTCTCAACCGTTTGAAACAACATCGACCTTACAGGGCAACAGTTATATACAAGTACAGACACCCAGTGATGGTAACAGTGTCACTGTGTACTACTCTGCAACCATTCAAAATAGCTCAGGTCAAGTTGTGGCTTCGTCGCCTTCGGTTGCAGTAACATGGAAAAGTATCCCGCCTTCGATAATCTTAAAAGCGACACCAAACTCCCCTTTGCGCCCAGGACAAACAGACAGTGTTACTTATATTGTTTCTGGACAAATGGGGGCTGGTGATACTGTTTCCGTTACGGGCATCGGGAACGCTGCGAATCCGTGGCACACAACAGGTCAAACCAGCTATGCAGAAAGCTATGGGGAGACTGAGAATCCCACTTCGGGGCAAACCATTAGTGAAACCTATACAGCCAGCATTATAAATCCGAGTGGCACTGTGATAAGTAGTGCAACCGTTACTGTGAGTTGGGTTGATTCATGGACTGGTACCATTACCTTGTCTGCAAGTCCTACTCATTTGCCTGTACAGTCTCCTACGACACTCAGCGTTTCTACGAGTCAATCTATTCCTAGCGGCTATACGCTCTATATCGTAGATGAAACTACAGGCGCAACCGTAGCTACGTCCACTTCTGCGCCGTACAGTACTCAGTACAACAGTTTTAATCCTGAGACAGATACATTCGTAGCGTACTTGTCTGACGGATATGAGCAGGTTGGCAATTCATCTAATACTGTGTCTGTTCAGTGGAGCCAATTGTCTCTTTCGGCCAATCCAACAGAGTTACCAGCAGGACAATCTACTACTCTGACGGTATCCGGACAAAATGTACCATCCGGATACTATCTAACTATTTATGACCAGAGTACAGGTCAAGAAGTTGGCTATACCCAATCCACCCCTTACAGTGTTACTGTAAATCAACCGAGTCCAGAGACGGATACGTTTGTTGCGTACATCAGTTCAAACACTGCTTCTAGCGGGTCATTTATGTCATCCAATACTGTTAGTGTTACATGGTACACTGTCCAACTTTCGGCTACTCCCCTCCGCTTACCTGTCGGCCAAGGAACCTTACTCACTGCTTCCTCTGTCGACATTCCAAGCGGATACGTCTTAGACATTCTCAATCAAACGAACGGTGCAGTGCTTGTCACTGGTAAACCAGGTGAGTCCACCTTAACTTATATAGATACTAAAAATACGCCACAAACAGACACATATGTCGCCCAAGTCGTACAACCCTCTAATCCGGGAATTCCTGCATTAACCGTTCCTGCAACAGTACCCACAAGTGGTTTGTTTGGCCAGGTCGCGGGTAGTTCGAATATTGAATACTACAATCCAACCAATAATACATGGGTGACGGAACCCACACCCAGTTCAGGTACTGGTGGTCCGACTGGCGGTGGCTATCAGATAGATCCTTCGGGAATAGGCGCACCTCTTGTGTACAATCCTGCCAATCAGACTTTGTACAGTGACATCATATGGTCCACCTTTAATAATCAAACCTACCAAATCTGGAATTCACATTATATGTTTGGGCTCAATCTTGCGCAGGGAACTTGGAACCAAACGAGCTTGGGAGAAACGCAGGCCGAGGGGTTTGGCTATTATGAGTTTCCCCAATCCGGTGTACTCGACCCTGCTAACAACACTGCATATGTAGTTGTGCAAGCATCTGGAGGCACTGGTTCGCTCTACAGTATAGCTTCCAATGGTACGGTCCAGACGAGTGGCACGTATCCACCTTATGGAAGAACCAATTTTTACCCTACAGGTCCTATCACTGTTGACACGTCCAATGGCACGCTTTACTGGGTAGCCAATAATAATAATGGTACAGGCGGCATTATTGGATGGAACCCCACTACGCTCAACACTATCAATGTTGATCAAAATGTGGCGAATGATAGTGGGTGGACCTATTATCCGAACTCCAACTCCGTCGCTGTAGACTCAGTGCACCAAATTCTTGTATCTGTAGATACGAACTATCAGACTTTAAGTTTCATTAATTTAAGCACTTTCCAACGAGGGGCCATTTCACTACCAAATAACGATACAAGCGCACATGTCTTTTATGATTCATCAACTGGTGTGATGTATCTCATGAACGGTACTGGTATCTACACTGTTAACACCACGAGTGAGAGTACTTCTCCCATAAGTGGATCTCCTGGTGGCATGACCAGTGCCATTCTAGATAGCCAACTTGGTGGCATTGTCTTTTCCGGTTCCAATGGAGTGTGGCTCTATAATGGTTCGTCATTTCGAGAACTCGGGAACTTAGCGAATGCCCAGGTTGCCTATGCTTCTGGGAGTGCCAGTGCAACCAATGCCGTCGATTATTTCCCTTTCTGGACGTTCAGCAATATGCCGTCATACGTGCCGCAAAGTTTGTTTCCGAGCCAGGCTCAATCGTCTGGGGAGAATACTTCAGCCATTTGGACAACGGCAGCGAGTAGCCCACCGAACGGAACAGCATTATTCCAAGGTACATTCACGTTGCCGCAAACGGAAACCGTGGACTTCAGTAATTTTTGGGTTGACGATTACGGACAAGTCTATATCGATGGAAAGCCATTGATGCAGGTAGGTGATGCGGCGGGGTACGTGGGTGGAAATATACCGAACACGACAGGTACATCTATTACCCTCTCCAAGGGTGAGCATCAAGTGATCATCGAGGCCAACAATAATAATGGGTTTGGAAATCCATCCCCAAATGGTGCAGCAGCCCATCTAGTCGTTACGGCGAACGGACAAACATTGCTAACTACTGCAAACTCGTGGCAATGGACAACCACTGGGTATGTCACGCAATTGCCGGCGGGCTGGTTTTCCGGTGCAGTAGGCACGTATAATTTCACGGAATATGTGCTTGGTGAACTAGGAACCGTTGTTACGCAACAAGCGTCCTATAGCGTGCAAACAACAGCTCAAACCGTTGACTTACAATCACAATCTGTGTCCGTTACTTGGTATCAGTACGGATTAGATTTACAAGCTAGCCCGACTTCGCTTTTGGTGGACGCGAATACAACACTATCCGCCAGTGCGCCTTTAGGTGCCCCAGGAACGTCTGTAATACAGATATGGAACACCACAACGAATCAAATGGTAGGCGAAAGTAGTGCTGGAGCCACGACATTCACCGCTACGACAACACGGTCAACACCAGGAACGGATAACTTTTCGGCTGAATTGATAGACCCATCCTCAGGGAGTGTGTATGCACAAACATCCCCAGTCTCGGTGACGTGGAACCAACAACCACTAACGTTAAGTGATGCACTTGTTACGCACACACCGCACTGGTTAGAAAACCTTCAGGCCTATAACAACGTCCATCCAGGTACACCACGGTCTTTATCAGAATTCTGGGCAGGCGAAGAGTTGGTCTTTAACGTTACTCCTTCACTACAAACCATTGCTTCCGCGCAAGTCACGGTCAGTGGGCTTAATTACAGTAACTACGCACCTGTTGGTGCACCATCATATTTCACAGTAAACCTAACTCTCAATAGTAACGGAGTCCTGGTTGGTAACACGGACCCATCATGGGAACCGTGGTTTCAGTACCTCAACCCAGGTACGTACACGGCTACTTTCTGGGTAAAGAGTCAAGATGCGCAGACAAGTACCGCTACAGCAACTTTTACCGTCAATGGGAACTGGACTGATTTCTGGAAGAACACGCAGGTCTATTAAGGGAGGATATGCCGATGTACGCAAAAACAATCATGGTAATGCTTGCCGGACTTGTGGTACTAACGCTCACTGCTTGCGGCCAGGGTGAAGGAAACACTTCAAGCAGTAACAAAACCGTATATCGTACCCCTCAAGTACAACTACCATCTGGAGTTACCAGTCATCTTACAGGCTACCATCAGCGCGTGGTTACTCGACCACAATTACCGCTACGCCACGCCCTTGATGCCGGAGGAACGTCACTGTCCATACATGCTTCGAACGTCCTTTATATTGCCCCCTCCGAGGCTTATGCGATTACACAGTACAAGCAAGTATGGAATCGTCTGACGAGCGTACCTGCTGTAGTCTGGACAAGCACTACACCAACGATTGCTCACAAAGAATGGCTTCATGAAGGCTACAAAACCGACCCACTCCCAAGTCATCAAACCTACTACACGTACAGCAATATTCCAACTCCAGATTCGTACCATCGGCAAACCAAGGGGTGGACCGAACTGCCAGGTGTTTTGAAAACTAGCCAAATTAAACAATGGATGACCTTCTTTAGCGCTACTAAATAATTATTTCCGGAGGCGACTAATGCTTACCTTAGTTCCGTACGTGCAAGCGATTGTTGATGTCAATAATCAGTCTGTGGTTGGCTACGAGGCCGTAATTCGAGCCAACGAGAATGGTATTCTTCATTCTACATCAGAAATACTTCGTAAAGCACAACGTCGCAAACGTCTTCCAGCACTAGACAACGCGATTCATACAACCGTGCTCAGTCAGTACATGAATCCCCATATACCGATATTTCTTAACTGTTCTCCTCAGACACTTTCTGCCAGAAAACTATTTTTCCCAGAGAATGTCGACCTCTCTAAAGTGATTTTGGAAATCACTGAGGGGGCTCCGTTTCATGCTGAACTCGATGACGTTGCTAACTATCTTGCACCTTTTCGTAACAACGGGTTACGTATTGCCATCGATGACTTCGGGATCGGATGGGCAAACTTTGACCGCCTCGCGGCCCTTACTCCGGAATTCGTCAAACTGGATCACAGCTTAACTAGGGACGTTGCGACTAGACAACCTGTTCAGGATATGATCTCCGGATTGGTGAGCTTTGCGGCCAAAACTCATACTCATTTAATTGCCGAAGGGATAGAACGAGATGACCAAGCCATTACCATTCAACGCCTTGGCGTACGCTTCGCTCAAGGCTTCTATTATGACCGTCCAAAATCTCTTTTGCCGGAGACTGTGAAGGAAGGTACAACGAACTATGTCCTATCGTAAACGAGGTATCTACCGTAAGCGTGACAAAAAACTTAGAGAAGACTCGCTAGGTCTCCTACTCATCCCGGGCTTTTTATGGTTCGGAAAGTATCTGTTGCATCTTCCCTTTTCACTGCAATTATTAACAGAGGTCACGGTCCTTATCGTCCTGCTTGTTGTGATTGCGTTTCTGTTGGGATCACGCCCTGTACACAAACGTTTGAAACCGAACCAAATGGATGCAATGTCCGGAATAGACTTTGAACGGCTTCTACGTCAAACACTCAAAAAGACTGGATGGCAACTCAGTATGACATCTAGGACAGGAGATTTCGGTGCAGACCTCATCGGTATCAGTCCATGGGGAGTAAGTTATGCGATCCAAGCCAAACGTTGGAAGGCTAAAATTGGTGTTCGCGCTATTCAAGAAGCTTACGCAGCTCAGGCCCACTATCAAACCCATCGTGCACTTGTCATTACAAACAGTTGGCTAACGAAACCGGCTCGCCAACTTGCGCAAGAACTCAGCGTGGAAGTGTGGGAACGTCCGCGACTTGAAAGAGAATTTGAAAAGGCTTACGACTCTAATAAATCCAACAAACGTACTTCACAAACACAAAACGACTTACATCATTAAGGAGGCACCTGCATGACTCGTATTGTGAATCGACCCATCCAGGTAACCGACTCGAATCCGCAAGGATTTCCGGTTTCTTTTATCGATAAGAATAATGAACATTGTATTGTCCTTATTGTTGATGACTGGAGAGAATCGGGTAACTGGATAGAGGGAGAACCAACAAGACACCTGTATCGAATATTGACAGACACCGACGCTTGCCTAGAACTTCAGGAACAAGGAAGCATTTGGTCAATATACAAGGTGTATGACTAATTGCCCTTTGCTATCATGCCGTATTGTACACGGATATCATACTTGGGAGATGATTACATGAGTTACATCAAGGAATTTTACAAACTCGTATTTACCATCCCTGACAACGGCTTTCTGGTTTTGACAAGGTATTCGGATAGTGGGACTGGTGAAATAGGTACCAATTTAGAAAAGCTATTCAGTCACTTTACGTACACCGAAACGGCAGTAGACTATCTTCAAAAGACGGAAACCTCCTTAGTCAATATAGAAACCGGCTATATACGCAAGGGCTTTTCTTTGACTGTTGGTGATGACGAGTTTTACACCCCCGAAGAGTACATGGATTATCATCACGCGATTTTCCAACACCCTTATCCTATTGATTTTTTATTTAAGTACTATCTAGCCTATTTCCAGTTGTACATTCAGGAACGTACTCCCGACTTTGAACAACTCATTACCACATTACGTATGGAACCTTCGCATCCACACCCTTTACAGCGTTTCAATCTTTTGCAGGAATTTAACTCATTGAGAAGCCGCTTAAAAAACATCGAAACCATCATCTATGTTCTGAAATATCTTTCAGACAACGATCCTTTTGCAGGCAACATGAACGTCATGTACGACATTGAAGTTTTTGATAGATATAAACATAAACGCATATGGGACGACCATCCCGGTTTCATTCCATACCATGTGGATGAGGAATGGGACAACGACCCTGTTTTCATACCGTAGCATGTGGATGTTGACTAGGGCCAAAACAACACAGGGAGAAGGTTATACTTTTGCACCATAACCTTCTCCTTGTTGTACTCACCCCGTCTATACTGTTGTTTTAACTAACCCCATGGAGATGTAGTCTAGACTGTTCGCCCACGTCTTCGACTTTTACCCCAAGTAGATACAGCCCCACTCGTTGACAGGCCGATAATGTCCGTTCCTTCGTAAATCCGCACATACCTGCAATCACATCCACCGGCAAATCCTCTCTCGCCTCGATGGTCTCCATTGCCACGTAAACCGCAAGTCCGTCAGCCCCGCATTTCTTTAGAATTTCCATCGCTGCGTCTTCATCAAATGCAATCATGTTAAGTGACCTCCTTCTTGTTGTGCGTCCCTAATGGGTGCCGCCTGAGGCGGAAAAATCATGGGGTGGGAATCTGCGTGTGGGGGCGAACTAAGCGGTACCGGACTAAGCGAAGCGCAGGAGGATAAGGAGCAGCCCCCATGCGTAGGAACCCCATGATAGCCTATGGGCGGCGGCACCGACTCCCCAAGCACAACAAGACATGGCAGTTACTTTTTTGCTTCTCCCAGAGGGTTATATATCTCCACTATTTTTAGGTCAGATCAGACAGCATTTACAACAACACATTTTTTCTTCCCTTATGCTCGAAGGTTTACTTCACAGATCGTGACGGTATAATATACATGTAACGTATGGTTAATTCGCACACTAAAAAAAGCCCCATCCAGCGGTAACTGGACGGGACTCTTTTAAGGGCCTTGCAACTCACCAGTTCGGGCCGTTTAGTGCTTCAACAGTCAATCCCGCTCTTGGCCAAGAGATTTAGGGGATTGGCTGTTGTCTTTTTCAGAACTGTATTCGAACCGAATTACAGGAATCCAGTGAACCAGAGTGAAAGTGACTTTGAAGCGCCGCTTCACAGACCTCACCTCCCTGTTTCGTGACGTAGCACCGACTGGTGACAACGACACGACCCAAACGGGAGTTGCGTGGCCCCACAACCAAGGAGGCGACCTGTGCGAACTGGGTATTGCTGGTGCACTCAGGTGCATAGGTCTATCTTATCACCTTCCACTCCTTGGCGTCCTCTACTTTATTTATCCTTCCTCAAATCATGCAAGTCCCGATATATTACTCACTTTTCTCTTTTGAATTCCATTTTTCGCCATCAATGCAGTTCGAGTTGCTTATTCCTCACACATCACGGATAAACCTGTCATTTTAGCCTATACCGTAATCTGACGTCAGATATATATCCCTAAAATCGTCAGGATAAAGCTTAGTTATATATTTATTGACACATGTAACGTTACTTCTTAGACTTATTTCTGACATCATCGTGAATGGAGAAGGCACTATGAATGGTCAGCGCATTGGTTATGTTCGTGTGAGTACCTTTGACCAGAACGCAGAACGGCAGTTACAGGAAGTCCAGGTGGACCGAATATTTACAGACAAAGCGTCAGGTAAGGATAGGAACCGTCCTCAACTCGATGTACTACTCGGATATGTACGTGATGGGGACACCGTAGTTGTACACAGTATGGATCGGCTTGCTCGTAACTTGGATGACCTTCGCAAGATTGTTCACGACCTGACTAAACGCGGTGTACAGGTGGAGTTTATTAAGGAACATCTGACCTTCATTGGTGACGACTCGGCCATGGCAAATCTCATGCTTTCTGTGATGGGAGCCTTCGCAGAGTTTGAACGTGCTTTGATTCGTGAGCGCCAGAGAGAAGGCATTGCGTTAGCGAAAAACCGTGGTGCATATCAAGGACGTAAGAGATCGTTGCGGCAAGACCAGGTGTTAGAATTGCGGAAACGTGCTAAGGCAGGAGAAGCTAAGGCATCCCTTGCGCGTGAGTATGGTATAAGCCGTGAGACGGTATATCAATATCTTAGAGAAGAATCGTAACTACAGTATTAATAGATAACCACATTTAGATGTTGCCTCAGGGAAAATCCCTGAGGCTTTTTGTCTCGTGCTTAAGGAGTCGGTGCCGCCTTACTGGGGCTATCACCGGCCTTTCTCAGTTCAAAGGGCCGCGCTCCTTATCCTCCTACGCTGCGCTCGTCCGGTACCGCGCTTATACCCTTCGACCTGAGCCTCTAGGCCGATGATTTTTCCGCCTCAGGCGGCACCCCCAAGGGGCGCACGAGACATAAGGGAGGAATACCTAATGATGATTCAACAACTCACCTATGCAGAAGTAAAGTTGCTTAAGGACCAGCAGAAAAAGACGAATACGCCTGTTACCAATGACGGTTACCCTATCTTCAACACTTGTACGCACACCTTTCTCGACTTGTCTCATCCTGAGGAAGACTCCACGACAGAAAATAATATGCACACTTTGTGTGTGCATCTCCCAAATGGAGATTATGTAACTTTCTGTAACATTCCATATCGTCATACCAATAACAGTGACGGTTGTGTGGATATATCTTACTACGGTCCCCGAGGAACTGAAATCATCGGTTTAAATTTGGGCGGTGCCGATCAGCGTGTGAAGGGGAATCTTTACACCATGACGTACACGAAATGAATTTCTGATAAAGGGGGTATTTACCCCCTTTTCTGGAGGAGGGTTTGGATAATGCGCTATACCCTGTATCAAGTACGTAAAGAACACCGACGCGAATATGGATTCATGAGCTTGGAGGAAAGGCAAGCCATTCTCGGAACAAAAGATATAGACCTCTCCGTGTATGGAGTTACGTATCAGAGTGATGTGGACACTGAACATCCTCATGCCGCTTTAGATTACCTGTTTCATGTCTTTAACCTGGACCACCCAGACGATTTTTGCAGTTACTCGATGTCGGTTGGGGACGTTGTACATCTTGGAGATACCTGGTGGTACTGTGACTCTTCCGGTTGGACTCCTATCCATACCTGCCGAACATGACCTAAAAAGACCCTTAGCGTTTTCTGCTTAGGGTCTTTTTCATATAACTAATGCTAACTTTTCACCTTGATAATGTTTCCACCAAGACATATACTAAATCTTAGTAAAAATCGTATTTTGTCGAAGGAAGAAGGCTATCGGATGGAGCTCATTATTGCGGAAAAGCCGGACGTTGCAAAGTCCATAGCAAAGGCCTTAAAAGCTCCTTGGAGCAACGACATCGCGGCTTACCAAAATGACCGCTACCGTATTATCAACTTGCGTGGTCACGTTCTCTCGCTCAAGGGGCTCCGGGAGTCCGATGAGCGTTTTCAGGCTGCATGGAACCATGACACTCTATCCATGTTACCTGTGTATCCTGACCTCACGCAGAGAAGCATTTTCAATGTCCCTGCCAGCACCAAAAGTCTCTTGCAAAACGCTCTAAAACACTTGCAAGACAAACGTATTCAAACCGTTATCAATGCTTGTGACGCAGAGCGCGAAGGAGAACTCATCTTCTGGGAAGTGTACCACTATGCTGGATGCACGAAACCTGTGCTTCGCTTTTGGGAGTCGGAGTATCCAGATGAAGAAGTGGTTTCCCGTGGGCTTGCAAATCTTCGTGGCGAGGATTTTTACGCTCCCCGCAAACGAGCTGCATATGCTAGGCAAGAGGCCGACTGGTTTGTAGGCATGAATCTCACTGTAGGTTACATTTCTGCTGTATCTCAGAAAGTGACTCTGGGGACAGTACAAACCCCTACCCTTGCTTTAGTGGTGGAAAGGGATCGTCTCAACGATGAATGGCAGACCGTTCCCTATGCCGAACTTCAGGCCTCTTTTAAAGGATTTACAGCTCGTTACAAGCCTGAAGCACCACACCTCGAAGGAAAGCCGCACAGTCTGTCTCCAGCTCGTGCAGACGAACTACTAAATGCGTTGAGCTCTGCAACATCTGCAACCGTTCAAAACCTAACACGGACACCAACGAAAGTGTCTCCACCGCAGCTCTTTAGTCTCACCGAGCTACAACGAGTGGCATCCCGTAAATATGGGTTTTCACCGTCAGACACCCTCGAATTGGCACAAAAACTTTACGAGGCGAAGGTACTGTCCTATCCACGTACCGACAGTAAGGTTATCGGTGACACAATGGTGGATAAGGTTACGGCGATTGCGGCGGTCCTCGGGCCACACTACGCGATCCCCTACGGGGAGCTACACATCACCAAGCGCAACACGAACAATGCTGAACTGACGGATCACCATGCTATTCTCCCGCTAAAGCCGTTGCCAAGTGGTGCCTCCGACCGTGAAAAGAAACTGTATGACCTTGTGTTACTTCGTTTCTTTCAGGCGTTTGGCGTCGATGGTAAGGACGAGAAAGGGAGAATTACACTCACTGTTCAGGATTCTATTTTCGAAGGTACTGGACGAGCTGTACTTGAACCTGGCTGGAGAGCTATCACGCGCGATGGACAAGTTGATGACGAGCCAGAATCCGAGGACTCAGAGGATGTCACAACACCTGCACTGTTTCAGGTAAAACAAGGACAAACCATCGGGTTTACAAAGCCCCTTGCTGTACTGCAGAAGAGTGTAGACCCACCACCACGCTTTACCTATGATACTCTCCTTGCGGCTATGGAGAATCTATCGAATTTCATTGAAGACAAAGACCTTCGAAAGCAGACTCGGGAGGTCAAAGGACAGTTAGGAACACCGGCAACTCGGGCGTCGCTCATTCAAATGCTTATCGACCGAGGATATCTGGAACAACAAAAGAAAAATATTGTTTCGACCGCTCTCGGAAAATCCATTATTGAACTGGTGGCCGACGACATCAAAGACTTTCGCAAACGTGCGGAAATGGAAGTGTTGCTCAATCAGTTTGACAATCCAGCGGCCATCCCTCAGTACATGGAAGGTATTCAGGATATGATTGCATCCAATCTGGCCTACTGTAAGACATTGAAACCCACTGCCTTCGAGACGGCCACGCTCGATGTGGACTGCCCGAAGTGTCACAGCGGCCAACTCACAGATCGCGGCAAGTTCCTGAAGTGTACCCAGTGCGGCAATACCCTGCCGAAAACCTTCGCAGGGCACAGCTTTACCACAAAAGACCTACAGAACCTAGCAAAAGACGGTTCTACGGCCATTCTTACGCTCAAGAGTACGAAACATAAGGGCCAAACCTACCAAGCGAGAATTACGTATCAGGATGGACGCTTATCTCTCACTTTTCCAACGCCAGATGAGTTGGCTCTGGGTGCTTGTCCTGTTTGTCATAAGGGCCACATAGTTCCATCTGGATCAAAAGTCGTCAAATGCAATCAATGTGACTTCATGCTCTGGCGTTCGGTCTACGGCAAAAACCTTACCGACAAACAACTTATCAGGCTCCTAAAGGACGGGCGCTTGCCTGAAGTGAAGGGGCTCCAATATAAAGATCACAAGTTTGATGCTGTTCTTGTCCTTGATATCGAATCCAAACGTATCCGCACAGAACGGGCGGGAAAGGGGGCACAGTGACCGTTTCTCATAAGTAGTACTCATATAACCTGATTGGAGGATCATTATGTCCACACTCAAATCTATCACAGAGAAATTTAAGACTGTATCACAAGGCTGGAAATTTGCGCTTTATTCATTCCTGGTGCTCTTGCTCTCTCCCTCTGATGCTTACGCCGCCAACACTCTTCAGGGGCAAGTAACCAATGCTGAAGCTCAGGCCACTACTGTAGGACAGTGGGCTTTTGGCATCGGCTTCGCTTTCGCCGGGATAGTGTTGTTGATGAAGTTTCTCAAAATGCACAGCAGTGAGGACGACCAAGATTATAAACAAGCTAAAAAGCAATTAAAGTGGTCTCTTTACGGTTTAATCGGTGCAGCTTCTGCTTGGGTCATCGTGACATATATCAAAACTACTTTTTATTCTGGTGCGTGATGATGGGAGGTGCCGTGAGTGCACGAACAACGAATAAAGGTACGGTACACCGTCAGTGCCATTTTGACCCTCATTATTTACGGACTTACTGCAACGGCGGCTGGAATGCTTACCGAGTTTATTCAACACTTGCGGCATCTGACCAGTCGTACCCTTTTACTTATTAAAGTACATGCTTTACATGGAGCGTATTTACTCTGGCCTTTTACTCACCAGTCCCCTATAACATGGATGGGTGTCGGAGTAACTGTTGCCTTCGCGATCTGGGACAACTGGAAGACCTATACGGTCTTCCGTAACTCCCGCAGACAGTATGAGGTTAGAGACCGATACGCTGCGTATGGAACAAGTCGTTGGCAAACTAGGGACGAGGCAAAAACATTCTACGAACGCGACAACAAAGGTTATTTGCTCGGTGACTGGAGTCGTACTGCTTATGCACCATTACCCGATGCTGCCTTTGATGACCCGAGATCCGGAAGTTATGATGTTCATCCATGGACGAGTGACCTCAATCACCAGTACATCGTCTTTGGCCCCCCAGGTTCCGACAAGACGACAGGGTTCATATTACCGAACATTTTCCACGCTGCTCAACAGGGTATCTCTATGGTTGTTACAGACCCTAAGGGAGAGTTATACGACCTTACTGCCAGTTATCTTCGAGAGCGTAACTATCGAGTTGTCGTACTTGATTACATTCATTTTCGTTATGGTGCAAGACTGAATCTCTTGAATTACGTTTACGACGAAGCGCAATACGCGGAAATTGCATCTATGTACCTGGAGTCCACACGTAATGAAGGTGACAAGAAAGACTTCTGGGAAGGCAAAGCACAAGAACTCTTTACATCACTCATTGGCTTTGTGAAACAGGCCTTCGGTGACGCGGGTACCCTTACAGACGTGTACCGCCTCATTCCTATGATTACCGATCCAGACTCTCTACTGAATTTGTACAACAAACATGGTGTAGGTGGTGCGGCGAAGGACCTTTTGCGGAGTATTCTTGCCATGGCTAAAAGTGAAAACACGCTCGGAAACATAGCGGGTACGCTAAGTGAAAAATTACAGCTTTTTACCTTGTCTAATGTTCGCGCCCAGACCAGCACAAGCGACTTTGAACTGGATACCATCGGCGATGTGCCTACTATCGTTTACGTGTGGATGAGCGACAGCCAAAACACATACGCTCCACTTGTGACGGCATTCTGGACGGTCTTCTTTAACGCCTTGTATGAACGGGCTAGAAAGAATGGTCACAAACTCCCGATCCCCGTCCTCCCCCTCATCGACGAGATGGGTAACATCGGGAAGATTGCAGGCTTTTTGACAAAGCTTACTACGATGCGTAGCCGTCGTATTTATCCCATGATGATTTGGCACAGTCTGCCTCAAATCAAACTCGTTTACGGTGAAAAATATGCGGAGGCCATGCTTGGGGCGTGTGATACCAAAATTGTACTTGGTTGTGGTGACCTCGAAACTGCGGAATATATGAGCAAGATGATCGGAGACACGACCATTGAAACACAAAGTAAACGTGGTTCTAGGACCGTCACGGCAGAGCCACAAAATACAACACAACAGTATGCCATGCGCCGGTTGATGCAAGCTCCTGAGATTATGCGACTGAGTCCTACAGATGTCCTTGTGTGGCAACGGAAACGTCATCCGCTCATCCTTAAAAAGGTGAAGTATCGGTATTGGGAGGAATCCATTTGCCCGACTGCTTCTCTTGATGAATTGCCTCAGTACAGTCTTGATGAAACCAATATCTCTCATGTCCCTGAACTGCCCCTTCATCCGGAAACGGAGGAGACGGTGAACACTGAGCATGAACTTTTGTCCGAAGACGCTGGTGAACTTCTTGACGATTCTCTTGAGGAGCTGGATGAACCTATAGCCGTGCCTGTCAATACCGGAGTGGCCAATGCAGAGGCTTTCTGGGAGGAGGAACACGAATGACACAGTGGATCGTAAACGGATTTCAAACACTGGTGGCGGACATTGTAAACGGGATTATGCAGGTCATCTTTGGAGTCATCAACTCTGTTGAAGTGACTCCCTATCACCCTAATCAATTGCCAGGTTTTCTGCCACTGCTCGTCGCAATTCAATCCATTGCCTCAGCCTGGTTGGTAGCTGTTTTTCTCAAAGAATGGCTCATTAACGAATTTGAGAGTCTGGCCGATACTGGCGTAAATCCTCTCGCCTACGTGAAGAACACGATTATCTCCGGAGTGCTCATTTGGGTTGCTCCAGACATTGTGACCGAAATTATTTTGCCACTTGCGGGTACTGTGCAAAACCTTGTTTCTGCTCATGGAAGTATCGGGTCTCCGTCTACGATGACGTATGACATGCAACACAGTCTCGTTCTCGACGCGGGAGCTTCAGCGGGTGTTGCTGCGGGCTCTATGTTGATAAGGGCGTTTCCTGAACTCGACTTCTGGGCATCGTTTCTCTTGATTGCTGCCTTTCTCGTGATTGTGTGTATTGTCGGCATTCAATCCGGTAAGAGATGGATGGAAATTTTTGCACTTATTCTTATTGGGCCTGTCCTTGCACTTTCCAAGGCACAGTTTGGAGGCCTTTGGGACCAGTGGCTTCGTCAAACGCTTACCGCTGCCTTTTCGCAAGTGGTGCAGTACTTTTCACTCGCTCTCTCTTTCAACATCTTTTTAAACGGTACGTCTGCCCAAGCGGTTAACGGTGCGGCCCTGACACCTCAGGCGCATGTAGTTCTATCCATCGGGGCTGCCATTTTTGCTGTAACCGGACCTGGTTTCCTTCGCAATTTGCTGCTAGGAGCCAACGGCGGGGCAGGACTTAGAGCTGTACAGGGAATAGCGAGTACAGCCTTTAAGGCGGTCGCATGATAAAGGAGGCTGTTCAAGGATGGATAGACCTGTTTACCGGATTCCTAAGAATGTTGAAACGCGGCTCACTTTTGGAGGCATGGATTGGCGTGGTTGGCTGGTAATCGCCATTGGCGCCTTGGTTGGTATCATGCAATTCCTGCTATGGAAACCACATACTCTAAATGGCTTGCTCTTTAGTCTTGGACGTTTGGCACTTTGTATCGGTATACCCTATCTATTCGCCCAGGACCCCAAGCTCGTCGGCATTTTACGCAATCTCCAGTACCACCGCAAAAACAAAAGCTTGCTTAGATGGGAGAGTGACCCCAATGCCATCCTTGCTTTTCTCCAAAAAGACAAAGACAACCGATAATCGCAAGGCATCCAATACAATGCTGTCAAGTCTCAATATTGCAGAAGTCGGAGAAGGATATATTCGCCGCAAAGACGGGAAATACGTTGCTCAGTTTGCTGTTACGCCAATCAACATGCAATTGCTTACTTCGGAGGAAGCGGACAACACCGTGCAGGCGGTTCGTGAGGCCTGTAATACCGTCCCTGGCAGAATGCAGATTCTCGTCTCCAGCGAACGTTTAAATCTGGAGGACTATTTAACCTATCTACAAGCGTTTGCTGATGCTGCTTTGGACCCTGGTCAACTCGAACGTCTAGAGTCAATGATTGAATACATTAAGTCACGCTCGATTCATAGTGAAAAAGTACTCAAGTTCTATCTCATGGTGGAAAGCCAGTTTGATAAACAAGACCATGCTATTCGAGAACTCATGACCACAGAAAAAATGCTCAAGGACGTGCTTAGTTCACAAAGCATTTTCCTAACCCGTTTGAACGAGGCGCAATCCCTTGCACTGCTTTATCAAAAACTGAACCCGACTACTGCGCTCTTGGAAGCACCACAGAGAGGCATGACGCTCCTTGATATATTGCCGTCCGTGATTGATACTCGCAGCTCCCCCAACTACTACATGGTGGACGATACGTATTTTAAGAGTCTCACTATATCGAGCTTTCCAACGCATCAATACCAGGCGTCTTGGCTGACCCCTATATTTGAACTTCCGATTGACCTTGATGTCTCCATTGCACTTGTCCCAACGGACAAAGAAAAGGTATTGGACAGTATCAATAAGTCACTTCGTGCTATCCGTTTGACATCCGAGGATGCCAAGAAAAAGGACCCACGGCAACACAAACAGCTTCAGCGCGAAGAAGAGGACGCCGATCATTTGCTGGATCTCATGGGCAACGATAACGAGTCTCTGTTTGAGGCCACCATTGTGCTTACTATCCGTAGTGCCTCTCTGGAAGACCTACATCATCATGAGCGTACGCTTCGCACTCGTGTAGCCGGTCGTAAAATGCGGACTAGGCCGCTTAAATACTGGGCCTTGCAACCTCTGTTGTACACCCTGCCTATCTGTTATCAGGGTGAACTTGAAAAACATGTGAAGTACAACATGCCGGCAGAGACAATTGGGTCCATGCAACCCTTTAACAGCTCTGTGCTTGCTGGAGATGATGGTATCGTCTACGGCATCAATGAACAGTCGCATGATCTCATTATTGTGGATAACAAAACCCGCACGAAGTATCCTCATCGTGTTGTGCTTGGAACCACTGGAGCTCGTAAGTCGACGTGGATGTTTGGGGATATTCACCGCGTTCTTGACCAGAATACCGGTGGCCAAAGAACGGTGATTGACTTTGATGTCGAACGTGAACGTGGAAAAATTCGAGGAAACCATGTCATCTTCGGCTTGAATCGAAAGACGTGTATTAATCCCTTTCATATCCGCAGTACGGTTATCGATACCGACAATGATCATAGCGAAGACTCGAACCGACCAGGCGAGTACTTGCGTGTCAAATGCGACCGAACACTGCCTTTCTTCCGTTGGATCTATCCGGCCCTGAATGAAGTCGACACGGCTGCCATTCTACAAGCGGAAATCGATGTGTACCGTAACCATGGACTGACTTTCGAGTCCGAAACTTTGCCTCCTGAAGGCCCACACCAGTACCCTACCTTGAGTGAGTTTGTAGAGGTTTTAAAAACAAAACTGAACAATGATGCTTTTCTCACTGCACTTAGTGCTTTTCATAGCGACGGGATTTATGCCAGGATGTTCGACGGTCAAACCAACTGGGGCTTTGTGGACGAATATGGAGTGCCTTATCCTTACACGAGGTTTGACATCCATGAGTTTTCCGAGAACAAGCAAGTGCAAGCAGCCATCATGGACCCATTGCTTAATGATACTTGGGAGTTTATCAAGACAGATCGCAAGATGGAAAACTATCTCTATGTTGACGAAGCTCATGTTCTTTCAGATCCAGAGAATCCACACACGCTCCAATTTCTGTTTACGATGTCCAAACGTGGCCGCAAGTACGGAGTATATCTGACCACGGCCACACAGAACACCAATGATTTCTTACGAACGAAACCTGGTGCTAGTGTTGCTCCCGGACAAGCCATTTTGAGCAACAGCCAAATCAAACTCTTGCTTAACATGGACGAAAAGGAGATTCGACAAATCTCCGAGTTTGTACCCTTGTCCGAAAAGGAGCAGAAGATCCTTTATAAGGCCGAACCGGGACACGGAATACTCTTGGTAGGTCCACAACATGCACAGATGGAAATATTCCTCACTCCTGCCGAAATGAAGTTGTTCAATCCGGACCTATACCGGCAAATCTACCTCGTGGAGGCGTAGACCATGCCGAGTCTCAAAGTTATGGGAGGCATCGTTGCGGCAAGCATTGCGGCTCTATTCGTTCCAATGTTTGCCGTGGTGGCCGGTCTCGTCCCTTCCGGTAATACGAATTTGCAGGCGCTTTATCAAAAGGAAGCTGCTCAGGATAGTTACGATCCACTCACGAAGCGCTCTTATCTGAATTGGGCAGATGTCTATATGTATGACTATATTCAATATCACAACAACTTCAGCAAGGTGACTCCTGCCAGCATCCACGCCACGGATCGCTTGTTTATCTATTACATAACGGAGAAGAGGAAAGTACCTGTGCACAATCCGAAAACAGGTAAGATCATCAGGTATGCGACAGTGACTTATCACGAACCTCGCGCGTACTCCTTATTGGATGTGATGAATAAGCACGGGTATTCCACAAAGGACTATGATATGGCATTATCTATCGAACAAGACCTTATCGGTTCTGGGGGGAATATGCCGGTTGGCGACGTTACCGTTCCGGAGCTTCGGTACAAGGCGGTTAACCCAGTACAACTCTATAACTACGTCCATGCACGCCAAAGCTTGTTTACTTTACAAGATATGCAAAACCTCGAACTTGCCGCAAAGACATATGATGTAAACCCTGTACTCCTTCTGGCCATTACGGGACAGGAGTGTAGCTTTGACCCTGTATGGATTGACCATGCCGCAGAACGCCACAACAACCCGTGGGACGTATTTCACAGTTATGCGGATTACAACACAACCTTTTCTGATTCGGCCAACATAGCAGCTAATACATTACGGCATAAACTTTCGACACCCCCTCCTCCAGGTGAGGATGCCATTCAGTGGTGTAACGACCCATCCAACCCTTGGGGAGCTTACGCACAGGACAGTCAGTGGGCGTACGGCGTTGAAGACATCTTCGCAAACATCGAGGCTTACATTGGAACACCCCTCACC
The DNA here is from genome assembly GCF_001399675.1 of Paenalicyclobacillus ferrooxydans. Taxonomy (GTDB): domain Bacteria; phylum Bacillota; class Bacilli; order Alicyclobacillales; family Alicyclobacillaceae; genus Alicyclobacillus_B; species Alicyclobacillus_B ferrooxydans. The sequence continues at coordinate 45,155 of NZ_LJCO01000071.1, forward strand.
CCATCCTCTTTGAATTGATCTTAAAGCCGCCAAGAGAGCGGCTTTTTTATTCCCCGTTCTCAAATCCACCCCAAAATACAATAGTACTATATTGTATCATATAGTTGATAACAGTATTATATAGTGGTATTATAGTTTTATATCAATTATAGGTAGGAGGTACGGTATGACACTGCGTTTCACGGATGAGCAACTACAATATCTGTCTCGTAATTTCGCAAATCAAGACTGGGCAATTGTGTATTTATTAACACACGATGAAGATGGAAATCCAATTGATTTCGATGCTCTCCAGGGCATGATCATGAGAGAAATTCATGAGGGTCTAACAATGACCTTTGAGTCTTTCAGATATCGGATTGCGCGTTTGGAAGGTGCTGGTGCCGTAGACATGGTTACGGGCGTTCGTGACGGACGAAGCAAATTGGTTCGGATCACTCCAGAAGGTTACCGAATGTATCAACTTCATGAGGGAGGTAACTAAGCATGTTGCGAATGGCTTTTGTTGGACTCGGACAATACGGCGGTCGGCAAGTAGACTCCTTCCTTGCTCTTGATAGTACTCATTATTCCGGAATGGCTGTTAATACCGCTGATAATGACCTTGCAGGTCTCCAGCATGTATTAAAGGGTAATCAGTTCCATTTAACAGGAACTAACGGTGCAGGAAGAACCCCACAAATTGCCTATGACGCTTTTCTTAATCACGCGGCCGATTTTTTCGAGATGGTCCAACGTGTGACCACCGGTGCGGATCAGGTGTGGTTGGTTGCCGGTCTCGGCGGCGGAACGGGTACTGGAGGGCTCCTACTGCTCCTTGAACACATGGATGGACTATTTGCAAATCCTCCAGGTCTTATTATTACGGTTCCCCGTGCGTCCGATGGAGCGGTACAGACCATGAACGCATTGCCTGTCATCCAGAAAATGCAAGATGCCATTGATCATGGGTTGTTGGGGAGTGTCCTTATCCTTGATAACGACAAATTCTACAAAGAGTTTGCCGACCAAAAACGTGCTGGTGATTGGCGTAACCTTTCCAACGAATTTGTAGCCTCTACTCTGCATGAACTCAATTTACTCAGTGGACAAGCTGGTATTGCAAACTTTGACCGTGAAGACTTTCGTAAGGTACTCTCCGTACCTGGATGTTTGGCGGTTGCTTCTGTGGCTCTGGCGCAGGATCTCGCTTATACGAGTGTTGCCAAACAAATCGAAACCAGTTTGACGAAGGGCTTTTTGAGTGATGGTTACCGCTTGCAGGAATCGAAAGTTTACGGAGCTTGCTTTACGGTGAGTGAGAAGGGACGCACTGCATTGCTGAAGGCCGAGTCTCAACGACATATTGAAAATCAGTTGATGAGTTTGTTCCCGAACTCCTACGACCGCTATATGGCAATTTACGAGGGTGACGAGAATAAGGTAATGACGGTTGTTGGTGGCCTTGGTTTTCCTGCTCGGGTACTGGATCTTCCAAAGCTCCTTGATTCTTTCAAAATGGCTGAAGTGCAACGTTTCGACTCAACTGTTCAGGCTGGTTTGGGTGGGCTTTCTTCTTTGCTTCGGCCAACTCAGGCACCAAAGGCGGCTGCGAACAAGGATAATCCTTTTCTTCGGAAAAATGCACCTACGCAACCGAAGGCAAATTCGAACCCCTTCCTCAAGAAATAAATGGACACTCATCGAGGCCGTGGAGACTGATATTCGAGTTAAGTACCTACTCGAGTATCGTCTCCCTACTCAGCAGAAGATGCTTTGATGAAGCTCTGCTACTATCCCGAAGGGGGCTCGTGCTTGCCGCCTAACTTGCTGGACCCCCTTGCAGTAGAGCTTCATGAGCGCAACTTCCAATACCGACCGGAGACTCCAGTCATTTGACTGGAGTTTTCTATGTCTCTTGCTTAAGGAGTCGGTGCCACCTTACTGAGGCTATCACCGGCCTTTCTCAGTTCAAAGGGCCGCGCTCCTTATCCTCCTACGCTGCGCTCGTCCGGTACCGCGCTTATACCCTTCGACCTGAGCCTCTAGGCCGATGATTTTTCCGCCTCAGGCGGCACCCTCCAAGGGGCGCACGAGACATAAGGGAGGATGATAAGCATGGAACTATGGACACAGGAAATTGCAGCTCAAACACCAGCTCTTTATGCTACGGAGGACGTAAACCTAGCGAATAAACAAATCACTGCCAAGTTTTTTGCTCTCGGTAGTGGGCTAACCTGGTATGTTGCTGAAGCAGAAACACAGGCAGATGGAGATGTGCTCTTTTTTGGATACGTTGACCACGGTGGGGATGCCTTTCTTAGTGAATGGGGTTACTTCACACTAAACGAATTAACCGCGCTGCAATGGTGGGGTATTCCACGAGTGGAGAGAGACCTACACTTTCATGCAAAGCCGTTTTACCAGATTGCACATAGGTGAACGTTATGACCGCAAGCCCACCACGGTGGGCTTTTCGTATTTGGGGTCCCGCCAGCAAAATGACGTAAAACCCACGCTAAGACAATTTGTGGAACGAAAAATGTGGAATTTCTTACGCTAAGACACAAATGGAAACGGTCTAACCTTTTTGTGAAAGTGGATACGATACAGCAAATGTCACCGTTTCAACTTGTGCCATTTTCTCAACGCAATGATCCCCCAA
>NZ_LJCO01000076.1 GCF_001399675.1 Paenalicyclobacillus ferrooxydans
CCCACATGCCCTCAAACGCCTAGAGTTTAGCCTAATTAACCGTTCCTTCTTAATCCTACTTGAACAGGACAATGAAATCCTGCGAATGAGCGAGCATTCGTGAGAAAAACCTTATTCCACGAGGGAGTACCGTTCGGGAGACAAAGCCCGCCCGGCCAAAATGGACAGCCCCCCGGCCACGCCCACCTGTATTGCCTGCCTCATCGGCAGCGACAGCCGAGCCAAAGGATTCCAACGTGTTCCCATTGCCGGGACATCCCCCGCGACGGCCGGAGAGCCGGGCAAGTTACCCATAAACAGTCCAACAACCGGCTCGAACTCCTCGTTGCCACTGCGCAACGGACCATCTGTTTTGTTGAGCACGGGCATGAGCGAGAGACCTACCAGTTCCAATGTCGCACTCGCAAACTGGTCCGCTGCAAAACACCGCCATATGACACGGCTCCCTGTATCATGATGCGGCATCGAACGAGAATCTGTCCCGTGGTTGATACGTTCGGCGATTTGAGTGACCTCATGCGCCTGCTTTGCCGCGGAAGCATCGTCGCGCATTGACAGAAACTCCGCGACTTTCGCCGCTGCTGCTACGACCTCCGGTTCGAATTCCAGGAGCATCTCCGCGCTGTCTCCGAGTCGGCCGAGCGCGTACTCGGCATCAATCAAGTACCTGCGTACGTCGAATCCGGATAGGCCCGACGGCAGAGACGTGACCTGCCCAGACCAGCCTTCAACGATGAGTGCAGCCTCCGACAGCTGGATTTGCGCCGCACCTAGTCGGCGCAATTGCCGATTGCGTGCTTGCCCCGGCTGTGTCCGCAGCAACTCTGCGCAAACGCCCGTAAATGCTCGGGCTCGGGCTCGGTAGGCCCACAAAGCGCGCCGCAATGAACGTTGCGGGTTCGTGCGCAGGATTGTCGTGGACAACATAGTGACCCACGCCGCCGCAACTACGACAGCGAGCAGGAGCGGCGGCAATACGGACAGCGTGGCCCCCAAAAAGGAAGCGAAAAAGTAACCCATCCACCCCATGAATCCGTAGAAGAAGAATGGTACACCGAACTGCCGAATCGCTACCGCGATGAACATAACGACCACAAATGTGGTGAGCATTAAATCAGTGTTGTGGCTGACACTTGCCCCTAAGGACATACCAATTCCAATCGCAACCGGAAATCCAGCCGCGGTCCGAATCTTTGGCAATATACCTGTAGTCACACTAAGCGCCATGTTCCCCATCATCGATACGATGGCGCCAAGCAGCATGCTCACAATCAAACCTTTACCCGCAGCATGCATCAGCGTGCCAAAACCAAATTCAATACCGAGGGTGCTTCCAACCGCGATAGCGGCTCTCATACCCATTTGCAGACGGGCCAGTCCTGGGTCAGATCCGATAAGTCGGTCCCACGTCCTGATAAATAGCCCTAATTGAGTAGCCCCGTATCGCCTTGAAACATTCACTGGTCGTTCACTCCTCGTTGAATGATTTGGCGATATGGCATTTGTGGCCATCAAACTTGCCGTTATTTGTGGTACGGTTCATTTCTGGCAATGCGGATGCCTCGATAGATTTGTTCTAGCAAGACAATCCGGGCAAATTGATGAGGCAGAGTCAGGGGACCAAAGCTCCATCGCACAGCCGCCTGGCGCAAAATGGTGTCATGGATCCCGTATGATCCGCCAAGAACAAATACCAGGCGGCCGTAGCTCTCGGACTCGAGCTTCGTAAACTGTTGGCTCCACGCTTCAGAGCTGTACATCTTTCCTTGCCGGTCCAATACGACGATGCCATCTCTTGGTTTTAGATGTCTCTCCAATCGATCCGCTTCAGCTCGCAAGATGGCCTCAATTTCGCCGACAGAGGCATTGTCCGGAGCAGGCTCGTCGGCTACTTCCTCTGCCTGTACACGGACATAACCAGAGAGACGTTTTGCGTATTCCGCAAACGCCTCTCGCCAATACTTCTCTTTTAGTTTTCCAACAGAGAGAATGACAATCTGCATGAATTTAGGTTCCGTTCTTTGAATTTGGCACCGCGTCGCACAAACCCTCGTCAGTTGTCAAACTGGCCAGAGACAAAGGGTGTCACCGGATCGGCCGGGTTTGCAGAGGCATTCATCCGTGTTGTGTTTACAGACTTCATCTCACCCAGTTGAACTTTGAATTGCAGCTTCTGTTCACCGCGGTACACGTCCAATGCTACCACATCTCCAGGTTTCTTCTGGAACAGATACGTACGCAAATCGGCCATATTTTTCACAGGATGATTATCGATTGCGACAATCACGTCCTGCGACTGAACTCCGCTCTTTTGTGCTTCAGGGGAAACAACGAGCTTCACCCAAACTCCGTAATCAACAGGAACATCGGGCCAGAACTGTTCAGGAATAGAGGCCAGTGATTCACCGGTGATGCCGAGTGCGGGGTGAAGTGCGTGACCACCTTTCATAATCTGATCGGCAATGTTTTTAACTTCATTCGACGGGATTGCAAATCCCATGCCTTCAAAATTCGGCGCAACGATCTTGCTGCTGTTAATACCAATCACTTCGCCGTTGATATTCACAAGCGGTCCGCCGCTGTTACCCGGATTGATCGCCGCGTCTGTTTGAATAACGGCTTGGTAATCGAGAGTGCTTTGGGATTGTGGGTCTTCGACGGGCATGATCCGCTGCTTCGCGCTTACAATGCCAGCTGTAACCGAATCCGCGAAATCCAAACCGAGCGGCGTACCGATGGCAATCGCCGGTTCCCCGGTTTCAATGTTGTTGGAATTTGCAAACGTAATCGGCGTCACGTTATGAACAGCGGCTAGAGGCACCCGGAGAACAGCAAGATCAGTATAAGGGTCTGTGCCCACCACTTGAGCCTGGACGTGTTTTCCCGTTGCGAGGACGACTTCCACCTTTGAAGCCCCTTCCACAACATGATTGTTCGTCACTGCATAACCGTGAGTGCGATCCTTATAGAACAGAACGCCAGTTCCCACCCCGGTAGGTTGCAATTTTGAGGTCTGGGAAAAAAAGTCCGTCACAGTTGCGTAGTTTACGACGCCCATCACGGCGGGTTTGACCTCTTTGACTACCTGCGTAATTCCATCTGTGACAGCGGGTATGCTCGTCCGGGATGCAGGTGAGAGGGTTGTATTGTCCGTCAGTGCAGAGAGGTTTCCTGTCGCAGTTTGAGAAGCGACCGTATGTGATGCCTTGGCAAACGGAATCAACGAGAAGGTTGTTGCCGATCCGATAACAGCAGAGACAGCGGCAACACCTGCCCACCGCAGAAGTTCCTGCTTGCGATGCCGCCCATCATGCGACTTGCGGGCACGGTCTTTTTGCGATTCTTTCCACGAGTTGTCGCTGTAATATCCCATTTGATTTTAAACCCACCTTTTCGGCCTGTGTTTCCGTAGTTCATTGTGACCAGAAAACGGTGGGTGTATGCGGTCGAGTAGGGTTGACAACGTACCTGACGGGCCGGTTTCACGGCTGTTCCACTTGTAATCTGCGGCAGCGTTAGGGTCTTGTAGACGGTGTTATACACGGTGCGAAGTTACACGGCACGGAGGTTTGTATGCTGATGTCGGCTCGTCCTGTGCAAGAGGACCTGTTCTTCGAAATTGGGATTGATTTCTCGAAGAACGGATTGAAATGTTATTTCGGCGAGCTCTGGCATATTGTTTTCTTCACTCAGGTGAGCGAGATAGACTTCAACTTGTTCAGTGTCAAGAATGTCTGTCAATGCGATGGCTGCATCCTGGTTTGACAGGTGACCTTTGTCCCCGAGAATACGCCGCTTTACGGACCAAGGATAGCGGCCGGCACGCAGCATCTCGACGTCGTGATTGCTTTCCCAAACATAACATCCACAGCCCTTGATGACCTCTTTAATGTGGTCACTCACGTAACCTACATCCGTTAAGACACAAAGACTCGAGCTGTCTGTGTCAAATCGGTAGGCCACGGGCTCCTCAGCATCATGAGAAACGGCAAAAGGCGTGATGTGGATATCACCGACATCAAAAGATTGATCCGCTTTCACCCACAACTGCGGTCTGCGGTCTGCGAGAGCATCAGACTCAATTTGAGACCAGGTTCCTTCCGAGGTGTAAAGCCGTGCACTGGAATGTTTGAGAACCTGACGGAGGCCGCGAACGTGATCGATATGTTCGTGGGTGATAAACACAGCATCCAGTTCTGCAAACTTCGCCCCCGCAGAAGCTTCCATGCGCTCGCTCAGTTGTTTGCCGCTGATACCGGCATCAAGAAGAATTTGCGTGGTTTGTGACTTTATGTAGAGGGCATTTCCCGAACTGCCACTGGCCAATACGCTGAACTCTAGCAAATAAACGCCTCCTGAGACGAAAGCCGCTTAAACAATTCGCAACGGATTTTTCAACAGATTTTGATTAATAGACGTACGTACTTCATACAAATTTCCCGAAAGAAACGTTAAAAGGAATTTACTTGCAAATGTATCTACTTCAAAAGGCAGTTACTTCAAAAGGTAGTTACTTCAGAGGCACATTAACCTCTCCAGTGAATGCGTTGACAAAATAGACTGTTCCCTTCGTCACAATGCGCCACACAGGAAACCAGTAGTTTGCGGATGGATTTGAAGTGTCTGGAGCGGTGTCACCGGCAACCTTCTGTGCGTATCCCAATTGAATACTGAGAATCTGTCCGCCTGGGTTCGCCATCATTTGATCGACGGAATTGGCTAGACTGTCGAGTGCATCGAGTGCACTGATAGTCGGTTTGGCATTTCCTACGGTCTGAAGATTGGTCACGGCTGTTTGTTGGAATGATGCCACGCTCGACGAATTGGCCTCAACAACCACGGATGCATCAAAGATCAGATAGGATTGATATTTTTGTATAAAATTATACTGCTTTAAACCCGATTTGTCCGTTGCCTGGCCGGAAGTTACGTTGTCAGGAACATACTGACTGCCCTTCCAGACAATCTTGAGTATGTCATTTGGCGTTTTATAGTTTCTAAGGATGGGTGCCGAGTAGTTGACTGACCATGACCCCAAATCTGTAATTTGGATTGTTCCTGAAGGCAATTTCGCGTCTCCTGCTGTGGTATCGATGTGTACTTGAGTTGCACCAGGAAAGGACGACGCAACCAGTTGGTTGAGAGATGGCTGTGCAAAGGAACCTTTGAGTACACTCATTGGAGTGTGGCTTTGAGGCACGGTTGTATCCAAACTGAGCCCGTGTTCTGACAACAGCGTCTTGGTATTTGCAAGCAGGTCTGAATACGATTCCACATACGCCACTTGTGCCTGCCGCTGGGTATAGACCTGCCAACCGAGGATACAATCCAGAAACAGGAATGCAACAATCAGCCATGTCTTTGCAAACTCCCATTTCATGAGACCTTCATCCCCTTTAAGACCTTGCCGGTTACCGCGTCAATTTCCCACAACTGCATTCCGCTTTGACTTATCACGTAGGCAGGAATCAACTCTCCGGTATGGCTGTCGATGTTTTCCATGACGTAACCCAGTTGAACTGACAACTCATTGGTGGAAGTTGAAGGCATGAGTTGATGCAGGATTTGCCCCAATTGTGCTGCGTCAATGATGTGGACTAACGATCGGTCTTCGATAGACCAAGTATCCACTGGTGACTGATAGGAGGCAATATGACTGCCGACGGTTGCCAACTGGATAGACTGGCTGGAGTTCAGAAGCGGAAAACCGTATACGTACGGTTGCAACGTCCAGTCTATGTTCGTACCTGTAACTGAAGTGCTTTGAGACAGCAGTGAATTGGTTTGAGCGCCTCCATGAGACTCAATATAACTCAGGATATCTGGGACACCCATTGTACTCACGCCCGTTCTACCCGGTATATTGGGATCTGCGTAGGTCAGGGTCCGCTTCGTTTGGTCCCACCACACGGCTCGACTTCCGTCGGTCCACAAAATGGTATGCTGGGACTCCGGTACGCTAGTCAAGGCTTGCGGATTTACGAAGAAGGAATGGACGAGTGGTACGACGGATCTGGAGTTTAATGCGATAGTAACATCGAACATGTCAAAACTGGTCTTCGGGACAAACGAGCCCACCTGACGGTTCCAAACCTCCCATGGGTCAAGAAGGATGGCATGGTGAAACAAAGACGCGAACTGCGCAGCTTGAAGGTCTGTTTGAGCGATGTAACTGCCAGAGTCAGAGACAAGTCCAAGCATCACAGGACCGCCAGACTGTGTCTGGTACAGGTAAACTGTCTGTGCTTGTTTCGGTAAGACTGATGGTTGGAGGCCCGGGACCCAACGGATTAAATCGGCATAGTTCAGATTGACACCGAAGTCAAACTCAACGGATCGGACAAATGAATTGACTGGAACTTGTCCTGTATGAAGACTATAGATATGTGCTGCTCCGAGACGGCCTATCCAATCTTTGTAGTCCCCAGTTCCAGGCATAAAGATTGCAGCGACCTGTGGATTCCCATTTGATAAGACAATTTGACATGGGGATGTAACGTCTGCTTCAGCAGGCACAGATGCATGAGGCAGACTCGGTTCTGCAGAATAACTGATTTCTCCAGAACCACCCCATCCTCCAGCCCAGAGCTCTTCAGTCAGCACCAAACTCGTTCCAACGAGGATCGCAAGCACACCTGTTTTGATGACTGGCCAGACGCGCAAGTTATCGCACCTCCACAGTTGGCAAACTGACAGTGACAGTCGTGCCTTCATTAAGCTCACTTAAAATGGCAATTCGGCCGCCATGCCGCTCAGTGATTTCCCGTGCAATGGCTAGGCCAAGGCCGGTTCCGCCAAATTTCCTCGTGCGTGCTTTATCGACTGTATAAAATCTCTCAAAGACATGGGGCAAGTCCTCCGCAGGAATGCCGATACCACTATCCTGTACGGAAACAAGAAGCTGATCTGACTCTGCCGCCGCAGTGATACGGACTACCCCTTCGCGGGCAGTGTATTTGAGCGCATTGCTGATGAGGTTATCAACGAGTCGGTCGAGCATATCACGGTCTCCCCGCAGCGAAACCGTTGGATACGGCTCTGAGACAAGGGTGACCCCTTGTTGCTTTGCAGATAGGTTAAACCTATTTACGGCTGTACTAAGCCATTCTGACACGTTAATCAGTCCCGCACGAAACGGTTCTTGTCTGGTCTCAAGACCGGACAATTGCAGGAGATCCTGTGTAAGCCTGACCATTCTCTCCGTTTCGTTTTGAATGACGGACAGGAAGCGCTTACGCGTTTCTTCATCAGTATCGGGATATTCCTGTAAGACTTCAATATAGGATTTCATGCTGGTCAGCGGTGTCTTCAATTCGTGAGATACATTGGCTACGAAATCACGTCGTGCGGCCTGCAACTTTTCTTGTTCAGTAACGTCTCGGACGAGTGCAACGTAACCTTGAACCTGCCTCGTGCCAATCTTGGTCACGTGTACATTGAACAAACTATCTTGGAGTTTTTTAACGAAATTCCATTCACCCTTTTCTTCTTGAACGATCCGCTCTAGGCCAAGGAGGTGAGCAGGATCAAACTCCGGGGTAGATGCACCAGGCAACATACGCATTGCCGCATCATTACTGAACAAGTAGTGAAGCTCCTTGTCGAGTGCAATGACACCATCGCCCATGTACTTAATAACCGCTTGCAGACGGCCTTGTTCGTGTTGGCTTTCCGCAATCGCAGCCTGCAGTTTGTCTGTCAAGTCGTTGATGGCTGTTCCTAAGGCACCAAACTCATCGTCGCTGTGAACCGTGACGCGTTCGCTGAAATCGCCGGCAGCGAGCTTTCGAGCCTGCTTTGTCACGTCCAGTACAGGCCTTGCAATTGCACGGGACAACAACACACTGAGTACTGCAGTTAAGGCCAGTACCAATCCGCTTCCGGTATAAAAGATGGTTGTGACTTCGCGCATCGTAGCATACGTACTCTGAACAGACACGACGGATTCTACAAGTCCCACGAAGTGTCCCTGACTGAACACAGGAACAACGACAGACAGCAGGTGTTGGCCTGTCAGGGTGTCGTAATGGACTGCAACAGCCTTCTTATGGCTGATGAGGGTCTCTGTAGCCAGGGAGTCGATCCGCTTTTGACCAATCAATGCGCTCCCTGCGGAAGTATCTTTAACTACACCATCTTTGTTCAAAACGTAAGCCACGCCGTTGATGAGCTGGGGAAACGATTGCAGAAGCGGCTGCGCAGTGGAGGAAGTGTTTGCTCCGGTGGTTCCACCTGTGCTGCCCTGGGTTGAAGGAAAACTCGAGGTTCCTTGCTTTGTGACGATTTCGGGCAGAGTCAATGTGGCAATCAGCTGTGTCTGGCGTGAAACGGTATCCGTTTCCGTACGCAACAAGGACTGGTTCAGTGCACTGACAAAATACCCCCCAATCAGTTCGAGGGCAAATAGCAACAGTAGAACCTGAATTGCGACCAATCGAATTCGAATACTGCGCCACATGCGTCTACCTCCGGACGAAATAACCTACCCCGCGTTTCGTTAACACGAAACTCGGATTACTCGGGTCATCCTCACACTTTTCACGAAGGCGGCGGATAGTAACATCGACTGTCCGTTCATCGCCTTCGTAGGTACTGCCCCACACCTGAAGCAACAACTGTTCCCGAGTGAAGACGACGCCAGGCCGCGAAGACATATATGACAATAACTCAAACTCTCGATGGGTGAGTGGTATAACTGCGCCGTTTTTCGTAACGGTGTAATTGTTGTAGTCGATCGTCAAACCGTGAATGGTGTAACGTTCACGCTCATCTGCTGGGCGGTCTTCTTCCTGAAATTCGATCCGCCGGAGGTTCGCCCGAATTCTTGCAAGCAGTTCCCTCGTACTGAATGGTTTTGTCACGTAATCATCTGCTCCCATTTCGAGTCCGAGTACCTTGTCAACTTCAGATTCCCGAGCAGTCAGCATAATAATGGGCACAGCACTGGTTCTGCGAATTTCACGACAAACAGCGAATCCGTCCAATTCTGGAAGCATGACATCAAGGAGGACGAGGTTCGGCTCGTGTTCCGCAAACGAAATGAGCGCCTGATTTCCATCTTCAGCAATGATGGCTTCATACCCCTCGTGTTCTAAAGCGAACTTCAAGATGTCTGCGATTGGAGCTTCGTCTTCGACGACCAAAATTCGATGCACGATTGTACCTCCCTGTCCCAGTTCAATCAACATTCGATGGATGACTCTTATATGTTTGGAAAACACTATTGCGAAAGGGAGGCGGGTTCATGATGTCGGAGCGAACAGTGCTGGCCTCATTCATGACTCAAGAAGAAGCCGAAGCCGTACGACAGGCAGTTCAGAAACTTCGTGTAGACACAGCTCAGGTGGACCAAAGACATAAATTTGCGCCTCACGCCCCATTGCGAGAGTCTTTCCTTGTGTCCGGAAAGATTGGCAGTCTTGCCAGTGTCACACTGAACGAACAACCCTCTTCGAAAGACTCGGGTATCATGCTGGCTGCAGACCCCGCAGCGAGCGGTATGGCTGACCATTCTGATGAGGGCCCTGCGTACAACTACATCCTCACCGTCATCTGCGACGATAACTTGGTTGAACGCGTTGTTCAGATCATTCAGGACGGGAATGGGTTCACTTGATGAGCCGTACCCGTCCCAGTCAGCCTGAATTAGCGCTTCATGACCCAAATAAAATCTGGATGGGTTACCACCGCTGAATATCTCCCAAGACCTTGCAACAAGGATTCGTCAGGACTCAAATAAGGTTGGAGGTTTGACGTTTCCGTTTGAAGCAAATCAAAAGCTGGTGGACCAAACCACCAAGGTTTTAAAGTTACGTATGCCGAGAGATTTGACAACCCCGACGCTTGAAAGTTTGTCGGGATGTCGTACACGAAGGCGAATTTAGCCCAAAATACAAGACAAATGCCAATTCCAATTGTTATGGCTGCCCGGGTCCAAAATCGGACTCCCATGAGTGCACGGAGACGACGCATCCGCGCTTGACGGCGTTTCTGTCGGCGTCTAAGGGACTCTTGATATTGACGCCGACTCTGGTAGAGCGGGATATCGTTAGCAGTTTGCTCCGTCGGTTGAAAATCGTTTGGCTGGTTTTGCCTGGGGAAGTCATCTGTCATGCGGCATCACTCGGTCTCTTTATGAACGGGATCCAGGTTCACAAACTTGTTGAAGTTCTTCAGAAAAACCAGATCCACTTTACCAGTTGGACCGTTTCTCTGCTTGGCAATGATGATTTCAATGATGTTTTTGCGTTCTGACTCAGGATCGTAATAATCATCTCGATATAAAAAGGCGACGATATCCGCATCTTGTTCGATACTCCCTGATTCACGAATGTCAGACAGCATCGGACGCTTGTCCTGCCGTTGTTCCACCGAGCGGCTGAGCTGAGCCAGTGCAACAACTGGCACCTCCAGTTCACGTGCCAGTTGTTTCAATGAACGCGAAATCTCCGAAATCTCCTGTTGTCGATTTTCACCAGAGTTTTTTCGACCATGAATCAGCTGAAGATAGTCAATTACAACGAACCCCAGTCCTACCTCAGACTTCAGCCGTCGGAGTTTGCTTCGCATATCTGGTACTGTAATTCCAGGGACATCATCAATGTAAATCGGTGAGTTGCTGAGCGCACTAACGCCCATTGACAACTTCGGCCAATCGTCGTCGTCGAGGGTGCCATTTCTCATCTTATGTCCGTCAATGTATGCCTCGGCGCACAACATACGTTGGACCAACTGGTCCTTTGACATTTCGAGACTAAATATCGCAACTGGCAATCCCGCACGGACTGCCACGTTTTGGGCTATGTTGAGCGCAAAAGCAGTTTTACCAACAGAAGGGCGCGCTGCTACGATAATCAGGTCTGACCGTTGAAAGCCGCTGGTCATCCTGTCTAATTCACTGTAGCCCGTTGGAACTCCCGTCAGCTTCCCTTCACTTGCATAGAGCTGTTCGATCCGCTCAAACGTATTCTCAAGTACTTCAGAAATATGTGTGAAGTCGCGAACACGCTGATTCTGCGTCAGAGATAGAATCTTCCGCTCAGCCTCAGCCAGGATTTCCGTCGTTGACTCCTCAGCTTGATAACCTTGATTAGCAAGCTCTGTGGCAGTTGAGATGATTCGACGGAGAACTGCCTTTTCTTTAACAATGTTGGAGTAATTGACGACATGAAGTGCTGTCGGCATTGAAGCCGCCAGCTGAGCCAGGTATGAGGCTCCGCCGACGGTGTCCAGAGCACCCTCATGAGCTTGCAGAGCGGCTGTCACAGTAATCACATCTACAGGCTGGCCTTGCTCATAGAGTTCATGCATCGCCTGGAAGATCATTTGGTGAGAGTTGCGATAAAAGTCGTCTGGCATGAGCAACTCAATTGCTTCACTTACAGCATCTGGAGAAATCAGCATGGCGCCAAGGACGGCTTGCTCGGCTTCAATATGCTGCGGTGGCAGCCGAAACATGGATTCAGGACCGCTCAAATTCTCGAGTGTCTGGAATTGTTCGCGTGGCTGAGCCAATGTGATACACCCTCTTAGAGCAGATACTTGCTGTTATTCAGCTTCAACAAATACCGAGATGGTCGCGGTCACTTTTGGGTGCAATTTGACGTGAACCTGATGTCCGCCGAGTGACTTAATGGGGTCGGTCAGAGCAATCTTTCGTTTATCCACATCAAACCCCTTGGCATGCATGGCATCGCCAATATGCTTTGTGGTGATCGCACCAAACAGCTTACCACCATCTCCCGCGTGGGTCTTTACCACAAACTTTTCCGCTTCGAGCGATTTTGCCAATTCACGGGCCTGGGCTAATTCCTGTTCTTGTTTGCGCTCTTTCGCCTCATGCTGTTTTTCAAGTTGTTGCAGGTTAGCAGGTGTGGCTTCCTGAGCTAAATTCTTTGGAAACAGAAAGTTCCTGGCGTATCCTTCAGATACGTTTTTGACTTCGCCTTTCTTTCCTTGACCTTTGACATCTTCCAAAAGAATTACCTTCATGGATAAACCTCCTTGCAAATTGAATTTACCGGATCGAGCACCAGTCACTAAAGCTTGTCAGCGTAGGCGCCTGGCAGACAACATCGAATCGAGTAATCCGAGCAGTACGAACAGGCTGTTGAGAAACAGTGCCGCTATTGCAACAACGACCAGCCACAGATAGCGCAAATGCAGTCTGTTGATGCGGCGCCAAACCAGTGCAATGCCTTGGATTGCAATGAAAAAACCAGCTAACAGAAATGCGTTGTTTACAGCACTCCACCAGTACGAACTATCTTTTCCTACGCCTGCGGCAACACAGAGTGTCGCAACAACGTAGACCCAAATCGCCGATGGAGGAAGACGCCAAGTGGACAGCAGAGTCTGCTGTGAGATTTCAGGGACCCCGGCAAATCTTCGGGCTATAACGTAGTTGAGCACCGCCGCGACGAGACTCAGGATGACAATGATGGCCGGTATCGCGGTTGCGATCCGGTTTGCTGCATCCGTGCTCATCTGTTGTATCTGCGCCGGACTCAAATGTAACATTGGCTGGTACATCTGCAGTGACAGAGCGCTCTGCTGCTGCAGTTCCGCCTGCAGATGCACACCGCTCCAGTAGAGAAAGGCCAGTCCGACAAGACCCATCATGATGAAAACAAGCGTCCCTGCGATCAAAGCCGGGTAGGCATTCTTTGCATGGGTCATGGCCTCACCCATGACCCACCCAGCCATGTATATACCGAGCGCGAAGACAATGGTTCCAATCCCTGCACCCGCGAAAACCAGCACAAGTGCCGTAATGACTGCAAGTACGACAGGGAGGAACCGGGATTGGTGAACAGTCAGTACGATAAAGGGAACTGGCATTAACCAAATGACCAGTCCCGTCAGCGGCGTGAAGGCAGCTGCTGCAGCCAACACTGCGAATAGTCCTACCGCAATGGGGACTTTCTGTCCGCGTAAGCGCGGCTGGTTCATGGCATCACCTCAGAGAGCGGAGGTACTCCTGAACGAATTCGATATCTGCCGGATCGACTTCTTGACCCCGTAACGAGCTAATCCATGCATTCTGCGCCTGCACGTCGACAGTGGCCAGGTCAAGGCCAAGTTGTCTGCCGAGGTAATAGGCAAGGCCTACTAGACCGCCGATGGACTCCGCCATGTCTCGATCGTTCCCGGACTGAATACTCCGGAATACATCCGTCAATTGTTGCATCATCTGGATCTTAACACTTTCCACACTACGGATCTTACGCGCAATCTGTACGTGATTATCCATTGGCGGCACCGTGACACCCTCCCCGTGCCGACGAACGCTGCCTTGCAATCTGCAAGGTGAGTCCGGCATCCGAAAGCTCGGTATAGCTCATCCGTTATTTCCACGTTTGTGAGGGATTATCCTGCTCGGGTCCATATGAGAAGAAGCGAGGGATCATTGTCCCTCGCTCCCGATCTTACTCTGTAGTATAAGGCATAAGCGCAATCTGGCGCGAACGCTTGATAGCCAATGTAACCTGGCGCTGATGGCGCGCGCAGTTTCCGGTAATGCGTCGTGGTAAAATCTTGCCCCGTTCTGTCAAGAACTTGTTCAGGCGATTCACGTCTTTATAATCAGCCTGTTTAATTCTGTCTACGCAGAACTGGCAGACCTTACGACGCTTCCCGCCACGACCTTTCCGCGGCATCCTTCATCACTCCTCGTCGTAGTCTTTGCCGAACACTTTTTTCATCGCTTGTCTTAAAACGGCAAGTCATCATCGGAAATATCGATGGGCTGACTGTCGTCTGCGAACGGATCATCGTCAAACCGAGGTGTGCGCTTCGGCTCAGGTGCTGGTCGAGACATGTTTTGATTCTGCGAAGGAGCCTGACTATAACCGGAGGAACTGTTCATTGAAGCATTATCTCCCCGATCAAGGAACCTCACAGTTTCTGCAACAACTTCTGCAACCCTGACTTTCTGACCTTCCCGATTCTCGTAGCTGCGAATCTGCAGTCTGCCGTCGACGGCCGCAAGCCTGCCTTTGTGCAAATACTGTGCACAAAGCTCCGCCTGTTTCTGCCACACGACGATATTGATAAAATCGGTTTCTCGTTCACCGGACTGGTTGTTGCGCATTCTGTCTACAGCAAGCGTAAACGATGCAACAGCCGTACCTGAGTTGGTGTAACGAAGTTCAGGATCCTGGGTTAATCGACCAATGAGTACCACCCGGTTCAGCATGCAAACCCCTCCACGAGATTTATTCGCCTACACGCACAGTAAGAAAACGAATTACGCTGTCGTCGATTCTCATCTGGCGCTCAAGCTCGCGAGTAAAGTCTGTGTCAGCTGAGTACTCCATGAGCACGTAGTATCCATCGCGACTATGATTGATCTCATAGGCGAGACGTCGTTTCCCCATCTCCTCAAGCTTGGAGATTTCACCACCGTGCTCAGTGACGAGATTTTGATACTTGGACACCAACGTGGATGTCTGTTCTGCTTCCAGATCGGACTTCAGAATATACATCGTTTCGTATTGGTGCATCACGCGTCACCTCCTTCTGGACTATGGCCCTGTCCCAAAGACAGAGCAAGGATGGGCTCGTCAAGAATCAACGTGCCAAGTACTCATATTAACACGTATGACCTTGCTTCACAATCAAAACTTTGAAACCAATCGACAATTGCTTAGACGTTGAAGCGAAAATGCATGACGTCACCATCTTGCACAACGTAGTCTTTGCCCTCAAGACGGACTTTCCCGGCTTCTCTGGCAGCATTATAGGAGCCTGTCCCAATCAAATCTGCGTAGGCAACCACTTCAGCTCGAATGAACCCCTTTTCGAAGTCGGTGTGGATGACTCCAGCGGCTTGCGGAGCCTTCGTTCCAGTTCGAATGGTCCATGCACGGACTTCAGGTTCTCCAGCGGTGAAATAGGTCCTGAGCCCCAGAAGGTCATAAGCCGCACGGATGAGCCGGTCGAGCCCCGATTCAACCAATCCGAGTTCCTCTAAAAACACCGCCTTGTCTTCCCCTTCTAGCTCTGCGATTTCAGACTCTAGTTGTGCGCTGACGACAACCACCTCCGCGCCTTCGGACGCGGCGCGCTCGCGGACCTTTTTTACGAAATCATTACCATCTTCATTTGCCGCCTCGTCCTCAGCAACGTTCGCTGCGTACAGTACCGGTTTGTTACTGAGCAAATGGAGGTCTCGTAACAACACTTTCTCATCATCACTGAGGTCAACAATACGAGCTGGCTTGCCGTCACCGAGCGTCGCCTCAATACGCTCCAGGGCGGCAACCTCAACGGCATACTTCTTGTCACCGGACTTGAGGTTCTTGCGGGTTCTGTCCAGCCTGCGTTGAACGGACTCGAGGTCGGCTAAAATCAACTCGAGTTCAATGACTTCGATGTCACGAAGTGGATCGACCGATCCACTGACGTGGGTGACATCCGGGTTCTCAAAACAGCGAACTACATGAACAATGGCGTCTACTTCACGGATGTGCCCGAGAAACTTGTTGCCAAGACCTTCACCTCGGCTTGCTCCGGCAACAAGTCCAGCGATATCAACAAATTCGAACGCGGTTGGCACAATTTTCTTGGGATGCACAATCTCAGCGAGTTTAACTAACCGCGGGTCGGGAACTTCGACCACGCCCACGTTCGGATCAATGGTACAAAAAGGGTAGTTGGCCGCTTCAGCGCCTGCCTTTGTGATGGCATTAAACAAAGTTGATTTTCCCACATTGGGGAGTCCGACGATACCTGCCTGCAGTGGCATGCTTGCACCTCTTTTTTCCTCCGCTATGGCCCAATGGAGACAGTATAGGGCGGAATCAGTAGCGGAACAATCATGTCAAGTGATAAAGTATACCATATCGTAATAAGCGTTGCGATTTGTCCATATCGTAATAGAGAAAGTCAATTTGGACTAGTCTCTCTCCGCGATGTAGTTTGGTTCCAGTGGTCAACAAGGATTCATTCACTTTATGTTTGCTTCAGGGCTCCCGGGACTATTGTGCCATGGATGAAAGACGGAAATAGTGGCAAAATAAAGATGCCGAGGAGGTGAATCGTCATGCTCAGGCGACTCATGCGTAAACTTCGCGTGCGGAAGCTGCCGACGAAAGCCCTTGCGGTCGAAGTACTGCCCTCCACAAGGAACCGCCGGAGCACGATGCTCTGCGCATAGCTCTTGCTGACACGCCGTATTGCGACTGTCGACAGGTGCTGCAGTGCGTGTGCAGCTGCCGCGTATCTCACACCTTTTACGTAGTCGCCGCACTCGGCGACATGGGGTCCCGGTCAGGGACCCCATTTTTTATGCCTCCAAGACAAGGTTGCAAGAAACGTCGTACTGCGCAGTTTGGGACCCAAAGTCTGCGGAACGTACAGGTGTCAGTTGATTGATAGTCATTCCTCCGTTCCACCAACCCGACTCCAATTTCACGGTATAAGGGTGCCCATCCTCAATCACTTTGATATAGACTCGCAATTCACCATACGGGGTTTGTAGTCGTGCATCGGCACCGGTCGATAGCCCTGTTTCCGCAGCAATGACTTCAGATATTTCGGCTGTGGGTCGGTTCGGCAGTTGCGGCCAATGACGGTGTTGTGAGTTCTCAGAGGTTCTTGGGTGAATTGTTAAAAGCGCATAGGGATATTGTGCACCTTTCGAATTAGAAACTGCCATCGATTCCTTTGGCTGCACGTATGAAGCCGTCAGTGACAGACCGTCTCGTTGGGCAAACTTCGAGGCGAACTCAAACTTCTTGGATGGTGTGACAAAGACGCCATCGTTAAACGGCACGTCGGCAAGCGGGATCTGTAGAGTTCCATTGTTGCGCAGATCTTTAATGCCAAGGTTATGTCTGGAAAGCGGACGCAGCGCCCGTTCAAACCATTCCTCCAGCGGTTTATGCATATCGTCACCAAATCCGAGACGGTCTGCCAACAGTGCGAATATCTCGTGATCGGCTTTGGCCTCTCCTTCCGGGTCTATGACGCGGTTCGCAAACGTGATGTAAGGATGCCACATGGTGGAAAGTGATATGTCTTCTTCTTCAAATACTGTCGTACAAGGTAAGAAGTAGTCAGCCAACTCGGCAGTCGCTGTCATCATTGTGTCGAGCACCACGATAGTCGGTATGGCAGCGTACGCCTTCAGTAAAGATTCTGTATTCGGTACCTGCGATACTGGATTGGTGCGTGTTACAAACATCAGGTCGATTGGGGGATCTGCGTTTATGATAGAGAGTGCTTGAGTCCCTCTTTCGAATTCTCGAACGTCAGCATTTTCCCGTCCTGTCAAGGCTGCCTCATCAATGAATTGAGTCATTTCTCGGTTGGCGTAATTCACTCCGCCTCCCTTTTTACCAATTTGCCCTGTGGCCGCAGCTAACGCGTCGATAGCTCGGATTGTATTGCCTCCGCCGGCATAACGCTGTAATCCAAGCCCAAGAAGCGTAGATAACGGTTGGGTCTTGCCGTACCAAGTTGCCAGTTCCTGAATGAGGTGCACAGGCACATTGGTCTCGGCACTAACAAAGTCAAGTGTAAAAGAGTCAAGATATGCGCTTAGCTCAGCAAAACCGATAGAGTTGTGATCAATAAATGTCTTGTCAATCCAGTCATTGTCTCTGCAAATTCGCAGTGCACCAAGGGCTAAGGCACCGTCAGTGCCCGGGCGCGGCCGAATGAGAACACTTGCTTTGCGGTCAAGGTCAGTCGGCAACGGATTGATGACCATGAGCTCAGCACCCTGTTCCATCGCTTCGCGGACAAACGGAACCATATGCATGTTGGTGACAGGCAGGTTTCTACCCCAAACGACAATTCGTCGAGCGTGTCTCAGATCGGATGGATGGTGGCTCCTGGCCTGGCCAAAATCATAGGTTTGCGCCATCAGGCCCGCATCCCAACAGAGACTCCCAACGGTTTCGGTACAACCGCCCAGTTGATAGAAAAACCGTTGATTGAGACTTTTCAAGATGGTCCCGGAACCCCAGTCGTAATTATGAAAGATAGAGTGGTGCCCGTGAGCGTCGAGTGCGTGTTGAATTTTCTCCGCGATCTCGGTTAGGGCGTCATCCCAGGTGATATCACACCAAACACCCTTCACCTTTTTTTTCGGGGTCAAAATCCGGTCAGGCGAGTACGTACGGTCAAGAATTCTTCGACCTCTGCTGCAGATGGTGCCTTTTGTCACAGGATGCGTTTCATCACCACGCAGACTGACGATTTTGTTGTCTTTCACCACAGCTATCATGCTGCAGGCATCCCAACAGTCGAGTGGACATGCTGTCTTAATTTCCGTCATGGGTGCCCTCCTGACGCTCGCCTTGAACCAGAACCTTTCGAATCACGCGGTCAAACCTCTGGCGCGGTATCAGGACGCTGTGGTCGCACTTCGTACACTTGACTCGAATATCCATGCCCATACGGATGATACACCAACGATTTTCACCACATGCATGCGGCTTTTTGAGCGTCACGATGTCCCCAAGACCGTACACGACTGCCATCTCGGTTCACTCCTTGTTCTGCGAGACTGTCATTTGCCGATTCGGAAAAATATCTGAGTGTTTAATCTCAATCACCCGTTGCGGCACCGGAATGTCTATCCCAGCTTCATCAAAGGCCTCTTTGATCTTTAAATATGCCATCCTCTGAACCCCGTACTGCGTCATAGCTTTACAATCTGCTGTCGCCCGCAGCAGGATGTCATCCGCTTGCAAGGCTTGAACCCCAAGAACGTTGATGTCGCCGACAATGTTGGGATTCGTCGCTTTCATGTCCTGCATGGTGCGGTTCATAATCTCCATGGCCTGATTAATGTCCGTAGCGTAATTGACTCCGACATCAACCACCGCAAGAGAGTTGGTACGTGAGTAATTCGTAACCTGTTGAACCAAGCCATTCGGGATACTCTCCACTTCACCAGTCCAAACCTGCAGACGTGTCAGGCGGATACCAATCTGTGTTATAGTTCCGGTCTGACCATTGATGGTGACGTAGTCGCCGACACCGTACTGGTCCTCAAAGAGAATAAAGAAACCAGTCAAAAGGTCCTTGATTACGCTTTGGGCTCCGAACCCTACTGCCAGCCCCGCGATCCCCGCACCGGCAAGTAACGTCTGAATATGAAAACTCAGTATCTCGAGACTCATTAGGACAAAGATGAAATAGATGGTATAGCGGATGATGTTGTGCACCAGGGAAAGCAGCGTTTGTCGGCGTCGCTCGTCAATCTTGACTGCCCGGAACTGGAGTACCCGCCTTGAAGCCCTGGAGAGAACAGAGATTAAAATCCGCGCTGCAATAAAGAGGACTACAATCTGCCCCACATCTCTCGCAACGGTGGTGAGAAGATCAGCGTGTTTGGAAGCATAGGCAAGGGTGAATTTCCATAGCTTGTCCCACATGAGACTTCCCCTCCTTCATCCCAGTTTGCCTCCCCTAAATATATCACAGGACTGCAGTTGGGGTTCGGGCACGACGACACAAGAGGGGCAGGTATATTTTGATACCTAGAGCACGCGTGCCTGACGTTCTTCGGAGGACGGGTCGCAATCAGCTAGGGTGTGTGAAAAAGCAATGCGTAGAGGTGCATGGCCACGGATTGCCCGATTAAGCCGGCGAGCCCTTGGAAGGGTCGAACCCAAGCTAGGTTTGCAAAGAGAGTGACGCTAAACACCCCCGTATACAAGGTACAAGTTAGGGCTGTGAAGACTGTGATCCATCTGGCGTCAAGCCGTACTTCCGGCGATTCTTCACCGAGGTCCCAGATTGCCCTTCTTAGGAAGACGATAACCGCAAACGTAACAAATACAGCGAGTGTAATCGCACAAAAAACCAAAACCTTTGCAACATGAATAGCAATCCAGTGCGTTTGCGTCATTGATGTGTCTACTGGCTGAGGCGGCACATAGTGGGCGAGTATGGACACAGCCTTCGCATTTGTTGTGATATTACGTTCAATCCAAAGAAAGGCGGGATGCGCAGGCGAGGCAAACCATCGAGAGACACGCCCTGATGTTTGCCATGCTGTATAGCCGGCAGCGAAGACACCCCCAGTGTACAGCAATGCGGTTTGAAGTCTTTTTTTAACGAGCCAAATAAAGCACCACGAAAGTTCCACGAGCAGTACAACGTCAATCATCGCTAGTCCCCCTACCAGACGAAGAAACCTTATAGGACAGGTATAGTTCACAGTACGCGTACGTATACTGGGAATATTCCGGCGTAGGAGGATGTTTGCGTGACCCATCCAACCGACCTGAACGAATTTTCGGCAGAAGCATTTGCTACGCAGCGTGTGTCATTCGAGGATGACATGGCTGTCTTCATCCTCTCTAGAGCCATCGATCAAGTTTTGCAAAGCGCCTCTGGCAGGGACATCGTGATCGTCTGTGTCGGAACGGATCGTTCCACAGGAGATGCGTTTGGACCCATTGTGGGCTCAAAACTCAGCGGCCTGAAGAGTGTTCGAGTTTATGGAAGTCTGGAGGAACCGGTACACGCGGTAAATCTTGCTGCTACCTTGGAGCAGATTCGCTGTGCCAATTTTCGCAATCCATTTATTTTGGCCATCGACGCCTGTCTAGGGAAGTTTGATCATGTAGGACAAATCATCATTGAACGGGGTCCCCTTCGACCTGGGGCTGGAGTTAAAAAATCTTTGCCTGAATTCGGAGATTACACGATTACAGGAGTCGTCAACGTGAGTGGCTTTATGGAGTATTTTGTTTTGCAAAATACGCGACTAAACGTTGTCATGAAAATGAGTGACATTGTCGTTGAAGCACTGAAAGGTAGTTTGAGAAGGTATTACAATCGGCAACGTCTTGTCAGCACAAGTGAGTACCCGTAATCCGGTTAGACAAGGGGGCAAAGCTAGTGCATTCTCAGCAAGTCATTGTAGAGATTTAGGTTCGTCAACAGCAGAAACAGGAAGCAACACGCGGAGTTCCGGCACGACTTCTACCTCAGCGCACGCAGGACTGTCGTAGCATTCGCCGTCGTATTCTGCGGCTGTGAGCGGATATGAAAATTCAATGGTGAATCGCCGGGTTTTTAAATACGTCACAGACGGATCGGACACATGCGTTCCACGATAGATTTGTGGGAAAAGCCGAAGTATACCGAGTTTCGAGAGCCCAGTTGCGATGACCAAATCGAGTTGCCCGTCAGACGGACAGGCCGTCGGGGCAATTTTCATTCCGCCGCCAAAGAGGGCTCCATTCGCAATCGCAAAGATAGATGCATTGGTGAAGGAGTAGGTGACGTTATCTTCAGTGCGGACCGCCGCGTGAAACCAGCGGTGTTTCCAGAGTACCAGAGGTACGACAATTCCATAGCCCATGCGACCGACCCTTTTTAGCAAAGCATGCTTTTCAATCCAGTGCACCACCTCTGCATCAATGCCAAACCCAGCTAAATTAAAGACAGGGTTACCATTGATGCGAATCACATCAATGGTCTGAAGCGTTCCTCTGAGGAGCATATCCATCAGTGCATCAGAGTCAACTGGAAGTCCTAGATTTCGAGCCATATCATTCCCCGTACCACCAGGAACAATAGCTAGACCACAGCCAAGCCGAAGGGCCTCTTTGGCGGCGTAATGAGCCGAACCGTCCCCGCCAACGCTCACCAAAATCGTTTCAGGGTCAAGGGCAGGAATAGTTTCATGGACATAGGACTTGGTCATGACCATAGGAATTCCCTCGATGGCCGCACGGTCTTCGAGGGAATTTGAAATGGTGGACCAAATGTTTAATGCTTTGCCGCGACCTGCAGCGGGGTTCACAATGAAATGGAATCTTCGCATATACACCTTCGCCCAACGAGATTCAAACTATGGTTTGACCAACAAAGTGCAGAAGTTAGACCAGTTGTTTTGGGACCTTGTGTTTGGACAAGGACACCACTTCAGATTCTTCACTCGTCAGCGGATACGTTGATTGGCCTTCAACAACCGGCTTCCCGTATGTACGGGATTCCTCTCTGCCGTAAATCGACGAGAGAACCACCCCTGTTTGCGTATCATCCAACAGGGCGATGGAGAAACTCAGGTCACTCCCTGTGTCTGAAAAGGCATTGTAACGTTTGATTGATGGGGTTCCGATTTTTGTTCGAAGTGCGGTCTCCATCGCCCGGACGTTCGCCGCCACATTCGCTAGTGACTCCTCGGCTTCTCGAACTTTGTCAATCGTTTGTGCGTACACAGCCTCTAAGTCAGCAGTTTGATGAATGCCTTGCCAGCGCTTAAACTGACGACGCATTTTGGACTTCTGTGCAGACGACACAAGGAAGAGCACGAAATTGAGTATGGCGATTGCGCTTAGGACAATCAACCAAAGTATCATGGTTTCACTGGACAGCTTCATGCGGCGTTACTCCAATCCCAAATAGTGAATCGCAAGATCATAGGTACTGGATTTCCAATTCCCGAACCATAGTATGCGGCAAAAACAAGATTGTCTTCACAGGCAAATTCTGCAGTTTTAGGCGAGCGAGTAAGCAGTTTCTTTCGCAGCGTTGATCTGGTGAATCACCCTTGGCATCAACCATGGTACAGGTGGACGATGGAGAGCAGTGTAGTCAAGTGAGGAGCCCACCACTTCAGCAATGCTGCGACAAACATTGCCGGAAGCAGGTTGCCCACTGCCAGTTTTTTGAGTCCCAGGAGGTTAATCCCGATTGCAGCGATTAACAATCCACCGGTGGCTGTCATGCACGAAATCACCGCCTGATTTTGCAGGTCAGCTCCAAACAAATGTGCAATGGTTGCGATTCCGCCTTCGTACAGCACAACCGGCAGCACTGAAAAAACAACCCCAACTCCGAGCGTTGACGCAAAAACAGTTGAAGACACAAAATCTAAAAGAGACTTTGCGTACAGCGTTCGATGGACATCAGTCAGACCACTTTGAATAGCCCCCACAATAGCCATTGAGCCCACACAGAACACCAAACTAGCGGTCACAAAAGCTTCTGCTGTACGACTCGTATCCGAACGAACGAACTTGCGTTGCACCCAATCCCCCATACGGTTCAGCAAACCATCAATATTAATCCATTCACCGAGCAGAGCCCCAATGACCAAACTAATAATAATGATTAGAATGTCTCCAGTATCGCCAAGCGCCATCGAGAGACCGATTAACAGCACCGCCAACGATAGACCTTGCATCACCGTGGAGTGAAAACGAGGCGGAACCTTCGGCATCAGAAGGCCGAGTCCTGTGCCGATGAGAATCGCCGCCCCATTGACTAAAGTGCCTAACAAATACACAGATGTCTGCACCACCCTGCAAGATACACTTCAAGTGAATATACAAATGAGTCTTTATCGAGACTATTGCATTTTTGTTGCAATAAGTCCTAGAATACGTTCCAAGTCATCACGTGAGAAATATTCAATTTCAATCTTGCCTCGCTTTTTTCCTTGCAAGATTTTGACCGATGTCCCAAGATATCTACGGAACTCATCTTCGTACAATTGAACGTTCGGATCCTTTTTGACCTTTGTTTCACGTGAAACATTCTTTTCTGGATTGTACACGAGCGACTCAAGCTTACGTACACTCATTTCCTGTTGAACAACCAGATCTGCAAGCTGACTTTGTTTCTTAGCATTATCCACGGCCAATAACGCACGGGCATGCCCCATCGACAATGTTCCACGTGAAACATATTGTTGTACTGAGGAGGGTAATTGGAGCAACCGCAACATATTCGCAACATGACTCCGACTTTGGCCTACACGACGAGCAAGTTGCTCTTGCGTCATATTCGCCTTCTCCATCAGATTGGCATATGCCTCAGCAATCTCCAGGGCGTTGAGGTCCTCTCGCTGAAGATTCTCAATCACAGCCACTTCCATTAATTCGACTTCCGAGAATTCTCTAACCACTACTGGGACTCGCTCTAACCCCACCAGTTGCGCTGCGCGAAACCGCCGTTCACCAGCAACAATGTCATAACCCTTGACTTTGCTCTTTCGAACAATCAGTGGCTGTATAATCCCGTGTTGCTCAATGGATTCCGCCAATTCCTTTAGTTTCTCCTGATTAAACTCTCGCCTCGGCTGGTAGGGATTCGGACGAAGTTCCTCAATTGCCACCTCGTGAACTGCATCGGCTTCGGTGACATTCAATTGTGGGATTAATGCCTCAAGACCTTTGCCGAGCCCTTTCTTAACCACCTCTCACCACTTCCTTTGCGAGATCCATGTACGTCTCCGCACCACGTGACCGCGGATCGTAGAAGATGATAGGTTGACCGTGACTTGGCGCTTCACTAAGGCGTACATTTCTCGGAATGACAGTATGGTACACCTTGTCCCGAAAATACTTCTTAACATCTTCGATTACCTGCAGGCCAAGATTCGTTCGGGCATCTAACATCGTCAAAACGACACCTTCCACTTCCAATGAAGTGTTAAGATGCTTTTGGACCAACCGAATGGTATTCAAAAGCTGGCTGAGGCCTTCCAGCGCATAGTACTCACACTGAATAGGAATCAACACAGAATCTGATGCAGTCAACGCATTCACCGTCAAGAGACCAAGCGATGGTGGACAATCAATAATAATGTAGTCAAACTGACTTCTAAGCGGCTGTAGCGCACGTCTCAAACGGACTTCTCTTGAGATCGTCGGTACGAGTTCAATTTCGGCGCCAGCCAGCTGAATTGTTGCGGGAAGAACGGAAAGCGAATCTAACCTTGTCGGTAAGATAGCGTCTTGGACTGCCACATCGTTAATAATGACATCATAAACGCAGTAACGAACATCAGCCTTGTTTATCCCAATGCCTGATGTCGTGTTTCCCTGCGGATCAATATCTACCAACAGTACACGTTTTCCCAAACTGGCAATACAGGCCCCTAAATTGACCGCGGTCGTGGTCTTGCCCACACCACCCTTTTGGTTCGCCACTGCAATAACACGCCCACTGGCCAATGTTGCGCCCTCCTAACAATATTCGCCCAAATATGCTAACATCCATTCTACTTCAAAACAATGCTCAGGAGGTCACTCAATCAAAAAGTGTAAGAGGATCTTAAACTAGTATCCTATCAATTATCCCATACAATTCACGAATCGGTAACCCGTTCCAAAGCAGAAATAAAAAGGACCCCCGCCGTGGGAGATCCCTGCGACCCTTCAGTGTGTGGCTTCCAGCCATGCAATCTTACTTCTTTGGAACCCGAATAACAAACTCGTAGAAGTCTGCATCATCCTGTTCCTGACAGTCTACTTGGAGCCCAGACTTTGTAATCATCGATAGAGACTGCCGAATTGTGTTCACAGCCAGTCGAACATCTTTGGACAAGCCCTTTCTCCTCGCCCTCGGACGCTCAGGTTGTTGCAACCGCGCCATCACAGCCTTGACGCGTTCTTCCGTCTGCTTAACATTCCATCCCTTATCGATGCATTCTTCAAGGATCTTAATCTGCATCTCTTCCGAAGGCAGTGCCAGCAGTGCTCTTGCGTGGCGCTCAGTAATCTGACGTTGTAATAGAGCTTCCCGAACAGACTCAGGCAAATGTAACAGCCTGAGCTTATTGGCAATCGTTGATTGCCCTTTGCCAAGTCTCTGAGCTAAACTCTCCTGTGTCAATCCATGAATTTCCAGCAACTGTTGATAGGCGACAGCCTCTTCAATTGGCGTCAATCCCTCACGTTGCAGATTTTCGATTAAAGCCGCAGACGCTGTCTGCGCATCGTTCATGACACGCACTATGGCAGGAATTGTTTTCCATCCCAAGCTTCGAACTGCCCGCCATCGGCGTTCCCCAGCAATCAACTCATATTTGCCATTGTTTCTGCGCACGACAATCGGTTGAATCACACCATGCGTACGAATGGTAGCAGCCAGTTCGGAAATGCTCGACTCGTCAAATACGGTTCGGGGCTGAAACGGGTTCGATACTATCTCATCCACACCAATTTGCACCACATTCGTATCTTCAGGGCCTGCTTCCCGCGAACCCAGCAGTTTTCCCCATGACTCTCGCATCACCGCTATCCCTCGATTCATCGCTCTATATCTTCCGCCCTTTGTCTACGTAAATTGGTTTCCATGAAACCTGGCCGAATTCCTTCCTCAGGACAAAACTTCCTTCCATTCGCCAAATGCCGACAGCCTTTCGACAGCGGGCACAGCCAAATTATTCCCTTGGAAATGTTCACCTTCTCCAGTTCACGACTACACGTTATTACAAAGGCGCTTTCTGCGGTGTTCCAGCCTTTCGGGGATACTCCTTGGGGGTACTCCGGTCTTTTCGAATTCCTACCAAAGTACGTGTACCCATGTCGAGAGGCAGTGTGCAGCTCTGCATAAATGCTTCTCTACCACCTAATATCCCAATGGCGTGTGTCGCCTCTGCCGACTCGTCTTCTACAGACGGACCCTTATAGGATACAAACCAGCCACCCACTTTTACGAGCGGCAGAGTCAACTCACATAACACATTCAGTTTGGCCACCGCTCGAGACACGACCAAATCAAAGGATTCCCGGTATTGTTTCTGCCTGGAAAAATCCTCTGCACGTGCATGCACGAGATCCACATTCTTAAGTGCGAGTGCATCAACCACTGATTGCAAAAACTTCAACCGTTTTGCCAATGCATCCACCAACACGAAGTGTTTGCCGGGGGCAGCAATGGCCAGCACAAGCCCAGGAAAACCAGCGCCGGTCCCGATATCACAAATGCGATGTGACGACGCTAAGACGGACTCGCTTTCGGAAGATGAGGCAATTAAGAGGCTGTCAAAGAAATGTTTGACATAGACCTCAGTCTCATCGGTGATGGCGGTCAGATTTACCTTCTCATTCCAATCCACCAACATCTGAAAATACGTCCCTAACTGCTCCCACGCTGTATCGTTCAAGCTCGCGAACGCTTTGCGCAACTCTCTTACATCACCCATGCGCTCTGTGTTCCTCCTGTTGTCCTCGGCCAAAGTTCTGTTCTATCGCGATCAGAAGAATCGAGATATCAGCCGGAGTAACCCCAGGGACTCGAGATGCCTGACCGACCGTCTGCGGCCGTATTTTCGTCAATTTTTCCCGCGCTTCAGAGGCAAGTCCTCGAATTGAGTCAAAGTCCAACCACTCGGGGATCCGCTTTTCCTCAAGTTTCTTCTGACGGACAATTTCCTGCTCCTGCTTCTGAATGTAGCCTGCATACTTGGTCTGGATTTCAACCTGCATGACCACTTCGTCATCGAGCGTTAAAGTCCCCGAGCTGTCCTCTCCTGCCAAACTTGATGAGTTGCGTTCCATCCGCTCAATGTGACTGTACAGTACCTCAGGACGGCGCAACAGCTGCTCAAGGGAAGCAACCTCAGTAATCTCGCGCGACGGAATGGTCCGAAGTACAGGATTCGCGGCTTCCGGCTTAACCCGGATATTTTGCAAGCGTTGCTTTTCGCGTTCCACAGCCTCACGTTTGGCAGCCATGGATTGATACTTCTCCTTCTTCAATAACCCTATCTCGCAGCCAATGTCCATTAATCTAAGATCTGCATTGTCGTGTCTAAGCAAAAGTCGGTATTCCGCCCGTGATGTGAGCAGTCGATAAGGTTCATTGGTTCCTTTCGTCACCAAATCGTCAATCAATACACCGATGTATGCGTCCGATCTCGATAGAACAACCAGGTCTTTCTGCTGCGCCCTGCGGGCTGCGTTGATACCTGCCATAATACCCTGCCCGGCCGCCTCCTCGTATCCGGATGTCCCATTGATTTGGCCAGCGGTAAACAGCCCTCCGACGAACTTTGTCTCTAGTGTCGGCCAGAGTTGGGTCGGGACAATCGCGTCATACTCAATTGCGTATCCAGGACGAAGCATTTCGGCTTTCTCCAAGCCGGGGACGGTCCTCAAAATCTGCAGCTGCACGTCTTCCGGAAGGCTTGTCGAAAGCCCCTGAACGTACCACTCACTCGTGTCCTTGCCTTCAGGTTCTAGAAATATCTGATGGCTATCCCGCTCACTGAATCGAACGACCTTATCTTCAATCGACGGGCAGTACCGAGGACCAGTCCCTTCAATCTGTCCAGAGTACATGGGGGCACGGTGCAGGTTTTGTCGAATGATCTCGTGACTGTCCACCGTTGTGGACGTTAACCAACAAGAGACTTGTTCGCGTTCCGGAACATCTTTATCAAAAGAAAAATGTCCAGGATGTTCATCTCCAGGCTGCTCCACCATCGGACCGAAATCAATGGTGTGTCGATTAATCCGAGGCGGCGTGCCGGTTTTGAAACGAACCGTCTCGAAACCGAGACGGTGCAGGCTGGCTGACAGTTTTACAGCAGGGAGTTGCCCATTTGGCCCACTCTCATATGAAACATCTCCGATAAAAACCCTTCCGCGCAGGTATGTGCCAGTCGTCAGGACAACCGATGATGCTCGATATTCCAATCCTGACTTCGTGACGACCCCCTGAATTTGGCCCTCTGCAGCAATCAATTCATCTACCATACCTTGTTTCAAGGTTAGGTTTGGCTCGTCTTCAAGAGTCCTCTTCATGTTCAGACCGTATAAAACCTTATCTGCCTGCGCGCGCAACGCCTGCACAGCTGGCCCCTTACCAGTGTTCAGCATCCTCATTTGAATATAGGTTGCATCAATGTTGCGCGCCATTTCACCACCGAGTGCATCAATCTCTCGCACGACAATACCTTTTGCCGGTCCTCCAACTGAAGGATTACACGGCATGTAGGCTATGGTGTCGAGATTGATGGTTAACAGCAGCGTACGACAGCCCATCCGCGCACTCGCGAGCGCCGCTTCACAACCTGCGTGTCCAGCGCCTACCACAATCACATCATAGTTCCCGCTGAGAATCGCCATCTGTATCCTCCTCGTACCGATTTATCTTTCAGTTCATTCCCTAATCTTCATCATCTATTAAACAAACCTGTTTCCGGTCTATTTCCCTAGGCAAAAGTTCGAAAATATCTCATTCAACAAGTCTTCGCCAGCTTCTTCTCCAATCACCTGACCAAGGCCTGCATAGGCACTTTGCAACTGAACCGCGATGATATCAAGTGTTGCCCCAGCAGCAGCTGCTTCAACAGCTAACTCTAAATCGTCCACTACGCCTTGAAGAAGTGTATTCTGGCGTGCGTTGGTCATGTAACTCGCATCATCCATCTGTACGCCGCCAGCTGTTGCTCGTAAAACCATCTCATGTTCCAATTCTTCCAACCCGCGTCCGGCTTTTAAGGACAGTTCTACGACCGCCGAATCCCCAGCAAGCGGTTCGACCCCATCAATGCGCCGCTCAAGATCCGACTTATTTAATACGATGACGCGAGGCAACCCCTCCGTTTGGAGCAATAGTTCCTCATCCTCAAGCGAAAGCGGCTCATTGGAATTCAACACGACAATCACAAACTCAGCCTCTCGAAGAGCCTCTCGCGATCGTTCAACACCGAGTTTTTCTACGATATCCTCCGTGTCTCGTATCCCAGCAGTGTCTAGAATACGAAAGGGGATACCTCCAATATTGGCATACTCCTCAATGACGTCTCTAGTGGTACCGGGGATGTCTGTAACGATCGCTCGATCTTGCCTTAACAAGGCATTCATGAGTGATGACTTGCCAACATTCGGCCTTCCAAGAATCACAGTGCGAATGCCCTCACGAAGGACTCGTCCCATCTTACCACGCCGAATCAGTTCCTGTATCTCGGTAAGCAATTCCTGTCCAGTTTCAATAACACGCGCACAAGCTACACTTTCTACATCATGTTCTGGATAATCGATGGTCACTTCCACATGTGCCTGCAATCGAATTAATGTCTGGCGCATTCGACGGATGGATTCACTGAAGTCTCCTTTTACAAGCTGTAACGCAGAGCGACTCGCAAGTTCCGTTTTGGCCCGAATTAAATCAATCACGGCTTCTGCCTGGGATAGATCAATTCGTCCGTTGAGAAACGCTCGTTTTGTGAATTCCCCTGGTTCGGCTAAACGAGCTCCCGCCATAAGCGCTGCACTAAGCACGCTCTGCACCAATTGCAACCCGCCGTGTACCTGGAACTCTACGACGTCTTCGGCAGTATAACTGTGCGGACCCGGCATCCATAGTGCAACACATTCATCAAGGTCAGATTTTGTCTCAGGGTGAATCAGTGTTCCGTACCACATTCCCCGTTTCTGCTCAGACAGGTGAGCATTGCCTTTTAACTTCAGCATTCGATCGGCAATCCGACCTGCTTCCGGACCACTGACGCGGACCATACCTACACTCGCTTCACCGAGTGCAGTTCCAATCGCTGCTATGGTGTCTGTTGCATATACCTCGCCGCGTTCCCTCACAGTTTTCGCCTCCTTGCCACCATGCAACAAACCCTTCTCTTCAGAGAAGGGTAGGGGTGAGTATGATTCCAATTCAAGATGCAGAGTAAGGTTTCCGTTCTCAGCCGTTCTTGCGTGCTGGGCCGGTTTGTACGAATGGCACGACGACCACCTTACGGTACGGATCTGTACCTTCGCTCGTTGTGGTAACATCGCTCCGATTTTGCAGGTACGTGTGAACAAACTTCCTGTCATGTGCCGGCATCGGATCGAGTGACACCGGACGCTTTGTGCGTAAAGCGCGGACGGCAGCTCTATCCGCTAGACGCTGCAAACCTTCCTGGCGGCGCTGCCTGTACATCCCTGCATCCAAAAACAGCCGTGTATAGCTTTCCTGACCCTGATTGGCCACAACGTTCACAAGGTACTGCAACGAGTCAAGGGTGGAACCGTGCTTACCGATGACCACCGGAAGATCATTCTCGTCGCATATAATCTCAAGCGTCGTTGGTGTGTCTTCAGACGCAGGCAGCAAACGAATCCTCGCGTCAATCCCCATGTGAATCAAGGTCTCTGAGAGAAAATCTCTTGCTGTCTCTTCTGGTGTCCGAATCACTGAAACCTCTACCTGTGCCTCCCGGCCGCCAATAAATCCGAACAGTCCTTTTACGGGTTCACTCATTACCCGAACTGTTGCTTGCGACCTGGAGATACCCAGTCGAACCAACGCCGAGGTCACGGCATCTTCCACCGTACGCCCGGTTGCAGTAACCTTCTTCATCGTGCAGTCTCCTTTGGATGAGGATGAATTCACGGAACCGCTAGTTTTTTTGCTCTTCGTTTCCTCTTTCCTTCCGCTTGCTGCTTACTTGTTCCTGCTTTTCGCTTGTACCGGGCTTTAATCGCTTAGGTTTGTCGGGGCCGGATCTCGGACCACCGCCAGAGTCCGCCTTTGCAGCAGCCGTCGCCGCCGCCGGCTTCACCTTCACGAAATACGTTTGCACCGCTTGGAACAGGTTTGTGTACACCCAGTACAGGGCTAAGCCAGACGGGAACCGCGAGCCAATGATGAAAATAAACACAGGCATGATAAACAACATCATCTTCTGTTGTCCGCCATCCGTGCCAGCCATCATCAACTTTGATGAGAAGAACGTCGTGATTGCGGCGAGTAACGGAAGGATATAGTAATGATCGGGATGGCCCAAGTTAAAGATCCCAAGGAAGTGACTTTCACTTAGCTTCACATTTCCTTCGATAGCGCCGAACAAGGCATACAAAATCGGCAACTGTATTAACATCGGGAAACATCCGGACATTGGGTTGACCCCGTACTGTTGCCACAATTTCATCGTCTCTTGCTGGATCTTCTGGTTATCGCCCTGATATTTGCTGCGGATTTTTTGAATCTCTGGTTGAAGCGACTGCATAACCTTCTGATATCGAATCTGTTTAATCATCAAAGGCAAGACGATTAAACGAACAGCAACCGTCACAACAAGCAGAGCCAGTCCATAGCTCCCACCAAGGTGGCTTGCGGTGAAGTCGATGACGGATGAAACGTGTTGCAAGATGTTTCCCCATAGACCGCCAGGCCAGTGTCCCGGCTTTGTGGGGTACATGCTGCATCCGGACAGAGACATCACGGCCGCCAGACCGACGACCCACCACCATTTCCGATTTCTACGCTGCACGACCTCCAAAAGCTGATTCCTCCTACTTCTTTTTCGGAACTGGATCAAACCCACCCGGATGCCAGGGCCCGCACTTCACAATTCGAATCATGGCCAGCAGTGATCCTTTGAGCGCGCCATGTTCTTGTACCGCTTCAACCGCATAATTCGAACAACTCGGTATAAACCTGCACCTTGGACCGGTTAAAGGTGAAATCGCCCGTTGGTAGAATCGAATGCAGAACACTATCACTCTGCTGAACATTCTCCCATCTCCTACCGTACATCATACCATGAACTGGGCCTTTTTGAGCAACTTCTGAACGTCCCGACAGATCTCTAAGTACGATGTATCCGCCGAACCTTTGCGGGCTATGACCACAAAGTCTACCGACTGATCTCTCAATTGAGGAGACAGTTCCTGAAAACAGGCTCTAAGTCTACGTTTCAACTGATTTCGCTGCACCGCATTGCCGACTTTTTTGCTGATGGAAAAGCCAACATGAAAGTGTCCAATCTGAGTCTTGTACCAATACAACACAAACCGGCCTGTAGCAGCAGACCGTCCGCGCTGAAAGACTCGGCGAAATTCACGATTTTCTCGAAGTCGGAATTGGGATTGCACCAGGACCAACCTTTCATGCTATGGATACGCCGCCATTAAATGTAGCGAGGCCTCTTTAAAATCACCTTAAACGATCGAAAAAGGCCACCGAGGTGGCCTCACGTTGATGTACTTACGCACTTAACACTTTTCGTCCTTTGCCACGGCGAGCGGCTAATACTTTCCGGCCGTTCTTTGAGCTCATACGCTTGCGGAATCCATGAACTTTCTTCCGCTTTCTCCGATTCGGATTATAGGTCGGCTTCACAACGCCACCCCCTTTTCCATTAAGCACTCCAAACACAAGACACTGCCAAACATTATATATCCCTGTGAATAGGTGTGTCAACCTTCACAAGAGAGCTTAACCGCAAACATCCACAGGAATTTCACGCCACTGGTAATCCACAGCTGGAATTATCCACAGTCCCTGACACCGACCCCAGAATATCCACTTACCCACAAGCTTATACACAAATTCAGAGTACTGGGATAACCTAATTCTAATTTTGTCCACACTGTGGATAATTCGAAACAACCCATTGCCCTGTCTTTGCGTAATTTGATATGATCCGTCACACAGCGACCGAAATCGACAGTGCATAACTCTGATTCGTCCACAGCTTTGTCCACAACCTGTGGATAACTATCCTCCCAATCTGTTGATTTGTTTATAAAACCGAAGAAATTATCCACAAATCCGCTGACTGTGCACAGGCCTCGTGTTTTTATACGCGAGAAATCAGCACTTTTTCTGTTTTTCGTTATCCACAGGCTGTTGTGTAAGATTCATTTGTCAGCTGTCGCTTGAACGCAGTGGGGTAAGGGGGTCTGGGAACCTGTATGACCAACAAGTTTGACCACGTCTTTTTTGAACAATTATGGAGTAAAGTCCTTCAGATGATGAAGGAGCGCATGAGCGGACCAAGTTTTGAAACGTGGTTTCAAGGCACGCAGATAACAGACTACAACGGATCGACAAAGCAGCTGCGAATCTTTGTGCCGACTTTGTTTGCGTGTAACTGGCTGGTTTCAAACTACACAGCCATTGTCCAAAATGCCCTGACCGCACTCACCGAACAGGAGTTTCGGGTCGAATTTTACACAGGTGAAAAGATGAGCGGGGAAGAAGATAAAGAATCCGCTGCTGCTGTTGCACAACCTGGTGTTGATGAGCTCCCGATTGACATGTCCACGTCACAGCTCAATCCCAAATACACATTCGATAACTTTGTGATCGGGCAAAGTAATCGATTTGCCCATGCTGCCAGCTTGGCCGTCGCGGAGAAACCTGCTGCCTCCTACAACCCTTTATTTATCTACGGGGGAGTGGGTCTTGGAAAGACTCACTTGATGCAAGCTGTTGGGAACCACGTCGTTCAATTTAACCCTGGTGCGAAAGTCCTTTATCTGTCGTCCGAACGGTTCACCAATGAATTCATCAGTGCGATACGCGAGAATAAGACAGGGGACTTTCGCAACCGATACCGTAACATCGACGTATTGCTGATCGACGATATACAATTCCTGGCCAACAAGGAGCAAACCCAGGAAGAGTTTTTCCACACCTTCAATGCACTACACGAAGCAGGAAGACAGATCGTCATTTCAAGCGACCGTCCTCCGCGAGAGATCCCGACCCTTGAAGATCGTTTACGGAGTCGGTTTGAATGGGGACTCATTACTGATATTCAAGCACCAGATCTCGAAACACGAATCGCAATTATTCAACGAAAAGCGAAAGCGGACGGGATGTTTCTGGATGAACACGTAGCCTACTTCATCGCGACCCAAGTAAGCCATAACATTCGTGAACTCGAAGGTGCACTGATTCGTGTAGTGGCCTATTCTTCTCTGGTGAACGCAGACATTACTGTGGATCTTGCAGAACAGGCTCTAAAGGACCTCATCAATCAGGATGCACCGAGAAAGATTACCGTGACGCATATTCAAAAAGTAGTAGGCGACCACTACGGCCTCAAGATCGACGAGTTAAAAGCCAAACGCCGCACAAAAGAAGTGGTCTTGCCGAGACAAATTGCCATGTATTTGGCGCGTGAACTGACAGATATGTCTTTGCCGAAAATCGGGGATGCTTTTGGAGGAAGAGACCACACGACAGTACTGCATGCGTGCGAACGAATCACAAGTTCGATGAAAACTGATTCTGCATTGCAACATACGGTTCAAAAACTTGCAGAAGCAATCAGTACACTATAAGAGTTTTCATGTCGTGTTTGCCAAGCGAAGTTTGCTAAACTCGGCAGTCTGTGAATCACGTGGATAAAGGCCTGTGTTTATGCACAGGTTATACACAGGCTTTTTTTAGCTCGAATCATCTTCATTTCTCACTTTTCCACATTGTTAACATGTATTATTACTATGAGTACTTATCTCTTGTATACATTCTAGATCCTATGCTGTCATCTTTCGCGTGATGACAGCTTTGAAATGCACTCATGACAAAGCTTAACGAACTTCAATGGACAATTGCCTTGTAACACGTTCCGATTGAGTTTTCTAGCAATGTCATTCTATGCAGAGGGGAGCCTTTCAATTCATGAGATTCTCTATTCAACAACCCGCATTGCTCCACATGCTCCAGGTTGTCTCAAAAGCAGTTGCTGTTCGAACACCGAAACAAGTACTGACAGGCATCTTACTTGAAGCCGATGACAACACACTGACGACAACAGCCTACGACCTAGAGCTGGGGATACAAGACACCATCCACTCAGATGACACCAATCAGTTAGACGTATCAACACCTGGATCGATCGTTCTTCCAGCTCGATACCTTTCCGAGGTCATTCGTAAACTTCCTTCAGACAACGTATCGATCTCTGTCAACAACAACTACATGACGTCTATTCAGTGCGGACAAGTTGAATTTCATTTGCACGGCATCGATGCAGAAGAATTTCCAAAACTGCCAGAATTCCAGTCAGATACACAAATTCAACTACAAAGTGAACTTCTGAACGATTTCATTCGCTCTACAACATTCGCAGCATCAAATTCAGAAGTACGTCCAATTCTCACCGGTACACACATCCAATACACAGATGGCACATTGAACTTCACCGCTACAGACGGACTTCGGCTTGCAACGCGTTCAACGACTTTTGACGATGCAGATACACACAACTGGACAGCTATCATCCCAAGCAAATCCCTGTCTGAGCTCAGTCGACTTCTTCCGGATAATGACACTGTAATCGACGTCCAACTTACAGACAGCCATAGTCTGTTCGTCATTGGTGAAACGTACTTCTACACTCGTCTGATTGACGGCACATACCCGGATACCTCAAGAATTATCCCTAAGGTTCAGAGAACAGAGATTCGCGTCAACGTGAAGTCGATTGCGTCTGCTATTGACCGAGCAGCTTTGATTGCAAGAGACCGAGACAATCACATGGTTCGACTCGAAGTACAAGGACAAAAAATGACCTTCTCCTCCAGTTCACCCGAAATTGGAAATGTGTCCGAGTCCGTGGAGGCAAGCCAAAAAGAGGGAGACGATTTTCAAATCGCATTCAACGCAAAGTACGTACTCGATGCGCTCGCCGTATTTGATAATACCGACGTGTTGATACGGTTTAACGGGTCAAACCAACCCTTCACAATTCAGCAGGTTGACGGAGATGTTGGACTGCAGCTCATCTCCCCAGTGCTTATGAGGTGAGAAATGTGCAGCAGATTGCAATTCATACCGAGTTCATTCAATTGGGGCAGGTACTGAAACTCAAGGACTATATTTCATCTGGTGGAGAAGCTAAGGTCTTCCTTGAGAACAATTCTGTATTTGTGAATGGTGACCGGGAGACCAGACGAGGCCGCAAGCTGTACCATGGTGACACCGTCACTATTGGTGCCGAAAAGTACACTGTGACAAAGAGTTGAAAAGATGAGAATCGAACGACTTACCCTCGGCAAATTCCGGAATTACGAGACTGGCAACGTTCAGTTTGCCGATGGCGTAAACGTATTTATCGGCGAAAACGCACAAGGAAAGACCAATGCTCTAGAAGCCATCCACATGCTGGCAATGGGAAAGTCACATCGTACCTCGAAAGACACGGAATGTATTCAAACCGGCGAAGAATCTGCTCTCATCAAAGGCGAGATTACAGTGAAAGGTCATCGCAGTGTGCTGCAGGTCGACATCACACAAAGCGGTAAACGGGCTTTAGTAAATGGCTTAAGTCAGGCTAAAATGACTGATTTTATCGGCCATTTCCAAGTGGTCTTATTTGCGCCAGAAGACTTACAGCTTGTAAAGGGCGGTCCTGCTGTCCGAAGGCGTTTTATTGACATGGAACTGGGTCAAACACATCCCAAGTACCTCTATCACGTCACCCAATTCAACAGGGTCTTGCAGCAAAGAAATGCAATTTTGAAGCAAACGGAAATTGATTGGGATTACGTCGGCGTTTTTGATGAGCAACTGGCTATTCACGGGGCAGAGGTGACGGTACGGAGACGCAGGTTTGTTGATGAAATGACCAAATTTGCAAAGCGGATTCA
This sequence comes from Paenalicyclobacillus ferrooxydans, assembly GCF_001399675.1. Classification (GTDB taxonomy): domain Bacteria; phylum Bacillota; class Bacilli; order Alicyclobacillales; family Alicyclobacillaceae; genus Alicyclobacillus_B; species Alicyclobacillus_B ferrooxydans. The sequence continues at coordinate 37,098 of NZ_LJCO01000076.1, forward strand.
TCAAAACATCGCACCTGGTCGAGAACAAATGAGTATTGAGTACAATCCGTCGATCCGCAGTGATGACGAACGGGGACATTTGAACGTGGATGCCTTGGCCGAACACTACCTGACACTTCTTCGGCAGAGACGTCACCAAGATTTTCAGTCTCGTCACACAACTGTTGGACCGCACCGTGATGACATGAGTTTTTTCATCGACGGGAAGCCGGTACAATCGTATGCCAGTCAAGGGCAGCAGAGGACCGTCGCACTCTCGATCCGTTTGGCAGAGATCGATTTTATTTATCAAGAGGTTGGTGACTATCCGGTTTTACTGCTCGACGACGTTCTCAGTGAACTCGACGATCATCGGCAAACGAACTTAGTTATTTCTATGCACGAGCGAGTCCAAACTATCATCACAACGACGAGTCTGGCGCCCTTCCATGGGATGCTGGAAGGCCAAATGCGTTTGTTTCAGGTGCACTCTGGTATAATAACTGGATAGAGGGTAGGTGAGATGTGTGTTTATCCACATCGGCGGTGAGAAGATGGTCAGCCTGCGAGACGTGATTGGCATTTTTGCCATCCATAACTCGGAACCCACCGACTTGACAGGACTCTTTCCCGGCCATATGAAATCAGAGTCACTGACAATGGTTCAGTCCCCAGGCGGAGAGATCAAGTCAGCTGTTCTTACGCCATCCCACGTGTACCTATCACCGATATCGTCTTTAACGTTAAAACGGCGTGCTGAAAATCTCTATCGGGATCTAGAAGACATGGAGACAGAGGAGAAAACGGATTAGCCGACCGGTCCTTTGGAGTCTGTGTTTCGAAATGAACTTCATTTGTTGGAGGGAACCTTTGTGCCGCAGCAACCTGTGTATGATGAATCACAGATAGAAGTCCTTGAAGGCCTTCAGGCTGTTCGAAAACGGCCTGGTATGTACATCGGATCGACAAGCGTAAGAGGATTACACCATCTTGTTTGGGAGATCGTGGACAATGCAGTCGATGAAGCATTGGCCGGTCGTTGTACAAAGATCATTGTCACGATCAATGAGGACGAGAGTGTAACTGTAGAGGACAATGGCGCAGGTTTTCCGGTGGGTATTCACCACAAGACAGGCCGTCCCGCAGTCGAAACTGCACTGACAGTTCTCCACGCAGGAGGAAAGTTTGGCGGATCCGGTTATAAAGTATCCGGGGGACTGCATGGTGTCGGTGCTTCCGTTGTCAATGCGTTGTCTTCTTGGCTTAAAGTCGAGGTACATCGCGATGGCAAGGTGTATGTTCAGGAATATGAACGTGGACAAGTACTGTACGACCTGAAGGTGGTTGGAAAAACGGATCATACGGGTACCATTGTTACTTTTAAGCCCGATCCGGAGATCTTTACTGAAACAACCGTATTTCAATCCGATATTCTCACAGGGCGGTTACGCGAACTTGCATTTTTGAATGCAGGACTTGAAATCGTCTACCGGCACATCCGTGAAGAGAAAGATGTCACTTATTGCTACAGCGGCGGAGTTGCCGAATTTGTGAGATTTCTCAACAAATCGAAAGAGGTCCTCTTTCCGAATCCAGTCATGGTCACAGGCGTGAAAGATGACGTCACTGCCGAGATCGCGCTCCAGTACAATGATGGGTACGCTACGACCCTGTATTCATTTGCAAACAACATCAATACTCACGAGGGCGGGACACACGAGGCTGGATTCAAGACAGCTTTGACGCGTGTGATCAACGACTATGGACGAAAATCCGGTGTCATCAAGGAAAATGAAAACAATCTGACGGGTGACGACGTCCGAGAAGGACTGACGGCAATCATCAGTGTAAAAGTGACAGAGCCTCAGTTTGAAGGACAGACCAAGACAAAGCTTGGAAATAGTGAAGTGAGAGGCATTGTTGATAGTTTGTTTGCCGAGAAGTTGTCCACATTTCTTGATGAAAACCCGGCGGTGGCGAAGCGGATCATCGAAAAATCCATCACTGCCGCAAGAGCCAGGGAAGCGGCTCGAAAAGCCCGTGAATTAACACGGCGTAAAAGCGCCCTTGAAATCAGCTCTCTTCCAGGGAAACTGGCGGATTGCTCATCTAAAGATGCATCGATTTGTGAGTTGTACCTGGTCGAAGGTGATTCGGCTGGCGGTTCAGCCAAGCAAGGACGCGACCGCAATTTCCAAGCGATTCTGCCGCTGCGCGGTAAGATTATCAACGTGGAAAAGGCTCGTCTGGATAAAATTCTTGGAAACAATGAAATTCGAGCCATCATCACCGCGCTTGGAACCGGCATTGGTGATGAGTTTGACCTAGGCAAAGCACGTTATCACAAGATTGTCATCATGACGGATGCTGATGTAGACGGCAGCCATATTCGGATTTTGCTCCTAACATTGTTCTACCGCTTCATGAAAGAGCTGATTGATGCGGGTTATGTGTACATTGCGCAACCGCCTTTATACAAAATCCAAAAGGGTAAATCAATTCGTTATGCGTATAACGACCATGAGCTTGATCGGATTCTGCAGGAGATTGGCCGCCAAGGTATCAGTCTCCAACGCTATAAAGGTCTCGGAGAAATGAACCCTGAACAGTTGTGGGAAACGACAATGGACCCGGAGGTCAGAACCCTGCTTCAGGTGACCAGCGAAGATGCGATGGAAGCAGATATGATCTTTACGATGCTCATGGGAGAAAAAGTCGAACCCCGACGCGAGTTCATTGAAGAGAACGCGAAATACGTGAAAAATCTCGATATCTAGTACTGTGGGAAATGATTCAACCGCAGTGGTCGAAATCAAACCGCAGTGGTCAAATTGTTACATTTGCCCATCGATCCCGAAACAACGTTGAGTTCCTAGGAGTGAAATTACTTGGCGGATGAACCAATCAGTAAGATTCTACCGAGAGACCTCGGTCAGGAACTAAAAAGTTCCTTTATCGATTACGCGATGAGCGTCATCGTTGCCCGTGCAATTCCCGATGTGCGTGATGGGTTAAAGCCTGTGCACCGACGGATTTTGTACGCGATGTACGAAGTCGGAATGACGCCCGATAAACCATACAAAAAGTCTGCCCGTGTAGTCGGAGACGTATTGGCGAAGTATCACCCGCATGGTGACGCAGCTGTTTACGATGCCCTTGTTCGGATGGCACAGGACTTTTCCACACGCTATCCCCTTGTTGACGGGCATGGAAACTTTGGATCCGTTGACGGCGACAGCGCTGCAGCGATGCGGTACACGGAATCAAGGATGTCCCAAATTGCTCTAGAACTGCTGCGCGACATCAACAAAGAAACGGTCGACTTCGGACCAAACTACGATGAGAACGAACAAGAACCTTTAGTCCTGCCTGCACGGTATCCAAACCTGTTGGTCAACGGATCGTCCGGTATTGCGGTAGGTATGGCGACCAATATTCCGCCGCATAACCTTCGTGAAGTGATTGATGGTGTTGTGTACTTGATTGATAACCCTGAGGCAACTACAGAGGATCTCATGCAGATTGTCAAAGGTCCCGACTTCCCGACTGGCGGTATTATTCTCGGTCGAGATGGCATTCGCTCGGCGTATCGAACTGGACGCGGCTCGATTACCATTCGCGCCAAAACGCAGTTCGAAGAGATGTCTGGAGGAAAGACACGGATTGTCGTGACCGAGATTCCATATCAGCAAAACAAAGCTCGGTTGATTGAAAAAATTGCGGAACTCAGTCGCGATAAGAAGATCGACGGGATTACCGATTTACGGGATGAGTCGGATAGAACCGGCATGCGGATCGCGATTGAGCTTCGACGTGACGTGAAGCCGCAGGTCGTGTTGAATAACCTGTTTAAACATACTGGTTTGCAAAGTACCTTTGGTGTTATTGCACTGGCACTCGTGAATGGAGAACCGAAGGTTCTTAATTTGCACGAGATGATTTATCACTACATCAACCACCAACGAGATGTTGTAACGCGCAGGACGCAGTTTGACCTCAACAAGGCCGAAGCTCGAGCACACATCTTGGAAGGCCTGCGTATCGCGCTCGACAACATCGATGAAATCATCAGTTTGATTCGGGCGTCGGCGACCACGGAAATCGCTCGTGATGGATTGATGAATCGCTTCTCCCTCAGTCATGAACAGGCACAGGCGATTCTCGATATGCGCCTGCAACGCTTGACTGGTCTGGAACGCGAAAAGATTGAAAATGAATACGCTGAACTCCAGAAGCTGATTGCGGAGTTGAAGAATATCCTGTCGAACGAATCTGAGTTGATGAAAGTCATTCGCAGCGAACTCGTTGAGGTTAGAGACAAGTTTGCAGACGAACGCCGCACAAACATCGTTGCTGATGAGGGAGACATCAACGAGGAGGACTTGATTCCTGTTCAGGATGTCGTAGTGACCATCACGCATGCTGGGTATGTGAAGCGCATTCCACTCGTGAGTTATCAGAGTCAGCGACGCGGGGGACGCGGCGTTACAGCCATGGGAACCCGTGAAGAAGACTTTGTTGAACACATGTTCATCACTTCGTCACATCACTACCTCTTGGTCTTTACGAACAAGGGCAGGATGTATAGCTTAAAGGCGTATGAGATTCCAGAGTACAGTCGTCAGGCCAAGGGACTGCCTATCATCAACCTGTTGCAGGTTGATTCGGATGAGAAAATCTCAACGGTGATTCCAGTTCGCAGCCTTGAAGACTCTGAGGATATGAAGTTGTTCTTCGCGACCAGACAGGGGATTGTGAAAAAGACAGCACTGAAGGAGTATGCAAACATCCGTAAAAACGGTCTGATTGCCATCAATCTGCGTGAAGATGATCAATTGATCTCCGTTCGTCTCACGGATGGGGATAAAGACATCATTATGGCAACAAGCCGGGGAATGTCCATTCGTTTCCCTGAGTCTGATGTTCGTCAGATGGGGCGCGTCTCAACCGGTGTAAAGGGGATCCAGTTGTCTGATGACGATGTAGTCATCGGGATGGACGTTGTTGAGCCTGAGAATGATGTCCTTGTCGTGACCAGTCGGGGATACGGGAAAAAGACCCATGTATCCGACTACAGAGTCCAGGCTCGAGGCGGAAAAGGCATCAAGACGCTGAACTGTACGAATAAAAATGGGATTGTGGTCGGACTGAAGATGGTGCAGTCTGATGACGATCTGATGATTATCACAAATGCTGGTGTAGCCATTCGCATTCACGTTGCGGATATTTCAACGCAGAGTCGAAATACGCAAGGTGTTCGCCTAATCAACGTTCCTGAAGGTGAAGAAGTGGCCACCGTTGCACGAGTCATTGCGTCGGATGAGGACGATGAAGGCTAAGAGTAAAACAAAGCACATGTAAGTTGTATCGAGAGGCGCTGCCGAGAAATGTGGCGGTGCCTCTCTTTCATTTGGCGGGTATGGGTCTGTGTTGCTCTTGTGAGTCTGTTTGAGGCTACGTTTGCACGTCAGTTTGGTCTGGTTTGCATGTCAGTTTAAGGAGGAATTTAAGGAGGAGTTTAAGGTTCGTCTGAGGTTATATTCTGATGGAACTGTTGATCGTTTTCTTTTTGTAAAACATAGACCTAGTGCGTTACAATAAGCGTTGCGGACTCAAACCAAGGTGCCATGTGTTGAACAAGGTTCATGTGTTGAACAAGGTGTCATCTGTGGTGGCTCATCTTTTAGGGTTGCGACTTTCGCGGAGGTGTAGAACTGTGCCTGCTTTTGAAGAGTTGGTGATTCGCCAGGGTGGGATGTTCTTTGGTTTTCTGTTACTCGTGGTGGTTGCATTTATCTTTTTCAATGCAATCCTGAAGGATTAAGAAGCAGCATCAACTCGGTGTATTAACATGTTACATTATATACCATTTGATCTCATCCTCTGACCGTGGTATATTAGTCGATGTCGCCGCGAGGCGGCTACGATGAAAACCTGATAACAACGCGGATATTGAGGCAAGCTATCAGGTGTTTGAATGAAGTTGGTTCCTTGAAAACTAAACACACGCAGAGAGTGAAACGTACAGATTCGAAGTGAGCATCTTCGGCAACGAAGAGAGCAAACTTCTCAACTTTGAGAGTTTGATCCTGGCTCAGGACGA
>NZ_LJCO01000033.1 GCF_001399675.1 Paenalicyclobacillus ferrooxydans
ACGACCGTTAAGACCTCCAGCGCCGATAATACTTGGAGCGCGAGTTCCTGGGAAGGTAGGACGTTGCCAGGCAAGTGAGTAACACAGAGGGCTCAGCAGAGATGCTGGGCTCTTTTTGTGTTGTGTCTTGATTGATTCGCGCGCGAAGGGAAGCGTGGTCCACTGATTCGGTCGGATAATGCGAAAAGAGAGTTGCAAGGATGACAACCCCGGATAGCAACAGCGCGGTCCATTGGGAGGAGAGGAACAGAGTTTACACTACGTTCGAGCATAAAGACAGGGACTCCAGTTGGAGTCCCATATCGATATCGTCATGCCTTTTGGGTGTTAAGCCCGTAGTTTGTGTTCAAATCCCTGCGAGATGGCAGTGATATCGAGAATCAGGCCGACGTTCCCGTCGCCGAGGATTGTAGCTCCAGAAATGCCTTCAGGGGCTCCGACGCGGTCTGAGAGTGACTTCTTGACAATATCTTGATTGCCGTACAACACGTCAACAACCATTGCAACGCGTTTCTCTCCGGTTCCGACAACTACGACAGGTAATTGTTTTCTTTGGTCTCTGTTTGCCGGCAGACCAAAGTATTCTCGCAGGTACACGACCGGCGTCGCAAGTCCACGCAGCAGAAGTGTCGGCTTTCCATGAACACTTTGAATCGATGACGGATGAATTCTGACAATCTCAAACACATTACTTACAGGGACGACAAAGGTACGATCCGCGATGCCTATCAACAGCCCGGGAATAATTGCTAATGTGAGCGGCAGTTTGATTCGGAAAATTGTCCCCTGGTTAATTTGCGTTTCAATTTCAATCGTCCCACTGAGCCGCTCGATGTGGCTCCTGACAATATCCATCCCTACGCCGCGTCCGGAAATATCACTGACTTTTTCAGCAGTTGAAAAACCAGGCCGAAAAATGAGGTGCAGGCATTCGTTATCTTTTAGCTTTTCTGCTTCTTCAGCAGTGATGACACCCTTTGCAATGGCGGCCTGGCGGATTTGTTCGGCATCCATTCCTGCACCGTCGTCCTGGATCGTGATGACAACTTTATTGTCCTCGTGACTAGCAGCAAGAGTTACATGGCCTTTCTTGGGCTTGCCGGCCTGAATCCGTCTTTCTTCAGACTCAATTCCGTGGTCAACGGCGTTCCGGATGAGGTGAATCAGCGGATCGGCTATCTCCTCGATGACGGTTCTGTCCATGCGCGTCTCTTTGCCTTCCAGCGACAGTTGAACGTCTTTTCCAAGTGTGTGCGCCAAATCCCTGACAATTCGCGGGAACCGCTCAAAGAGCGATTCTATTGGAAGCATTCTGGCCATCATAATGTTTTCCTGAAGAGCGCTCACAATGCGCGATACATGTGCAGAAATGTCCCCCAGTGTTGTCACAGCGTCATCTGTTGCATATTTTTTGGTTAAATGTCGACTTACTTGTTCCATACGCGCTTGGTCAATAACCAGTTCCCCAACCAAGTTCATCAAGGTTTCCAGCTGTTCTACATCCACACGTACTGAGTGGGATTTCCTTACTGTAGTTGTGGATGGTATTTGCTTGTCGTTCCGTTCAACCGATTCCTCTGGTGTTAGAGCCTGTGCAAGTTCTGAACACAGAACCTCAGCGTATTCTTCGGACGTCACTGCGCGTTGTATTTGTTCGGATTGCAGGTGCGTCGCCAGTACTGCATGGAAACCGTCTATGGAGGTATCTTCCATGTGCTCAATGTCTTCGAGCGAGGGAGAGACCTGAATGACTTCCCCAGTTTCTTTTAATGCATCCACGCTGAGGTATGCTCGTACACCACGCATGACGCTATGAGCGTTAAATCTAAAGTAGACATCATAGACCAGAAGTCCGCGCTGTTGATTTTCCTTCAACTTGATTTGAGATTCTGGAGTAAGGACAACCGTGGTCGACATGATCTCGGCATGTGACGGACTATGTTTGGCAGGCCCATGCAGAAAGGCTTGCAGTGCACGTAACAGGTCGTCGATAGGTATTACGGCGGTTTCACCGGATACGATACTTTCCTTGAAATGCTGAAGTCCATCGAAGCATTGGAATAAGAGCTGGATCATTTCCTCGGACACGAACAACCGGTGATTTCGTACCTCGTCAAGCACTTGTTCAATACCGTGGGTTAGGTTTTTCATATCCTCAAAACCCATGGCGGCACATGAACCCTTTAAAGTATGGGCTACACGAAACAGTGCTTGAATCGTCTCATCATCGTCACCATGCTGTTCGAGTTCAACGATTTGCTGTTCCATTCGGACTAACTGTTCATCCAACTCTTCCAGGAAGGCGCTCATGAAGTCCGCAGAATCCAATTTAGACCCTCCTTAGTTATCAATCAGTTTGGCTAGATCAAGGATGCTGACAAGCGTATCCCCTTTACGTCCAATACCTTGTAAATAGGCAATTCGGCCCTCTTCCGGAGGGGGTTGAATGTCTTCAAAAGAGAGGACCTGATGGACACTGTCAACGATCATCCCAATGACACCGTCACGGTCATTTACTACAACAATTCTGGTGTGATCCGTTGGGTCCTCATCGCTGACTCCGAGACGCTCTCGTAAGCTGGTGACGGGAATAATCTGACCACGAAGATTGATGACGCCACGGACACCTGACCTGGTGTTTGGAATATGTGTGATCTCCTGCATCCGAATGATTTCGTGCATGTCTAGAATTCTTATGGCATAACTATCGCCGTTTGCACGCACTTCGACGTACTGCTCTGTAGTCATCCGAGTTTCATCCCTTCACGCCGCTTGGCGACTAGTCGAGTTTGATCTGAGACACGTATCCGTGAAGTTCTTCCGCTAGCTGTGCTAATGACTGTGTTGCTGATGCGGTCTCCTCGCTGCTTGCAGCGGCTTGCTGTGCCGCGGCAGCGATACTTTCTACAGCACTCATCACTTCAGAGGCCTGCGCCGCTTGCTGTTCACTTGCCGCGGCAATTTCAGCGACTTTATCTGAGGACGAGGTAACCATCGAGGAAATTTCTTCAAATGCCTGTCCGCTCTGTTGTGTTGATGAGACACCCTCGTTGACGGCAAGTACACTAGCCTGTGTGTTCGCTTGCATCGTCTTAATGATTGTTGTGATCTGCTTGGTCGCCTCACCACTGCGCTCAGCAAGCTTCCGGACTTCGTCAGCTACGACAGCAAATCCCCGTCCTTGATCCCCAGCACGTGCGGCTTCGATGGCGGCATTCAGGGCTAAAAGGTTGGTTTGCTCTGCAATGTCGTCAATTACGCTGACAATCTCACCAACTCGATTGGAGTCTTCGGCTAATTTTGCAATTTGATTGCTAACCTTGTTCATGCCCGTTACAGCTGTATTGACAACTGTTTGCCCTTGTCGGGTAACATCCGTTGTTTTCGACGATAACGCAGAGGCCTCCTCTGCGTTCTTGGCTACGGTATGAATTGCACTCGACAGTTCCTTGAATAAATCGTTCACCGTTTCTGCAGACTCTGCTTGGGACGTGCTTCCTGATGCGACTTGTTCGGTTGCTGCCGATATCTCTTCGGAAGCCGCCGATACACTGTCGGCAGCAGATTTGACGCCACTCATAATCCTTTTCAGACCACCAATCATGTCATTGACAGCCTGTCCCAAAAGTCCAATTTCATCTCGACTCTTTACGTCTGCACGTTTACGCAGATCCCCGATTGCCACCTGTTGCATCAACGAAACTAATCGCATTAACGGGCGCGAAATCTGTACAGATTGATAGAATCCCAAGATTAACGCTACTATCACCGCGAAGACAGTCGCAAGAATCATAAACAGTGAAGTGTGCGCACTTGCTGTGGTTTGTGCTTCAGATTTTTGCTCCAGGCTTGTACGGATGGCCTGATTTGCCGACTTCAGTTCACTGTCGATGGTGGTGGCAATCTGAAACAAGTTCTGTTGTTGCGCATTTTGAAGTGCCAACGCTTGGTCCGAAATCAGCGTCACGGTTTCTGTACCTGCGTAAAATTTACTTTGTTCGTTGAGCACGGTCTGGAAGCTGGCTTTGATCTTTTGATCTGTGATCAGCGGGGAAGTACTGGCGACCAAATTTTTAATGTCCGTGTTATATTGCTGGATTTCTGTCATATCGTTCTGACCATCCACCAGCAAGTAATCGCGGAGCAGGCTCACTTCTTGGGATGCATCGTATTGAATCGTCTTGGAATTAGACAGAACCGTGTCTTCTTCTTGCAACATGGAGGAGTATTTATGATCAATACTCCTCGAGGATACGATGCTGTAGGTACTGGTTACTATCATGATGATGACAATCAAGATGTTCATGAACAATATTTTACCTTTTACGGTAAAGCGGATTCCAAAACCTTTCGACGAAGTCTCACTTGCCATATTACCCTACCCCCTGTCTTTGGTAAGCTTTAGTATGGAATATAGTGAAATACGAAAGTGTGGATAATGTCACGCACGTAAAATGTCACGCATTTAATAAGCGTGTGATTTCGTTCAAGATCTTTGTACTGTCGAACGGTTTTACGATAAATCCCTTCGCACCAGCCTTGACTGCATCCATCACCATATTCTGCTGTCCCATCGCTGAGCACATGAGAATTTTTGCATTGGGGTCCTTAGCCCTGATGGCTCGCACTGCTTGAATTCCGTCCATTACAGGCATCGTGATGTCCATGGTTACGATATCGGGAGCGTGCGTGCCGTACTGCTCAACTGCTTGCTCGCCGTTCTCTGCTTCTGCAACAATTTCGTGTCCTCCGGATGTGAGGATATTTTTAAGCATCATTCGCATAAACGCCGCATCATCTGTAACAAGAATTCGTGCCATGTCAGTTCACCTCAGTTGAATTGTCACTTGCTTAAGGATTCATAGATATCCCTATTTTCTCTCATCTGTCATCCAAACTACATTCATCTCGCCGCTGTTGCTCAATTCCAGTGGAAGGTGAACCCCTCTCTGAAAGCCGGCGATTTTCGTTTCTCCAACCAACACTGTCGGAGGGGAAATGTTCACTGTGATCCCAAGGTTTGATAGTGTTGATACGGCATTCCCGGCCACCATGTTGCCAATCTCTCCAACAAAGCTTTCCAGCATCTCGGCTTCCAGTGTCACGCCATACATCGCTTCGGCAACGTCAGAAAAGGTTGCTGCAGATGCGTCCAATACAAGACGGCCCTGCAGTTCGCCAATAACCGCTATGAGTACTCCCATGCTGGCTTGGACGTATGACCCATGAACAAGCAACGGTTTGTGATGCGGTCGCATTGATAATGGGATGACTGTAGCAACAGCACTGAGCGCACTGTCAAGGACATCGTTCTCAGAGATCGTTGTGCTCAAGTTGCTGTCCTCCTTAAATAGCTTCGTGTGCCCGTATGGGTGTGTAATCGCTTTTTGCGAGGTGTGACGCATACTAGGTGCTTAAGTATAATCTGTAAAATTGATGATGTGTCACCACCTTGTCCTATAAACATCAAATGTTTTCCAAGGCTATCATGCTCAACAATAGGAAAGTGACAATATTTATATCGAAGACATCACACACACTCAGGGAATATATGAAACGTATTTTTTGTGGTAAAATCTGGTATATAGACTGCTCTGGAAATCGAGGAGCCCTCGACGCATCTAAATAGAGCGCGAGGGCCTTTGGCGGATGATTTCTGGAATTTCACTTCAGTGTGTTGCCTTATTTTTGATGCTCAGTATCGCCGTGTAGGCTTTCGTTGCGGCTGTTGCTATGAACGGTTCCGTGATGCTCGTGCTCACGAAGTTGAATTGGAACTGTTGCCCACCGTACCGCCGGTCGAGTTTGAATTCCCGGTGCTGTTTCCTGTAGGATTCGTGCTTCCTGTACTGTTGCCGGTTGAGTTTTGTGTGCCTGATCCGCTTCCCGTCTGTGACCCGGTGGAACCACTCGAACCGCCACCGGATCCACTCGACCCACCACTCGAGCCGCTCGTTCCGTTTGACCCACTGGAGCCGCTGGAACCGGTCGAATTTGAGGATCCTGTTGTGTTCGTGGTTCCGGTTTGATTCTGAGTACCGGTTGTATTCTGGCTGCTGCCAGCGCCTAGGTTGTTCCCAGTGGACGAACCTGAACCACTCAGTCCGCCGGGGACTGTGAACGTGATGGTTTGCGGGCTTCCAAGGGGCGTTCCGTTTGAACTCAAGGCCTGCACAGAATATTGATATGTACCGCCAGGTGTCACGCTTTGATCAAGATACGCGGGCTTGCTGGTGGTTGCAATCTCTACGGCCGATCCCGATGAGGAACTCGAACCGACTCCGCCAGTCATCGCCCGGGTGACAGCATAACTTGATGCACCGGGAATCTTTGCTGACCATGTCAGATTGACTCCTTTTGCTTGTGCGTTCCAACTCGCGTGCAGACCTGAAACAGGGGTCTGCAATGCATAGGCCGCGTTGGCCGTGCCTAGGGACGCCGGGAAGGGGCCAGCTGAGAACTGTTCCGGTGAGCGTCCGGCTTCTGCAAGCCGCGTAATATCCCCAAAGATCCTGGCTGCGTTGGCGGACGGATCGAGCGGTGCCATGGTCAGGTGGTGTTGGGGAGAAGAATTGTCGTACCCGAGGTAGATGGACCCGACCATGTTGGGCGTATAACCGTCAAACCACGCATTTCTAACCCAGTTGTAATAACCTGTCAACCCAGAACTGTACTGTACCGTTCCTGTTTTACCAGCCACGGCCCAGCCGGGAACCTGCGCGGATGTCCCCGTGCCGTAAGCGACGACGTCTTGCATTAACCGCGTCAAGGTGGTGGCGGTGGAAGGAGACATAATGGTTTTCGTCGTTAATTTGGGTCGGTACACCGTCTGCCCATCTTGATTCGTGATTTGCGTAATGAGGTGTACCTGCACTTGAACACCCTGGTTGTCAAATGGCTCGTAGGCTTGCGCCATCTCGACTGCATTTACCCCGTACTGCATACCGCCGATGGCAACGCCAAGGTGTTCACGGTCCGTTGCGGTCAACTGAATACCGTCGTTCATCGCGAACGCGGTCCCCGTTTGCAGACCAATCTGCTGAAGTAACCAAACGGATGCAATGTTCTGTGACTCCTCGAGTGCATATTGCAGAGTGACCTTTTTCGGGCCGTTTGGACCTTCCCAGTTCGCCGGTGTGTATCCGCCGCCGAAGTTCTGCGGCTGGTTGTTCAAGATGGAAGTTGGTGTCCAGTTCCCGCTTTGGATGGCTGGTGCGTACTCCATAATCGGTTTGATGGAGGAGCCAGGCGAGCTGTTGCTGAAAATGCGGTCGATGCCGAGCCGTGTGTAGCCTTGTTTGCGCGATCCCGCTGCACCGAGAATCCCGCCCGTTTGCGGGTTCACAAACACGGCGGCACCTTCTACGACCGTTCCCTGCGTAGGTCCGGGGAAATCCCCGTTGTAGTTGGTGCTCCAAAATACAGTGTGAACCGCCTTCTGGACTTGCGGATCGATGGTGGTGTAGATCTTCAACCCGCCTTGCAACAGCTGTTGAGGCGTGATACCGGCTTTGGCTGCGTAATCAAACAAGACGTTCGTGAAGAGCGGATGTGTGTTCCAACCGTCTTGTGAGATGGAATGGTATTTTACGCCAAGCGGGGTCTTCTCGGCTGCAGCAGCCTGTGCCTGTGTGATGTACCCGTAGGTAGCCATATTTTGCAAGACTTGGTTGCGTCGTTGTAGGGCTGCGTGCGGGTGTAAAAGCGGATCGTATCCGGTTGGAGCTTGTGGCAGTCCTGCAATTAAGGCTGCCTCGGGGAGTGTCAGTGCGTTTGGATTCCGTTCAATGTCAACACCAAAATAGCGTAAGGCAGCCTCACGCACGCCGACTGCATTTTCACCTAAAAATACCTTATCCAGGTACATAGACAAGATCTGCTGCTTGGTAAAGTATCTGCTCAGTTGCACGCCCATGGCGATTTCCTGCAATTTGTAGGACAGGGTCTTATTATCGTTCAGATAGACAATCTTTGCGAGTTGTTCCTGAATGGTGCTCGCACCTTGGCTGGCTTGCCGATTTCTAAGGTCAACGTACAGGGCCCGAAAAATCGACCTGATATCGATGCTCGATCCGGTCCAATACGTGTGGTCCTCTGTGGCCACGACAGCGTTTATCAAGTCCGTCGGGATCTGACTGTACGTCATATTGGACGGTGGTGTACCAATCTTCATGTAGACATGCCTCGCTTGATCGTAGACCACGGTTTGTTCAGGCGGGCTCGTAAGCTTGGTGAGATCAATCGGCGTTCTTTTCAAGTACGTGACCAGGGCAAATGCACACGAAACCGTCACCAACGGTACGGTCACCGCACTAAAGATAGCTGCCTTCATCCAGAACTTCATATAAACCTCCCGAAACACACTCGGAGCTCCGAGCTGGTTTTCAAGTCCTTTGTTTCCTTTGTAACGATATGCCACACGTCTGAAACAATATATCATGCCTCTGTATACCATGAATTCACTCTCTGTATACGGTGAATCCTCTCTGCCATAGTATACGGGAAATGTGAAGAATCTTTGGAGGGACCTTGTGATTTGTTTGGTTGTTGTGGAGGGAAGATAATAATTCGGAGGTTCATACCAATGTCTAACTATCCAACTCATCGTCGTCAGCTGCTACTCGTTGGAATGCGGGCTGTCGAATGCAACGGGTTAACCGAGCAGTATTGGGCGCAGTACCTCTTTGGCGAACGCAATAAACGTATGCACAATCGGTGAATCATTGTCTTCGCGCCACGCAAGCGCGGTTTCAAACGCAGGCAGGGCATCTTCTAGAGGTTGATAGACCACGCCTTGAACCTTAAATTGGCTCAGAGACTCAGGGACAAGTGAGATGCCCATACCAATGGAGACGAAGCCTACGATAGATTCAAGATGGTCAACCTCGAGTTCAACCCTCGGAATAAATCCGCCTCTGCGGCAACAGGACATCATGGCATCGTAATAGCTCATGCCTGCGTTTCGCGGTGTCAGAATAAACGTTTCGTGGGCAAGCGACGCAACTTTAATCGGGGTCACACCATCTGCGAGGGGATGGTGTTCCGGAAGCGCAACCATGATCCGTTCCTTTCGAATTGGAAGAAACCGGAGTTCATCACTTTGGACGGGTGGGATAAGATGACCAATACTCACGGATCGATTCATCAGTGCGGGCACCTGATCGGAGGTTACGAGCCTGCGCAAAACGACTTCCACGTGGGGGTAAGCGGCGCTGAACTTACGGATGATAGCCTGAAGGTCATAAATGGTAGCGCCAGTAAATGCAATTACGAGTTCACCGGTTTCACCCCGCGCGGCGTGTTGTGCGCGGGTTAAAGCATGCTCGGCCATATTCAGGATCTGCTTTGCATACTCGTAAAACTCACGGCCAGCCTTTGTGAGCTCTACGTGTCGCTTGGTACGGTGAAACAGGCTCACTCCAACCTCTGTTTCCAGGTCCGCAATCTGCTTACTCAGTGGAGGCTGTGAAACGTTGAGTGACTTCGCAGCCTGTCCGAAGTGAAGTGTCTCAGCGACGGCGACGAAATACCGCAAGTGCCGCAGTTCCATGCATAGCCCCCCAACCGCTGATATCTTTTAGATATGAATCTGTACTGATTGTATATTAGACAAATATTAAAAATCTATATAAAATTTTCGCAAAAGTGTAGATTCAATTATCTTCCGAAAACCAACCGAATTTACCTTGCTTATTTTAATAGAAAAGTTACAATAGTTAAACAAATCAACTCGTAGCCAAGTCCTGAACAATCAACAAGGAATTCTTGAAAGATCCGAAAGGAATTCTGCCTCCTGAGTTTCTCAATCTATTTGTGTGGTGAACTCCATCTATTCCATGGTGAACTTCTTTATCTACTTGAGCAGTGAACTTTGAGAGGGGGAGAGAGGGAGCACTCGCAGCGGCCCAAACGACGATTTGTCGAATTTGGCAGGTAATTCAAACAACTATATTAGATAGGAAGGTGTTAAGGTGCCTCTCTTTATCATTCGGCGTGTACTGCAGGCGATTCCCGTCATCTTTGGTATCTCACTTTTGCTCTTCTTCATGATGCACGCCATTCCGGGCGGACCTTTGGCGATGTATGAACATCAGCCAGGTATGACGAAGGAGTTGTTGGCCCAGCTGAAAGCCAACTTTGGCCTCAACGAACCACTCTGGGTTCAATACTGGAAGTGGCTTGGTGGAGCAGTGACAGGGAACTTTGGTTACTCCTACACCTATGGGGTGCCGGCACTGCACATGGTTTTACAGCGTTTGCCTGCAACACTTGAGTTGATGGTGTCTTCGTATATCATCGCTGTCATCATCTCCTTCGTGATTGGTGTCGTCAGTGCGACGAAGCAATACTCCTTCACAGACTACACACTGACCATCTTCAGTTACTTCGGCATTGCAATGCCAACCTTTTGGGTCGGTCTCATGGTCTTGGTTATCTTCGCTGCAGACCTGCACTGGTTCCCGGCGGGCGGCATGTCATCCTCGGGCATCGGGTTTTCATTGACAGACCGTATCTGGCACGCTGTGCTTCCAGTCTCGATTCTCGCTATCTACCAAATTGCGCACGAGAGTCGGTACGTTCGGTCATCCATGGTTGACTCGCTCGGTGAAGATTACGTACGTACGGCTCGAGCCAAAGGCTTGAAGAATGGCAAGGTCGTATGGAAGCACGCGCTTCGAAATGCACTCTTGCCCGTTACAACGGTCATGATTATGGACGGTGCGTATTTGTTTGGCGGAGCACTGATTACGGAGTCGATCTTTTCTTGGCCCGGCATGGGCAGACTTTTTGCCCAGGCCATTTCGACCGATGACTATCCCGTGATTATGTGTGAAATCTCCTTGCTCTCCGTGATTATCATTTTGGCAAACATCTTGTCTGACGTTCTGTATGCCTACATGGATCCGCGAGTGCGCTACGACTGATGAAACCAACCAGAGAGAGGAGCGGATGATAGCATGGCACTCGCAACCGAACCAAAGGTCACGTCTCAAACCACTTCCACAGGGAGACCTAAGCAACCCGGTGTGTTTCGGAGGATCTTCCGGAAAAAAATCACGATTGTTGCTGTCGCGTTCTTAGTCATTGTTGCTCTGGCGGCCATTTTTGCACCGTTTATTGCTCCGTACAAACTCAATTCACCGGACTTGATGGCGATGCTCGCTCCACCAAGTGCTACCCACTTAATGGGGACGGATGACGTTGGGATTGACCTGTTTACGGAGGTTTTGTACGGCGGCCGTGTATCGTTGACTGTCGGCCTGTTGTCTGCGCTCGTTGCTGTGTTGATTGGCGGTACCATCGGATCGCTGGCAGGATTTTTCGGAGGTTGGGTTGACGAAATTCTGATGCGACTGACAGACGTCGGACTATCTGTCCCTTCGTTGTTTATTATTCTCGGTCTCACAGCGGTGCTTGGTCCGTCACCCGTTACCATTGTCGAGGTTATCAGTTTGACCTCCTGGATGTACCCGGCGCGACTGATTCGCAGCCGTATTCTCAATCTGCGGACCGCAGAGTACGTCATGGCCGCAAGAATGACAGGGTGCAGTTCAGCCCGAATCATCTTTGTGCACATTGTACCGAACGCCATTTCACCTTTGATAGTCAATGCGACACTGCTTGTAGGTCAGGCCATCGTGCTTGAATCCGTGATGAGCTTTCTCGGAGCAGGCATTCAACCTCCGCATATCTCTTGGGGATTCTTGCTCAACCAGGCCCAGTCCTATGTCACGAATGCGCCCTGGCTGGCCATCTTCCCTGGTCTCATGATTTTCTTGGTGGTTCTCTGCTTTAACGTCTTTGGTGACGCCATCCGCGACGCACTCGATGCCCGCAGTGCCTGATGTCTCGCAGGCGAGGGGATATCTTAGGAGGTTCCCGGCAGGACGCGGACAGATGGGATTGCAGCTAACTTGAAAGGGGGGATTCGGGGCATACCGGATCGACTTCAAAATATTAGATTGATTTACCAGACATTTCAAACAATAGGGGGCATTGTACAAGTGAGAAAACGCCAATTTGATGCAGTCTCACCGGACGAAAAAAATGGATCTCGTAACCGTCATGGATGGAAGTTTGTCGCTGGATTGTCGGCTGTGCTTGCGGTCGCAGTGGTTGGCTGTGGAACGACAACTGGTGGAGGGGCTTCGAACAGTGCCACCGGCAGCAATACGGCCTCCACATCGAACACGGCTGTTGCAACCTCTTCGAATGGCAATGGAACAATTGTCGACGGGCTGTTTGAAGAACCAGGCAACCTGAACCCGATTCTCGGTCCTGATATGACGTTCTCGGATATCGTAGACACGGCGCTCTACCGGAACCTTTTCATGGTCAATCCGCAGAACCAGTTGGTCCCGCAGATGGCCACACAGATTCCGACACAGGCAAACGGTGGCATCTCGGCAGATGGGTTGACCTATACGTTCCATCTCGATCCAAACGCTAAGTGGTCGAATGGCGATCCGTTCACTGCAAAAGACGTGGAGATCACATGGAAGCTCATCACCAGTCCCCAGGTCAATGCCGTATCGAAACTCGGCTGGGAAGATATCAAGACCTTTACGATTGTCAACAATAACGAGTTTAAGGTCACCCTGAGCAAGCAAGATCCGGCGTTCATCCAAAATGCATTTGCGAGTTCACTGCCAGGTATCCTGCCGTACAGCGTGTTTGGCAGCATGAACCCGAAGGACGTCAACACGGCAGCATTCAACCATGATCCAACCGTGACCGACGGCCCCTACAAGTTTGTCTCGTGGCAGCCAGGTGCGGCTATCAATGTGACTGCAAACCCGTATTGGAGCGGCCCTAAACCGAAGACGCAGAACATCCAGTTCAAGATCATTCCGGATCAGAATACGCTGTTGACCAACGTCAAGGCACAGGCCATCAACGTTTGGTACTTCGATCCGATTACTGACCTGTCGCAGATCCAGGCCATCCAAGGCGCGGACGTCCACTTGACCCCGATGCCGGCCTATGAGATGGCAGTCGTGAACATGCGCAACCCGGTACTTCAGGACGTGCGTGTGAGACAGGCGCTGGAAATGGCAATTGACCGCCAGGCGATTGTGCAACAAGTTTACCAAGGGAAGGCGACCTTGCTCGCAGCTGACCAATCGAAGATGTCTTGGTCAAGCAACCCGAACTTGCAGCCGTACCCGTACGACCTGGCGCAGGCCAAGAAGCTGATGGCACAAGCAGGTTACACGATGGGCTCTGACGGATACCTGCAAAAGAACGGGCAGGACCTGACGCTCACCTATGCAACAACAGCAGGCAACTCTGTCCGTGAGGCGACAGAGCGCCTGATTCAGTATTGGTTCAAACAACTCGGCGTAAAGCTCAAAATCCAAAACTACCCTGCGAACGAGTACTTCGGTACGGTGTTGCCATCCGGAAAGGGTTGGGATTTGGCTGAGTTTGAATTCCTCGACGGCACAAACCCTGTATCTGCGACTCAGGAGATGTTTACCTCAAGCGGGTCACAGAACTTTGGCAACTTCCACAACGCACAAGTGGATTCCCTGATTGCCAAGGTTGACCAGACGCAAAGTCTGTCTCAACGGGAGCAGATGATGCAGCAAGTTGAAAGCATCTTGCACACCCAGTTGCCAGCTCTCTGGTACTACGCCCCAGATGAAGTGGATACGACCGTCAACCTGAACGGCTATCAACCAAACCCGTGGAGCGTCGATACCTGGAACGTTTACGATTGGCAGCTGAAGTAATCTCTGATTGCAGTTGTTGTGTCTGAACGGCAGTTGTGGTGTCCGAAACAAAAAATGTATTGACGGGGTGAGAATCGTTACGGGGTCTCACCCCCCTTCTGTTCATTTTGCTAAACCTTTGTGTTTATTTCACCGAAGTTGAGAGGGGATTGTTACATGTCGATTGAGCTGAATGACATTCACGCACTTGTCGAGCAAGTCACCGATGAGGTTGTGGGATGGCGCCGCTATCTGCACCAGAATCCGGAGTTGTCATTTGAAGAGGACAATACGTCGCAGTTTGTCTATGACACCTTATCAAAGTTTGGGGGACTCGAGTTGTCACGCCCCACCCGCACCAGCGTCATGGCACGGCTGAAAGGCCATCAGCCAGGAGCAGTGCTGGCGATTCGAGCTGATATGGATGCGCTGCCGATTACAGAGGAGAACACGTTTGAGTTCGTCTCAAGCGTCCCTGGCAAGATGCACGCCTGCGGGCACGATGGACATACAGCGATGCTCCTGGGCACAGCGAAGATCCTGTCGCAAATGCCGGAAAAAATCCACGGTGAAGTGCGCTTTATCTTCCAGCATGCGGAGGAGTTGAATCCTGGCGGCGCACAGCAAATGGTCGACGCGGGTGTGATGGAAGGCGTCGATGAAGTGATTGGCATTCATCTCATTTCTCTCATCCCGGTCGGTAAGGTGGTGGTCAAGTCGGGTCCATTCATGGCGGCACCGGATACCTTCCACATCACCATCAAAGGCAAAGGCGGCCATGCTGCGTCGCCGCACGAGTGTGTCGATCCGCTCCTGATTGGCGCACAGCTTGTGGTCAACCTGCAACATATCGTCTCTCGCAATACCGATCCGCTCGACCCGTTGGTGGTCTCCGTCACGGAGTTTCACGCGGGTACGGCCACCAACATTATTCCGGACACGGTCAATCTCGCAGGGACGGTCCGCTCGTTCAATGCCGAGCTGCGAAAAGACGTGCCGGAGTGGATGGAGCGCATTGTCAAGGGAATTACGGAAGCTCACGGGGCCAAGTACGATTTCCGTTACGAGAACGGGTACCGCCCGGTTATCAACGACGAGTCTGTCACGGAGAAGGTCCGCAAGGCCCTGGTTGAATTGTTCGGCGAAGAGACGGTGGTAGAGGGGAAACCGGTCATGGGCGCTGAAGACTTCTCTGCGTATCAAAGTGTGGTGCCAGGCACTTTCTTTAACGTCGGTGCTGGAAACGTCGAGAAAGGCATTACTTATCCGCATCATCATCCGAAGTTCACCGTCGACGAGGATGCACTGCCTGTGGGCGTCGAATCGTTTGTTGGCATTGTACTGAAAACCATGGGGGAATGAACATCATGTCAACGCGCATGAATGATGGAAGTACGGGAGCTGGGATGACTGAACCAGGGACCATGGAGCAGCGTGTTTCCGACATCATCGAAGCGAAGCGCGACACCTTAATTGAGCTGAGCGACACCATCTGGGGAATCCCAGAGACGCGCTTTGAGGAGTTTCAGTCAGCGGAGCTTTTATGTCAGGCGCTTGAGCAGGAAGGCTTCGCAGTGGAACGCGGCGTTGCGGGTATTGAGACGGCGTTTATCGGAACGTTTGGAAGCGGTGCACCGGTTGTCGCCGTCCTCGGTGAGTTTGATGCTCTTTCAGGTCTTAGTCAAGAAGGTGGATCTGCGGTCAAAAGCCCGGTCCAAAAGGGCGGGAACGGCCACGGTTGCGGGCACAACCTGCTTGGCACCGCGTCACTCGCCGCGGTGATAGCCCTGAAACAGGTGATGGAGGAAGAAGGGATCCCAGGCACCGTGCGTTACTACGGATGTCCTGGGGAAGAAGGTGGATCCGGCAAGACCTACATGGTTCGAGCGGGATTGTTTGACGATGTGGATTTCAGTGTCACTTGGCATCCGATGGGCCACAACGGCATTATGGCGGCGAATTCGCTCGCAAACTACCAGGTCTATTACCGTTTTCGGGGCATTAGTTCTCATGCGGCAGCATCGCCGCACCTAGGGCGAAGCGCACTTGATGCGGTGGAGCTGATGAACGTCGGTGTGAATTACCTGCGCGAGCATGTAATCCCAGAAGCGAGAATGCACTACGCGGTCACCAATACGGGCGGTCGCTCTCCAAATGTGGTGCAGGCTGAGGCTGACGTGTTGTATTTGATTCGAGCCCCGAAAGTCTCGCAGGTCGAGGAAATTTATCAGCGAGTTTGTAATATTGCGCGCGGTGCGGCGCTCATGACGGACACGACTGTGGAGATTGTTTTTGACAAGGCCTGCTCAAACCTAGTTCAAAACAAGACGCTGGAGGATGTCATGCAGGAGAAGTTTGAACGGCTGGGGCTCCCGGACTATGACACTGATGAGTTGGCGTTTGCGGCAGCGCTTCGGGCCACGCTCAGCGACGCAGAGAAAAATAGCGTCAAAGACCCTGCGATTCGGAATAAGGACATCGCGGACCGCATCAGCCCACCAGAAGAGCTATCGGTTGCGGCGTCGGCTGGAAACGGATCGACCGACGTTGGGGATGTGAGTTTGGTGACCCCAACCGCACAGTGTAATACGGCGTGCTGGGTGGTCGGAACAACGGCGCATACCTGGCAGGTGGTCAGCATCGGACGTACATCCATTGCCCACAAGGGCATGCTTCACGCTGGTAAGGTCATGGCGGCGACGGCACTCGAGGTGATGCAGAGCCCGGTATTGATTGAGCAGGCAAAGGCAGAACTCAAACAGCGCCTTGGGGCAGAGAAGTACGTCAGCCCAATCCCCCCGGAGGTGCAACCCGCGGCGAGCCGGTGATGAGCGGTTCGCCGACCAGGCTCGCGACAGGCAGGCAATACTGAGAGGCGGCCCCAGGCCACAACAGGCAGGTCCAGGGTGCGACAGGCAGGCAACAGCGGGGGCCGCACGCGGCCGCGACGTGCAGGCCAATCCGGGCCGTGACAGGGCCGGCGGTCTGATCAAAGGAGAGATGAGGCCTTGAGTCACTCGAAACAACTCATGGATATCGAAGACCTGATGGAGTCGCGTCGAGAGATGTATCTCGAGCAGCTGTTTACCGTGCTGCGGCAGAAGAGCATCAGCGCGCAGAACGTAGGCATCCGAGAGATGGCGGCAATGCTGAAGGACCTGATGATGGACATCGGAATTGCGACAAGGCTGATTGAAACGAACGGCCATCCAGTGGTCTACGGCGAGATTCTAAGCAAGCCGGACGCGTTTCCCTTGCTCATATACGGCCATTACGACGTTCAACCGGCAGAGCTTGAGGATGGTTGGGACTCCCCGCCGTTTGAGCCGACGGTTCGCGACGGGCGGATATACTGCCGCGGCGCTGGCGACAACAAGGGCCAACTGATGGCCCAGTTAATGGCTGTGAAAACCTACCTTGATGTCTGCGGCGAGCTGCCGCTGAACCTCAAATTCATGTTTGAAGGTGAAGAGGAGAGCGGGAGCCCGCACCTGGCGGAGTTCGTAGAAGCCCATCGAGACCTTCTGGCGTGCGATCTCGTTTACACCTCCGACGGCCCCCTTCATGAAACGGGACTTCCGATGGTAGTCCTTGGTGTACGCGGGATGCTCTACGTGGAGTTGACCTGCCAGACAGCCAAGTGGGATAACCACTCGGGAAACAAAGGAAACATTGCCCCGAACCCGGCGATGCAGCTCGTTCAGCTGATTGCGAGTATGAAGGACGGCGAGGATGGACGAGTGCTCATCGACGGCTTCTACGACAACGTGAATGAGCCTACGGCTGTGGAGCTGGAGCACCTGAAGAGACTGCCATATGACCCTGCGCAGGCGGCACGACAAGCTGGCCTCGAAGTACTCGGCATGGATGCACAAACCTACTATAGACGCCTCTGCTACGAACCAACCCTGAACATCTGTGGATTTACGAGCGGTTATGGCGGGGCGGGATCGAAAACCATTATTCCGTCGAAGGCTGTGGCGAAAATCGATATGCGACTCGTCGCCGGTCAGGACCCGGATGATATTTACGAGAAGTTCTGCCGACATGTGAAGGCGCAGGCACCATGGGTGGAGATTCAACACCTCGGTGACATGAAACCTTCCCGCACATCGGCAGATAACCCGCTGATTCAGCAGGTGATTACGGCTGTTGAATCCGCGTACCGCAATTCGCCTGTTGTTGCTCCGGCACTCGGCGGCAGCCTGCCAGACTATGTGTGGACGCAGGTCCTTGGCGTGCCGTCCGCCCTGGTGCCTTATGCCAACTCAGACGAGGCGAACCATTCGCCGAATGAGAACATCGGGATCGAAAACTTTATCAGCGGCATTCGCTGCCTGTGCCATGTGATGGAGCGGCTGGGACGATAAAGGGGGATTACAAGTGTCTGTTCAGTTGACGGATATTGATGCGCTGGTCAGCGAAGTAACCGATGAGGTCATCGGTTGGCGACGGCATTTGCATCAACACCCGGAATTGTCCTTTGAAGAGGTCAATACCGCGGACTACGTGTTTGAACGCCTGAGCTCGTTTGGGGGTCTCGAAATCACCCGCCCGACGAGGACCAGTGTGATGGCGCGGCTCATCGGATCAAGTGAAGGTGCAACACTCGCGATTCGTGCGGATATGGATGCGCTCCCGATTGATGAAGAAACGGACTTCGAGTTTAAATCGGTCTCTCCTGGCGTCATGCACGCCTGCGGACACGACGCACACACGGCAATTCTGCTCGGTGCGGCAAAGGTGTTGGCGGGGCTTCGCGAACACGTGCGGGGGGAGATCCGGTTCTTCTTTCAGCACGCGGAGGAGCTGCATCCGGGTGGCGCCGTGGAGATGGTGAGGGCGGGGGTGATGGACGGGGTCGATCACGTGATCGGGCTCCATGTTCGCTCCCTCATGGAAAGCGGACGCCTATGCGTCAGTGCGGGTCCCATTAACGCAGCGTCGGATCGCTTCGATATTACCATTCGCGGCCGCGGGGGACATGCGGCGCATCCGCATACCGCCGTAGACAGCATCGCTGTTGCTGGTCAGGTTATCGCTGCGTTGCAGAGTATCGTTTCGCGCAATACGGACCCGCTCGATCCGCTCGTTCTCACCATCACGAAGATCCACGGTGGGACCGCGTACAACGTTATCCCGGAAACGGTGGAGCTCGGTGGTACCGTCCGCAGCTACAATCCGACCTTGCGCGATTCCGTACCAGGGCTCATGGAGCGGATCATCGGGGGGATCACGGAGGCACACGGCGCCACGTTTCAGCTGGATTACCGCCGCGGGTACAGTCCGCTCATCAACGATCAGGATTTGTCAGAGCGGGTTTCAGATGTCCTCAAGCAGGCGTTTGGGGAGGAACACGTACTTCCATCCACACCGGGGATGGGTGGGGAGGATTTCTCAGGCTACCTCACCGAGGCGCCAGGGACATTCTTTCATCTGGGAGCGGGAGATGCGAGTAAAAGACTACTCTACCCGCATCACCATCCGAAGTTCTGGCTGGATGAAAGTGCGTTTCAAGTCGGCGTCAAGGCGTTTGTCACGTTAGCACTGAACCTGTGACGACTCGCCGGGGAGGCCTGTGACGACTGGCCAGGCAGGCCCGTGACGGTGAAAACGGTATCTTAAAAGTCGTTGACATCAAGCCTTTGATATTAAACCGTTACAATGAAACCTATGGAAATTGAGAGGAGACTTGCCCATGTTAACAATGACTCCGCAAAGCATCTCTGAGCTGGTCGCGGGTGTAAAAGACGACGTGATTGGCTGGCGCCGCCACCTGCATCAAAACCCGGAGCTGTCTTTCCAAGAGGAGAATACCTCTCAGTACGTCTACAACATCCTTGAGTCCTTCGGTGGGCTCGAGCTGTCCCGCCCTACCAAGACCAGCGTGGTTGCCCGCTTGATTGGCAAGCAGCCAGGCAAGGTGCTCGCGATTCGGGCGGATATGGATGCACTGCCGATTCTTGAGGACACAAGCTTTGAGTTTAAGTCGAGCAACCCGGGTGTGATGCACGCCTGCGGCCACGACGGACATACGGCGATGCTGCTTGGAACGGCAAAGATCCTGACAGGGTTGAAGGAGCATCTCGTCGGCGAAGTGCGCTTTTTGTTTCAGCACGCGGAGGAGTTGTTCCCAGGAGGCGCAAGCCAGATGGTTGCGGCTGGTGTGATGGAAGGTGTGGGGCAGGTCATCGGGATCCACCTTAAATCCATGATGGAACCAGGCATCGTCTCGGTTCAGACCGGGCCCGTTAATGCGGCGCCGGATACGTTCCATGTGAGGATCATCGGCAGCGGCGGACACGCAGCATATCCACACACGACAGTCGACAGCGTGCTCATCGCCGCGCAGGCCATCACCAACCTGCAGCACATCGTCTCGCGGAACAAGGACCCGCTTGACCGGCTCGTATTGTCCGTGACGCGGATTATGGGCGGGACGGCAGACAACGTCATCCCTGGTTGCGTGGAATTCGGCGGCACAGTTCGCAGCTACAACCCGGCGCTCCGTGACAATGTGCCGGAGTGGATGGAGCGGATCATCAAAGGTGTGACCGCTGCGCACGGCGCGACGTATGAATTTGAGTACACTCGCGGGTACGATCCGGTCGTCAATGATGACGAAGTCACAAAGATTGTCGAGGAGACCTTGAAGGGTGTGTTTGGTGAGGAGCGCGTGGTGAACGGCCCGCCGACGATGGGCGGAGAGGACTTCTCCGCGTTCCAGAAGGCTGCACCAGGGACGTTCTTTCAGGTGGGCGCAGGCTACGGGCCGAAGGAGTCCTGGCATCCGCATCACCATCCGAAGTTCGCCATTAACGAAGATGCACTTCCAGTTGGTGTAGAAGCGTTTGTAAACCTCGCGTTCCGGTTGCTGCAAGATTAGAGCAAGTGGCGGTAGGTGGCACGCACCAGGAGGGGCAGCGGTGATGTCGATGAAGCCGCTCCTGGTGTCTGCTAATGGGCGGAGTGCCGCCAGTCGCGAGCGAGAGTAATAAGCGGCTGTCAGCCTGTTACCGGCTGTGGGGGGGCTGTTCGCACAGAGCTGCCATTACTTGTCGTACCCATGTGGGTTATTGGCCTGCCACCGCCATGTATCCATGCACATCTCCGCAAGGTCACGCTTGGCACTCCATCCTAAGAGTGTATGTGCTTTGCTGACGTCTGCATAACTGATGGGAATATCCCCCGGACGGCGGGGGCCGATCTGATACGGAATGTTCACCCCGGATGCCTTCTCAAAAGCGTGCAGCACCTCGAGCACGCTGTATCCCCTACCGGTTCCCAGGTTGACAGTCTCGATGCCTTTCGCGGTCTCTAGATACCTGAGCGCGTGTACGTGCCCTTCTGCCAAGTCCATTACGTGAATATAGTCGCGAATGCAGGTTCCATCTGGTGTCGGGTAGTCATCCCCGTTGACCGTCAGATAAGGCCGTCGCCCAACCGCGACCTGTGAGATAAACGGTAAAAGGTTGTTTGGGATACCGTTCGGATTTTCTCCAATTCGCCCACTCCGGTGAGCGCCAATCGGGTTAAAGTACCGAAGCGATGCAACACCCCAGTCCGGGTTGGCAGTAACCATATCCGAGATGATCATCTCGAGCATCATCTTTGTCCGCCCATAGGGGCTCGTGGGAAAGAGAGGCGTGTCCTCCTTGACGGGCATTGAATTCTGCATGCCGTACACCGTGGCTGAGGAACTGAACACCATCTGTTTCACGCCAAAGTTTTGCATGTTGGCGAGGAGATTCAACGTGCCAACAATATTGTTTTCATAATATCGAAGCGGATCCGATACTGACTCCCCGACTGCCTTCAGCCCAGCGAAGTGGATCACGGCATCTATCTTGTTACCTCGAAAAACCTCGTACAGCGCCGTGTCATTGAGCAGGTCGGTCCGGTGTACCGGAAATTCCTTCCCGGTAATCTGTTTCGCTCTTTCCAGGGACTTCGGAAAGCTGTTTGAAAAACTGTCAACTACGACGATATCGTATCCTGCGTCGAGCAGGGCAACACAAGTATGGCTACCAATGTAGCCAGCTCCACCTGTTACGAGAATGGTCATCGCTAACCCTCCTCTCTCAAAAATAGGTGATCAAAATTGAGAGCTCTCATTTGCATTGATTAAATTCGCATTGACTAAATTCGCATGCTTATAAATATGCATCTATTCAAAGAGTGTCCACTTCAAAGCGTATTCAGTAGAAGTGTTTTAAGACCTAACAGCCGCGTTAAGATCTCAGGGCTGCATTGAGACTTAAGAACTGCATTGTCCCCTCGGAGTCACCTAAGCCCTATCATAAAACAATTAACCCTGCAGAATAAAATGTATCAGGCATCACAAAAAACCTTGGGTGTTTTCAAGGTGTCAACCTAGAGAGAACTTTAACACGAGAAGTGTAACGAAAACCCCCGCACATTTCTGCGCGGGGGTGTACAAACTCGCTTGGGGTACGGCGTCATCATCGACACCGTCTTACATTGTTTGTTCTGTTTTGAAGAACAACAATCTTTAACCGTAAAGGTTCACATATTGACCTTTACCGGATTCTTGAGCCGGAGCGTTCTTGGTCGGTTCGATACCATGATCTCCGTCACCGTCGTGTGCCTTCGACCCCTTTTGTGGTTCGATACCGTGATCTCCATCGCCATCATGTACTCGCGACAAAGCCCCATGTTGCGCAGACGACCCATGTAATAGGCTAGAGAGGGCTAAACTTGCTTGCGAAGTTGCTCCAGATACATTCATTCAACTACCACCTTTCAATTTTTATAAAACTCGCGGACATTGTTCCAGACAAAAATTGTCCACCAGTTTTGAAAGACTACCAATATATCGCCAAATATACAAATGCCTCATCGCTGCGCAGCATAGACGAGAGAGGGATTCTCTTGGACTTTCAGTTGTCTGACTACAGAAGCAGATTCAGCCGACGGTCCCCCGGACGGCTGCCTCGTTTCCCGTGGAGTATGGGATTCATAGCATCTACGGGTGCATGTTAGCGATTGGTATAAAGTTATGCAAAAACACCATTCTCAGTAATTTTTAATAAGCTGAAGATTTGTTGGAGTACCGCGGAAAATTCGACATAAACTGTGCAGTGAGCCAACCATATGGCTTGGCTCACTGCACTTTTGTCTATGAAAATATTCGACAATGATACATAATTATCCTTAAGTATACATGACTCGGACAGGGAATGGGGTATTCATGAGAAGCCGCATCCGGTGGAGCAAAAGAACGTGGTTCTTTATTTGGCTATATGCCGTTAGTCTGCCGATATTGTCCATCGTGACAGATTATCTCTATCACGTCTGGACACATCATTTGAGTCGCAGTGATGTCTACTTTATCTCCGGAAGAAGCCTCATCCTCTACATCTTTACAGTTTGGCTTTTAACTCAGTTTGTCCGACGTCTCACGAAAACAGAGCACAACTATCAACTTGTCGTCACCGAATTAGAGACATTTATTGAACATCACCCGGATGCCATTTGCATGTTTGACTTGGAGGGGCGGTTTACGAACGTCAACACCCAATTCGAAGAACTTTACAAGACCCCGCGAAGAACTGTGCTTGGTGAACGATTACTTGACTTCCCAGTCATACCTCCTGAGTTTCTCTTCGAGTCACAACAAGTCATGAAGTCAGTCATTGAAGGTCAAAACGTAGTCAGGTACCGTACAACCAGACAAACGGCAGCAGGCGATCCGATTCCTGTTTCCATTTCGGCGTTTCCGATTCGTGACCCGCGAGGGACGCTGATTGGGTGGGCCGCATCAATACGTGATGTATCAGATGAGGTCGAAACTGAAAAGCGGTGGCTCCAGTCTGAAAAGCTTGCCGCAGTTGGTCAATTGGCTGCAGGCGTCGCACACGAGATTCGCAATCCGCTTACCGCTGTCAAAGGGTTTCTTGACATAATTCCTACAAGCAAGCCGGAAAAACAAAAGGAATACGCAGGGATCATGACCAGTGAACTCGATCGGATCGCCAATATTGTGACCGAGATGCTCGCTTTAGCAAAACCGCAAATTGATGATATGCGGTTGGTGGACGTCGGCGCGGTGCTCAGTCAGGTGACACGATTTCTCGACCCTGAGGCAAGAATGCGCAATATTGTATTTGAATCCGCCTTTGGCGAGCTGAATGTAAAAATCATGGGCCATGAAAATAGGCTGAAACAACTGCTGATAAACTTGGTCCGAAACGCAATGGATGCTATCGTGAGTGAGCGGCGACAGGTCACATTTGCTGCTGAGACCAGAGATTCATGGGTTGTGATTCGGATTCAGGATACGGGAATGGGCATGACAGACGATGCATTGCACCGCATCTGCGAGCCCTTTTTTACGACGAAGGAGCACGGCACCGGTCTAGGGTTACACTTGTGCCGGCAGATTGTCGAACAGCACGAGGGGCGTATGCAGTTTGCTAGTACCCTTGGTGAGGGCACGACGGTTCGGTTAGAATTTCCTGCTGTGAGTAGTCTCCGTGTTGTTCCGCGAAGTGAGGTGGGGGAACAACGAGACAAGATTGGCCAATACGTTGGATGATTCACATCACCATCCCAAGTTCGCCATTATGGAAGAAGCACTTCCGGTGGGCGTGGAGGTGTTCGCAAATCTCACATTTCGCCTGTTGCAGTAGACGCTAGACTTCGGCGAAAGTCAAGGTGAACCGACAAGAGCACGCTTAGAGGGCTTTTAACGCACAGTCGATGCGATTCGTTTCTGTGGAGGGGGCAACTTGTACCATAGTTTGTGATCGCAGTTTGGACATTGTACAAGCCCTGCAGGATCCAATCGATAGACCATACCTTGTTGGTGACACTCGGGACAAGGATACTGAAACCACTCGCCAGGTACAGGTTTCATATCACATTGCGGTAGAAGTGTGAACATGTCATCTTGTAAAAGTCCAGTCGCAGCACACACTGGGCAATGATAGTTTAGGCTGTGCGGAATCTGATATACTCCTACATTACCGCACTGATTGCATTTGGTCTTCATATACCATGTCTTAGCGTATTTCATGATCTGTGGTCGAGAATCCACTGCAATTCTTGCTGGAGGATGGTTTCTCGCTGTTGCTCAGAGAAGCAAACATACTCAATTGAAGGTGTTTTGAGTACTCCGAATTGAACAGGCTGAACAATCATGTGCAGATTTTTGTGCTCCAACTCATGTTTATCCACTTGAAAGTGATCCCTCATACAGCGCCTCCTCTACACACGTGGTCTTATCTAGTCAAGACGTGAATCACTACGGAGTTGACAGATTAGAGACGACCTTTAGTGCATAGGTAATTAGGAAGTATTCTACCAATGAATCGTCTTGAAGCAAGCGTTTGTAGAAAATCCCCATTTTTCGACAATAAATGTCTAAATGCCATAAAGATCGACAAATGTTGTATTGACGAGTTTATCAGTGCTACCTATACTAAAGTTTAAATATATAGATCATTTTCCTCATAAAACCATGTTTTATTTACGGTTTAGTGTTTCAGGAGGAACTGGGGTTACAAGGTGGTAACAGCACTTGGAGAGAGAATTCCCACGTATTTATATCCCGTCCGACCTGCCAGTTGACCAGAAGAAGGTACTGGTGTTCTTGCTTATCTATGAGGCGGGATACTATGAAACACAGTCCCATACACATGACCGGAGGCGAATCCAGTATCAGCTCCGTACATGTTTCCCTAATCTGATGTCGTCGCCCCAAGAAATGCTGGAGATGGACGACTTTATTCAGATACTTTCTTGCACTCCCGTAGAGGTTGCTGCTAAGGCATATCGACACTTTGTTGGGGTGGCCAGGTCTATTGGACTGTGGGACATCTTAAAACCGTACGAATGCCAAGTCCTGAAAGAAATTCAAGCTTACGCGCACAAGAAGACCATCACCGAGACGGATTGGCTTCAAGTGTTGTTTGACCTCAAAATTAATACCCAGGCGGAGCGAGAATATTATCAGAGCCTTATTGAAGAGAAGGGCTATCAAATTCAAGAGTCGATTCCAGACTTTGAATCTGTCGTAGAAGAGTATTCGGAAGAGGTCGGAATACTTGAACCAAGTGAAGTCACCAAGCTTTTTTACGAGTTGGCTGATGAGGCAATATCCCTTGAACGTAAGAGTCAGATAAAAAACACGCTGTTTATCGCGAATCAGCGATTAGTTCCTTTTGTCTTAGAAAAAATGCGAAGCTTTGCGAATTATACTCCGGCACGTGACCGCGAGGATGATCTTCAGGAAGGACTTTCGGCATTATGGCTTGCACTTGAAAAATTTGACGTAACCAAGGGTAACCAATTCTCAACGTATGCCGTTCAGTGTATCCGTGGGAATATCTTACGGTTTCGAAATAAAAATCGATTTTTGCAACATGTACCTGAAAACAAAAATCTAAACTATCAAAAGGCAATTAAGCTCAAAAATAAACAAGAAGCAGAACTCGGGCGTGAAATTACGCTTCAGGAATGGGCAAAGTTAATGGGGATGCCGGAGTATAAACTGATGAAAATCGTTGACATACATAAAGAGACAGTTTACTTTGGCTCACCCGTACATGCATCAAGTGAGGACCTTCTGCTTGAGGAAGTGCTTGCAGATCCTGCGGATGTAGAAG
This sequence comes from Paenalicyclobacillus ferrooxydans, assembly GCF_001399675.1. Lineage (GTDB taxonomy): Bacteria > Bacillota > Bacilli > Alicyclobacillales > Alicyclobacillaceae > Alicyclobacillus_B > Alicyclobacillus_B ferrooxydans. Next base: position 26,345 of record NZ_LJCO01000033.1, read on the forward strand.
ATGAAGTCATGCAGATTTCACTGTCTGAAGAATTGACAGACTTGCTAGGTAGACTCGATCAGCGTGAGGAAGACATTATAAGACTCAGATATGGTTTTTTCCGCACCAAAGATGAACTACTGCATGCGAAGATGAAACTCGGCCGAGATGTACATCCAAACGAGCCGGTCACCCTTGAGGAAATCGCTAAAGTTTATGGAATCACGCGAGAACGGGTTCGGCAAATCCTGGACAATGCTTGCCATACTCTACGCCATCCATCAATCAGTATGAACCTATTACACTATCGAGAAGAAATCGATGAACGCGCTTGAATCCTCAAGCGCGTCTTTTGTGTATCATCTCGAAAGCCACGTTAGACATGGGAAGAAAACGCGTGCATATTGTCGTATCAATGCTACGTGTTTGTCCATTCGATGGTACCCTCTCAGTGGATTCATAAGCGCTATTTGACAATCTGCGATAGATCTATTGTCCATAGTTTGTAACACGGGCTATGTCTGAGAAGGGAGCCGTATGGATGGCGGTGCGGTTTCAGGGTACCGAAGAAATTCTTGACCTTGCAGTAATTTTAACGAGACCTTTCCGAAGTCTTAAGTCTCAGCAGCAACCGCTGTTAGTTGACACGGAACGCGATTATGTAAGCTATACAGATGCAGGTCTCGTGATTCCGCGGCCGACATCATTGCATCAGGCCGTTTATGATCTTCTATTTGTGTCGCTATTACAAACTTATAGCCTAGGAACGACAGATAGTCCCACGTTTCTCATTGAACTGCTTCAGAAGCTCGCGGATCTTATCGTCGAGCGGTATAAAGACCAACAAGTAGAAACGATACGGCTTACCATTGATGAACGAGATCAACTGGAAATGCCCTACGGGTATGTCGGAGTAGAAGACACGCATCTTCGGGTAGTCTTTTTACCTGCGTTTATTGAAATTCATACAAGCTCAGTTACGTTGATACGAGCACTTTCAGATGCTGATGGAGCACTCATACAGAAACCGTTTATCGATATGCTGTCTCTGCACTACCGTTCGGCAACTGGACATTTCGCAGCACGGGTAAAGAAAAAATTGCTTTGCTACAAATCTATTTTAAACGGTGAGTATGTTGTTCACCGTCATAAATAAATAAAGTCAAACAACACTGTAAGTGAACACAGGGTCTATAATGACGAGCTTCAATGTCGAGGAAGCATTTCTTCCATCCTCCATGCTTTTGAATCTGAGGACTGACACGAGCAGCAATGTGAACTCGGCTGCGAGGCTGTTGTTGCATACTCCGCGTTCTGTGAGATAGGACATTAGACACGGCTCTGCTTCGGTACGCCTTCTTGAGAGTTGTGTAATCACTGGCGAGTAGCGGTTGAATATGAGACTGAGGTGATGATGCTTGGGAGTGCAAGACTTCCAAAGCGATATTGATTTTGTGGAGTTTGCAAGGCAGTTGAAGCAAAAGACAGGTGTCGATCTCCTGTCTTACAAGCAAGGTCAGGTTCTTCGCAGGCTTACGAGCCTGCGTGAGAGAAAGGGATTCCATTCATTCGCCGCCTTCTACCGAGCCATGGAGCGAGACAAAGAACTCTATGATGCCTTTATTGATCAGTTAACCATTAACGTAACTGAGTTCTATCGTAATCCTGGACGCTGGGAGGTCTTACGAAGACAAATTTTGCCTGAAATTCTTCGATCTGGACTTTCGAGAATTAAGTGTTGGAGCGCGGCTTGTTCTACAGGAGACGAACCATACAGCATTGTGCTTACGGTTTCAGATTTCCTCCCCCTACAAAATATCGAAGTCCATGCAACGGATATCGATTCTGCCGTGATTGACAAGGCGAAGATTGGCAAGTACGCAGCCTCAGCAGTTCGAGAGGTGCCGCAGGACAAACTGTCCAAGTACTTTTCCATGGATAATGACGGCTATCGGATTGCCGAGGCCATTAAAGGCCGCGTGAGATTTCGTCAGCATGACTTGCTTACTGACCCATACGAGAGTGGATATGATTTGATTGTATGTCGAAATGTTGTCATTTACTTCACCGACGAAGCCAAAACACGTATTTATCATAAGTTTTCCAAATCATTGAAGCCAGGCGGATATCTGTTTGTTGGTGGTGTAGAACAGATCTCTAACCCTGCCGACTACGGTTTGGAGTCGACGGCGATGTTTTTCTATAAGAAGCTATAAAGGGTGGTTCACATGACGATTCGAGTTCTTGTCGTCGATGATTCAGCATTCATGCGCGTTATGCTCACTAAGATGCTTCAGGAAGATGCCAGCATTCAGGTCATAGGAACAGCGCGGAACGGTAAAGATGCAGTCGCGCGTACACATCAGTTAAGCCCCGACGTAATCACTATGGATATAGAAATGCCAGAGCTAAACGGCATCTCTGCCTTGAAGCAAATTATGGCGGAACACCCCACTCCAGTAATCATGTTAAGCACCCTCACGACAAAAGAGGCAGATGCCACGATGGATGCTCTCCAGAACGGTGCTTTTGATTTTTTAGCGAAGCCAGGAAACCAGAGGGAGATTACCGAACTGGGGCCGCAACTGATTACACGGGTAAAACTGGCTGCTAAAGCCGGGGTTCACAGGTTGGGCACCGCCCAAGTTGTAACGCCCTCTGCAGTGCACAGAACTTATTCGAACAATACAAGAGTGCCAAACACTCGGGTATCCCAAATTGTGGCCATTGGCACCTCCACAGGCGGCCCGCGCGCTCTGGAGACAGTCCTTCGGGAACTGCCAAACTCTATCTCCTTTCCGATTGTCATTGTCCAACACATGCCGCCCAAGTTTACGAAATCTCTTGCCGACCGTCTAAACACCGTTTGTGCGATACGGGTCGTCGAAGCGAAGCACGGTCAACGAGTCGATAACGGAACTGCCTATATCGCACCCGGTGGATTTCATATGACTGTGGTGGAAAAGGAAGGACAGTATCAAATTGCTTTGAACGAAGGCGAAAAGTGCAATGAGCATCGCCCGTCGGTGGACGTACTCTTCGAGTCGTTGGCTCTGCTCAAAAGAGTCACGCGTCACCTCGTTATTATGACCGGTATGGGGAGTGACGGTGCGAAGGGGATGTCACAAGCCAAACAAAGCGGCGCCTCGACGATTGTAGAATCTGAAGAAACGTGTGTTGTGTTTGGTATGCCAAAATCAGCGATTTCTATGAACTGCGTCGATTATGTTGTGCCTGTTCATCAAATTGCTTCGAAGATTATGCAGGTCGCAGATCCTCAGAGGTGACGTAATACCAAATATAGTGAAGTACAAATAGGAGGCACTCAGCTTTGTTAAACGTGACTGACCCTTATCTCCTTGTTGACGAGGCATATGCCAAGGTGCGGCAAAGTGTGTCCGGCCAGTCTGATGCCTGGCTGTTCGAACAAACCATGCTGACGGCTCCATCCCGCAGGGCATTTCTTAGCGCACTTCCAATCCAAGACGGATGGGATATATTGGACTTAGGGACCGGATTTGGCGGATCTGCGTTTGATATTGCGTGTCAGCGTCATTGCCATGTTCGTGGGGTTGATTACGACTCTGAAAAGCTTCAGGTTTCGCGCACAATATGGTCTATTCTAAACGAAAACGACTTCTTCAACGGCAGAGGGACCATTTCATTTGAAGAAGGTAATGCGTATGATCTTCCCTACCCCGATCATTCATTTCAGTTTGTGTTATCACGTTTCTTGTTTCAACACTTAACACGTCCAGAAGATGCACTTTTGCAATTGAATCGAGTTGTATCTCGGGACGGGTATATCTGTCTGATAGATGTCGATGACCAATTATCTTTGACATATCCGGCATCTAAAGCATATTTGGAGCTCATGGAGGCTTACCGTCAACTTCAATTACGACGTGGAGGAGACCGCTTAGTTGGTCGTAAACTAGCCCACTACGCGAGTGCCGCCGGGTTCCAGGTCGTTGGAACTATGATTCAAACATCTGCCGGATATTCTGTGTCTGAACCCAATTCTTTGCCCACTAGTATGTTGATGACACATTTTCATCGTGAACGAGAGTCTCTTGTCAGAGAAGGGCTTATTTCTGAGATCGAGTTTGACACATATATGTTGGAACTCGAGCAGTCTAACGTTGGACCGCATTTTCGCACAAACAGTGAGGTCGTAGTCATTGCAAAGAAAGTTTAGTCTTCGCCGACTGTTCTGCTCTTGAAGCGGGCTTGCGACAAAAAAACGGATTTGGATTTTTCGATTGACGTGATTTCATACACCAACGTCTTCCTAGCAGACGTTGGTTTTTTGTTTTCACCACGAAATGTTTAGCGGATTTGCGATGTGTCTATTGCAAGGAAAGATGTTGTATAACGAATTTGCACTGTGATGGATGATTGGACGGATAGACAACTGAAAACGGCTTTTGAATGAACAGGATTTTTGGGGAGATGGAGTACGAGTTGTTGGCCGAATTCGAGAACCTCTTGGTAGAAATGGAACAGGCGCTGATCGTAAACGATGTTGAGAGAATTTCGCAAATCACGGATCGACAACAACTGTGTCTTCTCCAGATTGTTCGAAAGTCTAAGACTGATGTTTCGTTTCGTGCACAGGCCAAGACGTGCGTTCCACGTTGGATGGAGCAACTAGAAATAAACAATAAGCTATTGCAACAAGCCATGTCCATTAACAGTACAGTACTTCAGGTACTGTATGGCCATGAAGCTTCATGCTGACGGGAGGCGATACTTCCAATGAGTTCAACGTTCTCTACGATTAACATTGCGGATTCTGCCCTCAATGCTTCGGTTATAGGGATGAATATCGCATCAAACAATATCGCGAACGCTCAAACGCCTGGTTATGCGCGTGAGACGGTTCAACAAACAAATGCTTCCTCAATTCAGTCCTTTACTGACCACTATACCTACATGGGGCAAGGCGTAGATGCAAAGGGCGCACAGCGGCAAACGAATCAGTATATCAACGCACAGCTACGTGATAATAGCTCTCAAAATAGTTATTGGAGCCAAGTGAACACCGCGCTGACGAACCTTCAAGGGGTATTCAATGAACCTTCTGGGACGTCTGTGCGCAGTGCAATGGACACATTTTTTTCGAACTGGAATCAGTTATCTCAGAACCCGACCGATTCTGGTGTCCGAGCCACAGTTATGGAATCAGCTCAGAATATGATCGATGCTTTTAATGCGATGAACAATAACTTGACCCAAAGTTCTACGATGTACCAAAATGAAGTTTCTCAAGGAGTTAGCACGACAAACACCATCGCAAAAAATATATCTGAACTGAATACTCAAATACAGAACGCACAAAAGATAGGTGCCAACGCATCTTCCTTAGAAGACCAGCGGGATGCATTATTGAATCAATTGTCTAACTTGATGCCGATCAATGTCACGTACTCACAGGATTCTTCGAATCCGAATGTTACAGACATGAGCGTGACGTATGACACAAAAAATCCCACAACGGGTGCAGTAACCACAAACACGTTGATCGATAATGGGACAACACCTCATCCTCTTACTGTGGGGGATGTCGCCAACTTTAAGAACAATCAGTACGGTTCTTTGGCGGGTTACAACTACATGCAAGGGTACGCAACACACGTCGCCTCCGAAATGCAAGGTTTGTTGGCGAAGGTTGCGAATGACGTAAACGGCTATCAAAAAAGTGGATACGGTGCAGACGGTTCAACCACCGGTGTTCCTTTGTTTGACATTAACAGTACAACCAATGCAGTCACAATTGACTCAAAAGCTAGTGCCGCTAATCTTGCTGCGGCACAAACCGCAGGCTCTCCAACGGACGGCAGTAATGCGCTCGCGATTTCCCAACTGATGCAAACAGGGAATTATGACAGCACATATGCCGGATACGTGGGTCAAGTTGCTGACGATGTCCAGAGTGCGAATAACCAACAACAGACTTACAGTAACTTGACTACGCAACTGCAAAATACACAAACCGCGATTAGCGGAGTCGATATCAATCAAGAAATGAGCAATATGATTCAGTACCAACAAACCTATGAGGCCTCTTCCAAATTAATCTCTGTATATGCGAACATGCTGAATACCCTGATTCAAAACGCCTAAGGAAGGTGTTGTCGCTTGTGCGTGTAACGACATTTGGTATGACTGCGAATTACCTCAATGACCTGACGAACATTATGCAAAAGCTGCAGAACACAGAACAGGAAGCGAGTACTGGAAACCGAATCAATCAGCCGTCTGATGATCCAGTGGGTTATTCGGCAGACGTTGCTACGCAGAGCATGATCAAAAACACTCAGCAGTGGATTAATAACGCGAAATTTGCTACATCGTCCATGCAAGTGGCGAGCGATGCGATTGGTTCGCTCCAATCTATGCTTGGAAAAATCCGTACGCAGTTGGTCACTGCGACAAACGGTACGAACACCCCACAAGACTTACAGCAGATGGCAACTGTTGTGAAGCAGTACATTGGCTCAGTTCAATCCATTGCCAACACGAGTAATGGTGAACAGTATATTTTTGCAGGCACCAATGGCAACTCAGCCCCTCTATCTGGTGACGTTACATCTGGATTTCTATGGGGCGGAAACAACAAATCGCAAAATACGAATATCGGAAATGGCACAAAACTTCAAGTCAATACGGATGTGTCTGCTGTTTTTAATGGAAATTCTTCAGCAAGTCAAAATTTGATGAAGAATTTGACAAATATATATCAGGATTTGAGCGCGGGTAATCAATCTAATTTGCAAACCGACTTAGGCAACCTGGATTCGAATATTTCCAATGTTACTGCAGTCCAGTCCGATCTCGGTGGGCGCATGGACCGCGCACAGGCAGCCAACTCTCAACTATCAAGCATGTTGTTGACACTCCAAAATCAACAGAGTCAGTTGCAAGATGCTAACATGGCAGACGTCATTACGTCGTTGACCAGAGAGCAAACTGTGTACACGGCGGCGCTAAATGTTGGTGCAAAAATGATTCTCCCGACCTTGGCAAGCGTACTTCCCTAATAAATCGGCTACCTTCTATCGGTTCTCACAGGCTTCATGCTTGTTAGAATAAAATCACTTCTCAAACAAGGAGGAAACTACAAATGTTTTCAGTCCAAACTAACAATGCAGCAAATACGGTTCTCTTTAACATGGGGAACAGCTTTGCAGCAATGAACAAGTCTTCCACAGAATTGTCATCCGGCTACAAAATCAACTCCGCCGCCAATGACGCAGCAGGGCTTGCCATCTCAAACGGCATGGGCAACCAGATTACGGGCCTGAATCAGGCTTCGCAGAATGCTCAGGATGGCCTGTCCATGCTACAGACAATGGAAGGAGGTACAGACACCATTAATTCAATGCTGGGTCGCATGCGCCAATTGGCACTTCAGGCGGCTAATGACACCCAAACTGCGAGTAATCGCTCTGACATCGTTGACGAGTTAAAACAGCTTCAGCAGGAAATCACACGCACTGCGAACACCACTCAGTTCAACACTCAAACCCTGTTAACAGGTCTTGCAAGTACAGGTATCTCGTTTCAAGTGGGAGCGAACAAAAACCAAACAATATCACTGAAAACCACTGGCACTAACCTGCGTGCCTCCGGACTTGGTATAACTGGCACACTCGTATCTTCCTTGGCAACGAGTGGCTCGAAGGGCGTCTCAGCGTCAAACCAACTTCTCTCTGCAATTGATAAGGCTTTGTCCCAGGTCTCAGGTTTTCTTTCAAACGTGGGTTCTGTTGAAGACCGTCTGAACTACGCCATTCAGAACCTTGGAACAGAAAGCAACAACCTAACCACTGCTCAAAGCCGCATTCTTGATACAAACATGGCCTCGACCATGACGCAGTACAGTCAACAACAGGTTCTCGTGCAGGCTGGTATGAGCATGCTGTCGCACGCAAACCAGAACTCCAGCATGATTCTGAACCTGCTTCAGTAGTATTTTTACAGGTTGGGCGAAACGGGGCATTCCTTTTTGGGGTGCCCCCTTTGCATATGAAAGAAGGGAGATAGACTCATGTCGGTTTCTGGTTCATCGTCGCTCAACTTGGGCGGGATGCAGGTTCTCAGTTCGATGATGGGGGGTATCGATTACTCCTCCATCATCTCCCAACTGTATCAAGCAGAAAAAGCGCCTGGAGATGCACTTAATACAACGATTCAGCAAGACCAGTTGTATATCAATGACTGGTCGAATATTGCAAGTATGGCGAATTCACTGCAAAATGATCTCGCGGGGCTCGCGAGCCTTTCGACCTACAATTCGTTTTCCACAATTGCAACAGGGTCGTTAGCAAGTGCAACGGCACAAAGTGGTGCTAGCCCTGGCACGTATAATATTACATTGCAAAAGGCTGGCACCGATGCCTCAATGACCAGTTCGGCAACAGGAATCAACGGGGCTATTGGACAAGCGGCAACTTCGAGCACTTTGCTCAGTCAATCCGTCTTTTCCCAACCGATTTCTGGTGGAACTATAAGTTTTACGTACGGTGGTACAACCGAGAGCTATAAAGTTAACACTGCGGATTCGTTGGGAACGACACTCCAAAACTTAACAAATCTCACTGGAGGACAAGTTGCATTCGCTTTGAACTCCTCGAATCAAATTACAGTGTCCGTTGCGAGCACGGCGGCTGGAGGTGTTGTTCTCGGATCTCCTGGTGACACGAGTAACTTCTTTCAGGCCGTTGGCTTAAATGGTAACTCGGCATCGGTCGGAGGTTCCACAACCAGCCATCTGGTTGGAGTGGCGCAGTTGCAGCAACCACTGCAGTCCTCCAACTTGGCAGGGGGGGTGACATCTACACCATCTGGTGGGATCAGTACTCTTGTTGTCAATGGAGTGAACATTAACTACAATACCGCGTCCGATTCTCTTGAATCCTTGATGCAAAACATCAATAGTTCGACAGCCGGAGTCACAGCAAGTTACGACCCGATTCAGGATAAAATCACGTTGACATCTAATTCTGCACAGCCAATCACCGTGGCAGATGGAACGAATAGCACCATTGCCAAAGCACTTGGTCTTGCGGGGACCTCATCTGCAGGCACAAATTGGGTCTATAAAGTTGGCGGCAACTCCGGTCTCAGTAGTCCGACGCCGACAATTTCAAACGCCATTCCTGGGGTGAATTTTACGTTTGCGAATAGTGCTGTGGCCAATACAACAGGTACCTTAACAGTGAAGCAAAATACGGATTCGCTTACAAAAGCAATTAGCCAATTTGTTGGTGATTTCAACAATTTGTACACTGAAATCGAGAAATACACCGGAAAAGGCGGCGATTTGCAGTCTGATTCGCAGCTGAATCTATTCGGTACGCAAATCATGAACGATGTTTTAAGTGTTGTCCCTGCCGCTCAACAAGCAGGCTATGCACAAACGACTGCTATGGGACTGGGGCTTTCCACTGGCCCGATTGGTTCCGCACCGGGAACAACGAATTCGCTGCATCTGAACACGAATACGTTAATTCAACAGTTCACAGCGAACCCGGCAGAAGTACGAACTATCTTTTCTAGTATTGCAACAACCTTGAACAACCATCTGACCGAGTACACAGGAACCATTAACAATCTCAATCCACTCAGTACTTATTCCTCGATGGGTGAGGGTGTCGTTCAGGCGCAACAGGACATGTATAACAATGACATCAAGAGTCTTGAACAAGAACAGTCTAACATTTATACACAGGCACAAGACTACGAGCAAAACTTGGCAAAGCAATTCTCAGCCCTGCAGAGTTACCAACAGCAGATGACCATGACACAACAAGAGCTGTCCGCAATAGGAGGGTAACCCATAAGAGAAATGAATGGTGGTACATGATGAATTTCTTAGAACGCAATCTGGAATCCTTAGGAAACAATAATGCTCAGATGATTGCAGAGTTGATAGCAAATTGTGAGTTTCCTACCAATCGTAAATGTGAACGGTCTTCAACAGGGGTTATGTATTATCGACATGAACATGACAGGCGCTGGATGCATCTGACCAGCGCCTACGCTCCTGAAGAGGAAGCAGCACGACAGTGCGAGCGACTTTTGCACGATACCACGTCGTCTCTTTGCTTCGTGCTTGGGGAGGCCGGCTTTTATCACGTTGAGGAGATTTTGAAGCGCGTTTCCTCAAAGACGTTTGTTGTGCTTGTATCAAGCAAACCGGAGCATTTAAAGTTGGTTTTGCAGTCTCGGGATTTGAGTGGAGTTTTGTCAGATTATCGGTTGATTTTCGCAGTTGATTCGGATGAAAAGGTAGTGCACGGATTTCTGAATGAGATTGTCACACGCCATCCCAAGAAGATGCCAACCTTTACTGTCTTTGAACATCCGGTAGAGGGGACTTTACAATCTCAATTTTGCAAGGGCGTCAAGGAGCATCTCGCGTGGTTGTTTCGTACACTCATTTCGAACTTTCATACTGCTGCCTTGTATGAGGAATATTGGGCAGAAAATTTTATGCTTAATATCCCCTATTTCATAAATTCGAAGGTTATCACCGACCTAGAAGATAGCTGGATGAAAAAGCCTGTGATTATTGTCGGAGCTGGCCCATCACTTGAGAAAAATATCCATTTGTTGCATAGGGCGAAGGGTAGAGCACTGATTGTATGCTGTGATACAGCATACAGAATAATGAAACGACATGACATTGTTCCGGATTTGATTGTGACTGTAGATGGAACCCCTGCCAACGCGGAACATATGGCGGGGATCGATTATTCGGATGCCCCTTTGCTAGCTGATTACTATTCTCACTATGACATTATAGCTAATCATAAAAACAATAAAATTTTTATCGAAACAATTGATTTTCACCAAAACTGGTGGGACAAAGTTAGCCCATTTCGAAAACAGAAGGCTTCAATCGTATCAGGTGGTTCTGTAGCGACACTCGCGTTCAGTTTTGCTCGTCGTATCGGAGCCAATCCCATTATTCTCATCGGGGTTGACTTGTCTTATCCCGGTGGCATGTACTACGCCAAAGGAGCCATACACGACGATCGAACTGTAGAAGATGTAAAGAAAACTAGACAATTGATTGAGGTCACTGACCTCAATGGTAGTACCACATATACAACTAGTGACTATTACTACTATCTTCAATGGTTTGAGCGTCAGGCTAAAGAGTCGACCGATGGTCGACTGTATATCAATGCAACAGAAGGCGGGGCACTAAAAGAGGGATTTCAGATCTCTACTCTTCGTGAAGTCATTGACCGTTATTGTGACAACGATGCCAACACACAAGCTTGGATGGAGTTGCTCGCGTCTAAACCTGTTGATCCCGCCCTGATTGCTCAGACTACGCAAAATATTAAACGCTCGTACTTCGAAACCAAGGGGTTGGTCAATCTAAGTGCGATTTTGATAAAACGACTAGAGCAATTCGTTTTGACTATTGCGGACGGAAAATACGCTGATATTCCCGAGATGGTGTCGTTTATTCAGAAAGGGTACGCGAAGACCATGCGCTTACAGTATGCCCTCACATTCATCAACGGACAGGCCCACAAAACGGCTTGGAAGGATCATTTGGTTGAGACTGTGATGGAGGACGGGAGAGACTCACTGACCGAAAGAGAACGTGCCATCGCATCTGCCCACCGAACCCTTGATTTGTTTCGTGATTTTTATAGAGTGGCGCAAGACACGGTACAACTGCATCGCCGCGGGCTGGCCGTGTTGAAACAGACCTATCAAACAGGGGAGGCTAGTATGGATGAATGCTAGTCAAGAATATCTGGAAATGCAAATCGAAAGCGCATCACAGGGGCAAAAGTTAATCATGTTGCATGACGGCTTAATCCGCTTTGCCAAGATTGCAATGAAGGCTATTGACGATAAGCGATATGATGTAGCGTCTGAAAACCTGAAATATGCACAGAACATTGCTTTACACTTGCGGAGTTCTCTCGTACATGACCATACACCGGACCTCACTGGCAACTTGGACACGCTATATTCCTACTGGTACATCCTTCTCACGCGGGCCAACATAGACAAGTCAATTGAACCCCTTCATGAGTTGATTCCGTTGGTGAAGCAGATGCGTGATACATGGGACACACTCGAAAAGCAATTGATTCAAGAGGGGAATGGTTGACCTTGTCGCTTGTCATAGATGGCGTGCTTCAACCCATTGATAATACGCTGACGTCTTTGCGGGACCGTATTCTGGAACTGCAGACCGAACAACGGTATGTGAAGACTGTCATGGTCAATGGTGAGAGCACAGTTCTTACGGATATTTTTAACAGACATTTTGCAGAGGAATCACAGGTGGAAATTTTTACTTACAACTCCTTGGACGAATTAATTGAAGATACGATGGAGTCATCAAACCAATATATACCACGTCTCATTGGAGCCATTGAATCGAGTGTCCGGGCATTTGCAGACTTCCGCAATGTCGAGGGTGTCGAATGGCTTCAGAAATCTGCAGGGATCCTTGATTGGCATCTTGGTGTTCTTCGAAACTTTGACGCGATGGCACCTGAGAAGGACATCTTGGTTTGTGAAATGTACAATCGCACCCAGGAAACATATGATGCCGTTAAACAAGCCGTTGAATCTGTGGATTTTGTGGCACTGCATGATCTTCTGAAGCATGAACTTCTTCCGCTTCTCTTGTCCTGGCATCAATCAGTACAAGTGTTCCAGCACCAGATGGAGTTAGAACACATGAAACAAAAATTGAATTTACATTAAGGATGGATTTGCGTGCTGAAAGGTCGAAACGTTCTTGTTACGGGGGGTACAGGATCAATCGGCAGTGAAATTGTTCGCCAAGTGCTGAAACAAGAGCCGAACGTAGTGCGCGTTTACAGTAGGGATGAATCTAAGCAGTTTGACCTTCAACATGAATTAGCCTCATACGGCTTGACAGTCCGATACCTTGTCGGCGACGTTAGGGATTTTGAACGACTACGTTTTGCAATGGATGGAATAGACGTTGTATTCCATGCGAGTGCATTAAAACATGTGCCAAGCTGTGAATTCAATCCGTTCGAAGCTGTAAAAACAAACATTATCGGCACACAGAATGTTATTCAAGCTTCATTAGACTGCGGTGTGGAACGCGTGATAGGCGTCTCCACAGACAAGGCAGTTAGTCCATCCAACACGATGGGTGCCACGAAATTACTTGCGGAGAAACTCCTCAGTTCTGCGAATCTTTACAAAGGGAATCGGAGAACCGTCTTTTCCTGTGTTCGATTTGGGAACGTGATGGGGTCTCGGGGGTCTGTACTGCCGCTGTTTGTCGATCATGTTCTTCAGCACAAGGACCTTCCTGTAACTGATTTGGAAATGAAACGATTTATGATGTCGATCACTGACGCAGTTAAGCTTGTGTTACAGGCCGGGGAGATTGCGGAAGGGGGAGAGACATTCATTTTACAAATGCCGGTTATCCGTGTGGTAGACCTGGCAATGCAGACAATTGCGATCCTGTCTGAGGAGTTTGGTTTGCCTGGAGTCTCAACATCGGTTGTTGGAATCCGACGCGGTGAGAAGCTGAATGAAGTCCTGATCGGCGATGAAGAACTGTCACGCGCCTATCGGTTGAATGACATGTACGTGATTAAGCCAGAATGGAAAGCAGATTCATATGGATGGGAAAATTTTGCACATCGTCCAGAATCATCGTGGTCCAGACTCTACGATACTGCTTCTGCTCCCGTGGCGACGCCCGAGGAAGTCGCAGCATTGATTGCACCCGTGGTGGAACGAATTCTTGCGGAAAAAGGCGTTTTCGTACCGGGTGTTAAAGACCGGGTGTATGTCTCATGAGAGGGCTAGCTGTGATACCTGCACGCGGGGGCTCCAAAGGTGTTCCACGAAAGAACATTCGCTTCCTGGCTGGTCGACCACTGATCGAATATTCGATTTCTATAGCCCTGGCTTGCCCGTACATTGACCGCGTCATTGTGAGTACAGATGACGACGACATCGCTAATATTGCAAGAGCAGCAGGAGCGGAGGTGCCTTGGCTTCGTCCCGCGGCACTTGCACAGGATGATACGTCTACCATGCAAGTTTTGCAGGATTTATCCTATCGTTTGTTTACAGAAGAAGGCTACGAGCCGAATTTTATATTACTTCTTCAACCTACTTCCCCATTTCGGACACTAGACGACGTAAATCACGCAATTGAGTTGTATCAAACTACCCAGTGTGACGAGGTTGTTTCTGTTGTGAAGTCGAAATATCATCCAAATTGGTGCTTTCATGCTGCAGATGATCGACTTGTACCATACGAAGAAGCAGTGATTTCGCGACGCCAAGACCTTACCCCGGTCTATGCGCTCAACGGCGCTGTATATGTTTATTCATCGGAATGCATTGTGAACGGCGTGACAAAGAAACCCAAGTATTTTATCGAAATGCCTGAAGAACGTTCGATTGACATTGACACTGAATTTGACTTTCAACTTGCGGAACTGGTGATGGCGCATGGGATTGTAGAGGGTGTGGTCCTATGAAAAAGGTGGCTGTTGTTACGGGAACGCGTTCAGAATACGGTATTCTAAAGCCCGTGTTATCAGCCATATCGGATCATCCAGACTTGACGCTTCACCTCTGGGTTACTGGGATGCACCTTCTGAAACGGTTTGGATACACAATAGATGAAATTGGTCGGGACGGTTGGGACGTAGAAGCAGTGGTACCCATGTACAACGATGAGGATAAATCTCATGCGCCTGCATTGGCACGTGCGATAACCGGTTTTGATGAAACTATTGCCAAGTACCGTCCTGACTGGATTGTCGTGCTTGGTGACAGGTTAGAGCCATTTGCTGTCGCACAGGCTGCTGCATTGTCAAGGATTGCAGTGGCACACATTCACGGTGGAGATAGAACAAATGGTGCGAACATCGATGAACAAATTCGGCACGCTCTGACGAGATTCTCTAATCTGCATTTTGCCGCTTCCAAGCAGAGTGCAGACAGGCTGTTAAAGATGGGTGAGGAACCTTGGCGGGTGGAATGCGTTGGTGCTCCCGCATTGGATACCATTCTGAATGAGAAACTATACTCGAGAGCGGCATTATCAGGCATCCTGTCGTTTGACGTCACCGTACCCTATATTTTGTGCGCGCAACATAGCGTAACTTCGCAAAGTGACGATGCCTATCGACAAATGCAATTAACTTTGGAAACCGTTGCGGAGTTTAATTTACCAACAATAGTCGTGTATCCGAATAACGACAGCGGATCAGAAGGGATTATCCAGGCGATAGTCCCATATCAGGACCACCCTCTATTCAGCGTCCAGACATCACTTCCACAAAGAGTATATTTAAGTCTCCTTAAGCATGCCAGCGTTCTCGTTGGCAACTCGTCCAGCGGACTACTCGAAGCGCCGTCTTTTGGTCTCCCGATGGTACACATAGGTATGAGGAATAAGGGGCGTGAACATGCGGACAACATCCAATTCGTAGACCATCGGAAAGGGGAAATCAGCAGAGCAATCTCAATCGCGCTGTATAACGCGGAGTATCGCCAGTACGTCAGAGGTCTAGAGAGTCCATACGGAGATGGGCAAGCCGGTGTACGGATTGCAAAGCGACTGGCAGAAACGCGAATTAACGAGGTGTTATTACAGAAACAACTCTCCTTTTAGAAGGTGATATAGGTGACTCGATGTTTTGTCATTGCTGAAATTGGAGTCAATCACAATGGTTCATTGGAAACCGCCAAGAAACTTGTGGGTCTTGCGAAAGCAGCGGGGGCAGACGCGGTCAAGTTTCAAACGTTCCAAACTGCCGAGTTGGTGACGAGGAAGGCGAAACAAGCATCCTACCAAATGGATAACGATCCTCATTTGAGTCAGTTCGATATGCTCGAGCGGCTCGAACTAACCAACGAAGAAACGGTCGAACTAAAAAATTATGCAGAGGCTAGAGAGATAGAGTTCTTGTCGTCCCCGTTTGACATCGCGAGCGTACACTTTCTAAAGTCTATCGGGGTTAAGACCATTAAAATCGGATCAGGTGAAATTACAAATCGCTTTTTACTTCAAACGGTTGCTGATACGGGGTTACCGGTGATTTTGTCAACAGGGATGAGCTCACTTGGCGAAGTTGAACAGGCACTATCCATTCTCATCGAAAACGACGTGACATTATTGCACTGTACAACATCCTATCCCACACCGTTTGAAAGCGTGAACCTGCGAAGCATGTTGACGCTGAGACATGCCTTCGATTGTCCTGTAGGGTATTCGGATCACACGGAGGGGATCGAGATTGCAGTGGCGGCAGTAGCCTTAGGAGCCACAGTCATTGAGAAACATCTAACTTATGACCGTTCTGCAATCGGCCCAGATCATAAAGCATCTTTGGAACCACCGGAGTTTAAAGCGATGGTCGAGGCCGTACGGAACGTAGAAATGGCGTTAGGTACTTCACGCAAGCAATGCTCTCCTGCAGAGATAGGTAATCGTGATGTTGCCCGCAAGAGTCTGGTCTTTACCCGTTCAATGACAGCTGGGGATATCATTACCGCTACAGACCTTACCGCGAAGCGCCCGGGTTACGGTATCTCGTCTATGCAATCCGCTGATGTGATAGGTTTCTCTCTCATTCAGTCGGTGCCAAAAGACACAGTTGTTACATGGGAGCTATTGAAAGGAGCCAAGACAGATGCCGAGTGATTTGAAAGGGTTATCGAATTGTGTTCAATGTGGGAAGATCTACTTGCGGATCACGTCCGCATTCTGTCCGGATTGCTTGAAGCAAGACCGAGAGAATCTTGAAAATGTAAGAGACTACCTGCGCTTTAATCGCGGTGCATCTATGGAAGAAACTGTTTC
Source organism: Paenalicyclobacillus ferrooxydans (assembly GCF_001399675.1). Lineage (GTDB taxonomy): Bacteria > Bacillota > Bacilli > Alicyclobacillales > Alicyclobacillaceae > Alicyclobacillus_B > Alicyclobacillus_B ferrooxydans. Next base: position 43,185 of record NZ_LJCO01000033.1, read on the forward strand.
AGATACCGGTGTTGACCCGGGAAGGATTGTGGCATGGATTCAAGCAGGGCACTTGATGCTGAGCCCTCAGTCGGCCATTAAATATCCGTGTGAAAATAAGTGCGGTAGTCTTATACAGTCCGGAAAATATTGCCGAGAATGTCTTCATGATCTATCCAGATCGTTGGAAGTGCAAGTTCCTGAGCCTCGCAACCGAGGACACGGTTTCCTGTCGAAGGATAAATTTTGAGACGGTGGAGCGAATCCATGAGAACAGTCATTATTGGGGGTGGTGGTCATGCGAAAGTTGTTATCGATTCATTTCGACGCGCCTACCCCGAATGTGAGTTGGTTGGTGTGGTTGACGATTGTCCCCAGCTGTCTGGAGGTAAAGTACTTGGCGTCCCTGTCATTGGACATCTAGCGATGCTGGGACATATAAGGGACTCTGTTGATTTCGCTTTTATTGCTATTGGTGACAATCAAATTCGCGAAAGTATTGCCCTGAAGATCCGACATTTACAGTTCGATTTCCCTGTACTTGTACATCCGAGTGCAGTGGTCAGCAGTTCGGTGGAGATAGGTGCAGGAACGTTCGTAGCAGCTGGTACTGTCTTGCAACCGGACATCCGAGTGGGTGCACATAGTATTCTGAATACCGGAGCGACCATTGATCATGATTGCCATATCGGTGATTTTGTCCACATTTGCCCGGGTGTCCATCTCGCGGGTGCAGTATCCGTTGGCCATAGTGCACATGTTGGTATTGGCTCATCGGTGATTCAAACCGTTAGCATAGGAAACAGTGCCTACATTGGTGCGGGTTCAACCGTCGTTCACGACATCGGTCCTGGAGTGCTGGCATATGGAACACCATGCCGTGTAATTCGACATTGTGAATGACAGCTTTTAAGAAGGAATGTTCACCTTACCTTCTTTTAAGCGATACATCAGTCAAGTATTTTGTCCCAAATCGATATAGTTTGGAGAGATTCTATCCTTAACGAAACCAAGAGGTGTAGACAGTGCAGATTCCATTATCATCTCCAGATATCAACCAGTGCGATAAAGAGGCTGTTATGAGTGTATTAAACACTTCGGTTCTTAGCATCGGTCGTCAGCTCAAAGAGTTTGAGTCCTTAATTGCCGATTCGGTGGGCGTCAAACACGGCATAGGTGTGAATAGTGGTACCAGCGGATTGCATGTTATTATTCGAGCACTTGGAATCAGTGATGGGGACGAGGTCATTACAACACCGTTTTCTTTTGTCTCTTCTGCGAATTGTATTTTATTTGAAAGAGCGAAACCTGTATTTGTGGATATTGACCCTATTACGCTAAACATTGACCCGGCACAGATTGAGGAAAAAATTACACCGAAGACAAAAGCCATTCTCGGTGTCCATGTGTTTGGACATCCCTATGACATTGACACTATTCACGACATTGCAAGGCGGCACGGATTGTACGTGATTGAGGATGCCTGTGAAGCAATTGGGGCGAAATATCATGGACGCACGGTAGGTGCTGAGTCTGATGCAGCTGTTTTTGCCTTTTACCCGAATAAGCAAATAACCACGGGGGAGGGCGGCATGATTGTGACGAATCATGAAGAGCTTGCACGATTGGCTCGCAGTCTGCGCAATCAGGGTCGTAGTGACACGAACGAGTGGCTGAGTCACGAGCGTCTTGGTTACAACTATCGACTGAGTGAGATGAACGCCGCTCTCGGTGTATCTCAGTTTTCTCGTTTGAACAAGATTCTCTCTAAGCGAGCAGAGGTTGCTAACAAGTACACAAAACTATTTCATGGGGCCGACCAAATCATAACCCCACAACAGGCAGAAGATATTGAAAAGAGCTGGTTCGTATATGTCATTCAGTTGGCTGATGGTCTCGATCGTAATTTAGTGATGGAGGCATTGCAAGCCGATGGAATCGGTTGTCGCGGCTATTTTTCACCCATCCATCTTCAGCCGTTTTACAGAGAGCAATTTGGCTTCCAGGAAGGAGATTTCCCCATAACAGAATCCGTATCTGCACGAACTATTGCATTACCGTTCTTCACATCTATGTCGGATGATCAAGTCGAGTATGTGGTAGATCGAGTATGCAGTATCACGGAAAATATGTAGTCTGCTGTATTGGCCGCCAGTAGGCCTTGGGGGAATTCGTATGAGAGTAATGAAAGGTGTCTCCGTTATCTTGGCCAGCGTGATTTTAGCCGCCCTCTTACTCATGGTTGCATTGCACTTGATAGGGGTGGATCCGCTGTATAAATATGAGGCTTCTTTGGGATTGGTCAAATCAAAGGCATCCATTGTCTCGCAAACGTCAACACGGCAATCACAGATCGTAGATTTAGAGAAGAAGAATACTGCGTTAGCGAACCAGACAGCGGGTTACCAAACCACAATCAGTAACTTACAAACGAAACTGCAAGCCGCTGAGTCACAGGTGGGTCAGCTTCAAAAGCAAATTAAGAAGCTACAAACAACTCAAGCCACGCAGTCCGCTGAATGGAAGAAGGAAGCCAGTCTGCTGACCCAGTTACAACCAGACCAAGCTGTGACTGTCCTAAATGCCATCAACTCCATTCCAACTGAAGCTGAAATCTTAGCTCAAATGTCCACGTCGGATGCCGCACCAATTTTGGCGGCCTTTGCCTCCCAAGACGCGAAGACAGCTAGCCAACTTTTCACGTTGTCGACCAGCTATGCTGCAGCGGGACAATGAATCCACGAAGAACGTTTAAATTGCAAGGCATTACACTATAGTCATTGTGCTACTCAGGTTTTTCGGTATAACTCGATTGTCATGAGGTTAGTAAATTAATAAATCCGAATGAACGGAGTGGAAACTTGGGTCCACTAAACGGATTTGTACACACGGAGTCTACCAGTTCGCATCAAACGAAAGCGTCGGGAGACAAGCATGGCAAATCGAAGAAGAGCAACGGTGAGGAAGGTGTCGGTGCTTCCTTTGTGTCAATATTTCAATCCATTGTAGTGCCGAATCGGGGTCACACCAACGCTCACGTGCCCGTCGCGTCTGACGCAGGAGCGATAAAAGGGAACCGCAAGTTGAGTAGTGGACGGTCAAATCGCCCTGATTTATCGAGTGGTGCGTTAACGCAATATGCTCCGCTTCAAATAAATTCACTTACTACTTCAGGATTGAACGGCCGTGAACCAAGCACTGGTCCTTCGGAAGCTATGCCTTTGGAATCTTCACGGCGGCAGAGTCCGCAAGGAGAGAACCTGAAGCCCTCCCACCGTGGGAAGCAAGCCGGGAAAATCGGGACTCGCAATACGTTACAGTTGAGTATAAATCGTCATCAACTGCTTCTCTCGAAACACTTAGCGGTCTCTCCAGAGGCCGGGGTTCGAGCTGGCTCGATCTCTGGGGGAACGTCGAAAGGTTCTAAAGCAAACACCGATGAGTATGTTCAACAAATTCAGCAGGCACTGGTGAAGGCCACTCAGAACCCGCGTGGAAAATCCCACGTAAGTTCAGAAGCGTCGGGGCGTGTAAGTCGCGGTGCTCAGCAACAAAAAGCTGGCTCTAAGACACTCGCATCTTTGAGTGTGGCAGACGTGACAAGCTTAGCCGGGGAGAGCAAAGTCAAACCTTCAGAAATGACAGTGCATAATTTGTCATCGGCAACCTCGAAATCCTCAGGAGGTAGTCCTGTATCAAAAGGTCATAGTCAAGTGGATCCACAATTACCAGGACTCGCAGGATTGAACGTCAGCACGCTCGCTACTCCAAGTCCATCGAGTGATGCGACGTCAGCACAAACGCTGTCGTTGGCAGATCCAAGCGCCCATTCCGTCTTCCAGGATATCGTTAGCGGGCAGGTTCAGTCTGGTCAGCAGTCAGTGACCGTAAATATTCATCCCGAAGGGATGGGGAACATCAACATTATTGTCAACCAAACTACCGCTCACCAGATTTCTGTCCAAGTTCAAGCGAGTAGTGCGCAGACCGTGCAGTGGTTCAATCAGCAAAAGGATGGACTTACCAGCGCGTTGCAGAACACGGGTTTTCAACTGTCCGGATTTCAAATCTCTTATGGACAAGGGAACGCAGATCAGCACGGCCGTGGATTCATTCCCTACCGAGGTATCCAAACCGCGAAAAGCGCTGGCTCGATAGCTTCTATTGATGTTGTACAACCGGAAGAGGTAGGCATATCTGATTCGCAAACTCGGAGGTGGTTTGGGTGACAACACCGATTCCTGCACAGATGTCGTCTGTTTCAACAGCTTTGCCATCCGGGGTTCCTGCGAACCCAAATGGTCAACTCACTGAAAACTCGTTCTTACAGATGATGGTGACACAGATGCAATACCAGGATCCCCTTTCCTCGTCTTCTACCAGTGGAACTCAAATGCTGTCTCAACTATCACAGTACGCACAGATTGAAGCGCTTACGAATCTCGAACAAATTGCGCAGTCCATCCAATCTGCTCTTGGGATGAGTATGGGAGCTCAAATTCTAGGCAAGACAGCCACTGTAACAGATTCCTCGGGGAACGCTGTCACTGGAACGGTGACTTCAGTTAAAAACAGCAACGGCACGTCACAAATTGAGATCAATAACAACTACTATCCGACCTCGAGTGTGACACAAATCGGTTAATGCTCATGTTTCGACTCCAACCATTCATTTTTCGCGTGGTTGGGGTTTTTTTATTGACAACAGATATAAAGATTCGTCAATTTACGACACGTATGTATAATGCGTGTATGTTAGGAGGGCATATGATGACATCTGATAATCTCGCGTTGGGTCTTCTTCAAAATGCTCTAACGGCGTCCAGCTTACGTCAGGCGGCCTATTCCAATAACATCGCAAATGCAGATACACCTGGATATAAAGCCCAGAGCGTCGAATTTGAGTCCCTATTTCAAAATGCGATGACAACCGCTCCTGCTGCACAGCTTGGGCAAAAGTCTATGCCCATCTCGCTGAACAATTCGACCGCACTTTTGAATATCAAACCAGAAGTGGTTTCGGATCCAAATACGACAGTAAACAATAATGGGAACAACGTTGATATTGCATCTCAAATGGCTGGAATGGCGGAAAACCAACTCCGTTACAATGCATTGTCTCAGGACATGTCAATCCGATTTACCCGTATCGAAAATGTGCTTACTGGAGTGTGATAAGCGTGATTGACCCTATGGCCATTAGTGCTTCGGGATTGACCTTTAATCAGCTTCGAATGGACGTCATTGCAAATAATGTAGCGAACGCTAATACGACCAGAACACCTGAAGGCGGGCCCTACCGCCGTGAAGTAGTCGTGGCGCAACCTCTTCAACAATCCTCTTTTGGTAATTTGCTGGGTCAGTACATGGGGAGTGCTGGCAATCAAATTGGTAGTGGTGTTCAAGCAGTGCAAATTGCCCAGGATCCGAGTCCATTCCCCAAAGTGTACGATCCCTCCAGTCCTGACGCGGTGAATGGGTATGTGCAGATGCCGAATGTCAACATTCAAACAGAAATGACTGACATGGTTGATGCCATCAACGCCTACCGTGCCAACTCGACTGCTTTTGATGCTTCAAAACAACTGGATATTGCAGCCATCACACTCGGGAAGTAGGTAACTTAAAATGATCAGTGGCATTCAATTTACTCCATCCACAATGAACAGTGCGGTTTCTGCGAATTCCCGTGGGAATCAGTCGGTGTCAGGTGGCCAAGACTTCGGAAGTCTGCTCCAAGGTGCGTTGAATAATGTCGGAAATACCTTGAGTCAGGCGAACACAGATGCGGTGATGTACGCGACGGGAGGTCCCGTCAGCATTCAGCAGTTGATGGTTGCCGAACAACAGGCCAACATCGCAGCGGACACGATAACACAAGTTGACAAGCGTATTGTTAGCGACTATCAAACGATAATGAACATGTCGGTCTAAGGGTGAACGGAATTGGATTCGTCTCTACTGAAGTACATTGCTCCAATCACGCAGTGGTGGAACAAGTTCAACCCGCGGCAGAAACGTAACTTGGTTATATCGCTTGTCAGTGCGCTTATTTGTGTCGTTGTGATTGTATGGTTCACCACGCGCCCGAACTACGTTACTGTGATGAGTGGATTGGACGACAATTCACTTGGACAAGTACAGCAACAGCTGAATACGTTGAAAATCCCAAATAAGATTAATGGAACGTCGATATTGGTTCCAAAGGCGGACGCAGACCAGGCCCGTATTCAGCTCTCTATGGCGGGGTTACCCAAAACCGGAGCAATCGATTACAGCTCAGTAAAGTCGTCGTACGCTATGACGCAAGCCCAGTTCAATCTGCAGGTATTAAATGTGCTACAACAACAACTTGCACAGACCATAGATCAAATGAACGGTGTGGTAGCGTCACAAGTCAACATCGTGATCCCTCAGCAAAGCAATATGTTCGTGAATAACAATCAACCTTCAAAGGCATCAGTGTTTCTGCAGGTTGGTACAGGTGCCCAGGTATCGCCGTCTGAGGTCGCAGGAATTCAGTCACTGGTTGCTCATTCTGTTAGTGGTTTGTCTGCAGGAAACGTATCCGTGGTCGATCAGAACGGGACCACGCTGTCCTCTCAGGGCGCTACTTCTTCTACGGGGGCAGTGCTGACAAACTCTGAACTGTCACTCCGGCAACAGATTGAATCCCAACTTCAACAACAGCTTCAGGGCGGTTTGTCACAAATCGTGGGGCCGGGGAATGTTGTTGTAACCGTAAATGCAGATGTTAGTTTCAATCGGGTCGTCAGTCAATCTCATAGTGTAACTCCCGCACAAGGACAGAGTACAGGGCTTCCAACGAGCCAGCAAATCACAAAGAGTTCTAGTTCCAGTACAGGCGGAGCACCTAGCGGAGCGGCGACGACCTCAAGCTCGAATCCAGGTAGTGCAGTGTACTTAGGCTCCGCGGGTAGCGCTTCAAACTCGACATCCACACAGAGTTCAAGCACTACCAACTACGATAATAACTATGTAAATACGCAGACGACGAACGATCCGATACAAATCAATGGTTACTCTGTTGGTGTTCTCGTCGACAGCACCAACAAGGCAATTACTCCACAGGTTCTTAGTCAAATTAAGTCTTACGTACAAAATACAGTTGGCTCTATGCCTGGCCAGAAAAACAGCGTTACGGTTTCGACAGTTCCATTTCAGCATACAGGGACAACACTGCTTTCTCCTGCCAAAAACAGTATTCTGCCATTCGCCATTGCCGGTGCGGCGCTACTATTGTTCGGTGGAGGCGCCACATGGTTGATTGTGTCGAGGCGAAAGAGACAGCGAGGAATGGCCCCTGAGCCAGAACCTGTCCTGTACACGGAAGACCTTGCCCAACCCAATGAAGCAGATCACATGAAACGCAGAGTTGCTAAATTAGCCAACGATAAGCCGGAGGAGTTTGCAAAAATGCTTCGGACCTGGCTCAACGAGGACTAGTGAGGGGGCGAAGTCATGGCGTTGCAGAGGCGGGAGCGCCCCTTGACTGGTAGGGAGAAAGCAGCAATTATGATGATTTCTCTTGGACAAGACACGGCTGCGAAAGTCTACCAAATTCTGAGTGAGGAAGAGATGGAGTCCCTGACATACCAAATCGCGAATCTCAAACGGATTGATAATGATCAGCGCGAACAAGTATTTCAGGAGTTTCACGATCTGGCTACGGCGAATGAGTATATTATGATTGGCGGAATCCAGTATGCTCGGGATGTCTTGGAAAAGGCTGTAGGGCAGGAGCGGGCCGACCGAGTCTTCTCGAAACTGCAGGGTTCACTACAAGTGAAGCCGTTTGCATTTGCAAAGAACATTGAATCGAGTCAAATTCTTGCCTTCCTGCAAGGGGAACATCCACAAACCATTGCACTCGTGCTGTCCTATTTAGATCCAAACCAATCAGCCACGATTATACAGTCCCTCCCGCATGACATACAGGTTGACATCGCACGGCGAATCGCGCTGACCAAGGTTACGTCGCCGGAGGCGGTGTATGAAATTGAGCAAGCGCTAGAAGCCAAATTGTCGACGGCTGACCCGAGGGATGACATGAAAATTGGCGGGATCGATGCAATTGTACAGATCATTAACGGCGTTGATCGAGCCACGGAGAAGACGATTCTCGATTCATTAATTACAACGGATCCAGAGTTAGCTGACGAAATTAAGAAGAAGCTGTTTGTCTTTGAGGATATAGCCATGCTTGATTCCCGTGCGTTGCAGAGGGTGATTCGGGACGTCGAAACGAAGGACATGCAACTCGCGTTGAAAGGTTCGAGTGAGGAAGTCAAGACACTCATCTTTGCAAACATGTCAAAGCGCATGGCAGATACCATTCAGGAAGAGATGGAGTTCATGGGGGCTGTTCGCTTGCAAGACGTGGAAGACGCGCAGCAAAGTATTGTTGCTGTCATTCGGCGCTTGGAAGATGAAGGTGAGATTGTGATTGCTCGGGGTGGTGAGAACTATGTCCGGTAACGTGATAGTTAAGAGGGCTGTCTTGCAGAATCAAGACACGGTTCTCATTCAAGCTCCGCGAGGCACTCATTCAATGTCGGTATCGTCCGCTGAAATGGTTGCTGGCTACGATTACAACTATCAGAAGCTCCTTGACGAAGCAAGGATTCAGGCTGACAAGATTCTAGCTGAAGCTGAGGACGAGCGGAAGAAACTGTTTGCTGCATCGAAAGCAAGTGGTTTTGAAGAGGGGTATTCACATGGGGAGCTTCAGGCCCAACAAGATGCAAAGGCTACCTGCGATACGTTGATTCAAAGTGCAGAAAGTATTGTGTTTACTGCCAACACAGAGAGACAGAGACTCCTTTCGAGTACACTTCCGATTCTTACCGACGTTGTGATGACCTCTGTAAAAACCATTATCCAGCGTGAAATGCTCATTGAGCGTGTCGATGTGAGCCGTACAATAGAAGACTTGTTGAAATATGTCATCGAAGGCACGCGGATTGAGGTCAGGGTAAATCCAGATGATTATGACAGTGTTTTGCGGCTAAGGCCAAAAATTCAAGGGGAGAAATTCGGTGAATGGGACGTGATGGTCATTGCAGATCCAAATCTCGACGTAGGTGGTTGTACGATTCGGTCAGATTCAGGGTACGTAGATTCCTCCATGGACGCGAAGCTGACGAAGTTACGCGAAGTTGTTGAACGGCATCTCGGGAGAATAATCGATGACCACGCTTGAGGACTTTCAGCAAGACCTGTTATCTACCCAATGGTTCCAACTGTACGGAAGGGTTACCAAGGTCATCGGCATGCGCTTAGAATCCGCCGGTCCACACGCGAATGTCGGTGACATGTGTGAGATCCGCGCTGAGAATAGACTATTGTGCTATGCGGAAGTCGTCGGGTTCCGCGATGCAAGTCTGGTTCTTATGCCGCTTGGTGAGATTTCTTCGATCTTTCCAGGTGCTGATGTGCTGAATCTCAATCGGCCACTCATTGCAAACTGTTCACGATCGCTTCTTGGACGAGTCCTGGACGGACTTGGAAATCCGATTGACAAACAAGGGCCAGTTTCAGATGGGATGCCTAGAGCGATTCAGTCTTCTCCCCCGAATCCTCTTGATAGAATTCCGATTGCAACGCAAATGCAGACTGGTGTTCGGGTCATCGACGGTTTCCTTCCGGTTGGATATGGGCAAAGGATGGGGATCTTTGCCGGGAGTGGAGTCGGTAAGAGCACTCTGCTTTCCATGATTGCGCGCAATACATCAGCTGATGTAAACGTAATTGCTTTGATTGGTGAACGAGGCAGAGAGGTCCGCGAATTTATCGAGAGAGACCTCGGTTCTGAAGGTATGAAGAAAAGTGTCATTGTGGTTGCTACATCAGATCAACCACCGTTGATTCGACTAAAATCTGCATTTGTCGCGACAACGATTGCGGAGTACTTTCGAGATCAGGGACTTCAAGTCAATTTGATGATGGATTCTATCACTCGATTTTGTATGGCACAACGTGAAATTGGTTTGGCTGCAGGGGAACCACCGACTACGAAGGGGTACACGCCCTCTGTTTTTGCAATGCTTCCAAAACTGCTGGAGCGATCAGGGTCCGGTGCCGAAGGGACGATTACCGCATTTTACACGGTACTTGTTGACGGTGATGACATGAATGAACCAATAGCAGATGCTGTTCGAGGGATTCTTGATGGGCATATCGTCCTGTCTCGACAATTAGCCAATGCTGGGCGTTTTCCTGCCATTGATGTTTTGAGTAGTCTAAGTCGCCTAACAGGTGTTTTGGCATCGGAATCACATCGGAAGGCCAATATCCGAGTTCGGAAGTGGATGCAGAGATATCGCGAAATTGAAGATCTCATTCGAATTGGAGCGTTCCAGCGCGGACTAGATGCAGAATCCGATATTGCTATCGAAAAAAAATCACTTATCGAATCTTTCCTCGAACAGGATGCAGATGAACTCACAAGTGTTTCAGAGGCCATACGTCAATTGATCTCCATTGCAGAAGGGGAGGAATAGGTATGTCGTCAGAAGTCACAGAGAAGCTCAGTTTTGCAACCCGCTTTCTGCAAATCAAAAAGAGTATTCAGAGCTTCGAAGAGCAGAAACTGGCAAAAAGGCAATCAGAACAACAAAATGCTCTACATCAACTTGAGCTGATCTGCCATGAGCAGGACTCCATAAAGCAGAGCTTACATCAGGTATTAAACTCTCCGGAAAGTTACTTATATTACCATGAGCTTGATGTGTTATCTGTCAAACATGTCCTGCAACAGGTGACCGTACAGGCGAGTACCAACGCGCTTGAACAACAGCAGAGCAGGGTGCAAACCGCTTATCAGGACACAGAGCGTTGGAAGATTGTTTTGGACCAGTATAACGAGTTAAACAAAAAACAGATGCAGTCTCTAGACCAAGCTATGCTTGATGAAGCCAGCAATGCTCGCTATCTACGCCAGATCGAAGACTAGGAGAGCTCAGATGATCAAGTTGACAAAGCTAAATGCAGAAGTTGTTTGGGTGAATCCTTTGATCATCGAGAATGTGATTCAACCAAAAGATACAATTCTCAGTTTGACGAATGGACACAAATATATGGTTCAGGAAAGCCCAGAAGAGATTATCGAGAAATGCGTTCAGTATCTAACTCGAATAGGCCTGACAGGGACTCAACAGACGAAATCAGAACGAACGTAATGAGTTGGGATATGACGACATCCGTCAAGTTTCCTGACACCGTTTTTATAAAATTTCGCTATACATGCAATATACGTACACTGACTGTATGTGAGGTGTGAAATCTGGTGATCCGAAAAGACATGTATTTTACGGATAGACAGGTCAAGCAACTAAGTGAGGAAGCGAAGGCCGGAGGGCTGTCGTTTTCCGAGCACGTTCGACGTATTTTAGACCATCATCTTGATCTAGGAAAGAAGGAGAGCATGCATGTCGAAAGTGCTATCACAAGAGGAAATTGATCACCTCTTGGCATCTGTCCACGATGGCACAATACCATCTGTTGTCTCTCCAGATGTTTCCGAACAGCGTTTTACAACATACGACTTTCGAAGAGCTCTCCATTTTTCAAAGGACCACTTCCGAGTCATAAGAAGGGTATTTGAACAGTTTGCTCGCCAGTTCTCCAACCGGTTAGGTGCGCGGTTGCGTACGGTCACCAGTATGCAGGTCGAATCGGTTGACGAGTTACCTTACGAAGAATTCATGGCGTCAATTCCTAGACTGACGGTACTTCAGGTCATGGAACTGCATCCCCTGCAGGGTCGTGCGGCACTCGAGATGAACATGCAACTTGCATTTGCCATGCTTGATTTTTTTATGGGAGGGTCTGGTCAGCATCGATATGTAGAACGTGAACTGACTGACATTGAAAACAAATTGCTGGGCAATGTTCTAAGTGAGATGAAACCTGCTTTCTCTGAAGCCTGGGCGATGTTTTTAAACGTGCGTCCTGTATTCAACTCAATTGAATGCAATCCGCACTTTGTTCAAATTGCAACTCCGAATGAGTCAGTTCTTGTCGTGACAATGCAAATGAAAGTCGGGGACACGACCGGCCTCGTCAATATGTGCATTCCTTATATCATTCTTGAAGATATCGTACCAAAACTCACAGCGCGGTCCTACTACACAACGAGTAAGACAGAAAACAGTGAACTTATAGCGCATGAAGGATTGCTGGCCCGGCATGTTAGAAACTCGAGTCTAAAACTCAGTGTTCTTCTGGGTACAACGCCTTTGCCAATGAAAGAAGTCCTTGATCTTGAACAAGGTGATGTAATCACTCTGGATCAGTCAATTCATGCACCCTTAACGTTGTTTTCTGATGGGGTACCCATCTTTCTTGGGAATATCGGATTATCTAAATCTCACTTTGCCCTGAAGATCTCAGAAGCATGGAAGGATGTAACGGAAAATGAGTGACGGTGAAAAACTAACCCAAGCGGAAATTGACATGCTTCTTCGCGGAGACACGCACTCGCTCACTGCGGAACAAATAGATGCGGTTGGCGAAATTGGTAATATTAGCCTGGGTTCTGCATCGACGCCCATGTCGCAGCTCCTGCAACAACCCGTGACGATTACTACGCCAAAAGTTTCTGTTCGACTGATTGAGGAAATGGAGTTCGACTTTAGAGGTCCGTTTCTGGTGATTTCAATCGAGTACACAGAGGGCTTGAAGGGAAACAATGTCTTGGTTGTGCAAGGTGATGATGCCAAGAAAATTGCGAATCTCATGCTTGGCGGAGACGGGACAGATTTGTCTGGGGAACTAGACGAGCTTCACCTCAGCGCGGTTGGAGAAATTATGAATCAGATGATGGGTAGTGCTGCCACGTCGATGTCAGCCATATTTGAAACGAGCGTTAACATTTCTCCACCTGTTGTCCAAGTGCAGCAAACAGCAGAGCATGGTATTGGGCTATCCGGTTGGTTTATCGTCGTCGAATTTCAGTTAGCTGTCGGAAATTTGATTGATTCTACCTTGCTCCAGTTTATTCCTTTCGATTTTGGTGTAGACATGATAAATCGGCTTTTGCAACCGTTGAAAGCCGCAGAATCATCCATGAGTAAGCCAGTCGAGATGGCGACTGCCAAACAGCCAGTTCCTCAGCAAACAGCAGAGCGGCCCTTGCCGAAGGATGGAATGGAGGTTAGTGAGCGCCCGGTTCGAATTCCCGCATTCGAGTCATTTGACGATCATGTTTCTACAAAAGTCTCTCCTCGCAATCTCGACATACTGCTCGATGTTGAACTGAATGTCCATGTCGAATTAGGCAATATCCGGAAGAGAATTCGAGAGATATTGGAATTGACGACAGGGTCTATCGTCGAGTTGGACAAGTTAGCCGGCGAGCCTGTTGACGTCTATATTAATAATCAACATATTGGGTTCGGTGAGGTTGTGGTTATAGATGAGAAATTCGGGGTTAGAATTACAGAAATTGTATCGCCAGAAGAGCGTATCAAGAGGTTTCGTTAAGTTGCCTAATAGTTTTGGCAAAACTCTGATTGGTTTTTCATTAGTGGCGGGCGTGCTCAGTAAGATCCAAGTTGTTTTTGCCAAGGGTTCAGGTACCCCGTCCCTTCCATCGGATAGCTCGAATGGGCCGTTAGTGGGCATGTTCATTTCTATGCTGATAGTCATTGCTCTCGGGTGGCTGGCTCTTCGTTTATTGCTCAAACGTTTTAATATTAAGACGAGAGGTGACGTTGATCTCATCGCGGTTCGTCAAGTAGCCCCGAATCGGTACGTCGGTGTTGTGGATGTTTACGGAAGGAAGTACGTTGTCGGAATCGGTGATACAGTCACGTGTCTAGATCGACTCGGAGAGATAGATGTCCCGACACATCCTACTGCGTCCCAAGGCGTGCCGGTTCACACAGGTTCTTCGATTAAAAAAACGCTGGAAAGATTACGGCGGGATTATGGTAGACCGAGAAGGGAGGACAACCCGTGACGGAAAACTTTATTGTCTCACTTGGTCAGCAGTGTATGTTATACGTTATCAAAATGGTGGCGCCCATACTGCTTATGAGTTTAGTCATGGGTATTGGAGTTAGTATCTTCCAAGCATCTACCCAAATTAATGAACAGACAATGACGTTTATTCCTAAAATCATTGCCATTATCATCACACTCTTGGTGTTCGGCCCTTGGATGCTCACGACTTCTGTGGATTTCACAAAGAGTATTTTAGAGAACTTAATGACATACGTGAGTTAAGATGGCTGTTTATGCGTTGAATCACGTACAAGTCCTTTTGTTGGTGCTATTACGAGTCATGATGTTTATCATCACATCTCCGCTGTTCTCAATGCGCCTGTATCCAAACTGGACAAAAGTCGGGTTTGCGGGTGTGGTCGCGCTGTTGGTGATTCCGTCTATGAGTGTCACTACCGTCCCGTCCGCACTATTGGACACAGGGGAATACATCTTGGTTGCAGTGCGAGAGATGGCCACTGGACTGCTGCTTGGCTGGGTCGCAAGTGTCATATACGCGACGGTAAATGTGGCTGGACGCATACTTGATTTGGAGATTGGGTACAGTGCTGTATCGCTGCTGGCACCTGGGACAAACGACCAGGAGAGTGTGATGGGGTCTTTTCAGGGGGCTTTGTTTGCTCTCTATTTTCTAGGGATGAATGGATTGGACGGACTCGTTCTCGCAGTCTTGAACAGCTATAAGCTTATCCCGCTTGGATACTTCCACATGCCGGGTACGACGATTCAGTTTTTGATGTACATGTTTAATGTGTTGTTTACGATGGCCGTCGAAGTCGTCATTCCGTTTCTGTGTGTGCTGCTGTTCACTGATGTGACTTTGGCCGTTATTTCCCGCAGTATGCCACAGTTGAACGTATTCATTGTGGGGCTTCCCGCAAAGTTATTCTTTGGTCTGTCATTGTTTTCCATTGGCATGGTTGGTACTACTTATTTGTTTGGGCAAATATTTCAAACGCTTTTTAGCGATACAACGATGTTTTTGAAGTGGTTTGGGGGCTAGTCCAGTGCTCGCGTTTGAGCTTCAGAGGTTTGCTGAAGACAAAACTGAAAAGGCTACGCCTCGTCGTCGGCAGAAATCCATACAAGAAGGCAACATTCCCAAAAGCCGCGATCTGGTTTCATCGATTTCTTTTCTAGTCGCATTATTTGTACTGAAATTTTTTGCTCAAGGCACCTGGAATCGTTTAACACAGGACTGGACTTATGATTTATCGCATGTAGCGCAGGTCCAACTCACTGCGGCCGATGTAATCCCCTTTTTGTTCCAACAGTTGATGGTGGTCGTTGGTATTGCTTATCCGTTTGTGATTTTTCCAATGATTGTCGGTATTATCGCAAACTACGCGCAGGTAAAATTCGTTTTTCTGCCCAATTTGATTTTGCCCAAGTTTAGTCGTCTGAACCCGTTAACAGGTTTTACACGGATATTTGGGGTAAGCGGCCTGGTACAGACTCTGCAGTCTCTGTTTAAACTGCTGGTGATATCCAGTGTGGCGTATTTTTCGGTGCAGGGTCTGATCAGTCAGATTTTGAATCTGCCACAATACTTGCTATCGCAGTATCCGGGCCTGATTGCAAGCATGATATACAGCGTGATGATCAAAGCGGCCGTTGGTTTGATAGTGCTAGCTGGACTTGATTACGCCTATCAGAGGTTTGATTCTGAGAAACGTATGAAGATGTCCAAGGAGGAAGTTAAGCGAGAACGCAAGGACGCTGAAGGGAATCCAGAAGTCAAGCAAAAAATTCGAAAGATGGGATTCCAAATCGCGTCTAAGCGGATGATGCAGCAAGTACCGAAAGCCGATGTTGTTGTCACCAATCCAACTCATTTCGCCGTGTGTCTCAAGTACGAACGAGGCACGAAGGCTCCAATTGTTACTGCAAAAGGTTCTGATGAGATAGCATTGCGCATTCGATCTATCGCTCACGAGCACGCGATTCCAATTGTCGAAAATAAGCCTCTCGCTCGTGAGTTATATCAATCATGTGACCTAGATGACCCAATCCCAATGCATTTGTTCAAAGCTGTAGCGGAATTACTGGCTTATGTCTATATCCGCAGGAAGATGGTGAGATAAATGAAGCGAAGCGACCTGATTGTGATGGCCTCCATTTTGGGCATGGTTGTGATGATTGTGATACCCATCAATCGCACCTTGCTCGATATTTTGCTCATTATTAACCTCTTTCTCTCCATGTCCATCCTGCTGGTGGCTATGAACACGACGAAGCCCTTGGAATTTTCCATCTTTCCTTCCTTACTTTTGGTTACCACCTTGTTTCGATTGGCGCTGAACCTGTCCTCAACGCGACTCATTTTAACGCAAGGCAATGCTGGACAGGTGATTCAAACATTCGGACACTTCGTTATAGGTGGTAATGTTGTAATTGGACTCATTGTCTTCATCATCATTGCTGTAGTTCAATTTATTGTAATTACGAAGGGGTCTGAACGAGTCGCTGAGGTTGCAGCACGGTTTACTCTCGATGCAATGCCAGGTAAACAGATTTCGATCGATGCTGACCTTAACTCGGGGTTAATCAATGAACAGGAAGCACGAGCCAGACGTCAAGAGATTGAAGGCGAAGCGGACTTTTATGGTGCAATGGACGGGGCATCCAAGTTTGTTCGAGGTGATGCTATTGCAACCTTGTTTATTGTTGTCATTAACATCATTGGTGGCTTTATCATTGGCATGGTCGGCAGTCATATGAGTTGGCAAACGGCTGCTCAAACATACACGACACTTTCCATCGGCGATGCACTGGTTGACCAGATTCCTGCGTTACTTTTATCGACCGCGACAGGCTTGATTGTTACCCGCGCAGCTTCGACTGGAAATTTTGGTTCAGACATCGTTGGGCAGGTATTCGCATATCCACGAACCATCTTCATCGTATCGGGGGCGATTGCCGCTCTTGGAGTAATTACTCCAATTGGAGTCTTTCGAACGTGGCCAGTTGCCATAGGGTTCGGTATTCTCGGGTGGAATATTCGGCGCACTGCACAGGCCGTTACGCGAAAGCAGGAAGATGAGGTGAAACGCCAAAAGGTAGAGGATACAAAACGTCCTGAGAGTTTAATGCCGTTGTTACGTGTTGATCCGATTGAGTTTGAGTTCGGATTTTCGCTGATTCCCCTTGTCGACAATAAGCAGGGGGGAGACTTTCTGAATCGGATGTCTTCCATTCGAAAGCAGCTCGCATTGGAGCTCGGTTATTTGATTCCGGTGGTTAAGATGCAGGACAATCCAAAGTTAGCGTCCGATGCGTATCTCATTAAAATTAACGGCGTCGCGGTGGCAGAAGGCACCATCATGCCGAGACACTGGCTCGCAATGAATGCTGGAAACGTTACAGACGATACAGTCGTTGGTATTCCAACAAAGGAGCCAACTTTTGGAGCGAGTGCGTTGTGGGTGAGCAATGATATGCGCAGCGTTGCGGAAGAGGCTGGATATACCATCATCGACCCTACGACTGTCTTGGCAACGCACATGAAGCACGTTTTGAAGAGCCATGGGCACGAACTTCTAGGCCGCAAAGAAACAAAAGCCTTACTCGACAATCTCAAGGAAGTGTCTGCCTCATCCTTGGTGGATGACTTGATACCCAGTCTGCTCTCCATTGCCCAAGTCCAAAGGATTCTCATTAACCTGCTGTCGGAGCGGATTTCCATTCGATCGCTCAACTTAATTTTGGAAATCTTGGCGATTCACGCCGAGAATACAAAAGACATTGACGTTTTAACCGAACTGGTGCGCCAAGGCTTATCAAGACAGATATGCAACCAATTCCGCGTACCAAACGGACCGTTACGCGTGGTTACGTTGTCTCCGAGTGTGGAAGGTGAGCTGGATGGGTCTCTCGTTGAGAAAAATGGAAATCTCTTTGTTGGGTTAAACGCCGTGAGAGGGTAAGCTGTTTTTAAACGACTTCAAGAGGAGGCGCAGCAGCTCTCTCGAGGAGGTTTGACGCCAATCTTGCTTGTACCGCCGAAGTTGCGTCTTCCAATTCGAAGGTGGTTGGCGAAAACCCTACCGAGTCTCGTAATTATGTCTTACAGTGAGCTCGATCCAGGTATAGATATTACGAATGCAGGTGTGGTGAATCTCTGATGCAGGTGCAAACGTTTGTTGCGGATAACATGCCGGAGGCAATTCTTCAAATTCGAAAACACATGGGGAAAGATGCGGTGATTTTGAATTCGAGGAAGGTTTATCAGCGTCGTTGGTGGAGTCTCAAGAAAACCGTAAAATACGAGGTGTCTGCTTGCTTAGCAGCAGAAGCTCCGGAAGTCCAATCTCAACTTACGTCCAATTCCAGACCTACCGATAGGGATGAAATCCAAACGGAGTTAAAGCAAATTCGGAGCATGCTGCAAACCGCAATTCAAACCAATGACGCAATGATTGTAATGCTGTCCGATTATTTGAGAGAGCAGGGTTTGACGCGTGAGCTTGCAATGGCGCTTATTCAAGAAATTTCCCACGATACGAACGCTCGGGAGGAAGTGAAGGAGTCCCTCCAGAGAAGATTGGTTGAACAGTTGCACGACTTCCAGCATACAGCTCCCATAAGACCGGAGTCACGGGTTATCGCATTTGTAGGGCCGACAGGGGTTGGAAAGACGACGACCATTGCAAAACTCGCCGCTGCATACGTTGCTAACGGAAAAAAGGTTGGGTTGATTACGACAGATACCTATCGGATCGCGGCGATTGAACAGTTGAAGACATATGCCAAAATCCTAGAAATACCTGTCGAGGTTGCCTATAAGCCTGAAGAATTGACTAAGGCGATGGAGCGATTGCGACACTGCGACGTAATTTTGGTCGACACATCAGGACGAAACTTCAGACTTATGTCTTATGTAGAGGAAACAAAGGCTTTTCTTCGAGAACTGCCGGTGGATGAAACTTTGCTTGTGCTTTCACTTACGATGAAACCCAAGGATATCAATTATATTGTTGAAATGTTTATGGACCTGCCTGCAGATAAGTTTGTATTCACAAAACTGGATGAAACGGACACTTATGGTTCCATCCTGAATGTTCTTTTGACGCACAAGAAACCGATGTCTTACATCACCATGGGTCAATCTGTCCCAACTGATATTGAAATTCCATCTCTAGACAGAATTGTAAACATGGTATTGGAAGGCATCCAGTGATGGCTGACCAAGCAGAAGCATTACGACGTATGATGGACACCAACCGATCACAAAGGACAGCTGAACGAATTGTGGCCATCGCTAGCGGCAAAGGGGGCGTTGGGAAATCAAATGTTGCTGTCAACCTGGCTGTTGCTTTGCAACGTCTTGGCCGAAGTGCGATTGTTATCGATTTAGATATTGGATTTACAAACGTGGAACTGCTGCTGGGTGCCAGAAGTCGCAGACGTTTGACTGACGTGTTGCATGGCACGGACATCTGGGATGTCATCAATCATTCGGCATCAGGGGTTTCGTTTATTACTTCAGGTACGCAGTTTGCTGACTTCGGCCAATTCACACCTGAGCAACTCATCACACTGGTCAACCAACTGAAGCGTCTACATGAGCAATATGACTTCATCTTGTTGGATGGGAGCGCTGGAATGACTGCAAATAGTCAGCGGCTGATATCGGCAGCGGATGATATGCTTCTTATTGTCACCCCAGAGCCGACCTCGATTGCAGATGCATATTCGTTTGTGAAATTTCTCTACCGTGAGCATAGTCTCCCCACGACCCATATCGTAACAAACCGGGCCCAGTCATTTGTGGATGCGAAGAATGCTGCTGCTAAGATTCAATCCGTTTGCACGCACTTTCTCAACGTGTCACTGTCTATACTTGGCTATGTACTTGACGATGTCCACGTCCCGGATGCTGTCAGAAAACAAACAGCGGTTATGACGCTATATCCAAACACTCTGGCATCAAAGTGTATCATGCAGGTGGCGAAGAATTATCTGAATGCAGGAGAATCCAGAGAAGAAGTCCAGCTTAAACGGGGTTTTGCTGCATGGTTGGACAATATGTTTAGAAAATAAACGGGGGTGCCTGTATGACGTACCTGTATATTTACGGTGTCATTTTGATCTTACTGGTGGGCGTGTATATCCTCAGCAAAAACAAAGACGGAAAGTCACGGAATTTTCTGTACGGAGTCAACACCCTGTTGCGTCCCCATTCGCAGTTAGATAGCAGCGGAGACGATGCGGAAGCAATCCTATTATTGGAGGAGATGTACAAGGAGTTCACACTTGGACTGGAAGACGTCCAATTAAAAAATCAGGAACTCCAACACCAAGTGGAACAAATGCGGGAGGAGTTGGCATCCATTAAAGGTGTAAATGCAGGACTTCCTATGTCAGCAAGTACGCTGACGACGAAGGACATTGCTCATATGATTGGTTCAGCGGAATCAACAGTGAGGAAGTGGGAGAAAGAATTTGGGGAATACATTCCAAAATTCAATGATCCTTCTGGAAGCAAGCGGCACAATGAAGAAGCCCTTCGAGTGTTCTTCCAAATCAAGTTCTTGCGGGATAGACGCGTGCCGACCGATGCAATTAAGGAAGAACTTGCACAAGGGCATAACGAATCCCCAAAGAAGGATGAACTTGATGATACGGCTTACCACCAAGCTGTTCAGGAATTGCTGAACAAAGGCTTGTCAGCGAGTGAAGTCGCACAGAACCTGGGAGTGTCGGTTACTGAAATTCAAATTCTTCAGGATAAACTCACCTTTACCCCCTCGATTTTTTAAGCAACCTCCAGTTGCAGATACAGAAGTTATCGGCCAGGCCTAAAACGTTATAGTGATTGGTAGCATCCCAATGGTAAAGAGAGGCTTCCGTATGTTACGCGGTATCACTACAGCATCATCAGGTATGTTGACGGACCAACGCTTGGAACAGGCACTCGCGAATAACCTGGCCAACCTCCAAACGCCGGGATACAAGGCCGTTGCCGGTGAATCATTATCGTTTCCGCAACAACTCATTGTGGCAATGAAGGATACAGGATCGTCAGTGATAGGCCAGTTAGGCACCGGTGCAGTGTATCAGGAGGGTGTTCCTTATTTTGGCCAAGGTGCGATTGCGAGTACAGGAAGAAACCTCGACGTTGCAATTCAAGATAACCTGCAGGCTGGAACGTATGCTTCGGTAGTTGGGCCGAACAATCAACCGATATCGGCTCAGGGGCAGATTACATCTGGACTCAATGGGCGCCTCACGATGAATGGTCAACCACTTGCTATACTAAATGGGCAGAATCAAATTGTTCCAAATGTATACGCGGCCGTGAATCCTGCTTATAAGCCAGCTAATTCCACGGTTGGGCTGGTTGCCTCGGACGGCAAGCCGAACTATGACAGTGCTGGTAACCCATCGTATGTGTTTGTAAATGCGCAGGGGAAGATTATTGGTTCCTCAGCTAGCTCTGCATTTGCGGACTTGGGGATAAGAGTGGGGAATCAGAACGACATGGGTGTACACCAGTTTTTTCCTGTCGGGTACACTGCCTTCAACGGTAATACAGGCGTTGTTTTGACCCAAGACGGCCATTTTTCAATAAACGCGAAACATCAACTTGTAGATGTAAACGGTAACCCGATTTTGCCGATTGACTCGGTAACGGGTCGTCCAATTGTTGGCGGACATATTAATATAAATCCAAATTATACGGGAAAAGCTTTGTTTGCTTCAAATGGAACGGCGTTAACAGACGCACAAGGTCAATTATCGTTTCAAGCGGTGAATGCAACAGGACAGGTGATTTCAACTGGGCGTCTGGGGACTGTTGGAGCAGACGTAACCAATGTATCTCCGCTAGGGCAAAGCGAATATATGGTAAACGGCACAATCCAATCTGGTACAGCTCTTGGCGGCCTCACCTTCTATAATTCTAACAATCCCAATAGAGCGAGTTTGCTTCCAGGTGAGTTGGAGCAAAGTAATGTGAATCAAAATCAGACG
Organism: Paenalicyclobacillus ferrooxydans; assembly: GCF_001399675.1. GTDB lineage: Bacteria > Bacillota > Bacilli > Alicyclobacillales > Alicyclobacillaceae > Alicyclobacillus_B > Alicyclobacillus_B ferrooxydans. Next base: position 65,166 of record NZ_LJCO01000033.1, read on the forward strand.
ATGACCGAGATGGATCAAATCCTCAATGAATATCAGGCAAACCAAAGTGTCTTGCAGTCAGAAGCTCAAGCTCTAGACCTTGCAACGACTGATATAGGGAAAGTAAATATCTAAGGGGGTATCCTCGGTGCAAAGTCTTTGGACGGGATTGTCAGCTCTCAATGCTGCATCTAGCCAACTAAGTCAGGTTTCTGGGAATATAGCCAATATTAATACTGTTGGATATGGCACGGCAGATAGTACTTTTGAAGATTTACTCACAACGCATCTCGGTGGAGAAGCGACTGCTCCGACGGTTGCTGGGCGTTACACACAACCCGGCCTGTGGGAAGGGACTGGGGTCATGAATACGCAACTCATGACACACTTTGGCGGGATGGGACTTGAAAAGACGGGCAACAGCCTGGACTTTGCGCTGTCAGCGGAGAACGAATTTTTCGTTTTGAAAGACTCAAATGGTCAAACCCTCTATACAAAAGCGGGTAATTTTCAACTTAAAGAGAATTCCAACGGCACGGCTAACCTTGTGACAACAGGTGGCCAGCAGGTTGAAAGCACAAATGGACAACCCATTACCATCCCCAAAGGCGTAAAATCGATAGAGGTTTCAAGTAATGGGCAGATTTCATACGGGGGCCAGACGGGTCAGCGGATTGCAGTCGCCATCGTAAATACGCCGAGTCAGTTTCTAAGGTCAGTTGGTAACAATAACTTCGCCAGTGTCCAGGGCCTTCCCTCCCAGACTATCGCAAATTCAGCCGCAGGCTCAAGTTCAGGGATTCACGTTCTACAGGGCTATCTAACAACCAACAACGTAGATTTAACGAACGAGATGACTGACTTAGTTAAAGCTCAGGATTACTATGAATCAAACGCAAAGGCTATCAATATTGCGAACAAATTAATGCAAATCGATAACCAAATCCGTCCCTAGTACAACACTCACCAATGACCGTGTTGGTACGTTGTTGTAATGTGAAGATGAGTACGAGACGTAAGACGGGCGGGGTGCAAGGTGGACATCTTCAAAGACCTGTTATTCTTATTGCTTATTCTCGGTAGCCTGGTATTTATGTCTTCTAAAAGGACGCGCAGGCGAAATGTTACCGCTCAGAACGAAGATCTGATGGACACTGTTGCATGCCGCTATCTACTGACACAGTTACGCCAACGCGGTGTTGATCCCCAGTTGTTATCCCGTTTAGAGACTATGGAATACGGCGCTGTACGCAGACACGTGATTCGAGAACATCTGCTAACCTATGACGAAGTTAACGAGTACGCAGAGAGAGTTCAAAAGCATACAGATGCTATACGCAGGGTTCTGGAAAATACGTAGAAAGTAAATTAATACGGTTCAGTACAGTGGAACCCGTTTTTATATGATGTAGTTGCAAAGAAAAAATATTGTTGGTATGTTGAACGCATTGATTGCAAATCTGCAAAAACAGCAAAGGGCGGACTCATATGGCAAAATTATTCGGTGCCAACTACGATTTACAGGCTTACGAGGCGGCTGACATTTTCCCTGATGGACTTCATATTGATGAAAATGTTCAACGAAGGATAGCACCATCTCGCGTGAAGGGAATTGGGCAGTACATTATTAGAGCTGTTGATACGCAGACTGTTGGTGCTTTTTTTGCACCCCTGGTCGTGAATAAACGTACCGACGGGAATATGTATATCCTGGATGGACAGCACCGCTACAAGGGGATTGGTGTGGCCATTGATACCTTAGAAAAGCGAGTAAAGTCGTTGTCAGCATATTTGTCGAAGAAAAACCTCAACGAGCATGATAAGGATACCGCCCAAAGTGAGTTGGCTGGGACCAAGCGGATGTTAAACAGTATCCGCACCAGTCGCATCCCCGTAATGGTCTATCAAGGCCTCAATACTGAAGAAGAGAGGCAACTCTTTCATGATTTGAATAATCTAGCAAAGAGAGCTCCGACATCATTGGCTCTTTTGTTCGACAACTCGGATCCCTACGTGCGTGTTGCAAAGGAAGTTGTGTCGATTGTAGATGGTCTGGAAGCTCTGGTTGACCATGTAAACACGAATAAACTCGACGAAGGAAAACTGTTCCTCTTTAGTACTGTACATAAATCTGTGGTCAAATTGCTTGGTAAGAGGTATTTCTCCGATCGCGGGGTTCAGTTTACAACAGTTTATAACAATGGTGTCGAAAAGACAGCTCGTTTCTTTGAAGTTGTGCTTGCTTCCTTACCGGAAGATGCAGCAACCGGAAATTACCTATACAAGGATGCAAAGGTACTTCAGGGTATTGGTGAGTTTGTTAACAAGATGGATAACATTCAGTATGTAGACGGGCTAGTCACATTGAGGGAGCTCCTTAAGGACTTCTCTTTTCAGAGTACGAATAAGTTGTTCGCGACGGCTGGGGGAGCGACAAGAAATCCTGACGGGACGATTTCGTTTAAGGGGACGGGGTCTGGTATCAAAGCCGTTGTGAGAACGTTATCTTCACAAGCAATTCGCTACGATGCAAATGGAATTGAGGCAACAGATGCCTATAAGTATTCAATTGATGACAAGATTGATGATTCTGAAGTCGTGACTCCCGATGAACCAACCGTGTTTCCTGAAGCAGTGAGCCGCAAAAAGTCCTCACGTAATTCTCAGAGTGAAAAACGGAGAGACAAAACACCCCGTGCTGAACGGTTAAAGAATGTGGAATTCGTAGATTCACCTGTAAAAGCAAAAATTCAAGTGGATGACGTAGAAGATGCACAGCAACTTGATTTAACAAAACAGTTGAGTCACTTTTTCAAGGGTTGACGAGATCTGCAGCCAGGAATTTACTTTCAGATAAATTTACAAGGCTACACGATTCCGCCTCGGCGTCGTGTAGCCTTATTCTATTCGGTACGAATACGAATACCTTGCTCCTCATATATTTTCTCCAGAAATGTTCTGGGGAGATTATACTCTCTAACCTTCGTATCGTGTTCAAAACGGTACAGCCATTGCTCACCGTTCCTCTCCATCCGAAGAAGTCTCCAGTCACGCCCCCAGTCACGACAGTACAGTGTTCCAGTTGGAATAGAACCATCTGTTTCATCTGCCACAATATAAAACAAAAGAGGACCGAGTTTTTTGTCTGAGAAGATAAAAGAGTGGGGTTTTCCGCACTCAGAGATTATGAGTTCTGAGAAGCTCAATAACATGTAATTTCGCACCATCCTGACGGTTAACTTTCTAAGTTATTATTACGAAAAAGCCAAGAAGGGGAAGGGAAATAAGGGGAGAAGATATATCTTTTTCACGGTCTACAATAGATGCCTTTTTCCGGAGCGTGAAGACGTTAGAATCTGGCGGATAGATTGCAATGGCTCATGAGTCAACCTCCATCGTTACTTGAAGACGAGTTACAACTATTCGTAGGTGTTCATTGTGATTATTTTATGGGACGAAACGGACCGTACAGCGATGGCTGCAGAGTGGGTGCACGAATATACCCGGGGAAGCTGTGGTGGGGATTTCTAAATGTGGATTCCTTTCCGAGACTGCCCTATCGAAATATCATTCACGAGGTTGACCGACAAGAGGACGGCATCTTCTTTACTTTTTCGAACTCACAAACAGCACTAGTACAGTCTATTTCGGACCTGGGCTATTTTGTCGTTGTATACATACAGGGTGTATCAAGCTGGAGCGAGAAATCTAAGTACTTTGACGAAAGAACATTTCAACACATAATCCGCCTTGGTGCACAGGAGCTAGACAATCGTGTGTTGGTTGGTGCCTGCCGTAGGAGATTTGAGTTTGTATTCTTTTTTTTGTATGCCATAGACGGAGGGAGGCGTGAGGATGACGACGTATGTTGGAATGCACATTGAGGATAGTCTTCCGTTTATTGTAATTTCCCAATGCCCTCCGGAGCCGTACATGAAAATCGATTGGTACTGGAACTTCAACCTAAATCAGGACCCTCCACAGGTTTTGTTTGCCAGCAGGCGCGTGTGGATTCGGTGTGCACAATCCGAACTGAAGATCCTGTTGCGAGAATTCCCATCGCTGATAGACCGAGAGCAGGTTTTTGTATCACGAGCTCTCATCAGGTCATTTTATCGGAGTTACCCGGGCTCGCGAGATTGCTGTGTATTTCAGGAGGGGTCTTTACATATCGCGGATCAGGAGATTTCGACTCATGTATGGTTATGACGAGTTATTCTGGGAAGAGACAATTCAGGGATATCACAAAAAACAATTTCCTAAAAATTATTTTCAGAAGTCCATAGCTAAAATGCGAGGTATGGTTTTACTTCAATATTTCTGCGAATTAGATGGCAGGACTGTCGAGGTTATCTATCAAGATTTAAACGATGAATGGATAGAACAGTACAGACTGGACAGGTTTGAGAAGTATCTGCCACTTCTAGGGAACACGCGCTTTGATCGTATCGTACATTTGTTCAGAATTACGTTTCCTCAGCTACCCCCTTTCGATCTGCGAACGCAAATTGTGCAGTGGAATATTGAGTTGTTAGCGGGTGAACGGAGGGCTTATCCCTACAAGTGCTTTGATGGACGCACTGGTAGAGACAGGGCGATTGCTCTCTTAAAGCACTTTAAACGGTCATCAAAGCTACCCTCGAATGCCATCACATTAGAAGTCTTACAATCCTATCGAATCCCTCTGCTGCATGTGCTTGCACCAACTTTAAAAGGGCTTCAGGACATTTATGAAGCTCTCTCGGTTTAGTGGCTTGGAGCAGTTTTGTGTGGGTACGGAGCGTATTATAAGCGAATTCTAGTTGGAAAGAGGCTGATGTGATGCCGAATGTTATACCGTTTGGTAAGCCTCCCAAGCAGGGAGGGTCGTCTACGATCACCTTTGAAATACTGCGTGTGGACCAACATGTGTGGCATCAGTTTCTTGAGTTTGTTCTAGAGAGCCAATTCTTAGTTCTTCAAGAACTAAGCGGGTTTGAGTCCGATAATCTTGACAGGTGTACTTGCTATGCATTCATTACAACCTTCTCAAGAGTCGGAGTAATGTTGGGTAGTGGAACCGAAGGCCCGATTAGAATTGAACTAGAGCCATTCGAAGTACCGGTCCTCATTCTTGGATTACAGCACTTTTTGTCGGTTGGTAGGACGCTTGTGAACGAAGAGTATCAGGCGAAGCGATACGAGAGAAACTGTGCTGTGTATATGGACAAGATTACTAATGCATCAAAGTACTTTCTTAACGAAGCTTACTATCTTGGTGAACTTAAAAAGTACGCGCAGACCTTTATTGGATGAAGTGACTCTTTGTACAAACCCCACGGTATGTCACACCTTATAAGGTTGACTACGATTAGATACCCTAACGAGTTTTGAGAGGGCTCGACGTTTGGATAACCCTGCGGACGGCAGCCGCCAAAGCGTCCTTTCACCTAGGGGCTTCTCAGTCATGTTCAAATGCGAGTCGCATGGTCAAGTGCCTTGTCGAGTAATGGATGACCCCCTTAGCCACATGTATTCGTATGGAGCCATAGTGAACCGTGATTTTCTCGTATAATCCTGGACACATGGTGAGTCGAGAATTTCACCCATAGAAGGAGACCGATCAGGTTGGACATTGCGACGATCTTTGGAATTACCATTGCCATAGCTAGTTTAGTCGGTGGATTTGTAATGGATGGCGGCAAGATCGGCGGACTTTATCAACCGACGGCACTGATAATTGTATTTGGAGGGACCATTGGTGCAACTCTGACGAGTGTATCCCTTAAGGATTTCTTTGCGCTCGGCAAGTATATAAAGGTCTCAATGTTCGGTAAAGCTAAAGATCCGCTAGTATTGATTGAGATGCTGGTAACATTGTCGGCATACGCGAGACGAGAGGGTCTTCTAGCCTTAGAAGAAAGAGTCGAAAACTTGAACGATGATTTTGTCAAAACAAACCTACGTCTCGTGATTGATGGAATTGAGGAAGCGATGGTTCAAGGCATTATGGAGATAGAAATCAGCAATATTGAAAGTCGGCATAAGCGTCAAGCCAGTTTCTTTGATATGGCTGGAGGTTTTGCACCGACGATGGGCATTATTGGTACTGTAATGGGCTTGATTCATGTGTTAGGAAGCTTGAGTGATGTATTGACGCTTGGGCCAAAAATTGCAACCGCATTTACTGCCACGCTGTACGGCGTAGCTAGTGCAAATGTTCTGTGGCACCCACTTGCGAACAAACTGAAGCATCGAAACTACAGTGAAGGACTCTATTATGAAATTGCAGCGGAAGGGATTCTATCCATTCAGGCCGGAGAAAGCCCGAATGCCCTTAGAGACAAACTGATATCATTTCTCTCGCGGACGGACAGAAGTCGCTTGGACAAGATGGGACAGAGGGGGCAGGACCAGCTTGAAGCGCAGGCGCAGTGAGGATGAACATGTAAACCAAGAGAGATGGTTGATTACTTATTCGGACTTAATTACACTCTTGTTGATATTTTTTGTTATTTTATTTTCAATGAGTACCATTGATAAACAAAAATTTCAGCAACTCATGATGACAATGGCAAAATCAATGAGCGTTGGCCAAAGTCACATTGTCATGAATCAAGGGAATACGGGACTCATTGCTCAGTCAAACCAGTTGTCACAGGCGCAGAAAATTCAGGAACAAAAAGATGCGATTGATGCAAAGCAACTCGACCGCTTGTACAAGGAAGTACAGTCATATATCAAGCAGAATCATTTGCAAAATAATATGTCTGTTACAAATGAGAATATTGGTGTCGTGGTTACGATGAAAGATGTGGCTTTATTTGCAACGGGTTCTGACCAGTTGACCCCTCAATCGAGGCATATCCTTGATGGACTCGTGCCTCTCCTGTTGCAAATGACGAACGACATTGATGTGGCCGGATACACGGACAATGTTCCGATTCATACTGCCCAATTTGCGTCAAACTGGGAGTTATCGGCCATGCGTGCTATCAATGTGGTTCATTATCTTATATCTAAAAATATTGACCCATCCCGTCTTGCAGGAATTGGTTATGGTGCCTATCATCCTGTTGCTTCGAACGCAACTCCTCTAGGGCGGCAGAGTAATCGCCGTGTTAATCTCGTAGTTCTCCGGAAGTCTGACGCAAATCTATTCAATAGTCCAGCCCCATCCACAGCGAAGCAGGAGATCGGCAATCAAATTGGCACTACACTTTCGGGCAACATCAATAATACACCGTAATTGGTTCGAATTTCTTAATCTTATGCTCGGATTGGCTCGTGGTTGATATAAAACTCACCTTTTGGGTTTTGTTTTGTACATACATTGTTAGTTCTCTGCGAATTTCGTCAGACTGTGGTTGTGTGTTCAGCCTTGTCATTTAGGATGTGGTAGCAATTTCACAGCGTAGAGTCGTTCTAATCCTCGTTACCTTTTTCTTTTCAATGCTTGTTGTAAGAGATCAAGCCTTTGCTGCAACGACAACCAACAATAATTCGATTTTGCCAGGAATACATCTGAATATCGGATCATCGACTGGGCCCACTGGAGTAGATGGCACCATACAAATTATTCTCTTATTAACGGTCCTCTCCATTGCCCCAGCTATCCTGGTTTTGATGACAGCCTTCACAAGGGTCATTGTAGTATTGGGTTTTGTTCGCAACGCGTTATCGCTGCAGAATACGCCACCCAATCAAGTGCTCATTGGACTGGCCTTGTTTATAACGTTGTTCATTATGCAACCAGTGCTCTCGCAGGCCAATACGGATGCTCTACAGCCGTATCTTAAGGGTGATATTTCTCAAACGATCGCTCTTCAGAAGGCGGAGTTACCTTTCAAAGAGTTTATGGGAAAGGAGACACGCACTGATGACATTGAAATCTTCTTGAATTACCGTCACGAGAAAATGCCTGCGAAGGTTCAGGATTTGCCAATGAGCATTCTGGTACCTGCGTACACAATTAGTGAACTTAAGACCGGTTTTCAGATCGGATTCATGATATATATTCCCTTTCTCCTGATTGATTTAATTGTATCAACTACGCTCATGTCGATGGGCATGATGATGCTCCCCCCGACAATGATTTCACTGCCCTTTAAAATACTGTTGTTTATTCTAGTCGATGGATGGAACTTGATTATTCAGTCCATCTTATCTGGTTATGCTCATTAGCCGTCAAATTTTGTTAGAGTGGAGGAAAAGTCGTGCAAGTGCAGGCCGCAAGTGTACCCACTGTGAAACCGAGCGCCTCAGAAACGTTGTTCCCTGCCAATGTGAGCGCCGTTCAGGCGTTTGAACAATTGGTTCTTGAAGAGATCACACAACTTATGCAGACAGATGCAGTTTCGGCCGCCCAACAGATATCGAGCGGGACTTCTTCCTCCGATGAAATCCTGCAAAAATTATTCACCGGCACGTGGCTTCCAATGCTTGAGGCGGTTAACGGGCCGCAGTTGACCGCTTCGGGAGTGAGTAGTGGCGGGGGGGCAAGCTTCAATGCTGGTAATGCGTCTAGTGTGACCAGTGTCGGTTCAGAGAATGCAAGCGGAACTATGAGCAAGACTGCCATCGATAACTTCATTGCACAGGCAAGTGATGCTTATGGAGTACCTGGTAACCTTATCAAAGGGGTCGTGCAACAAGAGTCGGGCATGAATGTGCACGCAGTGAGTGGTGCAGGTGCTATGGGCTTGATGCAGTTGATGCCGGGTACTGCGCAAGCTATGGGTGTCTCAAATCCGTTTGATCCACAACAAAATGTTATGGGAGGTACGAAATACCTGTCACAACTTCTGACCCGATTTGGTGGGAATCAAGCACTGGCGCTTGCCGCATACAACGCAGGGCCTGCTGCGGTAGAAAAATATGGCGGCATCCCTCCCTACGCCCAGACCCAAGACTATGTCCACAAAGTACTCAGCTACGCCAATGCATACGCGTAACTATGGGTAACGAACAGATAACCAGGTGTTGAACAAGAAGGGTGAAATTATTGAGGAAGTTAGTGATATATATTTCTAGCGGTGTTTTGTTAGTTGCAGTTTTAGCATTAGGGGGCGCTTATTGGTATCACACAAAGAAGGCGCCACATAAGCCTGCGCCGCTGACATTGGCCGAACTATCGAAACTTCAGGTCAATCTGCCACAGGTGATGACCAATACTAGAGATGGACATCTTGTGCAAGCAACATTCACAATTCAGACGTTGAATCAACAAACGTATAAGGACGTAACTGCGGGTCAAGCTCAAATACTGGATATCATTAATACCTCGATCCATGGAGAGAACGGGAGTGAATTTCTTTCCCAACACGGATTGGAAAATTTCAAACTATTAGTACTAGGCCAAATAAGGAAACTGCTTCCTGTCAAAGATGAGATATCTCAGATTGATGTCGTTAATATCATCGAGCAGTGACAACTGCCCATCTGGTGTAATCTTAGTGGAATTACAACTGACGCATTCGGAATGTGATCTGGGGGAATAGACGAGTGTCAAGAGTTTACTAGAATTGTTGTCGCTGGTAGATGGCACGATATAATTAATTGGACTATTTATAAACAATGAAGGGTTTCGGGGTCGATTCATAAGTAAGGACTGAATAGGCCATATTACAAATACGGAATGGTAGCCAAAATAACCCGGAAAGGTCCAGAAACCACGCGAACGTTGCGTTGGTTCTGGACCTTTCTATTTGATTGGGAATCGTTCTGGGGTAGGGCTACTGTAATTAGGCAAGATGAAATATGTTCGTTTGTCGGTAAGCAGATATATTGGTTCATCATCGTGATTTTCTGGAGTACTATGAGGCTATTGTACTTTTTGATCTCGTGAGAGTGAGGTAGAGCTATGGGACTATTAGACACTCCTGTTTCGGGTATGGACGCCTATAATCAGTGGATGCAAGTCATTGGAAACAATATCGCAAACGTAAATACGGTAGGCTATAAAAGCAGTGATGTAAATTTTGAGACGATGCTCAGCCAAACAATGAGTCAAGGTGCTTCAGCCGGAGGTGGGACAAACCCCGAGCAGGTGGGGCTTGGCGTAGCAGTTGGTCAAATAGCTCCCAATTTTTCCGAGGGTAGTCTTGTGCAGACTGGGAGTCCGAGCGACATGGCGATTAATGGGAATGGATTTTTCGTCGTGAACACGAAACCGGACGGTACCGGAACATTCTATTACGAACGTGCTGGGAATTTTGCTCCAGACAGTAATGGTTACTTGGTCGATCCGAATGGAAATTATCTTATGGGAGTGGATACCTCCACGTCGACCAGTGGTACTGGTAGCGGTACTGGTACAGGATCCGCTAATACCACGCCGACATGGTCGGCAATCAATATTGAGAGTTTGGCGGCCAATTCTGGCACTGGAACCACTGGAACCACGCCCACATTCTCTGGTCAACCGTCGACATACACGATTGGTCAAAATGGAACAATTACTGTTCAGAATGGAAAAACATATAATATCATGTTGGCGGATTTTCCGAACCCTAGTGGCTTGGACGCTGTGGGGAACAATTTGTATCAAGCGCCGACAGGCGGAAATGAAGGTACCGTGACATACAATCAAGGTGGTCAATCGAATCTTGGTACAATTCAACAGGGGATGCTTGAACAATCCAATGTGGATTTGACCAAGGAAATGTCGAACATGATTCAAGCACAGACGGACTATAATGCGAATTCAAAAGTGATTAATACAGCAAATGGCATGCTACAGTTTATGTTGCAACAAGTCTAATGTAGAAAACGGCCGATCGCGGAGCGACGGCCGTTTTTTCAAAGTCACCCAAGTACCAGACCCGTTACCCCAACTCCTGAGCTAGATTTTTGATTTTAGACAACTCGTTCAGTGCCCAGTGATTAGGGTCAGCGTTTTCTGGGAATCTACACCGGTTCAAGTATTCGGTTGACCGAGCAACAATCTCTGTGTTTAGACTTCTCAGTGTGTGGATGTTTCCACACCCAGGACATACGATTGAGCGTGGACGGACTGATGTTTGGACGGCGCCTTCAACAAATAATTGTGAGCCATGCTGTAAGCGATGGGCATCTTCTTGTGCCAGTCGTTTATAAGACGAAATGAAAGGATAGTCCGCCCCGCCAGTTGAATCCTTTCGATTAATAGCCATTTGATACTTTGTTTTCGGGATGTTATTCCTGGTTGTCCAAACCTGGGGATCCTTCACTAAGGTTCCGAGCAGATACGCATGGTTCTCGGAGAATGTGTGCCCCTTAATAAGTGGCAGTATTTGGAATCCGTCTTCGCCAACAGCAATACTTGTAATCATTATACTGGTGGAATATAGGGTACTGCATCTGTCGCAGGTAAGTGTCTTCGTGGCCGAGCGTGTACGGATTTCTCCTTCGATATGCACTGCATCCCCAACAGAGAGCCTGGATACTTCGGGAAATAGATTCTCGTCCAGCACTTCAATGATCGGTTCATCAGTACCAACATGTTTTCGACGCGCAAGGAAGAGTTTGAAGAAAAAAAAGTCTTTGCTATTTCTCAGTGAATGTGTAACTCCGGACCCAACCACCCCGGTTAAGTTAATGATATTTTTACGTGCCATTGCTCAGTGCACTCCTTAGTCTATCCTGTCGTGTGACATGCAGATCGCGTACGATTTACGCAGGCGGTACTTCTGACACTATACTTGTTTCAAACGAGATTTGCGCGCTGTATATCTGACGTTCGGGGTGTGATTGCAGCCACACGTGTATGAGCTATTGAAAGCTTACCCTCAATCAAAAAATAGCTCTAATCCATTCTTTTCGCGCCTCTAGGCCACTATGAAGGATTTCATCGAGCTCAGATTTTAATACGAACTTTGCTTCCACAATAAAGTTCAGGAAATGGTCTCGACCCATGTCTTGTGCTGTTACATACTGCGTCTGCCCGTAAACATTCCACTGTAATACGTTAAAACATCCATTGTTAACGGTAAGTTTTGGATAGGGAACGCCGTCAATTTCAACTCGTTCAATCCACTTCGTCATACGTGCACTACCCTCGTAGACTCCTTCCAGGCACAGCCCTTGTTTAAAATCTACAAGGATGAGTTGCATTAACATATAGCGGTTACGAAACGGATTGTATTGATGGAAGTGTTTCACGAAGAGGTGCTTGTCTTTGCTGTACTGTGCCACCATCCAGACGTTGATGAGTTCACCATAGTATTTCTCATCGATGAGTAGGTCTTTTTGTGCTTGTGAGATATTTACACTCATTGTTTTGTTATCCACCCTTATGAACTTCGCCAGTATCATGCCACATCAAGAGCATCACCACATAATTCGTCATGGTTCGACAGCTTTCATCAAACCTATCTACGTGACGACATGTGTGGGCGGAGTTTTTGTTTAATATGCTTTACAACAATTGTAACGTAGTTTATGTATTCAGGAAGGGCGTAAGGGGCATGTGTTTTGCGAGAGTGGATATATACACTCTCTGCCGTTTGCCTGGTTGTACAATCCCTGATCACGTTTTGACCTTCAATGACTGACTTCATGACTTGTTGTTCTGACTCAGAGAGAAACTCAGGAGGTATGGCCCTACGCATTTCAGAAATGTGTGGAAATCCGATTCGTGCCCCGCGAGGGACGCTGATTGGTGGGCCGCATCAATACGCGAAGTATCAGATGAGGTCAAAGCTGAAAAGCGTTGGCTCCGCTCTGAAAACTTGCTGCAGTTGGTCAATTGGCTGCAGGGGTTGCACACGAGATTGGCAATCCACATACAGTTCAATATGTACTCGAAATATGCAATCAAACTCCGTCACGAATATTTACATTGTGCCGGAAGGTGTTGCGAGGGTCGATTCGTCGTTTCAGGGTCTGCAAGCGGGCGTAGTTGACACCATAGACATCTCTTGGAAGGGAATCGTCCATGGTTTCTGTAACGCCAATTGCATTGGCATACCTCGTTGCTGAATCAGAATGGTCTCGAATATCTTGAATGGCTCGCCTCATCCATTCTGCGCGTTGTTGCAGCCTATCTCGATCACTCCCCGCTGCGTTGATGAACACCGCCCAATCTGCGTTGCGAATCGGGAATGCCGTCGCATCTTCAGCAGGTCGATTCATCTGACCGCCAAGCATCCATAACTGGAGTGACACTGGCTGAGGGTTATCCACAAGGAGAGATTCCATCAATTGAATGGCATCTGGCGTCAAAGTCTCCAAAAACACGCTCGTCCCATCGTAATAGACACTATCCGGAAAATTTGCATCTAACCGAGACTGCAGTGCGTTATAAGGCATGATCCCGCTCTCGTCAAGAAGAGGCTTTGCGAGTGTGCGGAATGCCTCTAAGAGTTTCATTCCTTCATCAGCGTTGTGGTTCGCCATACCTAAAATCCTGATCACCCACTGTCCTTGCATAGTGGGAGTATAATTCCGATTCATGGGCAGTGGTGACACAAGGAGATGAAAAGAGATTACGTCCGGTGCTGTGCGTGGTGCCTCAATCAACTTCGTCATCACAGTTCGAAACTGCGAGATGGGGTAGAAGACGTCGAGGACCGAAACCTCGGGTCCGACGTTGTGAAGTCGGAACTCAAACTCCGTTACAACTCCGAAATTACCGCCGCCTCCGCGAATCCCCCAAAAGATTTCGGTATTCTCATTCTCACTGACCTGAATGACTTCGCCGCTTGGAAGGACGAGTCTGGCGGAAACAAGCTGGTCGATGGTTAAGCCGTATTGTCGACGCAAGTGACCAAAGCCTCCGCCAAGTGTCAGCCCAGCAATTCCTGTTCCCGAAGACGTTCCCGTGGGTACGGCAAACCCGTATGATTGGGTTACTCTGTCTAACTCACCGATTGTGGCCCCTGCACCGACCTTGACTGTTTTGTTAAACTCGTCGACAACAATGTGATTGAGACCGCGCATGTGTATCATGACCGCATCATCTTGGACGGCAAATCCGGCAAAATGGTGTCCACCGCCCCGAACACACACGGTCTTGCCGGATTTCTCCGCGTACAAGACAGCCAATGAGACATCTATTTCGTTCACAGGAACGACAATGAGATGCGGAGTCCCGTCGGCAGCTTTATTCCATACACTTCGATAGGCTTCGAATTCTTCGTCTCCGGCGTTAACTACCTTACCTTGAATGGCCAGCAGTGAATCATGCATACCGATAGACCCCCAGACAGATGACAAGGAACTGACTACTGATACTTTACCAGAATCTTCTTTATCATAGACGATCTGAGATCAACAAGAGCATAAATGTTAGGGAGTCGATCTAATAGAGTTCTCCTAGAGTTCCCCTGATACGGTCCACTCAGGATTCGACGTTTTGTCGAGGGAACGCGAGCTTCGTCGCTCACCTGCGCGAATAGATCTGATCTCTCTTCGCGATGAGGACTCTTGTCGAAGATGCAGAATGGACGTCGAGGGTTTGCGCGAATAGATCTGATCAATTCGGTGGATTTGTCTCTCAAAAGTCCCACTGAGGTGTAAAACATTCTACCGACGTACGAAATTCTCTTTCTATCTCAACACGTGGTACGATGGATAGAAGAATACGAGGTGATTTGGCTCCCTCCGGAGCATTGAGAAGTACCCATAATTACTTTTCCTGGATCATTTTTCAGCTGTGTGCGACACAATCTGACATGACTAATTTGAACAAAAAAGGACGCTCCATGATGATGGATCGTCCTTCTTCTGTCTTCCGCTAGTTGTCAATATCCGTAACAGCTAGTTAATAGCCGTAACCGCCGCCTGCTCCACCAGCGCAGCTTCCGCCGCCGTAGTAAGGAACGAGCAAGAAGAACAGGACAAAGATGATCAGAAATACTACTGCCCACTGGGTGTAGTATCCAAAGGTTCCACCACCGTACATAGCCTTTGACCTCCTCCCGTGTGAGTATCAAAAATGGCTGTTTAAAGATTAGTAGCCGGCTGCTCCGCCTGCACAACTCCCGCCGCCGTAATATGGCACAAGCAGCATGAACAGAACGAAGATAATCAGGAACACAACTGCCCAGCGTGTGTAGCCGCCAAAGGTTCCGCCGTACATGTCATAATCCCTCCCTGTGGTACAACATGCTGCTAGAATACGCGGCACCGCCACAGACAGGTATGCATATTTGTCTAGTACATCCAAAAACGGGCTTATTCAGAGGAAGTGCGCACGTTGGCGGGTAGAGTGCTTGAAAGGGTGTCTTGAGTGGAGCGGGAGCGTCGACGCAGCAAGAACACATACGAAATCACTCCTAGGCCGACGCAAAGCCAAAAGACTGCCCGAAACCCGAAGGCCTGAGCGATGACACCGCCAAGGAGGCTGCCGGTCATGGAGCCTACATTGCTCGTGTTGCTGTACAGGGTTGTAGCCGCTCCCGGTGCATCCGGCATGAAATCCTGAAAATAGCTCATGCCAATGCTGACTGCAATCGATACGTAAACAGCACAGAGGACCTGGAGGGCAAGGACTTCCCACGGTGCACGGGCAAATGCCATGCCCAGGTAGTACGCGGTTCCAAAGATGGCGCCACCGAGGAGCAGGATACGCTTGCCGAGCCTGACAGCAACGGCACCAAGACCAATCATAATCGGGATTTCAAGGCCGGCACTCAGGCTGAAGACCCACCCGACGACTCTTTCTGAGCCGTGCAGGGTACGAGTGACAAGGAGTGGCATATACAACATGTTGCTCGTCATTGCGGTTGAAATGGCGACGAAGGAGATACAGGACAGCCAAACATCCTTGGTCTTCAGAGTCGCCCATAGGGTGGTATCGGATCGGGATGAGATATCGTTTGCGCCCTGGGCTGATCCGGTTGCCTTCGGCTTCCCCGCCGCCGGGCCACGCGTGGCGCGCGTACTTGTGGATCGCGAGCGTCGTTCAAGCCGGAGTAGGACAAGCAAGAACACGACGACAAAGACAATGCCCGTGGAGACAAACAGCCCCTGGTAATGAAATGAGCTCAGCACCCAGGTTCCGACGAGCGGCCCGATGACCCAGGCAAGGGAGAAGAAAGAGCGCAGGGTTGAGATGGCGATGGTTGCATCTCCTTGAACAGCAGAGCGGGCAGACTCCCTGGCGTAGGCGAACAACTGCGGGTATGCTGCAGAACCGAGTCCTAGCAACACTGTTGAGACAATCAGTAAGGGCCAGTAGGCATGAAGAAATAGAAAGCTGACATAACCTAAGCCTGCGGCCACGGTAGACACGAGCATGATGTCTTTTTTCGGGGTGCGGGAATCAGAGAGTTTCCCAAGCCAGGTGCTGGCAATCACGCCGCCGACCCCGTTAATGAATGTGAAGACGCCGAGTTGGAGGGGGGACATGTGAATCACGTTGGTGTAAAAGAGGGACAGGTAAGGACGGGTGATGGACAGGCCGACACCGATGAGCGTGATCCCAAGGCTCAGCACAATAAAGCCCGGGAAGCGCGTGAACACGGACGAAGACGTGGATGGCCTGCTCGAAGATGTCAGCCGCAAAGGTGTGGCCCCCTCGAATTCATAGGGATTAGATACGCGCTTATCGTATCACAGCCGATGGATGGCGCAAGATTAGAATTTCGGCACAATCCAGGTGGTTTAAACCTTTGAAGATCTGGTTCAACCAGCTATCATTAGAACTATCTGGTGAGGAAAGAAGGGGAGTATCAGTGCACATTCAATCCCAAAACCGTTTGTTGCTCGGACCGGGACCAAGCAGTGTTCACCCGGAGGTTCTAAAGGCGATGGCGACTCCGCTCGTGGGGCACCTCGATCCCTACTTCCTCCAAGTCATGTCCGACACGCAAGGCATGTTACGGAAGGTATTTCAGACAGATAACCAACTCACGTTGGCGATGTCCGGCACCGGCAGTGCTGGAATGGAGACCGTTTTCGTGAACCTCGTCGAGCCGGGAGACAGGGTCATCGTGTGTATCGCGGGTGTGTTTGGAGAGCGGATGAAGGATGTTGCAGAGCGATCCGGTGCCGAAGTCATCACTGTTGAAACACCGTGGGGCAGGGCGATTGAACCGGATCAGGTGGAAAAGGCTCTCAAAGCGACGCCAGGCGTGAAGGCTGTCGCGATTGTCCATGCGGAAACATCCACTGGTGTTCGCCAACCCCTCGAAGAAATCGCACGGCTTGCCCATGACTACGGTGCGTTGTTCATCGTCGATGCCGTGACGTCTCTCGGAGGCATTCCGGTTGAGGTCGACAAGCTCGGCATTGACGCGTGCTACAGCGGTACGCAGAAGTGTCTCGGGGCACCTCCGGGACTGGCACCGGTAACGCTAAACGCCAGAGCGCTCGAAGTCGTTCGGAACCGTACAAAGAAAGTGCAGAGTTGGTATTTGGACCTCAATATGATCGCGAATTATTGGGGCGAAGACCGATTCTATCACCATACAGCTCCGATTTCGATGATTTTCTCTCTGCACGAAGCACTTCGCCTCTTGCTTGATGAAGGTCTCGAGAATGCGTTCACGCGGCACGCACAGAACGGCGAATTGCTCCAGTCTGAGTTGCAGAAGATGGGCCTCGAACTGTTTGCGGCAGAAGGCTTCCGTTTGCCGCAGTTGACGAGCGTCGTCTTCCCAGACGGCGTGAATGAAGGACAGCTGCGCAAACAGTTACTTGAAGAATACGGGATTGAGGTCGGCGGAGGTCTTGGTTCACTGAAGGGCCGCGCATGGCGCATTGGCCTCCTCGGCTACTCCTCACAGAAACGCAATGTGGTGCTGCTGCTCCAGGCGATGAAGGAACTGCTCGGTCAGGCGTAAGGCCATAGGCGGTAACGTGAGACAACTAAGTTGTGCAAATCAAGTAAATGAGGGCCATCCCATTCTTGGGATGGCCTTTTATGTAATAAATCGGATGGGGCATCTCTGCTAATTTGTTGATATGCGATGTATACTGGTTACGTAGACATTTGCACAATCGGATAAATAAAATTGACAGTCTATTATAATTGTTTAAAAAATAAGCGGGGGATAGGGGGGCTGTGTGCGGCATAGAGCGCACCTGCCCGACGGCGCACATAGAGCGTCTAACCAAGGAGCAAGGCAACGAACGAGAAGGCCGATGGAACCAGACCGCCAATGGAACGAACAGGCCAGTAGAACCTGACCGCCAGTGGAACGAACATGCTGACGAACGAACATGCCAACAAACGAACAAGCCAAAAAAATGGGGGATCAGCGATGCGCAACAAGGTCGTAACCAAGGAAGAGGCGGTGTCGCAGATCCGGAGCGGATCGGCGATTATGGTCGGCGGATTTGGGCAAGTGGGGACACCGCTTCTGCTCATCGACGAGTTGCTCAGGCAAGGTCAGCGCGATCTGACTATTATCAGCAACAACGTGGGAGAACCGGGCCGGGGGCTCGGACTCTTGCTTGAGCATGGACGCATTCGCAAGGCCATCGGATCGTACTTTACAAGCAACCCAGTGGTTGGCCAGCACTATCTGCGCGGCGAGATAGAGGTGCAGCTCATCCCGCAGGGGTCGTTCTCCGAGGCTATCCGTGCAGGGGGAGCGGGGATTGGCGGATTTTATACGAGGGCGTCCGCCGGTACAACGCTCGCTGAGGGAAAAGAACAGAAGGTTATCAATGGTCAACTCTACGTTCTCGAATATCCGCTCGTCGCTGATGTATCGCTGATACGGGCATACCGGGCTGACACACTCGGCAATCTTACCTATCGAAAGACAGCACGCAATTTCAACCCTGTGATGGCGACGGCTGGCAAATTAGTCATTGCGGAAGTCGATGAGGTGGTCTCTCCAGGCGATCTCGATCCCGAATCCATTGTGACACCCCACCTCTACGTAGACTTTGTGGTACAAAGGGGGATGATGTGATGAGTGACATGGATTTTAAAGCTATCATTGCAGCTCGGGCGGCCCTAGAGTTGCAGGACGGGGACATCGTTAATTTGGGTGTCGGGATTCCCACACTCGTGGTGAATTATCTCCCCGAGGGGCGCGAGGTGTTTATGCACACTGAAAACGGTCTGCTGGGTGTCGGGCCGACTCCTGCACCTGATCATGTCGATCCCGATCTCATCAACGCAAGCAAGCTTCCCGTCACCCAAACGGTTGGATGTAGCTTCTTTGCGAGCGATGAGTCTTTTGCGATGATCCGCGGGGGGCACATCGATGTGACGATTCTCGGGGCCCTGCAGGTCGACACGCGTGGGCGAGTAGCCAATTGGTCTGTACCGGGGAAACCGATTCTTGGTGTTGGCGGTGCGATGGATCTGTTAATCGGAGCCAAGCGGGTCATCGTGACGATGAGTCATACGGATCGCAATGGAAACCCGAAGATTGTAGAGGAGTGCACATTGCCGCTGACAGCGGATCGGAATGTGAATGTGGTTATCACGGATTTAGCGGTATTTAAGGTAGAGCCGCAAGGCCTGGTTCTGACGGAACTCCTATCTGGAGCCACATTGGATGAGGTCACGGCCAAAACCGGTGCCCGGTTTGACGTCAAGTTGGTTGAAACCACGACGGGGTGAGACTTGCGAGATCTTTGGGTTTGCGTGGCACGGGGGATTCGGGATGAGATTCGGGATGAGATTTTGGGGGGGCGAAACCACGTGATGAGAGAGGCGACGCTCCATGAAGCTCAGAGCATGGCCTCGTGGAACGTCAACGGATCGGCCAAAACCAAGAGGACATCACATCAGGAAAACAGCTCACTCAGAGGTTTCGGCATGCCGAGATACCAGCCTTGCATGTAGCGGACGCCGAGTTCCAGGAGTTGATGATAGTCCTGCTTTGACTCGACACCTTCTACAATCAGGTTGATAGCCCCTTCTTCGCAGAACCTCAGCATTCCACGGATGCTTGTCGATTGGCCATTCTGGCGCATGGTTTCCACGAAATATTTATCTAACTTGATGTACTCAGGGTGCAAGATGTCTACCAACTTTAACGCATCAGCACCGACACCGAAGTCATCTAATGCAACCTTCATACCCCGGCGCCGGTTGGCTTCGATTTTTCCCAACACCTTGTCGTTGGTAGGCAAAAGCTGATGCTCCGTGATCTCGAGTGTCACATGATTCAAGTCATGATCCTCATCGAACCATGGGTACTCACCAACCTCGTGGTCGGGGAACAGGTTTACGAAAATGCGTTGGTTCGGATTCAAACGAGACATCAGGCCATCGAGTGCCTGACATCTGGCTAAATAATCTATGGTGTTCACTTCGCGGGATCCGTAGCGACGGATCAGATCAAGGAAACCGTCCGTTGTGGCTTCATAGCCGATGATTTGGTTGGTGTTCCATGTATCGCAAATTGGCTGGTATCTAGTATCCACGAATATGCTCCTTGTGTTCTTTATAATGAACATATATGTATATATATAGAACGATAGTACCATACATCACAGGCCTCTCAATAGCTGTTCAATGGAAAAAATGTGCGCATGCGTATGTTACCGAGTGGAATGTCATGACCCACTTGGCTAAGTCGGTGAGAGCGACTTAATAGCCGCGGCCCCCCAAGGCTAAGTGGCTGAGACCGACTAAGGAGCTCGAAATTGGGGAGCTAAGTCGCTGGGAGCGACTTAGCATCGACCACTGGCAGTTGTTCCACCGGTTTAAGTCGGTGAGAGCCACTTAATAGCTGCCGACCCACCAGGCTAAGTGGCTGAGACCGACTAAGGAGCTCGAAATTCGGGAGCTAAGTCGCTGGGAGCGACTTAGCATCTACCATTGGCCGCCTTTCCGCCGGTTTAAGTCGGTGAGAGCGACTTAGTAGGCGTCGCCCCCCAAGGCTAAGTGGCTGAGACCGACTAAGGAGCTCAAAATTCGGGAGCTAAGTCGCTGGGAGCGACTTAGCATCGACCATTGGCCGCCTTTCCGCCGGTTTAAGTCGGTGAGAGCGACTTAATAGCTGCCGACCCACCAGGCTAAGTGGCTGAGACCGACTAAGAAGCTCAAAATTGGGGAGCTAAGTCGCTGCGAGCGACTTAGCATCTACCATTGGCAGCCTTTCCGCCGGTTTAAGTCGGTGAGAGCGACTTAATAGCCGCCGCCCCACAAGGCTAAGTCGGCTGCCCCGCGCCCTGCCTACCGCCCCACCCGCTACACGCCGCGCCCGCCCGCTGGCCTGCCGGCACCTACCGCCTTACACCTCACACCCCTGCGTAGTGGCCCTGGTACTCTTCGCGTAAGGTGCGCTTCATGAACTTGCCGACGGAGGTCTTCGGGATCTCATCGATGATGAGGATGTCATCTGGAATCCACCATTTGGCGAAGCGGGATCGCAAACTGTTAAGCAGTTCCTCCTTGGCAGCCGACTGGCCTGGTTTGAAAACCACGAATGCAAGTGGTCTCTCGTCCCACTTGGGGTGGGGTACTCCGACAACTGCAGCCTCGAAGACAGCGGGATGGGCCATGAGGGCATTCTCGAGATCGACCGAGGAGATCCACTCGCCGCCGCTTTTCACCAGATCCTTTGTGCGGTCAACGAGCCTCACAAAACCTTCCTCGTCAATGGTGGCAACATCCCCGGTGTGCAGCCACCCATCCCGGAAGGCGTCTTGGCTGCGTTCATCGTTGTAATACCCATCGGCAATCCACGGCCCGCGCAGCAACAATTCACCCATCTCGCGCCCGTCCCATGCGACATCCTCGTCATCCTCGTCATCCTTGACCACGCGAACCTCGAGGCCAGGCACGAGCATGCCCTGCGTGGCCCGGATGGACAACTGCTCTTCGGGGGATAGGGCCGTCTGATATGTCTGCAGCCGCGCAAAGGTGGCAAGCGGACTCGTCTCAGTCATCCCATACGCGTGCTGGAAGGGGATGCCGTGTTGCTCGTAAGCCTGAATCAAGGCTGGAGGGGCGGCCGATCCGCCGCATAACACCGTCCGCAACGCAAGCTTCTGTTCCGGATGCGTCTCAACCTCCTGCAGCAGCCCAAGCCAAACAGTCGGCACTCCTGCAGCGACGGTGACTCCTTCTTTGGCGATCAGACTGAGCAGTGCAGACGGTGATGGTGCGGGCCCTGGCAGGACCATCTTGGCGCCAAACCAAACCGCGGCGAAAGGGAGGCCCCATGCGTTGGCGTGGAACATCGGCACAATCGGCATGATGACATCGCTCTCGGACAGGGCCATCGTGTTCGCCAGGCCGGTCGCCATCGTGTGCAGGTAGATGCCGCGATGCGAATACACGACACCCTTCGGATTCCCTGTCGTGGCCGAGGTGTAGCACATGCCCATGGGGGCGTTTTCCTCGAGATCGTCGGGGTAGGAAAATGCAGGGTCACCCTCCGTGAGCAGGGCCTCATAGCTGTACGCCGGTTGAAGTGGGGTATTTCGCGCGCGATCCGATGCACCACTTTCGCTGCCCCCGGCCCCGATT
Source organism: Paenalicyclobacillus ferrooxydans (assembly GCF_001399675.1). Classification (GTDB taxonomy): domain Bacteria; phylum Bacillota; class Bacilli; order Alicyclobacillales; family Alicyclobacillaceae; genus Alicyclobacillus_B; species Alicyclobacillus_B ferrooxydans. Next base: position 87,493 of record NZ_LJCO01000033.1, read on the forward strand.
CGCCCTTTGCCTCCGGCTCCGCCTTCGCCTGCTCCGCTGCCAGCCGCGTCTTCGCCGTCGAGTTGAACCCCGCCTTCGCCCATGATGATGAAGGCCTTCACGCTTTGCAGCTGATCGGCGAGCGGTTCGAGCAACGGCAACAGACCCTCGTCCACGAGCAGGACCTTGTCCTCGGCGTGGTTCACGATGTAGGTGATGTGCTCCGGCGAGAGCCGGATGTTGATGGTGTGCAGGACTGCACCCATGCACGGGATGGCGAAGTAGGCTTCGAGGTGGCGGTGATGGTTCCAGGCAAAGGTCCCAACTCTGTCGCCGCGCTCGACACCAAGTTTGGCGAGTGCGGAGGACAGCCGGCGCGTGCGCTCACCGAAGTCACGGTAGGTGTAGCGAAATTCACCATCTGGGGTGCGAGTTACAATTTCCTTCTGTGGATAATAGATTTGTGAATATTCAAATAAATGACGCATGATCAGGGGCGTTTCCATCATAACCGTCATCCACTCCCGTTCCATGTTGAGGTCCACTTGCCACCATTATAATCGAAATATTAGTACGAATGTCACGAGGTCACTTGGCTTCTGATTTATAATTGAGAGGATAGGAAATTCGAGTCCCTGTAATAGCGTGCTTGTGATTTACATGATGAGCATTCCTGGTTTGCGTGATCGAGGCTCATGTGGTGGGACATGTGTGATTACGCAGCAACAATATTCGAGGTTGATGTAACGCGACATTTAAGAACAACATTTAAGAACAACATTTAAGAACAACATTTAAGAACAACATTTAAGAACAACATTTAAGAACAACATGGAGGGGACGGGTTTGCAACACTTGTATCTGACGGACGAGCACAACCAGTTTCGGCAGGCTTTTCGACGCTTTCTGGAGCGCGAGGCGGTGCCGTACTTTGCAGAGTGGGAGAAGCAGCACCGGATCCCACGAGAACTCTGGCGGAAGATGGGCGAACAGGGGTACCTCGCTCCGTCTGTGCCGGAAGCGTACGGCGGTGCGGAGGGGGACTTTGGCTACTCCGTGGTGATGAATGAGGAGTTGGAGCGGGTCGGATCGGGCATGGTCGGTATTGGCCTCCACAACGACATCGTCATTCCATATCTGATGGACTACGGCACGGCGGAACAAAAGGACCGCTGGCTCCCAGGCTGTGTGACGGGAGACATCATCACGGCCATCGCAATGACTGAACCAGGTGCCGGTTCCGATCTCGCTGGCGTCCGCACGACCGCCATTCGCGATGGCGACCACTATGTGTTAAACGGACAGAAGACCTTTATTACGAACGGCATGCAGTCCGATCTCGTTGTCGTGGTCTGCAAAACGGATCTGCACGCGAATCCGCCGCACAAAGGGATGAGCCTCATCGCAGTTGAGACGGGCACGCCAGGGTTTACGCGGGGGCGACAGCTTGAAAAAATCGGGCAGCACAGCCAGGATACGGCGGAGCTCTTCTTTGAAGACTGCCGAGTGCCCGTCGGTAACCTGGTTGGCGAGGAAGGCAAGGCGTTCACCTACCTGATGGAGAAGCTGCAGCAAGAGCGGCTGATTGTGGCCATTTCAGCTCAGATTGCGATGGAGGAGTCGCTTTGCATCACGATTGACTACGTCAAACAGCGGACGGCCTTCGGCCAACCCATCAGTAAGTTCCAGAATACGCGCTTCAAGATTGCCGAGGCTGCGACAAAGGTGGAGGTCAGCCGGGCCTTCTTAGATCAGCTCATCGCGCGCCACATGGCGGGGGAGTCGATTGTCACCGAGGTCTCGATGGCGAAATACTGGAGCACGGACGTCGCAAAGGATGTCATCGGCGAGTGCATGCAGTTGCACGGTGGGTACGGGTATATGGAAGAGTACGAGATCGCGCGCCGGTTTCGCGACATCCCCGTAATGGCGATTTACGCGGGCACAAACGAGATTATGAAGACCATCATCGCGAAGAACCTTGGATTGTAAGGAATGAAGGTTTGATCGCAAAGGAACAGCGTGCCAACCGTGCCGAATGGGCACCTTGGCACGCTGTTTTGATCCCGAGGATGCTGCTGCAAAGCACCCAGGGTTCTGATTCCATCCGAAGTGCAACAGGACTTTTTGCTCCTTACCGAGAGTATAGATCAATAGAACCGTTGATCTGTTCTTGACCCGCATCCTGTGGGTGCCTTGGCTGTGTTTGTTCTAACGGAACGGGAGATCGCTGGCTGGGCAGGTACCTTTTCATGAGAAAGTTTGCTACGACAATACGAAAGGAGTTGCGTTACTACTTGGAAAACAAAAAACACAATTTGAGTGCTATGGTAACGGGGGCTCTCGTCGGAACGCTTACGAATGCTGGAGAGGTTGGTACTGCTGCCATTGATGCAGTCAAGAAAATTGTTGTCACTGCCTTGCGCGATACATCAGAGGTAACCACGGCGGCGACCCAGGCAGCAGGTGATATTACAGGAGCTGCAATCCACACCGCTGTCAGCGTGGGGAGTGACGCGGGCACAGCAGTGAGCCATGCCATTCATGGTGTGATTCACGGGGTCAATGACGTTGGTGGTGACCTTGGTGCAACCGTCGAACATGCTGCCAAAGGTGCGATTAAAGCCACAAACGAAGTGGGCGGTGACCTGGGGAAGACGGCTGTTTCCGTCGTGCGGGGCACTATCGCAGCAACGGCGCAGGTTGGCGGTGATGTCGGGCAGGTATCTGAGAAAGCTGTGAAAGGCGTTCTTGATGGAGCCCGGGAGATCAGTCAAACGGCCGTCAATACCGTATCTGGTGCTCTTGAAAGCAGTATCGTGGAAGCGAAAGATATCGTGCACACAGCTGTGAGCAAACATAAGTAGTTTACGAGTTCCGCTTTGACGGGGCCAGCCACTGGTGACTGACCTCACCGTCAGTCACCAGTGGCTGGCTCTTCACTGATTTGAAAGGCCCAGGCGAGCCTACTGGCCTGCCTGCTTTCGCTCTGCCTCCCGCTTGCGCAAAACCGCGCGCTGGATCTTTCCGGAGGGCGTCATCGGAAATGACTCTACGAATTCAATCTCCCGCGGGTATTCGTGCGCGCCGAGTTTCTGGCGAACCCACTGCTGAAGCTCGCGTCTCAACGGATCGTCCGCGGCAACTCCATCCCGCAGCCGCACAAACGCCTTCACAATCTGCCCGCGCGTTTCGTCCGGGATGCCGACGACCGCCGCCATCAGCACAGTGGGATGCTGTACGAGCGATTCCTCGACCTCTGCCGGTCCAATCCGGTACCCGGCTGAGCTGATGATGTCGTCGTCGCGTCCGACAAAATAGATGTAACCTTCCTCATTCATATAGCCCATGTCACCCGTGCGCAGCCAGTCACCGACGAATTTGCGATCCGTTGCGGCAGACTGGTTCCAATAGCGGAGAAACATGACGGGATTCGGACTCTTGACCGCGATCTCGCCCATGGTACCTGAAGGCACTACATTGCCGTCGTCATCGATGATGGCCACTTCATGCCCAGGGGCCGCCTTTCCCATGGAACCAGGCTTGGACGGAAATGCGTCGGTACAGTTGCTGACGACCATGTTGCACTCAGTTTGTCCGTAAAACTCGTTGATGTGGATGCCAAGTGAGGTCTCAGCCCACCGCAGGGTCTCTTCGCCTAAGGACTCGCCGCCGCAAGCGATAGTCCGCAGTTGCAAAGGCCAACGGTCGAGCGGTTTTTCAATCTGCCGCATCATTTTCAGAGCTGTTGGGGGCAGAAAGGTGTTTCTGACGTTGAGGCGCGCCATCAAGTAGAACGCTGCTTCTGGATCAAACTTCGGCATGCGGTGGGCGACAATCGGGATCGCCCAGTGGAGTGCAGGGAAGAGCACGTCAAACATACCGCCAATCCATGCCCAGTCCGCAGGTGTCCAAATGAGGTCGTTCGGCCTTGGCATCAGGTTGTGCGACACGCTGACGCCGGGCAGGTGACCGAGCAGGACTCGGTGCCCGTGGAGCGCACCCTTCGCCTTGCCGGTGGTGCCGGAAGTGTAGATGATGATAGCGGGATCGTCCGATTTGGTATGAACGGGTTCAAAGGTGTCGGAACTGGCAGCGAGCAGGTCGTCTAAACTGAGTGCGCCAGAATGGTGACCGTCAACCACGATGACATGCTCTAAATCGGGGAGTTCCCTTTGACAGTCGAGAATGAGATTCAGGTGTTCCTCGTCGGTGATGACAATTCGTGCTTGGCTGTCGCTCATGCGGTGCACAACGGCATCGGGTCCAAAGAGGGTAAACAAGGGGACAACAATCGCCCCGAGTTTGTAGATGGCAAAGTGAGTCATCGGAAGCTGCGGGGACTGGGAGAGAAATACAGCGACTCTGTCGCCGCACCGAATGCCCAAACCTTGCAAGGCATTGGCCAAGCGGTTGGAACTTGTCTTCAGGTCACGGAAAGTCCAGTTTTCCGGATGTCCATCGCCTCTATCATAGATGAGAGCGAGACGATTTGGATTCGCAGCGTGCCTGTCGCAGGCATCGACGGCAATATTGTAGAACTCAGGGATATCCCATCGAAACGCTTCACGAATCGCTTGATAGGATGGGTTTTTTAGGTCTTGAGCGGTAGTCTCCCAGAAGTCTTGATAGGTATCTTTCATTCCGTTGCCAACCCCATTCCTATATGACGTGTTGACGTTATCTCTTGAATTTATGATATGTTCGATAAATTCGATAATCAACTGCTCGGATGGGCAGGCATCTGAAAGATGAGGCTGCCAAGGATCCCACGAGCTGTGACGAGCCCGCGACCTGCAGCGAGCTCCGAGCTGTGACGAGCCCGCGACCTGCAGCGAGCTCCGACCTGTGACGAGCCATCGACCTGTGGCGAGCTCGGACTTGTGACGCTATGATGGAGAAGGAATCTGCAAGACAACGTCAGGAGGCTGGTCACATGCAGGACAATGGACCAAGCGGGAATGGACTAAACGGGAATGGACCAAGCGGGTCAACCGGGAGCCCTCGAAGTGGACTGAAAATTGCCGTGATCGGCGGCGGATCGTCATATACACCGGAACTCATGGAAGGATTCATTTATCATATAGCGACTCTGCCAGTGCGCGAAGTGTGGTTGGTCGACATTGAAGCGGGACGGGAGAAACTGAGCGTTGTCGGGGCCTTGGCCAAGCGGATGATTGAGAAGGCAGGCGTGCAGATTGACCTTCATCAGACGCTCGACAGGCGAGAGGCCATCGAGGGGGCAGACTTTGTACTTACGCAGCTGCGGGTAGGTCTGCTTGATGCGAGGGCAAGGGATGAGCGGATCCCTTTACGTTATCACTGCATTGGTCAGGAGACGACCGGAGCGGGGGGATTTGCCAAGGCACTGCGCACGGTGCCCGTGATCCTTGATATCTGCCAGGACATGCGCGAACTTGCGCCAAAAGCGATGTTGCTGAATTTTACCAACCCAGCTGGCCTCGTGACGGAGGCAGTCATCAAGTACGGTGGTGTGAAAGCCATCGGTCTTTGCAACCTGCCGATTGGCATGCGGATGAACATCGCGAACACGCTTGGGGTGGGGCTCGAGCGGATCGACACGGAGATGGTCGGCATCAACCACCTCAACTGGACAACCCGTGTCTTCCTCGACGGGGACGACATCACCTCTGAATTTTTAGACCGGTACCTGAGTGAGCAGGGCATGACCCCGGCGAACATCCCGGACCTCCAGTGGGACGCGGAGCTGTTGCAGACGATTGGTGCGATTCCGTGCGGCTACCTGCGCTACTACTACATGCCGGACGAGATGTTGGCTGAGGAGCAGGAGGCCGCGCGAACAACCGGCACACGGGCTGAAGTCGTGAAAAAGGTGGAGGCGGAGCTGTTTGACCTTTATCGCGATCCCAATCTCGCCATCAAACCAAAACAGCTCGAGCAGCGGGGCGGGGCCTATTACTCGGAGGCTGCGGTTCGGCTCATGGATTCCATCTACAACAACACGAAGGACATTCAGACGGTGAATGTGCGTAACGGCAAAACTCTGCCGTATCTGCCTGAGGATGCGAGTGTGGAGGTCAACTGTGTGATTGGCCGCGACGGGGCGATCCCGCTCCCACCGACGGTCCCCCTTGCCGCAAGTTCGCGCGGGCTGCTGCAGGTGGTGAAGGCCTATGAGAGCCTCGCTGTCGAGGCAGCGGTACACGGTGACAGGGCCGCGGCCCTCGAGGCACTCACGGTTCATCCACTCGTGCCGTCGGTGGCGGCAGCCAAGCAGCTGCTGCATGATATCCTCGCGGAAAACGAGGCCTACCTGCCGCAGTTTCGGTGAGCGGGGACGGCCCCGAGGTCCCAACAACCCTACTTCAAAGGAGAGACGGACCTAGTGCGTTACTTTTTAGGCGTCGACGGAGGCGGAAGCAAGACGACCGCTGCCGTGATCAATGAGCAAGGACAAGTCCTTGGAGCCGGCCGATCCGGTGGCAGCAACCACCAGATCTGCGGCATGGAGGCAGCGCTGGTCAATATCCACGGCGCCATCAACAGCGCACTGGTCCGGGCTGGACTGCAACCGAGCGACATCCATCACGCGGTGTTTGGGCTGGCGGGAGCGGATCGGCCATACGATATGTCGATTATCCTCCCCGCCATCGAGACATTGCCGCTTTCATCGTGGCGCGTCGTAGGAGACACGATGATTGGCCTGCGCAGCGGCAGCCCGTCCAACACAGGGGTCGTGCTTATCTGTGGGTCCGGCACGAGCGCTGCCGGACGGAACCTCCAGGGCGACGAGCTCATGACAGGCGGGTTTGGGTATCTCTACGGCGATTGGGGCGGCGGCTTTGACTTGGCGAGGGAGACGTTTCGGATGGCAGTCCGATCGTGGGAACACCGCGAACCGCCGTCCGTCTTAACACGGATGGTTCCCGAGTTTCTTGGCTACCAGGACGTGGAGACGATGTACAACGATTGTCTTGATCACGTTCGCGACGACGTTCCTTTCGACCTCACCCTCGTGCTCCACGACGCAGCCAAGATGGGCGATCCGGTGGCTCTATCGGTGTTGTCTCGCCTTGGACATGAGCTCGGGTTGGCAGCGCACTCTGTGGCGACGCGCCTCACGGAGCGGCCGATTCGGGCAAAGTCTGGAGCCGGGACGTCATCGCAGACGTCATCGCAGACGTCATCGCAGACGTCACCGCAGACGTCACCGCACGTCGGGGCGGCATCGTCGCACGCCCAGACGGCATTGTCATCGCAGACGTCAGCGTCGCCGCAGATGTCATCGGAGGTCGGGGCGGCATCGTCGCACGAATCAATGGATGCTGCCGTGCACTCATCCATGTTGCCGTCGCCGTTCGATCTCGTTCTTATCGGCAGCGTCCTCCAAAAGGGGCGTCATCCGCTGGTGATCGGCGGGATAGAGGACGTACTGAAGTCACATGGATGGAACTATTCACTGCAGATTCCAGATGTACCTCCCGTTCACGGGGCACTGTTGCTAGCGTGCGATGATGCAGGTTTTCGGGCTCCTCAGATTGTTGACAGCGAAGGTTACATCGTATAACTTGGAGTCAGATAAAACTTTCCAAGTTAATATTCAACTCGTGCGTTGAGTGTTGGAGAAACCACAAGATTCCCGATAGAGGTCGGGTTCTTGTGGTTTTTTGTTTTGATCGTGAGGAGGGAACCGGGTATGACCGAGGAATTTTCCGTAGGACAACGTGCTGCAATGTCGGAACGGCTGCAATCGCAAACGCTCGATCTGCTCGTGATTGGCGGTGGCGTCACAGGGGCTGGGATTCTTCTCGACGCGGTGAGCCGCAGGATGAAGCCTGGACTCGTCGAGATGCAGGACTTTGCGGCGGGGACCTCGAGCCGATCGACGAAGCTCGTCCACGGCGGGCTTCGCTATCTGAAACAATTTGATATCGATCTCGTTGCCGAAGTCGGCCGCGAACGCGCGATTGTCTACGAAAACGCACCGCATGTGACCACCCCTTTGTGGATGCTCCTGCCGATTATCAAAAGAGGCACTTACGGCATGTTCATGAGTGCCGTCGGGTTGTATGTGTACGACAGGTTGGCGGAGGTCCGTCATGAGGAGCGACGTAAGATGCTGAGTCGCACGGAGGCTCTCGAGAAAGAGCCGCTGCTGCGGAGCGACGACTTGAAGGGAGCCGGGTACTATGTAGAGTACCGGACGGACGACGCGCGACTGACGCTCGAAATCATGAAGGAAGCGGTCGCGAGAGGTGCTACTGCGGTCAATTACACGAAAGCGGAGCAGCTCCTGTACGACCCGGCGGGTAAGGTGATTGGGGCACGCATGCACGATCTCGTTACGGACACCCACTACGACGTCCACGCCCTCAAGGTGATAAACGCAACTGGGCCGTGGGTGGACGAGCTGCGGGAGCAGGACGGATCGAAAAACGAAAAGACAATGCACTTGACCAAAGGGGTTCATATTGTTGTGGACGCATCGCGATTCCCACTTCGCAATCCCGTCTACTACGACGTGCCGGATGGCCGCATGGTGTTCGCCATCCCGCGGGCAGGGAAGACCTATGTGGGAACCACAGACACCAACTTTCACGGGGATGTGCGGTCCCCGAGGACCACGAAAGCGGATCGCGATTATCTCATCGATTGTGTGAACACAATGTTTCCGTCGGTGGCCCTGACCGGGGATGACGTGGAGTCGTTCTGGGCAGGGGTGCGCCCGCTGATTCACGAGCAGGGCAAGGGGCCGTCGGAGATCTCCCGCCGCGACGAGGTGTTTGTGTCACCGAGTGGGCTGTTGACGATTGCCGGCGGCAAACTGACAGGATACCGGGTGATGGCAGACAAGGTCGTTTCCATGGCCGCGAGGCAATTGGCCGAGGAGACTGGAGTGGACTTTGGCCGATGTCAAACCGAGAAGATTGAGTTGTCTGGGGGGAAGTTCGGCGGATCGCAAAACATGGCTGACTACCTGACCCAGCAGGTTGAGGTTGGCGTGTCGCTTGGACTCACGCGTGACGAGGCCAGAAAGTTAGCGGAGCGCTACGGCACCAACGTGCCTGAGGTGTGGGAGGTCCTGATGCGTGCGGGTGACGGCGCAGCCTCAGAAGCCCAGGATTGTGAAGACGAGGCACCAGAAGACCAGGTCAGTGTAGACCAGGATTGTGAAGGCACGGTCAGTGAACGCCCGGCCTCAGAAGACGAGGCCTGCGGTGAACTATCGAAGGAGGTTTATGCGGCTTTAGTCTATGGGATAAACCACGAGATGGTTGTGACGCCTTCCGACTTCTTCATCCGCCGGACGGCAGCCATGTTCTTCGATATCGCTTGGGTGCACCAATGGAAGGTACCTGTCATCCGCTGCATGGCTAAGTTCTACGGCTGGTCTGAAGAAGTGACTCGTAAGATGCAACACGAGTTGGAGGAGCACATCGTGGAAGCCACCGAGGTGATTGAGAGTGAGTGAGTGGGGCTTCTGCGGTTTGAAGGCCCTTGGCCAAGTGACAAGGGGACATAAAGAGCGAGAAGGGGCGACAAGGAGGGATAGATAAGGGGCCATAAGGAGGGATAGATAAGGAGGGACAAAGAGCAACAAAGAGCGGCAAAGAGCAACACAACACAGAGTAAAAAGCGAACGGATGGCTAAAACGAGGTACAATCGTAATAAAGGGCGTATACGAAAGGGGAGGGAAAGATGGTGCAATTCAACCAAAAGGTAATCCCCGCAGCTCGAAGTATCAAGGATTTCGAACGTTTGATGAGAACCGGAGCCGAGTACGTCGTGATGCTGCAACTGCATCTTTCCCAGGCCAAATTCGTTGCCAATCTGGCCAAGCAACATGGTGTCAAAGTACTGATGCACGCCGATCTGATTCAAGGCCTTCGGCCGGATGAACACGGTGCACAGTTTCTATGTCAGGAAGTTCGACCGGCAGGGCTCATCTCAACGCATGCGCAGGTTGTGGCAACTGCGAAAAAGCGGGAGTTGATTGCAGTACAGCGGATTTTTCTGCTCGATAGTCAATCTCTCGAGACAAGCTACCGTGTTGTCCAGTCCGTGCATCCGGATTGCATCGAGGTATTGCCTGGCGTATTGACGGACGTTATTCGTGAGGTTGTTGCAAACACGAAGATTCCTGTTCTGGCCGGGGGATTTATTCGGACGGTGGAGGATGTCGATCGGGCATTGGATGCAGGCGCAGTCGGCGTGACGAGTTCAGACAGTGACTTGTGGAATTATGGGCGCTAGCAGGCTGTCATTGGAGTAACGCTCCAAATAGCAGTTCCAAGCTGCATTACAAACTGCATTACAAACTGCATTACAAACTGCATTACAAACTGCATTACAAACTGCATGACAAACTGCATGACAAACTGCATGACAATTGGTTGTCCAACGGTCATGCCATGTTGTTGCATGTTGCATCTTTTCGACGATGGGTGATGCTGTGCCATCATCAAACCAATACCGTGATTGTGTCCTTCTCCGTTCGAGTTCCCGGTTCTGTAGTTTCATTTGCTTTTACGTTCCCACTCCTCATTGGGGTAACGCCAACCGCCTTGTGTTGAGATATCCCATGCAAAAAAATCAGGTGGTACAAGGAAGTTTGGCAGATGGCTTCTCGTTTAATAGGCGTGCCCATCGGGCACGCCATACGGCTTTTCACTATGAATGATTGCACGTCTCGCCCAGTGCCTGTACCGTCTAGTACTACTTCGCTGTAAATGCCGTGTTGGCTTGGGACGTCAACCAGTTTGCCGGAATGGTGGTCGATTCCCACTGACTCTTTGGGTAAAACTCGTGGTGTTCTTTAAAATACGTATCGATCATGTTCCGCGCAATCGCCGCCGCAGACTCGGCACCATAACCACCACCGGGGATCATGACTGCAACTGCGACCTGCGGGTTCTTAAACGGTGCATACGCAATGAAAACAGAGTTTGTCATGTGTACGCCGTTTAAGTAGATATCAGCCGTTCCTGTTTTGCCTGCAGCCTGATAGGGTGCCCCTTGAAAATCTGCGTACGCTGTGCCTAGCGGATTGTTACAGACCCCCCACATACCTTGCTGCGCAATTGAAAGATAAGTTGGATTCAGGTTCAAATTGGCTTGCACTTTCGGCTTCACCTGTTTGCTTGGTTTCTGCGAGTTGCCAATCTGGTTCACCAGACCAGGTGGATACACCGCTTGCAACAGGTGTGGTTGGATCCGTTTCCCACCATTCGCGATGGTCGATACATACTGAGCGAGTTCGATCGGCGTAAATTGCTGCTCCTGACCGATGGCAGACAAGGCGATGGAGACAGGGGTACTGTAGTTGGTGTACTGCCCGGTCTTCTGAATCGACTTCTTCGCAGCAGCCAAATTGAATGGAACAGCAGCGTAGTTTTGATTGGCATCCATCACGAAGAAGTTGCCCTGTTGTTCGCCTGGGAGGTCAATCCCCGTCAACTGTCCAAGACCGAACCGCCACTCACCGTTAAACAGTTCAGTCAGACCCTTTGCAAAGTCAGTATCTCTCCACGTCTGCAAAGATACACCGCCCGCTGGTGCACCACCAGAGGATGGTGAAGCCCCGAACCACTTTGCCAAATCCAGCCCCACGTTGTAAAAGAATACGTCGGATGACACTGTAACGGCGAGAGCATCGTTGACAAACCCATGGGGCATATCGTCGTGCTTGATCGCTCCAGCAATATAGATTTGATATGGTACGGTATAGGCAGTTTGCGGCGTGATAGCGCCATATTCAAGTCCGGTAATGAGGTTCGCGGGCTTGACGGTTGAACCAGGATAGTTCGGGTTTTGAATGGCGTTGTTCTGCTGTGCTCCGGATGTAGCCAAGTAAGTCGCATGTTTGCCAAGCTTGCCAGGAACTGTGTACCAGTTCGGATCGAGATACGGATAACTGACCAGTGATAGTACAGCGCCTGTGTTTACATTCAGCATCACGGCAGCAGCATCATTGATGGTGCTCTGGTACGGTGATTTGTTAATGAAGCTCACCAAATCCTCCTGGGTAACAGCTTGGAGGTGACCGTCGACGGTCAGCTGCAAGTTGTCTCCCGCCGCAGGGGCAGGGTTCATCACGACGGATTGCGGCATATTGCCGGCCTTGTCGAAAATGATGTCCTGTTGCCCGACGCTGCCCTCAAGAAGGTTGTTATATTCATTTTCGATCCCGGTTTCACCGACCTGCTGATTACGCAGGTAACCCAGTTGATTCACGTAATAGCTCATGGTCTGCGTTGTAATAGGACCGACGTACCCGAGGACGTGTCCTGCGAGTGCACCATATGGATAAATCCGTTCGGAATCGAGTTCGACTGTCACGCCTGGCAACTCACTTTGATGCTCTGTGACGAAGGCGACCTGGCTTTCATTGATATTCTTAAACAGCTTAATGACGGCATACTGTTTTTGCGTGTTAATGTTGGCCATGATGCTTGCCGAAGTTACGTTGAACACTGGGGCAAGGATGTCAGCCGTTGCCTGTAGTTGTTGCATGTTTGTGTTGCTTTGCATGAGCACAAGACTGTATACGGGTTGATCATAGGCTAGTAGTGTCCCATTTGAGTCAAAAATACGCCCTCGCGGAGGCAGTACAGGAACCGTATTGGTGATGGTCGTCGACGCCTGTGTACGGAATTGCGGTCCTTTCACAATCTGCAAGTAAGCCATTCGGAAAATCAAGGAGGTAAACGAGAGAAACACGAGCCCGTAGATCACGTTGACACGTGCTTTGTGACCGCGCTTCGGTTTTTGCCGCGTGATCCGCTCGTGCCTGCGTCCGCGTCTGGCCTGAAAGTCTTCCATTCCAGCTCGAACACTGTTCATGCCAATTTGCAGTTGCTGATTTACCTCGGTGCGAATCCGGTTGAATCTCTGGAGATTGTCGTCGAGGTCTTTATCTGAAAATCTGCTGTTTCGGCGAGATTTGTTGCTTCGTTTCGATCCGCTCCAGTCGTTATCCTTTTTTGTCCGCTGAAGACGGCCTTTTCCCCATTTCGGCATCCTTGATTCTCCTTGCTGCAAACTTCTGCTTGCATGCTAATCGTTCACGTAGCTGCAAATTTCCCAGCGAGCGCAAATTTTCATTGAAAGCTATGGATGTGGCCGATCGCGATAAGGCGAATCCCACATGTGTCCATCTCTATAATATGGCGGGATAGTCGATGATTTGTCAGGGAGATATGAAGATGTAATGACACTATGAAGTCATGTGGAACTGCACTTGCTGTCAGTGACTATTGTACTCTCATTTCGGTGTGTTCGCTCATGCTATGTTCACAGATTTGCTATGATAATTTTAACATTGTCGGTAGAAGGAGGGTGACAGAGGTGGGACTTAAGCTATCTTGGCATCTTAACCGACCCGAGCTCCCCTTCCAGGCGACTCTAACCGACTTTATGCGCGCGGAGGCCGCGCTGAGGTAAGGGTGTGGACGTTTTGGAGATCGGAGCTAGAAAGCCTCACAAAATGGTGAAGCCTTCTATTGCTGGTCAATTCAGAATAAACTTCATCAAAAGGAGGTGTTTACTTATTTCTACAATCCCCCGATATTACTCGACCGAATCTAGAAAGCGTTTGACGTGTTCAATCATCAGCTGTACGCGATGAGACCACATATGGCCGTTTTGAACGATTGCCTCTCCCATGTTCGCTCTTTGTTCCAACAATGAGGGATTCGCTAACAAACTAGAAATCTGATGGTTGACCATTCCTTCACGTGGTCGGAAGGCAGAGATTGCATTTCGGAAGTTGTTGCGTGTGTACGGGGTGTCAACTGTCAAGATCGCGGCACCTTCGTGCATTGCCTGGAACGTTCGTTCATGTGCGCCTTGAATGTATGGATGAATGTCTAGAACGATCTTCGTTTGTCGCATTAAAGACACAATTTTTTCGTAAGGCACAGACGGAAGTCGAACCACGTTCGCGGGCAAAGAAGCATTCTCCCAGCCCTCGCCAAACACATGGATAGGCACATCGGTAATTGACGAAAGAATTCGTTCTCGCAACAACCCTCGGAGTAATTTATCCATATAAAGCATCGATTGTCGAATAAAGGTGTGCTCAAACTCCTTAATGGCAATACCCATGCTCTTCGTGATGTCCTCAAATGCTTGAAACAACGGAAGGCTATCAGACTGAATCATCTGTTCCATGACCAAGTTCATTAGTACTTGGACATTTTGAGGTAACTGTTTAAGGTTTTGCCTCATTAAATTGTAATCACTATAAGTACCCGCTACGAGGACCTCAATGGGACGTCTTTCAAAAGGAGTATTTTGCCTCTGCGTTCGAATGGCACCATGTGGAACAACACAGGCATATGTGTCGGCGGAGACTTGGGAACGAAAGTAATCCAGATGTTCCTCCGCAATAAATGAAGCGATATGGTAACGAATAGGAACGTTCAAACGCTCCTCCTGGTACATCGGATGATCGACATAGAAGGCCCAAATAGGAACTTTAAATTCATCAAAAACAGGATAAATTTGAGGGAAATTGAGCGTGACTCCGCTCATTGAGAACACAAATAGAACATCTTTTTGAGATAAGACTTGGCGCAGTTCTTGCAAACAAGCCGATGGTTCTGCAACAGAGATTTCTAAAACATCGTACCCCATGTCCACAAGGACTTGACCGATTTCATCACTGAATCGATTCAGTACATCGTATCGACTTATATAGTCTTTTAATACAGCAACAACTTGTGGCACCGATTTTATCTCCCATCTTCTAAAACTGGGTTCAGTTTATCGAATTCACCAAAATCGATGCCATGGGATATAAATTGACGAATGAAAAAATAGAAAAGCAGGGAGTGACCCATGCTTTTCATTGCTGTGCCTTACGATTCAGCCTACATTTGTTGAGCAGAAGAACTGGAAGTGAGATTAGGCATGGTTATTTGTAAAAAATAACCATGCCGGTTGGGCGTGATCAATACAGAAGACGACGTCCTGCACCCGAGTGGATCAGCCGCCAAACACGGACCTCGGGTTCTCCTCGAAGATCTGGCGAAGCTGCGCCTCGGTGATGCCAGCCTTCTCGAGCACCGGCAGGACGTCGTCGAAAATGTGCGTCGGGTTCCATGTGGAGAGCAAGGCTGCCGCCTGCTCGCTCATCTTAAAGGGCCGGCCGCACCAGCAGTTGACAGAGTCATGCGAGAGCACGACTTTGTGCCCGTACCCAATGCCAATCAGACCAATCAGCACCGTCTCGCGCAGGTAGTCCATGGGGCAGTTGTTGACGATCTGCAGACCAAATCGGTCAAAGCCAATTGTCACACCACGCTTCAGGGTTTCGTGGTGATAGGCGACATCGGTGTTCCCATCCATATGGCCGATCACGATTCTATCCGGATTGCCGCCCTCACTAATCAAGAGGTCCGCCTGATCCGGTCCCATCGTCCCATCCTGGGTATGTGTCACGATGGTGATGCCGGTCTCCTTCTGCGCACGGGCGGCGGCTCGGAAGAACACCTGCTCGTAGTCCGTGATGACACCCCTGCTTGACCCGAGCTTGATGACGCCTGGTTTGATCCCTGTCTTTGCGATCCCGCGCGTGATCTCAGTCATAAACATCTCGTAGACTTCTTCGCCGATGTCACCGAACCCTGCGCGCAGCTTAAAGTACGCGGGGGCACCCTCGCCTTCGTAATAGTAGCCAGTCGCGCAGATAATCTGCAGCCCCGTCCGCTCAGAAATCTCGCGCAGGAGTTCAGGGTTACGTCCGCAGTCGTTTGGGGTCGGATCGACCACTGTCTTGACGCCGTGTGCGAGCAGTCGTTCTGCAACGCCGATCCCGATGTTCAGGGCTTCCTCGTGATCAAACGCACCAAGAGTCACGTCACCTTGGTATCCCGGGTAACCGAAGACGAAGTGTTCGTGCATGAGGGTCTTGCCGAGATCGCTGGCAGGTACCGGGCCTGTAACTGTGTTGACCATATTTGTCATGTGTTCCGCCTCCTGGAATGTGAATGCATGACTTCAAATCGCGACTCAGTGTGTGTCCGGCTTCCTGGCACCGAATTGCAACGCCAAACTGCAACGCCAAACTGCAACGCCAAACCGCAACGCCAAACCGCAACGCCAAACCGCAACGCCAAACTGCAGCTTCAAATCGTCACTCAGGTGTGTAAGTGACTCCAACTCACGCCCCTGGCGTCGCTGCCGCCGCCTCGTCTTCTTGTAACTTTCGCCACAAAATCTTGCCGCTGCCGGACATCGGCAGGCTGTCGACAAACTGGACGACCCGCGGCACCTTGTATGCGGCCATCTGCTCACGAGCCCAACTGATGATCTCCTCCGCAGTGACATCGTCCCGCCGATCCGCTTTCGGGATGATGTACGCCTTCACTGTCTCACCGCGCCTGAGATCCGGCACACCAATCACGCACGCCTGGCCGACAGCCGGGTGCTTGTAGAGGATGGTCTCGACCTCGCTTGGCCATACCTTAAAGCCGGCCGCGTTGATCATCCGCTTCACCCGGTCGACCATGAAGAAGTAGCCGTCTTCGTCGTAACGAGCGAGATCGCCTGTGCGGAAGAACCGTTTCCCGCCGATCTCGATAAACGACTTCGCATCATCCGCCGGCCGGTTCCAGTAACCGACGAACACTTGCGGTCCGTTCACGACGAGCTCGCCTTCCTGGTTCGGACCAAGTTCGGCTCCGGTTTCCGTATCAAGGATGCGGGCGTCGACGTCGAATGACGGAATGCCCATGCACTGCAGCTTTGGCGCGTCGGGCGGGTTAAAGTGGGTCTGCGAAATGGTCTCCGAGAGGCCGTAGCCTTCCATGTAGCGGATCCCGGTGCGCTGGAACAACTGCTCTCCGACAGCTTCGGGCAAGGTTGCACCGCCGCCACCAATGGTCTGCAGCGAGGAGATATCGTACTGGTCGACCTTCGGGTTCATCAGGAAGTCAACAACCATGGTTGAGATGTTCGTCCAACCTGTGCACCTTGTGCGTTGAATCAGTTCGCCAGCCATGTCCCTGTCCCAGCGCGTCATCAGCACCATCTGGCTCCCGCCAAAAATGGGGGCGAGCATGCTGTGCACCATGCCGGTTACATGAAACAAGGGTAGAACCGTGAGGATGACGCCATCTGCAGAGAGCCCGACCCAGTTGCAGGCACCGACGGTGTTTGCCTGAACCGTACGGTTGGTGTGCATGCACCCTTTTGGCGCGCCGGTCGTACCGGAGGTGTAGGGCATGACAGCGAGATCGGACGGGCCGGTCTGCGATGGTGCCGCCTCGAGAGCTGCATCGAGTGCATTGCTCCAGGCGACGGCAAAGCTGTCGTCGAGTTTGCGTCGGGGTGCGCGGATGAACTCCGGAAGCGTTTTCATGTAGACCGCGATGTCGCCTGCGTTGTCAGCACCCTCACTCTTTTGAACTGGCAGGTAGTCGGAATAGGTGGCAACGATGACAGTAGACAACTCGGTTTCACCTGTAAGAGTGGCGATCCGGTCATACAACTCTTGGCCTACAATCGCGACCCTGGCACCGCTGTCTTCGATGTAGTGCTTCAGCTCGTCGGTCAGGTTCATCGGATTGACGGGGAGGACAACGGCATCGGATCGCAAAATGGCATGAAATCCAATCACAAACTGAGGAGAGTTTTGGAGGTATAAAAGGACTCGATCGCCCTTCTGAACCCCGGCTTTGTGCTGCAGGTAACCTGCAAGATGTTCCGACTGCTGGTAGAGTTGGCGGTAGCTGATGCGTTGCCCATAGTAGTAAATGGCTGTCTTGTCTGGATAACGTGCGGCGCTGACTGCTAAGTTGTTGTACAGCGTGGTTTCTGGCACGGTAAGATTGTGAGACACCCGTTTCGGCCAGAACTTGTAGTGTTCGGTCAACAATTCCATCTGCTCCTCTCTGCATTGCATGGGAACTGCATGCACATCTGGGACTGAACTGGATCTGATACTGAACTGGATCTGATACCCATGACATGAACAAACGGATGTACGGTGATTAGGCAGCAGTGTGACACAGTGTCAAACCCTATCAAACAGATTATATCATTTGTTTCGAATATTATGACTGTGTTACCAGATTCAAGAATCTTTCCCTCGGAGATAGTTTCACCACACTGCTCTACGCGGCTGGCGGCTGGCGGTCGGCGGTAGGGCGGTAGGGCGGTAGGGCGGTAGGGCGGTAGGGCGGTAGGGCGGTAGGGCGGTAGGGCGGTAGGGCGGTAGGAGTGGTCGATTCACATTTGCTGCCATGGCGGGCGTTGCCACACGAGGGCGCTGCCACAGGAGGGTTCTCAGACGACAGGGGAAAAAATGTATGCTATTCGGCCTACATGTAGGTCGGCTTTAAAGACAAGGGAAAGAGTTTCCGCTGTAGCAAAATCAGACTGGAATTCTGGGGAGAAATCTTGCTATAGGGGAAACTCTGGACGTTAATGCGAAGCAGAATCGGTGAATTTCGAGGTTAAGGGAAAACCCTTCCGCTATACGGCGGGCGTTCCATGGGGCGTCTTCGGTGCTAGGAAACAAATAGTGCGCTGCCACGTGAAGAAGGGAAATATGGACTCTTCGTGCGCTGGGGCCATGAGGAGGCTTCATGGAGGCTTCATGATAGGTTAAACGGAAGGTTCAATGGTAGGTTCAATGGTAGGTTCAATGGTAGAGTTTTGCCAGAGCTCAAAGCTATTCGGTTAGCCCCACCGTACGGTGGGGCTTTCCATATATCAAGTACGTTATTTAAGTCCGGAGACGATGGTGGAACCTTGGAACGGTTCCGCATCTCTGGTGATCCCTTGCTGTGTCGCTACATACCCTGCAGACAAGCAACAAACTTGTATCTCCTCCCTGCGGACAGGCACCAATCTTGTCTCTCCTCGACGGTGCTAAGAATAATATAGTGTTGCGACCGTACATGCGGTGGATGTATACTTACAGCAACATACCAACCGGTCAGTATACGAGCGACTGATGCAAGCGCTTTCGGGCCGGATCGACAATAACCGAGTCGCGTGAAGTGAGTCGCGTGCGGACATGGAACCGGACGGGAGAACCAAGCGGGATCGGCATGGGCATAACAGTGTGACAATCCAGTATATTCAGGGAGGCAGATAGAGTGAAAGTGAACTACGGCTTTCAAAACTACCCGGAATCTATATCAAGAGACGTAGATATTCCGGATTGGTCCTTACCACAAATGCTGGCGGAGTCCGTAAGGAAGCACCCTGATGCTGAAGCAATGAGCTTCTACGGCCAAAAGACGACATATAAACAGTTGGCGGATGCGGTAAGTTTATTCGCGTCTCGGTTGCAACAAGCTGGGATTCAGAAGGGTGACAGGGTTGCCATCATGCTTCCGAACAGCCCTCATTTTGTGATCAGCTACTACGGGATCTTAACTGCTGGCGCGGTTGTCACACAAGTGAACCCGATGTTGGTGGAGCGCGAGCTGGCGCACATCCTGCAGGACTCTGGTGCCAAGGCCATTGTTGCGCTGGACGCTGTTTACCCACGCGTGAAAGCGGTTGAGTCAGAATCAGATGTTAGCACAGTCGTGGTGGTCTCTCTGCAGCCGTCAGGTGTTTCATTCGCGCCGGACGTGACCTTTGAGGAGTTTCTGGAGCAGGGAAAGACGGTTCCGGTGACTCCTGTATCTGTCGATCCCGCTGAAGACCTTGCCATTCTCCAATACACGGGCGGAACCACGGGGCGCTCCAAAGGCGCAATGCTCACGCACCGCAACCTCTTGGCGAACGTGATCCAGAGCTATGAGTTCTTCAAGGATGAGTTTAGGCCGGGGCAGGATCGGTGTTTGACTGTTATCCCTCTGTTCCATGTATTTGGCATGACGTCCTGTATGAACCTGACTCTCTACACCGGATCATCCTTGGTCCTCTTGCCCCGGTTTGACATCAAGGAGGTCCTTGAAACCATTCAGCGTGAGAAACCGACGACGTTTCCCGGTGTGCCTACGATGTACGTGGCATTGACGAATTATCCTGGTGTTGAGTCGTACGGTGTGAACAGCATTCGAACCTGCAACAGCGGCAGTGCGCCGATGCCAGTCGAGTTGCTGCGCGAGTTTGAGCGAAAGACTGGTGCCAAGATTCTCGAAGGGTACGGCTTGTCGGAAGCATCACCGACAACGCACTGCAACCCGCCCTTTACAGAACGTAAACCCGGCAGCGTGGGCGTGGGATTTCCTTCTACTGAGTACAAGATCGTCGACACAGAGACAGGGGAACACGAGATGCCAGTTGGTGAACTCGGCGAGCTCGTCGTTCGCGGACCTCAGGTGATGAAAGGGTATTGGAACATGCCGGAGGAGACCGCTAAGACGCTGCGCGACGGCTGGCTATACACTGGTGACATTGCGAAGATGGACGAGGACGGATATTTATACATCATGGATCGTAAAAAAGACCTCATTATTGCGAGTGGGTACAACGTGTATCCGCGTGAAATCGAAGAGGTCATTTACGAACATCCCGCTGTCAAGGAAGCTGCGGTGGTTGGCGTTGCCGATCCGTACCGCGGTGAAACTGTGAAGGCGTTCATCGTTTTGAAAGACGGTGCATCCTGCACGGAAGAAGAGATGTCCGCCTACTGTAAAGCCAATATGGCCCCATATAAAGTGCCAAAGTTAATTGAGTTTCGTACCGAGCTGCCAAAAACAAATGTGGGCAAAGTTCTCCGTCGTACACTGCGCGAGACTGAGGCTGAAGCAGCCGCAGGATCACAAGGTGAAGGGAAGGCATAAGTCGGAGCAAAGCAGGCAACCCAAGGCAGTTGTCATGAGGGCTGGGCTGTCAAGGAGGCCGGACTGTGAGCTTGAATGTGAAGAGAGATGGAATGTGAAGAGAGATGGAATGTGAAGAGAGATGGAATGTGAAGAGAGATGGAATGTGAAGAGAGATGGAATGTGAAGAGAGATGGAATGTGAAGAGAGATGGAATGTGAAGAGAGATGGAATGTGAAGAGAGATGGAATGTGAAGATTGCGGGGCTGTGAAGAAGGTCACGATGTCTCGACGCACGAGGGTATGGTAAAGCGGACCTCGGGTCCGCTTACCTTTTTATATGAGAGGATGTATCCATGAAGGACAAAATCACGGAAGCCAGCATTCAGTTGTTTGAGAAAAAGGGATTCTCGGAAACGTCCGTACAAGACATCTGCGATGCGCTTGGTGTGAGTAAAGGGACCTTTTACTATTATTTCACCAGCAAGGAAGAGCTGCTGCTTGACATTCACCTGTCGTATATCGAGGACATTCTCGCTCAGCAGGAGAGGATCCTGACCGATCCGACACGAAACTCCAAAACAAAACTGTACGACGTCGTGTACATGTTGCTGCATTCTATCGAACGACAAGGGGCAAGTGCGCGAGTTTTCTTCCGCGAGATGCGGCATCTGAATGAGGAGCGGATGAACACCGTCATTCCAAAGCGCACCCAATTTAGACTGAATATTGAGGAACTTCTGCGCCGTGGAATTGAGAATGGAGAGTTTCGTGAAGATTTGAACCCTAGCATCGCTGCGTTTGGGATTCTTGGGATCACGAATTGGAGCTACCAGTGGTTTCACCCGGAGGGAGAAGTGCCTGATAAGGAAGTGGCACGGATCTTCGTGGAGATGGTACTGCAAGGGATCGAGCGCTGATGAACCGACGATTGAAGCCCCAATCAAACAGCAGGAGTTGACGGACCTGACAGTTGAATCGAGTGTCGACTCGTCAGGCAACAGGTAACTCAAGTTCGAGAACGGCGGAGTCAGAAACCGAACCAGTCTTCGACATCTCCCTTGCGTCTAGCGTCACAGATTGTATGCCTTATCGGTCACATGCAGTTTATTGGAGGTGGATCGTATGCTGCCAATCGTGGACAGGCCACAAGAACTAACTTATCGGAACGGTGAACGACCTTTGCACGAGGTTTTGCTGAAACACGCCGCGGAGCAACCGGAGAAAACTGCAATTATCTGGTATGGTGCCGTGACCTCTTTTGGTCAGCTCGCAGATTGGGTCAACCGATTTGCAATCGTCTTGAAACGGCTTGGCGTCACTCCGGGAGACAGGGTTGCGCTCTTCCTCCACAACTGTCCTCAGTACTACGTTGCACATTATGCGGCCCAACTCATTGGTGCCATCGTCAGTCCAGTCAGTCCAGCCTATAAAGCCATGGAACTCAGCTATCAAGTCTCCGACTTAGACGCAAAGGTGCTCGTCACTGCAGAAAGCCTATACCCCGTGGTGCAGGAAGCGGGCGATTCTGTTTCGCTCGATCACGTTGTACTCACCCACTACGGCACCCTCTTACCGAGTGATCCAGCCTGGACAGTCCCGGACGAGCTGTTGGTACCGCGTGCAAATGCCACGGATAGCGAGGCTAAGCCACCAGAAGTCATGACAACCTTCAAGATTCAGGAGTTAGACACCACAACTCCAGACACGGACCCGAGCGTGATCGACAGGAGGCAGAGCGCCATCGACCTGGACCTGGACTTCAGGTCATCTGGCAGGTTGGCGAGCGTGATCGACATGTTCACAGCCATCAACGATGTCCCACCTGGTACGCGTGTGGAGCCGGAGCAGGTTTCCCTAGATGATACTTGCCTGCTTGTGTACACGTCGGGCACAACGGGGCGACCAAAGGGTGCCATGCTCAGCTACCGCAATGCATTGTTTAAGACGGTGGCGTCGGGGCTTGCCAACGGGGTGAAGCAGGATGATCGGGTTTTGTCCGTGATGCCGCTCAGTCACATTGCTGGCATGTTGATGGGGCTGAATGTTCCCATTTATACCGGGTGCACAGTGATTTTGATGTACCGCTTTGACCCGAAAGCCATCCTCGAAGCTCTCTCTCGCAGCCGAGCGACCTGGTGGTACAGCACAACCCCAATGAATGTGGCCGTGATGGCGAGCGCCAAGGAGACGGAGGCTGTCTACAACCTTTCCCACCTTCGCACCAATCTCTGCACCAGTTTTGGCATTCAACTCACGCCGGAGATCGCCGAACAGTGGACTGAATTCACGGGTGAATGTGCGATCTACGAAGCAGCGTATGGGCTCAGTGAGACTCATACAGCAGACACCTTCATGCCAGCAGAGGCCATCAAGTGGGGGACGCAGGGCATCCCTGTCTACCAAACTGAGATTCGTATTGTCGATCCCGATACTCACCGAGACCTCCCACGCGGAGAACAGGGTGAGGTATTCGTTCGCGGTCCTGGTGTCTTTCAAGGCTATTGGCGGAATCCTGAGGCAACACAGCGAACCCTCGAAAATGGCTGGGTCAAAACCGGAGATGTCGGACGTTTGGATGATCATGGGTACCTCACGTTCCTTGGCAGGATCAAGGAGATGATTAAGGTCTCTGGATTCAGCGTCTTTCCGGAAGACGTGGAAGCCTTGTTGATGGCACACCCGAGCGTCGCTCAGGTGGCGGTGATTGGTGTACCGGATCCAAAACGCGGAGAGGTTGTGAAGGCTTTTATTGTCCGGAAGCCTTCTATGCAGGGGCCCGCGCAGGATGGCACTGCTGCTGGTGAGGACAACATCACTCCTGCGGACATTATTGACTGGGCTAAGAGCCACATGGCTTCATACAAAGTGCCAAGGTTTGTCGAGTTTATCGAAGCCTTGCCAACCTCTAGCACCGGCAAGGTTTTACGCCGGATGCTGGCACACGAGTAAGCGCCAAGGACGGGGGTCGCAAAGGTTGTTGGCACACGAGTAAGCGTCAACGACAGAGGCCGCGAAGGTTGATGGTAAGCGAGTAAATGGACTAAATTGGCTACCGCTGGAAGGAGTCCTATCGTGCAGGAACTCATCGATGATTTGAATCGACGGAAAGAGAAACATCGAAGTATGTCAGACATCAAACGACGTGACACTGAAGGGGCGGGCGGCCCGCGCTGGTCGGCAGCGACAGAACGGTGGACGGCGAGAGAGCGGATCGACTACTTGGTGGACAAAGGGTCCTTCCTCGAGCTCGGTGCCCTGAACCACTCGGATGTTCCGGGAATGGCAGAAAGGAGCCCCGCGGACGGACTGGTTGCAGGGCTGGCAGAGATAGATGGCAGGCCTGTCGTGGTGATGGCACCGGATCGCCACGTGCTTGCCGGCACGGAGGGCACCGTCTACATCCGAAAGGGCGCGGCACTGCACAAGTTTGCCGTGGACCGCGGGCTTCCCATCTTCCACATCGGCGAAGGCGGCGGGCTGCGGATGCCGGACGGGATGGGATCCGATGGTATCAGCGAGCGCATGATGCCCTACGGCTTGCTGAGGCACGGGCGTGAGGTGCCACTTATCTCGAGCATTATAGGCGACAGTTTTGGCGGGCCGACCTGGTACGCGATTCAGTCGGATTTCGTCGTGCAGGTGAAGGGGACGTGTATGGCCGTCGCCGGTCCGCGGATGCTGGAGATTGCGACGGGTGAAAAGGTCACCCCCGAGGAACTTGGCGGCTGGGAGATCCACGCGAAGCAGACGGGCCAGACGCACCGTGTGGCGGAGGACGAGGCGGGGGCGCTCGATGCGATGCGCAAGCTGTTCTCGTATCTGCCGCTCCACAGTGGTGAGACGCCGCCGGTTATGGACTCGGACGATCCGATTGATCGCAACCTCGATACCCTCCTCGACCTCGTCCCGACGCGGCGCACCCGGGCGTACGATATGCGCAAGGTCATTCGGGTCATCTTCGATGAGGGGTCTTTCTTCGAGCTGAAGCCAGACTTTGGGGGCGCACTGTTGACAGGGCTAGCCCGGCTCGGCGGCCGCGTTGTCGGTGTCGTGGCGAGTCAGCCGATGATACGGGGCGGATCGTACGGACCAGACGAGGCAGACAAGGCCATCTCGTTCATCGCCTTCTGCGACTCCTATCATATTCCGCTCGTCTTTTTACACGATGTGCCCGGTTTTCGAGTCGGCCGATCCGCTGAGGCCGATCGCATGGCCTCGAAGATCATGGTGTGGAACCAGGCTGTCGCGTGGTCATCGGTGCCGAAGGTGTCGGTTGTCATCCGAAAGAGCATCGGTGCGGCCTACAGCAATATGTGCGGGCCAAATATGGGGGCGGACTTCATCGTGGCATGGCCGACGGCGGAGATCTCGTTCACAGGCGCCGAGGTGGGTGTAAACGTGGTCTATGGCCGACAACTTGCGAAGTCTGACAACCCTGTGGGGGAGCGGCAGAAGCTGCTCACCGAGTGGGAGTTCGACAGCTCACCGTATCAGGCGGCCGCAAAGCACTTGTTGGACGACGTGATAGACCCGCGTGAAACGCGCAAATTCCTCCACCGCACGATGGAGTTGGCTTGCCGTAAGAACGGGGGCAAGAGTCAGCGTCTGCTGGCGAACTGGCCGACGGGGTATTAAGATCAGGTGGCCCATGGATGGGTAAGACCTGTGGGTTAAGCGCCGGTTAAGGCGAAGGGGATTAACCGACGTGCAGGGGAAGGCCGGGGGAGTAAGCGCCGGCAGGATGGTTGATTCAATGAGGCATCCGCTGTGTTAGATTTAGACCGGGAATCAGGTTTAATCTCGAAATGTCATGGCTGTCCTGTATATCAACGGCTCATCACAATGTAGCTCGGATTGGCTTTCGCTGATTAACTTACGGGCTTGTGATGGAGCCGTTTTTGTATTTATGAGCGACGGGGTCGCTCTTGGGCAGCCTCCCGAGTTGTGTTAGCGGAACTGAGTTCCGCTGTGGGTTGAGCTGCGGGCCGTCGATGGGGTGTTAGCGGAACTGAGTTCCGCTGTGGGTTGAGCTGTGGGCCGTCGCTGGTGTGTTAGCGGAACTGAGTTCCGCTGTGGGTTGAGCCGCCGACCGTCACTGGTGTGTTAGCGGAACTGAGTTCCGCTGTGGGTTGAGCTGCGGGCCGTCGCTGGTGTGTTAGCGGAACTGAGTTCCGCTGTGGGTTGAGCTGCGGGCCGTCGCTGGTGTGTTAGCGGAACTGAGTTCCGCTGTGGGTTGAGCTGCCGAACTGCCGTGGGGCAGCTCATGAACCCAGTGATCAACTTGTACGAATAACAAACCTGAGATACGCTGTGCCTGTTGGGTTTATACAAGTAAAGGAGCGAATTCACTTGCCAAAACTTTCACCTTACATATTCAGCGACAATGCCAGGGAGCAGGCAGCCCTTTATGCAGACGCTCTTGGCGGAGAAGTAGTCGATATCCGGACGTTCGCAGACATGCCCGGAGCAAATGAGGCTGAGAAAGACAGGGTCATGCACCTTGTGTTGAAGGTCGGAGATGCGACCATCTATATGGCCGATAACGGGGAGAAAGCAGTTCATCGCGGACATGGCTTGGATCTGACACTCGAGTTTAAGACGGAAGAGGAAGCCCGATCCGCTTTTGAGAAACTGGCTCAAGGTGGGCGGGTCGTTATGCCGCTTGAGCAGATGTTTTGGGGTGCAGTATTCGGGAGGTTGGAGGATTCGTATGGCGTACGTTGGCAGATCTCTACGGAGGCCTAACAACTACCAGGCCACTGCTACAAGGCCACGACTCGCCATTGTCTAACAAGATGCAGAATAATAAGGAAGGCGGCCGCTCGGCCGCCTTCCTTTATTCCTTTTTGTTTACATAGATAATTGCAAATAGATTGACAGGATTCGCAGGCAAGTGCCAAACTTTCAGAGTATCCGTTTCATGTTTCATCCTGTATCGCCTGTATCGCCGTGTTGTGTCTGGCAAATCTCCGATGCTTTCGCTTCACACCAGGTTCACACTAGCTTCACACCAGGTTCACCAAATCTGGACATCTTGCGTTTGTACAGGGGGGGCATCAATGGCAAAACTGGTTCAGTCGAAGATCGCCTATGGAGGCGATTACAACCCGGAACAGTGGCCGAGGGACGTGTGGGATGAAGACGTCCGAATGTTTGAACTCGCGAATATTGATATCGCAACCGTGGGTGTATTCTCTTGGGTCAAGCATCAACCAAACGAGGAAACGTACACCTTTGAGTGGATGGACGAGGTGCTGAATCATCTCCACAACCACGGTATTCGCGCATGTCTTGCAACCGGGACCGCTGCGCATCCGGCGTGGATGGCAAAGAAGTATCCGGACATCTTGCGGGTAGATTTCGCGGGCCGAAAGCACAATTTTGGACAGCGGCACAATTCCTGCCCAAACAGTCCCACGTATCGTAAGTTCTCTGTGGCACTGGCTGAGAAACTGGCCGAGCGCTATAAGGACCATCCTGCTTTAGCAGTTTGGCATATCAGTAACGAATACGGCGGTGCATGTTACTGTGATAACTGTGCAAGGGAATTCCGTGTCTGGGTAAAGAACCGGTATCACACAATTGATCGGTTGAACGAAGTCTGGAACACTGCTTTCTGGGGGCATACGTTTACCGACTGGGATGAAGTGGTTCCTCCAAACCTGCTCAGTGAGCATATGAGCGAATCACAACCCACAAGGACGGCATTCCAGGGGATCTCGCTTGATTACTCGCGCTTCATGTCGGATAGTATCTTGGCTTGTTACCGGCTGGAGTACGACGCTATTCGCAAGCACACGCCAAATATCCCCATCACGACCAATCTGATGGGTACGTTTAAACCACTGGATTACTTCGAGTGGGCGAAGTACATGGACATTGTCTCTTGGGATAACTATCCGGCGTACGACACACCGCCGTCGCAAGTGGCCTTCCGGCACGATTTGATGCGCGGGCTCAAACATGGCCAATCCTTCATGCTGATGGAGCAGACACCGAGCCAGCAAAACTGGCAGCCGTACAATTCTTTAAAGCGTCCCGGGGTTATGCGCTTGCAAAGTTATCAAGCGGTTGCTCATGGTGCGGACACGGTGATGTTCTTCCAATTGCGGCGTTCTCGCGGTGCATGTGAGAAGTTTCACGGTGCAGTCATTGAACATGTTGGACACGAGGACACCAGGGTGTTTCAGGAAACTGCGCAACTCGGGCATGAGTTGAAACAACTCGGTGATCGGCTTCTCGAGGCCCGTACCAAGGCAAGCGTCGGTATTTTGTTCGACTGGGCTAATTGGTGGGCGGTGGAATACTCAAGCGGACCGAGTGTTGACTTGAAGTATGTGTCTGAAGTCACGAAGTACTACGAGGCTTTGTACAACGAGCATATTTCGGTGGATGTCATTGGAAAGGAAACTGACTTCAGCCAATATGACATCGTCATTGCACCGGTGCTTTACATGGTGACGCAGCAGGATGCGGAGAAAATCAGGGCCTACGTGAAAAATGGCGGCAAGTTTATCACCACGTTTTTCAGCGGTATTGTGGATGAGCACGATCTCGTTCATCTCGGCGGCTATCCAGGCCCTCTGCGCGATGTGCTCGGTATCTGGTCTGAGGAAATCGATGCGCTGCCCCCGAACAAACACAATCAAATTGTTGTTCAGGAAGCGGATGGGCGGTTTCAGGGCACCTACGATTGTTTTATGCTGTACGATCGGATCCATTCTGAAGGAGCAGAAGTTCTGGCCGTTTACGGCGACGATTTCTATCGTGGTGAACCCGTCATAACCCGGAACCAATTTGGTCAAGGTTTTGCCTATTATGTGGCTTCGAGTCCAGATGACAGATTTTTGCGTGATTTCTTGCGGGTAATTTGCGAAAAATCAAGTATTCAAAGTCTGATCCAAGCATCGGAAAAAGTGGAAGCCACACTTCGTGAAAAAGACGGCCAGGCCTATCTCACAGTACTCAATCACAGCAGTGAGCCGCAGGCTGTCACGCTGCTCGCTG
Source organism: Paenalicyclobacillus ferrooxydans (assembly GCF_001399675.1). Taxonomy (GTDB): domain Bacteria; phylum Bacillota; class Bacilli; order Alicyclobacillales; family Alicyclobacillaceae; genus Alicyclobacillus_B; species Alicyclobacillus_B ferrooxydans. The sequence goes on from NZ_LJCO01000033.1 coordinate 116,197, forward strand.
GACGTGGAACTGATGCACTGAGTGGTAGGGTCGTAGAGGGATCCTTTGTCGCTGAGCCTTATGGGGTTTATATCATTCAGCTGAAAATCATTTGACAAACCTTGCTAAATCAGCATTTTTAGGGATTCCGAAATACTGTTGACAGAGGGCTGGGGTGGACACACCATTTCCAGCCCTCTTAATTTTCAAATTAAAATGTGATTGACGAACAATAACCCAGATGATATAAACGGATCAAGAGAAAACGCTTTCTCTATTTCATACAGCTTAGATATTCAGGGATATGCGCAGACACGGAACAGTCGGGAAGTGGTCCTGAAGTGCACAGTGGTTGGTTTTGCCGAGTCATTTTTAATCTGTACCGAATGTGGTCACGTGTCCACATTCACCGAAAAATGTATCGCGGTCATGTGTCACGGTGTGATACAGCAGATTACTTGGGGGTGCTCGTGTGAAAAGTAAGTTCAAAAAAATCGGTATTGCGGGAATTGGCGTTCTAGGTATCACAGCTCTGCTTGCGGGTTGCGGATCCGGAGGATCCAACGGCAGCTCAGGTGGATCAGGAGGTTCAGGTTCATCGAACACCGCAAACTCAAACTCAGGACCTACCAGCCAACCGGTCACACTCAAAGTTATGGGGTGGAATATCGCCGAGGGGACACTTGTATCTGACGAAGCGTTATTCAAAAAGATTCACCCAAATGTGAGCTTTAACAACGTCACCGTGGACAGCCCGCCGAATACGTACACGAAGTACAATGCAGAGCTAGCTGCTGGTGCAGACGTGCCAGACGTCATGATTGTCGAGACCAGTCAAGCTGGCAGCTTCTTAAAGAAGTTCCCGAACTCCTTTTTGGACTTGACAAGTTACATGACCCCGATGAAGAGCGATTTTGCTGCCGCTAAGTGGCCAGCACTGACCATGAACGGAAAGATCTACGGCATTCCTTGGGATATCGGTCCGGCGCTGGTATTTTACCGTACCGATCTGTTTAAGCAAGCCGGCATTAATCCGAGCAGCATCAAGACCTGGAACGATTACATTGCAGCCGGCCAGAAGTTGACGCAGCACTTTGGCGGCAAGGTCAAGATGACCACTGGCTCCTACGCGAATGACGGTATGTTTAAACTGCTGATGAATGAGCAGGGCTCGTACTACTTTAATCAGAGCGGCGATATCACGCTGACGACGCCAGCTGCACAGACGGCAGTCAGCATAGAGAAGAAGATGTGGGATTCCGGCATCCTCATGCACGTGCCAAGTGCAACGGGTTGGAATGACACCATTAAAGCTTTTGTGAACAACCAAATTGCCTCTGCGATTATGGGTATCTGGTACGTAGGTACCATTGAAGGGTCAGCCCCGAGCCAGTCTGGGAAATGGGCAGTGATGCCGCTGCCGGCCGTGTCGGCTGGCGGGAACACTGCGGCGAACTCCGGCGGATCGAACCTGATGATTTCCGCTCACACGCAGCATCCGAAAACCGCGGAGGAATTTGCTCAGTTCTGTATGACCAACTCGCAGGCACTCGATATCTCGATGAAAAACGGAATTTACCCATCGTATCTGCCGTATTTAAAGAACTCTCCGCTGATTTCTCAGGCACAACCATTCTTTGGCGGACAAAAGGTATTTCAGATTGCATCCAATGAGGTACCGAACATCACTCCGGCCAACCACACATCTGACTTTACGGTGGCTGAGAACTATGTCGATACGGCACTGGGACAAATCTTCACCAATAAGTCTTCCATCTCCCAGGGACTCAGCTCCGCAGCAAACAAGTTGGCGCAGGAGACAGGGCGCAAAATTTCATCCCAGTGACAGACTGTATGGTCACAGTGGACCAATCCTGATTCAAACAGCGTGAACACGCCGGGGCCGCGAACGCGGCCCTTTCAACAAACATCAGGAGGGAGGTTGGACAGACATGTCATCTACACTTGAACGGGAACAAATCCCAGCGCGTCGGAGGCACAGAGGGAACGTTCTGTATCCGGCCTCAACCCCATACTGGTTTGTCGCACCGTTCCTCGTCATCTTTCTCGCGTTTTTGGTATTCCCGATTATCTACTCGCTGGTCATCAGCTTTTCTCAGTGGTCAGCTGGATCGTTGCACTTCAGAGGACTCTTCCAATACTCAAAACTGTTCTCTGACGGTCAATTTTGGCACTCCCTCGCGAACACCTTCATCATCCTAATCATCCAGGTCCCTGTGATGATAGGACTCGCGGCCCTGTTTGCAACGTTGCTGAATTCACCTCGTTTAAGGTGGAAACCGTTGTTTCAGTTGGGCTTCTTCCTGCCGATTTTGATTGACAGCGTAGCGTACTCTATGACGTGGTCGTTCATCCTTGATAATCACGGACTGATTAACCATATCCTCAATACGTTCGGGATTCCGAGTGTGAATTGGCTGGGGAATGCGGTCGCGGCCAAGGTCAGCATTATGTTGGCCATTACCTGGCACTGGACAGGTTACAACGTTGTCATTTTGCTGGGCGGTATGCAGTCGATGCCTTCTGAGGTGTATGAAGCCGCCCGGGTGGATGGAGCAAGTGCCATTCGGCAGTGGTTCTCCATGACGTTGCCGTTACTGCGTCCGATTCTGTTGTTTGAGGCTGTCCTCTCCACGATTGGAACGATGCAGCTATTCACTGAACCGTTTATCCTCACCGGTGGGGGCCCCGCGAACTCGACGCTGACACCGGTGTTGTACTTGTACAAAATGGGATTCCAGACGTTTGATTTCGGGTATGCCGCGGCCATTGCGTATGTCTTGGCCATCATCATTGCGGTGTTCTCTGTCATCCAGATGCGGTTGACCCGTGGGGGTGAGATTTGATGTCTGCAAAACGCCGTTTCACGGTGTCCGATTTCTTTTTACATCTGGTTGTATTAATTGGCTTTGTCGTTTCCGTCTACCCCATCTACTGGATGTTTGTGTCGAGCACACAGGACAACGAGCAGATCTTCGGTCAAAGTACCTACCTCGGGTTTGGGCATTCGTTGGGGGCAAACTTTCACGATCTGATGGTGAACTCCGGCATCAACATCTTTCGGGCCGTTGGAAACAGCCTGGAGATTTCCATTATTGCAACGCTCATCGCGGTGTTGTTAGCGACGCTTGCGGGATACGCATTTGCTATCTATCGCTTTCGCGGCTCAAAAGCGATGTTCAACATTTTTCTCATCTCGCTGATGATCCCGCCGCAGGTCACGATGATCCCGCTGTTCATTCTGATGAGCAAATTCCACCTTATTAATACGATGTGGGCTGTCATCCTGCCGGCACTGGTTACCGTATTTGGTGTGTTCCTGATGCGGCAGTCCTTTATGACATTTCCAGTCGAACTCTTGGATGCGGCGCGTATCGACGGACTCGGAGAGGGCCGGATTTTCCTGCGAATTGTGCTGCCTTTGATGCGGCCCATTCTATCTTCACTTGGCATTCTGACCTTTCTTGCTTCCTGGACGAACTTGCTGTGGCCGCTGATTGTGTTGGACGATGCATCCAAATACACAATTCCTGTGGCTTTATCCACTTTGATGAGTACACAAACGTCACCAAATTATGGGATGATTATGCTTGGGGCTTCGATTGCGACGATCCCGATGCTCGTTATCTTCCTTTTGCTTCGCAAACAATTCGTTTCCGGCATCATGAGCGGCTTTTACCGCTGATGAAGAGATATAAACAGCTCCGTAAGGAGCGCATAGCTTGGTTCCGCTTACACAAAGGCAGTCAATATGGCCCGGGAATGTAAGAGGCGGAAAGAGCTCACTTGCAAGGGGTGGTTGTTTTGGTCACGCGTAAAGATGTTGCTGAACTTGCAGGAGTTTCGTCGTCGACCGTATCCCGAGTGCTAAACAACGGTTATGTGTCCGAGGACGTTCGGATGCGAGTCGAGAAAGCGATCCAGTCGCTCAACTATGTGCCAAACCGGGTCGCCCAGAGCCTGCGTATGCAAAAACTGCGGCAGATTTCCTGTATTACCCACAATATCTCAAACCCGTTTTACAGTGAAGTTTTGCTCGGCATTGAAGAAGCGGCGTATCACAGTGGCTACACGTTTTCACTCTATAACGCGAACTTTGAAGTCCGGGACTACGAGCATGTGGTTCAACAAGGACTGCATGACGGCCTCATCGTCATGTCCCCGGTTGAACTCATGAGCCAGTTAAACAATGTGATGCAGACGTTGCCAACCGTTGTCCTTTGGGATTGGAAGAGCCAGTCACCGATTCCATCTGTGCATGTCGATCTCGCCAAGGCGATGCGTACGAGCGTAGAATACCTGGTCCAAAATGGTCATGAGCGAATCGTGTTTCTCGGTATGGATGCGACGGACAGCCAGGAAAATCCGAGGTTGCACGGGTACTTACAGGCCATGAAGGACTATGGATTCAAGGTCGACGAGTCGATGCTCCAACTGATTCCAAAGTGGCAGGACAACTTCCGAAACGGCTATAACCAAATGAAACGCCGCTTGCTGGCTGGCCTCGACTTTACTGCCGTGGCTGCATCCAATGATCTTCTGGCGGTGGGCGCACTGCGTGCTATTCAGGAGAGCGGGCTGCGTGTGCCGGATGACGTGTCGATCGTCGGGATCGACGACATCGAACTGTCTCAGATGGTGACACCATCTTTGACGACAGTGCGCATTCCCAAACGAGACATCGGTTGGTCCATGTTTGAACTACTGCACGGGTTGATGAACGGCACCGTAAAAAAAGATGCCAGAGTTGAGCACAAGACAGAGCTTGTTGTACGGGAGTCGGTTGCATCCATCCGCACACGCGTACGCACAAGATAGATACAGTTTCACTTGACTGATACACCAGGCAGAGACAGAGGGAGTGTGCAGCGTGGATGTGATTCGTCCATATCTAGGCCAGCGACAGATCTATGACTTCAATCAACAATGGAAGTTTATTGCACAAGACGAACCAGGGTTTAAAGATGTGGATGTAAACGATGGCGAATGGGAAACGATCCACCTGCCTGCCCCGAACCGCTTACTCCCGCACAAGGATTTCCCAGTTGAAACCTACCAGTTTTGCAGTTGGTATCGAAAGCACTTTACACTGCCGGAGAGTGCGGCTGGCCAGCGGATCGTCCTCATGTGCGACGGTGCGATGGCTGTGGCTGAGGTGTTTGTCAATGGACAACACCTGGGGATGCACGCGGGCGGATACACCTCGTTCTCACTTGACATCACAGATGCGGTCAGGGTGGGAAAGGACAACGTGATCGCCATCCGTCTCGATTCGACCCGTCGCACGGACGTTCCACCGGAGGGCGGGATCGTCGACTATATGCTGTTTGGCGGGATGTACAGAAATGTGTACATTGCGGTGCATCATCCTGTTTATCTAGAGGACGTTTTTCTTACGACACAAGCAGTGACGGATGAGGGCGCGCGGCTTCGTGCGCAGGTAGAAGTCGCCAACCTGACAGCAAATCCATGGACGGGGACTGTCTCGATCCGGTTGAACCATCGAAATGGCGCGGCTATCGACAAAGCTGCATTCGACCTCGGCAGCGCACTCGGATCGGATATTCCGTTTGACAAGAGTGCCGCTCTTGAAAAGGGTGCTCCTATAGAAACTAGTACTCCTATAGAAACTAGTGCTCCGTTTGAAAGTACTTATGAAGTTGATCTGACCGCAGGCGGCGTCTCTACGGCCGAATGGGAGTTCTTTGTCCCGGGTGCAAATCTGTGGGACGTCGATGATCCGCAGTTGTACCAGGTGACCGCTCGTCTTGTGTCTGACAGCGGGGAAGTGTTTGACGATGCTGCATTTCGGTTCGGGGTCCGCACGGCCACACCTCACGCGGATGGACTGTTGCTTAACGGCAGGGTGGTCAAGTTGCGTGGATTAAACCGGCATCAGTCGTTTCCGTATGTGGGGGGAGCTGCCCCCAAGCGGTTGCAACGCCGGGACGCATACGTCTTAAAACACGAACTCGGTCTGAATTATGTTCGCACATCCCATTACCCGCAGGACCAAAGTTTTCTGGATGCCTGCGATGAGCTTGGGGTGCTCGTTTTCACTGAACTCCCCGGCTGGCAGCACATCGGCGACGAGGCTTGGCAAAATCAAGCGCTTGATGACCTGACATCGCTGATCACAAGAGACCGAAATCATCCATCCATTTTTATGTGGGGCGTGCGCATCAACGAGTCGCGAGATGATCACGATTTTTATATCGCAACGAATGAATTGGCAAAGTCTCTCGATCCGATGCGGCCCACTGGCGGCGTCCGCAACTTCAGGACGAGCGAGTTTTTAGAAGATGTATTTACCCTCAACGACTTCTCAATGGACCTGATGCCGACCGTGCATACGCCGCAGCTCATCACGGAGTACATGGGGCATATGTATCCAACCGCCCCGTTTGATCCGGAACCGAGGTTGGTTGAACACGCACTCAATCACGCAAGAATTGTGAACAGTCTCTATGGTCGCGATGACTTGATGGGGGCTTCAGGTTGGTGTGCATTCGACTACAATACGCACAGTCAGTTTGGACCCGGCGATATGGTTTGCTACCACGGTGTTATGGATATGTTCCGGCAACCTAAATTTGCGGCCTGGTTCTATGCGTCGCAGCAGCCGGCAGAGGAGCGGATCGTGCTTAACGCAGCAAGTTACTTTACGTTTGCAAGTGCCCCACACGATGTGATGTTGCGGGAACTCATCGATATTACGGCGATGGAACAGGAACTGGCTTCAGCCAAGTACCGTATGCCCGTCTATGTGTTCAGCAACTGCGATGAAATCGAGGTACACCTAAATGGACATTCGCTTGGTCGATTGCTGCCGGACAGAGACACCTTCCCAAACCTTCCTCATCCGCCGTTTGTTTTCTCCGTTCACGGTTATCAGGTCTGCGGCGGGGTGGACATCACTGGATATAAGGATGGGCAACAGGTTGCACAGACCCGTTTGCAAACTCCTCAGGGTGGCACGCGTTTGAAGTTGCGGGCAGACGATGTGGAACTTGTGGCGGACGGAAGTGACATGACTCAGGTCATCGTGGAACTTGTGGACCAGAACGGAACGCGTTCCCCGTATGGAAATCGGGCAGTTACGTTCATTTGTGACGGCCCGGGCGAGCTAGTCGGCGAAAACCCAGTGGCAATGGAAGGCGGGCGAATGGGTATCTTCGTTCGCGCGGGTATGGTTCCGGGGACGATTCGTGTTATTGCCTCCGCTTTTGGGGTAGAAAGTGCAGAGACAGTAATTCGGACCACACTGGATACATCGCCACGACTGTGAGGGGCTGTTACCAAGGTCACATCACGACGGACACAATCGAGATTCCAGCGAGGTTGACAGGAGGGACAGCATGATTCGTGAAATATACGATCGCCAGATGAGTACCGGGGTCGCAAGCAGGGCCGACAATGGTGACCCGCAGGGCCAGCAGAGTACGGGAGCCGCAAGCAACATCTCGGATAGCGACCGAGGCCAGCACCGGACGTGGGTCCTTGAGACCAAGTCGTCCGCGTATTGTATTGCGGTCGCCAACGGCTCACCGATGTCCACCGGATCGGCCTCACAATTGGTTCACCTATACTGGGGGCCGACGTTGCCGCGCGATGAGGATTACATACAACACATTACGTTTCCTGAACGGAGCAGTTTTGACTACGCGCCGCTCATCTGGCCGCATGAGTACCGGCCGTGGCACGGCCGCATGTACCAGGAGCCGTCTCTGAGGGTAACATTTTCAGACGGAACGCGGGACGTGGCATGGAAGTTTGAGCGTGCTGAAGTGGCAGCTATGAAGGATACGCATCGATTGACCCTTTGCTTCTCCGATCCGAAAGGCCTCGACATCAAACTCCACTACGAAACGCGGGACGAGCAGGACGTAATCGCCCGCTGGGTAGAAGTAACAAACGTGTCTCAGGATATCGTGCAAGTTACCCATTTGTCGTCAGCGGTCTGGAGCTTGCCCATCCTGCCGGCATACCGCACCACGACCGTCTACGGAGACTGGGGGCGGGAGTTCCAACTGCAGCGTTCGTTCCTATCTTACGGCAAGCAGGTGATTGAGAGCCGCAAGGGACATACCAGCCATCAAACGAACCCGCTTTTCATGCTTGACAGCGGGAACGCGAATGAGGAGTCTGGCGACGTTTGGTTTGGAGCTCTTGCATGGAGCGGGAACTGGAAAATCGCATTTGAGCGCAACACCCACAATCAGTTGTCTGTGTCTGGCGGCTTAAACGACTTTGACTTTGTGAGTGTACTTGGCCCAAGGGAAAAAGTGGCTTCACCGCATTTTTATGCGGGGTACACGAATGACGGGTTTGGCGGTGCGAGTCGGGAGATGCACAGGTTGGCGCATCGGATTCAAGAGGAATTTGGGACAAAGGAACGCCCGACACCGGTGTTGTACAATTCCTGGGAAGCGACGTACTTCGATGTCAACGAACCGGATCAGATGAAACTTGCCGAGATTGCGGCTGACCTCGGCGTTGAATTGTTTGTCGTGGATGACGGCTGGTTCGGTCGGCGCAATTCGGACACTGCCGGCCTTGGAGACTGGACGGTCAACCCGGAAAAGTTTCCAGACGGGCTCGATCCGTTGATTCGCCACGTGCAAGGCCTTGGTATGAAATTTGGCATCTGGGTGGAGCCGGAGATGGTGAACCCAGACAGTGATCTGTACAGGGCGCATCCGGACTGGGTATTGCACTTCCCGGATCGAGACAGGACGCTGGCTCGACATCAGGCAGTCCTCGACTACTCGAATCAGGCTGTACGAGATCACATTTTCGGGCTCCTCGACGAGCTGCTCTCGCGCCACTCAATTGCTTTTGTGAAATGGGATATGAATCGACCTCTGACAGAGCCTGGGTCTGCCACGCTGGCACCAGACATGCAACCTGAAGTCTGGACGCGGCACGTCGAGGGTTTGTATGAAATTTTGGGACGACTTCACACCCGACATCCGAACGTTGTGTTTGAGTCATGCAGTGGAGGAGGCGGTCGTGTCGATCTCGCGATGCTCCAATTCGCCTCCCAGTTCTGGACAAGCGACAACACGGACGCCTATGACAGGTTGCGCATTCAGGAGGGTTTCAGCTATGCCTATCCTGCGTCCACCATGCGGGCTTGGGTGACGGATTCGCCGCAGTTCATGAATCATCGAAAGGTGCCGCTCGTGTTCCGCTTTCACAGTGCCATGATGGGCGCCCTCGGAATCGGTGCGGACATCTCACAGTGGACGACGGAGGAACGCGAGGAAGCCGCCAAACGGGTGGAGCTTTACAAGACCATTCGACACCTTGTCACAGACGGCGAATTGTATCGTTTGTTGTCGCCGACGTTTGGCACGGTATCCGGGGCTGACACAGGTGGCATTGGTGCGGGATACGGTGGCGGATATGGGGTTGCATCAGGAGATGCGGGTGCATGGTCAGCGGTCGAATACGCAGACCAGAAAGGAACCGAGGCAGTTGTTTTTGTGCTTGGTCGCGGAACACAATATGGTGATCCGACACCTGTCATTCGTCCTGTCGGCCTCGACGATAACATGGTTTATACACTCGAGGTGCTTGATGTCCATACGGCAGATGAGCAACGCTTCTACGGCATGTGGGACCTTGCGCCGCGGTCAGGGTTGGCGTGGGCTCGGATGGGTTTCCGGCTTCTCTTGCGTGGGGACTACGCGAGTGCCATCATACGGTTTAAAGCGGTCGTGGAATGACCTGTTGGTGTTTTGGACGGCGTAAAATGGATTGCGTGGAATGGGCCGGGCCGGAGCACATGCAGGCCCACAGCCCGAAGGATGCGAGGTAAGGAGAAAACGTATGTTTGACGTAGTTGCGATTGGTGAGCTGTTGATTGATTTTACCCCCGTGTCGGGGAGTCTGCCGAAGACGAGCGACGTTGGCAATAACGGGTCGGCTCGGCCATGCTTCGAGCAGAATCCCGGCGGCGCACCGGCAAACGTTGCTGTTGCGGCTGCTCAGATGGGCAAACGGGCAGCTTTCATAGGAAAAGTTGGCGAGGACGCGTTTGGGAGGTTCCTGCGTGAGACTCTGGAGAGCCGCGGAGTCGACGTGAGCGGGCTGCTTTCGACGAATGCTTATCCGACTACACTTGCATTTGTACACCTGGATACATCCGGTGAGCGCTCTTTTAGCTTCTACCGCAACCCGAGTGCCGATGTCATGCTGGAGCCTGATGATGTCGATCCTGAACTGTTGTCACAAACGAAGTTATTCCATTTTGGATCCGTCTCAATGACCGCGGACCCTTCACGAACAGCGACGCTTGCTTCGGTTCGAGCGGCACGGAACGCGGGGGCAATCATTAGCTATGACCCCAATTTGCGTTTGTCACTTTGGAAGGATCAGGAGGCAGCAAAAGAGGTCATATTAGGTGCAATGCAATACGCTGATGTTCTGAAGGTTTCTGATGAGGAATTGAGATTCCTGACAGGAGAGACGGGAATTGAAGATGGGATCGAGGTCCTCCGGCGCTATCATCAGTGCGCGATCACGCTGGTTACTTTAGGAGCAGAGGGATGTTATTACTCGGCTGCATGCGGAAGCGGATCCGTTCCCTCGTATGCAGTGCATGCCATCGACACAACGGGTGCTGGAGATGCCTTTGTGGGTGCGTTTGTCTCGGAGTTGCTCGATGCATTGGATGAGTTGGAGAGACCAGGAAGAGCCCACGGCGTCGCAGGCATCTCTGCATCGGGCCCGGTACCAGTGTCAGACGAGACGACTGCTCAAGGCAAGTTCAATCGAAACATGCTGAATCCAAGCGTGTTAGGTCGAAGTACGCCGGGTCGAAACATGCTAGGTCGAAACATGCTAGGTCGAAACATGCTAGGTGGAATCACTGAAGAGAGGCTCCAGCAGGCGATCCGTTTTGCCAACACCAGCGGCGCGTTGACAACCACTAAGCGCGGTGGGATACCTGCACTTCCCACGAAGCGTGAGGTTTTTGAATATATGCAGCACCACCTTCCGCTGAACGAAGATTATTAATTACTAGATTGGAAGGGCCGCCATTTGGCGGCCCCATCTTATCAACGATTGAACGAAGCCTATTAAGATACCGAAAGGGCCTTGAGGGCTCGATAAAGCCGTTTTCTTCCCTTACCAAACTTCGTCGTCGACGAACCAAGCGGAGGTTAACGCCCGGATTTTCCCTTATGGGCTGTTTTGCCGGGGGTGGCGATAACATAACGCCACAAATTTCCCTTATGGCGTCTTTCCCGGCTATTTTTCTGTGACTGCCGGCCATCAACGAACAAAATGCTCGCTGTGACAGCGCAAATGAGGGGAAACAACCGAATAACGGACAATGTTTCCCTTAAATGTCCTACGTCTCGAACTGACCTGACGCACCCCTCGAACTGAACTGACCTACCCCCTTGACCTGACCTACTTCTTGCGTTTGCGAAAGCGCGCGGCCAATTCCTGATTGATGTGATTAAGATCAAATGCCTCAGGGTCGAATTCGTCGCCACACGAAGCAACCGCGTCATCGTGACCGGGATCATCCACATCAGCCAAGGCCTTTACGTGGACCTCGTAGCCGTAGGGGCCGCCGATGTCTTCGGGAGGGCAGGCGCGGGCGCCTTCTTGGCATCGGATCGCCCCGGATATCGCCCCCCCAATGGCTGAAATAGACTCAATGCGCAACAAGTGAATCCAGTCGTCGCCAAAGTCATAGTGGTAGGTCAATAGATCGTTCTGTTCCACGAGAAGGGCTTCCAAGGTTTCGGAGCGGGCGTCGAGATGGACCGGATCGGCCGTGAAGAAGTCGTCCAAGTCGGGGCGTGAGATCTCAAGCGGCCCATAGCGGAAGCGATACAGGTGTGCGCTCTCCCAGCCCATGACAACCTGAATCACCTGGTGCAGTTCTTGGAAAGTGAGCTTGCCTGGAACGCTGAACCGGCGCCAAACCACCGGCTTGACGTCAAACAGTTCGACGTAGAACGTGTACAGTAAGTCAGGTTCTTTCTTCTGCGGCATGGGTTAGCCTCCTACTCAATCAGATGCTGAGGATACTGCGGATGTCGTCCTCTGTCAGCGCGCTTAGGCCTTCGTCGTTTGCCTGGACGACGGAGTCGATGAGATCGCGCTTTTTTTGTTGCAACTGGTACATCTTTTCTTCAATCGTACCTTGGGTGACCATGCGAATGACTTGGACCGTGTTCTTTTGGCCGATCCGATGGGCCCTATCCGCAGCCTGCTCCTCGACCGCCGGGTTCCACCACAAATCGTAGAGAATGACCGTGTCGGCTCCTGTCAGGTTGAGGCCAGTGCCACCGGCCTTCAGCGAGATCAGGAAGATGGGAACCGCGCCTTGGTTGAAGCGGTCGCATAACTCGAGACGATCCTTGGCGGGTGTTTGGCCATCCAAATAGAAGAGGTCAAACCCGCGTTCCTGTAATTCCTGCTGAATGATGGCAAGCATCGACGTAAACTGCGAAAAGATGAGTATCCGCTGATTAGCAAGTCGGTACTCTTCGACAAGTTCCAGCAGTTGATCGAGTTTCCCGGAATTTCCCCGGAAATTGTCGATGCACAGAGATGGATGGCAGCAGATCTGTCGAAGCCTCGTGAGCCCCGCCAATATCTGAAAGCGACCCTTTTGAAACCCTTGTGTTTCGAGGCCCTGGATTGTCTCCTTTTGGAGTTGAGCTAGGTACGCCATGTATGCCGCCTTTTGCTCTTTCGTCAGCTCTGCTGTCTGTAAGGTCTCAATTTTGTCCGGCAACTCCGTCAACACATCCCGTTTCAGGCGCCTGAGGATAAACGGCCGTACATGACGGGCAACCAACTCTGGCGGCAGGTTGGAGAAGGATTTACGGCTTCCGAGCAAATCAGGGAAGACAGCCCGGAAAATGGACCAAAGGTCATCAAGGGAGTTCTCGACAGGCGTACCTGTGAGCGCAAATCGATGCACACTCTGAATCTCTCCCACGGCCTGCGCGGTCTGCGTCGTGTGGTTTTTGATGGCTTGTGCCTCATCGAGGATGAGGGTACTGAACCTAACATCGCGATACATGTCGATATCTCGCCACAACAGCGGATACGACGTGATGATGACGTCCGGGTGTTCGTTGCCATGATTGTGGCCCGCCGCAGCGACGATTGCCTCACGCTCGGCTTTATCGCCAGTGACGATGACAGCATGTAGCCCAGGTGCAAATTTCTCGATCTCACTCTTCCAATTATACGTGAGTGACGCGGGACAGACGATGAGAACCGGGGCGCCTGAGGTAATCGCGGCTGCGGCTTTCCCAGCCCCGGCTCGGCCTGTCATCAGGTCGCCTTGAGCCGGGCCCGCCACCGGATCGTCCCCAGTTCGAGTCCCTTCCCGCTCTGATAATAGGAATGCGATGGTCTGGATGGTCTTCCCAAGACCCATATCGTCTGCGAGAATTCCGCCAAACCCGTACTGGGCGAGCGTCTTCATCCACTGAAAGCCAAACTTTTGATACTCGCGCAGAGTGGCTCGAAGACCAGTCGGAAGGTCGACGTCAATATTGTCCGGGTTTCGGAGGTTGTCCAACCAGCGGCGCAAGGCTCGGCCGAACTTCACATGGCTCATCCCGTCGTGGCCCTCGATGAGTGGCAACGCGCGGATCGACGGAATACGCAAATCCAGAGTCTGTCCACCAGACTCTGCGGTGCCGCCGGCGTTGTCCTGCGATGCACCGGATTGTGGTGCCGCGCCACGCTGCGGATCGTCAACCGCTGCCTCTTTGCGCGACTTCACGGCCTTCTTCAAGTCGGACGGCTTGAGTCCTAACTCGCTGACAACCCTCTGCAGTTCAGAGAAACCTTCGGTCTGCAGTGAGACGAATGCACCACTTTCCAGCCGATGGTACTTCTTACGCTCGATCATCGACTGCAGCACATGCATGACTTCGTCCGCGGACAGGTCCCCAATGTCAAACGAGACTTCCAGCCAGTTTGTCTTTGTGTCGATCTCGATCCGACTTTTCGGTCTCACAGCCGCTGGTCGGATCCACCCGTCAACCGAACTGGTTGCGAACACTTCCACCCACTGTTCCAATTCAGGCAAGCGCTCGTATACGAATTCATAGATATAGTCCTCGCCAGAGAGAATAAGCTCGCCGTCCACCACGTCGAATCCGGATTGATAGAGGAACCTGACGATTTGCGTTTCCTTTATCAGGTCGCGCACGATGATTTGGCGCGTATCGGTATCTGATCCACTGTAGATGAGGGCGCCGGATTCGGTCGCATAGGCATCGGCAAGTTGGCCGCCGTCGGAATGGGTAAAGTTCCCGAATCCGTCGTCGCCCAACTGGCTGTTGGAGCTTCCAAAACGGTTATCTCCCAGGCCGTCAACGGTCCCAAAACGGTCGTCGTCAAACTCATTATCATCAGCATCCTGGCGGTTGAACGGATCGACGATGCTGTCCTCGTAGGTAAACACAAGACGACCAGTTAGGACGTCTTCGTCCCAGTATGGTGCCTGATTTGTGTATCGATCGAGATATAACTTGGCGTGTAACGGGGCTTCAATGACGCGGTCCCGAATGCTCGCGTCCACCTCAACTTGTCCGATTCTCCTGAGCCCTGGTAAAACCTCGTTCATAAACGGCTGAAGAGCATCTTCCGCGATAGGGATTTCAGTGTGCTTGGTCTCGGAGGAGAACCCGCTTGTCTTACTCGCCTCCTCGTCGTCAAGAGGGTGCGCGTCTTCGCTGCGCAGGAGCTCAAGTGCCCGCTGCCGACCGAGTCTCCGTTCGAGTTTCAGCACGCGATCGGCTTCCATCATGCGCTGCGACTCCAGCACCTTTTGTGTTTCGACAAACTGGCGGAGGACCACCGGATCCATCAGATGAAAGGTCGATCCGGATACGACACACCCATAGGACGGCAACGGAACCATGTCGTCCAGTCCGCTCACTTCGAGACCGTAGTGTCCTTCACCGTGTTTCACAATCTGCATGTTTACATCAGGTGTTTCTACCGTGACATGGATGGGCCCGACAGTGTTACCACCCTTACCAACGACGGTCGTGTCACTTTGGAGGAGCAAAGGGTGGAGTGATCGCCAGACAATTGGAGAGATGAACAGCGCTCTCTCATTGCCGCGGTAGGTGTATGAATAGTTTCCCATCATGCTTCGATAGAGCGCCTCTTCGTGCATCACTTCACACAGCACTCGAATAACCCGAAGGTCCTCGGGGCGGAAGCGATACTGGTCGGGACCGTAGGAGAACCTTGGCGTGAAGTAGAAAGGGCGGTTCTCTTCGACAGCTAGTAGAAAATCCCGGATTTTCTTGACGACGTATGTCTTCTGTGGGCCAATCTTCATCTCGATCTGGATGTGCTCACTCGCCGCAAATCCGCCTACGTGCGGGGCACAGAAAAACTCGACGCTTAGGAGCTCTCGACTATCAATCGTTGCGGAGCGGAGCGGCCGGGCGGACTGGGCAGTGCTGCTGGTACTGCCTGGGGCTGGTGCCGTGTTGCGGCCCGGGGCAGAAGCTGTGTTGCGGTCCAGGGCAGAAGCTGTGTTGCGGTCCAGGGCAGAAGCTGTGGCGCGGTCCAGATTTGCGCTCATGCTCATGCCAGAGCTCGCATTGTTACCAGTGGGCCAACTGGAGGCAGGAACTGTGGGCAGGGTGTCGTCGAGATCGACAGCCCAAAGGTCGTTCGACAACGCTGCGGCAGCTTCCGACCGTCGAAACAGGTCTAGCAGCCGTGTGGATGATGAAAAGTTGGGTGGATCTGGTTGCACCGTATCGTTTCGGGTATCGGTGGCAGCTGTGGCTGCATCGTGTGCAATTGTGGCTGCGGCAGCATCGGGTCGATCGGATGGGTGATCGGTGGGCACCATACCCGATTGACCAGCAAAATGGTCGGATGGCGCGGCATCGGATCGACCTGTTAAAGGGCTGGATGGCTCTGTAACGGATCGCGCGAGATCTGGCCGGGAATAGTTGCCGGATTTCGTCAAATCTCCAATGGCCATCAGGGCTGCGGCGACGTGCTTGCAAGCATCCCACGGATCAAAAATAGGGCAGTTGCAATCACCTTCAAGATGATACTCGTTGATGGTCAGATTGACCTCATAGACGCGCTTTCCACGGACGAGGGCGGTCCATTGCGCAGGATCGGTCTCGTCTTGGCGGACGGAGAGCACGCGTCCCTCTTCGTAATATCGCTTACCGCGACTATAGTAATTTGTCCCGCAAAACTCGCGAATTTGGCTGCGGGTAACTAGGGTTTCTTTCGGCACAGGATGTGATTCCTCCTGACAGTGATGAGTCAGCTGCGGTAGTGGGGGTGGATTCGTTCGCGCGGCCGGGGCAGGATCACGGTAGGATCACGGTAGGATCACGGTAGGCGCGACACTCCATTTGAGTCGCGGAGGCCAGGGTCTCACTCGGGCCACGAATCTCGATTACGCCAGGGACTACCCCCAACAGTCAAACTGACTACAGCTACGTCTATTGTGCCGGACTAAGAGACTACGGGCAAGGGGAGTTGAATGGACACAGTGGAAGGAAAGGGGGAGGCAGCCAAGTGGGAAATGGCAATACGGGAGGACCCTCATGGACAAAAGGCGACCTATTTATGGGAGGTAAAAGGATACAACGATTAACGGATACCACTTGAAGGCAAGTTAAGACTTTCAATGTGGAGATGAACGGAGTACCACACGCCTGACAGGTTCTTACGTCGGAACGATAAGGTGGATGTGAAGGGAGTGCGTGTTTAAGCCATGGGGTGCGGGCGTCGATTTGCGTCTCTTGAGGCTACCTTTATGCCACCTTGGCGCTACTTTGCCTACCTTGATGGCACCTTGATGGCACCTTGATGGCACCTTGATGGCACCTTGGCGCTACAAGGGAAGAAATGTTCGTTGATCGACGGAAAATCAGATCTCGGCGTCAACGAACGAACAGAATTTCCTCTATACCCTCCGATTCGGTCTAAATCAGGTGGGATTCACGCCACAAGGGAAGTTATGTTCGTTCTTTCGAGCGCAGTTTCTGGATAACTGCCTACTGGGGAAAAACTTGCCCTTAAATTTTTATACCCATATGGGTATATGGCGGAGATAGTGAACATAAAGGTCGTTGTTGGATGGACAACGACCCTAGTGGCATTGACACTTCACGGAACTGTTAGTTAGGCCCCTGTGCTTCCTTTGGATTTACAATCGCATGTTTGAGCGAGAAGGGTGGAGTTGATATGAGGTGTAGCGTACTTTACCACTTGAAGGCACTAACCAACGCTTTTGTACCATCCTATGAAGAACCCAACGGGCTGTTTTAGGTGATGTGTTCAACAATAGAGCAACCTCTGCAGGGGTAATTGGGGAACTGGCTCGAAGTGCCGAGCGTGCCACTTCACGCTCCTCTACCGTCAGATCCCCCAATGAGATGCTGCTAGACTGCCAACGGCCCAGCAACTGCTGAATGGTTTGCTGGCAAATAATAGGATGCTCATCGATAGCGTCGTAAGTAAAGCGTAGAATGTACCATCCATCAATAGCGAGAGAGTTCTGCCGAAAATTATGTTCGGTAAACTGCCACTTATTAATGTTCTTCCAGTGAGGTCCGATTCCGTCAATTTCCATCGCCACTCGAAAATAGGGCTCGATATAAGCAAAATCGATGTACCTGTACCCCTCTCTGTAGTCGCGAACTTCATATTCAGGGTGTAAATTTTCAAATTGATGAAACATTGGCCACCAAACTTTTTCAAGGAACATTTTTTCAGCATGTCCGAGACCCTCGGCCAGCCGTTGGCGTGACGGTCCGCTACGTCGTGTAAGATGGCTCTCAACAAATGCTCGATACTCCTTAGTAAAAGTCATGCGTATCCCCTCGCAAGTAAGTTTGATACAGCCGACTCAGCTTTCTTGTGGATGAGCGGTGCGATGGTTTCTAGTGGGACGGCTTCTGATGCTTGGGTTCAGCTCGCCGTGCGAGATATGTTATACCAGCACTAATATCCTACTTGACTAGCCTCCGTACTGCGATGATGTCTAGAAGAAGATGTATGATGAAAGCAAATAAGTTGCACCGATTCGGCATCTTGCCCTATTCCGCGTGCAGCCTCATTCGGCATCTTGCCCTATTCCGCGTGCAGCCTCATTCGGCACTTGCCCTATTTCGCGTGCAGTCTCATTCGTCATCTGGCCCTATTCAGTGTGCCGCCCTATTGCGCATCCGCCCCCATTTGGCCTGCAGCCCCCTTCGGGTCAGACCAGAGAGGCGGAATCCACTGAAAGGTGAACTCCACTGAAAGGTGAACGGATTGGACCGGTTACACGCGCAAAACGATGATGAACCTAAGACACGATGATTTGCCCAAGAAACGATGATGAACCTAAGACACGATGATTACTCTGGGAAACGATGATGAACCTGAAGTAGACCTGCTTGCCTTTCATTGAATCAAAACAGAGGACAGAATGTCCTCTGTCGCCGCATGCCCCCCACGGAGCAAGCCGGTTTCAAATCCATTTCCAATGTAGAACAAGAGAGGTGTGCATATCGTGCGATCAGACACGGATCAGGGTCTCAAGTCCAACCATCTCCCATCCTTTCGCATCGCCTCACTTTGCCCCAGCAATACGGAACTCATCTGTGCACTTGGGTTGCAGGGGTGCCTCGTCGGGGTGGACAGCTACTCTGACTATCCACAGGACGTAGTGGCTGACCTGCCGAAACTCGGACCCGATCTCAACATCGACATCGACGCCCTCAACCATCTCCAACCCGATCTCGTTGTCTCATCCCTCTCCGTCCCCGGCATGGAGAAGGTTGTGGAAGCGGTGGAACATGCCGGCCTGAGACAAGTCATCCTTTCGCCGCGCAGTTTTGCAGATATCTATGCTGACCTCCGTACCCTGGCTGCGCACGTGCCCGACGATGTGTTGGCGGGTGGGGAGGCGGAGCGGATCGTGCACCAGCTGGAACAGCGAGTAGAACGAGTGCGCGCTTGGACGAACCAGAATATTCCGGACTATGAGCAGCCTAAGCTGTACTGGGAATGGTGGGCGAAACCGGTCTTTTCGCCTGGCGGCCGCAATTGGTTGACGGAGCTCAGTCAGGCGGCAGGTGCCCGCAACATTTTTGCCGATCTTGATCACGATTCCGTCCAGGACGACGGCACCCTCGTTTGCGACGCGAACCCAGACTGGTTTCTGGCAGTCTGGACGGGCATCCCACAGCACAAAGTGCCCATCAAGAAAATCTTGTCTCGTCCGGCAGTATGGCAAGATACGGTTCCGTTTACCAAGCATCAACTGCTCATTTTATCGGAGGGCCTGTTCTGCCGCCCATCACAGCGCCTCGTTGACGGATTGGAACAGCTGGTCGGGATTTTGCACCCAACCTCTATCGTCGATCTCGATTTGAAACGTCCAGAAGAGTACGCACCCGTGAGGAGGGCAGATGGATCGTGGTTGGGCGGACTGTCATCGCCTCAGTCCAGTCTTGGGTTGAGCGGGCAATAGATGCAGCACCGGTCCGGTCGCAGTCTGGCCAGCGGCGAGAGTGTCAACAATCCTGCCCCGGTGGTTCGATGTAAGCGACATCATATCCAAGCCAGCAAACACATAGAGTTAAAGACGGGGGCGGAGATCGTCCCCTTTCTTTATGCTGGGCAAGTCCGGGGAGGTGTTGGGTGTACCACGTTCGGCGTACCGCGGTGGTGTGCCCAAAGTGGTGATCCGGTGTGATGTGCCAGTTGCCATGTGCAATGCGCCATGTGCCATGTGCCATGTGCCATCATTTGTTCCGGCATCATGTCCATGTGGCCCTGCCGACCTGCCGTGGTGCACCGTGGGTTGGCAGCAGCAAGAGCTCCCAACACGCCCCCACCGAAATGCTTCAGCAAGTCTATCTGTACAGGAGGGAATCGGAGCTTGAATGAAGATCGCCTGCTGAAACGTCGGCTTGGTTTCTGGTCACTAACTGCTGCTTCGCTTGGCGGAGTCATTGGTTCTGGATGGTTGTTCGGTGCCATGTACGCCGCGAAGGCGGCTGGGCCGGAGTCTATCATCACTTGGATTGTGGGCGGTATCGCCATGTTGCTCGTCGGCCTCGTCTTTGCTGAACTAGGCATGGCAAAGCCTGAGGCAGGGGGGCTTGTAAGGTATCCCAAATTGACCAACGGCTCGATGGTCGGTTCGCTGATTGGATTCGCCATATGGCTGGGGTTTGTCGCCAATCCGCCAACGGAAGCATCGGGGGTCGTGCAGTACGCGAGTCGCTTTTGGCCCGGGCTGTATAACGGGAATACTCTTACTGGACGCGGGATTGCCGTTGCGATTGTCCTCATGCTCATTTTTGTCCTCGTTAACTACTTTGGCGTCAATGTGTTTGCGAAGGTCAACAACGTCGTTACAGGCATCAAGTTCGTGGTCCCGGTGATCACGATTGTCACACTTCTCGTTGCCGGTTTTCACCCGTCTAACTTCAGCGGTCACGGAGGATTCGCACCGTACGGCTGGGGCAGCGGCCTGTCAGCGATTGCAACGGCGGGTATCGTGTTTGCATACACTGGGTTCCGGAACTCCATCGATCTTTCCGCAGAGGCCGTGAATCCCCGCAGAAATGTGCCAATGGCCATTGTGGCGACGATCGTGATCGCTATCGTGCTTTATATCCTTCTTGAAATCGCGTTTATGGGGGCGGTCCCGACCAAGGACCTAATCCACGGCTGGCAGGGCGTCAGTTTTAATTCTCCCTTTGCCGATCTCGCTTTCTCCCTCAACCTCACCTGGCTCTACTGGATTTTGATGGTGGATGCGATGGTGTCACCGTCCGGATCGAGCTTTTCATACACCGCTGGTAACGCAAGAAACGTATACGGGCTCGCCAAAAATCGCTTTTTCCCGCGTTATTTCGCGAAGATTCATCCGAAGTTTGGGGTTCCGACACGGGCGCTCATTCTGAATTTTATCGTCGGCCTGCTGTATCTCGTGCCGCTGAAGAGTTGGCACAGCATCATCGCGCTGACCAGTGCGCTTGCTGTCTATACGTTCTCGGCCGGTGCCGTATCGGTGATGGTGTTTCGGAAGGTAGGAATCAGCGACAAATACCGGATCAGGGGGATGAACGTGATCGCACCGCTGGCCTTTGTCGTCGGCAGCCTCATCATCTACTGGGATAAATGGTCGGAGCTTCAGTTCACCATTTGGGTTCTGGTGCTGGGTCTTATTCTCTACTTGATTACCTATGTATTCAACAAAGAGAAAGGACCAGAAATCAGAGGCGGCATCTGGATGGTCATCTACTTGTTTGTAGTCTTGCTGCTCGCTGGTCTGGGTAATTTTGGTGGAGCCGAGCTGATACCAGAACCGTACATGTCCATCATCGTGGCCATCGCCTCGTTGATTCTCTATTTCATAGGCGTGCAGAGCGGTGTTTGGTACATGCGGAAGGTCGGCAACGTCGAGGAGATTCGGAGGGAAAACGAGGAGATGGACGAGGGTTGACCTAGCTACGGAGATGGACGCCGGTTGGCAGAAGCCTGCCATGGACGGAGGTTGACAAGGGCCTAGCTACAGGGGAAGGATAGAAGGAGCGAACGACGGCCAGGCAGTTAAAGTGGCGCACTGTTCCTCAATCCTCATTGGAGGGCGGCCGTTTGGGCCGCCCCTACTATATAATAAGGTGCTCGCCCCCACGTGTAGTGTGGCCTGTCCATTACCAAGGTAAGCACTCAAGGTAAGCTAGCTCAAAGAAGAAACCGCCGCGGGTGTCTCCGACTAAAGTCGGAGGAGAGTCGGTCCTGAGCCTGATGTGTCATCACGACCCAGGCATTATCATAAAACTGGGAGTTGATGAAAATGTCAGACGAGGCGGGGTACACAGAGTGTAATGGTGGAGTCAACGCTAGTCCCACCGATGGAGTCAAGGGCAGCCCCACCGATGGTGCCAAGGGGAGCCTCATCGATGGAGTCAAGGGGAGCCCAACTATACAGCCCGGTCGGTTGCTGAGCAACCGAAGATACCTATTTTTAATGAGTGCTCAGGCCATATCCAACCTGGGTGACTGGCTATACATACTGGCACTATTCGTGATCGTTGGATTCAAGTGGCATGGCTCTCCAATCGTTATCTCCGTGATGATGCTGTGCCTTACAGCACCGATGGTGGTTCTCGGTACGTTCACGGGCATGCTCGCGGACAAATGGAACCGCACGACCATCATGATGGTCTCGAACATCGTTATGGCTATCCTGGTCGGTGTTATTCCGTTGCTTCCTCAGAAGTGGATGCTTTTTGTGATTTTGATCTTGGTGGGGATTTTCCAATCTTTGTTCAGCCCTGCAGAGTCAGGGAAGGTGAAGGAGATTGTACCCGATGAGCATATGCAGCAAGCTACTTCCATTAACCAATCTATTGTGCAGTTAACAAAGATTATAGGACCGGGTGCGAGCGGGTTTTTGGTGGCTGCGTTTGGATCGATGTCGGCATTCTGGCTCGACTCTATCTCTTTTGTCCTGTCGACGGTTCTCCTGATTTTTACGGGATTTCGCGCTGCCGCATTCCGCTTGCCAGAGGCTGAACCGGATCGCGCATCGGACCCTGAGGCCACACCTTCAACCGGAACAGGAACTACACCTGCAACCGAGCCCGTGCCTTCGACCGAAACCACACCTTCAACCGAGCCCGTGCCTTCGACCGGGGTTGCAGCAGCTTCAACTGGCACGGCCGATCCCGTGAAGGAGAAAGGGCGGCGAGGCTTCATGGAAGGCATTGACTATATTCGAAAGGTGCGCGTTCTGTGGGCGGGCACCCTCATTCTGACGCTGACCCTGTTATTTGTGCAGCTCACCGATGCGCAAATTGTGACCCTCATTCGAACGATTCCAAATGCATCATCGAGTCTAATGGGGATGATCATGGGCTTGTCGGGTGCAGGTGGTCTCATCGCAGCTTTGTTGGTCGGCGTCATTAAATGGAAATCATCCATCCGACTGATGGGATTAGGCTGCATCGCCATGGGCATCGGGTTCACAGCGACCGCACTGGTTGTGCAGCATGGGGGGATGACAGGCGGGATCACACTCCTGTGGATGACTGTCATCGTTGTTCTCTCCATCTTCATTGGGATGGGGGCCGGTTTTACGTTCATTCCCTTTTCGGCAGACGCTCAGAAGAACACGCCTGTCCACCTGACAGGTCGCGTCTTTGGTGTGATCGGCAGCTTCACGACCGGTGCATCCTTGCTTGGACCAGCGCTCGGAGGACTGGTGGTGACGCTGATTGGGGTTATCAATGCATACATGGCCACGGGTGTTCTTGTTCTCATCATGGGTATCGCAACGTATTTCGGACGCCGCTGGCTGGAGGGGGCACAACTAGTCGATCCCGCTACCAGCTCCGAACCTCACGTCTTAGCCAAATAGACTAGCTTGAACAAACGATTTTTGAACTGTTTGATTCTATCGCCGGTTACTATATCTCTCATCGGGAAGAAGTACCAGTCTCTGTCGATCCGCTGACCTCCCTCCCTCGATACATCCTCGAATCAGGTGCTGAACTGCGTGTGACACCTGATCTGCATCCACTGCGGGAGCTGATTTTCGAGTCTCGCATCCAAGCCTTCGGGATTCATAGATTCGAGAATAGCGTTTGAATATTCTATCTAGTTCCATATATCATTACAGATAATCGATATGTCGTGTCTCCCTGCGGCTGTGGCCGTAAGTGCGGCGGGGTCCCAAGTCGGTGGGCCCAAGCGGTATGGCTGTCCACTGGGGCTGCCCACTGGTACGGCTGGCTCAAGTGATATGGCTGCCCCACGTGGTATTGCTGTCTCAAGTGGTACGCCGGAGTCAGGTACACGCCCGAATGGCCGTGAAATGGGAGCTGGACAGGATGAATGAGGAGGGGTAAATTCATGGCAGAGAGTCAGATTAAGGCGGCCGGATGGACCGAAGATACACGAAGAGAACCGGGTATGAACCCCGATGTGCTCCGGGCAAGGCGGAATACGGTTGCGGATCTATTGTCTCGCAGCGCCGCCCGATTTCCGGACAAACTCGCGTTAGCGTTTCGCGAGGAAAGGTTGACGTACGCGCAACTCGATACCCGCGTGAATCAAACAGCGCATCGATTCCTCGCGGATGGACTGAAACGTGGAATGAGGCTCGCAGTCCTTTCCAAGAACAGCCTAGACTTTGCTGTCCTTGTCTTTGCCGCCGCACGAGTCGGATTAACTATCGTACCCATCAATTACATGCTGACGGTTCCGGACATTGCGTACATTATTGGACATTGTGCGGCAGACGCACTCGCTGCACCTGTGGAGTTGGCAGAGAAGCTAGAGGCAGCAGTCAGAGATGCATCTGCCAACAGAGAGGCTGCAGGCACAGCGGACACAGGTTCGTTAGGAACCTCACACGCTGCGACAGGAGATTTGGTCAAGGGAGCGGCAGGTGGCATTAGGGGGGCAGCAGGTAGCAAGGGTATAGCAGGTGGTGCAAAGGGGTCAACCGTGATCGCCAGATACCTTATGCAGTCTTCCGAATCGATGAAGGTGGGCGAGAGTGCGTGGCAACCGATGCGCGGTGCGAACGTCCGCGGGATGCCAACATTTGATCCTGAAGCACCCGTCTACGCTGCAGACGTCGCGCAAATCCTTTATACGAGTGGTACCGAGTCAAAGCCGAAAGGTGTCATGCTCACGCATGACAATTTGATTGCGCAGTATGTGAGCGTGATCGTCGGCGGAAGAATGGAATCCAGAGACGTGTGCGTTCACGCGCTGCCGCTCTATCACAGTGCACAGCTCAACTGTTTCCTTGGGCCAAGTGTGTACTTGGGTTCGACGGGGATTGTCCTTGAACAAGCCGATCCGGCAACTATCCTTGCCACTGTCGAGCGCGAGCGGGTGTCGCAACTGTTTTGCCCGCCGACTGTGTGGATTGCGTTGCTGTGCCATCCGGACTTTGAGAAACGCGACCTGTCGACTTTGGAAAAATGTTATTACGGTGCGGCCATTATGCCGATGGAGGTGCTAAAGGAGCTCTCCGAGAGGCTGCCTGGTGCACTGTTCTGGAACTTCTACGGCCAGACGGAGGTTGCGCCGCTTGCTACCGCGCTGCAACCGGAGGACCAGATGCGAAAACTGGGATCAGCAGGTCAGGCCACGCTGAACGTAGAGACTCGCATTGTTGATGACGAGGACAATGAGGTGCCGCGGGGGACGATCGGCGAGATCGTGCACAGAACTGCTCACGCGATGCTCGGATACCTGAATGACCCGGAGAAAACGGCGGCAGCGTTCCAAAACGGTTGGTTCCACAGTGGCGATCTCGGTGTCATGGACGAAGAAGGCTATATCACTGTCGTCGATCGGAAGAAAGACATGATCAAGACTGGCGGTATCAACGTCTCGAGCCGCGAGGTCGAGGAGGCGGTGTACCAGTACCCAGGCGTGTCAGAGGTTGCGGTGATCGGTGTACCGGATGAGTACTGGATTGAGGCAGTCACCGCGATTGTCGTGCCAAAGCCAGGGGTGACCATTGACGTCGCGGGCCTCGAGACTTACTGCAAGGAGAACCTTGCGGCGTTTAAGGTGCCGAAGCGGATCATCGTGGTCGATGGGCTGCCACGCAACCCGAGTGGCAAAATTTTGAAGAGAGACCTTCGTGAGCAGTACAAGAGTTTGGCGTAACACGGCGTGCGTGAAAGAGCACACGCCGGGAGTGCGCCGTTATACCACAATTGAGTAACGGTAGAAAAATACGTCCCACGGCGAGTGATCATCCCACGCAATTTGATGGGAGGATGGCACGTGGGACGTGTTGTTTGTTTGAGCTAAACAGTCAGAACCTCTGCCGACTTCGTTCTTGAGACGGCAAGTCCGCATGTACCAACCTGCCTAAACTCCAACTCCTCAGAGGGTAAACTCCTCCGACAATAAACCCTCCGCATACAGCTTGGCCCGTGGGCATACCTATTTACTATTGGCCTTGTCCCTTAACGAGTCAGCTCACGGCAGGCTACCTGACTCCTGCCAGATGCAGTCTTTGTCTTTTACTTCTCGATAATCCGTGGGCTAGGCTTGTACGTGTCTGTGCCGAGCGATTTCGTCACGACACCCTTGTCCGTTTTAATTTCGAGCCAAGTCGCCACTTTACCGCCGACTTGTCCTGGTGCAACCACTTTTTCCTCATCAGATGAGGAGGAAGTTGTGACCGTTTGGAACGGGTACACAGCCAACACCTTATGGTGAACCGTAATTTGTGGATTTGGCTTGGCGCTCCAAATTGCAACCGTGATCACGCGCTTTTCCGGGTAGCCCTGTGCACCAATCATGATTGGTGAGTCAGAGGTGTTCTTAAACCGGAAGTCGAGACGAGACGAGTAGGAAACGGTTGCATCTTCGCCGCCGGGGAGATAGGGGACAGTCAGACTGTGCGCATGCCGCTCGACAAACGTTACCGCCCCGGTGCGGATTAACGTGGAATACAAGGTACTCGCACCTTGGCAGACACCGCCTCCCAGGGAGGGGACGATCCGGTTTCCGCTAAACGCACGACCCCAGCCGTAGCCGTTCTGCTCTGTGTATGGGCCAAGTTTTTGGTTATACGAGAAGGTTTGCCCTGGCTGAATCACGGTGCCGTTCAGCCTTTTCGCCACCAACTCGATATTTTTGGCCTGTGTTGGACTGGCGTGTCTGTAATTGGTAGACCTTTGGGCAAGCATGTACTGCAGTTTGTGTTGTGCTGCTTGGTCCTTGCCTGGGGCAGGTGGATTTGGCGGCATGTACAAGTTGATTGGAATTTGCTTTGTTGTTGAGGCCGATCCCGATTTACCCGAATCGTCTTCCTCAGATGCCGCAGCTATAGGTTTTGATGCCATTGACACCTGTGATGCTGCCAGAACCAATGGTTGTGCTGTGAACTTAGTGAGTGTTGCAGCTGAAACTGAACCTGCTGACGATACTGGTCGTGTGTCCGTTTTCTGATGCCCATCTGCAGCGATAGGTGTGTTTACAAAGGCAACGGCGCCGCAGACAGCAATGGAGCAAAATGTTGAGAGCATTAATTCACCTTCCAAACGTCAAACTCTGGCTAGGTTGTGAAGAAACGCCCGGGCTTATGCACGAAGTGCTGTACACTACCCCAACTGGGTAACGAACCGCTGTACACCACAGCCCCAACTAGGACGAAACCCTGTGTGACGAATTAAGGAAGGGATGAGGGGAGGCAAACGAGTGGTCATTGTTGCTTTCTTGGCCGGCCTTCGAATCCTGACGTTGACCGTTGAACGCGTGTCACTCAATCGATTGGGGCAATCCGGAGCTGGATCTTTGGCGACCATGGGAGTGGGTTTTGGCGGTGCCGCTGTCGTGTTGGTGGTTATGTCGTTATTTTCTGAGACCCCGATCCCATTTACAACAACCTTTTGGACGGGCGCACTGTATGCGCTTGCTTTCGGTTTATACACGGCTTCTCTTGTAAGGGGTCCCATAGGACTTGTCAGTCCGTGGAGTAATGCAACTGTGGTGTTGCTCTGGATGTATCATCCACTCAATAGTGAAGGGGCATGGTGGGGGCTTGCTCTGTTTGTCGTTGGTGTATTGATCTTGACCCACAAGCAGTTCAATCGTGCCGTTCTCATGATGTTGGCAAGCGACGTGGTGTTGGCTCTGGCGAGAGTGATGGACGTCCGGCATTCAGGGCACGCACCCGTGTCGTACGCAGCGGGCATGTTCATCGCCATCAGTCTGTGGATACTTGTCCCTGTCGTCATGAGTGGTCAGCACAAGACAATCGGGCCGCTCATTCAAAAGCAACCCGGATGGAGCTTCGTAGCCGCCACTTCTAACGCAGCAGCTTACTTATCAGTATTTACGCTGCTGAGGTGGCTCCACCCGGCTATTGTCGAAGCCTTTTCCGCCCTCGCCAGCAGCCTCGCTGCGTTTGTCGGGGTATTTTTCTTTCATGAAAAGCAGGGAACCCGCAAAATCATCTCCTCAATTCTCGTCACGGTTGGAACCATACTGCTCCTGTTGGGATAGTCTAGACCCGCCTTGTATTTGACGTTGGTTCCGACTTCGCCGCCTTACGTGCCGCGATTCGGGCGTTGATAGTTAATCCAAGGGCTACCATCACAGCTCCTCCTGCAATGACCCATTGACCTGCGGGAAGTAAGAAGGTCGTGGCAAACAAACCTTGACGTTGCTCATTTTGGCCGTCCACGTCACTCCCTCCTTGTCTCGATTCTGTGTACGTGCAGTCACGCTTTGAGCACTGCAGATTTGAGCACTGCGGATTTTTCAGCATCACAGATTTGAGCACTACAATTTAGTGGATGCAACGCTTGTGTATTGTGCCACTGACACGTGACAGAGACAGATGGATTCCATTGAGGTGATAAAAACACCGTGGTGAGTGCGGCGATGCGAATTACCACCTCCCTGGGTTTTATGTATCGGACTGATACTGACTTTTTTGATCTCGACACTGGCAATTCGCGCGTTGAGGGATTAAGGTAGTGGGTATCCTTATCCCGAAATCGAAACTTGTGGAGGTATGCAGAGTGCAATTTAAATTTCGTGTGTTCTCGGACTATATATGACCCTTTTGCTTTATCGGCAACGGGATTGTCGAATCGCTGAAGAAAGAGTTTGATATTGATGATGAGTGGGTCAGCTTTGAGATCCATCCGGAAACACCGCCAGAGGGCATTTCCATGGACGCCCTCTTTCCAAAGTCATCCAGGGAACAGATGCACGCCCGGCTTCGCGCGTCTGGGGAACCCTATGGTCTTCAATTTACCGACAATGACTGGCTTTCGAATTCACGGTTAGCTCTTGAAGCGAGTGAATTCGCACGAGACACCGGACGGTTCCATGAGTTTCATTCGCGGGTCTTTCGAGCGTACTTCAGCGAGGCGAGAGACATCGGGGACCGCGGCGTATTAAGCGAGATCGCAAAAGACAGTGGACTTGACACAGCCGCCTTGAATGCCGCACTCGACGAGGGAAGATACCGCAGTCGGATAGAGGAAGGGCAGCACGAAGGTCAACGTTACGGGGTGACGGGGACCCCGACTTACATCATCAACAACAAGTACAAGGTGGTCGGTGCGCAACCGCTTGAAGTGATGCGACGGGCCCTGAATGAGATCGCGGAGCGGGAACGCAGCGCGGGTGCAGAGTCCTAGGCACGGCCAATGTTCGAATACGAAAAGCAGGGTCGCGTGCAGTGTCCGGTTAAACCGTGACCTGTCACCGGCCCTGTTTGTCAGTCTATCTAGTATCCCAACGATGCCGGAACGCGCGACCTGATGCATCATTTCAGTGATGTGGGATGGGCGAGTCGCTCGGTTTCTCGTACGCGAGTAGATAGATATGCCGCTGCGTCTCTTTTCTCAGCGTGTGTTCGAGCTTTCGGATCTGGTTCAATGTACCTTCCGAAAGTTCTGCAAACTGGACGTCTCCCATATCCATCGTGATACCGGTGTTTGACGCAAAACCTCCGAAATTCCCACGGATATTGGATTCCGAGCTTCGGCTCTCTTCTCCCTGTATTCCACGATCCATTACTGGGCCCTCCCTTCCGAGGACTGTCATTTCCCCTTAGATGGATTGCAACGTTTGCTTATCTATTACACATCTGCATTATTTGCAAACTATTTGAATTTTAGTCCTGGTATCGCCAGGGAGTGTAAGGCAGGGAGTGTTAGTTCACGAAGCGACCAGCTTGGTAGTCCTGAATGGCCTCAAGGATTTGCTCCTTGGTGTTCATGACAAAAGGTCCATACGAGACAATCGGTTCATGCAACGGACGTCCCGCGTAGAGCAGTGCACGCAGCTTGGTGGTGGCTTCAATTTCGATTTCACTTCGTTCAAACTCGCGTTTGACAGGGTCGAGCAGCATCGCCTGACCCTGCCGCGCTTCCACCTTTTCAGCGCCAAACCTGCCAGTGCTTTCGAGAATGTAGATAAATCCGTTGTAATCTGCAGGAAGGTTTTGTCGAACGGATCGCCCCGGCTCTACATTGAATTCAACCATCGTGACTGGCACATGATTGAGTGTCGGAGAGGTCACATCTCCAGACGATCTGCTGAACACTGTCACTTGGGCTCCGTCCTCAAGGCGCACAGGCATGTCAACTTTGCGCAGGTTTTGATACCGTGGCGCAGTCATTTTCTGTTCCTTAGGCAGGTTGACCCACAACTGAAGACTGTGGACGGTTTCACCGGGGGCCGGGTCTTCCTTATGAACTACGCCTCGGCCTGCGGTCATCCACTGTACATCACCAGGGCCAAGTTCGCCGCCGCCAGCGTTGCTGTCGTAATGGGTAAGTTTCCCTTCGATCACGTAGGTAACCGTTTCTTGGCCGCGGTGTGGGTGAATATCGAAGGTGCCCTGGCCAAACCAGTCTTC
This sequence comes from Paenalicyclobacillus ferrooxydans, assembly GCF_001399675.1. GTDB lineage: Bacteria > Bacillota > Bacilli > Alicyclobacillales > Alicyclobacillaceae > Alicyclobacillus_B > Alicyclobacillus_B ferrooxydans. The sequence continues at coordinate 146,609 of NZ_LJCO01000033.1, forward strand.
GGCGAGGATGAGGAACGGATCGAAATCGGAAGGCTTGGTCGGGTCAATCACCATGGCAACTTTATGATTCGGGCTCTGCTGCTGGGCTTGTACATCCCACACCCGTTTGATGGTGCGCTGTTGAACGGTATCGTTGGTCATTTGAAAGTCTCCTCACATCTCGTAGTTTCAATGTGTAGTTTACGGTTGTGTTTGATGCTTTGAACTTGTGTTTTGTCGAATGGTAGAGTGTGTGCAGTACAGTGTTATGATTCGTTCAACACCTATTGTAACACCATCTCTATAAAAACGTAAGTAACTAGTGTTTGTGCATTGGGGCGGTGCACCGCAGATACGGTTGCGGCATGCATGCGCTTGAAAGGAGCATGGGACGTGGAGCAGAGGGGATTTGGACAAACGGGATTGCAAGTGTCAGCACTCGGATTTGGTGCAGGTCAGGTCGGGGATGAAAAGGTTTCGGAGCACGATGCAGAGAGGCTTCTCAATGCGGTTCTCGATGAGGGAATCACTCTCATCGATACAGCGCGGGGTTATGGATTGTCAGAGGAGCGGATCGGCAAATACATTTCTCATCGACGCAATGAATTCGTCCTGTCCACAAAAGTCGGTTACGGTATCACTGGTTACGAAGATTGGACTTACGACTGTATCCTTGCCGGTGTAGATGAGGCGTTACGGTTGCTTAAGACGGACTACATTGACATCGTTCATTTGCATTCCTGCCCAGTCGAGACGCTTCGCAAGGGAGACGTGATTCGAGCGCTCGAGGATGTCAAACAAGCGGGCAAGATTCGAGTTGCAGCGTATTCAGGCGACAATGAACACCTAAACTTTGCGATTGAAAGCGGCCGGTTTGGAAGCGTTGAGACGTCCATCAACATGTGTGATCAACGTGTTATTTCGGATGGTCTGGCCAAAGCAGCACAGAAGGGTCTCGGTGTCATTGCCAAGCGGCCCATCGCCAATGCCCCGTGGCGGTTTGAAGAGCGCCCTGTGGGGCATTATTGTGAGTTGTATTGGGAGCGTCTGCGCGAGATGGGTCTCGATCCTGGAATGTTTGCGGGGCGGGCCGCGACCGTGGTTCGGGACACGGGAGATACATCGAGCAGCAACGGATCGGCTTCAGTTGCTTGGAACGAACTGGCACTTCGCTTTACCGCCTATCAACCAGGGGTGCACAGTTGCATTGTTGGAACGACGAGTGTGGACCATTTGAGGCAGAACATTCGGGTGTTGGAACACGGGCCGTTGGACCCTGACACGGTGGCGCAGATTCGTTCGCGTTTTGAGGCGCACGATCGCGATTGGGTGGGCCTGACCTGACAGACGGGTTCAACCTGTAGACTGGGAAGTAGTGAGGTCCAGCCCGTGCTGGGATGACGCCGCTACGCACCGTCATGCAGGCCCGTAAAGGGGTTGCCCAACGACTCAAGAGAAGGTAAAAGGTGGAATGCAGCCGCGCTTTGCGGCTGCAAACCATTTAAACCCATTAAACCTGTCCGCCTTTTGGCTTTCCTGCCTGCCCGGCGGAGGTTTAAGCCGGCTTGACCAGATGGGACCAGAGGGGACCAGGTGAGGCTAGGTGAGGCTTGACTTAGCTAGGTTGAACCGCGGCCGCTAAGTCGGCCGCACCGACTAAGTGAGGCCCACACGGGAGCTGAACAAGGGAGTTTAGTCGGCGCCGCCGACTTAGTTCGCGAATTTAGGGGAGCTAAGTCGCTGACAGCGACTTAGCTAGGTTGAACCACGGCCGCTAAGTCGTCTACACCGACTAAGTGAGGCCCCAAGGGAGCTGAATACGGTAGTTTAGTCGGCGCCGCCGACTTAGTTCGCGAATTTAGGGGAGCTAAGTCGCTGACAGCGACTTAGCTAGGTTGAACCGCGGCCGCTAAGTCGTCTGCACCGACTAAGCAAGCCCACATGGCCACTCCCGTCGAACACAGCGAGGCTGCATAGCCGATCACGCCCCTCCTGCCCGCCCACATTCGAGTACTGTCCCCGGTATGCCGACGTATACATACTATGATGTACAGTTTTCGGTCGGTTGTGACCGGGAACTGTGCAGGGCCAGTCACACCATCGTTGTGGGGGAATGTCAATGAAGCCAAAGGTCGTGATTTCCGAAGATTTGTGGTGGGATGTACCTCATTCATTCAGCCATGCGTACGAAGTCACCTACGATCCGTCGCTGGTGGATGATCCTACCCGTCTCCACGCCATCGGCAAAGATGCGAAGGCGTTGGTGGTGCGAAACCGGACACGAGTGGATGGCAACTTGCTGACTCAATTTCCCGAACTGAAAGTGGTTGGCCGGCTTGGCGTCGGTCTCGACAACATTGACCTTCCAGCCTGCCAAGCACGTGACGTGCGGGTCGTCGCCGCAAGGGGATGTAATGCCATCAGCGTCGCGGAGTATGTCATTGCCTGCCTGTTTCATCATGCACGGTTCCTTCACACGAGCGATATTGCCGTTCGCGGCGGGGTATGGAACCGTGCCGAAGCAACCGGTTTTGAATTGTTCGGAAAGACTCTCGGACTGGTTGGTGTGGGAGACATCGGACAGCGGGTTGCAACCCGTGCGAAGGCACTGGGGTTACACGTCATCGCTTACGATCCGTTTGTTCTTCCAACGAGCGCCTTGGCTCAAGACGTCGGCGTGGAATTGGTCGATCTCGAGACCTTACTGAGACAATCCCACTATGTTTCTGTTCATGTTCCGCTCACACCTGCTACGCGCTACATCCTTGGGCCAACACAACTCGTTTTAATGCGCGATGACGCAGTTTTAATTAATACTTCGCGCGGGGGAACCGTTGACGAAGGGGCACTCGCTGAAGTGTTAGTCCGCTCTCCATACCGTTCGGCTTATCTGGACGTTCGAGAAGCGGAGCCGCCTGATGCCGACGATCCGTTGGTTCGTCTTCCGAATGTCATCGTGACCCCACATGTCGCTGGAATCACGAAGGAATCTTCACAACGTGTCGCTGAGTTTGTCCTCAAGCAGGTAGACACGGTACTGCAGGGATTCACAGCGCAAGGAATGGTTATGTAACTAATGGTCGTGTAACTAACGGTTGTGTAAGGAATGGTTATGTAACTAACGGTCGTGTAACTAACGGCCGTGTTACCAATTGTCTTTGCGCCATATGAAGCAGGTCAAAAGTGAAATTGCCGGGCAGCCCTGATATCCCACATGGTTGCCCGGCAATATAACCTGGTGCGAAGTGTGCAGTCTTCGTTAGTACAAACTCCGTCAGTGCAGTGCAGTCTTCGTTAGTACAAACTCCGTTAGTACAAAGGCCCGCCTTTTTGCGTGAGGATGACACCGTAATTCGCGGGAATGGTAACTTCAATGTTCCCCTTGCCGTTGAGCGTGGCATTGCCGCCTTGGCCGCTGCCACCGTCGCCAGTCACACCTGGCAACAGCGGGGTGACATTTTTGAATGTCGACCCGTACAGAGCCCCTGTAGCGGAGGCGTTTACCTTCTCGGTTACCGGTTTGTTAGAGTCATTCAACAGAATGATGATCCGCTGATTCGCATCGACGCGTGCGAAGCCGAATACGTCGTTCGTATCGTCCGCGACAAGCGGCATAAACGACCCATCAACAAGGGCACTGTCGGCCTTTCTCATCGCAATCAACGTCTGATACACATTGAACAAGCTGTTCCCCGTCTGGCTCCAGTTAAACGGCCAACGCTTGCCGGCATCGTTCGTACCGCCGCCCATCATACCGTACTCGTCTCCGTAGTAAATCGTAGGCAGACCCGGGTAGGTCATCTGCAGCATCGCACCGAGGGCGTCCTTGCGGTAGTTCGGTGTGCCGCCGTAAGGGAACGTTGTCCCATTTGGGTAGGTCTTCGTGTTGATGGCTGTAGCTGCGCGTTCGCCGAAGCGAGGCGTATCGTGATCGCCCAGTTGATTTACCTGAACCAACTGTGCAGGCCGCGGCAGTGAATTTAGCGTTGTCAGAAACGTGTTTTCCAAGTCTGACGGGCTCAAGGATGCTGGATTCATATTCAGGTCTTTGCCGGTGACCCAAGCAGAGACAGGATTGATGAACCCGCCGTAGTTGATGGATCCATCCCATTGATTTCCTTTCAGCCATGGCAAGGCGACAGAGTTTTCCCAGAACTCACCGAAGATGAGTGCATTCGGGTTTGTGGACTTAACGGCCTTGCGGAAATCTGTCCAGAGCTGATGGTTGATAGGATCATTGTAATCCCCGTTGGCCTCAGGGTCATATCCGTTGCCACTGGCATGGCCTGCTGCGTCAAGACGCCAGCCATCAGCATTAAACGGAGGGCTTAGCCAGTACTGCGCAATCTTATCCACTTCATTGATCACCGCAGGATTCGCGTAGTTCAGCTTCGGCAAGTTACTGACGCCAGAGAATGTAGCATACTGGCTCGGACAGTTCGTGAATGTGTACCAGTTGTAATAGGGGCTTTTCTTTGACTGCTGTGCACTTTGGAACCAAGCGTTTGAGGCGCCAGTGTGGTTGAAAACACCGTCCAAGATGACCTTGTCCCCATCCGAATGCGCACTTGAAATCAGGGAGGAGAGGGCCTGGTTGCCGCCAAAGTGGGGGTCGACCTGAAAGTAGTTATCGACTCCATACTTATGGTTGGTCTTTGCCGTAAACACTGGGTTCAAGTACAAGATGTTCACACCCAGTTGGTTGTTCAAGTAAGGCAACTTGTCTTGTACCCCTTGGAGGTCACCCCCTGAGAAAGCGACTTGATCCTCACCGCCTTGATCCCCGGTTTCTGGATCCTGGCCCCATTTCAACTGTATCGTCTTGTTCCCATACCACGAGTATTCCCCGGTTTTGACATCGTTGCTCGGGTTGCCATCGTAAAAACGATCGACGAAGATCTGGTACATAACGCCGTCTTGCGCCCACTTCGGTGTGGTGAAACCGGGAGCAATCGCAAACCACCCAATAGATGGAAGTTCTGAGGTGGCACCGTTTCCGGAGTAGTAGGCGGTGCCGCTGCCGCTGTTGGCAACAAAATAATAGTTCTCATAGTCGGAATTTGGCGGGATAGTGGCCTGCCAGTACTCATATTCGTGGTTCTGGTCAACCCCTGCTTTCACCATGTTTAAAGTGGTCTGCTTCTTCGTCTTGGCGTCGACAATCACGACCTGTGCACTGGTTAAATTCCCGGCGGCAGCGCGAAGCGTCACCTTCACCGGGTCGGACGATGTCGGTTCCTGTGGTGAGAAGAACAGGGTGCCTTGGTCAGAAAAGAGCGCATTAAGATTGACTTGGCCCTGGGCAGCTTGAGAGGATGCTAGGTTTCCTGCGGAGGCAGTCGTATTTGTACCGGTCGGATTCCCGGCTACATAGGCGCCTATCAGTCCAGCGACGGCCACAACGGCGACCGTAGAGAAGAGGTAGATACGGGTGTTTTTCTTATTCATCTATGAGCCCCCTGTTTATGCAATCGTTTGCACGAAAAGCCATATGTACAGGATAGCCCTTTCATAGGTTGGGGCTCAAGAGGAATGTGTAAGAAATTAACCGTTACAAATCATACAAATAAGCTGAACGAATGCTAGTGCGCCCTATGTTGTCCGTTTCGTTCGCAGATTGCGTCGAGGGCTCTATCGAGCTCTGCCTCGGTACTGAAGAAGTGCGGCGCCAAGCGGATCACGTCGCCCCGGGCAGATGCGATGATACTTTTCTCCATCAGGAAGACCTCGACGTCGTGGGCGTTGCTGACCCGAATCGCCGTGTTGGCGCCTTTCAATGTGATATCCTCCGGACTGGCGAGATCGAGACCGCGAGCCTGAACACCTTGTACTGCGTACGCAGATAACTCGTCGATCCGCCTTTCGATCCGCTCCAACCCCACATCAAAGATGAGGTCCATCCCACCGCGGGCGGCAAAAGCAGCCAACACGGGTGGTGTTCCTGTATTAAAGCGACCGGCACTTGCCGCATAATCGAGGTTCTTCGCGTCGAAATGGAATGGGTTTTGCCGTCCAAACCAACCCGTCATCGCCGGCTCAAGACGTTCAGCAACCTCCTTGCGCACGTACAGAAAGGCGATTCCAGGCATCCCGAGCAGGTACTTCAGATTGCCCGACACGAGAATATCAATGGGTGTTTTCTGCACGTCAATCACACAGGTTCCCATGCTCTGATAGGCATCTACGAATAGGAGGGCGTGATGTTCGTGTGCGAGTGACGCTAACTCGTTTAGGTCTTGCTTTGCGCCATTGTAGTATCCGACGTGGTGAACAGACAAGACACCTGTCTGCGAGGTAATATGGGGTTCAAACACCGATGGTGTATATATGCGATCCGCTGCAGACACAAAGTCCACGTCCAGCCAGCCACGACGGGCGTGGGCATTCCAGACCTGCCCAACTGTTGGAAACTCGTCAACGGTCGTGACGACATGTCTCTGATTGCCCAGTGGAAAGGCACTGGCAATCATCGAGGCGGCGTCTGACACAGAGCCTGCGACAGCTACCTCAGATGGGTCGGCATTGATGAGCCTGGCGAAAGATGCTTTCGCCTGCTCTACGCCTTCCATCCAAAAGTCCCAGTCCATACCGACTGAACGCCAGTTGCTCAGATATTCATCTATCGCAGCCAAGACGGGTGTCGATTGGGGAGACTGAGAGCAGTTTCCCAGGTGAATCTTTTCCTCAAGAATGGGAAACAGGCTGCGATACTCGTGTAACAAACTTCGCTTTGTTTTCATCATTCCTCCACCTTATGTGAAGAACTGTACAGTCCCATTCGAAGAGAGAAGAATCAACGCATCGGATCGTTCAACGGATTGTGCCCCCGACGGAACCGGGATTTGCTCCTTCGTGGTCAAGTCGTCGACACTGCTCGTACCAAGCACAAGGACATTGCCTTTATCGGTGATGTACACCTGTGACGGCGGTACTGGCGTTGGCAAGGTGGCTACGGCGGTCGTCGAACCGTTCGCTCCGCTTGAGCCACTTGATGATGCACTCGCCGTTCCTGAACTGCCACTGCTTGAGTTTCCAGATGAATTGGAACTTGAGCCAGGGCCATTCGTTAGACCACCGCTTGCTCCTGCAGCCTGTGAGCCCGCGACCGCTGGATTGCCAAGGTCGGCAGGGGCGATGTACCGGTCAACCTCAGTGACATTGCCTTGGCTGTCGAGTTTGCCGAAATAAAGGGTATTGCCAATCACCCGAAGGACAGCTGCATTTCGTTGCAACACAGTAATATTTCCTGCTGTGTCGAGCATCAGGAGATTCGGCGTACCTAGGTCGAAGTCCTGGAAGTAGACAATGGCCGTTGTCGCTGTTGCGGCAGCATGGGTGACAAAGCGTCCGCCGAGATGGACATGATTCAGGTTGCCATTGGTGTCGTAATGATACATCACAGACGCCGATTGGCTGGCAATGAGGACATATACATCGTTTGTGTACGGGCTGAAAGTGACGTTACGGAAAGTAGCGTCCGGCGCATAACCTGCAAACACGTGGATGAGTCGCAACTGGCCGGATGACAGCGTTAAAGTGGAAAGCCGCAAGTCTTGCAGGTTGCCGTCTGGCACAGTCGTGCCAATGAACAGGCTGTCGTTTCGGATCCAACTCAGATACGCCGGCTTCATCAACAGTTGCAGGCTGTACAGTGTCTTGCCTGTGGCGACGTCAATTGCGATAAGCTTGTCGTTTTGGTCAACATAGGCAAACCGTTGTCCGTCACTGGAGACAGCCATCAAATTGGGCTGCAACGGGTGAATCCCCGACAGCGTTGTCGGCTTCTCTTGAACAGGCTTGGCTGTCGCCGGGACCGCAGCAACAGGCGTGTTTTTTGCGATGGATAAAAGCTGATTGTAGTGTGCAAAAACCCCGACTTCCACAGCTGTGATAACCCCGAGGTAAATTAGATTCTTCGTCAGGCGTTTCATGTCGGTGCTCCTTTACTTTACGATGATGGCCGTTGCCACTTCACGTTCGCCGAGTACGTCGCTTGGCTGGTTCACAAGTTTGCCGTTATAGAACATCGTGGTCGATGATCCGCCGTCTAGGTTCGCTGCTGTGACAGCGCCGAAGTGGAGCATCAGTTGGGCCATATCTTGAATGGATGCACCCATGTTGTTCGCTCCGTGAATGTATCTGCCGTCTGTAACTGCGAGAATAATTGTTCCATTTGCTGTTTGTCCGATTGCTGTGCGAGGAGCATATCCCCATCCGCCGCTGCCTTGAACCATGTCCTTGCCGTCCTGAACGAGGACAGGCCCGAAGGTCACCGCTTGGTTGACGTGCATCTGTTTGAGCTGCGCAAGAGTGTAGGGCCCAACAACAAGCGCGCCGTTGGCTGTGATTCCGATGACGGGTTCATTGCCTGACGGCTGACCTGTGACGACCTTTCCATTTGTAATGGTGATCCCTTGTGGAAGGCCTCCTGTACCTTGCCAACCGGTATCGCGGAATGCACCAGCATTCACGCCGGCGATCGCGTGATTTTCCTGAACCATGTCTGAAACCGTCTGACCGACATTGCCGTTGTACTTTGTGACAGCGACTTCGACACGCCTGGGATCGCGGATGAGCATCACATTTGCTGTGAACATGGGAGCTTTGTAAGTATCAATGGTGATTTGGGTAGATTGAATGTTGCTGTAATCGGCGGAAGCTTGGCGCTGGCTTGTGGCCTTGTTTACAGTCACTAAGCTTGGCGTGGCTTTCCTTATGTCAGCCTCAGAGAGGGTGTACATTGACAAAGGACGAAGCAAATAGCCGTGCATAGAGGTTGTAAAGATGTCGATGAAATACTGCCGAAAGGCTGAGAAAGGCCCGTGAAAGATGAGAATGGAACACGAAATGTAGATGTATATTAAGAAAAAAATGGTTCGCTTTACGATTCTCAGAAGTATTCCTCCCGGTATTACAGATACTGTGACAAGATTTTAGAATCAGCAGTTGTCGAACAAGGCTACATAACCTATCTTATTCCGCCTATGTAGTATAGTACAGATCTATTCTTCTGGGAGAAAGACTGTAAGGAAATTCATCCGTTATTACGCATTATTTAATCAAAATCTAATACGGCTATCCATCTTTAACCTACATACTTATGCATTTTACCGACCTGCTGCATCTACTCGAAGTGGGGCTTGCATTGACCTTGTGCACTGCGATTGACGAAGTTTGAAACCCTGTGTCATCATGGGGAGAATTATGCCAAAAGTCGGACGAGCATAGGCTCGGGCAGTGACCTGACGGGCAATACGCTGTGGGCGCGAGAAACCAAAGGAGACACCATAAGATGCACCTGACACACGTTGAAGCGATTTGTTTTCTCCTCGTGATGGGATTCATATCCGCGTTTTTTGATGCGATTGTCGGTGGCGGGGGACTTATCTCTGTGCCCGCGTTGTTGTTTGTCGGGCTGCCTCCAGCAGTGACTCTTGGAACCAACAAACTTGCTGGGAGCGTAGGCGCTTTTACGAGTACCATGAGCTACTTAAAGTCCGGTAAGATACAGTTCTCTCTTATAAAGTATGTGTTTCCGCTGTCAGTCATCGGAGCGGTCTTTGGAAGTGCGACACTCCACTTGATACCCTCCTCCTTTCTCAGGCCTCTGGTTCTCATCATGTTGGTCGCGGTGACGCTGTATACCCTGCTCAAGAAAAATATCGGCGAATCATCGACGTTTTCGGGGGTCACTCGAAAAATCATTCTGCTTTGTGCTGTCGTTGCGTTTGTGGTAGGGTTTTACGACGGCTTTTTCGGACCAGGAACGGGTTCTTTTCTGACGATTGCCTTCACGTTGCTTGGATTTGATTTCGTGCAGTCCGCCGGGAATGCAAAAGCGCTCAACTTCGGCAGCAACATCTCCGCTCTGGTCACCTTTATGTTCATGCACACCATTGATTATCAGTACGGGATTCCCATGGCCATCGGGATGGTTTTCGGCGCCTTGGCAGGTGCCCAATTCGCGATTCGAAAAGGTCCTGTGGTTGTCCGACCTCTCTTCATTCTCGCCACCGTGGCCATGATTGGCGACCAAATGATAAAACTCCTGTAGTGGTCTCATGAGGCTATTACACTTCTCCATCGCTGCGCTTTAGGTGTGTGCAATTTTGAAAACTCACAACTTAGTAAGTATGAAAAACAAACAAACAATGATAGATTGACGTTGTTTTGAAGCGGATCGACAAATTATGCTTGTAAATGCTTACACGAAAGTTTATACTCCAAACCAAGGAATACAAACTAGCTAGTTACGGCAGCATTTTGTAGGGTACACCGAAGATCGGTGTAGACAAAAAGGAGGGGGCAATTTGAAAGGGTTTACAAAGAAAACTGGCGTTGCTGTACTAAGTGTAGCGACCATGGGTGCTCTGCTTGCAGGTTGCGGAACATCGAACGGTAACTCCACATCAGGCAGTGGGAACTCTGCGAACACGACTAACAGCACGACCTCGACTGGGACCGGAAATAGCGGCTCTCTTGAGATTTTTAGTTGGTGGACTGGTGTTGCTAGCAGCAAGGCATTGCAACAGTTTATCAATCAGTACGAGAAACAGTACCCGGGTGTCAAAGTGGTCAATGCAGCTGTTGCAGGTGGAGCTGGTTCCAACGCGAAGGCTGTTCTTTCAAGCAGAATGGAGGCAGGCAAGCCGCCTGGAACGTTCCAGGTCCACGCTGGAAACGGAAGCCTGTTGTCTTGGGTGCAAGCAGGTGACATGACCCCGCTGAACTCACTCTACAAACAAATGGGCTGGAATACTAAGTTCCCCCAATCTCTCTTAAATCTCGTTACTTTTAACGGCAAAATTTACGCTGTTCCGGTCGATATGCAACGCGACAATGTCCTTTGGTACAACAAGAAGGTTTTTGCAAAGTACAACTTGACTCCGCCGACAACGTTCAACCAGTTCTTCACAGATGCTCAGGTGTTGAAGTCTCACGGTATTACGCCGCTGGCGCTTGCAAACCATGGCAACTGGGAGACCACCATTTTATGGAGTGACGTCTTGCTCGGAACCGTGGGATACACCAAATACGACCAATTGATGAGCGGTAAGGTCGGTTGGAATGATCCAGGTGTCACTCAAGCGACAAATACCTTCCTGAAAATGATGCAGTACACGAATTCTGATTACAACTCACTGCATTGGGCTCAGGCCGACGGCTTAGTAGCACAGGGCAAAGCTGCCATGAACGTACAAGGTGACTGGGCACAGGGTTACTTCACTACTACAGCAGGCTTAAAACCAAATGTTGATTTTGGCTGGGCCCCGACACCAGGTACGCAAGGCGTCTTTGCCGCCGTATCAGATGTCTTCGGGTTACCGTCCAAGTTGACGGGCACAGACAAGACGAACGCGGAAAACTTCCTAAAGGTATTGGGATCTTCTGAAGGGCAGAAGGCCTTCAACACTCTGAAGGGGACCATCTCTCCGAGACTTGATGCGAACCCGTCAGATTACAATGCTTACGGTCAAAGCGCCATGGCATCGTATAAAAAAGACAAGCTTGTCTTGACTCCTACACAGGGTGGATTGAACCCAGGATTTACCACGGCTTTGCAAAATGCGATGACTCAGTTGATCAGCAGTCAGAATGTGAGCCAGTTTGTATCAGCTCTACAAAGTGCTGCCCAACAAAATCCGTTAAGTTAAACTAACCGGTTCTGAACAACTGCGGTAGAAAGAATGTAGTTGAGACCAGACGGATGGGATGTCCGTCTGGTCTTAGTTTTAAAAAGGAGGTTTGTCATGAATCAGTCAGGACAAACAACGGCATCTGAAAGCCCAGTGGGTGTCAATAAAATACGTCGTCCGCGGGTCCGCGTTGAGACACTATGGGCAATTTTTACGCTCATCCCGTCCATCATTTTGTTAGGTGTGTTTGTGTACTATTTCATTTTCTGGACTGGATACGTATCGTTCACAAAATGGAACAGCTTTATTCAAGATATGCATTTCAACGGATTTCGAAACTACGTTGCTATTTTCCAATCGTTCCGGTTTCAGTCTGACCTGAGGAATATGGTGTTTTTTACGGTTTTCTTTATGCTGGGCTGTCTCATTCTTGGCTTGTTCCTCGCAATTTTGGTCGACCAAAAAATTAAAGCGGAAGGGTTCTTCCGCAGTGTATTTCTGTACCCAATGGCTATTTCCGCAGCGGCGACTGGTGTGATTTGGAGTTGGCTGCTGAACCCAACGACAGGTTTAAACCTGATTTTGCATGCATTTGGTATTAAGCACGTTCCACAATGGTACTTGTCCACGAGGATTCTTCCGAATGTGCACATTGCATCGATCAGCGGCGGATTCCCGTTAGCCATGATTGCCGTTCTGATTGCGAGTATCTGGCAATGGTCCGGTTTTGCGATGGCTCTCTATTTAGCAGGCCTTCGTGCAATACCTGAGGAATTGAAAGAGGCTGCACGGATTGACGGTGCAAAGGCGATGCGACTGTTCTTTTCAATTACCCTTCCACAACTTCGACCAATCACGACAACTGCAGTCGTCATGCTCATGGCGTCGTCGCTTAAGGTATTTGATTTGCTGTACGCCATGACGGGTCCGGGAGCAAACTTTGTGACCGACCTGCCTGCATTGAACATGTTTGATACAACATTCCAAGGGAATGAGTTTGCCCAGGGAGCTGCCATTGCGACGGTATTGTTGATCTTGGTGCTGATTTTCATCATTCCATACCTGATTGGGACACTTCGCAAGGAGGTGAGCAAATGAGAGCACGTGTTTTTAATCGCACCATTTTGTATGTCGTGCTGGTCATTTTTGCCGCCGTATTTTTAATACCTGTCTATTTGCTCATCATTACCGGGTTGAAATCCAATTCAGCTGTTGGTCTTAGTCATATGTGGGCATGGCCGAATCCGTTGGGATTCTCGGGACTTTCACAGGCATGGCAACAAGTGGCCCCTGATATGTTGAACAGCGTATATCTAGCCGTATCAGCGACAGTTGTGGTAACGATTCTTGGTGCCATCAACGGCTATGCTTTAGCAAAATGGAAGTTTCGCGGTTCTAACGTTATATATTTCTTTATTCTACTCGGCATGTTTATCCCCTATCAGAGTACCTTGATTCCGCTCATACGCATCTTGGATAAAGTCGGATTATTTGACACCATACCAGGTTTGGCTCTGGTACACATTGTGTACGGTATTCCCATGATGACACTGATTTTCAGAAACTTCTTTGCTGATATACCAGGTGAATTGATTGAATCAGCGCAAATCGACGGTAATGGCTATTGGGGGGTATTTCGACACATCATGCTCCCGCTATCCATTCCTGGGTTTGTGGTTGCGGCAATTTGGGAGTTCACACAGGTTTGGAACGACTTCCTGTTTGGCGTTGCGGTGACTGACCCGCCGAACCAACCAGTCACTGTTGCCATTGTGAATATTGCAGGAAGCCAGCACATCCAGTGGAACGTACTGATGTCTAGTACTCTGTTAGCGTCTTTACCGACGTTGATTGTTTACCTGGTACTCGGGCGATATTTCGTTCGCGGGCTGTTGGCTGGGTCTGTTAAGGGATGATTCGTGTGGCACTTTGTGTCTTGTCTTTCGAAGAGACGCGTGCAGAGATTTCAATCCGAAATCAATGTGTTATTAGAGCAGTTGTGAGGAGGACATTGTTGTGACGCATTCTATCGATGCGCGCGCAATGAGACGCATGAACCGCGCCAACGTATTTCGCAAGATCTTTGAGGCAGATACGATTTCGAGGGTTCAGATCTCGAGAGACATGGGTATGAATAAGGCAACGGTTTCATCGATTGTCGACGATCTAATTCAACAACAGTTTGTTCACGAGACTGGATATGGAGAGTCACAGGGAGGGCGTAAGCCCGTCTTGCTTCAGTTAAACAGCACGGCAGGGTACGTAATTGGTATCGACGTCCAAATTGCGCACATGACCACTGCTGTTTTTTCCCTTAAGGGAGAAGTCGTATGGTTGACACGGCATCCTTTGTACCGAGCAGGTGAACTGTCTACAGTTGAGAGCCTTGTAGATAAATTAGAGGGACAAATTCGGCGGGCTATGGGGCAAGTTCCGCGCAGCCCACATGGGGTTCTCGGCGTTGGAATCGCGCTTCCTGGCATGGTCAATGCACGCACCGGATATGTTTACTATTTACCCAACTTGGAGATTTTTGATTGGGCCATGAAAGACGATTTGGGAGCTCGTATAAAACTCCCGATATTTATCGACAACGATGCGAACTGTGGGGCACTCGCGGAGCATATCGTATCTCAAACCGCAAATCTGGCGTTTGTGAATGCCGGGATTGGTGTGGGGGTCGGCATTATCGCGAGTGGACAACTCTATCATGGTCAAGATGGTCTCGCAGGTGAATATGGGCACACGACAATTTCTGCGATGGGCCTTCGATGTTCTTGCGGAAGCTACGGATGCTGGGAAGAGTATGCATCTGAGCGAGGACTTTTGCGAATCTTGCAAGACCGGGGCAAGGAATTGAATACTAAAATTCCCGATCCTGAATTTATAGAACGATGCATCGGAAAAGCAAACGCGGGAGACGAATCATATCTTGAAGGCTTCGCTGAACTAGGGAAGAACCTGGGTTTTGGCATGGCCAACATCTGCAACTCTATTAATCCCGCGCGAATCATGCTTGGCGGATCTGTTGCCCACGCGTATCCGTTTATCATCGAGTCGATTAGTCAAGTGCTGGGGCAACGAGCCGTCGCGAAGAACAAAAGTATCAAGGTAGAACAGGCCGACCCGGAGAGCGTTGTACGCGGTGCTTCCAGGCTCGTCCTGCAACAGGTACTATTTGGTGCAGAATAAAGACGTAATGAACAGTTTCGACTCTGTGATCAGACAGAAAAGAGTACGCGCCAGAAAAGAGTATCAGCCAGAACATGCTTCACATGGCAGTTAATCTATCGGCCCCTGTGACACGTCTACCGATCCCGCTGACGCCTGTAAATTGAGCAACGGTCCGCCGTGTCCGATGGACCCCTCGACGTCAGATGGCTTGTTCACGGTAAAGTTTGCGTTGGGAAGTCGAAAGTCGATGCTGCCTGCCGATGTCTGGATGGTAAATTGCAATGCAGGTGGAACTTGTGCGGTGGTGATGACAACGCGGCCCGCACTGCTCCGGGCTGAAATGTTGTGTGTGATGTCCTGCAACTTGAGGTTGATCGACCCCGCTGAACTCTCTGCGTCGATGTTTCCATTGACGCCAATGGCGTTGACGGATCCGGCGTTTGACTGCAGGTTCACGTTGCCTTTGACATCTGTCAGTGTCACCGAGCCGGCGTTGCTCCCAGCTTGTACGGCACCTGTCAGGTTCGATGCATTGACCGATCCAGCATTTGAATGGAGTGTGAACGCTGCCGCCTTCAGGTCTTCGATTGTCACACTGCCGGCCATGGCTTGTGCGTTCAGTGTCTTGTAGAGATGCTGCGGGATTTGTACGTCCACCATCAGGTGAACCGAATTGAATCCAAAGGACAGCATTGGGCTGCGCTTATGCAGCGAGATCGTCACTTGATTGCCGGAGCGGCTCACGTCAAAGACGAAGTCGCTTGGATTGACACCAATCAGAGTGCCATACGCATGAGCTGTCAGTTGGTTCGAGTTTGAAGGATGAATATGGACGGAGGCAGGTTCGGCGGTGATGACCAGCGATTGAACAGAAGTGCCGTCGAGCGTCTTTGATTGGTTAAAATTCTGAGCTGTCTGCTCTGTTGCACTTTTAACTCCGCCGTGCATTGCGGACAGAACGTACTGCAGCCCGCTTTCGTGTTGAACAGAGGCTGTTACTGCCATGCCCCCGATCCCAATCAAGACCAGCCCAGTTGCCACAAGTGCAATCTGTTTCAACATCTTACTTTCCCCCTTCAATCACCCGCAGGTTCAGTTTTAGATACCGAATACAGAGTTGCCCGAACAGCCTGGTCAGGCTGATGGCTCCAACCGCGAGCAGCCAACCCACACCTTCCACCGTCACCATTGCAAATATGGCCAACAGCGGACTCAGAACACCTAGATATGCAGAACCAACAATGATGCCAATCAAGGCGGCGATGGGAGCAATGATAAAGCTGAACGCCACCGCGTACAGCGCGATCAGGACACCGACGACAGCGCAGAATGGTCCAAGAACGATAACGATGTTAAAGAATCCGAGCCCAATGACCGCCAGCACCGCGCGCAACACATTCGGGATGCTCGTCGATGTCTCCGCCTGCTGAACATACGCTGTGGCCAAGAGCTCTTTGGCAATCATCTTTGGGTTCCCGAGTCTTGTCACCGCTTCGACTTCGGTCGATCCGTTTTCAATCGCGGACCTGATGTGCTCTTCGTAGTCGTAGAGCATCTCGCGCCTCTCCGAAACCGGAACCCGTGCTAACAGCCTGTTTAGTTCGCGAAGGAATTCCTGTTTTGTCATGGAGATGCATCCTCCTCAATGACCTGGTTCACGCTGGTGTAGAATTCGCGCCATTCCCGAACCTGGTCGGCCAGGTATTGCTCACCCTTTGTCGTCAGGTGGTAGTACTTGCGAGGAGGGCCTTCCGAAGATTCAGCAAGGTATGTCGTGAAAAGGCCTTCCTTCGTCAACCGTCGTAAAATGGGATAGACGGTCCCTTCCGCGATTTCAAGTGTTTCGGACAGTCTATGTACAAGCTCGTATCCGTATCGATCCGCTTTCGCGGTTAACGCGAGCACACACAACTCCAATACGCCCTTCTTGAATTGCACATTCATATGTGTGACAACCACCTCGAGGTCTTTCTGCTCAGTAGTGCACCTTGTACAGCAACAGGTTCGCAATGAACCGGTACGACTACAATATAACAGCCACTACTAAACAATGCAAGGTACTGAAATGACCAATTTATATCATCGAATCAACGGACACTCCACGGTGAGTTGAAATCGGTTCATTCAGATACGTGTCTATTCGGCAGGTTCATTCGGAGGATGGTTCAGACAGCCACAGGTTTATTCAGCCACAGGCTTATTCAAGCGCGAGTTTATTCAGGCATTGGCTGAAGCAGTGGGCGCAACAGCGCAATTGACAGAACAGCGCAGAAAGTAGAGATGCAACCGGCAACGAGCAGTCCGTTCGAATCTCCGATGCGTTGCCCTAACCAACCAAACACGCTGATGCCAAGCGTTTCGGCTATATTGAGGGAAGCGAAAAAGAGGCCAAAAATTCGACCCTGTAAGTCACGGGGGATATGTAATTGCAGAACCGTCATTACGCTCGCTTGTTCCATGCCCCACCCGAGTCCTTGCAGGAAGGAGAAAACTGCAACGAGACTGAACGAATGAGAGAGCCCAATGGCGAACATCGCGAGCCCTTGGAGCGGCATATTGAGGAGAAACATCGGGACGACGGCAGCATTTTTGAGCCATCTTGTGGAGCCAAATGTGATGGCCAGCATCCCAATGGCTTGGATGGCAATCAGAAGGCCATAGCCGCTGCTGCCTCTGTGAAAATGAAATGACAGGCCTAATGCAAGCACATTAAACGCTGTCAGTCCGAAAATGAACACGCTGTACGCAGTGAGCATAGTCCGCAGAAATCGATCTGAAAAGGCATACTGGATGCCACCAAGCAACTGCTGCATCATGCTCTCAGTACGGCTGCTTTCGTCCAGGCCGTTCGTTTCGTCCAGATTGCCTTGCTCAAGCTTGCTTCGTGTACTCACAACTTCCTGTTGTGTGGTTTTCGATGGAATATATAGTGTACAAATGAGAGACAAAATTTGGCTCCCGGATGCAGCATAGAACCCCCATGCAACTGATGCTTTCGATACCAATATCCCCCCAAGTAACGGTCCAACGATAAAAGAGAGATTCAATGCAGAACTGACGATGGCATTCACCTTCGGCAGCGCAGAGTCGGGAACCAGTCTCGGGATCAGTGTGCTTGTGGAAGTGGACTCCAGCATTCCACCAACTGCAGTGACTGCGGCAAGGAGCGTAAGCCAGGGTATGGCGTGAATTTGTGCCATCACAGCAAACAGGATGATGCGGCCTGTAAGCGAGATCGCCATCAGCAATTTGGGATTGAAGCGGTCAACAAACAAACCAGAGATGGGAGTGAATCCTGTTGAGACGAGGAGCCGAGTGCCGAGAACCAATCCGGCAAGTGCCATGGAATGGCTCATGAGGAAGACGGCAACCGGCAAAATTGTGATTGCGATTTGGCCGCCGAGCGCTGACAAGCCTCGGCTGGCTGAAAGCGTGAAGGCACTGCTGAATCGTGACTGATGGACTGATGAATTTGGCACCGGCATTCAGGGTCCTCCGTTGTGTTGACGATTTGGGAGCCGCAGTCACAACAGACAGAGGGCCCGATTGCCAAACGACCCATGCACAACAGGGGGTTCAAGCAGAGAAATCCTGCAAGTCATGCCTGCGGAGAACCCCTGCGCCAGGGGCTACTCACGGTAGGGGCTTCCGAAAACAAGGAGTTTCTGCGCAGGGGTATCCTACAGGGTAGAATTTCTACGGCAGGGGCCTACTTTGGCCCGAGGCTGCCCACAGCAGCGGCTTCCTACGGCAGAGGCTTCCCTCGCGATGTGACATAGAGCTTGTACCACTCTTCACGGGAGAGTTTGACTTGAAGGGCCTGCCCACAGGCGCGGATCCGGTCTGTATTCGTTGTTCCGATGACTGGCTGAATGCCTGCTGGATGTCTCATCAGCCAAGCGAGCAGAACGGCTTCTGCGGAGGTACCTTTCTGTTCTGCCATCTCTTGTACGAGCTTCGCTGTAGCGCGAACGTTGTCAGGTTGGCCATCCAGAGATCGGCCGCTCAAGTAACCGAGTGCAAGCGGTGACCAAGCCTGTACCTGAATGTTCTGCAGGTGCATGTATTCCATGGTGCCGTCTGGAAACACATTGGCTCTGGCTGCTTCCTGATTCACGTGAACGCCTGTTTCCACAAAACCATGCTTCAGGAGACTCATTTCTAATTGGTTGATGACGAATGGGTGATCCGAGTACGCTTGCAAGAGTTCAATTTGACCGGCATTCATATTTGACACGCCGAACCAACGTACCTTCCCAGCCGCATGGAGATCTGACAGGGCACTGGCAACCTCTTCGGGTTCCATCAACGGATCGGGTCGATGCAACAGCAAGAAGTCTATGTATTCCACACCAAGGCGTGCCAAGATGCCATCTACGCTCTTGACAATGTGATGCTCCGAGAAGTCATACCGCCCCGGAACGCCGCCGGCTTCCGGAAAGCGAATACCGCATTTGGACTGAATAAAGATCTGGTCACGCAGGCCCGGCTTTGCTTTGAGAACCTCTCCAAAAACGCGTTCGGCTTTGCCCATGCGGTAGATGTCCGCGTGATCGAACATATTGATGTCCGTTTCGAGTGCAGCCTCTACGACTTCGTGTGCCTGTTTAATATGCGCAGCCTCAATGGGGGCGTCGTTCCAGTCTCCACCGAGCCCCATGCACCCGAGCACGATGCGGCTGACAGGTAAATCCCGGTCTTGCAACGGAAATGGTTTCACTGCAATCCCTCCTCACGAACGATGGTATCCGCTAGAAATGGCCAAGTCCAGTAGCCTGTTAAAGCCCGTCCCAGCTCGTTTTCACAAAAAGCAGCTCCAAGCCTCAGCGAAGCGCATCCTGAACCGAATAGCGCGCATCCTCAAGGAGCAGATTTGAGCTTCAACGAAGCACATTTTCGGCGAGGCGACGCCAACTTCAACCAACGAGTAACGGATCCTATTAGGTAATCAGACGTTTAGGTCATCAGGCGTTCAGGTCATCAGCAGTTGAGAATGGAGCGAACAAAACTTCCTCTGTTGTTGAGCTTTCGGGCCCAACGCGTCAGGTGAGCGTACTAATTTTCCCTTATGGCCCCGGTTTGTCGCTCTTTCCGTCGTGGGGACGGAAACAAGGGAAATACTGTTCGTTGTTCAGCTCATCCCTGCCAGAAACCAGCCATTAGCGAACATATCTTCCGCTGTGTCGATCCGGTGGCCGATCCGGTAGCTGATCCGGTGGCTGATCCGCTTCGCTCTCCGGCAACGCCCACTTGCCTTACGCACGCTATCGGACAATCAGTCACCGATAATGCGAACTTCACGCTCGAGTGCCACGCCGAACTTCTCTTTCACGGCTGCCTGAACCGCTTCAATAACCTGAATGTACTCGGAAGCCGTCGCATCGTTGACATTGACAATAAAACCGGCGTGTTTCGTTGATACTTCAGCACCGCCGATCCGCAGACCTTGAAGACCCGCGTCCTGAATCAGCTTGCCGGCAAAGTAGCCGGGTGGTCGCTTAAAGACACTGCCGCAGGAAGGGTACTCAAGTGGCTGTTTACTGGTGCGCAGAAAGGTGAGTTCATCCATTTTGGCGCGGATGGCCACCGGATCGCCAGGATCAAGAGCGAAGGTTGCCTGCAGCACAATGTCTCCATTTCTCTCTACGTTGCTGTGACGGTAGGATAGATCCAGTTCGTCATTCCGGCGCTCAAGGATCTCGCCATCCCTGGTCAGTACAAGGGCGGATAGGAGTACATCGGATACCTCGCCACCGTATGCGCCAGCGTTCATGTAAACGGCGCCCCCAACACTGCCAGGGATGCCGCAGGCAAACTCGAGGCCAGTCAGTGACTGTGCATAGGCAAAATTTGAGACGCCGATGATAGCCGCTCCACAATCCGCAATGATACGTTTACCATCTCGGCGAATTTCATCGAGGCCCGTCAGGATCATCGTCACACCGCGAATGCCTTCATCAGTGACGATCACGTTCGATCCGTTTCCGAGTACTGTGAGGGCAGTGGCGGCACTCCGAACGAGATCGACCGCATGTTTTACATCTTGTATGGTTCTTGGGAAAATCGCGATATCCGCTTTGCCCCCAAGTTTTGTATAGGTGTGATGAGATAACAGCTCGTTCCTCCGAATGTTCCCGGCTCCGAGAACAGAGGAAAGCGCGTTATAAAGGGTCTCAGTTGTCATAGATGCACCACCGTTTCGCAATACCCTGATTATACATCCTTTTTATGCCTCGCCCAGTCACGGCGCTACTAGCAAAAAGTTATTCTGAATTGTGTCTTGAGTGCCCCCCTGTGCGGGTGACAGTCTGATATGGTGAAGAGGAGATCTTATCACAAGGGGGAACGCCTCATGGATCCAATTCTTTCGTATCTGGTGGATCACCAACAAGAAATGCTTGCAGACCTGCGAACGTTCGTTTGCACAGAGACCCCGTCTACAGATAAAGACAGGCTGGACAAGTTTGCGGAATTCCTGCGCAGCTATGCGGAAGGAATTGGCGGACAGGTCGAGGTTCTGGAGAGCACCGAATATGGCAACCACCTCCGCATAGAATGGGGGATGGATAGAGACAGTCTGTCCTCGAGTGTCAAACCGGTTCTCCTCGTTGGACATTTCGACACCGTATGGTCACTTGGAACACTCGAAACGATGCCGTTTCAGATTGACGCGAATGGGCGTGTTTCTGGCCCCGGCATCTTCGACATGAAGGGTGGACTCGTTCAGGGTTTTTGGGCCATCCGGGCACTGCGAGAGGTGACTCGACACGTGCCGCCGATTGTATTTCTATGTAATGCGGATGAGGAGATTGGAAGCCGATCGTCGCGGCCGTTCATTGAGGCGGAAGCGAAGCGGGCTAGTGCCGCATTGATCCTCGAAGCTAGTCAGGACGGAAAGTTGAAGACGGCACGCAAGGGTGTGGGGATCTATCACGTGACGGTGGAAGGCAAGGCTGCACATGCTGGGCTCGATCCGCTTGCCGGCGTCAGCGCGATCGAAGAGATGGCACATCAAATTCTGACTCTGCACGCACAGACAGACATGGGTGTCGGAACGACGGTGAATGTCGGTGTGGTGCAGGGGGGGACGAGATCGAATGTGACCGCTCCTTCCGCGGAAGCAGAGGTGGATCTGAGGGTTGTGACGACGGCAGAGGCGAATCGGATGAATGAACTCATCCTCGGACTAGAGGCTCACAATCCGCGTGCGAAGGTGCGGGTCACAGGGGACATCAACAGACCGCCGATGGAACGAACGGAAGCAACCGCTAAGCTGTTTGGACTCGCAAAGTCCATCGCGGCAGATCTCGGCTTTGACGTGGACGAAGTGGCCGTCGGCGGGGGCAGTGATGGCAACTTCTGCGCTGCGGTTGGCACGCCAGTACTTGACGGACTTGGTGCAGTGGGTGGTGGGGCACACGCGGTTCACGAACACCTGATTGCCGATGAGATGCCCCGCCGAGCTGCATTGTTGGCGCGGCTGATAGAGCAAATTGCGACCGAAGACCCCAACCGATAGAGCAACTTTCCGCCGAAGACCCTAGCCGATAGAGCAAATTGTTGCCGAAGGCCCTCGATAGTCGGATTCGGTTGACAGTGAGCAGCGTCCATCTCTAGCCCTGGACATGGTAGGGATGAAGACCTCAATTTTGATAACAGCTCGATTTGGCACAGATGAAGACACAGATGAAGACACAGATGAAGACACAGATGAAGACACAGATGAAGACACAGATGAAGACTGGACTTGGCACCAATCAACTGAGTTGTGCCACTGTTGACAGTTTTCAGACAGGTGGTAGCATAAGCACAAATGAGTGGTCCCCTGACAGAATTCCCAATGACAAAAGTGAAGGCGGGGATTTGATGATGGAGTCAACAGCGCACTACCGGTCTCTCCCAACGGGATCCGTTTTTCGTGGACGTACGGTCGTAGTGACGGGGGCGGCACACGGATTTGGTCGGGCGATTGCAGTACTGCTCGTCGAACGCGGCGCAACAGTGATGGCCACGGATGTGTTAGGAGATGAACTTGTCGTTACTGAGCAAGCCATGCAGGAGGCTGCCCAGTACGGTGGTGGGGGCCGTACGGCTCTGCTCGACGTCACGGATGAGGCTAGTGTTCAGAGTCTGTTTCGTAAATTGTCAGCGGATTTTGGAAGTGTTGATATCCTGATCAACAATGCTGGCGGTGTGCTTGGGCAAGTCCACAAGCCGATTGAAGAAGTTACGACCAGCGAATGGCAATCGATTTTGGACGTGAATTTGACGGGCGCATTCTACTGTATTCAGGCGGTGGCACCCCTGATGAAGGCGAATCGCTACGGAAGGATTGTCAACGTATCCTCCGGAGCGGGTCGAAGCTTCAGCTTGACAGGGATCCAGGCATACGCCAGTGCAAAAGCTGGGCAGATTGGACTGACTCGTCAGATGGCCCGAGAGCTTGGCCCATTTCAGATTACCGTGAACAACGTGGCACCAGGGTTCGTTCGAAGTAACCCTACGACGGAGAAACAATGGCAAGCGATGGGTGAAAAAGCCCAGGAAGAACTCATTCACTCCATCTCGCTGCGCAGGCTCGGGACGACAAGGGATATTGCGGAAGCCGTCTTGTTTTTCGCTTCGGATGCTGCGGCGTGGATAAGTGGTCAAGTCATCAGTGTAGATGGCGGACACCACATGTTCTGATGGAGGGCACCCGGTGTAAGGAAAGATGGGGCAGGGTGGTGGAATAGAACGATGGGCATCAGTGGAACAGAATTTCGTTATCGGACCTTGAGCGAAGGTGTGGAGAGTATTGTTCGGAAGATGATCCTGCTCGGAGATCTCGTTCCGGGAGAACGGATCAACGAGGTGCAACTTGCAGAACAGTTGGAGATGAGCAGGGGACCCGTTCGCGAGGCCCTTCGCCGGCTTCAGGCAGAGGGCCTTGTGACTTATCATGCACACCGTGGTACGTTTGTGGCGGAGTTGTCGGATAAGGATGCCGAAGAGGTTTACAAACTGCGCGCATTACTTGAGGTTGGCGCTGTAAAGGCAGCGCTGCCGAACTTCCGCGAGAAACACCTCGGTCATCTGAGGGAAATTGTCAGTCGCTTTGAGGCTGCTTGCCTGAATGAGGATATTTCAGCCATGATTCAGGCCGATCTCGATTTTCACCACCTGATTGTCCAACTCTCCGGAAACGGAAGACTCGTCGACATGTACCAGTCGTTAGACACGCAGCTTGGCGCGATGTTTATCGCTGTGCAGACTAAGGCACCGGATAGGTTAGCGAATGTCGCGAAGCTGCACTTCGATCTCGTGACTGCCTTGGAGTCCAGAGATGAAGACATTATCTGCAGCGCCTTTGAAGACCACTACCTCTCAGCGTGGCAGGCCCTCGATCGGTTGTCCCCATGACAACGGTCTTTTTGCATATCCTCTTGCGCGGGGATGCATGAGCATCTTCCGTATGCACTCCAAACGGGGGTGGGGGATTGCAAGGGACATCTGTCGATGTCGCCCTGATGCTGATGATGTACGGTGTCGCCAAGGTGTGTTTCGGTGTGGCTGAAATCATTCGTGCGCTCAAGGGCGGGCCGGTGAACAAGCAGTGATCACCGGATCCCACGCAACCAGTGGAGTGAGGACGCATCTGTCTTCACTCCTTTTCCACGGGAGCACCTCTGCTTTCGCCCGTTAGGCAGACCTCCCAGGCAGACCTCTCCCAAAATTCCGAACCCCTTTGGGACATGAGTACATAACGTTGTTCGTTCGCCAATCGTAATACCCCCCAAAACAAGGCTTGGCAAGGCGAATGGACACTGGACAAATACCCTCCCGACCAAATGCGCATGGCCATAAGATGTGCGTGAGGAGGAAAGGAGGTTGTGACCATGTATCATCCCTTGTATCTTCAGTCACGGGGTTGGGTTGGTCGTACGGTTCTCGTTCATCATCGGAGCGGACGTACCTATCAAGGAACGTTGCTCCACGTTGAACCACATGGGCTGTACCTGATGCCAAACCGTGTACAACCAGGCCTGATGTCCCACTCACAGGCACCCCGCCAGGTTGAGGACTTGGACCTGAATCCTGCACAGTCAACGAGCATGGATCCAGAGCTCGTGTACGCAGGTGCTGGATACTTTGCCTTTGGAGCGTTAGCCGGGCTTACCCTTGGTGCGATGGCTGGCGGAATGTACTGGTAAAACGCACTTACGTTTTGACATACTGCGCGAAACCGAAGCAAAGTCAGACATCAGGAAAGCGCGGAACAAGAGATGCCTCACTGCCGTCCAATATGGATGCCAGTGGGGCATTCTTCATTTTTTATGACAATTGGTTTAGGGGAATCAACGCGTGTTTGGAATGGACGGGAGTTTATAGGGGATTGAACTGTCAATTAGGGATTGGGTGCAAACAAATTCGACAGGTGCAAAGTTACGACAAGGATTTGCGTTTATGCGACAGGGATTTGCATTTGTCAGGTAGAACACTGTGTAGGAGAAGCGATGAACTTTTAGAGCAAACGCTGCTGAAACAATGCATGGCAAGTGTCGAACCAAAGCACGCCATTGTCGAAACAGAGCAGGGCAAGTGTCGAATTATAGCTTCAATTGTTAAAACACAGCTGGCAAATACCGAACCAGAGCATGGCAACTGTCGAAACACGATCAACTTGGGCCTTGCACTGCATGTTTGCAGAGACAACACGATGACCTTAAAAAGCGATGAATGAGGCACAGCATTGACGAGAGATGGTGAATGAATCATTGAGCAGCATGCGACATCACAAGCGGATCGAGCGGAAAGCACTGGCTCTGGCCGTGTGCCTTCTCGGTGGTTTATCTGTAACCGCATGTAGTCCAGTATCCGCATTGCATCAACTGTCACCGAGTTCTGGGACTACTACCGGTGTTAAGAGCTCGGGAAACGGCACAGGGGCCAAACTGGGGACTGTAAACACTGCTGCTAACCCACGACAATTAGCAAATGAGCCGGGGAATGTTGCGCCGACGTTCGATGGCGTCCCTGTAGGTGGAACTACATTTGACCCACAAGGGCTCTTTGACTTTTATGATGACAGTATCTACGTCACGGAGGCGGGTAACACACTCTACGTTTCCTGGGAGTCATATGCCCATGGTGATGAGGTCTACACGTCAATTGCTCAAGGTGGGCAATGGGTTGTTCAAGACAAGCCCGTTTACAGTCTCGCACCTTTCGCCAAGGATGGGGATTGGTCGAGATACCTGGCAGGCAACGAATTGGCCGTTGTGAATAACCTTCAAGACACCTCGTTTATGGTTAAGTGGAATAGTTCAGGAAACCTTGCGACACAGCAGACGTTATACAATGGCTGGATAGGCGGCGATTTCCCAATCAGCGATGACGGTGGGTGGGCGGTAACACTGCATCTCCCGTACGGTGCACCGACAGGTGGAGCTCGCTACAGCCTTTTTCTGCCGTCCAATCCCGCACATCCCCAGGTGATAACAACGTCAGCGAGCCAGTTCACGGGTGCACTATATGCATTTGATACTGGCTCATCCCGGCTTTATGAGGTTCAGACGACGCCGGCGGGGGCGCATGTTCTTGATGTGTACACTGTTGGTGGAGCAGGCAGCCAATCAAGAGCAGGTGGGAATGGGGCCGTGAGCAGTCAAACTCAGAGTGGATCGAATGGCATCGGCGGGAGCGGAGTCAATTCTACGGCGAGTCAGGTAACGGCCAACAGTTCAACAGGGCAGTCGGCTGGCACTACGAACGCTGTTCCAGTGAATACACAACTGGTAACCGATAGTTCCGGCCAGCCTTTACAGCAGAAGCTTTCTGCTGCACCTGATATCCTGGAAGTCAGTCCTCAGGGTACCGTATATACACTTACTCAAAATCAGCAGGGCGTCATTACAGTAACGGCCTACGACAAGAATCTAAATCAAGTTTCCGTCTGGAACAATATCAAACTTGCAAATCCGTACGCCCAAAACGTTCAGATGTCTGTGACTTCCGGAGTTCCAAAAATCTACGATGTCGTCAACTACCAGGGCGAGACGGCACTACAGCAGATCACGTTGAAATAGCATTTATGTAGATGGGAGCGCGCGAAAGCGCGCTTTCCGAATTTAATAGAGACGGCGATATATGTTTCTAAGTATCCCGGATAGCCTGCCGACTGGATGGAAGCCTTAGTAGAAAAAGAGGAACTGAGTTCCGCTATTGCCTCCGGGGCGACGACTGCGGCAGAAAAAGAGGAACTGAGTTCCGCTATTGCCGCCGGGGCGACGACTGCGGCAGAAAAAGAGGAACTGAGTTCCGCTATTGCCGCCCGTGTGACGACTGCGGCAGAGAAAGAGGAACTGAGTTCCGCTGCGAGGGATCCCGACGGGCCCCCAACCACCCCCTGAAAGAATCACCTAAAAGCACAATTCCCCACACCCGATTTCAAAGTTGTGAACGAGTCGTGTTCAAACAATGAAAGAACCATGAACACCGCTGATAGAGGCGAATGATTGTTGAATCCGTCACAGCATACTAGCGAATATATGTGTGAACACTGCGCAGACGGCTTGCACTGCCTCCTATGAGTTTCTATCTCACAGGCCCTGCGGAGACACGAAGTAGGTGTCGCCGACTCCGCTCAGTTTGTCGGTCTCTGTTCGACAGTGTCGATTCGGAAAGGAGTTGTGAGAATGAGTAATCTCCTTCTTGCGCGATGGCAATTCGGCATCACGACCATCTATCACTTCTTCTTTGTGCCCCTGACGATTGGCTTGGCGTTTCTGATTGCTTATATGGAGACGATGTATGTCACCCGGCATGATGAAACGTACAAACAGATGGCCAAATTTTGGGGCAAACTTTTTCTCATCAACTTTGCTGTCGGCGTTGTGACAGGCATTCTGCAAGAGTTCCAGTTCGGTATGAACTGGTCAGACTACTCGCGGTTTGTCGGGGATGTCTTTGGTGCACCGCTCGCAGTGGAGGCACTCGCATCATTTTTTCTTGAATCTACCTTTCTTGGTATCTGGATCTTTGGGTGGGAGAGACTATCTAAGGGCGTTCATTTAACGGCCATCTGGTTCGTCGCCATTGGCACAACAATTTCTGCGTTTTGGATCCTGACCGCCAACTCGTTCATGCAAGAACCCGTGGGCTACACGATTCGGAATGGACATGCAGAGATGTCCAGCTTTGGGGCGCTGATTACCAACAAACAACTGTGGCTCGAGTTTCCACATGTTTGGTTCGGAGCGCTTTCCACAGGTGCGTTCTTCATCCTTGGCGTCAGTGCTTGGCATCTTCTGCGAGCGCACAAGGCGGAAGCTTTTAAACGGTCGTTCCAGATTGCGGCTATCGTCGGTTTGGCGTCGAGTATCTTGGTCGGCGTTGTCGGCCACGAACAAGCACAGCACCTGGTTCAAAGCCAGCCGATGAAGATGGCAGCTTCCGAAGCACTGTGGAATACCAGCCCGGATGTCGCACCGTGGACTGTTGTGGCTGCGATCAACACAAAGGACCATACAGATTCGATGCAGATTCAGATTCCGGGGATGCTCAGCATCCTGTCTTACAACAAATTGCACGGCAGTGTTGAGGGCATCAACCAACTTCAGGCCCAGTACCAAGCAGAGTATGGACCCGGCAACTACATCCCGCCGGTACGCGTCACATTCTGGAGCTTCCGTATCATGGTGTTGGCTGGTGGGTTGATGGTTCTCCTTGGGATTTGGGGTGTCGTGGCAGTAATACGTAACAAGCTCAGCACTCGGAGAGCTCTATTGCGGATTGCGGTCCCCTCTATTGCATTGCCCTATATCGCGAACTCGATGGGATGGGTCATGACCGAAATCGGCCGTCAACCATGGAGCGTATTCGGACTGCTCAAGACATCAAACAGTGTGTCACCAACCGTTTCTGCAGGCATGGTTCTGACAACTGTGATTGGCTTCACGCTCATTTACGGAGTACTCGCAGTACTGGACGTGATGCTTCTCGTTCGGACACTGAAGTCGGGCATGGACAGTCCAAGTACGCCAAATGTCGCGTCACCAAAAGCGACTATCGCACCACTATAGGAGAGTGAGGGACAGAGATGAACCTTAACATACTGTGGTTTATTTTGATTGCGGTGCTGTTCATCGGGTTCTTCTTCCTGGAGGGCTTTGATTTCGGCGTTGGCATCCTGATGCCATTCCTCGGCAAGACAGATGGTGAGCGGCGGGCCATCATCAACACTATCGGGCCGTTTTGGGATGGTAATGAAGTGTGGCTGCTCACCGCTGGCGGTGCAATGTTTGCCGCATTTCCAAACTGGTACGCTACCTTGTTCAGCGGATTTTATCTAGCGCTCTTCCTACTCCTTGTAGCGTTGATTGGACGAGGAGTGGCGTTTGAGTTCCGGAGTAAACTGGAGAATCCCAAGTGGCGCCGTGTCTGGGACTATGTGATTTTTGGCGGCAGTCTGCTCCCGCCGCTGTTGTGGGGCGTGGCACTCGCAAACTTGATGCGTGGTGTTCCCATTGACGCCAAGATGAACTACGTGGGTACGTTTTGGGGGCTCCTGAATACTTACGCTCTCGTTGGCGGTGCCGCGATGATTTTGCTGTTTATCTTGCACGGGGCACTCTTTCTGTCACTGAAAACAGAAGGTGAACTGCAGCAAAAAGCGAGAAATGTCGGTCTTGCCATTGGGGCGTGGACCACCGTGTTGATGTTGTTCTTCGTCGTGTTGAGCTACTTTGATACCGATATGTTTACACGGCACGGTGTCGATCCCGGTCCTGTCCCGATTCTCGCTGGTCTCGCACTCTTTTCAGTCCAGTTCTTTATCCGGGCTAAGCGGGATGGATGGGGATTTCTTATGACGGGTCTGACGATCGCGCTCTCCACGGTGACCGTGTTCATGGACTTGTTCCCGCGGGTTATGGTGAGTTCGCTGAGTCCTGACTGGAGTCTCACCATCTACAATGCCGCGTCAAACCCGTATTCACTGAAGGTGATGACCATCGTCGCCTTGACACTCGTGCCGATTGTGCTCGCCTACCAAATCTGGACCTACTGGATCTTCCGGCGACGGGTTCATTTGTCGGATCACATGGATTACTGATGAACACGAAAGAGTGGTTTCGCCGCATCCCTAACTTAATACCAGGGTTGACCACGGTCGTTGTGCTCAACTTTGCCAGCGGCCTGCTGATGATTCTGCAGGCCGTCTTTCTCGCAAAAATCGTCACGGATGTATTCTTGAATGACCGCAACCGTGGCGACGTAATGATGCCCATTGCACTGCTGTTCTTCGTCATCCTCCTGCGTGCTGTTGCGACGGGACTGAGCGATAAGGCGAGTGGCGATGTGTCATTGCGAATTCGGGAAGACCTGCGCATGAGCCTTGTCCGTCACCTCTTTCAACTCGGTCCTGTCTATCTGCGCAGAGAGCGAACCGGGGAACTCGTCAATTCAGCTATGAACGGGATCGAGCAAGTCGATGTGTACGCAACGAAGTATTTGCCTCAAATGGCTCACGCATTTCTGATTCCGGTCGCCGTATGGTGTCTCGTCATTGGAACGGATATCTGGTCAGCCATCATTCTCGCCGTGACAGCGCCGCTGATTCCAATCTTCATGATTCTCATTGGAAAAGGGGCAGACTCCATTGCGAAGCGTCAGTGGCGGGCATTGTCGGTACTTGGGGGACACTTTCTTGATGTGATCCGCGGCCTCACAACCCTGAAAGTATTCAATCGAAGCCGCGCCCAGGTGGAAATCATCGAACGCATCACTGATACCTACCGGGAAGCTACCATGCAATCCTTGCGGGTTGCCTTTCTCTCAGCATTGGTGCTTGAATTGCTCACGACCCTCAGCACCGCAGTTGTTGCGGTCATGCTTGGCCTGCGTTTGCTTCACGGGAACATCGATTTCCATCGGGCATTCCTCGTCCTTTTACTTGCACCTGAATTTTACCTGCCCATCCGCATGATTGGCACACAGTTTCATGCGAGTATGAACGGGATCGAGGCGGCAAAACGGATCTTTGAGATTCTCGACACACAGCCCTTGGTCCAGGGAGGGACGCGTCGGATAGTCGAGGTGATCCAATCACAGACAGGTGAAGCCGATGACCACAACGCTCGTGTTTCGTGCTTTGAACACGAGAGTCCCATCTCCATTGAATTCGATGATGTCTCATTTGCATATCCCGGCTCCGAGGTTAATGCTCTGGAGCACGTTTCATTTTGCGTCCCAGCCGGAAAAACAGTGGCTATCGTGGGAGCGAGTGGTGCCGGCAAAAGCAGCCTGTTTGACCTGTTGCTCGGATTTGCCAGGCCTTTGCAGGGGCAAATCCGGATCAATGGTGTAGCTTTATCGGAATTTGAACTATCGGACTGGCGAGCTCATGTGTCGTACGTATCGCAGACAACCCATCTGTTCCCTGGGACCATCCTTGAAAACATCTGTCGTGCCCGGCAAGGCGCAAGCGTTGCCGAAGCCTTGGAAGCGGCACGATTGGCACTCGTTGATGAATTTGTTTGTCGACTTCCGCACGGTTACACCACACGGATTGGTGAAGATGTGCAGCTCAGTGGGGGACAGATCCAGCGTATCGCGATGGCGAGAGCCATCTTGAAACGAGCCCCTGTTGCATGCTTCGATGAACCGACCTCACAGCTCGATATGGTGAGTGAGCAAGCCTTGCAGGCGTCCCTTGAGACTGCCTTGCAAGGGAGGACAGCACTAGTCGCGGCACACCGTATGCAGACCGTCAGGAGGGCCCATCAGATTGTGGTTGTTGAATCTGGCAGGATTGTCGAGCAAGGCACCCATGCCGATCTCGTTTCTGCAGGAGGCACGTACCAGAAGTTGTGGGCTTTTTACAACGACGGGGCGATATTCGATACGGCTGCTCGGGAGTTCGTGCCAGAGGGGGCACGGGTATGACAAACGTCATGTGGTTATTACAGTTTGTGAGACCGTATCGCTGGCGGCTTCTCTTGGCTGCAGGACTTGGATTTCTGGCGATTCTAGCCAACGTTGGCTTGATGGGCACCTCCGGTTATCTGATTGCAGCTGCAGCCTTGCACCCGGCAACCATCCTTCTGTTATGGACTCCGATTGTCGGGGTTCGGTTTTTTGGCATCTCTCGAAGTGTTTTTCGGTATTTGGAACGGCTCGTTTCGCACGATCTCACCTTCCACATCTTGGCCCGTGTACGAGTGTGGTTTTACGACCGGATCGAACAAACAAGCAATGGCACCCGGCTGCTCGAACACCACGGGAGCGCAGATGTATTAACCCGCGCTGTAACCGATGTGGAGTCTTTGCAAAACCTGTACCTCCGGGTGCTGGCTCCACCTTTAATTGCATTGTTCGTGGGCGTGATGTCTGTTTTGTGGATTGCTAGGTACAGTGGGATGACGGCCATCTGGTTTGCAGTCTTCTTTGTCATCACGGGTGCCGTTGTCCCTTGGATCAGTCTGCATCTTGGGCGTCAAGCGGGGAAGGCGCAGGTCCTTCTGCGATCCGATTTTCAGTCGGAGCTCGGCGATGCCCTACGTGGTCTGACGGAACTGACCATGGATGGTCAAGTGGATGCAACCATTCGCTCCCTAGCAAACAAACAGACTGACCTGACGCAGGCAGCTCGACGAGGAACCCTCATCCAAAGTGCAGGGACGGGGGCTTTTGTTTTTTTTACGAATGTTTCTGTTTG
Organism: Paenalicyclobacillus ferrooxydans; assembly: GCF_001399675.1. Lineage (GTDB taxonomy): Bacteria > Bacillota > Bacilli > Alicyclobacillales > Alicyclobacillaceae > Alicyclobacillus_B > Alicyclobacillus_B ferrooxydans. The sequence goes on from NZ_LJCO01000033.1 coordinate 179,096, forward strand.
GGCTGCACTTTTGGTCCTTATCCCCTTGGTTTCATTGCATGCAGTCAAAGGCGTTGAAGTTCCATCTCTGTTGTTCATCATTCTTGCAAGCTTCGAAGCAGTTATGCCCATCCCCGCATCCGTTCAAGCAATGAATGAAACCTTAGCAGCTGCGCGCCGGATCAAGGAGCTTGCCGGTCATGTATCTGAAGAGATCCCGGCAGCAAACGGAGGGATGCCGGTAACAAATACAGAGGTGCCAGCAATGAGCGCATCAGAGTTGGAACAGGGTCCAATTCATCGTCTGCCCCTTGTACAGGAAGGGGATTCGCTCATTCAACCGCCTGTGCTTTGGATGCGTGACGTTCAGGTACGCTATGACGATGCGTTACCCGACGTTCTCCGCGGGGTCACCCTCCGCTTGGCCCCAGGAGAAAGGGTAGCGGTGGTAGGGGAAAGCGGATCAGGAAAATCGACGATATTCAATATGCTGCTCGGCCTATGCACGTATCACAAAGGCTCAGTGATGTTGGGGGGATACGAACTACGGGATCTGCCTGTAGAATTTGTCCGCAACCAATTTGCTGCTGTGACACAAGATGCATTTTTGTTTCATGTCTCTGTTGCAGACAATCTCAGGCTGGCGAAACCAGGGGCATCTGATGATGAACTGTGTGACGCAGCCAAGACTGCTCAAATTCTCGACCTCATTGAAAGCTTGCCAGATGGCTTTGATACCTTAGTCGGAGAAAACGGGGCGCGATTCTCCGGCGGAGAGCGGCAGCGAATCGCCCTCGCCAGGGCACTTTTGCGCGGTGCTCCGATTCTTCTTCTTGATGAGCCGACAAATGGACTGGATGCGGTAACCGAAGCGGAATTTCTCGAAGCACTGTGGAGTGCTGTGGCAGAGAAGGCGGTGATTTATATAACGCATCGTCTGGCGGGACTAGAGTCGGTTGATACCATTTTGGTCCTGCAGGATGGCCGCGCCGTAGAAGCCGGGTCACCGCATCAATTGCTCAGCCAACCGGATTCCCTGTTTCGTAGAATGCGTCAGATGGCGCACGAACAGATAGACAACAAGTGAGTGATGTGTGATCTGGATAGTAGACCTGATATGACACTTGGACTATCAGTTTCGTTGCACTTGAACTGGTCCTACCAGGAACTGAAGACAGTCCATATGGACCTGTTCGGACAGGCTCTGTAGCTAGAAAATAAACATGTGCTAAGCGAACTCAAGACAGAACAGAATGAGAAGGCACTTTATATTAATTCATTACTTTTCATTCATACTTCGCATTCATCCTTCCATATTGCTTTGTCAATGTGGTTCGCTCTGCCAACCCCCCCTCCTTCCTTTATAAGTACCGACGACCACAAAGAGGCGGAATAACCGCCTCTTTGTGGTGTTCAGGTCTGGACACGAGTGCCTCGTTCCCAAATTTCCTTCGGGCCCATTCACGGATCTGGTCAAGAAGCGACTTTCATCGATACTATCGAGTCGTTGTGACACCTCTGTTTTGTACTAGTCCATGATACTCATGACGAGGGTACCATGAACTACTACTCATGTATGCATGAGCTACTCTGCACATGATCCTGAGCTACTTCGTTAGGAGATCGAAATAGTCCCATCGATGACTATATAGATCATCTACTTTGACCTCCCCGCAAATTCGCAGTGGCTCAATAATGAGGATGTGCTTCAGAAATTAAAGGGGAGTTGGTCAAAGTGAAAAAAACACTTCTTGCAACGGTTGCATTGTCAGCACTCATTCTTTCTGGATGTGGAGCAGCAACATCAAACAATGCATCTGCACCCACAACGTCGCCTACTCAAACTACTAGCTCAGCTGCTAACAACACATCGAGCTCAAGCAGCGGTAGTCAGTCAACAGATACCAGCACAACAGCACTCAAGAGTCAGGAGATGGACCTGACAATTCTGCCAGGCAACCGCCTTGGTCCTGACGGCAAGATGCATGACACTTATGCACAAACCGACCTGAATGTAATTCAAGGTGTGCCTGTGAAGATGACCATTTACAACTACGACAGCGGCGAACACAGCTTCAGCAGTGCGGACCTCGGTCTGAACGTTCAAGCCAAGGGTTCAGCGAAGAAGGGCGTACCTGGTATCACAACCTTCACGTTCACACCATCCAAGGCCGGCGACTTCCAGTGGCAGTGCGTCGACAAGTGTGACGGCGGTATGACGAGCTACTCGATGACGCATGATGGATACATGATGGGTACCGTCCACGTCCTGCCGCAAAGCACGAACAAACAGTATATCGACCTGACGATCAAGGATGGCCTGCAATACGCGGCAGCTGACGGCAAACTGCATGACTCTTACTCGCCGGCAGACTTTACAGTTCAAGCAGGAATTCCAGTAGTCCTCACAGTCACCAACTTTGACACCGGAGACCACAGCATGTTTTCAGCCGGCCTCGGTATCAGCCAAGTTTGGAAGGGTGCAAGCAAAGAAGGCGTTCCGACAGTGAGCACATACACCTTTACCCCAACCAAGACGGGCAGCTTCACCTGGCAGTGCACGATTCAATGTGACGGCGGCATGCAGAGCTACTCCATGACGCACCAGGGCTACATGATGGGCACCATTAACGTTGTGAGCTGACGCAAACCAAAGTGGTCGTTGATGCAGACTTGCTAGACTGATACGGCATATACACTAGAGAAATGTAATGACCTGAGATGGCCAACTCCGTCGTACACGGATGCCTGGCATCACAGGTCATTTTTTTTGTGCTCGGTGAACTATAAAATACGCAAACTTACAATTGTGTCGCGGCTTTTTGTAGACAGTTTTCCATTCCTGTTGCACACTGTGAGTAACAAGTTGAGTGCTGAAGACGGCGGTTTTCGACAGAGATAACGCGGTATCGGGGTTAAACATGGGGGTGAACGAAATCAACGAAAGCGAAATTTCCGCGCGTTGGAACCGGAGGTTTCTCTACCTGTTCTGGTTTTGCATCGGGTTGTACCTGGTTCTTGCATTCATCGGCGGGTTGATGACCCCGTCTCAGACTCGTGCAGACTTACTCGTTCACACCATGGTGTACCCGGGCTTCATCTTGTTGCCAGTCGTGATCGTTTTGCAGGCTGTGTCCATGCGGTTTCCACAGAAGATACCGTTGTTTCTTTTTGTTGCGACGTATCTCAGCGTCTATGTGATTGCAAATGCTCTCTATCAACTTATGAGTCCTGTTGTGATATTGGTTCTGCCTATTATGTTTTCAAGCATCTATCTGTCCAAAAAAATGATGACTGCTGCAACGGGAATCAGTTTGCTTGAACTGATTGTGCTGTACCTGCACGTTTATCGCCCGCAGCACACAATGACCAGCACGGACCTGTTGGTGATGGTTGGTTTTTTGCTGGCAGCATCGGGAGTCGGGATTTCCATCGTTGCACGCAGCCAAGAGTTGCGGAGGGCACTCCTTCGGAATATCGAGGCGAAGCAAGAACTTATGCTTGAGAATGTGTTGATGCAAAGGATGTCTAAGCTTGATCCATTGACCGGCCTATACAACCGATCCGCATTTGAGGATCACATGCGCCGGGTGATGGATTTATGTAACCAACATGATATGCCGCTCCACCTGGCTGTCATCGACGTGGATAACTTTAAAGGTATCAATGATACATTCGGACACGACGTTGGGGACCAGGTGTTGAAGGAACTCGCAAAATATATGTTGAACTCTTTACCGGAGGCATTTTTCCTAGCCCGCTACGGGGGCGAAGAGTTTGTGGTTGTCGCCCAAGAAGTGTCTGCAGGTGAATTCAGAGAGCGTATGGAAGATCTCCGCAGGTACGTGTCTTCGGTTTTACATGCGGGTCAGTCTATCACGATCAGCATCGGTGTTCATTCCCACTCCCGCGGGGAGACAGCGGACAAGTTCTTTAAACTGGCCGACCAAGGGCTGTATTGGTCAAAACAACACGGTAAAAACAGGATTGGATTCAGTGAGTTTCTGGGAGAGGCAAACCCGCGGAAAGAGGCAAGCTTGCTTCAAGATGCAACTTGATTTGTTGCAGATGTCGCATGTAAGCGTTTCATTGCCGGAGACCGAGGAGGCCCAACATGGCGTATAGTTATCTATCTCATCTCGAGTGTTCAAAGTGCACAAAAGCCTATGATGCATCACAAGTTTTGAATCAATGCGCGTGCGGGGCCCCGCTCTTGGTGCGATACGATCTGGAATTGGCGATGCGCCACTTGCGGCCTCATGAGATGGCTCGGCGGTCTGGGTCACTGTGGCGGTACCATGAACTTCTGCCTGTTCAAAAAGCAGACAACATTGTGACGCTCGGTGAAGGCATGACACCGATGTTGCCGCTTGTCAAAACCGGTGATTACCTCGGCCTCAACCACCTATACTTGAAAGACGAGGGACTGATGCCGACAGGCAGTTTTAAAGCGCGCGGTGCTGCTGTCGGTATTTCTCGCGCTAAGGAACTCGGCATCCACACCATAACCATGCCGACGAACGGAAATGCCGGTGCCGCATGGGCGCTCTACGCAGCAAGGGCTGGTATTCGTGCGAGCATCGTCATGCCTGAAGACGCTCCTGAGATTACTCGAAGAGAATGCATTGCCAGTGGGGCAGATGTACACCTAGTCCAAGGTCTGATCAGTGACGCGGGCCGCATCACCAACACTGCTGCCGCAGAAAAGGGTTGGTTTGACACCTCGACGATGAACGAACCCTATCGCTTGGAAGGCAAAAAGACCATGGGGTTTGAGATTGCCGAGTACTTCGCCTGGGACGCGCCGGATGTAATCCTTTATCCGACCGGAGGCGGCGTTGGACTGATCGGCATATACAAAGCGATGCTGGAACTTCGATCATTAGGATGGCTTGAAGGCGGAAGGATGCCGCGACTGGTTGCTGTTCAGGCCGCCGGATGTGCCCCGATTGTGCAAGCATATAAACAAGGCAAAACGGAGTCCGAATTCTGGCCCGATGCCTTGACCATTGCCTTCGGTATCACCGTCCCGAAAGCACTTGGGGACTTTCTGGTGCTGGAAGCCATTCGGGAGACAAATGGATGCGCTCTGTCAGTGACGGATGAGGAGATCTTACATTGGCAGAGACGACTTGCTCGCGAGGAAGGCCTGTTTGTCTGCCCCGAAGGCGCAGCAACTGCAGCAGCAGCGGCTCGCCTCGCTGCCGACGGCTGGATTGCACACGGCGAACGGGTTGTATTGCTGAATACAGGTACGGGTTTGAAGTACCCAAACACGTTTGAAATGGGAAACGCCCCTGTGCTAGAGCCCGGGGATGAGCTCCCCGGATAACATCGCTGGCTCTGTGGCGTGGTTCGTGAACGTGTTACGGTTGGCTTGATACGTAGGCAATGATTGCCTGCGCCTGATTGTCAGGGATAGCCCCGCCAGCATAGGATTGCATGGTTTGAACAACGGTCGTCCAGTCTGATTTGGGGTGACCGAAATACTGTTCGGCGACGCCAAGTGAATGGCAACTCTGACAGTCCTCAACAAAGTACTGCTGGCCAAGTTGAACCAGTGACGTAGAACTCGATGAACTGCTCGATCTTCCAACTCCTGCGGCGTTTCCTGAATCCGTTCGAGAGGTTGCGTTGTTTTGTGAAGAAGCGGCTGAATTGGCGGAACCAGTGAGTTGTCCGGAGGTAGTTGGTTGGGTGTTGTTTGTACTGCTGGTGGAGGCACTGGTATTCGGATTGCCAGTGCTGCGAATCGCAACGCTGCTCTTGAGGCTGGGCCAAGCCATGCTGCCCCCGGTGTGTCCGACTGCAACTAAAAGCAATAGACCAACGATTGCCATGGCAGCGTATGGTTTGCTTGGCTCCCAGTATCGCCGAAGCCGGACCGTAAGGAGTACAGTAAACCAGACTGCAAATGCAATCGCCAACCATTCATGCATGGTGAGCAGTGTGTGCGGTAAGATGGCGGCCCGCTGATGCTTTAACATGTCGCCCGTAATCAGGGCCGCAAGGGTGCCAAGATAACCAAAGAGATAGAGGAGTTTTGTGGCAGACAGGAGAGACGTTTTCTGAGTAAAGGCGGTTATCCCGTCAAACAAAACTGCGATGACAAACAAGGCAATGGGAAAGTGGATGATTAAGGGGTGCAGTGGCGGCAATGCTGTTCCTCCCAGAGTCAAGCCTCGATGAAGCCCAATCCATATAATCCGTGCTTGGCGCGGTCGGACATAAGTGTACAAAGAGAGTCTTGACTCATTTTGGAGGGAATCTTAAGAAGTTGTGGAGATGAAAGCGAGCATCTGACATGTCAGATGCTCGCTTCATTGTCTAAACTTAGCGCAGAGCTTCTTGAATTTTCGACAAAATGACTTGTTCCGGGACAGCGCCTTCCTGTTCAGCTCGGCCATCGTTGATGACAGTTTTTGGCACGCCCATGACATTGTGTTTGCTCGATAGATCCATAAATTCCATGGCCTCAATCATTTCTCCCTTGATGTGAGGATTGATCATAGCCATGTGGTGAGCCACGCGAACCGCGCGGGGACAATAAGGTCAGGTGGGTGTGATGAAGACAGAAAGGGTTACGTCCTGGTCAATCTGTTTTAAAGCGTTAATGGTTTCCGGGCTCAGTTCGGTATGGTTGTTTGCGACATCAATGATGTCCTCGATCAATGTACCAAATTCATACCCGGATGGAATGCCGTAAAGGTGCACACCAGTGTCGTTTTCATTGTCATCAACAAAAACAGTGGCTGGGTACTTGTTCACTCCCAATTGGTGTACCTTGTCTTGAGCTTCATCCTTGTCAAATACTTGCAAATCAATCTTGTCTGACAGCTCGGCAAGTTCTTGCAGAAGATCCTGTGTCTCTCCACAGTACTGACAGTCTTCTTTGGAACTGAAGAAGCGAATGTGCGCAGTGCCTTCCATCTTCTGCGCAAACAATTCCTTTATTGCTTGCTTATCGCTTTCCTCAATCAGGGACATGGCTTCATCTCCTTCGCAATAAACCCATAGGGGTATTTTTTTACCCCTCGTTATTGTAATTCTTTATCACTTGAGCGGCAAGGTAATGGTGAATGTAGAGCCTCGCCCTGGTTCACTGGCCACAGATATCTTTCCACCGTGGAGTTCAGCGAGTTCCTTAGCAATGGCAAGACCGAGACCGAGGCCTCCGCTTTCGCGCGATCTCGCTTCTTCCGTCCGATAAAATCGGTCAAAAATGTGGTCCACTTGTTCTTTCGGAATCCCTGTTCCTGTATCCGTTACGTCGATGGCCACAGTTTTCTGGGGTTCTGGGTTTTCTCTTAAGGTCAGGTGAATGGCTCCTTGTTCCGGCGTGTAACGAAGTGCGTTACTAATCAGGTTCGCAAACACCTGGGTTAAGCGGTGACTATCCGCAGAGACATAAGCACTTTCCACTTCAGTTGTGAAACCGATATCAATGCCGCGTAACAGTGCCTCCGGTTTGAACTTCTCGACAAGCTGTGAAAGCCATTCGACCAGTTCCATTCTCGTCATATGCAGCTTCAGTTGATGTGACTCTGCAAGAGCGAGTTGATGCAGTTCGTCAATGAGTGTGCGCAACCTCAAGACCTCATCTTGAATCGGCAGCAAGGAAGACGGCTCAGCTGGTTGCAAGCCATCTTGAATCAAATCCAATTGTCCTTGAATGATTGTGATGGGCGTGCGTAACTCATGGGCCACGTCCGCAACCAGTCGACGCCTGGTTTGAACAGCCTGGGCGAGTTTCATAGACATGTCATTCAGAGCGTCGGCCAATCTTGAGAACTCATCGCGTGACCTGACCCTCACTTGCGTGTTCAGGTCCCCTCGTGCAATTTGGCGGATTCCACCCATAATATTCCGCAACGGTTTGGTAATTAAACGGGACAACCAACCGCCTGCAATCAGTGAGATGACTGCTGTCAGCAACAGTCCCACAAGAGTGGCATTGGCAACCGATTGCAGCGTGGTCTCCTGCAGAAGCTCAAGTCCTTCAATCACGCGGTCGTATACGATGGCGCTGGCAATCTTTTTCCCATTCACCATAATCGGGACGGGGACACCTGTTGTGTCGTCAGGGTCAGGCGGAGTGGGGGACAGCGCTATCTTCGCAATCTGCGAACCATTCGGTGAGATGAGGGTAATTTCCTCAAGGCTTGTCCCCGTTCCATACGGCGACTGAATCACAGCGTTTTTGACTGCCGGCTCGACGCCCGTAAAAGAACCGTGCTCTTCATAGTAGCGCTCTATCACCGTCGCCCATCGGGTTGCCGATTGAATCCTCGCTTCGGTGGTGAAATGACGAAATTGGGATTCGGTGAAGATGTGGGAAATCACCAAGTAGCAGCCGGACATCCACAGAATCAGACCGGCCATGGCGATCCAGATTTTCAGACGCACACTCATACCGGAACCCCGAAACGGTACCCTATCCCGTACACAGTTTGAATATACTCGGGCTGCGATGGGTTGCTCTCTATTTTCTTGCGCAGGTGACTGATGTGTGTATCAATACTGCGCTCGTAGTGGATGTAATCATCTCCGAGTGCAACCTCTGAAAGCTGAAGGCGGCTAAACACAACACCGGGACGAGTCGCTAAGGTGACGAGGATTTTGAACTCCGCTGGTGTAAGTATGACATCCTCACCATCTTTACGTACAGTGAACTTGTCGGGCTCAATAACCAGACTGCCGCGGGTGAGTACATTTGCAGGAGAGGCTTCGCCGCCTTGCTGCGTTCGGCGCAAAACTGTACGGATACGAGCGGTCAGCTCACGCATGCGAAATGGTTTTGTGACATAATCGTCTGCGCCCATTTCCAGACCAACAATCATATCGGTTTCCTCGGTCTTCGCGGTCAGCATGATGACTGCGACCGAGCTTATCTTTCGGATTTCTCGACACACTTCAAGACCATTTAAGCCCCCTGGCAACATCCAGTCGAGAATGACCAGTTGTACATCGTCCCGGCGCACAGCCTCAAGTGCCTCGTGTCCGGTGCCGACCGTTGTCACATCATAGCCTTCGGCTGTAAGATATTGGTGAATCATGGAGCGGACGCGTGATTCGTCATCCACTACCAGGATTCGAGTTCGCTCTGGCATGCAGCCACCTCCAATTCGTGATGCGATTGTATACCTGCTATTATAGACTTGCGTCGGGCACAATAGGGAGGACCCTATGATTCAGGACAGATTGGAAATCACTGAGACGAGTTTCACAAATGGCAGCGCTGTGTTGGTCATTGGCGGTGCGAACGTCGACATCAAAGGCCGCTCGCATGGTTCGCTGATTCCAGAGACAAGCAACCCAGGTACGGTCTGGAAGAGTCCGGGCGGAGTAGGTCGGAACATCGCACACAACCTTGCTGTCCTAGGAGTGCCCGTCAGGTTTCTCAGTGCGTTTGGCAAAGACAGCGAAGGAGACTGGCTTCGAGAAGGCCTGCAGACCTGTGGCGTCGATACTATGCCATCCCGAGTGTTTCCGGACACACCGACGAGCACCTACCTAGCCGTGGTAGACAGCTGCGGAGAGCTGTCCGTTGCAGTGTCGGCGATGTCGATTGTCGAAAAACTTCAACCGGATATGGTTCTTCCGATAGTTCAGGGGTTGCAGGATATCGGCCTCATCTGTGTTGACACCAACCTGCCCACGGAGACCGTTGCATGTGTCTGCGGGTATGGGCAAGACCGAGGTATTCCTGTCGTGTGCGATCCGGTTTCGGTGGCAAAGGCACAAGGGGTCAGAGATTTGATCGGACGCATGTACGCTGTGACCCCAAACCAAGACGAGCTCGCGGCACTGTCAGGGTTGTCTGTTGCATCACCCGAAGATGTTGTACGGGCCTCACGAGCATTAATTGACGGCGGGACGCGCATTGTCGTCACAACGCGGGGGGTAAACGGCTCTATCGTCGTGACAAGGGGTGAGAGCATTACGGTACCAGCTGTGCCAACGAGAGTGGTCGATGTGACTGGTGCGGGGGATGCTTTTACAGCCGGTTTTGCGGCAGGTCTGATGAAGGGCTATCCTCCAGACGAGGCTGCGGCTTATGGGCACCAGCTCTCCGCACAAGTCGTTCAAAGCAGGGCCTCTGTTCTTGCTGCACACTGACCAACAAAACGATATGGACCGGGGGCACACTCCCCGACTGATAGAACTCTTCAACTGATAGAACTCTTCAACGTACGTATGGACATTTAAGAAGATATAGGGCGGTGGGGTAACATGATGGTAGATGATTTGCAACAGGATGCACGGACAAGAAAGCACACTATTGAACAGCGACTTTCATACAGTGAGGAAGTAGAAACAGCACTTCACGAAGGACGGCCAGTCGTCGCACTGGAGACGACCATTGTGACTCACGGCATGCCATACCCGGTGAACGTAGAGACAGCTTTGTCGGTCGAAACCATCATTCGACAAGCTGGTGCAGTCCCGGCCACTATCAGCATTCAGGGGGGAAAGATCCGTGTTGGGTTGTCGGCAGATGAAATTGAAGCCCTGGCACACGAAAAGGAGGTCGTCAAAGCGAGTCGGCGTGATCTCCCGGTGTTGCTCGCAACAGGCAGGACCGGATCGACCACGGTCGCAGCTACGATGATCGCAGCGCACCTGGCAGGAATTCAAGTATTCGTGACAGGTGGCATTGGCGGTGTTCACAGAGCGGCAGAACGAACAATGGATGTCTCTGCTGATTTGGAGGAACTGGCTCGCACCGACGTGATCGTTGTTAGTGCAGGTGCGAAGGCAATCCTCGATATCGGACTGACTCTCGAGGTGTTGGAAACGCTCGGCGTTCCAGTGCTTGGATACCAAACAGAAGATTTACCTGCGTTCTATACTCGGACGAGCGGTTACCAGGCGAACTTCAGGGTCGATACCCCGCAAGCAGTGGCTGAGATTGCAGCGACCAAGTGGGGGCTTGGCCTGCATGGAGGGATCCTTGTTGCGAACCCGATTCCACTGGATGCGGAACTGAACCAAGCCGAGATTACATCGGCTATCGAGGCAGCCGTAATGAGAGCCGAACAACAAGGGGTTACTGGCAAGGACGTTACGCCATTTCTGCTGTCTACCATGGAAAGCCTGACAGAAGGGAAGTCCTTGGCTGCGAATGTTCGGTTAATTGAGCATAACGCGCTGGTCGGAGCACAGATTGCAGGGGCAGTGGCAGATCGCACAAACCGGATCAACTGAGTCTGAAACGGTTTGATTCTCTGGTTGGTGGAGGGGGGGAACTCGTGAGCGAGAGACACGTTTTCGACTTATTCTTGGACGACCTGCGCAGTGCACCGCCCGGATATACCTTGGTGCGGACGATTGAGGAGTGTCAAATGCTCCTTGAGGAGGTCGTCGTTCGTCGGCTCTCCCTCGACTACCACCTTGGTGATGGCCGAAAGGCGGATGAAGTCACCGCGTGGATTGTGAAGACCGGACACTGGCCGCAAGAGATTTATCTTCATTCTTCAGATGAGGGTGCTAGGCTTCGGATGTACCATTTCCTGAAGGACCATGCGCCGAGCGGCGTAATCGTACATTTGAACCGAAGATAGGAATTTTACTTTACCTGCTGCTTTGATAGAGCGGTCGCAAAATCTCGCATATATCACTTCCCTATAGAAAAATTCGAGAGACGGACACGTCTGAAAATGGCAAACCAGCTGAAACGTTGGGACAAAGCTTCGGGTCTAAGGGCGCAGAGGTACGTATGATTGCCGGGTTGCGGACGACAATTGATGCAATCCACTTCGGGGCGAGAGGATTTATCGTCAAGCTGTTTAATAAACAAAAGGTGCTTGATGAAGTGAAATGTGATATCACACACAGATTGATTTACTGAGAGGAGGAGCGAGGTGTCAGCGAAGATTCCATCACATCCAGGCAGAACAAATGAAGACCACCCTGTTGCAGGGTCTTCAGTGTGCGCGAGCAATGTAACGACTGACAGCCAAGTCATACCCTATCCAGTTAAGTTCTATCCAATTCCGATGGAACGGGTCTGGGGCGGGCAGAGTCTCAAATCCACCTTTCATGATCGATGTCAGGTTCAATTACCGGTGGATACCCCCGTCGGTGAGTACTGGGTTCTTTCGGGCCATCCGCATGGAACCAGCGTGGTGTCAAACGGTCCATTAAGAGGCTTGTCTCTCGTTGAACTGACTGAGATGTACCCGCGCGATTATCTAGGAAACTCCGTTCAACCGCGCTTCCCACTTTTGATTAAGTTTTTGGAGGCTGCAGAAGACCTGTCGGTACAAGTTCATCCATCTGACCACTTTGCACAACGCATGGAAGACGACTTTGGCAAGACAGAAGCTTGGTACATCCTGGACAGTAAGCCGGGCGGTAAGATTGTGTATGGACATAGCTTTCCGTCTCGTGCGGTGCTGAGGAATGCCTTTGAGAATGGAACAATCGGGAACTATTTGAACTATCGGGATATTGAACCCGGAGATACGATACTGGTGCCTTCCGAGACCTTGCATGCACTTTTGGCTGGTACCAAGGTGATTGAGATTCAGCAAACATCAGACGTGACGTACCGAGTGTACGATTGGGATAGGGTAGGAACGGACGGAGTCCCCCGTGAACTTCATGTCGACAAAGCGGCAGAGGTGCTGTTTCCGCAAGCAGACCCCTCACACTTAAAAACGGAAGAAGCTGCAGGGCCTCTGCATCAGTCGGAATTGGATATCTCCGCGGGGAACTCAGAGCAGTTGATTGACTGTCCGTATTTCACCCTGTACAAGTGGAACCTGGAAAACGCATCGAAGTCCCTGCTGAACCGCGAGTCGAGTGAAAGCCCCGATATCCTGATTGTGATACGAGGCAGCGGCAGGTTGATGTGTGAAGGGGCAGAGCCGATTGAGTTGTCCGCAGGTGACACTTGCCTTGTTCCTACGTCTATTGGGGAAATTGAGGTCTTGCAGGACGATGCAAGTTCGTCGCCGCTGCAATTGTTGTTGGTTCGATACTGACGCACACCTGACCTTCGATGTTTGATGTTCGATGGCCGCAACGACGAGCGTTGCGGCCTGTTTCACGTCGAGAAGGTCTTTTTATTGTGTCTTCCATGATTCTTGTGCAGCCGAATCATCATGCTAGTGCAACCGAATCATCACAAATGCCGCAAGGACTAAAATTATCAGGAATTGGGCATCCTAAACGGTGAGATAAATAGTTCATCTTGTCGATTGATGTCAAATCTGCGTTAGAGTACCATTATCTCAGGTGAGAAGATTCAGAATTTATAAATGAGGTGACACAGTTGGCTCAGTCCGTTCGTGAGCAGGTAGAAAAATTTGTGGTGTGGTATGACAGCGGTCGCGGGTGGAAACCCAGCAAACCGATGAACTTCAAGAGTGCTGAAGACTATGCAGAAGACCTCCAGAACCGCGGTATGTCGACACGAATCCATCCGCAGTTGATGATTACCGTGGACGATTTAATTAATGGCTGATCAGATTACGCTTGTGCTTAAGTCTTCATACAAAGATGTAACCGCAAGCGCTGGTCGATGTTCCAGTTGATATTGGAATAGATGCCAGTGTCGTTTCTGGATGGATTGTGCGTGAAGTGGGGAACGCCTCAAAATTGAGGCGTTCCTTCTGTCTACCTTGATCCGTCCACATTCGTGATGGAAGCGAGCCCTCCGAGACATTCAACCGTAAATGCTCGGTGGAGGTGCTGACGAAAAACAGAACGATAATGAACTTCAATCACAACGGGGCCATCTGCCCGAGGCCCGATAGCCGAGGCTTCAAGTGCCAATTCAACTGACACCTCTTGATTTGGTGCTAGATTCATATAGGGTACAGACTGGCCCGCTTTGAGCACGGCATGAATCGGGACAGTATGCATGGCAGACCGCACGTCAGAGGGTTCACGTTCTCCAACTGTACCGCGAACCATAAACTTCAGATCAAGAGCTGGCCCCGTTCCGTAGTTTTTCAGATTGATCCGTACGCTGCTCAGGATGGGACATCCAGTGTTGACCACGCCTGTATCAACCCAAGCGGATTCCGCGTATACCAACGGATGCAACGAATCTCGACGGGAGCGTCGCATTTGGTACCAAGACGTAATGGCCAACCCTAAGGTCCCTATCGCTGAGGCGAGTGTTGCAAGGTCCATCAAGGTCAGGGCCGTCAGTTCTCCCAAAATCATCCCTCCACGCTGTCTACATTGCTCTCTGCTCCCGCAAGGCCTCATTTAGTATGAACAACTGTAACCGTCTTATGTCTTGGGAGACGTCAAACGCACAAACACAAAATGAAAGGGCAGGACGTCCGCCCTGCCCTTTCAACCCGTATTCTCGTGCCTCGTTTGGCTGAGGACCACCGTGTTGCTCAGTGTCCATTCAAGCTGTTTGGAACCGGTGTCGATCTCGAGCGGAGGAGGCCCCGAAGAGCAAACCACCCGATTGCAAAGAAGACTGCAAACAGAGGCATCAGAGGGTAGCGAAACCTATCCCATGCAGGGAAGAACAAGAACAGCAGTGTGTTATAGAGTATGAAGGTCAGGAGAAACCCCGTAGCTCGCCGCAGGGAGCCTGCAGACTTCCTTGCGTATTTCTCCACAGTGTCGGCATTCTCGGTGAGGGTGCCTGCGACTTCCTGGCTGTTACCCTTGAACTGACTGTCGAAGTTCGTGGACGCCGATGCCATAGCTCGACTTGAGCTGCTAAACATCTGGTGGATGAGCAAGTTGTTCCGTGCGCTGCGAATGTACAAGACCAGTAATGCCACAAGTACAAAGATCATCATGAACCAGTATCCTAAGGTATCAATTGCATCGAACGTGTACAACGCAGCGTGTGAATGCGGGTACTGAACATTAAAGGTGTACCATACTGCGTTCGTATCTACCTTGTACAGATCAAATACCTTGTGAAACCCATTGAGCAGCGTCAGCAACGGGTGGTGAAGGATGTATTTTTCTGAAACCTGTTTTCCGATTTGATTCTCCAGGACTTGGTTGTTCCCGGCCTTTAGGAGCGGATTGCGGTAGGGATTCCATGTCCAAAAGTAGCCGCCGTTGATTTTGGTCCCCTGCCACAAATTGACGCCGCCATTAGTGGAAACGAGGATGAAGTGATGCATGGCAATGGCGTTGCGAATGGTAATCGGTGCTATTCCGATAAGCATCGACACACCAAATGTGATACCTCGGAGGAGTGCTTGGATAATTTGGCGACGATTGACCCAAAATTCGTATGCCGCGAGGAACACAGGGAACAACAGACCAATCGGGCGGACGATAGAGGCAAGACCGAAGATGACGCCTGCAGTCGCTGTTCGCCAGAACCAGGGTTCCGTGTTGTTTCGGCGAACCAGCTTTGCGTACACGAACAGGGACAGAACAAGCAAGAGTGTAAAAGACTCTTCAGACCCAAGTATGGCATTCCATTCGATTTGACTTGGCAAAAGAGAGTAGCCGATAGCCGCTGTCATGGCGATCCGATGTGCGGTGTTGTGCGACAGATCTTTATTTGCGGACTCTTTCCAAGTACTCATGTCGGACACGTTGGTCACAGCTTGGTTATGGCGGGTACCAAGAATTCGGAACGTCAGTGCGTAAATTAGCCATACGATCACAGTACTAAAGATGGCGTTCGCAACGAGGCCTGCCATGACATGCGGGCCAAACAGGCGAATCACAATCGATAGGATAAACGGCCAACCCATCGGCCAGTACGCCGTCGGAGCATTGACTTCCATGTACCCTTGACCGTTCGCCATTTGAACAGCATGTGTGAAATACCAGTCGAAGTCGGCGAGCTGTTTTGGATGCATGTACAAGATCCAAATGACTCTGCCGAGCAAGTTAAAGCCGATGAGCCATAATAGACTCGTCGGCAGGGTCTTATGTTTTATGTTTGTTTGAGACGTTTCCCGCAAACTCATTCCTGGGTAACACGCACCTTTCGCCTCGTCTGTCTTGCATGACTCTCCGGTGTGCGCCAAGTGAAGCGGTTGTTTGCAACAAACGACCACGCAGTGGCGACGATGATACCAATACATTGACCCAGCAACTCAGACCAACCCAGCGAGTGAAACCACTGTGCGAATAAGGCTGTGATGGCGATGCCAACGAGGGAAATCAGCATAAACACCGGCATCTGCAACATCCTTCGCCAGCGGACAGGGTGAGCGTTACCTTTCCAAGTCACCTTGTCATTCCATAAGAAGTTATGTCCCATTGCAACCAGAGATGCTAAAACGGAAGCGAGCATGGTATGAAGGTGCAATCCATACATGAGAAGGCTCATCACGACAAGGTTCACAACGACTCCGAGGGCACCGACCATACAAAACAGGTAGAAGCGCCTGTCTTCAGGGCTCTGTGAGATGAGTCGAACAATGTGGCGCATATAGTTCCATTGTTCACGCATGCTCATTTTCGATTCCCCAGCGTCGCGCGTGTGAAATTCATAAGGAATTTCATGGACTGACTGATAGTTTCCCTTAACTAGAATTTCAAGAAGAATTTTCCAACCGATTGGGTCTAGCTCAACCCCCTCAATCGCTGTTCGCTTTAATCCAAAGTAACCACCCGTGCAATCTGAGATCTTACGGATGCGGGAGATAGACAGTCGTCCAATCGTCCGTGCAGTCCAGGATACCAACTTGCGGAAGCCATTCAGGCCTCCGTCTGAACCGCCGCGGACAAAACGGCTTGGAATCACGATGTCGGTCCCTCTTTGCAGACGTTCCAAAATGGCCGGCAACAATTCAGGAGGGTGCTGCAGGTCTGCGTCCATGACCACGAGGTATTTACCGGACGCTCGCGCAAAGCCCTCGACGCAAGCTGTAGCAAGCCCTCTCGCTTCTTCTCGGTGCAGGTAATGCACATGCGGATGGCTGTTTGCCAGCTCTTCCAATATAATAGGAGTATCATCGCGGCTATCATCGACAAACCAGATCTCATAGTCTTGAGTCGCTTGTTTCATCGCATCTTCGACGCGCTCTACTACGACCCGCACATTCTCACGTTCATTAAACGTGGGAACGATGATACTTAGCTGCATACAACGGCCTCATTTCTCTTCAGATGTGGCGACAAAAGATGAACTTGTTCACAGTGTTTCAGTGTATCCAATCAGGAATTTCGTACCCGAACGTGTTACGGTCGTACATTGTAACAACCTGTCATTAGAACAGGATTTGTATCGATAGTTCATAACATGTCGAAAAAAAACAATCTGATGACACACTTCGTAACAACACATCTATTTTAGAGGGTTCATGGGATTGCGTCCACCATTCTGTGCGTTGTCCCTGCGACAGGTTAAGAAAATTTTACTATCAACATAGACAAGCTAGAAATGAGGAGTGTTTGTGAGAATCATTTTACTTAGTGGCGGCTCAGGAAAACGACTGTGGCCGATGTCGAATGACAGCCGCTCAAAACAGTTTCTTCGCGTGCTGCGGGGTCCTGACGGCGAACGCGTATCGATGGTTCAGCGAGTGTGGGCGCAGCTGGGAAAGGTCGGTTTGCAGGAACATGCCTATATCTGTGCATCTAGAGCACAGCATGACATGATTGACGCACAGGTTGGTGACGTACCGTTTATCGAAGAACCCATGCGGAGGGACACATTTCCAGCCATCGCCCTCGCTTCAACATATTTACGTTCTGTTGGGGCCTCAAACGATGAGGTGGTCGCTGTCATTCCCGTAGACCACTACGTCGAGGACGTGTACTTTGAGCGGATCGCGCAACTTGAAGCCGTGTTACGCGATTCAGATGCTGACCTTGCACTGCTCGGAGTCACGCCGACAGAACCAACAAGCAAATTCGGTTACATCCGAGTTATAGCAGAGGATACCGGTCACAACTGGCGACGCGTGCAGTCCTTCGTTGAAAAGCCGCCTGAAGAAACAGCCAAAGCCTTGATAACAGAAGGCGCGCTCTGGAACTGCGGTGTATTCTGTTTTCGACTCGGATTCATTACAGGGCTTCTTGAGTCACGCGGGTTGCCGAGCGATTATCCGGAATTTAGAGATCGATTTTCCGAACTGCCAAAGCGAAGCTTTGACTACGAGGTTGTCGAACAAACTCACTCCATTGTTGCATGTGCCTATGAGGGTACCTGGAAGGACCTTGGCACGTGGGGCTCGTTGTCCGAAGAGATGGATTCCCCATTTATTGGCATGGGTGACGCTGTGAGTTGTGACGGAACCCATGTGGTCAACGAGTTGGGCGTTCCTGTGGTTACAATGGGTCTTCAGAACGCCATTGTTGTCACGACTCCTGATGGTATCCTTGTTGCAGACAAACAGGAGAGCGCACACCTGAAAGATGTCATTTCGAACTACGATGAGAGACCCATGTACGAGGAGCGTAAGTGGGGTTCCCACCGCGTCCTCGACCTGCAGAAGCTTGACGATGGGACAGAGGTCTTGACGAAGAGCATTGAACTTCGTCCTGGGGGTCTCATCAGCTATCAGAAGCACTTGCGTCGCAGCGAAGTATGGACGATTATTGACGGTTTTGGAGAACTTGCGTTGGATTCCCGAATTATCTCCGTATCAGCGGGGGACGTAATTCGGATTTATCCGGAGCAATGGCATGCGATTCGAACAGCAAATGGTCTCAAGTTTATTGAAGTCCAACGAGGTCCTGTACTGGTTGAAGAGGATATTATTCGCAGGTACCTGACCTGGGACGAGATCCTCCAACACTGTGAAATGGGGATCCGCTGAGTTACAAAGGGGGCTGAGCACAGTGGATAAAGCCTTGATTGTCATCGACTACACTTTTGACTTCATTGCAGATGCGGGAAAACTGACGTGCGGCCGAGCAGGACAGGAAATCGACGGATATATTGCAGCACAGATTCGACGTTTTTTAGAGGATGGACAAGCCGTTGTGTTTGCTGTCGATGTTCATGACGAGGGGGATATTTATCACCCGGAAACGAAGTTGTACCCGCCGCATAACATCCGGGGAACTGCCGGTCGCGACCTGTTCGGCGTAGTTGGAGAGGTGTTCACGACCCTTCAGGCAGATGGGCTCCCGGAGAACGTTCGTTACATGGACAAGACCCGGTATAGTGCATTTGCCGGAACAGACCTGGAGATGTTTTTGC
The DNA here is from genome assembly GCF_001399675.1 of Paenalicyclobacillus ferrooxydans. Classification (GTDB taxonomy): domain Bacteria; phylum Bacillota; class Bacilli; order Alicyclobacillales; family Alicyclobacillaceae; genus Alicyclobacillus_B; species Alicyclobacillus_B ferrooxydans. The sequence continues at coordinate 198,180 of NZ_LJCO01000033.1, forward strand.
GGTCACGGGGGATTTCCGAAGTTCATTTGGTCGGTGTCTGCACGGACATCTGTGTCTTACATACAGCTGTTGATGCTTATAACAAGGGATTTCAGATTGTGGTCCACGAAGCGGGCGTCGCGAGTTTTTCGGAGACCGGGCATCAATTTGCCCTCGGACATTTTCGGGATGTCATCGGTGCAACCGTGCTTGAAAAGTAAGTCACTTTGTTGTGGGTTGACGGTGTTTTACCGACTGAGTTTTCAGCACGCAAACGGATGAGGAGGTCATCATTTGAGTTTGGAACGGAGAGACGGGGAACTGAAGGAAAGACTGGAACAAACGCTTCAGGAATTGACGGAACTGATTGGACCCTGCGGATACGAACACGATGTTGTTCGATATCTGGTGCAGAGACTAGATTCCATTGCAGATCAGGTCAAGGTGGATGGGGTAGGGAATGTCATCGCTGTCCTTCGCGGCGCTCATCCTGGGCCGGCTCTCGTCATCTCAACCCACATGGATGAGGTAGGGTTTGTGGTAAAGAAGATTGAAAATAACGGGCTGATCCGATTTGAGAAGCTCGGAGGTCACGATGACCGGATTTTGCTGGCACAACGGGTTAAGATTGCCACTGCGAAGGGGTACCAACTGGGTGTCATTGGAACGATTTCTGCACACATGGTGAAGTTTGATAATCCAGCCACGGTGCGCAAGCACAGTGAACTCTATATCGACGTCGGTGCCCAGAGCAAGGACGAGGTTACAAAGATGGGGATTTGCGTCGGCGATCCGATTGGTTGGTCTCCCGACATGCAGACCCTCGGGGAGCATCGCCTTGTTGGCAAGTCGTTTGATGACAGGGCTGGCTGTGCCACGTTGCTTGAGACACTTGCATCTCTCGACAGAGACGAACTTCATGGCACCGTGTACGGTGTATTTTCCGTCCAGGAAGAAGTCGGCTTGCGCGGGGCAAAAGTTGCTGGGGCTCAGGTGAATGCTGACGTAGCACTGGCGGTGGACACCACTGCAGTTTCTGACACCCCCGAGGCAATGATGGATGGTACTTTGGCACTTGGTGCGGGACCGGGAATCAAAGTCATGGACTTTAGCCTCATCGCTAGCAAAGCTGTGCGCAATCGTTTGGTCCATGCAGCCGAACAGGGCGGGATTCCATATCAACTTGAGGTGTTTCCAGGTATCGGGACAGATGCGGGAGAACTGACACTGGCAAATGCCGGCGTACCTACAGGGGTCATCTCAATTCCGACGCGCTACGCTCATTCGCCGATTGAGGTAATGGACCGCGATGATTTTGCGAACACAGCCAGGCTCCTCAAGGCTTTCATTCTCACGATGCGGGATAGATCAGAGTTTGACTTTCTGATGAAGTAATTCCGCTGAAGTAACAGTGGATGCTGCAATGACCATTGGACGGTTCGCTTAGTCGCTGACAGCGACTAAGCTGAGGTATTGGCGGTCCGTTAAGTCGCTCCAAGCGACTTAACGCCTCATTTGTGCGCCCGGCATGGGCGTTGTCTATACGGTGGAAGTCCGGAGTGGTGAAGGTAGCAGTAGCCATTAGCTCAAGCCAAGGGTGTCCACCGCGAGGTGGAATCTGAAGGAAGGCGGCGGCAAACC
>NZ_LJCO01000059.1 GCF_001399675.1 Paenalicyclobacillus ferrooxydans
TTCGTGCGGATGCTTACAACTTGGAATACCAAATTCGTAGCCAGGATGGCAAACCCGAAATGGTGTATCAACATGGCTCTCTTTGCATTCCAATCACCGATTTGTACGTAAATGCGATGAATGACGTCTGGACAGACATGATCGGACGGATTGAACGGCGATATCCAGACCGTATGCGATTTAATCGTGTTTTACTTGCCGGAGGCACTGGAGACGCGTTTGCAGAACGGTTCGCCCGATGGATGCCACAGATTCAAAAAACTGTCGAACCGCAATTAGCAATTGCGCGCGGTCTGTGTAAATACGTGATATCTCTCGTTGGTGCTACAGAATGAGCAAACTCCGTCGATTTCCGCTGACCTATGATGAGGATTTCGATGCGGACATCCACAAAATTTTGATGGAAACTCCTCAAAAAAGGAGAAGTGAACGGCTGCGACAACTCATCCGACAGGGATTGTCGCTAGAGTCCGGAAACCGTTCTGACGCGGTCAATATGTTTCCCAAATCCAACCAGCAGCCCTCAAACCATACGGTTATTCAATCGGATCGTCCCACCGAACCTATAAAGCGGACGCGCAATCCAGTCAGATTTGAACCACCCTCATAGTCATGAACCCGCCACGTTGACTGATAACGTGGCTTATTTCTTTGTATCTGGTACTGAATCGGCATGTACCCAAGTTCTACCCGTGATAACGTATCGCAGTACGGAAGACCTTTGAAATGGGATGTGAATTTGATGGGAAATGATCGAGAACAGTGTCATCACCCACGTGATGAGCGCCATTATGATGGGGACAATTCAATTCGGGTGCTCTTGTGGTTCCGGCAGGCAATGGCTCGTATGAATGAGCAACTCATCCACCTTACAGCCAACGATGAGTTTGAAACCTTCACAGATGAATTGGAACAGATTGAACGGTATCAGGAGCAGATTGAAAACTACTTGCTCGAAGAGTGCTTTGGGAAGCTAGCCATGTATGAGCGGCGGACCAACGATGTCATTTTGGAGCATATGCCTGACGATATTCAGTTCTTGCCAAAAACCGACGGAATTACGATTTCAGGAATTCCGCTTTGGATGATAGGCCACAAGAGCCATAAGAAACTACCGCCTATTTATCACCGGGGTCGTCCGATGATACGAAAAATCCCGATGTGGCAAGCCATGATTGGTCATTTAAAATCGTCCTATCTCCGGACGGTATTGCAGGAAGAGAACGTACTTTTGACCAAACCAGCAGGCTATGCACATGTAGTCTTTGATTTTCAAACGAACCAGCTTCAAGTACGCGATCTTGACCACTATGATGTAGCGCCAATCATCAATGCCTTTGTGTCAAACGGATTACTCATCAGCGATCACCCGAGCCGATTGTCTTTTACGATGATTTGGAACGAAGTAGCCCAGCAACCACGACTTGATCTACATCTCCGATACTTGGATTGCCCGTTATCTCTACCTTTGGATTTTGAGGTCCTTCTAGGTTTGGATTTACAGAAATCGTCTAAATCCAAAGGCTAAATCCTAAGGAAGAGTAGAACAATCCAGCGACGGCTAGGGACAAACCACGAATTTAGGCAATGATGAACGACATTGAAAAATGACGAGGGAAGGTCAAGGACGTTTTTATCAGTGGATGCTGTGAAAATGAGGCGGCCCCTGGTGGGGCTAAACCGTTAGGTTTAGTCACAGCAGGGGCCAGTTTCACACGAGCCACAAAACCAACCGTTCGCGGTAAATGGAGTCACATAACAGGGGGGAGTACATATGGGACAGGTGTCACAGCAGTGGGAAGAGCAGACAAATATACGTGCAGACGAGGTATGCCGGGCACTCGTGAGGACTCCGTTGATGACATACGTACAAATCGCACGATTGCTGTCCATAAGCCCACAACAGGCGCGCAACCTAGTCACGCATGCTTGGGACAGACTGTGTGAGCAACCATATAATAAGACCCACCGTTCACAGAGGTTCAGATTTGGAAGCAACCGTCTGAAAGTGCTGGTCAAATTAACCGATGAAGCGATGGTCACATGGTCGAAAAGGGAAGGGATAGCATCACGCAATGTAGTCAGGCCGAAGGACATTAATCGCGTGCTGAGCGTTACCGACATATTAGTCAATTTGAGGGTGAACGGGGTGCTCTATGACAAATGGGATATGATGCTCCCGCAAACGATGAATGAAGGGTTACACGCATGGTTTGTTCGTAAAGACGGGTACAAATTGGGGATGTATCTACTACCAACGCAGGTTGACCGAATGGAAAATGCAAAGCGAACGCTGATTGTACGCGGTATTATCAAAAGAGTGACACAGCACATCGGTGTGACGGATACGCTGTTTCTGGTGCCAACGGGACAGTACGAAAGTACGCTACGCATCATGACAAAGCTAAAATCAGATGGGCACTCCCTGTTTCTGTTGCCACTTGAGCCGTTTGTAGCCGAAGCAGAATGGTTTCTAAATGCAATTGCAGATCGTGAGAAACAGGGGATGGCCGCACTTTGGCCACTACTCGACGTTCAGGACACGCTTTCGTTTACCGCGCAGTATCAATATGCCGCACTCTGTAAATTTGGGCCGAGATTGTATCGGTTTGTCGATGTATACACCAATGGCAGTGTGGACCGGGTTCGTGCTTGGCTCAGTTCGGACAATATGTTTGCGTACCCGATACCGGGTACAGGGCAAGCTGCTAAGGCGTGGGTGTATGCATATCACCCGATAATGGCAGATGTTCTTACAAGGGTTTTAAGTGAACGAGAAACCATCACAGAGGTTTGTCTGTGGCCAGCAGCGGCTAGGTCCGTATCGGGCCGGAACTCCAATCCTGTCTCAGATAGTATGGAGGACTGGAACCTATTTGTTTTCCGCAACTGAAAAATGCAGAAGAACACGGCGTTCCGTAATACCGCGTTCTTCATGTTTATGCAGTTTGGAATGGGCGTCCTTACTGTGTATTCGCGCCCTATAGTTCAAGTAGATTCGGCGGTAGATTGGGCGTTATTGCGAGTACGATTTGATAGACTCATTGTACATAGAGGTGCCTCATCATTGCAGGAACCTCTATGTCTTTGAAAACGTCCGGCCCACGATGTGGGTTGGTTCCGGTGGCAAAGACGCGTCTTATCGGAAAATCTCCTCCATTCGGTAGGTCAGTCTATGCGCACTCGGCCAGCCAGCCTGCACAAACAGGTCAAGCAGTTCCAGAAGAATACGCCGACAATCTGTGTTGTCCCGGAAAATCCATCTATACTCCGCTAAGTAGCGCTCAACGAGCTTAACAACCAGATTGGCGGCCATTGACTCGTGCTGATAGCCCCCCTCTTGTCCAGCAAATACGGTACGCCCAATGCGGAGAAACACCCCAACCGGATCCACTGGCACAAGATACTCCAGCGTCTCCAATAGGTAGTGAGTAACATTGGCGAAGGGGAACTCCGCCAGTATATCAAGTACCTGTTCAGCTTCCTCAAGGAAGAGTCTTTGACTGTCCGGACTGAGCGAAGTCGCGTCTGAATCCTCCGGCGTTCGCTTGTTGTCGAAAGCTCCCGAAGCAAAGTAAACTTGCATACAAGCAGAATGAACGATTTCTCCTAAGGCACGGGCCTGCTGCTGTAGCACCTCTTCCTCCCCACCTTTTTGCTGCTGTTGCATGAGCCCCCCCCACTGTTCCTTCGCTACCTGCAACACCTGTAACAGTACGTTCCAAGTTCTGTTTCGAACCGGCTCGTTGTCGGGGGTGGTGGGTTCTACTAAGCCAATAGTCAACTTATCGCGCAGCATCGCCACGAAGTGTCGGCATTCACCAGAGTAAGTCAACGGATCCGTAATCATAGGCAGGAGCATGTCCCAAGAACCCGTATGAGCCCTCCATAGAAACAATCCTTCAAAGATATCCACGCACGCCTCTCGAAGGGGAGTGTTAAGCGGTGTTCGTTCATATATCTGCCGAGCCAATTCCGTAATCCTATCGGGATATCTGCCTGCCAATGGGGCAAGGACATTATGTACAAAGCCATGAAGTACTCCGCGATTCAGTTCCTCCGTAACCAGACGCTCAATCAGCCTCCACATAACAGCGTTGGCAGTCTGGTAGAGACGTAGCAATCGAATTGCGACTTGAAATCGCACGGATGGGACAGGATCACTGACTAAACCCTCTAAAACCTCCAACAACTCCGGAGTTGCACCCGAATGGAAACGGGAGAGTTCTGCTAGACCTTCAGCAGCATCAATGCGCGCTGCCGGCTTGCTCCAATGTGGGTTTTCGTCAAACTGAGCATCATATTCAGGGTTACTCCTAGGCTCTGGATGACGTGATGCCTCCTGCAAGACAGATAGAATAAACGTGCCAGGATCCTCATCGCAACTTAAATCCGCACATTTTGCAGCGTGAGCACACGCCTCCGTCAGGGTTCCCCATGCGTAGTCCGTCTGTTTAGGATGGACACCATCATCTTCAGCGCTCGAGAGGGCCCCATGCAGTTCACGTAGAGCAGGTAGAACATCCCCAACTGCTTCAAGGGATGGGTTCTCATTCAGGTACTCTTTTGCGAACAGCGTAATAGGCTGCTCCAAACTCTGGATTCTGCAGTTTGCAGCGTCATCAATGGGAACTCCATTGTCGGCCAGATAGTCCCTAGGGCTGTACTCACGCGCTTCAATAGCTTCCATGCGAAAGGGAAGGTCATTTTGGGGGGCACCTCCATTTACCGCCAGTTCGGAAATACGCTGACTGGCCTCTGGAGTACAGACGAAATCAGGTGGAATACACCCAAGCAAGCGATCACGCACCCTGTCGCCTGGCTCTATAAGATTAGCGTCGTCGGTCACCGGAATGGACAAGATGGCGCGTTCAATCTTTTCTCGGTCTTCAGGGGACAAGTATCTATAAATAGCCCGGAGGAATTCCCCTGCTACGGTGCCGGTATCGAGGCCCCTTAAGATGGGCACGGACCAGCCTAAGGATCGAACCTCCACACCAAGGGTAGCAGGGGCCGCTGCTGCGCAAATAAGCAAACGTCGCCACAAAGCAGCCATTCGGTTGCGTATGACCAATAAGTCGACGAGTTGCTGGCGCAATCTGGTCTGGCTCGAATCCGTCCCAAGGTTAGTGAAGTAGGTTTGGAAAGTGTCCATCATTTTGAGAGGTTCCTCATGGCGATAGTGACTGTTAGCATCCCAAATCGAGCTATAGTCCATGTGGATACCCGCTTCCACGCCGTTTACTACAAAGCTCTCTTCAAAGACGTTTTCCGTGTGACGGGTATGTTCAGTTAGCACATGTTGCTCAACAACTGATATTAACGCTTCCACCGCTTCAATAGGAGCCTGCTTAACGAAATACTCGAACAACTCGCCGAGTTGATACAAGCCATTGTTGTAGTCTTGGCGACGGTTCGAACTCAAAGGCAAGATTCTGCTTCCGCCTATTAGCGTCACATCTTCACTCTTTTCAACGTAGCCGAACGCAGCGATGTATAGGTCCCGGACAAAGGCAGGGTCGCATTTCATGATATTCCGTGCTTCTCGAGCCATACAGGGCATTTCTAGATGTCCGTAATTTTCCATGTGTTGTCTCTCGAGTGTACGCTTCAATAAACGCCTGGACGCCTCCGGATCGCTAGGATAAGTCTGGCAGACACAGGTAATGGCCTGTAGCACTAGCCTTGTATCGACCGGCACTTGTGACCAACTGAACTCAAGGAGATTCCTCGCCGCAACTCCAGCTTGTTTCTGCTGCTCATCAGTTAAACATGTGTATCGCTCGCACAACTGGGTAAGTAACGCGCACAAAATGTAGGCCCCGCTTCGTGAGATCTGTGTGCTCAAATACTCGACAAGTTCAGCCCAGGGACCGGCTGTCTTACCAGCCATAAGACTGGCCATATCTGCAGGCGTCATCGCCAGCAGTCCGCCAATTACGTGTCGTAGGGTGGCCTCACCGCTGGTTCTTCGCGAATGTTCCTTGATGACCTTCAACAACGGACAGAGATCAGACAACTTCGTACTGGATTCGGCCGCAACGATAGGGCCAATCAGCTTGCTGACCTCAGGAATACGAGTATCTTCCGTGAATTGCAGAACCAAATCCCAAAAAAGTGAACGGGTGTTATCAAGGGACCACATGTGTTGGAAGTGCATGTCCAAGCTTGGGCGAATGACCAAGACCATTTCGGGATCAGAAGCCAATCTTTGTGTCAAATCAACTTCGTTTCGGAGTATAAGCCGCTCAACCGCGTAGTCAAATAGCACATGATGTGGGAAAGTCAAGTTCGAGTCATCTGGACGTGAGTTGGGTGAAGGTTGCCATTCGCTCAGCACATGTTCGCTAAGAATTAGGTCAAGGACGTGGCTTGTCTGAGGGGCAGCAACATGAGCCCGCGAAATCCGTAATGTTCGATTGTCTACCATTTGAGAGGCTGCCCTTCGAAGCAAATCCTCTCGAGCGTCACGCTGACCATCACGTGGTTGAACTACACGTTCTTCCCAATATCGGTCAAGTAACTCAAGTTGCGTTCTGATTGGGGTAAGTTCCGCAACCGATGCACCCTCGCCGATTAGTTCACCCATGAGACGTAGGTTAAACGGCACCAGTAATAGTTGTTTCAGCGCATCATCTGCAGCCTGAACGAGGATTCGGAGCTCATCTGACCTTGTGGTTATCTCTGATAGTTCTTCCTCTGAAAAAGCAGGAATCTGTATATGACATACTGCCGAAAATTCAGGGTCCCTGTAATCATCAAGAGGTGGTCGGCCACCAAATGCATTGCGAAGGTCTCGACTGTGACGTAGGTCGAACTTTCGAATCGACGCAACTACCCTCCAGCGTCCCTTTGTTCTGACTATCCGAGCCAATAGATTCGAGAGCATCTGCGCTTTTCGTTCAGAACGAGCCGCATCTAGCGCATCAATGACAAGAAAGGCAGGTTGATCGCCACTCCAGTTTTCTAGGACCTCATCCAGGTCGTGATCCAGACCGAGTTCTTCCCGGAGTTGGGACTCCGATTCAGCACTTATTCGATCAACTGCTAGGATTACTGTGTCTTTTCCTTCTTGTAAAAGGGTATCTACCAAATCGTGCAACGCTCCCGATTTTCCAGCCCCCGGCTCTCCAACGACGACAAGAGACCGGTCCTCTGCCTCACGTCGTAGTTCTTGAACGCATCGCCGAGCAATGTTAATCTCAGACTCCCCAACTCGAAGTCTAGACAACTCTCTCATATCCGCCTCCCGCATCCTGGTCTGCCTAGAGAGCGCTAAGATATCCTTGCGGTAATTCCAAACGGACGACGTTTGATTCAGCACATGGTTACGAAGCAAATCCCTTGCAGCAACATACACCTGTGCGTTTCGGGCTAATGGCTTTGCAATTGAGATGTGATCTTCATCCAGCGAAATAGGATTCGAACCCACTCCGGGATGGGCGGACGTAGGGTTGACAACGATAATGCTACCCTTGACGGGCCGCGATTCGTAGAAAGTTCGCGTTTGCACTCCAACCGCCGCATGATTACGATACCATTCGAAAAGGTCTCTCAAGTGTGGATCGTGGGCCCGGAGATCTCTGATCGAAACTGTAGGAAACATAGCTCGAAATGAGCCTAGTTGTGTGGCGAGTTCCGCTCCATTGTGAGGCGTAGCAAGGAATAGGACAGCACGAGTGTTCTCGAAGACGGAACGCTCCGCATTTGTTTCAAAAGAGTCATAGGATATCCTAAGAACCTGTTTGACGAGAAGACCACCTAGACTATGGCAAACGAACATGATCGGCCTATTTCCAATGTCATTTTGCACGAACAAGTCCAAGACCTGTCTCGCGCGATCCGGTAGCGACATCGAGTATCCGGAGTCACGCTGTTTTGTACAGAACATGCCCAATACGCGTCCCCATTTTGTTGCTGACGCTGCGTAACCGAGGGACCACACACCGACATCGGAAAATTCATCGCCAAGCCATTTGGGCCAGAAGCTTTCGGAGTTATTACCTTGCCGCCACGTAGCAAACGGATCTCCGCCAAGACCATGGACAAAAATCACGTCTGCCTTTCTTTCTGTGTTCCCGCACCCTGAGATTTGGTGTAATCCGCTCAGAATAATGATCTCTCCTTTATTGGCCTGTCTGGGAATGTTTTGAATATACTGCTACGGAAACACGGTCGAGTGTTTTGCTCGTTCTAACGTGCCCTGTATGTCAAATGAATTATCAGTTTGAAGTTACGGTAATGTGAGGCAGCGAGTTAGGGGTAACCTCGCTTATTTTTGAGATAGACTCACTAAGTCGCTACCCGATTTTGCAATAAGAATATCACTGAAAAATGAATGAGTATGCAGTAGTCATGCATAATCGGACGCCGCGTTTTTCTACAAAATGGACCTGTGGGATACAACCTATTCGATGACAACTGGCAGATGGATGATTAACAGAATACAAATTGGACATGACGGGAAATGGTGACCGGGGATGTGTCCCGACGAACAGAAGACTGGACATCAAAGGAAACTAGAAAAAGCGTTTGCTCTTTGGCGTTAAAGGGTCACGGCTGTGCTTAACATTCTCCCATCCGCGGTCCTTTTTGTAGGTACCGATAGCTTCTTTCCAGGTAATCGGTTCTTTTTTCTTGCCGGAACGCTTTCCAGAGCCGGACTGAGTCTTAAACGAAAAGATGGACAAGACGATCACCTCAAGGTCCCTGGCCGGAGGCAGCACTTTGTGTTTCGGAGAGCTCCTCTCCAACTGGTTCACGCTTATTCGACGGGGGGTATCCCCGGACAACTAGTTTTTGATGTGTGCTGCCGCCGCCGACTAGGGAGTTACGGAGTATCATCCTCATACTCAATTTGTAATCTCTCAAATGCGCTTCGGACGATAGCCTCACCGATGTACCTGGGGTTATTTCGGTGTATAATAGTATGATATCTTTCGCGTGACTAGCGGGGAGCCCACCGGCTTCGACTAAATTACAAATGAGTTCAACTCCCCAGATGAGTGGCACACCTTCCCCTTCACATTCTCTTCGCAAGGGCTTATCGTTTGTAACACAAGTCCACCCGTGATCTCTAGCGAGAATTAGACATAAATGATCCTGAAACGAAAGTGGCCCTCTACTCTCCGTTGTAGCTAGCATAACTTGATCGAGTTCTGGTTCAACCAGGGTAATGCCGAGCTCCAAACAATCATTTTCGCTGATCTCGTTCACTTCGCTTAAAACGGGTGTCGCTAGATGAATTGGACCGACATAAGCAAAAATTAACTTGATGATGGTCTTGTCACACTTGAAGTAATCAATGAGGATGTTTGCATCAACTATAAGAAAAGGTTTCGTCTTTGTCCCCATTCCGCTACTCCCAGGAAGAAACTCTTTCTCTCATGGCTTCAAGATCTAATCTCAAGATTTCAGCTCCGCGACTGAGGGTAATCTTGTCACTTTCGATTGCAAGTCGAACAAGCCTTGATAAACGATCTTCGATGAAATCTGATGCGGATAAAGAATCTGGTTCCTGTGAACGCAGTACTTCCGACATCGATTGATGGAATGAATGAGGCGGTAGCGCTTCAGGTTCATCCATAATTTTTAAGGTTTTACCGGTTCTTGATTTATACGCAGCTTGGAATTTACCCCAAACCGAACCGCCGTCGCGTTCGGCCAAACGATAAAGAACAGTTTTATAACTGACTTGGAAAATCCGCTTTACTTTCAGAACCCTGTCTACAAACGCTAACCCATAAGTTTCTTCCCATTCCGATTCAAAGGCTCTTTGTGGCATGAGGAAATAAGACGCAAAGATATTCGCTTCGGTTTCTTGACTATCATCTTCTTGGCTTTCGTTTACGTTATAGGCATCTAGATGAAGCAGTAAATGGCCTAACTCGTGTGCAGCGCTAAAAATCCATCTCTCTACAGAAATTCTTTCCCATACGTTAACAGCTACTGCTGGCCCTCCATCTAGCTCGGAAACAGACAGGCCAAAGAAACCATCGGATGCGAGACTAATGGGATAGAGTTTAATCCCACTGGATTCAAGCAAACCAGCAATATCACGAATGGGTTCCTTTTCGTGTAGGTCTAATTCCTCTCTAGCCAATTCGGCAGCTCGTTTTGCACGTTCAACTCCAGCTTGAACGGAAGACAGTCGATGGACAAGGTCTTCAAACCGGTAGTTCTCCTTGTTCTGTAACAAGTTTTCAAGGTAATTGAAATCGTCTAGCCACCTGGCTACTTCATTGAGAATCTGTTCTCGGCTGTTCATACGCTTCAATGCTCTAAAACGAACGTTCTCTAAAGTACGCACAGGAGTAATCAGGTCTTGGAGTTTCACGCCCAATCCATCAGCAATACTTTGCAAAGTGGACACCTTCGGAGTCGACGCGCCAGTTTCAATGTTCCGATAAGCGGGCCTAGAAATCCCACTGAGTTCAGCCGCCTTATCTTGACTCCACCCATTGGCTTCCCGAATGCGTCGAAGGTTGTTGCCAATTATGTTTTGCTCCATAAACACCACTCTTCTTATTTGTTATACATACAACACATTATATGCAAAAAAACAAATTTCGTATACATGATAATTGTGGTTTACAAAAAAACAGTTCATGCCTATAATTTGATTCGAGGTTGGTTACTAAAGGCCGACACAGGAAGGGGGCAACGGTCTTCAATAGCGCATGTTTATGTTGCTGCAAATAAAAACACGGCATGTGTCAGATGCCGTGTCGGTTTGGCCCATTGCAAGGCCGGTGGATATAGGTTATGTACCAAAAACAATCATACCATATCCTCCCGGGACACGAGAAGAACCATTTGAATGGAGGATTGATTTTGATGCAAAACCCTGCAAATGAGTCGGCAATTGAAATCATCATTATCGACGTGGAGGAATATGCAAAGAAGGGCGAACTTCCTCCAAAGGGAATGCGGTACCGCATTCGTGTGGACAAGGAGTACTACGTAGTGGATGTACCTGAGGTCACTGGTCGAGACATCCTCCTTTTGGCGGGAAAGACGCCTCCTGAGCGGTTTCGACTTGATGAGAAGTTAAAGGGTGGCGCCACAAAGAAAATTGAATTGACCGATATTGTGGATTTAACCACTCATGGCGTGGAGCGATTCATGACACTTCCCCTAGACCAAACCGAGGGGGAGCAATGATGGAACTGAATGAATTGCGCCGTGGCTTCGACCTCCCAGAAGAAGACCGTGAGCATTTAGATGCCCGCGGTCTCCCTTGGGAGACCGTATCAGAAAAGGATAACCAGTGGCTTTTGATTCATGACTTTCCGATACCTGAGGGCTATAGTCATCGGTCAGTGATGGCAGCCATTCGCATCCCCGCTAATTATCCGACCGCTGGACTAGACATGGTTTATTTTCATCCTTCGCTTGCCCGTGAAGATGGCATTCGCATCCCGGCGACGACAGAAGGTACAGTGGTCATTGATGGCTGCAGCTTTCAGCAATGGTCTCGTCACCGCACGGCAGCGAACCCATGGCGTCCAGAAATAGACCAGATTTCCACCCACCTCAGCTTAGTGGAGGAATGGCTCCTACGCGAGTTTCCAGTGAAAGGAGTCACTCCGTCATGAACGATATCAAGTTACGTCTAACGGGCCGTCAACACGAGGCCCTTTATCATCATCTTTTTCCAGGTGACGGAAAGGAAGCAGTGGCCCTCGCTCTATGTGGGGTTGGGGAATGGTCTGAAGGTGCTGGTCACTGTGAGCGAGTGGTTTGTATTCACCGCATAAAGCTCGTCCCTTATGGGGTTTGTTCCGTACGGACGGAAGATCGAGTGACATGGTCAACGGATTCTGTAATGGATCTAATTCAGGAAGCAGAACGCAAACACATGGTCATTTTAAAAATTCATAGCCATCCAATCGGCTTTCCTAGGTTTTCCGCCTTTGATGACGAATCCGACCGGGAACTGTTTACAGGAATTTCGGGCTGGCTGGATACTGACTTTCCAGGAGTCAGTGCGATTATGATGCCTGACGGTCAGATAATCGCAAGAGCCGTCGATGACGACGGAAACTTTAGCGAGGTAGCATCTGTCAGTGTGGTGGGCCCTGACGTAACCATCTGGGATTCTACAACATCAGCCAAAGAGGACATTCCTCAATTTATGATGAGGACAGCACAAACTTTCGGGCAGGGGACTACAGAAAAACTTTCTCGACTCTCAATTGGTGTTGTGGGTATTTCAGGAACGGGCAGCCCTGTAGTGGAAATGTTACACCGATTGGGTGTCGGTGAATTGGTTCTTGTGGATGGCGACGTTATTGAAGAAAAGAATGTAGGCCGCATTTATAATTCTACTCTCAGCGATGCAGAAGAGTCCCGGTCCAAGGTTCATATGTTGGCTGCAGCTATTGACCGAACGGGCCTTCCCACTAAGGTGGCGCGTATTCCGAAAGATCTCTTTCATCCGGAGGTTGTGCGCCGTTTGGCTCAATGTGACGTCATTTTCGGATGTATGGATTCCGTAGATGGTCGGGATCTCCTAAATCGACTATGTTCCTGTTACTGCATTCCTTATTTTGATTTGGGGGTTCGTTTAGATGCGGACGGACGCGGAGGGGTAACCCAAGTATGTGGCACGGTTCATTTCCTTCAACCAGATGGCTCTAGCCTATTGAGCCGAGGAGTATATACGGAAGAAGAGCTGCGGGCTAGTAATCTTCGGCGAACTGACCCCGAACAATACCACGAGCAAGTCGCCTCAAAATATATTAAAGGAGTCCAAGAAGATCGTCCTGCGGTGATTAGTGTCAATACCTTGGTCGCTAGCCTTGCAGTGAATGATTTCTTGGCTCGTATCCACCCATTTCGAGACGACTCCAACGAGAAAGTTGCTTGTCTGCGTGTTAGTCTGACGCAAAACCGACTCATCCCAGAGGCCGAAGGACCTTCATGCAGAGTTCTCGAAAAGGTCACAGGCCGTGGGGATATGCGTCCGTTACTCAACATGCCTGTTTTAAGTGAGAGGACTTTCTAACATGACCTATAACTTAATGCGACGAGCATTCCGTTGGCTTACGAATCTATTTACTAGGCAACCTCCTGTCTACCGTACAGCTTTCATGGAAGAGCTGCCTGAGCGGCTGGACAAGCACCTAATTTATATCTTAGGTGAAGGTGAGTACACATGGTCTGCAGAAATGCTTTGTCCGTGTGGTTGTGGAGAAGTATTGCATATGAGTCTTCACCCAGATGGACGACCGCGGTGGGAGCTAACACGGCACCCTGACGGTACAGTTTCCCTATCCCCCTCTGTCTGGAGGAAAGTTGGTTGCCGTAGTCACTTTTTTCTAGAACGAGGGAGAGTTCGGTGGTGTAAATAAAGCGGCCATCAAAGTTGGAGAGTTCACGGAGCCCGGAATTCGTTTGCAAAGCAAAATGGATACCAACACTATGTAAATCAGCTCACACAATTGAAGGAGCTCTCATGTAGGGCTCCTTCAATTGTGTGAGCTGATAAGACCACGGTATTTTTGAAGAAATGGCACAATGTTGGCGTTCAAACGCACTTCGTCTCGGGTACCCTTCGATTGACGTTCAGCTGTAATCGTCGGGGGAGGGTGCAAAATGGATGCATGGATTCGGGCTACGATAGGTGGACGGAAGGTCAGGCTCACGTACGAGGATTTGATGCAAGGTGATGCCAAGACTCAGGAGCTTCTTCATGAATTGTATGAGGCGGGAGCCGATGTGGAATGTATGTGTTGTGACAAGCCTGTACCTATGCACATCCGGAGAATTCGAATTCGCCCTCCGACGTATTGTCTCGTGACGAATAAGCACCACCAACATGCCAATTCCTGCTTTCGCAGTATTCAATTCCTCACAACGCCACCATCTGACCGTACCCAATCCCAATCCGTTGTATTCAATGATTCCCCCAAAGCCCATCACGATCAAATTGAGATCATTTTCGAAGCGCATGCGTCACAACGTGAACTCACCATCAATAGGTCCAGTGCAGACCCACCAGCCCAAGAAAGGAGAACACTCATGCCGAGTGTAGCAGAGCTCAATGCCGATCAAAGGGAGGCGGCCATGCATAAAGATGGTCCATGCATTGTTGTCGCAGCGGCTGGGTCTGGGAAAACCGCGATGCTCATCACAAGAATGAAGTTGCTTGTGGAAAATGGCGTGCAACCGGAGCGGATTCTTGCATGTACGTTTACACGTAAAGCCGCAGATGAGATGAAGGAAAGATTGGTTGCTAGTCTTGGAAGCAGAGGCAGTCAGATTACAATCGGAACGATTCACTCGATTGCCTATCGTATGGTGATGCCGCAACTTGGCCACGGCTGGAGTGTGGTGACAGAACCATCCTGGTTGATTGAGCAAATACTCGAGCCTGCTCATTCGCACAACCCGTTTGGGGTAGGGAAGATTCTTGGGCCAACCGAAGCAATCCTTGGCGTACATCGTGCAAAGGCAGATGCACTTTGGCCCATGCAGGTTGATGGGAAACTGGGTAAGGTGTACAAGGCGTACGAAAATCTGAAGTCAGAGAAAAAGAAACTGGATTTCGAAGACCTTCTGCTTCACGCAGTCCGCTTATTTCAGACTAGACCTGACTTGGCACAACTGTGGCGGGAAGGATTTGACTACGTATTGGTCGATGAGTTTCAGGACGTCAACCAGATACAGTGGCTGTTCCTATGTGAACTGGTGAAAGAGACGCGAAACATTTGTGTGGTCGGCGATGATTGGCAGAGCATCTATGGATTTCGGGGCGCTCGTCCTTCCCTGATGCAAGATTTTCTGCGGCGGTTCCCTGATGCGAAGAAAGTCGTGTTATCCATGAATTATCGGTCGCATGACTTAATTGTCGAACTCGGGAATCGGGTTATTACACTCAACCACGGGCATCAGATAGAGAAGCGGGTTCAAGCGAACCGCGGCATATCTGAAAGTGCCACCGTTCAAGTTGTAACGGTGCAGTCAGACGTGGAGGAAGCACGTTTTGTCGCCAACGAAATTCGTCAGCTGAAAGCACGATTTCCAGAGGTTCCGTATAGCGAATATGCCGTGTTATATCGAACGAACATACAGTCCCGTGTGTATGAAGAGGCGCTGGCTGAACATGGGATCGCTTATCAGATTGTTGGGGACACCCATTTTTATGAGAGCCGTGATGTAAAGGTGATACTCGACTACCTACGTACGGTGTGCGATAAATCGGACCCGGGACTTTGGGGACCGCTTATCAATCGTCCCAAGCGTTTTGTGCCAAATACCGTCGTGCGCGAAGTGCAACAGGGTGGTTGGACCGCTGTTGAAAATCACGCGAAGTGCCACGCGTTTCTTACAACCATTACGGAATTGGAGAAGCATGCGTCTCCCGCGGACGCCATTCGATGGCTAGTTGAAGCGGAGCCGGAGCTTGTTCGTTCCCAGGATGATTCAGAGCCGATTAGATGGGTCGATTCACTCATCCAATCCGCCGCTCGGTTTGAAACCGTACCTGAGTTCTTACGATTCGTGGATTGGGTCTCTGAGTGGAGTCAGAAACCAAAGCGGGACGCTGTGCAGTTGATGTCGATTCATCGGAGCAAAGGATTGGAATTTGAGACCGTATTTGTAACGGGTCTTGTAGAAGGGCTACTTCCTCACAAAAAGTCGTTGACAGAGGAAGGGCTGCGTGAGGAAACTCGACTCTGCTATGTCGCCATTACGCGCGCCAAGGAGAACCTCTATCTCTTATCGTCGGAGACGTACGGCAATACCGCGTTTGAAAGGTCACGGTATATCAAAGTCCTTCAGGAATAACTTCACCCTAGCTAAAAGCAGGAACCGTCAGTCAGAGAGCACTGGGCACTTTGCCACCCAACATTCACATAGATTCGGTTGAGTGAGTGACGGATGGCACCAAGTTGGCATGGATGAGTTCAACAATTGAGCTACCATCACTCTAATTAGGTAAGAAATCATCAACGACATGCCTGGAGACGTGGTAGCCTAGGAAAAGTCTACATCACGAGGAGGGCTATCATGCTTGGGAGAACGCATATGGCCATTGGTGCACTAGGCGCCGCGATTGGGCTGCCGCTAATTGCCCATACACAGTGGGAACCAATGAGGCAGATGTTCCACAGTCCATCTGGAACGACGACACTTGCTACAGAGGCAACAATAGTTTTCGCTTCGATCGTCGGAAGTATCATTCCAGACTTGGACCAAGCGGATTCAACGATGGCACATAAGGTGGAACGGATCGGGCAACTGGCCATCATCGGTGTCCTGATTGCATCCATCATCTTATTGCATCTTGAGACTTCCATTACTGCATGGGTATTCGCGATTGTATTGGGATGGCTGAGTAGTACAAAAGGGAACCCATCTCGGCTTGTCGGGCTCGGCCTTCTCGGCGCTGGGGTGGTCCTCCTGGGAATGCATCACAACATCCCGGTTATCCCGGCCATTCTACTGGCAGGTTGGACGGTCGGTGCGATGTTCACCGCTCACCGCACATTTACACATAGTCTCTTTGGTCTCTTCATCTTTGCGGTGGGCGTCATAGGTGCACTGAAGGGGTTGATTCATTTGCACTTAGCACCTGCTGCAGACGGGCTTGTTCTTGGTTACGCTTTGCACATGGCGGCAGATGCAGTTGCAGGTGGAGTGCCGCTTTTTTGGCTCTGGAAACACAGACAAGGGATTCGGCTCGTGCGCACAGGCAGCGCAGTGGATCACTTGGTCGGAGGAATTGCGGTACTAGCGTTCGTTGGAATGGTGGTCTATTAGAAAGCAGAGTACGGCGCTGCACCTTGCGAAAGCGCGAAGTTGTTGATGATCTGAATGAGGGAAGGGGAATAGCGTGCAACCACCCACAATCATACCCACATCGATTATTTTGCGCGGGTTTGGAGCTATCCCAGATATAGTCTGGATTTGTTTTAGCGCAGGAATGGTTGTTTTCCTTCTATACAAATTCCTCTTTAAAGCGTTTGGGTTAGGTGTCACAATCGCTGGTGTTTTCTTTCTTGGTGGAATCGGACTCGGTTTTGTACGAATTCATCAAGCAGTGGCCCGTTGGCAAATATCGCTCATGCATCCGACAAGGCGTGCCCCACCTATTGCTGTGAACGGGGCACAAAATGCCAACCCACTTCATCCAACGTTTCAGTCGCAAAGTGTACTCCCTAACTTGAATGCGGTGAATCCATTCATCCATCAGAGCCCTTGGCTCATAGCGGCGGTGATCGTTATTACTGTCATGACTGCCGTACTGTTTCTTACATATCCAGTGTTGTCACCTAGAACACGGAGTCATCTCCTTCATCGTCTGAGAGCATCCAGCACCTCTGCGGCACCAAAAAGAAGTCGAGAAGATGGCGAGTTTCCACTTGCGGATATCGAGATAGGAGTTCGAAAAGACAACGGTCGGTCGATTTTCTTGGAGGGTCGAGACCGTTTTCTCCATACGCTTGTAGTTGGGAGTACGGGAACCGGAAAGACGAGCCGTATTTTAACGAAGGGTGTGTACCAGGATTTACGGCGAATGGCCGATGGAAACGCGATGGACGTCATTGTCCTCGATCCTGATGGAGGGTTCGCACAGAGTGCGCTCGACTTTGCCGAAAAACTAGATGTGAAACGAGACGTCATTGACCTTCGGGGAGGTACTGGTCATGTCAGCACGGTGTCCTTCAATCCATTTTCGGGTGGGGATATCGCGGATATCGTTGACAACGTTCGCGTTGTGTTGAAAGAGCAAATGGGAGAGCAGGACTCCTTTTTTCAGAATGCCCAGGACGACTTGGTTCGTACCGTTATCCAGGTCCAAGTGCCACTTTGGCCTGATACGGACTTCGTTCAATTTTCTGAGCTGGTGACGGACCCTGTGCATTTTCGCGCCGTGTGTGCGATGGTATATGACCATGCGATGGGGAAAACATCAGAGGGTGGCAAGGGCAAGAAGGACGATAGTGGCAACATATCAGATTTGTGGGCACATGAACGACCGTATATCGAGGCTCGTTATGATGAAATGGAAGATCACTATCGCAGCATGGTGCTGTCAGCAGCTCGTTCATTTCTCATGGACACGCGCACAGAAGCCAAGCTGGAGCATCTGGAGAAAATCACAAAGGGGTTGAAAATCGTCGTCAACGAACTTGCAACCAATGAACGTATGAGGCAAGTTCTGCGGCGAGGTCAACTGCCGATGTTCGATTTTCAGACGTTCTTTCAAGCACATAAAGAAACCCCTGGCCGACTGATTGTCATCATTACCGGCAACCGCACATTTGGAAAACTGTTCGGGAAGTTGTTTCTCATCACCATGAAGACGTACGCGCTGAGTCGCGCTGGAACTGAGTGGACACGTCGGCCGGTGTATCTATATGCAGATGAGTTTGCCGTGTTTGGTACCGATTCCTTTATTGAGGCGTTCTCTCAAATCCGTAAATATCGGGTGGCGATGATGCTTGCAATTCAAGCAAGGTCACAGTTGCAAGATGTGAGCAAAAAGTTCCTCGAAGTGGTAGAAGGGAACTGTCGTAACAAGATCGTCTTTCCTGCGCCATCCTCGAATGACGTCAAGTTTTTTGAAGACTCGCTTGGCACGGTGGTTAATATCAAAGAAACGAAAATGGAGAATAGGCTGAATTGGTTTTGGTTTGATAACCGCAACATAGATCGGCGAGTCAGTTCAAGAGAAGAGGTGGATCCGCGTTTTCGAATTGAGGATTTGTCTTATGGACTCAGCAAAGATGAAGCTGTGTTCTTACTGACCGTTGATAATCAGGCTCAAGTGCCATTTATCGGCTTTACATCTGTAGCGGATACATGGGTCACACAAAAGCAAGGTTTTTTTGCCTCGCCTGTAAACAGTCGGGGACCGAAGAAGGACCGCTTCATTCCCCGATGGGTCCGAAGAAACTTGGACAAACCTGTTCAACACATCGCAGAAGAGTCTCAATCGGAGACAGAAGAGCCGTTCCAATCGCCTAACCCTGTATCTCAAATAGCAGATTCAGTGCCTACGAGTCAATCGATGTTTGTTAAACCGACGTCCAACCCGTATGAGGTGATACGTGTTTCGGCACTAGCCAAATTGGATCAAGAGGGAGTCCCAGTTCAACGAGAGCCAGAGGAACAAGTGCGCCACACTTCAAGTATCGAGATACCCAACCAAACGATGAAGATTCAAAGCGACGGTGACCGGGATCAGTTTGCGCCGAGTGCGCAGCGCTTTGATTTGCGCCGTACCAAAACTACAGCACTAGCTCAGCGAAAACAGGGCAAACCATGCCCCGAGTGCGAGGGGGTGCAGCTCGAATTAACAGCGGATGAACGCAAGTGGCGCTGCCCGAAGTGCGGGTTTGAGCGGAAGAACCGAGCGTAGGTCGGCACGAGGATGGCACAGTTTCATTTCCTATCCATGTTACGGTGACGACAGATGCCTCAGTCAGAACCGAGAGGAGTTTGGGAATGGAAAATAGCCAGGTTGTTTACGTGAATACACTTGCTGAAGGGGCGCTTATCGGCAATCCTGAAGAAATTACAAACAAGCAACTCCCGGCTGTAGCGCGCACATGGAAGAAAAGCGCGGCGGTCGCACACTACCGCCTGTTTGGAACCGAATCCTTGTCTCTTCGGGGAGAACGCAAGAAATTCCTTATCGGTGACATCGGTTCAGCGAAAATTATTCTACCCATGGATGAAGAATACTCAGGTGTTGCTGCGGCGGATAACCCGGAGCGTTTATTAAACTACTGGATTTCCGCTGTAATCGATGACTTCGATTTGGAAGACGAAGCAAACCCAGTCCTTATCCTCAATCGGAAGAAAGCGATTGAGCGTTTAAGGGAAATCAATGCTCGACGCGTGGTTGAGGGCGCACAAGTCTATGGTGTGATCCAAGCGGAAATCCGTGGCGGGTACATTATGAACGTGGGCGGCTTTCAAGCTTTGATGCCACGTTCGTTCTATGACTGGGACACAGGTCTCGTTGGACATATTGGCGAAGGATTCAACGTACAAGTGGTATCTATTGGTGACAACGGCCCGCTTGTTTCACGTCGCGATTTGTTGCCGAATCCATTTCATGCAGTCGGCGATCGCATTCAACGCGGTGCTCGGGTGAGGGCCAGAATTACCCACGTCTACAATGGTCTTTTTAAGGCTGAAATTAGGCCAGGCGTCCGAATCAGTATATCGACGCCAAGGATGTACCGACTGTTACATGTCGGTGATGAAGTCATGGTTGAGGTAAAGGGAAAGAATCGGCGGGAGTTTTACGGTGTGGTGGTATAGGTTTTCGGTTATTGCATCAGTGTCGATGCCGTAATTGGGAGTTTTTCTTAACATTCTCTAAAATTTCTCGCCACTTTTACCAATGGTAGGTGGCGATTTTCTCTTTTGCGCGGAGGAAAGTATAAACTGGCTAGTTTTCTATATACACAAATACGCACAGTACCTCTTCACGTAATCAGAATTTGTCTTGGAATCCGTATTTCATGTCATTTTCCGCTGTGGAAGTTAGACATTTGTCACGAAATACGAGTGAATGATGGTACAATTGATGTCGTGAAATACGTGCTGGTGACGGGTGGGTGATGATGTGCAGTACGAAGATGAGTTTGCTCAGTGGTTATTGTCGGAGGGGCGGCATCGTAAGACAGTACAGGTCTACCAGTGCACCGTGCGAAAGTTTGGCGAGTGGTGGGAGCAGCAATCAGGACAGGTATTTCAACCACAAGACGTCACTGCACTGGACTTGCATGATTGGTGCTCTTACATGCGGACCGTTCAAAAATACGCTCAATCAACAATCAACAGGCATGTTGCCGGGCTTAAAACCTATTGGGGATTCCTGCACGAAACAGAGAGGGTACATACCGACCCAACTCGTAAGGTACGCACAAAGAGACCATCGATTTTGAATGAGGCTCCACGATGGTTGACCCGTAAAGAGCAAGCAAAGTTCCTCCATCAGATTGAGAAAGAGAAGAACAAGAGTAAGAGGAAACGGGACATTGCCATGGTTCAGTGTATGTTACAGGCAGGATGTCGCGCAGCCGAAGTGACGGGTCTTGACCTTACTGATTTTGATGCGCAGCACCGCACGTTGAAGATCCGCAATGGCAAGCGTGGGAAAATGCGCATAGTTCCAGTCAACGGGGACTTGGGAGATTCCTTGATGGAATGGTTACAAGTAAGGAAACACATTGACGTGTCGAACGCAGCCTTGTTTCTGTCCGAGAGACAACAAAGAATTACCGTCCGAGCGCTTCAGCACATGGTCAGCAAAGCCTTTGCCGCAATTGGAATTGAGGGTGGGTGTCACAGTTTCAGACACTCATTCTGCAAAAATCTGCTCGACAGTGGGCAGTCTTTGAACGTGGTAGCACAACTGGCAGGGCATGAATCCGTGGAAACAACACTTCGGTATCTTCGACCGAGTGAAAGCGACTTGTATCGGGCCGTCCAACAAATCAGTTGGTCACGGCAAACTACACTGATTCACCCGTAGGAACTTGTTCCTTTTTGTCGAATCTATGAATACATACTGTTTGCCCTGTTCTTAGGAGGAGTTTTTCGGATGCCAACACTCAACTTCAAAGGGAAGACCTTTGTCCAGAATCACCATTTGACAGTTCCATACCATGAACTTATTCCTCAACCCGACAAGAGCATGTCGGAAGGAGTTCGATTGGATGACAACCTCATCCTTCGTGGTGACAATCTAGTGGCTCTGAAGGCACTCCTCCCGATGTATTCTGAAAAAATCAAATGCATCTTTATCGATCCGCCCTATAATACGGGAACTGAACACTGGGTCTACAATGACAATGTAAACTCTCCAATGATTCAAGAGTGGTTTGAAAAATCAGTTGAAAAGGATGATTTGACACGACACGACAAATGGCTTTGTATGATGATGCCACGCCTGCAATTATTACGTGAATTGCTTTGTGCGGATGGAGTCATTTTCGTCAGTTGTGATGACAATGAACACCATCATCTTCGGATGCTGTTAGATGAGGTCTTTGGCGATAGCAATTTCATTACGAATATCGTGTGGCAGAAGAAATATGCCGTAAAAAGCGACTCTGAATTCTTTTCTGAGTCCCACGACCACATTCTTGTTTATGCCAAAAACCGGGATCAACTGAAGATAAATGGGTTGGGCCGAACGGAAGAACAAGACGCAAGATATTCTAATCCTGATAACGACCCGCGTGGGCCATGGACATCTGGTCCTTTGCAACGTAACGAAGTACGTGATTATGCGGTGTTCCCAATTGTTTCACCAACAGGAAAGTCACACCTCCCACCACAGGGAACCAGTTGGCGTTTCACGCAAGAGCGAATGGAGGAACTCATTTCAGAAAATCGTATTTGGTTCGGAGCGGATGGTAATAACGTGCCTCGATTCAAGCGATTTCTATCAGATGTCAAATCATCTATAGTACCAACCACATGGTGGAACTATCAGGACGCCGGCCACAACGATGAATCTAGACGTGAAATGAAGGAGATATTCCCGGAAGCAAAAACTCTGTTTGCGACGCCCAAGCCAACGAAACTCTTGCGTCGCATTCTGGAGATTGCTACCGATAAGGACTCCATTGTTCTTGATTCCTTTGCGGGGTCCGGTACAACGGCCCATGCGGTTTTAGCCGCTAACCGTGATGATGGAGGTAATCGTAAGTTCATTCTTGTCGAGATGGAGGACTATGCCAACTCCATCACTGCTGAACGCGTACGGCGTGTGATTCGGGGAGTACCCGATTCCAAAGACAAAGCGTTACAACAGGGACTCGAAGGGACCTATTCATACTTTGAGTTAGGACAAGCAATTGACGTGAACAGTCTCATTTCGGGTGAGAACTTGCCACCTTACATGGAACTTGCTCGATATGTTTTCTATACAGCCACAGGAGAAGCATTTGATGCGGCAGAAGTGGATGAATCGCGGTATTACATCGGAAGTAGTGCACACTACGACGTCTATCTGCTTTATCAACCAGAACTTTCATTCTTGAAGTCCATGGCACTCAACCTTGAATTTGCCGAGTCCATAGGACCCTACGGAAACAGAAAGCGCCTTGTCTTTGCACCGATGAAATACCTCGATGAATACTACTTGCAAAAGTACCACATCGAGTACGCACAACTACCGTATGAAATCTATCGGTTCAAGGGGTGATCTCATGGAACTGAAAGCCTACCAACAGCAGGCACTCACCACCATCGAGACGTACCTGCGAGAACTGAAAAAATGGCACGAAACGTATCTGAGTATTCCCGACGTTGCCCGTGCTGCGTTCGACTATGCAAAAGAGGCTTGGAAAAAGGTCTCTGACGAAACGTATCATCCCAAGGAAACGGGTACAGGTCATGCTTTGCCAAACTTCTGTGTCAAAGTTCCCACTGGCGGCGGCAAGACATTCTTGGCTGTACAGTCCATTGATCGGATTCAGGGGTTGTTGCTTGAGCGCCAAAATGGACTGGTCCTATGGATTGTCCCGACAAACCAGATATACCGCCAGACCCTTTCCTACCTTCGGGATCGTACTCATCCATATCGTCAGTTCTTGGATGTTGCGACTGGTGGCCGAGTGATGGTCAAGGAGAAGGGTGATCGCTTCCAACCACAAGACATCAATGAACGGCTGGTCATTTTGTTGCTCATGTTGCCCTCTGCGAACCGTCAGAACAAGCAAACGCTCAAGGTATTTCAGGATGCCGGAGGGTTTGAGTCATTTTTTCCGCCAGAAGGGCGCCCGGATGAACACAAAAAACTTCTGGAGCAGTTCCCTAACCTGGATTGTTTCGGCTCCGAAGAAGATTTTTATGGTCTCCAAATCAAATCGTCTTTAGGTAACGTTCTACGGATTCTCTCGCCAGTTGTCATCGTCGATGAAGGGCAAAAGACATACAGTAAGGGAGCACAGGCAACGATTCGCGGATTCAATCCGAGCATCATTGTGGAGCTTTCTGCAACCCCTCCAGAAGAGGCCAACGTCATGGTGAACATCAAGGGACGCGAACTTGATCAGGAAGAGATGATCAAACTTGATCTACACATTACCAACAAAGGAAGTGCCACCTGGCAGGACATCCTCAAAGAGAGCGTTGAATGGCGAAACGAGTTAGAAAAGGAAGCTTTAGACCTTGAAGCCGAAACTGGTCGATACATTCGCCCCATTGGCCTTATCCAAGTGGAGCGTACGGGCAAGGACCAAGTTGAGTCGGGTTACATCCATGCAGAGCATGTTGTCGAAGAACTGGTGAAGACTCACCACATTCCACGCGATCAAATTGCTGTCAAATCGAGTGAGAAAGATGACATCGAGGGGATAGACTTACTTTCTTCAGACTGCTCTATCCGTTACATTGTGACGAAACAAGCACTGCAAGAAGGCTGGGACTGTTCCTTTGCATATGTCTTGACGGTGTTGACCAAACCATCATCACAAACCGGAATGACGCAACTCGTCGGGCGGATTCTACGTCAACCCCACGCAAAGAAAACCGGTAGTAAACTGCTGGATGAGAGTTACGTTTTTTGCTTCCAAAAACAAGCCGGTAAACTACTTTCAACCGTCCGCGATGGGCTTCAGGGCGAAGGCCTTGGGGACCTGGCGCATGGCGTTTCAGTCAGCGAGGACAATCCGAGCACAAAAGAACGGCGCTTAATTGGGATTCGGGAGAAATTCAAACAATTCGAGGGCAAGGTTTACCTGCCTCAGTTCGTCATTCAGGAAGAAGGTCGAGTCGAGCAGATTCGCTATGAGATGGACTTGGTTCGGCGCATTCCATGGGGAGAAGTCTCTTTTAAGACCATTGAGGAACTCCCCCTGAAAGAAAAGAAGACCACTGACATGATAAGCGGTCTTGGATATGACGACGGAGAAGCCGAAGTTTTGGTAGAAACCATGTCCGAATGGTCTTTTGCATCAGCACATTTGGACACCATGATGATCACGCGCCGACTGCTGACGGTGGTACCAAACGCATGGATCGCAAATGAAATGACCCAAAAAGCGCTGCTGCTCCTACGTCGCCGGTATTCGGAAGAAGTGCTGGCTGCCAATCAGGTTTTTATCACGGAGGAACTTCTCAAGATGCTTGAGGCGGAACGAGATCGGTTATGCTATAACATTTTCAATCGGCTTGTTGAAGAAGGGAAACTTCGATTCATTCTTATGGAAGGGAAGGCATACCAAGTTCCTCGGCACATTGAGATACCAAATCGTCCGCTTAAGCCACTGACTGACGATGACACAGGAAGGTCTGTTCAATTGAATCTATTCGATGACCCAGTGCCTGAAGAAGGATTTAATGACCTCGAAAAGTCGGTGGCGCTGTACCTTGAGAAACAAGAAAAACTGCTGTGGTGGTATCGAAACCTGGTTCACAAGGACTACTATGCCATCCAGGGATGGCACAAACACAAAATCTACGCTGACTTCTTAGCTACAAAGAAAAGTGCTTCTAATCCTGAGGACTACGAAGCGATCTATGTCTTGGAGACAAAGGGTCTTCACCTGAAAAACGATGATACACGCTACAAACAGGACGTATTCGCTATCTGTAACAAGTTGTCTTGGGATGAGTTGGGATTGGAATTCCCGGACAAAAAAGTTCACTTCCAAGTTATCTTCGAGAACGAGTGGGAGAAGGCGGTCAACGAACTGTTTGCATAATGACGAAAGCCACTTCTCGGAACGTCGCGAGGTGGCTTTTTTGTTTTACGGATTGTAGCGATGTGGGCATGTAGTTATCGACACCGCTGGATTAAACAAAATCATCATTTTGTATACTTGAAAAGAGAGATGGGACGACGTTCGTACTACCTGATCAGGGGTACCCATAGGCCGCTTTTGGAAACTGTATCCATGGGTACCCGCAAGGTACCGATGGCGTACATGCCGGACAGCCGATTTTCAGGAATAGTCGCTAAAACGCTGCAAATTCGATTTCCAATCTGCGGAGAAAAATTCTAGCTTTAGCTACTAATGGTCTTCAAATCGTCGTGTACTCCTATAGTTTAGTGGTTCGCTTTAAAAAAGTAATAAGAAGCTAGCTCGCCGAACCGATAGACTCGTTCTGGCGGTTTTCGGCGGATTGATACACGCAAACAGTTTCGACACGAATCCAACGATTGACACCAGACATTAGGTAATCTACTATAAAGGCGTATAAATACCCTATTGACAAAGTCCTGATATGCATTCTGGGATCAGGAACTAGTTTATTCCTCTTTTATTTTGTGAGGATAAGCGAAGCACGTGGGTGGAGAATACGGTATTGAGTCAATCACGGTACTGTATAGGGCGAGTGAAGAAGATCAACAAAGAGTAGGAATGGTAATGACAAGTTGATCAGAGTAACGAGCCACTCCAGCGCATCCCCGAAAACGCGCCGTGCTTAACTTTAAGTGATGGCTCATGTAGTTCTGTATGAATTGATTCTCTGGCAACAGAAATTGGAGTTCAGAGAAGGATGCATACAGATTGAGAACAATGGCTGACTCGTGTGGGGACCAAGCGGGAACAAAGCCGTATATCCGAAGAAGCGATGATTCACGTGTCGTCGTGGAGTAGGACACATGATACATTAAAACCCCAAAGGCGGTCCTTTTCCGTCATTGCTCCACAAATTGACTATTTATAGTGTGAAGAAGCCTCGTTGCAGAGTAGCACATTATCCCCTACTAGCAGTTACTTACCAACTCAATTTTCGTGATCGATTCAAAATTTTATGAGGTCCCGGTCAATATGGGACGAGTCCACCGTCTAAGCTACGGATACAGATGAACAAGACTGGCACTCCTGAAAATGCAGGCTGAGCGAGTCTGTTTTTGTGTTTCCGGGTTTTCTCGCCTGGAAAAGATTCATGAGAGGGGTGATGAAAAGGTCAAATACATCCCAACTGCAGAACCATGCAGTGATAAGTATGGGGATTGAACGGAGGCGATTGCATTGATTGGCATCGAAGAGATTGCCGTGAGAAACAAGTTCCCGCTCTATCCAACGACTCGATTTGGGCAGTATAAAGCTCACTGTCCAGTCTGTCATGACAAACGGCGACAGTTTCATCTGTATGTGTCATCGGTCAAAGACACTTTTTTCTGCCACAAGTGTGGTTCTAAGGGCGGGGCGATTGCGTTTCATGCCTGGCTCAATGGCGTGACATTTCAAGCAGCGAGAGATGAACTGTATCCAGTTGGTAAGCGGAAGTTTCCACGTCATCCGGCGGAAGAACTGACTCGTGAACAACTAGCGGAGATGGGTTTCACGAATCGTATTCTCTCCCCAGTTGCGCCTAAGGCGTTCACACAGAAACAATGGATCTTGTATCGACGTCGAACGCTTGATTGGATTTGGCGTGAGTGGCGTGAATATGAGAAATTCCGGAAGGAGCAAGATAAACGGTTATATCGAATGGTCTGTGAAGGTATGAAGATTGAATCAACTCACTCGCGAACACAGCAGGAAGTAGCAATCCGTGTAGTAACAGCACCAGACCATTCAGTAAAACACCGCGATTTAAGTGGTACACATCGTGCCATCCACTTCGAACAAGGAATTCCACCGAAACGAATTGTAAGTTAAACCCACTGTACCTTTAGCTGCATCTACCAGCCAACCTCACATCGCGACGACATGTAGTCAAGGTCGCACCTACCTCGAGATTTCTTTGAATCCCGAACACATTGCTGTAAATCGTAACACCGATAAAGTTGAGCCAATTCAGCGTACTCGAATGTGCGTCTAGGAAATTGGTTTCCCATCAAAGGGAGGAGTCTACATGCCTATTAAAGGCCGTAGTGACGTCTCACGGATTCCGAGAATCGGGAAAATCGATTTAGGCGTCAAGCAAAAGTCCGAGAGAAGTGGTAACGAGTATCCGACTGCAGTGGACTACTTCGTGGTGAAACCCGACGAGTCCACCAGTGAGAATGCTGTAGAAGCGTTTCGTTCTGTCTACGGGGATCGGCCACGCGAAATCACCGTCACATTCCCGTCGAACAATCCAGAACAGTTTTTCCCTCAATTCCTTTCGTCTTATAGGCGAGTCGGTGAGCGATATGAACTGTACTGCAAAGGGGACGGTGAAACGGCGAACCGCGTAGACGGACAAGGTGGACGTATTCAGGTTCAGTGTCTGTATCGTGATTGTCCCGTCTTCCAAGAGGGGAAATGCAAGGAACTCGGGCAGCTTCAGTTCTTTCTACCCGACGTCCCCGGTATCGGTGTCTGGCAACTCGATACGTCAAGTTGGCATACCACGATCAATTTAAATGGCAGCATTCAAATGGTCATGGCACTCACAGGTGGTCGTATCGCGATGGTTCCGTTAAAGCTTCGGATTGTGCCGAAGGTCGTGAATCCGGATGGCCGTCCGAAAACTGTTTATGTCCTCACGCTCGGAATTGACGACATGAAGCTCACGGATTTTATGACACGAACACCGCTTTTAACTGCGACCATGCCAAGTGTTGAACCCATTCCAGAAGACGAACTCCCGGATGACTTATACCTGGATACTCAAATTGTCGACGACAAACTGGGCATGCAGGAAGAACCCGGGCACGAGTCAGTATCTGAAGGAGCCGATATCGCGGCTGTAAGCGAAGTCAAATTCAAACCCTACCGTGATACAGAAGCGGCTATGGTTCGCCTCGCGTCTCTTGACGGAGAACTCCTGGAACTGCTTACTGCGGAACCAACGGTCGTTAAAAAGCTGAAGTCTTTACGAGAGGGTACCGCCATCCGATTTGAGGCTACGCAGTCACAGCGCTGGTTGGATCGACTCGAACTTGTTGATTTCAAGGTGGTTTCCTAGAAACGAATGTGGAAAGGGGAAATATTTTCTCATGATGAATCGAGTCATTATTATTGGCCGGCTTACAGCCGATCCAGAGTTGCGCTACACCCATTCAGGAACACCGGTGTCATCGTTTACGTTAGCGGTGGATCGCGCACGAAAGAATCAACAGGGCGAACGGGAAACAGATTTCGTCAACATCGTGGTCTGGCAAAAGCAAGCCGAGACTTGTGCGCAGTATCTGCACAAGGGACGTATGGCAGGCGTGGATGGCCGACTTCAGATTCGGTCGTATGAGGATCGGGAAGGGCGAAAAGTGCGCGTAGCGGAAGTCGTCGCAGAAAGTGTTCGGTTCCTTGATCGAGGAGATGGCACCAATTCACCTTCTAGTGCACCAACGGGTGAACGGAGTGCATCTCGTGAACCGACACCTATGCCTTCCCGATACAACGACGATCCGTTTGCAGATGATGTACCAGCCGATTTCAATGAAGATCCATTTGCGGATTCGTATTCGGCTTGATATCAGGTAAAGCAACTCATTGACCTTTTGAAGGGAGCAATGATACATGAGTATCCTACGAAAAATTCGCTGGAATCTGTATGGACGACGAAGACGTGTCAATGCGGTCATTCAAGAAATCGAAGGAAGTCGCATGATGTACCGATTGGCTCAACTCGAACGAACGCCAATGAGCACCGTACGCACGGGCGTGTAACGGTCCGGAAATATGGTCGGTTAACAAAGTATCACTGTCGACAACACAGAAAGGAGGGACGCCCCTCTCGTTCAACCAACGAGAGGGCGAAATCCTCACGTGTGTTGGACGATGGGTGGACGGATTTGAATCATGGTCGTTCGTTTGAAGAAGTTTGGGAGGATTTGCAGCAGGCCTTAGTTCGACATCTTGGCCTTGGATACATTAGTCGGAGCAAACATGCTGTCTTACAAATGACCGCAAGGAACATCGACTTTGCAGACATTCAATATGTTGTCGAAAACAATCTACCGGATGAGATGTATAGGCCCAACGAATACCCGTATGGTGAGCAGCCTTTTTCAAACCTGGATCCGGTATTTTCAATCACCGGACAGGATAAAAAGGGGCGATGGATCACTGTTGCTGTGGTCGTTCGTATAAGATATGGCCGGTTACATTTTGGCATTATTACTGCCATTGCACCGGTTAGTCCAAAAAGTAGGCACAGAAACGTCAAACACGCTGCGCAAGTTGCTCTATGATGTTGACATCATCAGAGCAGGAGGCGGTCGGGCTCAGTGAATCAGGATGTGGAGAAAGTGTATCGGACCGTAACAAGTTCACTCGGTGTGGTCTTCGAGAACTTTCCGGTTTACAGGTACGATGGTCAGGATTTTTACCTGATGAGAGACGAGTGGTTAGCGGAGCGGATCGAAAAACTCGTTCCGGAAAACCTCCGGTCAGCTGCAAGGTTCGACTGTCGTTTCATTCCGGAATTTCAAGAAGCGCTACAAGGCGGAGAACTATCGAAGTCGGAAACAAAAATCATGAAGTGGTTGCAAACCATGAGTCAACATGGATTACCGATGTAACCACCACGAACCGAATGGGTTCGAATCAACCAGTACGGACAGGAGCGACAAACGGCGCTGAGTTCAAACTGGTTTTTTTGATCTCACAGGAGGTAAGCGCGATGAATGCATTCATTACGATGACGAAAGATTACCAGTCAGCGCTTCGGACTAAGCGATTCTTCATTAGACGCGGTATCCCGTGTGTAGTTCGCAAGCGGTCGGACGGCAGTTATGCACTGTTCACGTACGCTGGATACAGCTACGCGGTTCGCAACTTGCGCAGGCAGATGTCTGCTTGAATGAACCGTTAATCGCTGGTCAAGACATCCCGTTCATGGATTATCCAAAACAATGAATCTTGAAGGGTGGATGAAACATGAGAATTGAATCCATCACGCTGGAGAATTTCAGGTGTCATGAGCATATGGAAATTCAGTTCAGTCCTGTAACAGCCGTTTATGGTCACAATGGTGCCGGTAAATCAACGATTGCTGAGGCCGTGGTCTGGTGCCTTTACGGCACAGATATTCTTGGCAAAAGCAAGCAGGATGAAAACCTGATGCACATTGGGTCGAAAAATATGGGAGTTGCGGTGACATTCGTCAACTCGGGGGGGATATCTCTCACGATTTCACGCACGCGATCCGGTAAACGAGCATCCGCAATTACGGTGAATGGATCGCGTCCCAAGGAAGGCCAAATAGAGGGCTGGTTCGGGTCGGTTTCCGAATTCCTCTCCATGTTCTTCCCGGGCTATTTTAGTAGTTTGGAGCCAAAAGAAGCGAAAGTGATCCTTGCGAAATGCGTTCCTGATGTTCCAAAGGAGGACGTATTGGCACGAATGAGTTCCGATTCAGTCGAACTGTTAGCCCACGATAAATTTGTCATGGGTATTGAATCGGTCGACTACGCGATGAAGAGAGTTCGTGAAGAGATTGTTGAAGTGCAGAAGTCTCTTACGCGCTTTGAAGGCGAAATGGACGCCTATGAATCGGTTATCCAGCGAGGCGAACCAAGCCCTTTCGTAAGCAAGATTACGAGTGAGATGTTAGACCAGTTTGAGGCAGCAAAGCGTGAAACGACAATACATGAAGTGGGTTTTGAGAACCGAGATAAGCGGCTTCAAGAGTTGCTCGCTCAGCACACATCGCTTGCCGATACCTATCGGACGTTAAAGGCGAGTGTACCAAAGGTCGACACGCACTGTCATACATGTGGTCAAAAATTGCCCGCCGACCAAGCCAATAAAATTCGGCAGCAGGTAGCCCTGAAACAAAATGGGATTCAGAGGAACCTCGAGCAAATAGTCACGGAAGGTAAGCGGGTGAAAGCTGAGATTGAGCGTCTTAAGTCTCTTCCGAAAACGCCCGAAGTAGACCTGAACCTACAAGACTTCATTCAGCAGATGGAAAAGCAATTGCGCAACGAGCAGGAACTAAAAATTGCTCACGAGGCCATGACACGGACGTATCAAATGGCTAAGGAGAATATTGCCCAAACCAAACAATACATGATGGATGAGCAAAAGCAGCTTGAAGCCTATCGACGCAAGTTAAAAGCCTTGCAAGATTTTCGCTTTGAGTTTGTTCGTGCCCAACATGAAAAGCTAAACGGCTTGTTTGAGCACGTGCGCATTCATTTGATGGATTGGAACAAGGAGACAGGCGAAATTCGAGAGTCGTTTCGGGTCGAGTGGAAAGGCAGACCGTATCGACTGTTGTCGTTCTCCGAGAAAATCCGCTGCGACCTCGAGATTGGCCGTGTGCTAGCTGAAGCGAAAGGAGAGGCCATGCCGGTTTACGTAGATAATGCGGAATCGGTACAGGATCTGTTCTTAGAGCATTTCAATGGTCAAGTCATTGCGTCCTACGTTTCGGACACGAAATTGACAGTGAAACACCAAGTCGATTCACAGGTCGCCTGAGGAGCGGTCAACACATTGAAACTACTTCATCGAGTGTAAGGTGGTGAAAGCCATGGTGACGAAAAGAAACAGACCTGTGTACGACATTCACGCTGTAAAGCGGATGGTACAAAGGCGGCTTCCGGTGGATGTGATCGATCAGATTGCACAAGTCGGGGTCACGGTTCAAGAAAACCGACACCGTGTAATGAAACGGGGAGATTTAAATGGTAGGCCCATTCACGTCGTGCTCGCAAAGCCGAATACAGTTATCACGGGTTGCGCAGCCGACGAATGGGATTCCACGATTACCGTTTCTCGGAAACGAATGAGTGCAATGAACGCCTAATGTAGTTCCCTGCCCGCTACCAGGGGGTGCTTTTTCACCCTCGGGAAGCGGCCTCGTGGGTGAAATCTTGTCCACGGAGGGGTCCAAGTGAAAGGCATCAAACGATACGTCGGTATGGGGACATTTGTGCTGCTCATCGAAGCCTTGCTCGTACTCCGAGTCATGCCACCGGGATTTGACGGATGGAAATCTGTAACCGTAGGTCCGGGGCAGACGCTCTGGGAACTTGGCGAGGTGTATTGTCCCAATACGGATCCTCGATATGTTGTTGGTGCGATTGAGACCCGCAATCATATCGACGCAAACATTCAACCAGGCGACGTCCTGTGGGTACCGACAAAGTCGGTCTCCATGTGGGCACGGCTGGTTTTTTAATACCGAAAAGAGGATTGAAACGATACCCGTTGAGGGGAAGGAGCGCGAAACCTGATGAAAGTGACATTTCGTTGTGATGAACTCGTCAAAGTCCTGCGTGACATTGTACGCGTGGTACCGAACTCGACAAACCGACCCGTACTCAAACACGTGCTGATCCGGGCAAATAAAGAGGATGATCGTGTCGATCTGTATGCAAGCAGTGAAGACATGTCGATACGACGCACGCTTTACGAGACAATTACGGATCCAGCAGTCACGATTGAAACTTCCGGCGCCTGCCTTTTACCGGCAAAGGAACTCTTTGAAATCGTGAAAAAGGCGATCGGCAATGTAGCAGTTCACGCTAATTCAACGAAAACAAAACTCGTTTTTGGCAAGACAAAGTACGAATTGGCGAGCTTAGAACCGGAACTTTTCACACCGTACACCAATGAAAATGATAACACCACGTCCGTCGTATTGTTGGCCCCCGAATTGCATCGGCTGTTGCGGCGTACCACTTATGCAACAGCAAAAGGCCCTGCGCGACCCATTCTGACAGGGGTCCACTTGGCACTTGGAGAGTCCGTTTTGCAGGCCACGGCAACGGATGGCCTACGACTCGCCGGGTTCGCGGTTCCATATCTGACAATCACCGGGGAACACCGAAGTTTGACCGTACCAGCAGCCCTGTTAGACAAGGTGGCTCTCGGGTTGCCAGCGCACGATGACGATGAGGAAACCACGCTGGTTTTGAGCTCAAGTTCGCTCATTGTGTCTTGGGATGACGACTCATACCGTATGGTGATTCGTGCACTTGACGGGAACTACCCCGACACGTCACGTATTATTCCGCATAACCCGCTATACCGAATTAAGGTAGACCGACAGGAGTTACTGGAGGCGTGTGAACGCGTGTCGATCTTGTCTGAAACGGAGCATCAACGGGCACAGTTCGAATTCACGCCAGAAAGACTGACGCTTACCGCAATTTCATCACAGTACGGGAATGCGAGAGACACGGTGGAAGTGAAAAACGCTTCGATCGACAAAGCGATTGCGCTGTGGTGCAACATTCATTACTGGATAACACTGCTTCGCTCATTTGAAGGCATTGAACAAATTGAGGTAGGTCTTGTAGAAGCGAATCAACCGTTTACGGTCAACCCCGTTGGTGAAACAGGCCTATGCCTGATTGCTCCAATGGCGAATTCTACAGCGGTGTCGAAGGAAACTGCAAGTACAGAACCAACAGATGAACGTGTGAGTGCCTGAGCCAATAATCCAGTAACTCGAAGGGAGGAAGTCCCCTTGCTTCATTGAGGGGACACTCCCTCGGTGATACTTGGGGACGTTCATGCATGAATGACAAGGTCAAAGATGCGCTCGTGCGGTTAGAGCAGGGAATTGAATCTTTGCTAGATACCGAACAGTGGAAACGGTACTTGATGTTTCAAAGCCGATTCCACACTTACAGCTTCCACAACGCCCTACTGATTTTCATTCAAAAACCGGACGCAACCATGGTTGCTGGTTTTCAACAGTGGAAAGAGATGAGGCGCTTCGTTCGCAAGGGTGAGCGTGGCATTTCAATTCTTGCTCCAATGTTCCGCACAAAAATTGAGGATGAAGCACCGCCAGGTGTGGAAGAAACCGCCGTAGGTGAAGAAGCCAAACGCAAAGTTCTGTACGGGTTTCGTCCTGTGTATGTCTGGGACGTAACGCAAACAGACGGTGAACCGATTCCAACCGTCGATGTACCCGTCATCATGGACGGACACACGGGATGGTATGAATCGTTGCGGCAAGCCTGTCCCTTTCCTCTCTGTGAAGTACATGAAATGGAGAGTGGGGCGCTCGGTTCCTTTAACCATCGAACTCGCTCTATCGAGATTGTCGAGACGCTACCTGAAGCACAAAAGGCAAAGGTACTCATTCACGAATGGGCGCACGGGCTGTTGCACAGCTTGGGGGATCGACCTGAGAGAGAAACACGAGAACTTGAAGCCGAGTCAACCGCGTTTGTCGTCGCGAGTGCACTTGGTTTCGATACGGCAGATTACTCTTTTGGCTACATTGTGGGCTGGAGAGGCGAAGAAGCCGTACAGACGCTCAAAGCGTGTGGAACACGAATCCAAAAAGCAGCCGACACCATTTTGTCCACGTTACAGCTAGAGCCAAGTGTGAAAAAGGAGGCGGTGTAAATTCAGGCGGAAGTGTTAAGCGTCGAACGTGGTTGGTTATTGAATGGCGAGGACGACATGGCGAAATCGACACATCGTTCCTATCGAGCGATACCTGACGTCTGGCATCGGTGTAAAGGTTTGGTGACGCTGACAACGGTACGAGTTGTGATACTCAGCTACCAAATCGATGACCCGAAGTGGGAATACGCTGCGGTCATCGTAAACAACGGTTCGGTTCAAGCAGCGTATGTAACCTTTGACGTTACGGACATGGATCGGAATCCTCTCTTTGCCCTGAAATTCATGCAACGGTTTGAGTGCGAGTATCCAACGATGGAAATGGCCAAGCAGGCGATTACGCAGTCACAGTGCTTCAAGCCTGTGTCTGACCATGACCTTCTCGAGCGCTTGAAAATTGACTTAATTCGTTGAACTGACATGCGAAACCCACTGCACTGGGTGAATTTATCCACCTGGTGCAGCTGGGTGGAGTATGGAGGAATGAACAATTGGCAGCCATAAACGTGGTTCGAATTGAACTGATTAAAGAACGGAACTTCAAGTATTCAGGGAGTCGGCAAATCCGCTGTGCAGATGATGCTGCAAATATCCTGTTTGAATACATCGGTAACACCGACCGCGAAGAATTTGTCGTGATGGTGCTTTCGACCAAACACTATGTAAACGCGTTAAACACCGTCAGTATCGGATCGCTTGACGCGTCTTTGGTCCACCCTCGCGAAGTGTTTAAACCAGCAATTCTGGCCAATGCGTCAGATATCATCGTTGGTCACAATCATCCCAGTGGAGATCCGACTGCAAGCCCTGAAGACACCGCGGTTACGCGGCGGTTGGTAGAGGCTGGTCGAACGCTTGGAATCGATGTGTTGGACCACATCATTGTTGGAGATTCGGGGAGGTTTACGAGTTTAAAAGCACAGGGACTACTTTAATCAGCCGTCCAAATTGATAACTGTATAACAGATATGCGAAGGAGGTGACCCTCCGTCTTGTTCGATTGGGGCGGAGGGGGTACCTCGTGTTCCAGCGATAAGACGTGAAGGGACAAATGCGAACTGAAGGAATCTCAAAAATGGGGTATTACCCAACGCCTCGTTCCATGGTGGCGAAAATTCTTGGTCGGCTTCAGATGACCGAACCTGCGCGATTCTTCGACCCTTGTTGCGGAGAGGGGGATGCACTGGGCCAAATTGGCGCGGCATCACCCAGATCTATGACATACGGAGTTGAAATTGACGGCCATCGCGCAGGAGCTGCAAAAGAGAAATTAAATCATGTCCTGCACTGTGGATATGAGCGGGCACGTGTTGAGGTAGCAAGTATGCAGCTGCTCTTTCTCAATCCGCCCTATGACGCACATTCTGGTCTGGGGGGGTTAGAGATGCGCAAGGAGCTCATCTTTCTGCGAGATTTGTCCAAACAACTGGCTCCAGATGGTGTGCTTGTATTCGTCATTCCACGCTATACGCTTGGCACGGAGATGGTGAACGCACTGTTTCACCGTTTCACGAACTTGGCTGTATATCGATTTGATGACGATGAATACCAGGCATTTCGCCAAGTGGTCGTCTTTGGTCAACGGCGCAAGAAGAATTTGACGAGCGCGAAGGAGTTGTCTGATGCGGATCGTCAAATGAAAAACGAGATGCTCATTTACGGGAAAGACATGGAACAACACATGCCATATTTGGATGAATCGGATGGACGGATGTGGTTCGTTCCGCCCGCAGCCAATATCGAGGTACCCATTTTATTTCGTGGCTACGTGCTTGATGAAGCGGAGTTACGCCTGGATTTGGCGCAGTCTGACGTCTTTCGAATTGCAGACAATATGCTCATGTCAACGGACGTACAAGCTTCCCTAAAACGTCCCTTACTGCCGTTTCGCCGAACGCACATGGCTACACTAATTTCAGCTGGCGCGCTGAACGGTGCCGTCGGATTTGGACAGCATCGCCATATGGTTGTGGGGATGACAAGGAAAATTGTCAATCGAGACATTGTAAGAAATGAAGATGGTTCGGAGACTGTGATTGATACCGAGTCGTACATCACTGCAGTTCGAACCATTCAGCCAGATGGAACGATTCTTGACTTACAGTAACCCATCATAAAGGAGGCGAAGGCCCCGGTGCACCATTTTTCCGGGGCGATTGCCTCCCTGGAGATGGTGTAGCTGGGGTATATGAATGAAGATACTATCCTACCAGGATGACAACAATCATATTGAGGCTGCCGTACACATGGTAGTGACTCGAAAGAATGTCGACAAGAACGCAGAGGATTTGATTGCGGTTGGGCTCATTGACCTGGATAGTCCAACGCGGGCTCTTGTTGCACATGCCATCAAAGGTGACCGATTGCGTTTGAAGTGGAATCGTCAATCGTTTAGCTCTGACCTGATTTATACGGAGAAATACGGATACCGGTTTGTTGCCCGACCTATTGGTAAGCTCACGCATGCCATTGTGCTGCATAAAGCTGCAGTCGATGAACAACTGGAATCTGGGATGTCGCGCATTATCATCGTTCCACAAGGGGGCGATGTGGCGGATTTGTTTCTACGACGTTTCGCCAGTGATTTCAACCTGCCGTATGTGCAGGGATGGAAAGACGTCATCTGGCAGGTTTGTCGTGAACAAGACTATGTGCAAGATCTCTCTGTTTGGACGGATCCAAGTGTTCCACAGTGGCAAGGGCTCAAGGCTTTTGAGTTGTCTGATGAATTTACTGAGGAACGGGCGAAGGAGATACTTGGACATCTCCTAGCTGAAAGAAGAATTGAGTTGCCATCGGGCGTTACAGATACGCCGCCTCTTTCAGAGGCATTACGCCCCGATGACAATGGCGAGTACCAGGTCATTGACTATTTGCAGACATTCGCGCCTCATCTTGCGACAACCATCGAGGATTTGGCTGCGCCGGCTCATGACCTGGATCGGCCAATTGACCAAGCTATCGCACAGATGCAAAGGGTTCCATTCCCGGCACAGGCACATACCGTTCAGGCAATCTTGAACGGTTTTGATGCAAACAAGGGAATTATCGCCTCGTCGGATATGGGAACCGGGAAGTCGATTATCAGTTTGGCTGTAGCAAATGCACTAGCTAATCAATCAAAGCATGGATTTGCCGTACTTCTGCTGGTTCCCGGGATCACGATACCGAAATGGGTTCGGGACGAGATTGGCCGCACATTACCGCAGGCCAAAGTTACGGTCATTGAGAGTTGGAAGGATGTTGTTCGTTACCGGGACAAACGTGTACTAAGGGGGAACAAAGCACCGATTGAATTTATCTTGCTCTCCCGCGATACGGCAAAGCTTGGAATGACCAAAGCCCCGGCTCTGATTCACAAGGAACGCTCAGTCGTACCAAACAAGGCACGCTGGCATGAACGCTACACCTTGGCCTCCATGATTGAGGACGTATGGCTGTGTCCAGAATGTGGTGGGATTCAGCAGAAGCATACAAAGACTGCTGAAAAGGACGCTCGTAAGCATGATCACGAGGCCGATCAAATCGCTGAACGTAAGCTCGGCTTCAAGGATTTGGCGACTGGATTCAACTCGTATACAGCCTTATCCATCGGAAGTCGCAAGAGACAGCGGACTCAGTACGTATTTAAGAAATCGATAACCGAGTATCACTGCTCGGAGTGTGGCGCAAATCTAATGAGAGACGTCGTACCGGAATGGGAAACTGTGAGCGGACTCAAACATCGGCGTCTGCAGCCAGCGTGGTTCATTCAGAAATACCTTCGTGGGTGGTTTGACTTGACTATTATCGATGAACTTCATCAGTACAAGTCAAACAGTGGCCAAGGAGAAGCGATGGGAGC
Organism: Paenalicyclobacillus ferrooxydans; assembly: GCF_001399675.1. Classification (GTDB taxonomy): domain Bacteria; phylum Bacillota; class Bacilli; order Alicyclobacillales; family Alicyclobacillaceae; genus Alicyclobacillus_B; species Alicyclobacillus_B ferrooxydans. Next base: position 39,028 of record NZ_LJCO01000059.1, read on the forward strand.
CATTGCGGGTGCGTCAAAACGGGTACTTGGACTGACAGGAACACTCAGCGATGGAAAAGCATCGAGTCTGTATCACCTGCTCTGGCGTATTTGTCCGGCTGAAATGAAGGCGGATGGTCTTGACCATCGTTCCTTAAACAAGTTCGTTCATCTATACGGGACGATGGAACAACGTGGTCGTTATTCAGAAGACGACGTAACATCGGCAGGAGGGTCCACCTCTCGCAAGGTGATCCTCAATCCTCCAAAAGAAGTTCCGGGTCTGTCGCCCAAATTGTTTGTGAACCATTTGGCCGATAAAACGGTGTTTTTAGAGTTGGGAGATATGGGATTGCCCCTCGTAGAACTTGATGAACGGCCCGTCTTCATAGACATGGATGAAGACCACAAAGCAGCATATCAGGTGTTTCACAACGAACTTGAATCTGTGATGCGTCAGCAATATGCGATCGGAAACGCGAATGCATTCGCGAAATTTATCCCTTCCGTGGTGAACGCAGCCAATCAACCGCATGTCT
>NZ_LJCO01000100.1 GCF_001399675.1 Paenalicyclobacillus ferrooxydans
CATGATACCCTTATTCATGCTTGGGTTCCTTAGATTAGATTTGGACAGGGCTACCTGTACATCTATTCTAAGGAATCTTTATATGTATAGGGGTTACAGAATCATGAATCTTCATAAGGTTTAAAATGTTTAATTTGTCAACGGGTACCCGTTGACAATCCACTAAAAAGTTAATGCAACGCTAGTGGGCCACACCGACTTAACTTCGAAAAACAGCGAGGCTAAGTCGTTGGGAGCGACTTAGCGCTGGAAAACCGGAAGGTTAAGAGGCTGAGACCGACTAAGAAGCTCGGTTCAGCGGCCATCGGGCAACAACAGCCGGCCCATCGTCCCGTTACCAGGGGGCCGGCTCAGGGGCCCCGGCGTTCCCAAGCGCCCCTCCGCCCCTGCTTCTAGGGTGCATTAGCCCTGCCCGGCTCTCAGGATGCCTCCGTCTACCCAGTGGGACCCTCCGTGGTTCAACCTAATGTTACGGTGTTCATGTAGGGTTCGAGCGCTTTCGGGATGCGGATGCTGCCGTCTTCCTGCTGATGGACCTCAAGCAGGGGGATGAGGATCCTCGGGCTGGCGACAGCGGTGTTGTTTAGCGTGTAACAAAACTGCAACTGGCCGTTTTTGTCGCGGTAGCGAATATTCGATCGCCTTGCCTGAAAGTCGAGCAACAGCGACGACGAATGGGTTTCACCGTAAGCGTTGCGGCTCGGCATCCAGGTTTCAATGTCGTACTGCTTGTAGTTCTTCTGCGACATGTCTCCTGTGCATACGGCAACCACCCGGTAAGGGAGTTCGAGGGCTTGCAGAAGGTCTTCGGCGTTTTGCGTGATCTCGTTTAAGAGCCCCTCCGCCACCTCCAGGTCGTTCTCACAGAGAACGACCTGTTCCACTTTCGCGAATTGGTGTACTCTGTAAAGCCCGCGGACATCACGGCCTGCACTTCCTGCCTCACGCCGATAGCAGTTGGAGACGCCGGCGATGCGAATCGGATCGGACACGTCGACAATATCGTCACTGAAGTACGAGACCAGCGGCGCCTCAGCTGTTCCGACCAGCCACAGGTCATCTGCCGGCAGTCGGTATGTTTGCGACTCACCGCCAGGGAAGAATCCTGTATGGTTCAGGGCTTCCTCGCGCACCATCACCGGAACGTCCATGACTGTGAAGCCGCGTTGGGTGAGCAGATCGATGGCCAATTGCTGCACAGCGCGGTGCAGGTAAAGACCTCCGTTTTTGAGATAATAGCTGCGGCTGCCTCCGACCTTGACACCGCGAGGGATGTCGATGAGATCGAGGCGTTCGCCGAGGGTGACGTGATCGAGCGAATCAAAACCGAAATGAGGCAGTTCGCCGACTCGTCGAATCTCAACGTTATCCGCGTCTGACGCACCTTGCGGCGTATCCGGCGAGACGATGTTCGGGACTAGCAGCATCAATGCATCGTATTCTGCTTGGAGAGCATTCCACCGTGCTTCCACATCGGCAAGATCCTCGTTGATGATACGGACCTGCGATTTCAGTTGTGCAGCCTCCGGCCCATCTGCCTGCCCGCAGCCTGCCAGGAGCGCGACCTCCTTCGAGGTCTGGTTCCGTTGCTGCCGCAGCGTCTCCCGTTTTCGCAGCTCAGCTCTGCGCGCCTCATCTACTTGAATCAACCTGCCCATGTCCACTTGAAGACCCTTGGCTATTGCCACCTCTTGCAGGGTATCTCGGTTGTCACGGATGAACTGAATGTCTAACATCTGCCCACTCTCCTTTGGACGATAAAGTAGAAAACAAAAAGCGCCCTCATCCGATTGGGACGAGGAGCGCTTTTGCTCGCGGTGCCACCCAATTTGACCGATCCGCTCAGCCACCCCGCCATACCTCACACGTGACGCTCGTACGAGTGTCGTCTTGGGATGGGGTGGAATCGGATCGATCCCCTTTGGTTCCGCGGTAACGGGCGGGCCCGATCTACTTAGAGAGCGGCAGGGCAGGGCCATCGCAGGCGGGCGTACTAGCTGAGACTACCACACCCGCAGCCTGTCTGGCGTCCTGCTCCCGATGCTCAACTCCGGTCATAAATGCCTCCGAGTTGGATGCTCTTCACTGGCATAATGCACTTTGGTTGCGACCCTAGCGGTCGATGTTGACGATATTATATGCGGTTCGAAGGCCAGAACGCAAGCGAATCGGCCGGGCGGGTCCGCCACTGGGGTGGGCGCCTGGGCTCCCGGGTCCTGCATCAAGCCCTCGGCCCTTATCATGAGGTCGGGGCCTTTGTCATTGGGGTGGGCTCCCCGGGCTCCCGGCTCCCGCAACAGCGAACATTTTTACCGTTAATGGCCATTTTTCAACAAGTGGCACTCAAACAAGGTACAAAATGTCCTCTATCGCCTGATTTTTACTCGTTTGGTGGCTGATTGACCCGCACAGTGAACAATTCTTCCCTTATGTCGATCCGATTCCGCTGAAATCGGCTCATAAAGGAAATTTGGTTCGTTCCGCGGGCCCTACTGGCCACAGGGACTCCGCGCGCCCTGACAGCCAGCCACAGTGGCGTCACAGCCTTGCCAGGCACGGCAGCTCCACGGTCCCACCGGCCACTGTGGCTCATTGCGAGGCGCCCGCGGCGTCGATCAGGCCCGCGGAAATCATTGCGCCCCCCCGGCGTAAGCCCCTTGCGCCGGTACCAACGCGAACCGGCTTACTTCTTCACCGTCAGGCGCAGCGGCTTGCCGTTGACGTCCCAGTCTTTGGTGAGGTCGCCGTCGCCAAAGCCAGCCGAGCCAGCCGACCCGGTCTGCCCATCCTGCCCGGCCGCGCCAGCCGCGCCAACGCTAGCCTGTTCACCCTCGAACACAAACCCGTACGCCAGCACCGTTGCCGCAATCTCTTCCGCGTTGTCGCGCAGCACCTTTAGCACCTCTGCGTCGCCGGATGCGGCGAATGTGACACGGTCGGTCACGTTGTAGTTGACCTCTTTGCGCATCATCTGCATCTTTGAGACGAGCTCGCGCACGAACCCTTCCTCAATCAGCTCAGGTGTCAGTGTTGTATCGAGTCCAACGAAGCCGTGCGGTGTCGTCACCAGCATGCCTTCAAACACGGGGTGGAAGCGCAGTTCGCCGTGTTCGCGCCCGATCCGCTGACCTTCAAGCTCAACTTCACCCTTTTCGCGGAATGCAGCAATCACTTCCGGGCCGGCACTCTTGGCAGCTTTGTTCAGAACCGGGACCAGCTTGCCGTAGTCCTGACCGACTGCCTTCAGGTTCAGGAACAACTCTGGTTTTGCGACAGCGTCAAGCTCCGCGTAAACCAGTTCCTTCACGTTCAACTCGTCTTTGATGACCTCTGTGAACTTCTGCAACAGGGCAGCCTTGTCAGCCGAGACATACAGCTTCGAGAGCGGCTGTCTGGTCTTCATCTTCGTCTCGTTGCGCAGGTGACGTCCTGCTTCAACCACGTCAAGGACCTCGCTCATCTCGTCAAGCAGCGACTTATCGACCAGAGCCATGTCAGCGACCGGGAAGTCCGTCAAGTGAACCGACAGCGGTGCATCCGGATAAGCGGTGCGGACCACGTTCTGGTACAGCTCTTCCGCGATAAACGGAGTCATCGGAGCGGCCAGCTTTGCCACTGTTTCGAGTACCTCGTACAGGGTGCGGTATGCAGCGATCTTATCGGCCTCCATCCCCGGCGCCCAGAAACGCTCGCGGTTGCGGCGGATGTACCAAGTCGACAGGTCATCGACGAGACCCTGCAGGGCTCTTGCTGCGGACGTTGCATCGTACTTGTTCAGCCACCGGTCAATCTTGTCGACCACGTCGTTCATTCGCGCCAAGATCCATTTGTCCATTAACGGCCGCTCTGCAACAGGCACGTTGTGATCTGCAGGATTAAATCCATCAATGCTCGCGTACAGCGCGTAGAATGCATGGACGTTTTGCAACAGGTCGATAAACTTCGCCTTGCTCTCCGCAACAGCCCGGTGATAGAAACGCTGGGAGTTCCACGGCTGGTTGTTCACCAGGAAGTAAAAACGCAGCGCATCTGCGCCGTGCATGTCAAAGGCTTCAAACGGATCGATCACGTTCCCTTTTGACTTCGACATCTTCTTGCCGCTCTCATCCACCACGTGGCCGAGCACAAGCACATTCTTGTACGGGGCCTGGCCGGTCATCAAGGTCGAGATGGCGAGCAGGCTGTAGAACCAACCGCGCGTCTGGTCAATCGCTTCACAGATGTAGTCGGCCGGGAACAGGCGGTGGAAGTCGTCCTGGTGTTCGAATGGGTAGTGCCACTGCGCAAACGGCATACTCCCGGAGTCGAACCAAACGTCGATGACCTCCGGCACGCGGCGCATCGTCCCGCCGCAGGAACAGGCATACGTGATGTCGTCGATGTACGGCTTATGCAGCTCTGACGGCAGGCGGCCTGCTTTCTCCTTCAATTCCGCGCGCGATCCGATGCATTCCTTCTCCCCGCACTTGTCACAGACCCAGATGGGGAGGGGGGTGCCCCAGTAGCGGCTGCGGGACAGGTTCCAGTCAACCAGGTTGTCAAGGAAGTTGCCCATCCGGCCATCCTTGATATGCTCCGGCATCCAGTTGACGCCTTGCGAGTTTTTGATGACCTGATCTTTCACTTCGGTCATGCGGATGAACCAGCTGTCAATTGCGTAGTACAAGAGCGGCGTATCACAGCGCCAGCAGTGTGGGTAGGAGTGCTCGTATTTGTGCTTTTCGTACATTACGCCGCGGGCTGCAAGGTCTTTGACGATGTCGACGTTCACGTCTTCATCGCGGACAAACCGACCTGCAAAGTCAGTGACGTCGTCGGTAAACCGGCCGGTCAGGTCGACAAAGTTGCAGTACACCATGCCGTGTTCCTGGCAAACGCGATAGTCGTCTTCGCCAAAGGCCGGCGCCATGTGAACGATACCGGTACCAGATTCCTCGGTCACGTGGTTTGAGGTGACCACTTCAAACTTCTTACCCTCGACCTTTACGTACGGGAAGACCGGCTCGTATTTCACACCGAGCAATTCTGTCCCTGTCTTCTGGTCGATCACGCTGTCGCCCTCATGCAAGAACCCGTCCTTGAGGCCTTCGGCCACCCAGTAGTTCTCGCCGTGTTCCGCCGAGTGGATGAGTACGTAGGTCAGGTTCGGGTTGACCGCGAGTGCCACGTTGCTCGGCAGGGTCCACGGCGTCGTCGTCCAGGCCAGGATGAACGTCGGGGTATCCGTGCCATCTGTACCAGCTCCGGAAGCTGTGGTCTCCGTCACGCGGAACTTCGCAGTGACGGTCAGGTCCTTCACGTCCGCGTAGCCTTGTGCCACTTCGTGGCTGGACAGCGTTGTTTCACAGTGCGGGCAGTACGGGCTGACGCGGTGGCCTTGGTACAGGAGGCCCTTGTCATACACCGTGTGCAGGATATTCCACACCGACTCAATGTAGTCGTCGGTGAGGGTCATGTATGGGTTATCGAGATCGGTCCAATAAGCCAGTCGTTCGGTGAGTTCACGCCACGTCTTCTCGTAGGTCCAAACGCTGTCTTTACACTCCTGGATGAACCGCTCGATGCCAAACGCCTGGATCTGCTTTTTGCCGCTGATGCCGTGTTTCTTCTCGATCTCGATTTCCACCGGCAACCCGTGCGTGTCCCAACCGGCTTTCCGCTCGACGTGAAAGCCCTTCATGGTCTTAAAGCGGGGATAGACGTCTTTCATTAAACGGGTTAGGACGTGGCCCGGGTGAGGCTTTCCGTTTGCCGTCGGTGGACCCTCGTAGAAGACAAACTCGGGTTGTCCTTCGCGAATCTCTTCGCTCTTTTTAAACACATGATGTTCATTCCAAAATTCGAGTACGCGCGACTCCCTGGTTTTCGCAGGCTCTTTCGCGTCTACGCGTTGCAGCATGATGATTCCTCCCTTGTTCAAATGGTGCCCACTTGTAAGACTGCGGGACGCACGATGTCGTTGAAAAACAACCTTTGCACCAACAAATTGTCACCAACAATTTTCCACCAAAAACTTGTGACCAAAAAAGCGTGAACCCAAAAAGTGAACCCAAAAGCGAATCAAAAAGGTGAATCAAAAAGGTGAATCAAAAAGGTGAATCAAAAAGGTGAATCAAAAAGGTGAATCAAAAAGGTGAATCAAAAAGTGTGGATTTAATCAGTGCGCAAAAGTGTGGATCAAAAAACCCGCCCCTCATGAAGGGGCGGGTTGAATTCCCGCTGTACCACCCAACTTAACGTCAACCACCATCGGATCGGCAAACCTCGGATGCAACCTCCGAAGGTTCAACGCACGGTGTGACGCTCCATCTGTCAAACCTTGCAGGCGGCCAGACTCTTGACCGTGCTTGCGCCAGTTTGCCCCACTGTAACGGGAAGGCCCCGGTTTGCTGTACTCGCCGATTCAGCTTTCCGCAAACACCTCAGAGGTGATTTTCATCCTTGTTCCTGTATGGGGTTCCCAGCACTCCCCACTCTCTGTGACAGGGTAGGGCAAGAACTACTCGTCCTCGTCAACGGTGAAACGATATCCATATTAATGAAGAATAGTGTAGCAGACGCAGAGATTTTCCTCAAGTCAAAATTGGTCAAAAAGCACTTACGGCCAAGCAATCCTCGAATTTTTGAAAGTAGGGCATGCCGATTGGGCTCGAATTCAAGCCTGCCCGTCGAGCTGACTACGCTGGAGTCCATCCCTCTTACTTTCGCAATGCAGCGATCGGAATCGCAACCACCATTTTGGGTCTCCTCGCTCGCATCCGCGAGACGATACGTTATACTTAAATATAATGGCGCAGGACAAGGGTGTCGATCCGTCCCCATCAAGCCGCTGATCAAGTTTTCATCGTTGCAACAGGATTTCGGGTCGGCTCGTTTCTAGGGGATGGCGCACCGCCCTGCAGTCCAACAATGGACAAGAAATTTCCGGAAGTTGGCTAGAATAGGAGGAAAACTGAATGAAGCTCACTTATCACGGACATTCGTGTTTCACAGTGGAGGATGGGGAACATCGGGTTATTATCGACCCTTTCCTCAGCAACAACCCACGCGCAGACATCGGACCGGATGACGTCAAAGTTGATGCGGTCTTATTGACCCACGGCCATGGCGATCACGTTGGTGACACCGAAGCCATCGCCAAGGCGAACAATGCGGTGATTGTCGCACCGTTTGAAGTAGCCTCGTATTTTGGAGAACTTGGCTATCAGGCCCATCCGCTTGCACATGGGGGCAAGCACACCTTCCCATTTGGTACGGTGAAGCTGACGATTGCATTCCACGGGTCTGGCTTGGAGGTTGGCGGCGACGTGAAGAACGGCGGCAATCCAGCAGGTCTCCTTGTAACGATGGGAGGCAAAACCTTCTACCACGCGGGAGACACAGCCCTCTTCAGTGACATGAAGCTAATTGGCGATCGGGAGCATGTTGATGTCACGGCGCTGCCGATTGGCGACAATTTTACCATGGGACCTGACGACGCACTGCAGGCAGCTGAATGGGTACATGCAGGACTCACCATTCCGATGCATTACAACACATTCGATTTAATTGCTCAGGATGGACATGCATATGTAGCCTCTGTTGAGGCGAAGGGACTGAAAGGCAAAGTACTCGAGCCGGGTGAATCAGTCGAGGTCTAACGAGGTCTAAGCAACGAACGGTTACACAGACGGCTAGCCCTCTGGTATAGTGCTTGGCACAAACAGCGCGGCATCCCTTATGGAAGGGGCCGCGCTGTTTGTTGTTACATCATCTGCAGTTGATGAAAATCAATGCGCTTTGTCGGTCATTTTCACCATCAGACCAGCCAAGGTATGCTGCTCATCGGGTGAACCTGCATCCCAAAGCTGTTTCAACAAACGCTCTTGGGGATTCTTGGGATCCACCTTGTCTGACAAAAAGGAGCCCATTTTTGAAGCAACGTCGGTGATACGTTCCTTGGACATCCCCATGGCTTGCGCCTTGTCGACTTGCTCACCGAGGAATTCCTTCCAGCGATCAAAGTTCTCAAGTAAATTTGTATCCACAGCAGTTCCCTCCTCGAAGACTTGGCTCGCTCAATCCCGCAAACCGCGGGTAGTTGATGTCTCCACGTGTTAAGGTGCCGCACACAGCTGTGTTCTATACCTAGGGGCACATGGACAGGAAGTCGCCTTGATGGACAAGGGCATGGCAGGCGGAGGTCCATTACCATCGGACAAGAAGGGCATTGCAGGCGGCCAAGACATAAACGTCCAGCCAAGCTCATACAGTGAGAGTGGACAACATGTCCACGGATTCACAAGGTTGGGAGGGAACACAATGAGACGAAAATTACGACATGTTCCGCACGCTAGAAATCGCGCTGTCGTATATACGTGTGCGGTGGTTTCTATGGTTGCGTACGCTATTCCAAGGATCCCCAAGTTGGAACATGGGGTAGCTGGCACGTTCTCGATGGTGTGGATCTTGTTTGCTGTACTAGCCCTTGCCGCCAATATCTACTTTTTGGTCGGGGCGGATAAAGAACGAAGCAGAATGCTCGAGTCCCGAGGGATGCGGATGGCTGCCAGGGAATCGACAGGTGCACCAGCAGTCAGACAACGTTCGGTTCGGTAGGGACGCGCCAAGGGGACTGATGACCAGCCGGCCTTGGGCGGTATCATCCCATCGGGAGTTACCGGAACGGCCCCACCAAGCCCACAATCGTCCGGACCCGCAGTCGTCGGACCGGCAATCGATGGTAGGGCAATCATCGGATCGGCACCATCAGACTGACAATCGAAACAGCCTGCACACGGATAGGTCATGGCAGGCTGCTTTTTCATGTTTTCAGGTTGCTGTTTCATTTAGTGTGCTCTGACTTTTTCAAGTGAATCATTCTCCGCTGTGTCTCGACCACAATAACACCCCAACCGCGCCCAGCAAGCAAATCAGCATGGCTAAGAGCGGATCGACAGCACCATTCATCAGTTCCATAGACTTCACCTCATGTTCCGGTTTATTCCGACTTCGACAACTCATCCTTTTGTAAGGACGTTCCTCGGATCTTTCGATTTCGTATCTGGCCGCTCTCGGGATCCTGCAACATACGTCCCCGAATCACGATGTCTTCTCCGTATTTATCCCGCAGGGCATCAGTCACAGCGGATAATTTCTTCCAGCGATCACGCTGTGATTGATCCGCTTGATCCGCAGGAGCGGTGTCGGATGCAGGGGAGAGAGCGGGATCGTCAAATAAGGAAAGCTGAACTCCGTCACCTTCCACTTCGATCTCAACAGAAGGCTCGGAGAGTTGACCAAGTGTCACACCGAGTAGCCGGACAGGGGTGCCGCGGGCCCAATTCTCGTTCAACAACTCCACGGCCGTCTGGTAAATAGACTCGGACAAATCTGTTGGTACGGGCATGGTACGAGCACGTGTGATTGTGCGTCGGTTCGTAAACCGGATGGTGATTTGCACAGTTCGTCCCACTAGACGATGGCGGCGTACGCGTCGACCGACTTGATCGGAAAGGTTCATTAAAACTGTACAGAGCTCGTCGAAATCTTTCAAATCGCGAGCCAGTGTGATGGAGTGACCAATACTTTTTGACGGTTCTGCCACCTCTTGGACAGGTGCGTCATCTTGACCATTCGCCAGGGACTTCAAGATGGGACCGCGTTGCCCAAAGTGGCGCGAGAGCATGAATGCGTCGGCGCTTGCAAGCCCTGCAATAGTGTGGATACCGACACGGTCGAGCCGTTCTGCTGACTTGCCGCCGATTCCGAACATCTGTCCCACTGGCAGCGGCCACAACATGTCCTTTACGTCCTTCGTGTAAAGGGACGTAATGCCGCGTGGTTTCTTAAAGTCGCTGGCCATCTTGGCAAGGAACTTGTTGTTACTGACTCCGATAGAGCATGGCAGCGACAGTTCACGCCAAATGCGTTCCTGAATCTGCTGTGCTATGTCTTCCGGAGATCCCATCCTCCAACTGCCGGTTACGTCAGCCCAACACTCGTCGATGCTAAAGACTTCAACGACGGGTGTGTAGGATCGCACAATATCAAACACTTGACGCGAAAAATTTCGGTAAAGCGAGAAGTCTGGGTGGATTAAGATTAAGTTTGGCGCAACACGGAGTGCCTCCGCAACAGTCATGGTTGCACGGACACCAAGTTGGCGGGCTTCGTAACTGGCTGTCACAACAACTCCGTGACGTGTTTCGGGACTGCCAGCCACGGCGGTAGGACGATTTGCATACACGCTGGGCTCGGCGGCTGCGTGACAAGAGCAGTAGAACGCGTTCATATCGATATGTAGGATTGCCCGCTCTCTATCCACCTCTTCACGCCTCCTCCTGTGTCCATTTTAACACCTTCCGCCATGGGTTTTCGCGGGCCCTGTTTTGGCCGCCTTCGTGGAAGGGGTGATTGAGGCAGGCGTGGTTGGTGCAGGCGTGTTATGGCAGGTATGGTTATGGCAGGCGTGTTATAGCGGGGTTTGTTTTAGACTGACCGCCATAGTGGTATAATTTTCCGCATTCGGTTGCTGTCATGTGAGAGAGTGTTTATGGGTGGGATTCGGAACCTCATTAAGATCGATAATCAGAGAAGAGTCAGAGCACGGCTCCCGGTACTCAATGGTCTTGTGGAGTAGCTTTGAGAAACAAACGAACGAGATCGTACAGGACATTCGGCAATGACATTAGCATGGCGTTCGTGGAATACGAGCAGGGTATCTCGTTCTCGTGGAACATGAGCAGGGCGTCTCGTGGAAGATTGAGCAGGGTATCACGTGGAACATGAGCAGGATATCAGGTGAACATGAGCAGGATATCAGGTGGAACATGAGCAGGGTATCACGTGATGGAGAGGAAAAAATGTTCGTTGATAGCCGACTTCGAGTGAACGAGCGGGTGACAACGAACAAAATGTCCTTTGTTCAGCCGCAGAGCGCGCAAATTGCATGCCGGAGAGGTCACAAGGGAATTTTGGTGCTTTAATCAAAGGCATCTATGGGGAATTTGGCTCACAGAGGAAATTTTGTTCGTTACCTTATCAAAGCACCATGCCACAGCACGTGCCAAAGCACCATGCCAAAGCACCATGCCAAAGCACCATGCCAAAGCGCGTGCCAAATCACAGGTCAGGAAACCGAGGTTTTAAAAGCAACTCGGGTGGAGATACCGGGTACGGTGGAAAACGTTGCGCGATTTCTGCATACTAAAGAAGGCATTTCGAGACATCAAGACAAGCGACAGAAAATAGAGGTGACGTTATGGCGGAATCGGAGGACAGGCTGCCCTGGTGGAGAACGCTGTGGAGTTGGGTGTGGCCAATTGCCATTGGGTGGCTTGTAGCTGCAGGCATCATGAGATGGGTTGTGAGTTTCGCTGTGGTGCCGACCTCGTCCATGTGGCCTACGATTCCCAACCCTTGCTACATATTGGTCGATCACATTGCGACAGAAACGGAAGCCCCTTATCGCGGTGAAGTCGTGTTGTTTCCGTTTCCGGACGATCCGACACAGATCTACGTGAAGCGGATTATCGGCATGCCGGGTGATACCGTCACCATTCACGGCGGGCACGTGTATATCAATGGGAAAGAGCTTTCCGAGCCTTATTTGCACGGAGTGTTGACGCCCGGTGATTGGGGCCCGTACCACGTACCTGCAGGGCATTACTTTATGCTTGGTGACAATCGATCCGTTTCTGAGGACAGTCGATACTGGGTGCATAAGTATGTAGCCGGAAACACAATCATTGGACGGGCAGACATGGTCGTTTGGCCGTTTACCAAATGGAAGTCGATTCAGTCCTGACAAGGCGGTTGTTGGTTTGCCGTGACAGGGTGGTTGTTGAGTCGTTTCATTGAACGACAGTTGCATGAAGGAAGTTGCATGAAGGAAGTTGCATCAAGAGGGTTCCTTGGCGGAGTTACGGAAGTTTTACCTGTTGTGAAGATGCAGTGAGCGGGAGGCAAGGTTGTGAAAGACAAGCGACATATGAAGATTAAAGAGATTGTTAGCCAGCGGGAGATTGAGACCCAAGACGAGCTGGTTGCGGCCCTTGAAGAGGCGGGATATGGGGCAACTCAGGCCACGGTGTCACGCGACATCAAAGAGTTGCAACTGATCAAGGTTGTCGGTAGTCATGGACGATACAAATATGCGATTCCCGTTACTGCGACAACGGTGTCGTTGGATGGGCTGCGTAGAAAACTGTCGGATGTTTTTGTGTCCATGACCCGAGCCAACAATCTGCTTGTGCTGAAGGTATTGCCAGGTAACGCCCATTCAATTGGCGCCATGCTGGATGGCATTCAAATTGAGGGGCTGCTGGGTACGATTGCGGGCGACGATACATTGTTACTGATTGCAGCAGATGAAAATGCAGCTAGTTTCGTTGAACAACAGTTGTCATAGCAGTTTGCTGACTCGTCAGCGGGTTATATACTTCTGCTAATAACATGAGGCTCTCTTCGAGACTGCCATGGTACGAGTGCAAGGCTAAAAGTGATTGAGATGGACCTCGGGCCGCGAAGTCGCAGACCACGCCCCCCTAATTTGCCAAATCGGGGCTTTGTGTGCCGAAACACGCACCGTACCGACTTTAGCAGTCTGTAGCAGTCTGTAGCAGACTATAGCAGACTATAGCAGACTATAGCAGACGCAACAGTGCGATCGAGACAACCCCGCTTATCATGGTCCATAGGGGATGTTTCGTCCATAGTGCAACGACGGCACTCACGAGAGCTGCGAGTGCGAACGGGATGTTTATGTGGCCTCCCTTGGCGACACCGTTGACGAGCGATGGGACAACCATTGCAGCAAAGACTCCTACGGGAATGCTGTCAAGACCGCGTTTTAAGCGGGGCCTCACACGAAGGACACGACCTAACCATAGCCCGGGAAGACGTGTGAGGTATGTGGCTATACCGCAGGCTGCAATCAACCATACATATGCTACGCTATTCATTTTTCCATCACTCCCACCATAAAGCTCACGACAGCTCCTGCAAAGACGGCGCCTGATGTTCCATACCAATGTGCTGCTGCAGCTGCCGCAAGGCCCGCCAGCGCGACAGTCAAAAGGCGCATGGAAGAAGTGATTTGCGCGCCGAGCAGCCCCATAAATGCCGCAGTGTAGGCGAAGTCGAGGCCGAATTTGGCCGGATCGGCAATCATACTTCCAATCAAATAACCCAGCGCTGAACTAATCAACCAGGGTACAAATATGGCTGTTCCGGCTCCAGCGAAAAAAGAGCTGGAAAGCTCTTGTTCTTTGGCCGTTAGTATCGAAACGCTGTAACTTTCGTCAGTGAGTCCATGTGACAAAAAGGGCAGCGCGCCGTGTTTTACCTTTGTTAGATACTGGCCGAGTGACAAGCCGTAAAGAATCTGTCGGGAATTGAGCAGGAACACACTGCTGACGATCGCCCAAAAGGCTGTACCTTGTTTCAGTAGAGCGAGTATCGTAAACTGCGATGCTCCAGCGAAAACAAACACGGACATTGCTAAAGACTGGACAAGCCCCAAGTGGTTTGTAGAATGTGCCAATGCACCATACGCCAATCCGTAAGTGAACACGCTGACGGACAAGGGCGCAGATTTGGTGAGTGCTGTGGTGAAGTCATTTCGCGTCGGTTGTTCCCGTGGTAATCTGACGGAAGAAATGGAAAACGGCAACCGCAAGGAAAACGCCCCTTCTATCGTATTGGTAAGTGTTATAACATACAATATGTATATTATCGCATCCGGCGACATCTGCACAGATCTGTCGACATCTGCACAGGAGGTTACGCGGTGGACAAGAGCGAAATTTCTGCACTGATTGGTGAAAGGCTCCATGCTCTGCGGCGAGAGCGGGGTATGTCGCTTGATACCATGGCAGCTGTGACCGGTGTCAGTAAACCGATGCTCGGACAGATTGAACGTGGTGTGTCCAATCCTACAGTGGCAACGTTGTGGAAAATTGCATCCGGGCTAGGGGTTCCGTTCACGGCATTCATTGTGGAGGAGTCTCAGATCAAGGTCATCCGTGCAGAAGAGCAGGCTGCATTTTTCGACGATGAAGACCGTTATCAAGTGTACAACACCTTTACATCGGCAGGTGGGAATGTTGAGGTATTCCGGATGCGCCTGATGCCTGGGTGTCATCGGTCTTCCGAACCACATGCCAGGGGTGTTGTAGAATCTCTGACGGTCTTTTCAGGGACGATGGAAATTTTCGTCGCGAATGTGGTGCATCACTTGTCTGCGGGTGACACCCTGAGTTTTCCTGGAGACATGGTGCACGAATATAGAAACGGCTCACATACTCCGGCCGAAGGACAATTGGTTCTTCTGTACACATAACCATATTTGCAGCACCACAAATGCGAAACCGAGATGGGACAACCCGAACGAAAGGTCACAACCACAACAAACAGCACAACCTAGTACAGAGAGCACAACCCAGAACAAACGGCACAACCCAGTACGACAAAAAATAGGACATATGGCATGGAGAGAGCGGTGAATTGTGAAATGAGTACTACAGCACCTGGAACGATGGCATACAGCGACGAGGTGACCAAAGCGCTTATTGAGTTTAGAAGGGATCTGCACAGACATCCCGAACTCAGTCTGCAGGAGTTTGAAACCACGAGGCGGATCGCAACGTTTCTTCAAGCACATGGTGTTGAGCCGCTAAACTACCCGTTGAAGACCGGGGTGTTGGCTGCAATTCACGGCAAACACCCCGGCGGAGCCATTGCTGTGCGTGCCGACATCGATGCGCTGCCGATTGAGGAGCAAACCGGGCTGCCCTATAGATCCACTATCCCAGGGTGTATGCATGCGTGCGGTCATGACTTTCACACCGCTTCCGTGATGTCTGCATTGTTGCAGACCAAGGCCCTGGCGGAAGGCGAAACGTCATTCGCCGGCACGGTCGTGTTCGTTTTCCAACCTGCCGAGGAGGCTGGAAACGGCGCCGACAGTATTGTCGACTGTGGTGTTTTTGAAGATTACAACGTCGGTGCTATCATTGGGGCACACAACAACCCGTTATTGGAAACAGGGTACATTGGCGTTCGATCAGGAGCCCTGATGGCCAGCGTCGATGAGTTCAAGATTGTGATTCGCGGGGTTGGCGGGCATGCTGCTATACCGGATCGCACGGTCGATCCGATTGTCGTTGGCTCAAACATCGTCGGCGGCTTACAACACATTGTCAGCCGGACGGTTTCGCCGCTGGATTCCGTCGTTGTTACCATTGGGACGTTTCATGCGGGAACAGCAAACAATATCATTCCATCCGAAGCTGTGCTTGAGGGGACTATCCGGTGTCTAGGCACACATACGAGGCAGGCAGCCGAAGACAGATTGCGTAAATTTGTAACAGATTCAGCCGAGGCGTACGGAGCTGTTGCAGAGATTGAGTTTGAGCATGTTCTGCCAGGTGTCGTGAATGATCCCCACGTAACCGACTTGGTGCGGGAAGCAGCCAGAGAGGTCGTCGGATCGGACAGGGTTGTAGAAGCTGAACCGAGTCTCGGCGGTGAGGACTTCTCGCTGTATGGCCGCAAGGTGCCGGGCTGCTTCTTTTGGGTAGGCACGGGCCGATCCGATGGCACGTCATACGGCTGGCATCACCCGCAATTTGATGTGGATGATGCGATGATCCCGGTAGCGGGTCAGGTGTTTACACAGGCAGCTCAGGACTATCTGCGAAATCTCGGTCGTTGATGGCGATTTCTGTGACGGTACTGTCTGAAATATGGTGTAGAAGGGAAGAAGCGAAATGAAACCTGTTGACTCAATTCTGGATTTGATAGGAAATACGCCGATTGTGAGATTGAATCGGATCCCGGACCCGAGCGGAGCAAAAGTGTATGTGAAGCTGGAATCCCACAACCCGGGTGGGAGTGTTAAGGATCGACCGGCGCTAAACATGATTCAGGACGCCGAAAAGCGGGGCCTGCTTGTGCCCGGCAAAAGTACGGTTGTCGAACCGACTTCAGGAAACACCGGTATTGGGCTTGCGATGGTGTGCGCGGCTCGCGGGTATCGCTGCATCATCACAATGCCAGACAATGCCACAGAAGAACGCGTGAAGGTATTAAAAGCATACGGTGCCGAAGTCCATTTGACACCTTCGGCAGCACGGATGACAGGTGCGATTGAAGAAGCCAATCGCTTGGCAGCGGATATTCCGGACAGTTTTATTCCAATGCAGTTCGAAAACCCTGCAAACCCGGGAGCGCATCGGGGGACAACCGCGATCGAAATCATCGAGGCGTTTGACGGCAAACTTGATGCGTTTGTGTTGACCGCAGGGACCGGTGGAACGGTGACGGGAACTGGCGAGGTCTTAAAGGAACGGATCCCAGGAGTCAAAATCTATGTGGTTGAGCCAGCAGGTTCCCCTGTACTGGCGGGGGGAGAGCCAGGTCCGCACAAGATCCCGGGGACGGGGCCTGGATTTGTGCCAAGTGTGTTGAATCGGGGCGTTTATGACGAGTTGCTTCACATTCAGGATCAGGATGCGGAGACCATGGCACGGCGCCTAGCGGCGGAGGAAGGCATTCTTCTTGGACCATCAGGTGCCGCTTCGGTACACTTCGGGGTGGAGATCGCCAAGCAACTTCCGTCCGACGCGCGCGTACTCTGCATGGCTCCAGATTCAGGGGAACGCTACTTGTCGTCGGACCTATTCCCGAGATGAATTGGCAAGGCCTGTACGCAGACATAAAACGGCACAAGGTGACATAATGTCTGCAAAGATGGGACTTTAGTCCTATAGGCACTTGATGAAGAGGATTATATACTAGCTTCTGTGTAGTGGAGCTACACTGTACTTACCCCTATTCGCGTCTTTTCACGCAAACCTGCCTTTGGGCGGGTTTTTTTTTTGCACTTTAGACTGGGTGCACTGGGGCAGCCAGTTCGGCTTTTCTGGACAGGCTCTCTGATCATGGGGGCGAGCCGAGCGGAGCTGTGGCTTCCGTTGCGGCTTCGGCCGCAGCTTCGGCCGTGGTAAAGGAACTGCGTTCCGCTAAAACGAGAAGGGCTGCCGCTTCCGCCGTGGGTAAAGGAACTGAGTTCCGCTAAAACGAGAAGGGCTGCGACTTCCGCCGTGGTAAAGGAACTGAGTTCCGCTAAAACGAAAAGGTCTGCCGCTTCCGCCGTGGTAAAGGAACTGAGTTCCGCTAAAACGAGAAGGGCTGCGACTTCCGCCGTGGTAAAGGAACTGAGTTCCGCTAAAACGAGAAGGGCTGCGACTTCCGCCGTGGTAAAGGAACTGAGTTCCGCTAAAACGAGAAGGGCTGCCGCTTCCGCCGTGGTAAAGGAACTGAGTTCCACTGTCGCCCTGGTTTCTATAAGGTCTGGAAGAATGCTGGGTTTCAAAGACCAGAATATAAATGCAGAACAAAGCGGAAGGCGCCTGACAGAGTCAGGCGCCTTTCCTTTAAACATATTGATAGGCGATACGTGGCATTCACATCGTCATTCGACGATGACGCTTTGCATACGTGCGTAGCGTTTCAAGGCCGTAAATCAGCAGCGCAGCCCCAACAAAAATCATAAGATGCCAGATAGCGTGGAATGCCCGGACTCCGTCTAAATGTGCGTCCATTCCTGGATAGTACGCACCGACAATTAGAATCGCCCCTACGTAAGCGAGGACAGTCGCATAGCCGATGGATCGCTTCACGAACTGACCCCCCTCTCTTCATGTGTTGGCAAATTCGCTTGGTTCGTAACCCAATGTGACGTTTGCGCGCCAAACAAACCACCTGAGAGCAGGTACAATGAATGGACCCAGAAGTGGTGAATTGGAGTCAGGTCAGACCAGGTTTCGATACTCGGCCACGAAGCAAAGATAAGTAATAAGACAGCCAGGACTACGGTGGATGGAACGTATTTCACCGCATTTCGCCTCCCTAATCGAATCGGGGGTGTGAATCTCTGCAGTCATCACGCGCACGTACCACACCCTACGTATTCTCGGTATGGACAACATAGAGAAGCTTTATACTAATTGAATAGCATTTACGAGGCTTTGATACGAGATTCCCAGAGGGTCTTTAGATGGCGGTTGTCTGAGATGCTTTGCACCGGCTGTTCCGATGCGCTCTGCCATCGACAGACAGGTTCACCCACCTGAAATCGCCGCGTTCACTCAGGTTCACTCACCACTCAAACTAAGCCGCCAGTCCGTTCCCCAACAGACTCAATCTCAGTGAAACGCGAAACTACCTTAGTCAGGTACATGGCGGAACCGCCCGTATACTTCAGTGGTAGGGAGCACGGTCACAAACACGTTCGGATCGATAGCTGTACACAACTGACGCAGTTCCGTCAGTTCAAGGTGGGTGAGTGCGCAAATCAGAAGATTGGTATTCGCTTTACTGTATGCACCTGATGCCTGTAAGAGGGTGCTGCCGCGACCGAGTTGCTGACCAATTGCTTCGCCAATCTCAGTTGCTTTGACACTGACAATGAGCGCAGTCTTGCGGTTTTGGTAGTTCAGCAATGCGTTAACGACTCTCGACGTGGCAAACATGGATACTAGAGTGTACAGCCCGGCAGGGATTCCGAACACGGTCATCGATAATATGACAATAATCACGTTCATGCCAAATGAGAGTGATCCTACACTTCGCCCGGTGATCCGATTGAAAACCAGACTCAGGATATCGGTCCCGCCGGTCGATCCACCAACACGGAAAACAAGCCCTGAGGCAACACCTCCGAGGACGCCACCGTAGAGACTCATCAGAAGCGGATCCTGCACGGGCAAGTTGAAGTGCGGATGTATCGTGTCGGTAAACACAGAAAACCCGACAATTCCGACACCAGTTAAGAAGATGAACTGCTTACCTAAGTAGCGGAACCCGAGGATAAACAAAGGAATGTTGAAAATGAAGTACATGGTGCCAATAGGTAGTGACCAAAAATGATGGATGATCTGAGCAATACCTGTGACTCCTCCAGCGAGGATGCGCGCAGGGACGAGAAAGCTATTAATGGCAACCGCACTGAGTACGCACGCAAACAACAGGACGATGATGCGTACACCGACGTTCAGGACAGGGTGACGCGACGTCCTCAGAAAGTAGTTAATATTGAGTTGATTACTGTCAAAAGAGGGCATGCGAACTTCTCCTTTCTTCGATCCGTTCCGTATCATACCTTTCTTTAGTGTACAGAAAATATCAGCCCACAGAAAACAGGGGTGCATCTGCAGCCGCAGAAAAACTCGAATCAAAACAGCAGAATCAAAGCAGCAGAATCAGAGTAGCAGAATCAGAGTAGCAGAAGCAGTGTAGCAGAATCAGAGCAGCGAAGCGGTGTAGCAGAAGCAGTGTATAATAGGGGCGAAGCATGAAATGGCACAGGGTGTAGCCTATATGACGCGAGATAAGACAGGGTGCGTGGATCTTCGATGAGTACAAAACATGAACAGATTGTTGAATACATTGAAACACTGCCGATTGGCGCGCGCATTAGCGTTCGCAGTATTGCTAAGGCGATGACGGTCAGTGAAGGAACAGCGTACCGTGCCATTAAGGACGCCGAGACGCAGGGACTGGTCAGTTCGATGGACCGGGTTGGTACCATCCGCATCGAGCGCAAAGAAAAGAAGCACATTGAGCGGCTCACCTACGCCGAAGTGGTGAACATTGTGGACGGGACCGTCCTTGGCGGACGCGCAGGGCTGCACAAGACACTCCAGAAGTTTGTCATCGGCGCCATGCAGATGGAGGCCGCAGTCCGGTACATTGAGCCAGACAGCCTGATGATTGTCGGGAATCGGCAGCAGATTCAGCGGATCGCGCTGGAACACGGGGCAGCTGTGCTCATCACGGGTGGCTTTACTGTGACGGAAGATGTGCAGGACCTCGCGGATCGGTTACAGTTGCCCATCATCTCATGCAGCTACGACACGTTCACCACGGCAGCGATGATTAACCGCGCCATATATGATCGGCTGATCAAAAAAGACATTCTGCTCGTCGAAGACATCCTGCCTCAGGATGAATTAACGACCCTTACCAAGGGCGCCACCGTCCGCGAATACCGCCAACTTGTCGAGCGCACTGGTCATGGCAAATTCCCTGTGATCGACGAAGACGGGCGGCTTGTTGGCATCATTACGGCAAAAGACGTGACAGATGCAAGTGAGTCCGATCCGGTTGACCAACACATGACACGCCAACCTTTTGTCGTGACACTGAAGACGCCCATTGCTTCCGCCGCACACCAGATGGTTTGGGAAGGCGTCGAGATGATGCCTGTCGTACAGGGACGGAAGTTAGTCGGGGCCATCAGCCGGCAGGACGTAATTCGGGCCTTGCAATCGATGGATCGCCAGCCGCAAGTTGGTGAGACGATTGAAGGGTCCGTACTGCGCGGGTTTGATGAATTGCTGAATGAAGACAAAGGCGTTTCCTTGCAAGGACAGGTTACAGCACAGATGATTGGACCCACGGGAACGCTCTCGATGGGGGCACTCACGACCTTGATCGAAAACTGCGCCGTGTTGTCAGTCCATCGCCAGCGCAAGGCAGACGTCGTTGTTGAGAATATAACACTCTACTTTATGAAACCTGTGTCGGTGGACTCGGAGATTGAGTTAAGAGGGCGCGTCATCGATATTGGACGGCGATTTGCGAAAGTAGACGTCGAAGTTTTTGCCGGTGACAACCAAGTCGCCAAGGCACTTCTGACCACACAGACACTCGAGAGGTGATGGGGTTGACGGAGTTTGTCCACCTGCACGTACACACCGAATATTCACTCCGAGAAAGCACACTCCGGCTGTCCGATGCCGTCCATCTGGCGGTGGAATCTGGCATGACCAGTCTCGCCATCACTGACAGCAACGCCTTGTACGGGGCGATCCCGTTTTACAATGCTGCGAAGGCTGCCGGAATCAAGCCGATCATCGGTGCGCAGTTGCACGTCGGACAAGCGTCTGTCCTTGACAGCCCGCAACCAGGATTGGTTTCCCGAAGTGCTCTGGATACCGCCGTGTTTTTAGCAGAAGACTTTCGCGGTTACCAGAGTCTTGTTCGGCTCGTCAGTCAGGCTCAGGCGAGAGTCCGTCAGCCCGCTGTGACATTTGAAGAGTTGGCTGCGAACGCCACAGGCCTGATTGCACTCATCGGCGGGGGAGAGTCGCTGTCATTGCAGCGGTTTTCCGGCGGAACACCCGATGAAGCCGCAACGTGGCTCAAGCTGTGGCTCGAATACTGGCCGCATACGCATCTCTTTGCCGATGTTCAGGATCACGGCCTTGTCCGCGAACGCAAGGGACTGCCGGCTTTTGTACGCTGGGCTAGAGAACATCATGTGCCGCTTGTCGCGACCAACGATGTCCATTATGCGGATGAGCGTGATGCTGACATTCAGCGGATCCTCGCACAGATGGACAACCAGGGGGCCTCACAGGCACTCGAAGGGGATCGCTACGGTCTCGTCACTCAAGAAGAGATGTTGCATCGATTCTCCAAGTTACCCGAAGCTGCAGAAAATACGCTTGTGATTGCCGAGCGGTGCAACTTCGAACTGCCAGAGACGCGTCCGCTCCTGCCAAAGTACCCCACACAAGACGGTGAGCCTGCCCCGGTTGTCTTGCGCCGTGCCGCTGTAGAAGGGGTAAGGCGCCGCTACGGTGGAGTTGAAGGCGAGGTTCGTGAGCGCCTTGACTACGAACTCTCTGTGATTGAGCAGATGGGGTTCTCAGACTACTTCCTCGTGGTTGCGGACTTCATCCGTTACGCCCATAAAAACGGGATCTCGACCGGACCAGGGAGAGGGTCTGCAGCGGGATCGCTCGTCGCATACGCTTTGCGGATTACAGATGTCGATCCGCTGAAATACAAACTCCTCTTCGAACGGTTCTTGAACCCGGAACGGGTGAGTTGGCCGGATATCGATACGGACTTCGAGTACGAGCGGCGCGGCGAGGTCATTCAGTACGTCCTCGAGCGTTACGGTCGGGATTACGTCGCTCAGATTGGCACCTTCGGAACGCTAGCCGCACGGGCAGCACTTCGCGACTCAGGAAGGGTGCTTCAGACACCGCCAAAAGTTGTCGACAGCCTTGCACGTCAAATCCCGTCGATGCCAGGCATAACCTTAGCGAAGGCACTCGAGGAGGTCCCTGGCCTCAAGGCGCAAATTGAGTCGTCCACGGAGGCGCGCACCTTGTGGGAGACAGCGAGTCAGCTCGAAGGACTGCCGCGTCATACTTCAACGCATGCGGCCGGGGTTGTGATCTCGCCGATCCCGATTCAAGACCTGTCCCCCGTCCAGCCTGGCGGAGATGGGATACCTGTGACACAGTACCCGATGGAGGTCATCGAGCGACTCGGGCTTATCAAGATGGACTTTTTGGGCCTTCGTACCCTTACATTTCTCGATCGGTGCATCGCCAGCATCGAGGCACACACGGGTAAGCGTCTCGACTGGCGCAATGTCCCGATGGATGATTCGAAGACCTTTCAGATGCTCTCCCGCGGTGAGACGGAGGGTTGCTTCCAGCTCGAATCAGCAGGCATGCGCCGCGTATTGAGAGACCTGAAACCGTCTCACTTCGAAGACATCGTCGCGGTGAACGCGTTGTATCGGCCTGGCCCAATGGATAACATACCAGCCTTCATCGCCAGCAAGCACGGGCGTACGCCGATTCATTACCCGCATGCGGATCTGGCGCCCATTTTGAAGGATACTTACGGTGTGATTGTTTATCAGGAGCAAATCATGCAGATTGCCTACCTGATGGCTGGGTTCTCGCTTGGCCAGGCGGACCTGCTGCGCCGCGCTGTTGGGAAAAAGAAGCGCGAAGTACTCGATCAAGAGCGGGAACGGTTCGTCACAGGCTGTATTGGCAAAGGGTATGACGAAGAAGTAGCGAATCACGTCTACGACTTGATTGTCCGTTTTGCAGACTACGGCTTTCCGCTGAGTCACGCAGCGGCCTACGCTGTTTTGGCATTTCGGACCGCGTATCTGCGCGCAAACTTCTTTGCGCATTTCACAGCGGCACTCCTGACAATGACCGCAGGCGACGAAAACAAGGTGAAGACCTATACGAGGGATGCGAAAGCACACCGGATCGACGTGCTGCCGCCGAGCATCCTACACAGTCAATCCGATTTTACAGTGACATCAGACGGCAACATTCGGACAGGACTCTTGTCAGTCAAAAACGTTGGCAGAGGAGCTGTCGAAGCCATTCTGACCGCTCGTCAGGAATCCGATTTTGATTCCCTGGTCGACTTCTTACAGCGTGTAAACAACCGCATCTGCAATCGGCGGGCTGTCGAGGCTTTGCTGCAAGCAGGTGCACTCGATGACTTTATTCCGACGAACGCAGCCCCAACGGTCCGCCTTCAGATTCTTGAGGAGGCCTACCAGACAGCCGAAGAAGGGCGCCAGTCCAAGGGGCTTGGCCTTGTGTTTGCCGAGGACAGCAGCGCCAAGGAAAATGTTCTTTACATCCGTTATGACGCACGACGTGGACCAGAAAACCAGTTACAGCAAGTCAAACAAATTCTTGTGAACTATCCTGGGGAAATTCGCGTAGCATTGTACAATCAGGCCAACCGAAGTCTGAGGGTGCTCGAGGAGAAGTGGTCCGTGTCTGTGCGACCCGAACTCATCAGCTTGTTGGAGGAAACCGTCGGCATCGGCAATGCCAAGCTTGGGCAGATGCCAGAGCGACGGCGGACATCGAGATCGCAGTGAGGACAGTCGGTTGGTCAATCTGTTCTGAAACTCGTGTGTGAAGGAGGTTAGGGTTTACGCGGCGAAGTCAGTCAGTGACATGGTTCATTGCATTCACTGGTTCACTCCATTCACTGGTTCACTGCATTCTGCTGCGGACCCGAAACAGATGAGACACGTCGATAGGATGATCGAGAAACTGAATGAGCGTGGTGTTACCGTTCAACATATCGCCGATATTGTCTTTCGCTTGCAACAAAAGTACCATCCCGAGCTTGGGCTTGATGAGTGTCTTCAGAGTGTACTTCATGTGCTTGAGAAGCGCGAGGTGCAGCATGCCCTCTATACGGGTATTGCACTCGACGAACTGGCGGAGAAAAAAGCCTTGCCGCAGCCGCTTCAGTCGATTATGGAGCGGGATGAACCACTGTACGGTGTCGACGAGATTCTTGCCCTCTCGATTACGAACGTGTACGGTACGATTGGACTGACGAACTTCGGCTACTTGGATAAAGTAAAAGTTGGTATTATCGGAACGATTAATGACAGCAAAGATCAGATTCATGTTTTTCTTGATGATCTCGTTGCAGCCGTCGCAGCTGCTGCCGCAGCCCGTATTGCTCATGAGCATGGTGCCAAGGCCTACGATGAGAACCTTCAAGGCTGAACAGAGCCAAAAACATGATATAATTTCCGTAGACTCTGCATAGATTTGTGGCGGTCGAACTTATCATGTTATGGTATGGTGTGGATAGTTTATGGTCAAATGGTATGTAAGACCCCAACCTGCACGCTACAGGAGCGAATGAACGATGTGGACAGTCATATACATCGCACAATCGGATAAGCAGGCAGAGCACATCCGACACAGGTTGGAATCCGAGGGGTTCCTTGTTCGAACCAGGCAGACGAACCTATCCAAGCAACAGTTTGAGATACTGGTTCCGGAAGCAGAACTTGAGGAAGTCCAAGAAGTTTTGAACGACGTATTGCATTCTTCGCTGTAGGCACCATCAGCTTGATCTTCACCCGGTGCCAGGTCCTTTTGGGCGGTTGATCCCGGAGCGGATCGACGAACTGAAAGGGCTTGATGTGGTATCGCCATTTGAGCCTATTATGGTGAGACCCTCCGAAAAATAATGAGGTGACAAGGTGCTGAAGGATATTTTTCAAAAAAAGCGCCATTATGCAACTGTCGGGCAGTCGTCCCGTCCCGCACCAACGGGTGGGACGACGACTCCGGTTGCGGATCAGATCCCGAAAGGGCTGGTTCACAAATGTGAAGGTTGCGGCGCGATATTGATGAACAAAGAGCTCTCTAAGAATGCCTATACATGTCCGCACTGCAGTTATCATTTCTCCCTCGATGCCCAAACAAGAATTGCTATCACGGTGGACGAGGGCAGTTTTATCGAATATGATCCGGAGATTTCGTCGGTAAACCCACTGGGTTTTCCTGACTATGAGATAAAGCTGGACAAGGCACAAGCCCAGACTGGGCTTGCCGAAGGGGCTGTGACTGGAGAAGGAAACATTGGCGGTTATCCACTGGTCATCGGTGTGATGGACCCAAGGTTTATTATGGGTTCGATGGGCTCTGCAGTCGGTGAAAAACTTACCCGTGCGATGGAACGGGCGGCGGACACCGGATATCCCTTGGTGCTGTTTACGGCCTCGGGGGGCGCCAGGATGCAAGAAGGCGTTTTGTCTTTGATGCAGATGGCAAAGACGAGCGTAGCGCTCGAACGGTTAAATGAACAAGGAGTGCTGTTTGTTTCTGTCGTTACCCATCCCACCACAGGCGGTGTGAGTGCTAGTTTCGCCAGCCTGGGTGATATCATCCTCGCTGAACCAGGGGCCATGTTTGGGTTCGCGGGACGGCGTGTGATTGAGCAAACCATCCGCCAAAAGTTACCGGATGATTTTCAGACTGCTGAGTTTATGTTGAAACACGGTATGGTGGATAAAGTCGTGCACCGCATGCAGCTGAGGAGCACGCTGGAGACGATTCTCCGCGTTCATTCGTTGGGAGGCTTGGCTCGTGGCGAGCAATCTTGATTTTGAAAAGCCGATTGTGGAACTCAAACAAAAAATAGAGGAACTGCGGCGCTTTACCAGTGACAGCGGTGTTGATCTCTCGGGCGAGGTGGAAAACCTTGAATCTCGCCTCGAAGAGCTGACTTCCACTGTCTACAGCGGGCTGACCTCTTGGCAGCGTGTTCAACTTGCACGTCAGCCAGGACGCCCGACAACCCTTGAGTACATTGAAGGATTGTGCTCAGAGTTTGTTGAGCTTCATGGTGATCGGAATTTCCGTGACGATCCTGCGATCGTTGGCGGTGTGGGTATCCTCGATGGACGTCCGGTGACCATCATTGGTCATCAAAAAGGACGCGATACCAAAGAAAATATCTACCGCAACTTCGGCAGCGCTCATCCGGAAGGTTATCGCAAGGCACTTCGTTTGATGAAACAAGCGGAAAAGTTCCATCGCCCCGTGATTTTCTTTATCGACACCGCTGGTGCGTTCCCCGGCATGTCTGCTGAGGAGCGGGGGCAGAGCGAAGCAATTGCAACGAATCTGCGCGCGATGGCGGGTCTGAAGACCCCGACTATCTGTGTAGTAACAGGTGAAGGCGGAAGCGGCGGTGCCCTTGGGCTTGGCGTAACGGACAGGATTTTTGCACTCGAGTACGCCTGGTACTCTGTGATTGCACCAGAATCGGCAGCAGCGATTCTCTGGAAAGACAGTACTCAGGCTGCCCGGGCGGCCGAATCTATGCGGATCACCGCACGTGACTTACTTGAGCTTGGTATCGCAGACGACCTGATTCCAGAACCGCAAGGCGGTGCTCAGAAGGATAAAAAAGCAGCGATGGCGGCGGTTCGAGCAAAACTTGTGGAAACATTAGCAGATCTTTCTGAACTCCCTATTGCCGATCTGCTTCGCGCGAGGTACGATAAATACAGGGATATGGGGATTTACAGAGAACGGTAAGCGGGTGTCCACCCTCGTGGTGGACACTGCGTTTCGTTTCGATGGGACATTTTTTGTCCAACAGGGACGGAACATGGCATGCCTCGTAAATCGTTGGCAGCTGAAGGAATTGCTTTCGAGATCCGTGAGTGGAAATGGACCAAACAGTAAAGACTTGGAGTGGAATCGTCACATCACACATGTGGGCGAGGAGGGACCGACGATGCAAAAAATCGCTGTCATGACGAGTGGCGGTGACGCACCCGGAATGAATGCTGCGGTTCGGGCAGTTACGAGAACCGCCATTTATCATGGGGTGGAAGTGGTAGGCATCCGTCGTGGATTTACGGGATTGATGAGTGGGGAATTTGTCGACATGACACTGGGGTCTGTCGCTGACACGATCCAACGCGGCGGAACCATTTTGTACACTGCGCGATGTGAACCATTTAAAACTCCCGAGGGTCAACAACAAGGGTTTCAGGTGTTGCAGGAAGCAGGCATTGACGGATTGGTCGTCGTGGGCGGAGACGGGTCTTTCCGGGGAGCACAGGCATTGTCGAAGCTCGGTGTAAAGACGATCGGTCTGCCGGGCACGATTGACAACGACATTGCTTGCTGCGACGCTACCATCGGTTTTGATACAGCTGTGAACACTGCGATTGAAGCCATCGATAAGATTCGTGATACGGCGACCTCGCATGAGCGTACATACGTGGTTGAGGTAATGGGGCGAAATGCAGGGGACATTGCACTTCACGTCGGGTTAGCTGGGGGTGCAGAATCGATACTCGTGCCAGAGCGGCCATTCAGCATGGACGATGTCATTCGCAAGCTCGAGCGGGGCGTTGCTCGCGGCAAGAAACATTCCATTATTCTTGTGGCGGAAGGTGCCGGTCGTGGTATGGACATTGGGAAGTACCTTGCTGAGCATACTGGCTTTGAAGTTCGCGTTACTGTCCTCGGGCACATCCAGCGCGGCGGTGCTCCAAGCGCAAAGGACCGTGTGTTGGCCAGTCAGCTTGGCGCGTATGCAGTAGAGTTGCTGCTGAACGGCGAAAGCGGTAAGATGGCCACCATCTATCAAGGGGCTCTGACGTCGGTCGACTTCGATACCGTGTTCAGCACGAAGCGTGAACCCGATATGTCTCTGTACGATCTCGCTGAAACGCTCGCCATCTAAACTTGCGATTTAAAACTATAGACAACTCCGCCAGCCAGGTTGATTCCACAGTGTCTCACGTCCAGGACAACGGGCGCACAAGCGCTTTTGAGCGGGACGGCGTCAAAGGTGATGCACTTGGCTTGCAGATGTGTCGTGATTTTGAGGTGACACAACGTATGGTAAGACAAACGAAAATTGTGTGCACAATTGGACCTGCCAGTGAATCCCCGGAGATGCTCCGAGAACTGATTCGAGCCGGCATGGACGTAGCTCGTCTGAACTTTTCTCACGGGGACTATGAGGAACATGGAGAACGGATCCGCCGGATTCGTGCAGCAGCAGAAGAAGTCGGCAAACACGTCGGTCTGATGCTTGACATTAAGGGTCCCAAGATTCGTACGGGTAAGATTGCCGGTGGGGCAGTAGAGCTGATTGACGGGAACAAAATCACACTCACCATTGATCCGGTGGAACTCGGCACTGCGGAACGCGTCTCCATCTCCTACGAAGGACTCGTGGAAGACGTTTATCCCGGTGCTCCAATTCGGATTGACGACGGTTTGATTGGCCTCGTTGTAGACGAAGTCCGCGGTCACGACATCATTTGCACCGTCGTAAATGGCGGCGTCCTGAAGGACCGCAAGGGTATCAACGTTCCTGGCGTAACCCTGCGTATCCCGGGAGTTACGGAGAAAGATGCAGCAGACATCCGCTTTGGAATCGAGCAGAGAGTCGACTTTATCGCTGCTTCATTCGTCCGCAAGTCCGCAGATGTACTTGAAGTCCGCCGCATTTTGGAAGAACACAACTACCAAGCTGACATCATTTCAAAGATTGAGACGCAGGAAGGTATTGAGCGTTTGGCCGAGATCGTCGAGGTATCGGACGGAATCATGGTTGCCCGCGGTGACCTTGGCGTCGAGATCCCCACGGAAGAAGTTCCTCTCGCTCAGAAGCGCATGATCCAGATGTGCAACCTGGCTGGCAAGCCGGTCATCACAGCAACTCAAATGCTCGACTCCATGCAACGGAACCCGCGCCCAACTCGAGCAGAAGCGAGTGACGTGGCCAACGCAATCCTCGACGGTACCGACGCCATTATGCTGAGCGGCGAAACTGCGGCAGGCCGCTACCCGCTTGAGGCTGTGAAGACCATGGCACAGATCGCCAGCCGTACAGAATACGCTGTAAGCACCAAAGAGGTTGTCGACCGGCATACCACCTCAGCGGATCGCAATGTGACGGACGCCATTGGACATGCTGTACAGAGTATGTCTGAGGAACTCGGTGTGAGCGCGGTGGTTGTCGCAACGACATCCGGACACTCCGCACGAGTCGTTTCCAAGCATCGGCCTCATGCGATGATTGTAGCCGCAACTCCGCGCGCAGAGGTCGCCCGGCGACTCACCGTCAGCTACGGTGTGTACCCGGTCGTAATCCAGGACGTCAAGACGACAGATGAAGTACTTGAAACAGCTGTGCAGGGTGCGTTGGATGCGGGTTTTGTCTCTCACGGCGATCTCGTTATCATTGTTGCCGGCGTCCCGGTAGGCCAGCGTGGAACGACGAACCTCCTGAAGGTTCATACCATCGGCGACGTGCTCGTTACGGGGACAGGAATCGGATCGACGGCGGTTAGCGGACGTGCATTCGTATCCAGTGACAACAGCGACATTGCATCCGGATTGCAAAGTGGTGACATCCTCGTCACCTTAGCGACGGATAAAGACGTCGTACCGGCGATGGAACGGGCCGCAGCCATCATCACCGAGGAGGGCGGCCTGACATCACATGCCGCCGTCGTCGGTCTGACGCTCGGCAAACCGGTCATTGTCGGAGCACAAGGTGCGGTGACGACTATCGAGAACGGATCTTGGGTCACCGTCGACGCTGCACGCGGTCTCGTCTACCGCGGCAAAGCGCAAGTGCTGTAAGGAGTGCTGTTGCCGTAGGCAACGCTCTAGTGCCGCGTAATACGCGGTTACGCCGTTAGGCTGCTTAATGCCGCATGATACGGCGGCCACCGCTTATGCGGCGTGATACGCGGTTACGCGGGTGGTGTCTAATGCCGTGCCTGCAGCCTATGTTTTTACGTACCCTGTCCACTGCCCATACCTTGTACATGGTGCTCACATATGCTGAGACTACACAGGGTCATAGGTGGGGCGGCTTACACGAAATTCGAGAATTGCAACTGCAGTTAATGTACAGCCCACCGGATCCACATCTGGTGGGCTGTTTGGCAGATGGAAAAGCTGTCTGTCTTCCAACGCTCTAAATTTTCCCTCGTTTGAGCCGCTGCTTTGAAAGTTCACCCCCTGTGATCATGAATCGGGAGGTGAATCTGGATGCTCGGAATTATCGCTTCTCATGAAGGAATGCTTGTGGCCATGTGGGTCGTGATGGTTGCAATTGGACTCGAGATTGTGGTCTACCTGGCAACCCGCTTGCGTCGCAAGGCAGATATCGGTGAGATGGCTGAAGCCGTCACACGACCTGTACTGTTCGACATCTTCCCTCTTATCATTTTGTCCATGCTTCGAGCAATTGACGGCACGCACATTTTACTTCTCATCTGGTACTATGTAGCGGCTGTTCTCATCATCATTCGAGCACTCTTGCGCCTTAGCGCCAACTTGCGGCGATAGGCCGCTTCGCGACACCGGTCGAAAGATAAATCCGCGTAACAGTAGACGTTTCCCGCGATTCCTGCGGGAGACGTCTACTTGTATGCGTGTGGTGTACGTAACAGATGCTGCAAAGCTGACAGTGTATTAAGGCGACGGTGCACCGAGGCTGACGGTGCATTAAGGTGGGCAGTGCATGGAGGCTGAGAGCGCATTGAGGCGACAGCGCATTGATGCTGACGGGGCATTAAGGTTGAGAGCATATTGATGCTGACGGTGCATTAAGGTTGAGAGCGCATGAAGTGCAGGTAGTTCGGATAAACCGGTACGATATAGTCATGGATCCAAACGTGATGTGTAAAATCACGTGATTTCACAACGACTTTGTCTCGGTAGACTTTTACATATAATCCTTCGCTGTCAGTGAGCCACCGCTGTTGTGATATGACAGGGTATCGCACACTAGAGTCATTGAATTCAGTGTAACCGTTGTGATAAACGTCATCCTGCGGGGATTTCAGTGTCCTGTGCGTATGCCCGGTGAAGAGGATGACTTGAGGATGCGTCTGTAATACATTGACGAGCTTAGAGGCATCCCGAACATCGTATTTCAAAGTACCTGCAACGCTGCCGGGGATTGGTTCATGCAGGAATACAAACACGGGATGGTTTACAGGACTTTCGGCCAGTTTCTGTTTCAGCCAGTTCAACTGCCGATCCGACAGATACGCTCCATCACCCGTTTTTCGATTCGTGATGATAGACTGTTCAGTCCCGAGCACAATGAAATGGTACCCTTCGATCCAACGGTCGTAATAGAGGGCGGGCATCCTCGTGTTCGCAAGAAATCGACTCACACATGTCTCTTCCGTAACCCCATTAGGAAAAGTTCGCACGTTCCTTTTTCCGCTCTTTCCATAAAACCCAGCGTAAAACTCGTGATTACCGATGGAAAAAAGGGTGTTCGCGGGGTGCGGATTGTGCTCAAACACCTTGATCATATCAGCATAGTCGGATGGCAGGCCAGTGACGGTGAGATCGCCATTGATGACCATGGCATCTGTACGCGCATCGATTGCGTAAAGGTCGTGGAGAGCTCCAGCAAACTTATTTTCGGCCGTTCGATCACAAATTGCATATCCCCAGTCGCTTACGCCTGCACGGAGGTGAATGTCACTGATGACGCTAAAGGTAAGCAGCGGTGCCGATTCCGAGCTGGCTGCACTCGTGTGAACATTAGGGTTTATGGGCAACTTCGCCTGAAGTGGCTTCTTACGGACGGCTGAGACATGCGGATGGCTGTGCGTGACTGGTGAATGTGTGTGACTCGTATCCTTCGTCTGAGTTGGTCTCGGTTGGGCCACTGACGTGTGCGGACGTGTATGTGCCGTGGGTGGGGCTACACTGTTGGCAGAGCTGTCGTTTGTTGCAGCAGCAGCTACGTTTGGAGATAAGGAGCCGCACATGACGCATGTCAGTGCGGCGGCAACGGATCGTATAACGTTGTCCACGCTTTGGCACCCCAATCGGATCTCCCGTCACCAGCATGCCAACATAGAAGCACACAGATATAAGACTGGGAGAATTGCATCAAAAAGTGTGCGCTAGAAGCGTGGGTTTATGTTGACCAATTCTTGACATCTGTATCTCTGAGCCTTCACGCGTCGATGAGCTTCCCTGGGTTGAGACGTCCATCGGGATCGAGCGCGGACTTAATCGTGCGCATGACGTTCAGGGCGTTGCCATGTTCCAAGGCCTGGTATTTGCGCTTTCCAAGTCCAACACCGTGTTCGCCAGTGCACGTTCCCCCAACTGATAACGCGTATTCAACGAGCCCCTTGTTAACCGCGTTGGCACGTTCGAGGTCACCCTTGTCACCTGGTCGTACAGCCAAACTGACGTGGAAGTTGCCATCGCCAACGTGCCCAATCATGGAGCCCCTGACGCCCTCCGATTCCAGTAAGCGCTCTGCATTTGCAATAGCCCCTGGCAGTTTCGACAACGGCACACAGACGTCTGTCGCCATATGTCCATATCCCGGGAACTGCTTCATGAATGTGTGTGCTGCTTCGTGGCGCACCTTCCACAACCTGGTTCGTTCCGATGCATCCTCGACGGCGGTCCATCTCTGACAACCTTCGTCGGCCGCAATCTCCCGTGCCATCTCTACGCTCGACTCTACCGCCCCGCGCGTTCCGCCGAATTCGAGAAACAGGGTCGGATGAACAGGGAAATCGGTTCCTTCCAGACGGTTGAATACATCGATGTAGAGTGCAGATACCAATTCAACCCGAGATACCAGGAGACCCGTACCGACCATCGCTGTGGAGGCACGAACCGCGTCGGACACCGTTTCAAAGACCGCCCTGGCACCGACGATGTGCTCGGGGAGACCAACAACTTTGAGCCATATCTCGGTGAAGACACCCAGTGTTCCTTCCGATCCGACGAACAGACCCGTCAAGTTATACCCCGACGACGACTTGGCAGCCAGAGAGGCAGTTTGGATTACTGAGCCATCTGCCAGCACAACCGTCAGCGATCTCACGTTGTCTTTCATCGCGCCGTAGCGGACGGTGGTTGTGCCGCTTGCATTCGTCGCTGCCATGCCGCCGAGGGAGGCATTCGCACCGGGATCGACCGGGAAAAACAGCCCGTACGGCCGCAAGGCTTCGTTCAGTTCAATGCGTGTGACACCAGGTTCGACCTTGACCAAAAAGTCGTCAGGACGGACTTCAAGAATCCGATTCATCCGAGAGGTGTCGACAGTGATTCCGCCTTTGACAGGTACAACGTGCCCTTCAAGTGCGCTTCCGACACCAAACGGTACAACAGGGACACGGAACTGAGCCGACACTTGCATGATGTGAACAACGTCTTCCGTGCTCTCGGGAAACACGACAGCATCGGGCCGCCTCGGTGTGTGGTAGGATTCGTCGTGGCTGTGTTGATCGAGAACGGATGGGCTCTGCGAGACCTGATCGGCCCTCAGTACACGCTTCAGTTCATCGACCCAGTGAGGCGTGGAGGGGGTATCGGTGTTCGTCTCTGACGTACTCTTGTCACTATTGTCTCGTTTGCTTGGTTCACTAGATTCTGGTGTGCTAACGGTTCGGTCAATCGGTTGCCTATCGTTCATTTCCTCACCTCGGCCAAAAGTAGTGCTTTGGGCCCATTATATCGCAGAATAGTTTGAACGAAGGGCAGGAATTTGAAGTGGGCCGCATCAAGCGTGCGCATCGGAGTCTTGTGCAGACGAGAGTTCCCTGCGCCCTGGGCAGGCAGCGGGCTTCTGTGCCGGTGCGAGTTCTGTGCACCCCGGCCGGCATCACGCGTGTGTGCCGGTGTAGTTCTGTGAACCCCGGGCCGGTAGCAAGCGCGCGTGTGCGGCGCAAGTTGGTGTCTATCTCCAGATCCGTCAGGTGTACTGGCGGACTTCTTTTCTCGTTGCAGCGTACAGTGCATCCGTCGTTGCCAGGATCCCAATCGTCAGCATCAGCACAGGAACTTGGAAGGCACTGAGCAAGAAACCTGCAAAAGCCTGAGCAAATGGCTGAGCTCCCTGAAAGACGGTACCCATCGTTCCAAACACTCGGCCCATCTTTTCTTGCGGTATCTGAACCTGAATCATCGTCATCAAGGTGATGTTCATGGCCATGTTAAACAGCCCCATCAGACCCGCCAGCGTGAGTGCAACCCAAATTACCCGAGTTTGACTCATCAGCATCATCATTACTCCGAACAACACGAATGTGACGCCTATCAAGTGGCCCTTCTTGATCTTCTTCGTTGCCAGTCCTGCAACCGCGGCGCCAATCAACATGCCGGCACTGAAGCACGATCCCAACGTGCCAAACAACTGCGCCCCACCGTGCAGCGTGTTGCTGCAGTATTGAATGAGGATGAGATCAAAGGGGGCGAGAAGGAAGTTTGCAATCAGGGCGACCGGGATCATCTTGCGCAGCAGCGGAATACTCCGGATGACATCAAAGCCATCTTTCATCTCCACCAGAAGCTGTTTGGTGCTGAGTTCAACGTGATCGTGCGCATCTTCATGCGGCCGAACGAACAACAGGCTCAGAACTGAAGCCAGATATGCTGCGGCGTTGACCAGGAAGGCGGCGGTCATGCTGACATGTGCCACTAAAAATCCGCCAAGAAACGGTCCGATCATGCCCGTGATCACGTTGGTGCCCTGCGAAATGGAATTGGTCTTCTGCAGATTTTGGCGGCCAACGAGAAGCGGCAACATCGAGCTGTTCGCCGGATTGTAAACGGTGCCGACGGTGCTGTTTAGAACCGCGCCAGCAATCAGCATCCACGCGGAGAGGTGCCCTGTTGCCAGCAGTGCCGTGAGTGCTGCAATCGTGATCGCTCGGATGATGTCTGACAGGACCATCGCTGTGCGTTTATGCCACCGATCGACAAGCGTACCGGCGATGGGGCCGATGACAATCATGGGGACAACAGTAGCGATGGAAACCGTTGACATCATCACGGTCGATCCGGTCAACAACTTCATCTCCCACATCAGCGCGAGGCTGTACACGTTGTTGCCCGTGAAGCAGATGAGCTGCCCCAGCCACAGGGCAATAAAGGACGACGACCATAGCTTTGGCGTTGTGGGGGCCGCGTGGGCCAGCGGGCTTGCAGGCGAGCCGGGGACTGCGCGGGAGTCCGAGAGTCCAGGCGACGCAGCGGATCCCGTTCGCTCAACCATTGCATCAGCTTCCCAATCAGTCGCGGATGCCCCCTCCGGTGCGAAAGGTTTGGAAGAGGACAGTATGTTGTCCGCGGGGGAGGCTGCTTGTGGGGAGGCTGCTTGTGGCGAGGCTGCTCGCGAGTCGTCCGTCCTCGCTGGACTATGTAAATTTACGGCTGGCTCGATTGATGTGTTTGTGTTCGTTGCCATAACGAACCTCCTTCGTAGGTACCTCGCTGAAGCCATTCTAGAACACGGGCGCGAAGTTCACGTCGGTCGAAAGGTATGCCCGGACGTCAGACTTTGGTCGGATAGGCAACTCAGCCTCGTTAATCGCATGGCGTGGGTATATTAAGTCGGTGCAACCGACTAAGACGGGGGCCCGCGGCCAGGTTAAGTCGGTGAGACCGACTAAACACGCGAAATTCAGTGGATTAGTAGGCTGGGAGCGACTAACGGGGCCCGTCTGAAGGCCAAACACCATCGGTAAGTCGGCGAGAGCGACTAAGACGGGGGCCCGCGGCCAGGTTAAGTCGGTGAGACCGACTAAACACGCGAAATTCAGCGGATTAGTAGGCTGGGAGCGACTAACGGGGCCCGTCTGAAGGCCAAATAACATCGGTAAGTCGGTGCAACCGACTAAGACGGGGGCCCGCGGCCAGGTTAAGTCGGTGAGACCGACTAAACACGCGAAATTCAGTGGATTAGTAGGCTGGGAGCGACTAACGGGGCCCGTCTGAAGGCCAAACACCATCGGTAAGTCGGCGAGAGCGACTAAGAAGGCGCCCCGCGCCCATATGAAGTCGGCAAGAGCGACTAAACACGCGAAATTCAGCGGATTAGTAGGCTGGGAGCGACTAACGGGGCCCGCCTAAAGGCCAAATAACATCGGTAAGTCGGTGCGGGCGACTAAGAAGGCGCCCCGCGCCCATATTAAGTCGGTGAGACCCACTAGCGTTGCATTAACTTTTTAGTGGATTGTCAACGGGTACCCGTTGACAAATTAAACATTTTAAACCTTATGAAGATTCATGATTCTGTAACCCCTATACATATAAAGATTCCTTAGAATAGATGTACAGGTAGCCCTGTCCAAATCTAATCTAAGGAACCCAAGCATGGATAAGGGTATCATG
>NZ_LJCO01000075.1 GCF_001399675.1 Paenalicyclobacillus ferrooxydans
GGTTGTTCCTTTTCGTGGATTTGGACAGTACTACCTGTTCTCCATGATAAGGAACTTTTTATTTGTTCACAGAGTTAAAACACCGAATCATATGAACATTATGAATAACATTAATGCAACGCTAGTGAGTGGATTGGCATTTATGAGCTGCTACATTCGGCGAAAGCCTATATAGATGAATGTTTTAGCCCTGATGGCTACACCTTAGGTTGGAATGTCGGATTAGTATCAAATCAGACAATTCCTCATGCCCATTTCCACGTTGTTCCGAGATATGCTGATGAACCGTATGCAGGCAAGGGACTGCGCAACTGGCTTAAACAGGAGGACAACCGGAGAAAGTGTTGAGCGGTTGGTTCTTGTGGAATGAAGTATTTGATAGTTTTTTGAGATGAGTTATTCGGGACTTTGAAGGTTGTCCCACTAAGGAAGTTCTTCGAGAGATGCAACATTATCTTTCACGAGCACGCCCCGCCTCCCATCACTTCATGGTATTTGAGGAACTGAAGTGTGCATAGTCAGCCCTTACTGAAAAGAGGATGCTGATTCAGGGCAGCAGAACCCTCTGTGAGGCGACGGGGGCGATAACTACACCAGATCCCAACTCAGAGTGTATAAATATAATGAAAACGCGGGAATGTCCGAATCCGACCCCCGCGTTTTCTTCTGTTTGCAGTTGCCGAATACAATAATGACTCTTTACTATCCAACTTGCTCGGGCAGCGACAGAGGTTATTTACTATGCTCCTACTTGGAAAACTATTTGGATGTAGTGATCGAAACCGAACCGTTATTCTGGAACCAATTTGTTTTGTTAAATAGGTTTTGGACCTTCGTGTTTACCTGTGTGTCAAGTTTTTGAGTAACGGTAGATTGTAAGGTACTTGGTGAAACACCCTGTGCAGTTGCAATTTGAGTGATGGACTTGCCGCTCTTTAATTGGGTGACCAGCTCTGTCCGGGTCATATGAAGTTGAGTGGCCACGTAATGTAGGACGTTCATGGTGGCTTTGAACTTCATCGGCTTCTGAATAAGATGTTTGTTTTCCATAAACTTAGGCAACCGAGCATCTAGATTTTTAACCAATTTTGCTTCACGAGTAGCCGTCATGTGACCGTTGGTTACAAGTCCTTGTAAGTCACTCTGAATCATCGTCTGTATATCGTTTTGCAACGATGATTGTTGAACGTCTGAACTCATCGCCACATCGTCCAGAGATTTTCCTGACGACAGATCTTGAACCAATTGTGCCTTCTTGATGTGTAAATCACTAGCGACTTGGTCTGCATTTTTCAGTAATACACGTTGTAACCAGTTTGGATGGTACTTCGTATGGTTTGTCGATGGTGTTGCCACTGACTGCGTGGAACTTGGACTACTGGTACTAGCAAATGCCGGGATTACACCCATCAAGATTCCCCCCGCCACCAATCCTGTTACGCCGGTACAGACAATCGCCAGCTTAGCCTTCCTCATGGTCATACGAAAACACTCCCTCGTTTTGAGATTTTCGAACAGGCACCCTGTGCCTACTCTAAGCATGTCAGGACATTATCGAAATTGTATTGAAACAGGCAGCGTTCTGCCGTCACGGTACTGGGGAAGGGAAACAAAGAGCGAGAGGTCTACTTAGGAGCAAGGTCATGTATTTGACTACAACGCCACCTCCAGTAGACATCGGTGGGATGAGGCGGTGTTTATCAACAACTCCTCATCGCTCTCGTGGTAAAATATGAACGATCATGCACGTCTTTCCGCCAACAGTCTTATCGTAGATGAGGGCATAACGGCTGAGACGGATCATGATGCGATTGCATTCTATCGTAGATACGGATTCGAAATACAGTCTCTTGGTGAGAAATATCCTGGTGTTGAGCGATAGACCAAGTGATTCTGGATGACAGGGAGGCAATGAGATGAAACAGCCGATTGTCATGTCATATAGCGGAGGAAAAGATAGCTCGTTAGCTCTCTTTAAACTCCTCAAGAACCCTGATTGGGAGGTGAAACGGCTTCTGACAACTGCAAACTCCACGTACAATCGGTCTTCCATGCACGGAGTTCGGACAGAACTATTCCAACAGCAGGCCGAATCAATTGGTTTGCCATTGGACGTTATTTGGTTAACCCCCGAGGACGGTGGAGATGGTTATCAACGAAAAATGAAGAAAGCACTAGAGAATTATAAAGCGAACGGCTTAAACCATATCGCCTTTGGAGATCTGTATTTGGAAGACGTTCGTGCGTATCGTGAGACGATGAATGACATGATTGGACTGCACTCTCTATTTCCGGTGTGGGGCATTCCGACACAGGAGTTCGCTAAGCAATTTATTCAATTGGGATTTAAAGCTATCGTGGTTTGTGTGGATACCACGCAACTAGACGCGTCTTTTTGTGGCAGGGAGTTTAACCAAGTGTTCCTTGACGACCTGCCAAATGGAGTTGATTGGTGTGCTGAAAAGGGGGAGTTTCACACCTTTTGTTACGATGGTCCGATTTTTTCAAAGTCAATCCTATTTGAAAAGGGAGATCAGATTTTACGGGAGAATCGTTTTCAATACATTGATTTGTTACCAATTTAAATACTGAAGAGCACGAACTCAGTTCCCACTACGTTCGTACCAAGTCTGTAGGGGATATTCTCGACTGTTTATGGCTGGTTACGTCGAGGTGGCTAAGCATGAATATTGATGGCATCAATTTCGAAAAAAACGGTAAAGTCGCTACGATAACGTTGAATATACCAGAAACCAGAAATGCGCTAACTTTATCTATCATTGAGAACATGGATAAAAAGGAAAATAGAGTTTTGATCGGAAGGCCCATATTGGGAGAAGCGGATGTTCTTCTCCCTGGGGGCATTAACATGCAGAGTCTAGCAATATGCCTCCGCATAATCGGGCAGATTATCAAATTCCAGAATCCATCGATCCGAAGTTCACGTCGTTCGACCAAGTTGACGAGATCATTCATCACTATGGGTATGAGGCCGCCAAGAGCAACTTCGACTCCTCTACCACAGCAAGTTAAAGTACCTGATGGTATCCGAATACCCTTACCACGCCTTGAGATTCTCGCTAAGTGGCTAAAGTTACTCGTCGAAGTCGTATCACTGACAGAGCTTGATGTTTCTAGTTTCTCAGCTGAACCTCATAATCTGTGACAATCTTTCCATTGTATTGAATAATTTGGCCATTTTGATTCTTGTCAGATAGGATAATGTCAGTACTCATCTGGCCAGCGGATTCGGGAGATTTGACGAAGCCGCCGTGCGCACCAGCCTCCATGCCGTTCAAGTCGGTTGCGACAGCGCCAGGCATGATGCCGAAAATCTGGCGGTGGCTGCCCATTTTTTCAAACTCGTAAGCGTACGTCAGGGTCATCACGTTGAGTGCTGCTTTGCTCGTGATGTAGGCGAGTGGGTGCCAAAAGTCGGTCGGCGAAATCGGAACTGTGATGTTAATGATTTTCGCGTTGTCTGTCAAAACTGACAGCAAATTTTTTATGAGTTCGTGTGTGCCGAGAAAATTCGTCTCCATCGTCGTGCGCAAATCGTCAGTTGTATAGTCAAATGTGTGTTTTGTGAGGTCAAGCGCCGCGCGCCCAGGCTTGGGACTATCAGGAATTCCAGCATTATTGACCAACATATCGAGCGAATCGATCATTTTACCCGCTGTGTGCAAGCTATCGAAATTATTCAAATCAATCTTGATGAACGTCGCTGATATGCCTTCTGCGGCAAGTTTTTCGACTGCTTTCTGCCCACGAGCTTCATCACGCGCTCCAACGAGAATGTCATAGCCACGCTTTCCGAGATTTCGAGCGATTTCAAACCCGATTCCCTTGTTTGCCTCAGTTACTAGTGCTTTTTTCATGTTAATTATTGTTCCTTTCCTTTGGATGATTTGTGTAGCGCGCTATTGTTTTCGTCGATCCTCTTTAAAGAGTCTGTCATCAAAGAAATCTCATCTAATACCTTGTCCTTGTGATCCCTCATGATTTTAAGTCGCAAATCAACGGTACTCGATTAGTGGCAGAAAGCCTTGTTTTTCATAATAGCGTAAGTTTAAGTCAACAAAAAGTTACAAGACAAGCATTTTTAACTCTGAGCCATTCTAAACACTGACTGTCAGTGAATTAGTGATTGAGACGAGGAAGATTGACCATCCTTGCTCAGTTAACGGCGCAGATTAACGCACTTGCGGTTCGCCCCCCTCCTCAGTTGAAAGAAACATTCCAAGGGGTTAAGTGTAACGAGAAGTTGTCTCATTCCGTCTACGTTTCGTGACCATCATGAGGAGGCATTTTCGAAATGAAAGGTTATAAAAAATGGGTAACAGCGGGCGTGGCACTATATATTGCGGGAGTTCTTACAGGATGTGGTAATGCCAACGATACAACCGGTGGAATGACACCAACGAACGTGACTAACCAAACAGCAATAAATACTTCGACAGGGATTACAGCCAATACCACGACAAATGCCGCAACGAATACATCAACAGGCCCTCAAGCAGCGACCAACATATCAGATTCGTCACCTGCTAATCAACCAGGTGCGATTATAGGCAACACTCAAATCATTCATCTGGTTTCGCCGATTCCAAATCAAACGGTGCAGGCAGGTTCCAAAATCATGGTCTCAGGTACAGTCGCCAAGGGCTTTGGACATCAAACACTCCAAGTCCAATTGTTATCTGGAAACGTTAGACCCTCAAAGATTATCCAAATCAAAAAATTCCAAGTGGGTAGCGATGGTAAATTTAGTGGGCAATTTGGAATTCCCAATAACCTACCGTCGAGTGGAACAAAAATGCAAGTGGTATTTGAACTTCTAATGAAGGGCGGTCCCGAGGTTTCAACAACACTAATAGCCAAATAACGGTGATTGACGTTGGCGCGCCGGATTCCCCTATAACAGTGAGGCAAGAAAAGAACTGCCTGCAATCTGTCTAGTGAAGGTAGGGGTGGTTCCTTTCATGTCATTCTCCGCTTCTGTCGCTATCGGGTGCGAATGTCTGAGAAGGAGTCGGACAGTCGACGAAAGTGGCAAAGGTTCTCCGCACTTTCTTCTCTGATCTGGAGATGACCCATATCTCATTACTCCTTTCCACAAGAGTCTTGTCGCACATCAGGGCAGTTTTAACCCAAGAACAGACATGCATCCTTCACTCTGTTACAATCAGAACAAATGTTCGTGTGAAGGGGGTATGCAAGTGCTGATTTCAACTGAGAAGGACGTATTGCACTTAATTAAAGATGACCAGCTGGTGATGACTGTCATCAGGGCGGCTAAAACTTTGGGATTACCAGATTGGTGGATTTGTGCCGGCTTTGTTAGGTCGAAAGTTTGGGACACACTCCAAGGCTTTACTTCTCGAACTGAGGTTCCAGACGTTGATGTCATTTATTTCAATCCTGAAAGTGTAAATGAAAGCGAAGAGAAGCAATACGAAGCGAAACTGAGAAACATTGTCCCTGTTGTTCCTTGGTCGGTAAAAAACGAGGCAAGGATGCATTTAGTTAACGACATCCCCCCATATTCATCCGCTGTTGATGCCATTTCCAAATTCCCAGAGACTGTTACATCGCTTGGTGTGAAACTGAACGATGACGATGAACTAGTCTTAATTGCCCCACACGGAGTTGAGGACCTATTTAACTTTCACGTTAGACCAACTCCATACTTTGAAGAGACGATTGAACGTGCGCAGATTTATGAAACACGTTTATTGAAGAAAAATTGGGGTGCCACGTGGGATAAAGTTTCAGTGACTCATACGACACTCCTCTTGCGTTAACGAAGACGAGAAGAACAGCTAACTGCAGTTATAGTATAAAATAAATTAAAATATTTGGAACAGAAAAAGAGCGGGAATTCGTGGGTGTTTTCAGGTCGTTACAGACGGATTATTTACTGAAGTCCACGAATTGATTGCTGGATATGGGTTCATAGATGTAAAGTCTCGCGAGGAAGCCATCGATTGGGCGATGCGTGCGCCAGAATTGTTGTACAGCGGATCAACTGTTAAGAGAATACAGAGGGTGTGAGGTACATATTCTGCCAAAATATTATTATGAGGGGGACCACATGAGCGCGCATGTCGGAGATGTCGTGTTTCCCATTTTGGTCATTGGTCAACTCATTTGGGATTGGCGCCGCAAAACGTTCCGTGGAGTTGTTCAGCAGGTCCTCGGTGCGTTATGTGTTGGAACAATACTCAACGCGATTGTGAATCCGAGAGGCTACACCTTGAACAGGGTCGAAGTTATTATCGCTGTTTATAGCGTATTGGCGCTCCTATTTTACTGGTGGGCATGGAGGCGCCGACACGGGCGTGAGTGAATATGCACAAACACATGTCAGTGGCTTGTGGAGCTCTTGCGCAGTTTAGCTGATTAACTTCATATAAGATGACAGTTCTCTCGCATTGGTAAGGTCTGGTTCTACGTCAATATTGTCCTTGCCAACCACGATTGACGCTGCTACGGACGACAACAATGTGGATTTTCCAGGGACCCAAGGGGCCTATCGCCATCGGGGCCACCTAAAGAACAGTAAGGTGATGGATTGCACCAGAACCTCGTAGAACATACGATAAACTTTGAAGTAGATACTGCGTAAGTACCAAGTGCAGAAGTGACCAAGGCGAATGGAGGGAAGATGATGGAGCCACGACAGTTAGGAAGGACAACACTGCAGGTTTTTCCGGTAGGACTCGGTTGCATGTCTTTTCCAGATGAGCGGACAGCGAGGGAACTGGTTCAACTGGCCCTGGATGCCGGTGTCAATTTTTTTGATACCGCTGACTTGTACGGACAGGGAACGAACGAATTGTGGCTTGGCAATGCATTGAAAGGCCGGCGCAGTAAAGCCGTGGTCGCTACAAAAGTAGGCAACCGCTTTGAGCCAGGCAAACCCGGTTGGTCATGGGGACCATCCAGGGAATACATTCTGCGTGCAGCGGAAGACAGTCTACGCCGGTTGCAGACCGATTATATCGACCTTTATCAGTTGCATGGAGGGACGCTCGAGGATCCGATAGACGATATCATTGAGGCTTTCGAACTTTTGCAAGAAAAGGGGTATATTCGAGCCTATGGGATTTCTTCCATTCGTCCGAATGTCGTTCGCGAATACGCCAGGAAATCCAGAATTGCAACGCTGATGAGTCAATACGGGTTACTGGACAGGAGACCTGAAGAAGAGGTTCTCGATCTCGTTCACGATGCCAGCATTTCTGTCATTGCGCGGGGACCCCTGGCGAGGGGATGGCTTACTGCGCAAGGTCGCACGGACGGAACGGGGTTTCTCGACTACAATGCCAACGAATTGCCGGGATTGCGAGTTCAATTGACGGAATTAGCCGGCGGTGCAGACAAACTCACTCAGCTTGCGCTGCGCTATAGCCTCGACCACCCTGCCGTGGCCGTAGCCATTCCGGGCTCTAGCTCAAAAAAGCAACTCATGGAGACGCTGCACAGCTGGTCAGATGCACCCTTGCGGGAAGAGGAGCTTGCCCAACTGCAGGTACTACTAAAGCAACAGCGATATGAGCAGCATCGATAAGGATTTCAAGGGAGCTATCTGCCCTCATGCTCCTGCCTCCACGGACTCGGATACATTTCCAATTTCGGGAGAACTGGAGGAGAAGGTCATTGCATTTTTACGGGACGGTAACCAGCATGTAATTGGGGGTATTGTGCAGAGCTGACAAAGGAGAGTCGTGACGTGAATGAAGAATTGGCCATCCTATGCGAGCAAGATCAGGTGGATTTAAAAAGCCAAGCGTCTTGGCGTATTAAACGAGATAGAGACCGTCGGATTCGCGTTTTGGAGATCTTTCATGAG
Source organism: Paenalicyclobacillus ferrooxydans (assembly GCF_001399675.1). Taxonomy (GTDB): domain Bacteria; phylum Bacillota; class Bacilli; order Alicyclobacillales; family Alicyclobacillaceae; genus Alicyclobacillus_B; species Alicyclobacillus_B ferrooxydans. The sequence goes on from NZ_LJCO01000075.1 coordinate 7,856, forward strand.
GGTGGACTCTCTGAAGCTGCCGATTACAGCATGGCCGCTCTGATATTTCAGCACGGGGAAACATTGAAAGATTGGTGGACGGCTTATGAATTTGCCAAAAAGGCTGTTGAACTGGGCACTGAACGGGAGAGGTGGCTCGGAGCTGCAGCTTATGACAGGTGGTTATTAGGGCAAGGGGAGCCAATCCGATATGGTACACAACTGGTCAACTTTGGTGGAGTCTACCGACTTCCTAAAATTGATGGGAAGTGCACTAATGAGGACCGCGTGCTATGGGGGCTAGCTTCTGAAACGGATCAGTTTGCTATGAAAGACATCGTGGGCATGCCTCCCATGAGAATCTCCAACACGTTGACTGCTGATAACTTAACCATAAAGGTTATATGCATCGATAGAACATTGGTGTTTGGAGATGTGTTTGGTGCCCAACTAAGAGAGCACTCTGAGTTGGATTTGAATTTGAGTGCCCATGAACTCGGGACAGTCCACCAAAACAAACATGGTTGGCGATGGATAAATGACGACAGTGGCAAGATGGAGGTTTGGTGGTTACCCATGCCGATAATGCCTGAGCTAGGCCATTGCATTGTGAGCTCCGCCGGGACGACCATGGAGGTTACCAGAAAAAACGATCATTCGACAATTTGGGTCATCACGGACGGTATGGTAACGGGGTATTGTAAGTCCCAAGAGCAAGTTTGGGCTGTTTCAGGTACGTCTCGAAATCGCGTGCAGTTGGTGCTCGATATGTTGTCATCTGGGTGAGCTTCAAGTGCAGTAACGCCGAAGTGTCACTATTATGCAGAACTGTGCAATATCTTCATTGATGCACAGGCAGATAGACAATACGTTGTTGTGTCGGAGGAATGTATGGCTGATTACATCATGGACCTTAGAAAAGCCGTCGGGTCAAGACCCTTAATTGTACCAGGCTCAGTAGTCATCATTTACGATGATAAACGAAGGGTGCTATTACACCGAAGAAGCGACAATGGATGCTGGGGCTTTCCAGGAGGGGTTATGGAAATTGGGGAAAGCTTTGAGGATACTGCTCGTCGTGAAGCTTTTGAAGAAACGGGGCTGTCAGTGGGTAAACTGACGCTCTTGGGGCTCTTATCAGGCAAGGATACATTCTATGAGTATCCAAATGGACATCAAGTTTATGACGCGACAGCCGTATATGCAACTTCGGATGTTACTGGCGTTTTTCAGGCGGTCGGAAGCGAGAGCTTAGATATTAACTATTTTGATTTAGGTGATCTACCACAGAACATCAGCCCACCAGACGAAGCGATATTTCACAAATTTGTTCTACATGTTGATGAGTGATACTTGAATAATCGGGGAACTGAGTTGTTGTGGTGCCTCCTTCATCTTAGTCAAATTTCTGTCGGTCACTTGCTCCAGATACGGAATTCGCTTGAAACGCCAGTCTTCCACTTGCTTCTTCGTGATCCGCTCCATTTTAACCAGGAGATCAACTGGGCTAACGTAACCTTTTTCGTCTACCAGTTGCCCTGCGCAGGACCATATCCGCTTAGGCATGTCTTGTTTGCTCAAGTTGAGATACCTCGCATGTTTTTGTATTCAGTCGATGTGTTCATGAACACAGGTGAATCAGAGCGTTAAGAAGAAGTACATATGCTGACATAGATTCTGTTTTTCTCTATTGATGTTGTGCTGTCGTAGGATAGCGTTCACGCCTGAGATTTTCTCTCGCCCAGATTTCGAGCATACGTGACCATCGGGGCGCGATTCCACGAAGCCGCCGGAAGGCTCTCATCCACGCCGACTCACACCGTCTTGCGTTGCCATACACGTCTTTACGCAAATTCGGTTCACACGCTAGTGATGATACCCTAGTTACAGGGGATACCAATTCAACCCTAGAGGAGTCGATTGAATCTATGTGTGGAATCGTTGCTGTCTGTGCGAATGCCGCAGTAGCCGAGTGGCAACAAACAGAACACAAGCAAATGGAACCGAAATATGAGTTGATGTGTAAGCGCATGATGGATAGACTGGCCCACCGCGGACCAGATGACGTTGGTCTCCGTCAGGCAGGTCAGACATGGCTAGGGCATCGCCGTTTATCGATTGTCGACGTGGACGGCGGTCATCAGCCGCTTGCAAATGAAGATCAGACTCGATGGATTGTGGCGAACGGGGAGATATACAATCACCTTGATTTGCGAAAAACCCTGTCTTCTCACACGTTCCGAACGCAATCCGACAACGAAGTTATTCTTCACTTGATTGAGGAAGCAGGACCGTCCGCCATCGTCAGGATGAAAGGTATGTTTACGTTTGTAGTGGCTGATTCGGAAGGGAAGTTGATTGCCGGCCGCGACGCGATTGGCATCAAGCCGCTCTATTGGGCCCGGCAAGGGCAGACGGTCCTGTTCGCGTCTGAAATTAAGTGCTTTGACGAAGCGTGGCGTCCCTTTGTCGAGGAGTTTCCGCCGGGTCATTACTGGACGTCAGACGAAGGACTAGTAGCCTATGCGAAGGTGCCCGCGCCGAAGTCGACACCTTCGCTAGCATGTTCATCAGAGACACCTAGCGAAGCGGTTCTCTCGCGTATCCGCGAAACCCTTACGCGTGCAGTAGAACGTCGAATGATGGCGGATGTGCCGGTCGGCGTGTTCCTTTCAGGTGGACTCGATAGCAGCCTAGTTGCTTCGTTAGCTAGCAGAATCGCTAAGAGAGAAGGACGACAAATCCACTCGTTTGCGGTGGGATTGGAAGACAGTTCAGACCTGGTCGCCGCGCGGAAAGTGGCCGAGTTTTTGGGAACTTGTCATCATGAACGCATGTACACACCCAAGGAGGCTCTTGAGATTGTACCCGACGTGATTGAGATGATGGAGTCGTTTGACCCGAGCCTCGTGCAGAGTGCAGTTGCCAACTATATGCTGGCCGAACTGACGGCGGCGCATGTAAAGGTGGTGTTGACCGGGGAAGGGTCAGATGAGTTATTCGCAGGATATAAATACCATAAGTCGATTGAGTCGCAGGCAGAACTTCATCAAGAGTTGGTCAGGTCGGTGGGCGATTTGCATCACCTGAACCTACAGCGGTGCGATCGAACAACGATGGCACATGGCTTGGAAGCACGTGTACCATTTCTCGATCTCGATTTCATCTCCCTAGCTCTTTCCCTACCGGTCGAATGGAAGTTGCATGGACCCGGGCAGACGGAAAAGTGGATACTGCGGCTTGCGTTTAAGGGCTACCTCCCCAATTCGGTATTATGGCGAGAGAAGGAGCAGTTTAACGAAGGCAGCGGAATGCAGTCTGTGTTGCGTGAGAAAATGGGCGACACCGTACCAGCAGACGAATTTGCAGCGGAGCGCAACGTGCTGACCCCACCTCTCGCCACCCGTGAGGAGATGGCCTACTTCCGGCTGTTTCAAGACCGATTCTGCGGCGTGAAAATCCCGAACGTATCTGGCCGGTCGAACGTCGCGTTTGCTATTTGATGAGTGTTTATAGCCCCAGGGGATACCGTAATCCTCGGGGGCCTTTGCTTTATCTTCGCTGAATTCTCTGTCCCTGTCATGTGCTGAGTGTCACTACTTCACCCGCCACGAGCATGGAGAATTGGAGGGGAGTCTAGCGAGGGACATTGAGAGAAGCTGTTCTCGTTAACGACCTGCCAACGGATCAAGTGGTGATGGGGCAGCTTCGTTCTGATTTGATTTGTTCCTGAATTTCAAAGTCATTCTGTAGCACAGCAAGCCTGGGTGTCTGCTTGCATTATGATGCGTTGGCTGATGGACAGTGCCTCTGTCGCATTCCTGCAGGAAAATGACACAGAGCGCATGGAGCATGTGCACTTCATGCTCGATGCTGGAGGAGACGCTGACTGTATGTCCAGAGAACTTGCTACCCAGTTGTATCAGCAAGTTTCATGAGATAAAAAAACAGCACCCAAAGGGAATGAACGATAAGGTAAATTACAAAAGAAATCTGCAACCCGTAACCGTAATGATAGTGAAATACACCGAGCTGTACTCCGAGCCATTCTGTACCGAGTGACAACAATGTCCAGCTCAGAATATATAATGGGCTCAATTTAAGGTTTAACTTCAGGAAGTCGTATAAGTAAAAGAACAAGTAGCTGAATGGTCCGTACATTAAAAGGGAAAGAAAATCAACAAACTGATAAGTAGATGAATCGCCTATGTCGTAAAAACTTCGGGGTATCGTACCTAGTGTAAGGTCAAAGAAAGCACCGAAACTAATCCCACACAAAAAATATAGGGCTGACAGTTTTCTTGAAAAGCGAGACGGGAGTTTAAAGGTAACGAAAAGTCCTAGAAAAAGCGCAACGATCACAAACCACTCGTTTGCGTTGAATTGATTGTCATACGTTATAATGTTCGTCATACTGCCCCCACGTTCTTCTTGTCCAACCTTGTGTAGAACCACGTACATCCCCATGCAATCGCGATAAATCCGAAATATGTGACCAGTGTGCTTTGCACATGCCACATGAACGGCTTTTGATAGGTGATGATTTTAAGGAAATCAAGAGCCCAATCAAAAACAGTGATCCCAAGCCAGATCAAAATCGTCAATAACCAGCGGGGTTTCCTGGCTCCGGAAGGTTGAAGGAAATTGACAGCCATCATAAGAACGAGTGGTATAGTGATCACTCGAGTTATGATGGTTGCCAACGAAATCTTGGCAGTCCTGGGTATAGTCACAACGTGAATATTAATGTCAAAGACAGTGAATACAATCGTGGACATGACCAAAATCACGGAATACACAAAAATAAAATCTAATAAGTGCAACCTCTTGGGCATCAAAGCAAACAATATGATCGACAGCCATGCGAATACCGAACAAATCAGGAGTTGCATTTCAACATGCCTTTCTGAGATAGTGTTATTCTTGGCTCAGGTAAGTGTATTGGTATTCTTACCCTGCACCTCCCCCATGATACACGCGTTATTTATTCCAATAGTAAGGTATCTTTATTGTTGAAGGTCGGCAACCTCTTGGAATGGCTCATCGCACAATGTGGCCAAAAACCAGTGGAGTCCCTGTTTCAAATTACAAAGCTATGTTAGGTTGTACCTCTTAAGCCCCAAACATCAGGCGTAGAATCTCAGTTGTGTACAGCACGCATTCTTTAGAAAGGGAAACACTAGGGGAAACCGTTCTAAGGGGGTATTCCTTTGCGCGTGCTCGTTCTTTTATCGGCAGTCTTCCTCTCGACGATTCCACTCGGCATCCCCACGACCGTTTCCGCGAAAGCAACCGTTCGTATCCCCATGGTGCCGCCAAACTTTCTGGTTCAGGAGGACAAATCCGCAGCATCCTTAGTCCCTCATTGGGTACATCTCATCAACGAGCGTAAATATGATGAAGCGGCTGCACTGTGGACACCGGATCGGGCGAAGGATGAAAAGTCGCCGCTCTCACTAAAACACCTGCAAAACTACACACATGTAACATTGCTCCAGTACAAAGACGTTACCTCCACATGGGGCGGAATCCCCATGGATTTGAGCCGTTTTTACCAACTCAAAGTGTATATCGCAGTTTTGAATTACGAGGTCAAAGACAAAGAGCTTGCCGGATCGATGGTGGGCAAAAAGATACAGCGGTGTTTTGTCGTGAGACAGACTCAAAACTCTCCTTGGCAACTGTTCATGATGCAGGGATACACTACATTCTCCGCCAATCCCGCATGGCAGTTGGATTTGGAAGGTGTCACGAACAATGGTCGTATATATCGTCCGGCAGGCTCGCCACAAATTCTGCTTGAGGACTTCATCAAACAGGATATCGGATCCACCGTTCAGCAGGCGGTGAATCAGTATTACGGTGTGCCGAGGCGTATCGCATATTGGCAGATGTATATTCTCGATATCACACGGCTGAATGTAGGGTCGTACCGATTTGAAATTACGGTCCGGGTTAACACAAGCAGCGGCTCATTCAACCCGCCATACGGCGTGGAAACGATCACGCTCACCAATGTTACTAAACCTGGCGAGAGACCGTACAAAGTAGTCCGGTATGTACACAACCGGTAACGCTGAAAGAGTGGTAACATTTAGATAATTGGCGGGAGGTGGATGGTTGTGCGCGGACGAGGGTGGGTTATGGTGGGCGTTTTTGGACTCGCTATCATTTTCGGAGTTGTAGGCAGAAATACCTCGCTGTTTGCACCGAACGGCGGAACGTTGCTTCATCGCATTCACTGGATGCGCTATGGATACGACCGCGTCTGGTACCACAATCGGGACTATGTAGGTCCGAGCAAGGAGATGACCTTCGCGCAATTGAACCAATTGTATGGGCAGGGGCAAACCTTTCTTCCGACGGGGGACAAGGTGATTGGTCTTCCGGTGTACGACACGTCTCGTTCTCTTCCGTTTCAAAAACAGCATCAAGTCGTGTCAACGCTACTTTTTCTCAAAAAACCGGATGGTAAATTTATTGTCTATTCCCTTAGTGGGGGACCATGATGTTTTGCCGGTGAGCAGGGGAACGCGCGATTGGCGCGAGATGTTGAACTAACGGGCAGCACACCGTAAGACAATATTCCAAAATGCGGTAAAATGTTAATGCAAGCAACGGAGGTGACTGCAATCTGAATAAATCATTGTTTTACGTCATAGGTGGTCTGTTAATTTGTTCAGTAATTATTAATTTGTTGCAATTACCATACGCAGGAAAACAACAGAAACACGTTAAATGGGGTTATGGTTGATTTCGCTGGACCTCTTGTCACCGCTACGGGAGGTTTCAAATTGAAGACTCCGGAACAGACACGTGTTGGTCAAATCGCACTTCTTTCTCAATCTACGGGTGCTTTAAGCGCAGGACTTCCTACACTTACGAATATGGGGATTCCATACCAATATTCCGTAAATATCTTAGATGCAGAGCAGTCTGCCATTGGTGCTTTGGAAGGCGCATATTCCGCGACCGATCAACAGAAGCTTGCGAAATGGTTAGTTACTGAAAGTACGCTTTTGCGCACCTATGAGACACAAAAAAATCCACCTAATATCCCGCTTTTAAAGCAAATATTCAAAGAGATAAATGATGCCATTCCGATATCGACGTCATAATTATCTGTGCTACTTGGCTGGTGCTATCAGAGGCGGAAGCCGCAGGGGCGCGAATCAATCGTACCGCAAGCGATAGGTTTTGGGGTGGAAGAAGTGGCTGCTTCCTTGACCCTGAGAACAACGCATGGGAAGTAGCATTCAGTCCAAACGCTGTATTCGACGAAAACGGTGCCATGATTGAAATGAACGGGTGATGAACCAACCCTCTTCTTTTGTTCGGGTCTGTTCATGTCATTCCTGCAAGAACTGGATCTGAATAGGTATATATCACCATTCGAATATCGTTTCTTGCGACCAGGTTAATTCAACAGGGACTTTTCGTTTTTTTTTCTTAGTTTGACGTGCCAAAATTTTTGGAGGCTGATGTATTGTTAATCCCTGTTATGCTGCTGGTCATTCTCTGTTTTGATCTATGGTTTCTACGCATAGGAGTATCATCACTGCATCGTGGTATCTTCAAAAGCCCCAGACATATTGCTGCTATGATTCTCATGGTAATTGGCGACGTATTCTGGTTTATTGCTGCTTATCAGCACTTGCGTCCGTATGCAGTAAATGCTGTTTTCGTTATTTCCTTAGCTGGTATCTCTGTTCTTCTACTCGTAGTCGGGGCGGTCATAGTAGTCAGAAGGACATAGGGTAGTCATGAGCAACACTTGATACGAAAACAGTCTAAAACGATGGGGTAAATTCGGTGAATGTTCTGCTAGATGAGGCGGGAGTCACGGAAAGACGTTGCCACGGTTTGAATGAATATACATAGAATGCTATGTATTTATGGAGCGGGCAGGTTTGTTCGGTAAGAAATTGGCTTTCATTTTGGGGAGTAGCTGCAAAAAACTGAGATTCAGATATCGCATATGGTGTAATATGGATAATGACAGGAGGTGAGTTCTGTGACAGCCTTAGTCTCCATGCTGCTCGGAGCGTTCATTCTATTGCTTATAGCACTATATTTTGTTCTGCAGGCTATTTGGGAACTGAGAAAGGGTGAGAATGGTAAAGGATTTATAATCAAAGGAATGATTGGTGTTGGTTTGATTGTCTTGGTGTTGGTATCACCATATTTATATTCTGTTGGTCTTGGACTCAGAGCATTTCACAGTATGACAAGCCCTGGAATTACTCTTCAAGGTAGTAGTAGCAGCTCGACAATACCGCTCAATAACATACCTTAAACGCATGGGAGCAATGTGATGCAAGCATTGACTCGCTTTGCATATGGGGAGGCTCATAGGCAAGACGGGAACTGTGTCACGTCTGCATAAAGATACGCCCTGTTGCCATACACCTGCTGTTGAACCCTTGGGCAGGAGTGTCGAGTAAACGGACACTATGAAACAACCTGTTTCTGTTCGGAATTGGGGCGTGGGTGCGATTGCCGCACCAAATCAGACGAAATAGACTGGTAGAAGCACGGGGAATGGTAGGGACAGCGTGCCCGCCATCTTGCGTGCTCTTATGACTTCGGATATACAATCATCTGGTCAAGGTCAATGACGTATATGCCTGCGGTCAAAATATCGGCACCGAGGAGACCGTTAACGCCAGGATGTGCATCCAGATTCCCAAAATCAAGGTAGTGCATTGATATCGTACAACCTGCGAAATCAAGGCGTTCGATTTTCTTGCGTACTGCCTAATCGTTCCCACCGAGTCCAGCCATCGTAGCGATAATATCATCATTATCAGGAACAAGGTCCAATGGTTCACCAGCGGTTCGGTCAATAAGGGAATGGGCTGCACCTGTGTTCAATATAACATCGCCGACTGTATGAGACTTCCCATTGAATGACAATGTGACGGAAACAAAAAGCAGCCCATGCCGAAAGTCTAGCTTCATCATTGGACGATGCCTCGATATGCAGGCTTTGTGCGAATCAGCATCACAACCTCATCATGTTTGGTGTGATACACAAAGATTTTTCCGTGAGCGTTCATAAGTTCATCCATGGCTTCTTGTCCGTCGTGTAACGGTCGAATGACAGCGACCTCTTCAACATGGAGTTCTCCGTTCACAACCTGGGATTTTTGATTTTCAACCAGAACGAATGTGTCTGGAAACAATTGTCGAACTTCCGACCATCGCATATGGTTGTCCTCCGTTCTCGTCGGTTTTTTCATTGTAACACGGGTCTGTCTACCCCTTGTAAGATAACCGTTCGAAATGGTGTTAAAGAACGCCCAAGCCCACCAATGAGATGTAATTGGCATGGTCAGAAGTTTATGTGGAGGCACGAGTTCGATAATCTAGTAGTTGAGCACGTGGTAAAGTGGTCAACGTCTCGCTTGACGAACACAAACGACAAAGCGAGTTGAAGTCTGCGAACCGACACTCAGCGTTGCTCCGGGGTGATGTGCTGGTCATGCAGCCACTTCGATATCTCCTGTTGGTGTGCTTCGCGCTCAAATCTGAACCAGTTCTCACGATCCTCCGGGAAGTCGAACAAAGCGTCTTTAAATGTGCGGAAGGGTTTTCGCCCATTTAATGCTGTATTCAGACGAGCTTGCAATTCTGTTGATGTGACAGTTTCCACGAACTCGACCATGAGTCCATAGGCATCGCGTGGTGCGATGGTGGGCAGTTCCAGATATCGTTCTTCATCTTCGAGTTCTTCTTTTAAGTCTTCGTCCTTGCATCCAGTCAGGAGTGGGTCGATTCGCATCAAAATTTCCCCAGTGTTCGCGTCAAGATAATGTGAAATTTCGTCGCTATTCATTTCATAAGCATTGCACGACTCATCTAAACTCACGGAAACTTTCAGCGTGAACCAAACCTCCAGAAGCGTAAGCAGTGTTGTCCCCATTATAGATCGACTTGTATTAACAGGGAATGTGAGCAGACTGAACAGCCGACTCTGATAACAGACGTCTCAAACGTCGGATTACCTTGAGGAGGTTGAAAGTATGCGACTATCGGATGCATCAAACATGTTCCTGGAACTGAAGGGACAGGAGGGATTCTCGCCGTACACCATTCATGCCTATCGACTTCAGCACAAACTGTTAATACGGGACATAGGTGACCTCGACGTTACCGAAGTGACGTTGCAACTGCTACGGACCCACCTGAGCCACCACAGTGATCTCAAACCGGCAAGCTTAGGTCACAAAATCCGTGCCATCAAGAGCTTGTTTAACTGGCTTGTGGAGGAGGAATTACTACTACGTAATCCCACACTGAAAGTGAATGAACCGAAACGTGGTAAGCGTGTGCCAAAAGCCCTGACGATTGAAGAACTGGAATTACTTCGCGATTCCTGCCGAAGTTCACTCGAACATGCGTTGGTCGAATTTTCATTTGCGAGCGGGTGTCGTGTCGCGGAGATGCAAAGGCTGAGTCGTGGTGACATTGACTGGCAACGTTCTGCCGTAACTGTACTGGGGAAGGGAAACAAAGAGCGAGAGGTCTACTTTGGAGCGAGGTCACGGATTTGGCTGCAGCGCTACCTGAACGAGAGGCAAGATGATGACCAAGCTCTGTTTGTCACAGCCCGTCGGCCACACAGAATGTCAATTCATCAGATACAGTATATCTTCAAGCGGATTGCAGTTCGGTGTGGTTTGCGAGAGCGGGTCAGTCCGCACAAGATGAGACACACTCTGGCAACCGTGCTCATCAATCAGGGGGCGCCACTTGTGACCGTACAGTCTATATTAGGTCATGAAAAGCCGGAGACGACGCAATTGTACGCAACCCTTAGTGGAGCATCACGACAACAGGCGTATGAGAGGTACTTTGTTCAGTAGACGTCTGTGGGATGAGAAGCTGTTCACCGACACCTTCTCATCCTGCTCGTGGCAAAATATGAGTAGTTATGCACGTCGTTACCATAGGGTCTTCTTGCACATCAGGGCGCAAGAGCTCCATAGCGACTCTAGCTGCGAATAAGGACATTATCTAGCAAGGAGCGCTATATCCTTATCGTGAAACAACAAGAAAATGTGACCATAGGACGTGACGTTGCATTCGCTTCGATCACATTTCTGTTCTATTCTTTGAAGTAGCTGTCGTTGGTGTGACTCAGAAGCCAATCTGCGATGGTCTCAAGAGACAAATGTTCCTCCGCGATGCGAACGACAAAATCCTCAATCTCTCGGTGGACACCGGTAATCGAGATACCGTTTAACTGCAGAAACAAACCCATAGCAGCAAACGCGGTTCGCTTGTTCCCGTCTTGAAATGGGTGGTTGAGAATCAACGAGTGAAGCATGGACGATGCTTTCTCAATTACTGTTGGGTATGCATCGTTTCCGAACACTGTTGCTTGAGGGCGTGCGACAGCCGATTCAAGCCCACCGTTATCTCGTACACCATGCAGTCCCCCGAAGCGATCAATCACTTGAAAATGGATGTAGAGAACTTCCTCGACGGTTAGAAACCTCATCGATCCGCTAGTCCTTTGAGAATATCTCCATATTCGGTTACAAATCGGTCAACCGCCTCATAGAACTTTGGTGTGATGTGAGAAACCGGGGACGTAATTGGGCGCACTACGATTTCCCCTTGTTCGTTACGGGTGACCTCAACGGGTTGCTCTTCCAGATGCATTTCACGAACCCAATCGGCTGGAATCGACACAGCAAAGCTGTTTCCTGCTTTGAACACCTTGCGCACTTCCATCAATGTATCCTCCTTGACACTAAGTTATAACAATTATAACAGACCAGGATTTTGTGCTGGGTTAAGGTCCGCTACATTAAATCCGTTGCGAGGGTGCTTAATTATCCAATAATGGGTGTTTTGATCATCCTCGACTATCGGGCAGGAGTGCGACATATCATCTCTGTTGAATGACTGTATAATAATGGTATGGGGGTGGAGGTTTGAAAAAGAGAGTGTGGATACTGATTGCAATCATAGTTGTTCTTTGTGTTGCATGGTATGTACGAGAATACACGACGACGACCAAAGTGGTGGCTGTGACTCAAAAGTCGTTAAAACTGGCTCTTGAGCAAGGACTTCTAAACGACAAGAGGGTAAGCACTGGTAATTACTATGTGCCAAATCTCCAGGCTATTGATCCAGACCCGATTTACGGGGGGGTTCTGGTTTACGTGAACCAAGGTGATACAGGTCCTATTTTCAAGGTGTCACACATGAATGTTCCAACTCAAATTGGTGACAGCGTACAGGGCAGAGTTGTTGTCCAAATTCCTATCTTTCCATTCGTGATTACGAAAGATATCGCCGTCTTGGTTCCAATGCCACATTACACGACGAGTACACCTGGCGGACAGTAGTAACTCTTGTGTGGGATGAACACTGAATAGTGCTACATGCGACCATTTTTGGATGAATATTTGTTCCTGGTGGTGACTCCGAACTGTCGTTCATATCAAAGGGCAGGAGAGCTTAAGAAGATTCTTGTATTTGGAGGCTTCATCGGAATGGAAATACTTTTAATTCGCCATGGTGAAAGCGAGGCAGATTTACGTAATGTTCATGAAGGCAGAGCTGACTTTCACCTGACAGCTAAAGGGCTAGAGCAAGCTCAACTTTTGGCAAAATGGGTGACGACTAACTACCCACCCGAGTTTATTTGGTCAAGTCCGTTAAGGCGCGCAATTCAAGTCGCAGACGTTCTTTCTTCAACGTTGAGTATTCCACTTCAAACCCATGATGGTCTGATGGAGTGGAACAATGGAGTATTGGCTGGAATGGACCGAGAAGAAGCCTTGAGGTTATATCCTGAACCAGTCGGAGGAAGGAAGCCACACGAAGCCGTTCCATTGGGGGAATCCCCCCTTGAGTTCCGTGGCAGAGTCGAGATCTGTTTCTCTGAACTTATCAGTCAATCCTCTAGCTTCCACAGAATTGCGGTCATATCACATGGAGGGACCATTTCGCATTTAATCGCCTCATTTTTAAGGCTTCCGATGGTGAGCGAGTGTAGATTCGCTACTGGCAACACGGGTTGTCACTTACTTACCCTGAACGGGGCGGAGCGGTCGATTCGCTTCATGAATCGACAGGACCATCTTTTTCCTACTGTTCACTAGTGTGTATGAAAATGCAGCTAAAGGTGCTCATTCGTTTTTGACCTAGCGGGCAGGAAAACGCAAGAAGCCATGAAGGGAAAGGGTTATGACTTTGGAAGTTAGGGGAATAACGTACGACGTTGGGATGCCCGTCATAAAGGGCGGGATGACACGGGAAAGTTTGAGCACAGATACAGTTGATCGAGAGATGCAAACCATTGCGAATGAGCTGAATTGCAATGCCGTGCGGATCACGGGACAGGACCTTGGTAGGCTGAGAATGGCAGCTGATATAGCGGCACGCTATGGGCTGGATGTTTGGCTGTCTCCTTCTTTTCACGATGCCAGTGAGGAAGCAACCTTGAATCAGATTATTGAAACGGCTCGTATGTGCGAAGAGCTACGAGGAAGATATACCAGTCGCTTTGTTTTGGTTATTGGGTGTGAACTTAGCATATTCATGGCTGGATTCATACCAGGAAGTAACGGGTTGGAACGCTTGGCGCTACTGTCCGATCCATCACGGTGGACTGAGGAACTTTTTGCAGTGGGATCGCCCGTTGAACGACTAAACAGTTTTTTGACAAGAACAGCCCAGGAGGTAAAAAAGTGGTTTTCAGGTCCCTTAACGTATGCTGCAGGATTGTGGGAGGACATTGACTGGAGCGCATTTGATTTTGTTGGTATCGACGCTTGTCGTGACGCCGAGAATTCTAGCCATTTTCGAGATCTAATCCGAAAATATAAGAAGTATGGGAAGCCAATTGTAGTAACCGAATTTGGATGTTGCACGTACGTCGGTGCTGATGCACAAGGTAGTATGGGGTGGCTTGTCATAGACCGAGAATCTCAACCTTGGCGTCTCAATAAACCAGTTATCAGGGATGAAGACATCCAAGCGCAGTATCTCACAGATATGCTTGCCTTGTTTGAAGACGAAGGAGTGGAAGGTGCCTTTGTTTTCACATTCGTTAGCCCCAGTTATCCTTCTAGTGTTATTCCTGAACAAGATTTGGATACCGCCAGTTACAGTCTTGTGCGTACGTGGCTTGATTCAGACACATCATGTTGGGAACCCAAAAAGGCGTTTTATGAAGTTGCACGGTATTATGGCGAAGACAGATGATTTATCTTATTGCCATAGGTGGCACGAGCTGCAGGAGATTGTGTAGGGGTTTCTGTATGAATATGCATTTCTATTGACACACCGAAATGTCGCAATCGGGCAGCATTCCTGTATAAAGATTCATTGCCCTGTCCGAAGCTTTACGTCGCTCTCGGGCAGGTTAGCGCCATAAGACGCTCCATTACTTCCGACGAAATGGTACAATAAAAGGGAATGAAAAATGGACGGTGATAGTATGTTGTGGTCGGAGGTTCGTGAACTTTTTCCAAATCAATTCATACTCATGGAAGATATTAAATCATACGTAGTAGATGGAAAGGTGCATGTTGAAGAGGTTGCCGTGATTCGCCCATTGGCTGATGGCACAGAAGCTACGCGCGAACTTCGTGATTGCAAAGATAACAAATTTATTTGTCATACATCGAAACCACAAATCGTGATGCCAATTCGATCAAAGCCCAACTTACGGGGTTTTCATCAATGAATATTGAGCTCCGAGATGGGCTATTATTTGTTTCACTCACACTGACCCACGAGGGCGTCAATGAAACCATTCGAGATATGGTGCTTGATACTGGTGCAGCCCAATCTATTATTGACATGTCTGCGGTCCATTCGATGGACGTTTCATCAAGAAATGAGGACGAATTCGTCTTTATGTCTGGCATAGGCGGTCGGGAATCCGCGTTAAGGAAGCGAATCGATCACATTCAATTCGATTCTTATCACATGGAAAACGCACACTTGGATTTCGCCTATCTCGACGCGCATCCTGGTATTAACGGACTGTTAGGCTCCGACATCCTTGTGTCAGGACGTTTCGTTATTGATTTGAATAAGATGGAGGTCCGTCAAGAGCACGTCAAATAGTTCAACTGAACGCACCAATATAGTCGAGAATTTAGACTGGATTTTTATTATTTTGCATATTCATGCAGGTTGATGAGGTGTTGTCCTGCATCGCTAAAGGGCAGGAATACGACGTAAATCGATGGAATTTAGAAGTTATGACCACCTCGGGAAAGGAGTGATGAAGTGGATATTGATGTTTGGTTAGTGAGTCGATTGATATCACAGCAGTTTCCTGAGTGGGCGGATCTTCCAATTAAACCTGTAGAACTCAGCGGTTGGGACAACAGAACCTTTCGACTTGGTGGCAACATGACGGTTAGGTTGCCTAGTCACGAGGCTTATGAGGCTCAGGTGAAAAAGGAGCAACAGTGGTTGCCTAGGCTTGCGTCCCGACTGCCTGTAGCCATTCCTACTCCTTTAGCTATGGGTACGCCGTCTGACGAGTATCCCTTACATTGGTCAATTTACAGTTGGATTGATGGGGAAAATGCGACTGTCGAACGCATCAGCGACCTGAACCATTTTGCTATTGAGTTATCTCAGTTCCTCAATGCTCTGCAACAAATTGATACTGATGGAGCTCCTTCGTTCGGTGTCCATAATTTCTATCGTGGCGGTCCATTGAACACCTACGATGGGGAAACCCGAAATGCCATTACACACCTGGACGGTATGATTGATACAGCAGAGGCGACTGCGGTGTGGGATTCAGCTCTTCAGGCAGTGTGGAGCGAATTCCCCGTATGGGTTCACGGAGACATGTATCCAACTAACCTGTTAGTTAAAGATGGGCGGTTAAGTGCGGTAATTGATTTTGGATGCTCGGCTGTAGGAGATCCAGCTTGTGATTTAACGATTGCATGGACGTTTTTCTTCGGACAAAGCCGAGAAACTTTTCGATCTCATCTTCAGCTTGATGATAAAACATGGGCGAGAGCTCGTGGGTGGGCATTGTGGAAAGCCTTAATTACGATCACAAACCCATCGGATGCCCCATCGGGGCGAGTGAAAGAATCTCGTCGTGTGATTCGAGATGTAATTTCCGAGCATAAGCAACTGTGATTGGAAGCAGCCATTTCTGCTCCATCTTGCGCATAAGGGGGCAACAACTGAACAAGTATTATGCATGAATATTCGTTTCCGCTGGCATCGCCGCAATGTCGCTTTTGGGCAGTAAGAGATTAGTACGCTTTTGGGGAGGAGCACGATGCACAAGGGGACACAACGTTCTTGGTTAGTTATTACGGATGCACCAGAAGACTTGAATTTTGCTATGTATGTAGCTTGTTCCTTCAACATCATTCCAGAGACTACGCCATTTGTTAGAGAACAAGTTTGGTCTGCGTACAGCGCAGATATCTTGGACAAGGACGAATCCAAGACGTTAAATTCACAATGGCTACGCTGGTGGCAAGACATCGTACAAGATCGGGCTAAAAATGGACTGCATGGGCGCTGGAGTCGACATTACTCTCCTGACGGGCAGTTTACAGCCCTAGAAGACCCCCTTCGTGGTAGGTGTGCGGAGGTCTTCCACTCATTCAAGGAATGGTGGGAACTTACGGCAGGTGGTCAGCAAGGCGTGAATTACTGGGACAAGGCAGGAAATCTTCGCTCCATCGTAAAGCGAGTGGACGATGAGCTCGAAACAACGATCAAACCCTTTAAGCTCGTCGTTGATTACGTTTATACAGGGCTTGGAAGAATTGTGGAGGTCACGCCTTCATATGCCATCATGAGCGTTCACCGTCCAAATTTGTCGGTACATAACGATGATTGGTGGTTGGCAAAAATCCGTGAGTTAGCGTAGAAGTTCCGTCGTAAACGGGGGCTGATTCCGAAGAAGGATCTGCTTCCGTTCATGCATAAATATTTGTTATGGGGTTTTCTGGGTTCTGTCGTATTTGGGCAGGTTAGCGCCATAAGACGCGCCATTACTGCCGACGAAATGGTACAATAAAAGGGAATTAAAAATGGACGGTGATAGTATGTTGTGGTCGGAGGTTCGTGAACTTTTTCCCAATCAATTCATACTCATGGAAGATATTAAATCATATGTAGTAGATGGAAAGGTGCATGTTGAAGAGGTTGCCGTGATTCGTCCATTGGCGGATGGCACAGAAGCTACGCGAGAACTTCGTGAGTGCAAAGATAACAAATTTATTTGTCATACATCGAAGCCACAAATTGTGATGCCGATTCGATCAAAGCCCAACTTGCGGGGTTTTCATCAATGAATATTGAGCTCCGAGATGGGCTATTATTTGTTTCACTCACACTGACCCACGAGGGCGTCAATGAAACCATTCGAGATTTGGTGCTTGATACTGGTGCAGCCCAATCTATTATTGATATGTCTGCGATCCAGTCAATGGACGTTTCATCAAGAAATGAGGACGAATTTGTCTTTATGTCTGGTATAGGCGGTCGGGAATCCGCGTTAAGAAAGCGAATCGATCACATTCAATTCGATTCTTATCACATGGAAAACGCACACTTGGATTTCGCCTATCTCGACGCGCATCCTGGTATTAACGGACTGTTAGGCTCTGACATCCTTGTGTCAGGACGCTTCGTTATTGATTTGAATAAGATGGAGGTCCGTCAAGAGCACGTCAAATAGTTCAACTGAACGCCCCAATATAGTCGGGAATCCAGACGGAATTTTTATGATTTTGCATATATATGCAGGTTAACGCGGAGTTGTCTTGCATCGTTAAAGGGCAGTAAGAGATTAGTACGCTTTTGGGGAGGAGCACGATGCACAAGGGGACACAACGTTCTTGGTTAGTTATTACGGATGCACCAGAAGACTTGAATTTTGCTATGTATGTAGCTTGTTCCTTCAACATCATTCCAGAGACTACGCCATTTGTTAGAGAACAAGTTTGGTCTGCGTACAGCGCAGATATCTTGGACAAGGACGAATCCAAGACGTTAAATTCACAATGGCTACGCTGGTGGCAAGACATCGTACAAGATCGGGCTAAAAATGGACTGCATGGGCGCTGGAGTCGACATTACTCTCCTGACGGGCAGTTTACAGCCCTAGAAGACCCCCTTCGTGGTAGGTGTGCGGAGGTCTTCCACTCATTCAAGGAATGGTGGGAACTTACGGCAGGTGGTCAGCAAGGCGTGAATTACTGGGACAAGGCAGGAAATCTTCGCTCCATCGTAAAGCGAGTGGACGATGAGCTCGAAACAACGATCAAACCCTTTAAGCTCGTCGTTGATTACGTTTATACAGGGCTTGGAAGAATTGTGGAGGTCACGCCTTCATATGCCATCATGAGCGTTCACCGTCCAAATTTGTCGGTACATAACGATGATTGGTGGTTGGCAAAAATCCGTGAGTTAGCGTAGAAGTTCCGTCGTAAACGGGGGCTGATTCCGAAGAAGGATCTGCTTCCGTTCATGCATAAATATTTGTTATGGGGTTTTCTGGGTTCTGTCGTATTTGGGCAGTTATCAGCAAGAAGGACAAATTGAGCGAGCGATATAAAAGAAAGCACCTAGTTGGGTGCTTTCGCCTCGTAACAGATTTGATAGGACAAGTCGAATATTGTGCTTTCACCACAAAGTTCTTCAAGACCCGAGAAGTCGAGTTCAATGTTTGACCATCAACCGATTGCGGTCTTCAGCCATCGGAGGTTTTTCGAACCATCCTTTTTCCAACATGAGTTCGGCTCCGTCCTCCGAGAAAAGCAATTGCTGTCCAATGAGTTTCATGTATGCCAGGGATAAATCTCGTCTCATAGCTACAGCTTGACCCGCCCCATAAAAGCCCACTGCGGCGGATGATAAGAATCCGATGTGAAACATGATCAGCTTATCGGAAAATGGAGGTGTTGTTGAGTTGGTAACCATGGATTCCCAAGAGATTGGGAAATTCAAATTTGTGTCAATGAAAAACTTGTGAAAGACTTCCGTGATTTTCGTAGACAGATTCAACCCTCGTTTGAGGTATTGTTTCACTTTCGGATCGTTGGCAACCTGGGCAAATGCCATGGATAGCGCCTTACTGAGGTAGGTCTTGTTCATGTTGAAGCTGATATTACTTATCTCAATGGCACTCAACGGTCGTTTTCTTCCGATCCATCCAGTCAGGAATCCAGGTTGTGCAATTTCAGGGATTTCTGGTGAGTAGATATATGGTGGTCGAGTGTATAGACCTTTGGACAACGCTACATCCATGATCTCGTTGTAAAGCTGGATTGCTTCATGATTGCACTCTGTGTAATACTCCCGCATGTCTGGTCTTGAAGCCACTTGGAGTGACACTGCATACCCAGTCAAACCATGGTAGGTCATTACCAACATGTAATTTAAGAAAAATGCGTCAAGGAAGAGCCTGGGAGCCTTCAAGTTTACGTCGTGCTCTGTGAAGCCATATGGTACAGGGAAATTTTCTTGGTCAAAAAATTCCTTGATTCGTATTAGGTGCTTCTTCGAAAGCTCCAAGGCATTCTGGTAAATCGTTTTGATTTCGGCGTCCTCGATAGTTGCCAGGGCGTATTTGCTAAAGCAAATTGCCATTGTGTCATTCATGTATTGAGTCCATAGTGACGCAATTTCTGTAGATGTGAGAACCGCAGTTGTTATCTGAGACAATTGGTTTTTGCCTTGTCTACTTGTCTGCTGGTCGGTCACTATGTTGGGTTCTAAACCTTGAGTTTCCCATACAGCATTAAGTGCTTTGGAGGTTTCATCGATGTTCATGTCCTGCTCCATATCCATACACCTCAAACCTTTCAAAAGCAGGAACTATTCTACCCGCACTCAAAAGCGTCTATTCTCTGGAGAGATGCATACATCACGCAGTGACTGCATTCCAACGGACGCCGAAAAACTACCTGCTGGCATTCTTCGATGGGGGCAATCAATCAGCACAAGTCGAATACTTGTCAGTGCGGTTATTGCACATACGGGGGCTTGTGTCCCAGAAGCACATGAAGTCGGCGTTGCATGAACAATGCACTGTGAGCATGCGACCGCGTATGGTGCTAAGGGGCAGGAATCCTGAATCAGCATCTAAACGAAAGCCTCTGCTGATAGGTTGAGCATGTCTTACTCTGTATCCGGGCATTCTTACTTGTCGGAGGGGATTTTCGTGTGGCGAAAGATGTTTACCGGTTTCATTAGCGCGTTTGTCAGCTTGGCATGCTGTCTTGTCCCTGAGCAACAAGTACTTGCCTCGCAGCAGAAGGTCATTTATTTCACTTTTGACGATGGTCCTGGAGCCGTTTATACCCCACAGATTTTAAATGTCCTGCGCCGTGAGCGCATACACGCAACGTTCTTTGTACTGGGTTACAGGTGCAAGGCGTTACCCGATATCGTTCGCAGAATGCAGAGAGAAGGTCACGAAATCGGGAGTCACGGATATGACCATCGCAACCTCGCTCACGCATCCATCCCAGTTGTGAAGTCTGAGATTACGCTTGCCGATTCAGCCATTGTTAAAGCTGTCGGACATAAACCACTCTACTATCGTCCACCATTTGGAGCAATTGACCGGACCGAGATACCAGTAATCCAGCGCATGGGACATAGAGTGCGCTTTTGGACGGTCGATTCAGCCGACTGGAAGGCAACGTCGGCTGCGAGCATTGTACAAAACGTTGAACGCTCAGCGGGACCAGGCTCGGTCGTGCTGTTTCACGATGGGCTGAATGCAAGCCGATTCACGATACGAGCCTTACCGGTGCTCATTCGGTATTACAAGTCACGGGGCTACAGATTTGCGACGCTGTGACCGAAAAAGGGTTACATGGTCGCGTCTTGTGTCCGGGCATCGCCGGAATTTCCTTCTTTTCTTCTTCGTGCATACAAAAAATTTATCTGTGACAAACGAGAGCCTATATCCTCGCCGGTTTAATCGCCTGAGCACATATCCAACCGTTCTACCCAAGAACGCTTCAACATCGACTCGCTTGTCGGAAGTGCTCACGGCAGTGACAACAATCTCTGCACTTCCAGTTGTTTTTACCTGTAGCACGACTTCCATGCCAAACACCCCCATAGACATATAATTCATTTGACTCCTCGGTGTGTGGGCACCTGATAACAGTGATGCCCACTTGAACCTGATGCCGCCCATTGCCTTACTACCGTCGCTTCAAGACATGGCGGTGGAAGACGAAGCAGAGATTTTGCGTTCGGAGAGATGTACTGTGCATCGGTGTGGAAGGATTAGGAACAATTGAAATAAAGAACAAGTGAGACAAAACAGCACTTTCTCCGTCTAATTGTGCGAAAGGAGCTGGAGGTGACGAAAACGTGAGAGACCGGTCCTCACAAAGAGAAACACTGAAAATGCTTTATGAGACCTATTCAAACGATGTGTATCGATACGCTTTTGCGACACTAGGCGATTCATCAGAGGCGCACGACGTTGTACAGGAAGTATTCATCCGGGCGTATCGCGCGATAAACAATTTTCGGCATGACGCAACCGCGAAGACATGGATTATGACTATCGCCCGCAATTATATCTTTGATGTGTTACGAAAGCAGCGCAAAGACAGACAGTTTCTGTCTCAATCTGAGCTACCGGACATCGGAGACGAAGCCACAGATGTCAGTGTCGTCCTGGAAGTCGAAGAAGCACTCCAAGAACTCAAAGACGATTATCGTCAAGTGGTGAGTCTACGCTATATCGACAACTTGTCGATCAAGGAGACAGCATCTGTGCTGGGGTGGTCGGAAAAGAAAGTGCAGAACGCAGCACACCGCGCAATTCTCCAACTTCGCGAAGTGTTAGGTTCAGATTTTGAGGAGGTGAAACGAATCAATGAAATCAGAACGTGAAACGCTTGAAAAGCTTGAAAAGATGTCAAACGTGAACATGTCATCTCAAAAACAACAAGAGATTTGGGACAACATCGAAAAGGAGATCGACGATATGAAACCCGTACGAGTAAAACGTTATTCCAGTGTGTGGGGAACAGGTGCAGCAGCAGTTGCCGCAGTTGCAGTTCTTGCAGGAGGGATTTACACTTTTACGAACCATGGAAGTTCAACAACAACGATTCATCCAGGATCTACAACTGCGACCAACAATACTGGAACGACGACACAGAGAAGTACATTCCCTTCGACGACAAGCATTCAGACAATTGCTATCTCGTCCGATAGTGCAGACCAAGCTTTATGGACGACACAGGACCCGAAGAGCGTTATCAACCAGGTGATACCTTGGCTTGATAGTTCGAAACCATACACGGGACAAATTCCGGCATCTCAGGAACAGGGCGTCACCAACGCATATGTGGGTCCCGCAAAGCTGCACCTGAAAACCTCAAATCAGGACATTACGATATATCCAGCTTTCTATCGCGTTAAGGGTTCGAACGGAACATTTCAGGATAAATACGTCCAGAACGTGGTGGTATACGACAATGGTCAGCACGCTGTGTATCTGGCATCGCCTCAATTGTACACGTGGCTCAAAGCAGACCAATGGAAAACAGAGTTTGCGCCGTCAGCATCCATACCGTCTTCGAGTTACTCGTCTACTCAGCTTGCAAATATGACCGCAACGCAGCTTGCTGATTACAGCAAAAAACATCCACACAATCCGCTTCCTTTTGCCAGCAAGGATATTACGCGCAACGTTCCGAAGCAGCTCTTACTTGCAAGCAATCCGAAGTCAGGTTCGATGTTCGGAGCCATCATTAACGTCTCTGCGATTACCAATGGCGCAAATCACAGTGTGCCAAATATACAGTACAAGGCAGACGAATTCCAGGTCATTGACCACTGGACTGGCTCGATCAATGGTAAAGGATTTGAGGTAGAAGTCGATAAGAAGAAAGACGGATCGGCTTACATTGTCGGTGTTGCCAACGGACCCATTGAACACGCCTACAGTTTTAGCAAACAGCCGTATATTACGAACTTCACCGGCAGTTACATGGTGTTTGCCACACCGTCTCCAGCGAATGGGAATCCATACTTTGCGATCAATTTGACTACGGGCAAAGTCGTCCAGAATGCAATGGATCTGTCGCAGTATTGGGAGACGATGGGCGGATATAGCGGTTCGATTGTGGGGTTGTCCAAGTCATACAGTTCTTTGCCGAGCCACTGACTATATGTTGGATTCATGAGCCGTCGTTTGGAACTGTCTGATTTATAACGCCATGTGCATTGCTGAACCACCCCCAAAATACTGGTTGGTGACCATGGGGGTGGTTCGTGTTTTCTGGAGATTTCTTCTGTCGTTAACGGGGGCTTTAGCGCAACAAGCAAGATTCTGGCTTTGTGCATATTTATACACTAACAAGACCGGCCATGCATACAAACAGAGCAGTGTTACAAAGCATCTAGGTTGTCGGATCGCACGGAATAAGGTGTCAAGATTAAAACTTAGTCATAGTCCACACCATGAAATTGCAGTTCTCAAATAAGGTCATAATGTAGTTCAATAGAGGTGCTTTTTGTCTGAATATTTTATCTATACCTTCATGGTGGTTGCAGCTTAGGCCCAGATAACAGATGTACACATGGGTTTCGACCTTGCTGTGCAAAAACAGCCAGTGAATACGACTCAATATGGTCCACTGTTTGATGAAGGTCCTGTTACATGAGACTCACCGCATGGGGGCGTTCTCAGGGTCCTGAATCAAAACGTCCAATCCGGCGGTACTACCACTGGTCGCCGATGCAAGTGGAAGCAAGGTGCGGGAGGTCATTGCTGCAATACCTTTAAGAGGGACACTTTCGAGTACCCGACTAGCCATGGGGCCGACTGCTTAACATTCAAATGCAAAGATGAACAGCTCATACATGGACAATCATTGATGGAGATAATGGCTGATTTTATGTTGAAGATTTGGTGTGGTGAGTCAAGACTCAATTGAGTCCGGCTCAATTCAAAAAACCATCGGAATCAATGCTTCAACGTGTTAACATGAAGTTGTAGCTACTGTGTCCAGATTTTTGCGCTAGGTAAACCGTTTCTTTGTGAACGAATTTCATTGGAAACCAAAACAATACACTGTGGTCGAGACTCCTGATTAGAGAGTGGAACTCTCTACTACCAAACCATATAAGGGGGCGGCGGGTGATGGCAGATGACTCGATACAAAAGATTCGAGTGACAATTCGAGGGATGGAGTACACACTGCGCGGCCAAGCTTCAGAGATGCATTTGCGTACTGTGGCTCGATCCGTTGATAGACTAATGGAGCAAATTGCACCTGCCAACCCTCTCTTGGACGAGCGGAGGATTGCCGTGTTAGCTGCGGCAAACGTCTTTGACGAGTTGCTTCGTTTGAGGGATGCTCACAGCAAGTTGCAGGCGGAGTACCAAAACTTGAGGGGAGACCACCAGAACCTGCAGGATACGTATCAAGGGTTGCAGGACGATCATCGCAATTTGGAGATTGAGCATAGAGACCTGGTGGCCGAACATCACAGCTTACAGGCCGAATATCATACACTGCGTGCATGGCATCAGACCTTACAGGCTGGGCAGCAAGACTTGGCGGCTAAATATCATGATTTGGAAGTGGAACATCAGCGTTTGCAGGATCAGTACAGAGAGTTTCAGAATGAGCGTGACAACTTGCAGACCCTGCAGTATGACCTTGAGGCTAAGTTTCGGGAGTTAGAGGCTGAACATCGGGACCTACAAGTCGTAAACCGCCATTTGCATGACAGATACCGTGACCTGGAAGACGAATACTTGGGGCTGAAAGACACGTACCGCAAGTTGGAAGATGCGAACCACGCTCTGCGGACAGAGTGTCGGGAATCTGAGACTGAATACCAGAACTTAAAGGCTGTGTATCGAGAATTGCAAGGGAAGCATCGCGTTTTGCAGTCTGAGTACGATGATCTGTTAGAGTTGCTCGACGAAGAGACGAGGATATCGTGAAAAACGGGTGCGGGAATGGGCACGTCAACAAACAGTGTTCTGTGATTGCGCCAGGCTGGTTGTTTAATCCACTGATGTTGATAACCCGCCGTATCATTCCCGTTGCTAAAAGTCGCAAGTGTTCTGTTGACCCATGTCTTGTATTCATTTACATAAATCGTATCCAGGTACAGACCATTATGATGGTATAAACATGTAGTTCCCACTACAATTTTCATTCACACAATGTTCTGTGCTCCGTCCTGTGTTGAGAGCGTAGAACACAGATAAGATACACTGAGACAAGAGATAGACCTCAACGTGGAGGTGGGTTCATGACAATTTACGTTGCACTCTTACGGGGTATCAACGTAGGGGGTCACAACAAAGTTGCGATGACAGAGTTGAGGAACATGTTTCAGTCGATGGGATTTAGCCGAGTGCAAACTTACATTCAAAGCGGTAATGTGCTATTTGAATCGGAAGATAATGCAGAATCTCTTCGTCAGCGCTTAGAGCAGGAAATCGAGAAGCGCTTCTCTATATCACTTACTGTTATATTAAGGACTGCACACGAACTGGAAGGCATCGTGACGAACTGCCCAGTCTCGGAGACAATGCGCCAAGAAGCTGCGGCTTCTAGTGAGGCAGAGACCTTTTACGTATCCTTTTTACTTGAATCGCCATCATCTGAAACAATCGAACGACTGATGTCCTCAATCTCTAAATTTGACGAGTATTGGATTCATGACAAAGATGTCTATTTGTTACTTCGTGGAGGCGTGCGGAACTCTCGGCTTGCGAACCAGTTTGCTCGATTAAGGGTACCTTCAACAATGCGTAATTGGGGAACCGTCAATAAGCTCAACGACTTAGCCAAAGCCATGGAGGAGTGATAGAGGAACCCTACAGTGATTTTGTGAACCCAGGAGTAACAATATATGAAGAAGTCAATGGGTCTGTGGTATGAACGGCGTCGACAGGAGAGAAGGCGTAACCGAAAGAGCAGGTGGTGTAGCCTGCACCCATGAATGTCCATGAAGATTGAGGCAAGTTTTTCAAGCCGGAAGAAAGATCATGTTTCGACCCGAGCTACACCAAGCGCTAAGTAGTGCCATAAAATGTCTTCGACCGAGTCGGCTTGTTTGTTGTCACACTCAACGATTAAGATAACTTGGGGGTTTTTGCCCTTTAGGAGGCGGCTGCGTTTTTTGACAACTCTAGTGATGAATAAATCGATTAAGAACCCGAGTAAAAAGCCGCTGGTTGCACCAATGAGGCCCCAATAAATGGGTCCCCATTGGAGTGAGAATCCTATACTGGCTCCGATAACGGCGAAGGCGGTTGCAATTGCCGCACCTGTACTGAACAGGGATACTCCATCTGAGTGATGCAGGGTATCGAGTAATCTCCGATCTACCGTGCGATTGTTTAAGGGGACAGCAAAGATGTTTTGCTTCTGGATTCCATTTATTTCTAGGGCGCTGATTGCCAATTCGAGCCTCACGGAGTGTTCGAATGTAGACATAACTTGGATCATCGACCGACCACTTTTCCTTTTTTAATCCTGAAGCTTCTGCTCTGGTAGTTTTTCCTCAGAAAATTTCTCTGCTCGGATTCATAGAGTTTGTTGTTTTCAACCGTATTTATATAGGAATCATACACAGCAAATCCCCACACAGAAGGCATAAATAAAAGCCATTCTGCGTTGAGCACCTCCGTTGACATGTGGATGTCACCTAGGAATAAAAACTGGACCGCTTCAAGCAATCGTGACTTATACAAAAAGACGATCGCCCATACAAGTGAGAAGAACGCGGTTAAGATGCGATGAATATGTAACTGTCCGAGTCCAGGCATGAAGAGGGACCAGATAACTGACATCACAGGGTTTCTTCTATCCAAATAGTTGATTTCGGTAGCACCCACGGTGTAAGTGTTAAACGGTGCGTTTTCCCTCTCTGCCAGCAAATGTACATTGTTCATGTCGATACACGTTCTGTAGCTGTCCCAGATTCCGAATATGAAAACCGGGATGTACATTAACATCCATCGGGGGTGTAGATCCGCTTTCGCAACTTCAGGCTTCCCTTGAAAGGAGTCGATCATCGCCGCATTGAGATTCGCTTGGACATTGACAACAACTTCCCAGATGAACAGGGTGTATCCTCGCAAATATTTACTTAACAGCAGATGACCAAAACCCGGGAAGGCCGCAGACCACCAGGCAATAATGTAGGGGTTGCGCAAATGTAGTTGTGTTGTGCCAAGTATGCTCACGTGTGCTTTGTAACGCCGATGTTGATTTGTTAGGTTTGCAAAATTGTCCACAGACACCAGACCTTTGATGCGGATTTGTCAAAGATATTGTTGTCATTTCGACGTGCAATATCCGAAGTATGCGAATGACAGGTTTGTTGTGTTCTCTTGGTTCGCTATCACTGAACGTTCACACAGTAAAGCCGCGGCGCGAACTGCTGGAGCGTAGAGAACGGCAGCGGGAGTCCTCTGTATTTTGGACTGCATGACAGGTCTAACAAGGAGGGGAGTAGTTTGGATTATGAAAAATTGGTATGTGCAGACGGCACATTAAATTATGCAGAGTGTTTCAAAGCAGAGTGCTTGAATCCATTTCAGAATCGAAACAAACCAGTATCGTATCGCGTGTTTATTGATGAAACAAATACGATCATTTTTAAATCGTTTGCTGCAAAAGAAAGTCTTGCGCAGGAACTCTGCGTTGAAAGTAATTTGGCAACTGATGTCCTGTTGGACAATCCAAGTTGTGATTTCACGACAGAAACATCCCCAGAAATCCGCAACACAGTACTGGAACTCTCCCTCGTGGAATAAGGTTTTTCTCACGAATGCTCGCTCATTCGCAGGATTTCATTGTCCTGTTCAAGTAGGATTAAGAAGGAACGGTTAATTAGGCTAAACTCTAGGCGTTTGAGGGCATGTGGG